>CAZCZE010000014.1:0-108433 GCA_964503125.1 uncultured Gammaproteobacteria bacterium
AGTTTGCCGTTTATTTCCTGTCCGGCAGCGCGAACACGTACAGCGCCTGCCCCGACGTCGGGACGCGGACCTCGGGCGCGATCGTCCCGGGCACGAGGCGCGGGCTGCCGCCGCCGAGGCCGGTCGTGACCGCCACGTACTGCTTGCCGTCCACCGCGAAGGTGATCGGGAAGCCCTGGACCGACGTCGCCAGGCGCGTCTGCCACAGCGTGCGCCCCGTCCGCACGTCCACGGCGCGGAACGTCCGGTCCAGATCGCCGACGAACGCCACGCCGCCCGCCGTCGAGATGACGGACGTCAGGAACGGCGTGCGCTGCTCGAACGACCAGAGCTCCTTCATGCTGCCGATGTCGTAAGCCGCCAGCTTGCCGATGTTCCCGTTGCTTCCGGGCATCTCGTAGAACTTGCGGTCGGCGCCGCCGGCGCTGCCGCCGCCCGGCGTTTGTGCGATGGCCTGGGCGCGAATCGAGATGCAACTCTGGGAGAGCGGAATGAGCAAGCGCCGCGATGGGCGATGGAAGCTCATGGCTTGCCAGTTCTTGCCGCCTTCGGTGCTCGGGCAGCCGTCGATCCACTCGCCGACGCGGTGCTCGAGGATGTCGTCGCGATAGACCGGCGTGCCGGTCTCGCGGTCGAAGCTCGCCCAGACATTCTGAAACAGCGTCTCGGCATGGCCGAGATATGTCCCGTCGCGGCGATCGTGCTTCCAGAGCACGCCGTCCTTGCCGGCCGAGAACACCCACTTCTCGTCGCCGGCGTCGACGAGCACGCGCTCGAACACGACGTCGAGGTCGAGCGCCTCGCCCGGTGCGTGCGCGTAGTGCCACGCGAGCCTACCGGTTGTTGCGTCGAGCGCCACGGTCGAGTTCGTGTAGAGCCCGACGTCGCGCGAGCCCATGCCGCGGCTCGCGGGCATCCAGGGCTTCGCTTGCGCCGTGCCCCAGTACGTGAGGTTGAGCTCGGGGTCGTAGCTGCCCGTGATCCAGGTCTCGCCTCCGGCCCGGTACAGGTTCGGCAGGTCGCCCCAGCTGTCGCCGCCGGGCTGCCCTTCGAGCGCGATCGTGAGGAAGCGCCAGCGCTGCTCGCCCGTGTCGGCGTCGTAGGCGCTGATGAAGCACTTCGAGTCCTCGTAGCGCGAGCAGCCGCCCATGCCTTCGAGGATCAAGCCGCGCGCGACGATCGGACCGCTGCTGCTTGCGTGACCGTCGGTCATGGCCGCGTTCCAGACGAGCTCGCCGGTGCGCGCGTCGAGCGCGACCAACCGCGCGTTGCTCTGGAAGATGAGCTTGTCCTCGTAGAGCGCCATGCCGCGCGAGGCGATGCCGCCGTCGACGCGGTGCTCCCAGATGAGGCTACCGTCGCGTGCATCGAGCGCCTGCACGACGCCATCGGTGTTGTTGAGATAGATCGTGCCGCGGTAGACGAGCGGCGCCGGCTGGTTGGTGCCGCCGTCGCGCATGGGCCAGATCCAGGCGAGCCTCAAGCTGTTCGCGTTACTCGGGCTGATGTCGTCGAGCGGGCTGAAGCTCGACGCGCTGTAATCGCGCCGGATCATCGGCCAGTCGCCGGGCGCCGGATTGCGCAGCACGGCGTCGCTGACGGGCTCGAAATTCGCGACCGTGCCGGCCACGAGCAAGCCCGTCGGCCGCAGCGCCGCCGCGCCCCCTGCGCCGCCCGGCGCGGCCGGACCGCCCGTCGCCGCGATCGCCTCGCCGCTCGCGGGCCGCAGCGGCTCGTCGCTCGCCGCCGTGCCGTTGCGCTCCTGCAAGAACGCGACGATGCCGACATAGCCCTGCTCGCCGAGGCTGCCGGGACTCTCGGGCGGCATCGTCGTGCGCAGCTGCGCGAGTAGATCGTTCGTGCTGCGCGTGCGCCATTTGGCTGTGAACTCCTGGCCTGCAAGCGGCGCGTTCGGCAGCATGCGCAAGTCGGCGCCGTGGCAGGCCACGCAGAATTGCGTGTAGTCCGTTTGCCCTGCCGCGGCTTGATCGGCCGTGAACGCCATCGCGAGCTGCGCGGGTAAGAGGGCGGCGACGGCGACCAAGAGGATGCGGGTGTGGGGTCTCATGCTGACTTCTCGTTTTATTTGGCGTGCTCGTTACGATTGATATTGAGGAACGCCGACTCGTCCTCGGGCAGTCGTCCCAGATTCGCCGAGCTCTCGAGCCGCTCCGGCGGCGGCTCGCCCTTCGCAAGCGCCTCGCGCACGCGTTGCTCGTAGTTACGCTCGCCGCCGAGCGCGCCGGCCACCGCGCGATTTCCTTCGTGGCACGAGTACTCGAAAATCTCGTAGCCGGGTTGCATCGTCCACATCATGCGGAACGTGAACGGCGCCGTGTAGGCGACGGGGTCGTTGACCGTGACGACGTACTCGATCATCTCTGGATCCACGCGCGTGAAGCGCTCAGTCAGCGTCAGCGCCGTGCTGAAGCGCGTGCCGTTGCCGTTGCCGCCGAGGCCGTTCCGGCCATTCAAGTTGCGCGTCTCGACGACGAGCGTATCGCCGTCCCAATGCCCACGCGAAGCGCCCATCCACAGCCGCAAGTCATCCTGAGGAGGTGGGCGGCCGTCGAGACGGATGACGCGCGAATCGGTCAGCATCTCGTAGCTGATGACGACGGTGTCGGGCGTTTGGGCGATGCGCATGCCGTTGCCGTAGACCACGTTGAACGCCGAGCCGAGCACGCCCCGCGAAAGGCAGCGGTCGTAGCTCGTAAAATCGTGGAAGGCGTCGAACGGACCGGGCCCGAACGTGCCGCGGTCCCACGGGCCCGCTCCGCTCCTGCCGGCCTCGGTCATCGCGGGCAAGCGGCCGTTCGGCGGGTCGATGAGCTGCGACGTCCAACCGAACGTCCGGCTCCCCACGCTGCGCGCCGAGTACGACGACTCGTTGAGCACCTCGTGGCGGTCCTCGGCGTCGGACTTGGCCCGCGCGGCGAATTCCTCGGGCGTGAGCTTCTCGCGCGTGCCCATGGCCTCGGGCCGCTCGCGCGGCACGCTGCGCATGTCGTCGGTGCTGTAGACGCCTTCCAAACCCGGGTGACCCCACGAGGTCCGCGGCGCTCGCCAGTTCGGATCCTTGAGCGCCGCTATCGTGTCCTCGGCCGGCGCCGTGCTCGCCGCGCTCGGCGGCTGCGCGCGTGCTGGGGCGCAGCAGAGAGCCGCGAGAATCGTCACCACGCTAAATGCTGCCCGCGCTCGGTTGCGCATAGAGCCTCCCCCACGTGGACCGGTCACGCGAACTATACGCGCGGCGCACGGCCGCGGCGAAGCGCGGCCGCTCGGCGTCAAGAATTGTGGCTACCGAGTCGACGGCTGCGGGCCACGGCTATACTCGGCGCAATCGATCGCCACTCATTCATCGGAGGACCTATGATCTCATCGATGCGCCGAGCAGCCTTGATGGTCGCTGCCTGCGGACTGACTGCGAACGCGTTTGCCGCGGTCGCGCCCGACTTCATGGACAAGCTCACGGCCGACTCTCGGCCGCTCGAGGATCGCGTCAGAGATGGCGCGCGGCGGCCCTACCAGGTCATGCAAGCGCTCGGCGTCGACGCCGGCATGACACTGCTCGACATCGGCGCCGGCGGCGGTTGGTTCACGCGCGTGCTCTCGGCCGCGACGGGTCCCGGCGGCAAAGTCACCGCGCAGTTCGGCGCCCGGGCGCTGCAACGCGAGGACGGTAAGGCCGAGAAAGACCTCGCCGCGTCGTTAGGCAACACGGAAGCGTTCTTCGGCAACGTGTCCGAGCTGCCGGCGAACAGCGTCGACGCCGCCGTCACGGCGCTCAACATGCATCACATGAATGCGGAGCGCGCGGGGCCGTACCTCAAGGAAATCTTGAACGTGCTCAAGCCCGGCGGGCGCGTCGCGATCATCGATCACGTGGGCCTGCGCGAGATCGACAACGCGCGTTTGCACCGCATCGTGCCGGCCGACGTCAAGGCCTGGGTCGAGCAGGCGGGGTTCGAGATCGCCGCCGAGTCCGACGTCCTGCGCACCACGGCCGACGACCACACGCTGTCGATCGAAGACCCGCGCTTGGCGCGCGACGTCGATCAGTTCATGTTCATCGCGCGCAAGCCGCAGCGCTAACGTTCCAGGCGTCACCGGCGCCGGCGTGCGGCGCCGCGTGACGCTTCTTCGAGGAACGACAGCGGGATGCCGATCTGCTGCGCCACGTTGGTGACGCAAGGCACCTGCCTCGAGCTCACGGCGTTCAAGTCGATGAGAGCCGCAAGCTCGGGGCCGTCGGCGTCGTTGAGCGCGGCGTCGAGCGCATAGAGCAACGAATCGAAGCTCACGGACTGGGCTTCCGCTTCGAAGCGCAAGGACTCGAAAAAGCAACGGCCGGCGTCCTCGAAGCCCTTGCGGACGATGCGCTCGCCGTCCGCGCGCTCGAGCCCGCGCGCGATGAGATAGTCGACCAGGGTGCCACCCAAGGCTGCGTAGCTTCTCTCCGTCACCTGCTCGAGCAATCCGGCAGTGCGGTCGTCTGCGCCGGCGGCCTGTCGAGAGACAGGCGGCACGGGGTCGGCGACCGTCGTGCTCGACGGAGCCGCCGGTAGCGCAGCCCTCGGCTCGCCGTCCTCTGAGGGCGATGGCCGAGCGAGCGTCCCACCGGCCGGTTCGCGGTCGGGCTTAGATCCCAGCACCACCAACGCCGCGGCCGCGAGCAGCACGCCCCCGAGCACGAGCGCCGCGATCTTCATCGGGCTCTTTCGTCGAGCAGGTCCCGGAGGCTTTGATGCAGCTCTCCTTTCGCGCTCGCGACGCCCGCGGCTGCAAGCCCCGCTTCGGTCGCCTCGATCATGGCGTCCGCAAACGCTGTGAGCTGCAGCGAGACCGGCCTGCTGTTGCGCGGCGTCCCGGCGTCGTGTGGATGCTCGAAGGCGTAACGACAACGGTCCTTGCGAAGCGAGTGGAAGCTCGCGCAGACCGACGGCCGCACCTCGTAGGCGCTACAGCGGCCGCCGACGAGAAACGCGCACGGCAGATTGGCCGCGCGGTGCTCCGCGGCCGTCATGGCGTCGATGGCGCGGGCGTTCGCGTGGATGCGCGCTTCGATCGTCGCCGCGTCGCTCGGCGTGCAACGCGTGCGCAGGTGCTCGAGCAACGCGATCGCCTCGTGCGGCAGCACGCCGACACGCTGGTGGCAACAAAAGGTGCAGCCCGGAACGCACGCGATCGCCACGCCGTCGCGCCGCGCCGAGTCGATCTCGGCTTCGAGGCGCTCGTCGAGGCGCCGGCAGAGACTCGTGCAGTGGGCCGCGCCGCAACCGCTGCGCAGCGTCGCGGCCGTGTCGTCGTGCACGGCCGTCGCGGCCGTGTGCAGGTGCGCGCGCGAGACCTCCATGACCGCGCCTCGCCGTCGCCGCGCTAGCGCTGCGCTTCCTCCGCGTAGTTGCGGTAGGCGAGCTCCTCGCAGCGGTCCTCGGCGTACGGCGCGTCCGCGACGACCACCGTGTCCGTGCCCGCGTACTGATCCGTGAAGTTCACGGGGTCCTCGGCCACGTAGTCGCGCTTCAGCGCACCCTTCGCTGCGTCGAGCGTGAACCGTTCGACGACGTGCAGCTTATCGCTGTGGGCAACGGTGGCGGCGATGGTGCCCGGCGAGAAGCCCATCGTGTCGACGACGAGCGTGTCGCCGTCCCAACGGCCGATCGAGTGCCCGCCGCGGCTCGGCGTCACGCCGCTCGGATGACTCGTGAGGTTCATGTAGACGGTGCGTTTGAGTCCGCGGCCGTACTCGAGCGTGATGACGCCGTCCCCTTTTGCGATGCGGTTGATCGGACCGTCGAACACCCAGTCGAACAGGATGCTCGTGATCTCACAGCGGGCGCGCGGGCTGTCCTGCGGCGGCAAGGCACGCAGCGCGTCGGCCGCGGCCTGACCGGCGGCGGTGAACGTCACGGGCCGCGCACCCCAGCCGGCGTTCGGCACGTCGGCGAACGCGACCTGCCCGGACTCGACGCCGGCGACCATGCTCTTCGGCACGAGGCCGCCGCGCCCTTCGGGTGGGCGTGCGATGAGGTATTGCTCCTGCGCCCAGTCGCCGAAGAGGTTGGGCTCGCCGGTCGGCAGGCGCGCCGGACGGTTGGCGCTCGTCGTGGCCGCGCCGCTGAGCTGCTGATAGCGCTCGAGCGTTGGGTCGTCGCCGAGCTTGAGCGTCTCGATGTAGCACGACGCGGGATCGTCGCGGTGCGCATTGCCCGTGATGGCCACGTGCTTGCCGGGCACGAACATCTCGGCCGACCAGCCGGAGCGCCGCAGCACCGTGGCGGCGCGCATCTCGCAGCGCATGGGCGTGACCTTGCCGTCCGCGCCCGTGACGTCGAAGTAAAGGTAGGCGTGCGGGTTGACGAAGTCGATGCCCGTGAGCGTCCCCTCGATCGTGACGTCCTTCGTCGGATCGAACCGGCCGAAGCCGTGGTGCGCCCACGCCTGGGCGGTTAACGCGAGCGCGCCGATGGCAAGACTCAAACGCCTGAACATGTGCTCCTCCCGGTGGCCGGGAACGCGGTGGACCGCCCGGCACGGACATTGTGCACTTGGCGAGCGCAAGCTCGTCAACTCTTGAGATTCGGGTCTTCGGCCGTGCCGCGAATCGCCCTATACTGTGCCGGCCGCGCGTGCGGCCCAAAGCGTCATGTCAAGGAGTCAAGCGATGATCCGCCGAACCTCGATGCTCTCTGCCGCCGCGACCCTGCTCGTCGCCTCTGCGCCCCTAACGCTGCTCGCGCAGGAGGGAGAGGGACCGCCACCCAGGGCGACTGCGCAGCGAGGGCAAGGTGGGCCAGGCGGGCCGCAAGCCCGACCGCCAACCGCGGAAGAAATCGCTCGATTGCCGGCGGAGCGCCGAGTTCCGGCCGAGCAAACAGCGGCCTTGTACAAGAACCCGAATTGGAAGGCGCCGCGCACGTCGTGGGGTCACCCAAGCATCGAAGGCACCTACAGTACCGACGACATGCGCGGCATCCCGCGCGATCGGCCGCAGGCGCTCGGCACGCAGGAGTCGCTAGCGCAAGACCAGTTCCTCCAGCGCGCGGTCCAGCAGAACACGGGCCGAACGCGCGCCGCGACGACCGAAACGTTCTTGCGTAACGAGTGGGGCACGCGAACGTTCGGCTTCACCTCGCTCATCGTCGATCCGCCGGACGGTCGCCAGCCGCCGCTCAACGATACGGGCCGCGCGCGCCAGCAGGCGTCGGCCGGCCGAGGCTCGTTCAGCTCCGAGAGATTCGACTCGTTCGCCGACTTCTCACTCTACGATCGCTGCATCGGCTTAGGGCTGAATCGCGGCATGGGCGCCGCCATCTACGGCAACGGCATCCGCATCGCCCAGAGCCCGGACGCCGTGACGATCTCCTACGAGATGATTCACGAGACCCGCCTTATCACCCTCGACCGCAACCGTCCGTACCCCGAGCTGCCACAATTCACAGGCACCGCGCGCGGCTACTGGGATGGCGACACGCTCGTCGTCGAGAGCCGCGGCTTCACGGATCGATCGAGCGTCGGCGGCGGCCCGAACAGCGTGAACATGAAAACCACGGAGCGTATTCGCCGCGTCGACCCCGAGATGATCGAATACCGCATCACGATCAACGATCCGGACACCTACACGGCGCCGTTCACGGTGCGCACGATGTGGACCACGCAACCGAACTACTACGCGTACGAATACTCGTGCCACGAAGGCAACTTCGCGGTCGGGGGCGGCTTGGCGGGCGAACGTGCTCTCGACCGGCAGGCCGCCGAGGCCATCGCCGCGGGCCGCGAACCTCCGCCGCGTCCGCGCGCCAACATTTACGGCGATCCCGAGGAAGGCGCGCAAGTCTTCGACATCAACCGCGGCGAGTAATCGCCGCGCTGGGGGGAGCATGAGCAGACTTCCGACGGCCCTCTCGGCGGTTCTGGCCGCCGCGGCGACTTTGAGCGCCGCCACGGCCGCGGCGCAGGCTCCGGCGAGCGCGGCACCTGCCGACGGCGCAGCGTTCACCGTCCCGCGCACGTCGTGGGGCGACCCCGATCTGCAAGGCGTGTGGGACTACCGCACGATCACGCCGCTCGAGCGGCGGCCCGAGCTCGCAGAGCGCGAGCTCTACACGGACGAGGAGATCGCGCAGCTCGAGGGGCGTGCCGGTCGGCGCATGGACCAGCCGCCCGATCCCAACGCGCCCGCCAATCTCGTCCATGCCGAGTACCTCACCGATCCCGGCCGGCACGTCGACGAGTCGCGGCGCACGTCGCTGATCGTCGATCCGCCGAACGGCCGCATGCCGGCGCTGACGCCGGCCGCGCAGGAGCGGCAGGCGCAGACCCGCGCAGCAGCCGGCGCTGCGGGTGCCCCGCGCCCCGGAGGGCGCGCCGACTCCTACACCGACCGCTCGCTGCTCGAGCGCTGCATCACGCGCGGCGCCGCGGGCGCGCCGATGCCCACTCTCTACAACAACAACATTCGCGTGGCGCAGGGCCCGGGCTACGTGGCCATCGTCCACGAGATGGTGCACGAGACGCGCATCGTGCCGCTCGACGGCAGCCCGTTCGGCAACTTGAAGAGCTACATGGGCGAATCGCGCGGCCACTGGGAAGGCGACACGCTCGTCGTCGAGACGCGCAACTTCAGCGGCCGCGCGCCGTTTCGCGGCGCGGGAGCGAACCTGCGCGTGACCGAGCGCTACACGCGCATCGCGCCCGACAAAATCGGCTTCAAGGTCACGTTCGAGGACGACACGCAGTGGACGCAGCCGTGGAGCGCCGCGTACACGCTGCGCACGGCCGAGGGCGAGCTCTACGAATACGGGTGCCACGAAGGCAACTACGGGCTGCGCAACATCCTCGAGAACGCCCGCGACGCGGAACGCGCCGCGGCGCGCGGCAACTGACGGAGCCCAAGCGCATGGCCCGTCGCATTCGTGCCCTGCTCCCCCCGCTGCTCGCGGCCGCCATGGCGGCGCCCGCGGCCGCGCACCACTCGTTCGCTGCCGAGTTCGACTCGAGCCAGCCCGTCACGCTGCGCGGCAGGATCACGAAGATGGAGTGGATCAACCCGCACAGCTGGCTCCACATCGACGTGACGAACGAGGACGGCACGACGACGCCGTGGATGATCGAAGGCGCGACGCCCAACACGCTGCTGCGCCGCGGCTTCACGCGCGAGACGGTCAAGATCGGCACCGAGATCACGATCGTGGGTTACCGCGCCAAGAACGGCGCGCACCGCGCCAACGGGCGCGATCTGATCCTGCCCGACGGCTCGCGGCTGTTCATGTCGTCGCCGGGCACGGGCGCGCCCGAGGACAGCGCCGAGGCGCAGCCCGAGTAGCGAGATGCGGAAACGGATCCTCGTCGGCGCCGTCGCGGTCATCGCCGCGTTGGTCGGCCTCGCAGGGTTTCTCTACGCGCGCAACGCGACGCCGACGGTGCCACCGATTGCCACGGCCGACGCCGCGGCGGCCGGCGCCCCATGGGTTCTGAAGCTCCATGCGCAGTGGTGCCCCATCTGCATGCTCACGAAGGGCATGTGGTTGGAGGTCGAGGCGGCTTACGCGGGCCGAGTCCGGCTCGCCGTGTTCGATTTCACCGACGAGGCCACGACCGCCGCGAGCCGCGCGGAAGCCGAGCGGCTCGGGCTCGCGGCGGTGTTCGAGGAAGTCCGCTTCACGACGGGCTCGATCGTCGTGCTCGACGGCGGGAGCAGGGAAATCGTCGCCTGGATCAACGGCAGCCGCGAGTTCGCCGACTACGAGGCCGCGATCGACGCCGCGCTCGCAGCCGCGCGCTGATTTTCCGCACGGACCGCAGGTTCGCGCAGCCCCTAAAACACCAACCGAGACTCGACTCATGCACGACAAGGTCTCCGCCCTCGCCCTCCTGCGCGCGCCGCTCGCCGCGGCTGGCCTCGCCCTCGCCGCGGTCATGGCGGCGCCGCTGCTCGCACAAAGCGGCAGCCCCACGGGCACCGTCGAGCGCATCAAAGTGCACTCGCCCGCGATCGTCGGCAACTTGCAGGGCAACACGGCCGACCGCGACGTGCTCGTGTATTTGCCGCCGAGCTACTCAAGCTCGCCGCGGCGCCGCTATCCGGTGGTGTATCAGCTCCACGGTTGGCTGCCGGGAGCGGAGCAGTGGGCCGGCATGCTCAACTTCGAGGCCGGCACCAACCGCGCGCTCGCGTCGGGCAACGCCAAGGAGATGATCGTCGTCGTGCCCGACTCGCTGACTGTGCACGGCGGCAGCATGTACTCGACGTCGGTCACGTCGGGCGACTTCGAAGGGTTCATCGCACGCGACCTCGTCGCGTACGTCGACGGGCACTACCGCACGATCGCGCGGCGTGCGAGCCGCGGGCTCTCGGGCCATTCGATGGGCGGTTACGGCACGTGGCGTATCGCGATGAAGTATCCCGAGCTCTACTCGAGCTTCTATGCGATGAGCTCGTGCTGCTTGAGCCCGTACAGCGCCGAAGGCGGCGGCATGGCCGAGGCGGCCAAGGTCGCGACGCTCGAGGACGCGGCGAGGGCCCCGATCTTCACGCGGGTGCAGCTCACGCTCGCTGCGGCGTGGTCGCCGAACCCCGCGAAGCCGCCGCTCTACTTCGACTTCCCGCTCGAGAACGGCGAGCCGAAACCGTTGATCCTCACGAAATGGAACGCCAACGTCCCGCTCGCGACGATCGACCAATACGTGCCGAACCTGCGCACCTTCAAGGCCATCGGCATCGAGGTCGGCACGCAGGACGGGCTCATCAGCGACAACAAAGCGATCAGCGACGTCTTGACGAGCTACGGCATCGACCACGTCTACGAGACGTACGAAGGCAACCACACGAACAAGGTCGCCGAGCGCTACGAGACCCGCGTGTTGCCGTTCTTTTCGCGCGAGCTGACGTTCGAATAGGTCTGCTCTGCGTAGTAGGGATTTCTCCCTGCGCGCGTACAGGGTCTTTCGAGACACGCCGGAAGACCGTCCCTGGGGCTCGTCGGCGCACATCGCCGCCATGGATGGCGGCGTGCAGCAATAGCAGGAGCGTATTGCTGCCTCTGTGCGCCGACGGTCTCGAAAGACCCTGTACGCACGCAGGGAGAAATCTTCGCTAGCGACGGAAGTTGCCGCCTCGATCGTAGGGATTAGTGCACCTCGCGACCTCGGCGACAGCCAGCGGCTTGTCGATCTCAATGGTCGCGGTCGCGAGACCGTCGTCGTCCTCGCGGCGTGTCGTGCGCACGGAGTTGGCCGGCGGCCGTGTCACACGTGCGCTTGCGCCCTCGTTGTCGACGATGCGGAAGATACCGGTGTCGGCGTGGCCGCCAAGTAGGCGATGCCCGCAGAGCTCGAGGCGTTGGACCTCGATCGCACCGGCGCGGCGCACGCGTATCGTGATGGTCTCCATGTTGGCGGCTCGGCGTTCCATGTAGACGGGAACGCCGGGGCCCCACGGCCCGTTGACGAGGCCTCGTGGGCCGCCCCGAGAGTTAGAACTGCGTCACACGGCGCCCACTCCGCGGCCCGCGGGGCGCCGCGGCGGGCTCAGCGGCCGCTGGCGCCGCTTGCCGTGAGCCGGAACATGCGCCCTTGGCCGCCGCGGCCTTCGCGCTCGTCCTCGAGGACCCAGATGGCGCCGTCGGGCCCTTGCTCGACGGCGCGAATCCGCATGCCCATCGCGAAGCGCTCGGCCTCGCGCGCATTGTCGCCATCGAACTCGATGCGCACGATCGATTGCGACGACAAGCCGCCGATGAACGCGTCGCCGCGCCACTCTGGGAACTCGCTGCCGCTATAGAACATGAGGCTCGACGGCGAGATCACGGGGGTCCAGAACACCGCCGGCGCCGCGAACTCGGGCCGCGTGGGGTGGTCGGGAATCACCTTGCCGTCGTAGTGGTCGCCGTTCGAAACGATCGGGTAACCGTAGTTCGCGCCGCGCCGCACGAGATTGAGCTCGTCGCCGCCCATCGGTCCCATCTCGACGTTCCAGAGCTTGCCGGCGGCGTCGAACGCGAGGCCGAGCGGGTTGCGGTGACCGAGCGACCAGATCTCGGCCATGACGCCCAAGTCCCCGCCGAACGGGTTGTCGTCGGGTAGCGAGCCGTCGTCGTTCAAGCGCACGATCTTGCCGAGGTTCGCTTGCATGTCTTGAGCCGGGTCGAATTTCTGCCGATCGCCGGAGCTCACGTAGAGGTCGCCGTCCGGGGCGAACGCGATGCGATGGCCGTAGTGGCCGCCGCCCGTGACCTTGGGCTCCTGCCGCCAGATGACCTCGAGGTTCGTGAGCTCGCCGCCCGCGCCGCCCGGCGCGAGCACGAGCTTCGCGCGCGCGACGGCGGCGCCGCGCGTGTCGGCGGGCCCCGCCTCGGCGTAGCTCAAATAGACGAGGCCGTTGTCGGCGAACCTCGGGTGCAGCACGAGGTCGCCGAGACCGCCCTGGCCCCCGACGGCCACTGCGGGCACGCCCTCGATGTCGCCGATCGCGCCGCTGCCGGGCGTATAGAGCTTGATCGCGCCGCGCTGCTCGGTGACGAGCAACCGCCCGTCGGGCAGAAACTCGAGCGCCCAGGGCACTTCGAAATCGGCGAGCTCGGTGGTCGTGAAGGGCTGGCCTTGCGCCAAAGCTGCCGTGCTCGCGCCGCCGGCAGCCAGACCGAGAGCGATGAGCAAACCGTTACGTCGAATCATGGTGCACACCCCAAGCCGTGAGTTGCATTGCGAGGCAGGATACCATCGCAGCTCGCAGCGGCGACGGTGCAACGGGCGCCCTGAAGAAAGTTCACGGAGACCGCGTAGGGACACGGCATGAGCTATCTCGTCTTTTGCGTTTTCGATCTCAATCACGCGACGCGCGAGGACTACCTCTACGCGTACATGGATCTCGCCGACCTCGGCCTACGCAAGACCGTGAAATCCGAGAACGGCCCGAGCTTTCAGCTGCCGGCCGGTGCCGTCATGGGCACCTTCGACGGCCGCAGCGTCGACGACGTGCGCAGCACCGTCGGCCGCAAGGTGCAAAGCATCTTCAAGGCGCGGGGCCTGGCCGGCACGTTCTTCGTCGTGACCAGCACCGACTGGGCCTGCGCAGGCGAATCGACGTAGCGCGCGCCGCTCACGGCTTGAGGTGCTGCGCGAGAAATGCGTCGAGCGCCTGCAGCGTCGCGAGGCGCGTGCGCGCGCCCGACAGCCAGTGGTCCTCGCCCTCGAGCTCGACGAGCTCGACCGTCTTACCGGCCGCCCGCAGCGCCGTCGCCATGCTGAGGCTCTGCACGATCGGCACGACGGTATCGTCGCGGCCGTGGATGAGTAGCACCGGCGCGCGCACGTCCGCGACGTGCTCGATCGGCGACGCGGCGCGCAAGCGCTCCGTGGCCTCGCGGCCCTCCTCGACCCCCATGGCGAGGCGCCAATACGACAGCGTTGCCGAGAACGCGCCGCCGCGGGTCTGCGTGGACTGCAACATCGCGCGTAGATCGGAGACGCCGGCGATGGCCGCGGCACAGCGATAGAGCTCGGGCGTGAACGCGGCTCCCGCGAGCGCCGCGTAGCCGCCGTAGCTCGCGCCCACGATACAGACGCGGTCGGCGTCGGCGATGCCGGCGCTCACGAGCGCGGCGACGCCGTCGGTCACGTCGTGCTGCATGACGCCGATGCCCCATTGGCCGTGGCCGGCCTCTTCCCAAGCCTTGCCGAAGCCGCCCGAGCCGCGGAAGTTCGGCTGGAGCACGGCGTAGCCGCGCGACGCGAGGAAATGGGCGAGCCAATCGAACCCGCCCACGTCGCGCGCGGCGGGACCGCCGTGCGGCAGCACCACGAGCGGGACGGCGCCCGGCGCGCCGAGTGGCCGCGTGAGGTAACCGGGAATCTCGACGCCGTCGCGCGCCTTGTAGCTGTAGGCTTCGCGCGGCGGCAGCGTGCTGCGATCGAGCCCGGCATAGGTGCTCGCGATCTGCTTGGCCGATGCCGCGCGCGCATCGTAGAAGTAGAACGCCGGCGCCTTATCGTGGCGGTCCGTGGCCAAGATGAAACGCGAGCGATCTTGCGACCAGGAGACGAGCACCGGCGCTTCGCCCGGGAATGCTTCCTCGACGAGCTTCTGCTGCTCCGCGAGCTCAATATCGAAATAGACGGGCGCCTCGCCGACCACGCCGGCGGCTATCACGCGGTTCGTGTAAGGGTCGATCTGCGCCCCGCCGACGTCGGCCGTGTCGTGGACGTAAAAGGGACGCCCGACCGAGCCGTCCTCGGGCGACATCACGTAGAGGCCGAAGCGCCCGGTCTCGGTGGGTCGCATGCCGACGATGAGCTCGCCGGCCGCATCGAGACCGAGAAGCGCGAGCTCCGGGATCTCGACTACTTCCTCTCGGATCGATTGCCAACCGTCGGCACGCCGCGCGAGGATGCGCAAGTAATTACTGCGTTGGTTGTACTCGAGGCGAAACTTCGGCGCGCCGTTCTCGTCGACGACCCAGTCGCGCGTCTGCGGCGTGCCGTCGTCGATCTGGAGGCGTGCGTCGGTCTTGGGGTTGACGGCATAGAGCACGCGGTCCGCGTTCTCGGCGAAACGCGGGAACAGCACTTCGCCCGTGGAGCGCTTGTAGCCGATGAACTGAGCGCCCTGGATGAACACGAAGCCGCCGACCTGTGCCCGGCCGCCGCGCGCCCGGTTGACCAGCAACTGCCGTATGCTCACTTCGCCCGACAGGTCGATGCCATACGGGGCCAGCGACTCGACGTTCCCCCGCGGACCGAACGAGACCGTCTCGCCGCTGAACAGCAGTAACGTGTCGTCGCTCGTCCAGGTGACGCTTCGCGGCTTGCCCGCCGACATGTCGACCGCCGAGGTCACGGCCATGGTCTCGAGGTTGGAGACCAGCACGAAGCTGCCGCCCGTCGACTGTGCAATGAACGCGAGGCGTTGGCCGTCGGGCGACAAGCTCGGCGACTCCATGGCCGGCAGCGTCGCGAACGCTTCGACGGGCGGCGGCTGTGCGGCTGCGACCAACGGGCAAAGGACCAAGGTGACCAGGATCGGTCGGATTGCGACGAGACGCATGAATACCCCCCTTCAACGAGACCCCGCGCGGGAATATAGCCGATCTCGCCGTCCTGGGGTTCTCGACGCGGCGCCTAATCGAGGTCGCGCCGCCGGCGGCTTGAAAGTAGGATTCTCCTGAGTTGCGGCCGGCGCTTCGCGCCGCGGGGGGGATCGATGCGGGCAGTCGTGTTGGGTGCGTCATTGCTGGTCGCGGCGCCGGTGCTCGGCCAAGCGTTTCCGCCGGGTTACGTGGACCCGGCGCCCCTGCTGGTGGCCGCGGCGCGCGCGATCGGCGAGGCCGAGCTGCGCTGCGTCACCTTTTCGGGCACGGGCTATGCGGGCGCCGTCGGCCAGACGTTCGAGAACGCCGTCAACATCGACTGGCCGCGCATCGAGTCGCTCGCGAACTACACGCGCACGATCGATTGGGCCGCGGGCACGAGCAAGGAGACGTTCGACCGCAGGCCGGGCTTGAGTCCCGCCTCGTGGAAGTACGGCCTCGGTTGGCAGGGCGGCACGCCGACGCAAGTCGCGACGCGCCAGACGCACGTCGTCAACGGCCGCCACGCCTGGCACAGCGACGGCGACGGGGCGCCCGTGGCCGTGCCGCCCGAGCTCGCCGAGCTCTATCAGCTCGATCTCTGGCTCAACGCGCCGGGGTTCATCAAGGCCGCGCGGTTGCCGGGCGCCAACCCCGTCGCGTTCTGGCGCTGGGAGCAGCTCGAGAAGGGCCGCGACGGCAACGTCGTACAGCCCGAGAAAGTCCACGTCGTCGCGATCACGCTGCTCGGCAAGTACCGCGTCGATGCGACGATCAACTCGCAGAACCTGATCACGCGCATCAAGACCACGGTCAGCGAGCCCGCGCTCGGCGACTTCAACATCGAGCACGAGTCGACGAGCTTCGTCGCCTTCGGCGACGTCAAGTGGCCCACGGCGTGGCACTCGCATCAAGGCTGGGACGACAACTGGCAGTTCTACCGCCAGAGCACGGGGCACAACGCCTACGGCGGCGAGTTCGCGAACGTGCGCCCCAACGATTGCGGCGAACCCGTGCCCGTGCCTATCTCCGTCGCGCAAGCGACGTTCGCGACCGAGGTCACGGTCGACGAGCTCGCCGACGGCGTCTATCGACTCGGCGGCGGGCCGGCCAACAGTTACCTCATCGAGTTCGAGGACTTCGTCGCCGTGTTCGAAGCGCCCGGCAACGAGCAGCGCAGCCTCGCCGTCATCGATACGATCGCGCGGCTCGTGCCCGGCAAGCCGATTCGCTGGCTCGTGAGCTCGCACCCGCACTTCGACCACATCGGGGGGCTACGCACCTACGTCCACATCGGCGCGACCATCGTCACGCACATGAAGAATCTCGCGTTCCTGAATCGGGACGTGCTGAGCTACGAGCCGCGCACGGTTGCGCCGGACATCGTGTCGCGTTGGCCGCCGACCGAGCTCTCCGAAGGCTACAACTACGAGGCCGTGCAAGAGAGCTACGTGATCACCGACAATCGCCGCATTCTGCGCGTCTACTACGTGCAGCCGCTACGTCACGTCGAGGGCATGCTCATGGCCTATTTGCCCGCCGAGCGAATCGCGTTCGAGGCCGACCTCTTCGATACCCACGAGCCGCCGCGCGCCGCGCAACTGCCGGCGATGCGGAGCCTCGCGACGCAAGTCGAGCGCATGCGGCTCGACGTCGAGACGCTTGCACCCGTGCACGGCCCGCCCGTGCCGTGGACCGATTTCCAAGAAGCGCTGCAGGAGCTCGGCGACGGTCCTTAGACCGCGCCGGGCCCACGGTTCGTTGCTATCGCGTGCGTCGTGTTCGACAATCCTTGCCAGCCGCTCGGCAGGTACACCATGAGGCAAACCATGCACGCGCCCCGCTCTCTCGTCCCCGCTCTCGTAGTGTTGGCATTGGCCGCTTGCACGCCGTCGGGCGACGACGCCTCCGAGCCGACCGCCGCGGGGGGTGTTTGGCAACAGCCGCACACCGAGTGGGGCGAGCCCGACCTGCGCGGCATGTGGCCCGTCGGGCACTTGACGGGCGTGCCGCTACAGCGCCCGGCGCAGTACGGCGACCGGCGGTTCTTGAGCGACGAGGAGACTGCCGCACGCACGCAGCAGTACGCGGGCATCCAAGGCGGCTACGACCGGGAGATCGCCACCAACAAGATGGGCATGGGCCATTGGGTCGAGTGGGGCAAGACCAACCCTCTCACGTCGCTCATCATCGACCCGCCGAACGGCCAGTTGCCCGCGCTCACGCCGGAAGGCGAACGCCGCCGCGCGCTCATGCGCAGCGGCTGGATGAGCATCCCGTTCGATCATTGGACCGATTTCGACAACTGGGACCGCTGCATCACGCGCGGGCTGCCGGCCTCGATGCTGCCGGCCTACTACAACAACGGTGTCGAGATTCTCCAGTCGCCGGGGTACGTGGTGATCCGGCTCGAGATGATCCACGAGGCGCGTATCGTCAAGATCGCGGACGAGCCCGTCGATGCCGGCGCGACGGCCTGGTTCGGCTACTCGCGCGGCCGCTTCGAAGGCGACACGCTCGTCGTCGAGACCACGAACTTCAACGGCAAGGGCAGCTCGACGAACATCCATACGGTCAGCTCGCCGCCGTTCAACAACACGCCGATCAGCGAGCAATACGTGCTCACGGAGCGCTTCACGCGCACGGGGCCCGATACGCTGACCTACCAGGCGACGGTCAACGACCCCGTGATCTGGACGGCGCCGTGGACCGTCGAGCTGCCGTGGCAGCGCGACGAGAACTACGAGATCTTCGAGTACGCCTGCCACGAGGACAACTCGATGATCCGCAATTACATCGTCACGTCGCGCCACGAGCGCGCGAATCCACCGGGAGCCGCGCAGTAATGAAGACCCTGATCGCAGTCGGTACGTTGGCGGCACTGGCCGCATTCTCGAGCGGCGCGCAACCGCAGCGGCCCCAGAATCAGGGCGCTGCACCGGCAGACCCCGGCGCCGGCTTCGGCCCACAGCAGCTCACGACCTTCAAGGTCCGCGACAACTTCTACATGATCCGCAACGGCCAGTCGGGCAACTGCTCGGTGCTCGTCGCCGACGACGGCGTGGTGCTCATCGACAACAAGTTCGCCGCGGACCACGACGCCATCATGACGAAGCTCCGCGAGATCACCGACAAGCCGGTGCTGTACGTCATCAACACGCACCTGCATCCGGATCACACGGGCGGCAACGCGACGAAACAGGCATTGGGCGCCAAGGTCATCGCACACGAGAACGCGCGCTTCCAGATGGCGAAAACGCAGGACACGGGCCTGCCGAACGTCACGCTCGAAGAGCACATGCGGCTCTACCACGGCGAGTTCGTGATCGACCTCTACTGGCTCGGGCGCGGTCACACGGACGGCGACATCGTGCTTCACCTGCCCGAGCAGAAGATGATCTTCATGGGCGACCTGTTCGCGACCTACGATCCCTACGTGCACCTGATCCACTACGCGGCCGGCGGCAGCTTGCGCGAGTGGTCGCGGACGCTCGAGCGCGCGCTCGCGCTCCCCTTCGATACTGTGATCCCGGGCCATGGCGGACCCACGGACCGCGCGCATCTCGAAACCTATCTCGGGATCACGGTGCGGATGCAAGACATGGTTCGCGAGATGGTTCGCGCGCGTAGGCCGCGCGAGGACATTCAGAAGATGCTCGAGATGGAGTTCGCCTGGACCGGGTTCATCACCAACTTCGGCCTCGACGGCGTGATCGGCGAGATGCAGTAGCACCGGCCGCCGCCTTCACGCGCGACGCGCGCCTGCACGCACTGCGTCTGTGCGGCACGTGCACGTTGACGCGCGCTTACGGCGGTCATAGCGTTGCAGCGCCTTAGCCGCGATTCCGGGGGAGCCTATGGACCGTCCGAGCCGCTATCTGCTGTTGGCCTCGCCGCTGACGCTACCCGTTGTCGTCGCATTCGCGGTGCTTGGGCAGTCGGGCGCCGAGCCCGATGGGGACGCATGGCTCGCGGCGCGCACGGCCGACGGCCAGCCCGACCTTCAGGGCCACTGGACCAACGACACCTACACGCCGCTCGAGCGGGCCGCCGAGCTCGGCGAGAAGGAGTTTTTCACGGCCGAGGAAGCCGTGGCGTTCGTCCAATCGCGCGTCGACGATCTGCACGCGCAGGCGGCGGACGACATTCATTACGACGACGCGATCTGGCAGGGCGAGAACTACGGCAAGGTCGCGCATCTGCGGACCTCGCTCATCGCCGAGCCCAAGAACGGCCGGCTGCCCGCGCTCACGGCGCTCGGCGAGCAGCGCCTGCCGCTACAGCGCGCCACGCAGCGCGCGAGCGCGTCGTCCGAGAGCGCCAAGCACCGCTCGCTCGCCGAGCGCTGCATCTCGTGGGGCAACGTCGGCCCGCCGATGATGCCGCCGACGTACAACGCGAACTTGCAGTTCCTCCAGGCGCTCGACCTCGTGATCATCCGTCACGAAATGATGCACGACACGCGCATCGTCTACTTGGACGGGCGCCCTCACCCGCCGCCGGGCGTTCAATGGCTCGCGGGTCACTCCGTGGGACGCTGGGAAGGCCAGACGCTCGTTGTCGACACGACGAACTTCACGGCTTGGACCAACTTCCGCGGCTCGCCGCAGAACACGCGGCAGGACATCTTCGCGACCGAGCGCCTGCACGTCGTCGAGCGCTTCACGCGCACGGGCGCGGACGCGATTCACTACGCGTTCACGGTCGAAGACCCCGACACCTGGGTCACACCTTGGTCGGGCGAGATGGAGATTCGCCGCGTCGAGGGGCCCATCTACGAGTACGCCTGCCACGAGGGCAATTGGGGCCTCGCCAACATCCTGCGGGCCGCACGTGTCGCCGAGGCCGCGAAGCGATGACGCACGCGATCACGCTGCGCTACTTCGCGGCGCGCGGGCGCGCGCAATTTCTGCGCTACTACTTTCGCGCCCGCGCGGTCCCGTTCACCGACGAGCGCGTGCCGCTCTCCACCGATTTCTCGGCCTGGGGCGCGATGCGCGACGACCGCTCCCGCGCGGGTCCGTTTCACAAGCTGCCCGTGCTCGAGTTCGACGGCCGCCTCGTCGCCGAGACGCTGCCGATCGCCACGTTCCTGTACGCCGCGCTCGGCGACGACGCCGCGCTCGGCCCGGACGACCGCGTGCGTCACGAGATGCTGCTGTCGAGCCTCGCCACGGACGTCACGACGCCGATCGGCACTCTGCTCTGGGCCGAGCTGCTGTTCCCGGGAACGGACCTGCAAGCCGTGGCCAAGCGCACGCTCGATCGGTTGCGGCAGCACCTCGCGGGCATCGAGCGCACGCTCGACGAGTGGGAATGGCTCGCGCGCGCCGGCTCGCGTCCCGTGATGCTCGCCGATTGTATGCTCTGGGAGGCGCTCGACGTCGCCAAGCACCTGTTCGGCGCGCGGCTCGAGTTGCCCTCACCGATACTCGCGCGTTGTCACGGGGACTTCGCCGCGCGTGCGGTCTGCGAAGCGCTCAAACGCGAGCAGCCGTCGCCGATCACGGGGCGGCCCGGTGAGGCCGACGCTACTCTCAGGATCCAGACGCTACTCGATTGATTCCGGCCGGCTCAGCGCGGGCCTGCCGGAATGTCCGCAGGCGCCTCGCGGCGCAGAAATTTCCAGGCGCCGTTCTCGCGAATGAACTGGTCGTCGTAGTGGCCGAGGAACACGAGCCTCGGCGCGTTGTCGTCGCCCGGCGTGATGTAGATCCACTTGGTCGTGGCCGACGCGCGGTCGCCGTCGATCACGATCTGGTCGTTGGTCATGACGTGGTAAGTGCCCGAGCCGTTCGGCTGCGGACTGTGGCCGATCGTCCTGTCCATGAGCTCGAAGATTGCTTGCGGACCTTTGGCGCTGCCGAGCCCACCGACCCATTCGCCTTGCGTCGCGAACAAATCGGCGAACGTGCGGTAGTCGCGGTGATCGTGCGCCTGGCCGTAGGCGAGGATCAGCGCACGAATCGCTTCGCGATCCTCGAGGACCTGCACGCGCGCGGCGATCGATTCGAGGTCGGCTGCCTGCGCGGGCAGCGCCACGAGCGCACCGCCGAGAAGGCCCGTCGCCAGCGTCAAACAGATGGTCGCGGGACCGTGGATTCGAGAGCGCATTGCTTCCCCCCTTTGTGCTCGCGTGTCGGTCGGCAGAGCTTACGGTGCGCGGTTCTCGGAACCAAGCGTGCGTGGCCGCCCGTGGCCGCCGTCTACGCGCCTGGAACCGTCAAGGATCGGTCAGGGCCGCGTGCAGCCCCGCTCGGCCTCTTCGAAGCCCGCGAATAGACGCCCGGCGTTCGCGCCCGCGAGCGTTTCGAGCCGGTGGCCTTGGCCTGGCTCGACGGTGTAGCGCGCGAGAGCGCGTTGGGCGCGTAAGAACTCGACCTCGCGCCGCATCTCGTCGTGCCAGCGGTATTCGTCGTGCTCGCCGATGTACAGGAACACGCAGAGCTTCGTCAGGGCACGGAGCTTGTCGTCCGACGGTCGCCACAGGTAGCCGGGGAACGCCGTCGCCGAGAGGAAATACTGCGGGTGCCGCGCCGCGACGTGCAGCGCGGCGATGCCGCCGTTCGACGGGCCCGCGATGTGAAACTTCCGCTCGGCCACCGCGTGGCTCGCGAGAAACATCTCGAGAAACTCCGGGAAGACGTGCTCGCCGCCTTGGAAGAATAGCTCGCCGTGCGGCGCCGCGGGCGCCACGACGACGTAGCCGCGCCGCTCGGCTTCGGCGCGGAAGTTGCGCTCGAGCGTGCGGTCCACGGCGTCCATCGTCTGCGGGCCGCCACCCAGCACGAGCACCGCGGGGTATGCCTTGGCTGGGTCGTAGCCGTCGGGCAAAACGAGCTTGTAGCGAACCGTCGTGCCCGCGACGCGCATGATTCGCTCGGTGACCTCCGCGCTCGCGGCCATCGTGAGCAGCGACGCCGCGAGTCCGAGCCCCGCGACCACGGCGCGCACGCGAAACTTGGGCCTAGGGGACGTCGCTGGCCTAGCCCGCTGGGCGCGACAACAGCGTGCCGTACCCCGGCGCGGCACCGCTCAAACCGACGAGCCGCGCACCGGCCCAGAGACCGTGCGGCATGCTCGAGATGACCGGCACACCGGTACGGGCCTCGAGCGGCGCGATGAGCTCGAGCGTCCTGAAGCCGCCGCACGAGACGAGCAGCGAGTCGGCTTCCGGCACCGAGGCGCGCACGCGCACGCCGAACTCGATGAGGTCATCCTGGGTCACGCTGTCGACGTCGGCAATCGCTTCGAGGCCGAGCCCCGTGACGACGAGCGGCGTCAAGCCATGCTCGACGAGGAACGCGCGCAGGCGCCCGTTGACCTCGTCCGCGTAGGCCGTCGCGACCGCAACCTTGCTGGCGCCGACCGCTTTGAGGCCGTCGATGACGCCGTTGCTCATCGTCGTAGCGCGCAACCCGGACGCCTTGGTCACGGCCTCGCGGAGCTGCTGGTTGAACGCCTCGCCCCTGAAGAACGTCAACGACGTGCCCGTGAGCTCGATCGCATCGGCGCCCGCGGCGGCGAGCTTCTCCGCGGCGGCCGGTATTCGGGCGATCACCGCCTCGAAACCTTCCGGGGTCATGCGCTCGACGCCGAGGCCCGTGACGACGTAGCGCAGCGTTTCGCCGTACATCGCGATGCCCTCCTCGGGCACGCCGCGATCCAAGGGCGGGAAGATGAGACCGAGCACGGGCACTCGGTCGGCGCTGCGGGCCTTGCCCACGGCGAGCCCGGCGGCCGCGGCGGCGGCACAACGGGCCAGGAAGTCTCGGCGGTTGAAGTCCATGGCTGCCTCGCTAGTGTCGAATCTGTGTGACGATGTCCTCGTCGTACGTGTCGCAGTTGCCGCGCTCCGGCAGGAGCCCGGCGTCCGGGTTCGGAGTCGCGCGCAGAATGCGCCCGTTGCCGAGCCACCTCAAAAACGTTGTGCGAGCGTAGCATCGGCGGCGTCCGGCCTCTAGTTGTCGGCCGGCCCCGGAGCGCACCCCAGATCTCAAGTTTGCCGCGGAACGACGCACCCGCCGAAACGCCGTCGCAACTCAGTTCTTCGCGGCGGGATCGAGCACGCAGTCTTGCGGCAGAAACTCGAAGCCCGGCTGCCAGCGGAAGACTCGATAGCCGTCGGCCGTGACAGTCCGCGTAAACGTCTGTGGATCGGTTGCAGAGATGTCGTAGACGAGCTCTTGGCCGTCGGCGCTCGGTTTGAAGCGCTCGACGATCGTCATCTCCGGGCTCTGTGGAACGCCTTCGAGGCCGTAGAGCTGAAAGTACGGCCAAGCGATGGCCGTCGTCGTCACGACGAGCGTGTCGCCGTCCCAGCGGCCCGTGGAGTAGCCGAGCGGCGTCGGCAGGCGACGTTGCGCGGAATCGCCTGCCCCGGCCGTCATGTGAATGACGCGGTCGAGCTCGCGATACTCGTTCTTGAGCACGATGTCGGCATCGCTTTGAACGAAGCGAATCGCATAACGCCCGCTGCGCGTGATGACCTGCGGCATCCCCGGCGCCGTGCAATCGATGACGGGGTCGTCGCGCACAGCGTCGTAGCTCTGCCATTCGGCGCGCGCCGCGGCCGTGAGCGGTGGATTGCGGGCCCAGTCGGGCGTCACGGATGTCGCCGGCAGCCAGACGCGAAAGATCCCCTCGGGGCGGTCCGCGGCCGCGCGCGTCGCGTCGATCGTCGCTTGCCGATGGCTCAGGTAGCGATCGGGCGACCAGCGCACCGCGGCGTTCGCGCGCAGCACGAGCTCGGTGCGGTCGGGCAGCAGCACGTTCGTGACGTACATGTGCCGTGCACGGCGCGTCGACGCATTGCCCGCGAACTTCACCGTGTCGCCGACTTTGACGATGTCGCGCGGGATGTTGGCACGGTCCAAATCCGTGGGGTTCTGGCCCTCGAGCAGCCAAAGCTGAGCCACCCCGTCGAAACGTTGCGTGCTGATCTCGAGGCGCACGTGCGGGTTCTGCCACAGCACCCTCGTGACCTCGCCTTGCGCCTCGACGAACTTGGTCGAGTCGTATTCGGCCGTCGAGTGATGGGCGCAAAGCGCCGCCGGGTACGCCGCGGCACAGAGCGACGCCAGGATCACACCCCTACGCTTGGCCGACGAAGCGTCTCGCATGACTCAGGCTCCGATGAGGTATCCAAACGATAGCGCGATTGCTAGCATCGATGCGATCCAGCCTCAAGATCGGCGCAGCCCGGTAGGGGGAAACGTGGCGACTCGATACACCGGCCTCATCGCGAGCTTGGCGGGTTTCGTCAGTGGCGCGGCCGTCGCGCAGGACGCGTGCGCTCCGTTCGCGGCACGCCCCACGCTCGAGAATACTACGATCGTCTCGGTCGCGAGCGTTCCGGCGGGCGCCCCGAGCCGCGCACCCGCTCACTGCGAGGTGCAGGTTTCCATCTCCCCCGTCGCGGGCTCGAGGATTGGCGCCGTCTATCGTTTACCGACGAACTGGAACGGCAAGCTGCTCGGCCTCGGCGGCGGGGGATTCGCCGGCGACGTGCGTGCCGCCAGCGCGGCCGACGGGCTCGGACGCGGCTACGCCGTGATCCAAAACGACCTGGGCCACGCGAGCGCGAACTTGCTCGACCCGTCGTTCGCATTCGACGCGGCGGGCAAGCACAACGTCGAAGGCATCGTGGACTTCGGCCACCGCGCCACGCACCTCGCGACCGTGATCGGCAAGGAAGTCGCGACATACTTTTACGGGCGTGCGCCCGAGCGAGCCTACTTCCAAGGTTGCTCGACGGGCGGCCGGCAAGGCCTCGCCGAGGTGCAGCGTTACCCCGACGACTACGACGGCGTGATTTCCGGCGCTCCGGTCTTCACGCCGCTCACGTACTCGAACGCGATCCTGCGCGTGCAGATGTTCCATGCGCGGCCCGAGAGCAACCTTGCGCCCGAGCACGTGCCGCTGATCCACAACGCCGTGCTCGCGGCTTGCGACACGAAGGATGGCGTCGCCGACGGGATTCTCACCGACCCGCGAACGTGCACCTGGGATCCTTCGGAGCTCCAGTGCAGTGCCTCGTCGAGCGCCTCGGCTGCTTGTCTCTCGCGGGCACAGGTCGAGACCGTGAGGCGTGCGTACTCCGGCGTGCGCATGCGCGACGGGCGCTTTGCCGCGATGCCGCTCTTGCGCGGCGGCGAGGCCGACTGGGTCGCGCGCATGATCGGCACACCGAACCAGCCGCGCGGCATGAACGCGGTGCTCGGCGCGCCCTTCATGGCGTACATCGCCGCGGGCGACCGCGACTACGACTTCATGACGTTCGATCCGGACCGCGACTTCCGCGTGCTCGACGGTGGAATCGCGGCGGCTGAGGTGCACCAGCAGAACCCCAACATCGCGCCGTTCGTGCGGGGCGGCGGCAAGCTGCTGCTGTGGCACGGCTTCAACGATCCCGGTCCGAGCGCACTTTCGACGATCTCGTACCACGACGCCGTGGTCGACGCGGTGCCGAATGCGCGAGATGCCGTGCGCCTGTTTCTCGCGCCCGGCGTGCTGCACTGCGCCGGCGGACCGGGACCGGATCGGTTCGATGCGCTGGCCGCGCTCGAGAGCTGGGTCGAGCGCGGCGTCGCGCCCATGGCGATGATCGCGACGAAGCAAGGCTCGCCGCTGTCGCGGCCGATCTGCGCGTATCCCGCGCTGCCGCGTTACAAGGGCGCCGGCGACACGAACTCCCCTGCGAGCTTCGAGTGCGCCGTGCCGTAAGGCAACCGGGCGATCGGCGCTTCTTCAGTCGCGTGTGAAGTCGACGCCGTCCCGGAGCAACCGCTCGTAGCGATCGGGATCGAGGTTGTTCTCGGCGCAGACGTACTCTTGCAGCCGCGTGCCTTCGCGCAACATGAGGCTCGAGCTCAAGCTCCACGGCTTGGTGAGCACGTTCGGATCCTCCATCGTCACCTCGTAGTCCATGCGATCGCGGCTCACGCGCGTGTAGCGCTCGACGATGTGCAGCGCCTCCGTGTGGAACGTGCCCGTGCCCGCGAGCCAGGTCTTGTCGTTGAAGCCGGTGATGTCGACGACGAGCGTGTCGCCGTCCCAACGCGCGACCGAGTTGCCCATGTAGCTCGGGATCAGATCGTCGGGATGGTCGCGGTCGAACGGGATCACGCGGAACGTGCTCATGTACTCGTACAGGATCACGAGCTGCGCCGGCGTCTGGATGAACTGCTGGGGAAACAGGCCGAGCATCACGCTGCGCGGAATGCCGGCCGGCAGGCACTGGCCCGTCGGGTCGTCGATGCCGCGGCGATTGAACGCTTCGAGGACCTTTTGCGCGGCCCAGTCTTGATACGGCGCGCCCTCGCGTCCCGCCGGCCGGTCGTTCGAGGAGCCCACGACGGGCGCGTCCGGGTTGCGGCCCGTGCCACCCACGCCGAAACCCGCGTTCGCTTCCTGCCAGCCGCCGGGCTGCGTGCTGCCACCTTGCCAGACGCCGGTGAGATCGGGCTTCCCCGCCGCCGTGCGCGGCACGGTCGAAGACTCGGCGGGTGCTTGCGCCTCCGCCGGAGCCAGCCATAGCGCGGCGGCGAGCGCCGCTGGGAGCAGCGCGCGCGTCATCGCACGTCGACGGCCGGAGTGGCGCCGCCGTCCCCCGTGCCCGCCGGCGGCCCGAACATCATCTTCTCGCCGCTCGCCAGCGTGACCTCGCGCGAATGGCCCCAAGCGCCGCCGTCGCGCGCGCGCCAGCCCGACACCGTGACCGTGTCGCCGACTTTCATCGTGCCGTCGCGCTTCCAGCCGATACGGTGCAGAGCGACGGGCGGATACCCCTCGAGCTGCCAGTTGACGACGGCGCCGTCGTCGCTTTTCACGTCGAGATAGATGTGCGTATGCGGGTTGGTCCACTCGATCTTCGTGAGCACGCCCGTCAACGTGATCGGTCGGTTGACGTCGTATTCTGCGCCGAACGAATGGTGCGCCAAGGTGGGTGCCGCGGCACCGGCGCAGAGCGCGAGCAGCAGGCAAGCCGTCGAGGTTCGCTTCATGATTTCCCCTCCCCGCCACCAATATACTCGCGGACCGGCTAGAGTGTCGTTGTCGTTGGGGAGCACGCGATGAAGAGCAGATTCGGCGTTTCGGCAGCGGTGGCGTTGTTCGCAGGCTTCGCGCTAGGGCAACCAGCGACGACGGCCCCGCCCCCGCAAGGCCTTGTCGTCGGCTCCGGCAACTACTTCAGCCCGATCGTCCGCGATCTCGACGCGGCGCTCGCGTTCTATCGCGACGGCCTGGGACTGGAAGTGCAAGGTGCCCCCGGCGACGCGAGCGCCAACCCGGCGCTGCGCGACATGTTCGGGCTGCCCGACGCGAAAATTCGCTGGGCGATCGCGCGCACGCCGGCCGCGGCCGGCGGCGTCGAGATGGTCGAGATCTCGGGCGCGGGCGGCCAGGTCCTCGAGCGGCGTCTCGAGGACGCGGGAGCGATGTGCTTGGTCGTCACGGTACGCGACCTCGACGGCACACTCGCGCGTCTCAAGGCGTTGGGTGCACCCATCGTCTCGCGAAGCGGTGGGCCCGTCACGATCGGCGCCGGCACGCGCATCGTCGTCGTCAAGGATCCCGACGGGCACTTCGTCGAGCTCTCGCAGCCCGCCGAGCTGCCGGCCACGACGGCGCCGCCAACCGCGAACGTCATCGGTGTGCGTCTGCGGCTCGCCGTCCACGACGTCGAGACGGCCGTGCGACTCTATCGCGACGAATTGGGGCTCGAGGCGCGGGCGGCCGTCGGCGAGTTCGGCGACAACGTGGCCGTGCTCGACGCGCTCGGCTTGGAGCGCGGACAGTACCGTGTCGGCCTCCAGAACGTGCCGAGCTCCGGCCTCATGTTCGATTTCGTCGACTTCAAAGGCGTGGAGCGCAAGACCTTACAGGGACGCATCCAGGACTTCGGCTCGACGCGCGTGCAACTGCGCGTGCGCGACATCGACGCGGCGATCGCCGCGTTCGAGCGCTTCGGCGGCGAGGTCGTATCGACGGGCGGCGAGCCACTATCGTTGCCGGCCGGGAACGCCACTCTCGAAGTCGCGATCGTGCGCGATCCCAACAACTTGTTCGTCGTGTTGATCGAGGCGCCGCCGGCGGCCTGACCGCGCACCTGCTAGGGCAAGGCGCGCACCCAGATGTTGCGAAAGGCGATCGGCGGGCTCGGGTCGCCGTGCGCTTGCAGCTTGATCGGCGCCTCGCCGTGCGCCGTGTAGCGAGGCGCGCCGACGTAGACGGTCTCGCCGCGTAAGACGAAGTCGTTCTGCACGAGCGCGCCGTTGAAGAACGCCGTGACGCGTGCCGGCGTCCCCAACGCTCCGTCGGGCCCGAACGTCGGCGCGGTCCACACGACGTCGTAGGTCTGCCACTCGCCGGGCTCGCGGCTCGCGTTGACGAGCGGCGGCGACTGCTTGTAGACGCTGCCGGCCATGCCGTTGACGTAGGTCTCGTTGCCGTACGAATCGAGGATTTGCAGCTCGTAGCCGCGATCGCCCGCGCCCGTCGACGCCAGGAACACGCCGCTGTTGCCACGGGCCTGACCGCTGCCCGTGACGTCCTCGGGGACACGCCACTCGAGGTGCAGCTCGAAGTTCCGAAAGCGCCGCCGCGTCTCGATGTTGCCTACGGCTTTGGCAACGATCATCTGGCCGTCGCGGAGGGTCCAGGCGGCAGGCGCGCCGTCGCGCGTGTTGACCCACTCCTCGAGATCGGTGCCGTCGAACAGCACGACGGCGTCCGCGGGCGGCGCAACGCCGATGGCCGTCGCTCCCGGAGCCACGACCCGCGGTACCGGCTGCCACACTTCGGTATCCTCGGGACGCCCGGGCGCCTCCGCGGCTTGTTGGCCCGCGGCGGGCCCCAGCACGCACACAAGGCACAGCAACGAGACACGCGACAGCCATTGCCGAAGCATAAGGGGCAACATACCTCACGTCCGCCCGCGGCGCGATTCGCGAGCCCGTAGCGGTCGACGCTCGCTTTCGGCATTCTTCCCCCATGAAGCACCCGCTACGACGCGTGTCCACCCTGCGGCGGCCGTCCGTCCTGCTCATGCTCGTGATGGCGGTGACTGCGGCGACGGCTTCGCTCACGCGGCCGGCGGCGGGACAGCAACCGCCGCTGCTGGTGCTTGCACCGAAAGCCACGTCCCCCGGCTGGACCGGAGTGCACCGACCGCATACCAAGCTCAGCGACGTGCTCGCGCGCCACGCAGGCCAAACGGACTGGGCGGAGACCGTCGTCGACGACGAGAGCCTGTTCGCGCAGTGGATCTCGTTGGGCCCCGGACAGAAGACGCCGCGGCACATGAACGGCGACACCCGCGAGTGGTGGATCGTCCAGTCCGGCACGCTCGAGTTCACGGTCGAAGGTCGCGAGCCCGTCGTCGCGACGAAAGGCTTCATGGTGCAGGTGCCGTATCGCACGCTGTATCAGATCGAGAACGTCGGCGACGAGCCGGCGCTGCGATTCGAGGTGAACGTGCAGCGCGCGCGCAAGCTGTACCCGCTCGACGAGACGCCGGCTCCGCTGCCCGGCTTCGACTACATTCCGACGCGCGTCACGGGCGGCCGCGGCACGCTCGACGTGCAGAACCGGCCCGTGCTCGACTTCAACAAAGTCGTCGCGGGCGAGGAACGCGGCGGGCCGTTCGTCAGGGACGACCGCAGCTTCGCGAACATCATCATCGGTAACTATCAGGCTCCGCGGCCCGGCAACAAGGGCCACTTCCACGAGGAAGGCTCGGAGTTCTGGCTCGTCATGCTGGGCAAGATCCGCTACAACATCGAGGGGCTGCCCGAGTTCGAGGCGGAGCCCGGCGACGTCGTCTACGTGCCGCGTCAGACGTGGCACCTCGCGAGCTTCGGCGGCAGCGAAGGCTTGCGCTCGTGCCGTCTCGCGATGAACGGCTTCCCGTACCAGGCGCACATGTTCGAGCCGGACTGACCCAGGAGCGAAGACGATGAGATTCCGGATGCTCGCGGTTGCCTTGCTCGCCGTTCTCCCAATCCCGGCCGGCGCAGAAGTGAAGTTGGCGACCGCCGACGCAATGCTGATCGAGCATCGGTTCACGATCGCGGTGCCCGCCGCGAAGGCCTGGGAAGCGCTCGTGCATCCGGAGCGCTATTGGCCGGCGGACCACACCTGGTCCGGCAAGCGCGAATCGCTCTCGATCGAAGCGAACGCGGGCGGCTGCTACTGCGAACGCTGGGACGGCGGCAGCGCGGAGCACGGCCGCGTCGTCATGGCGATTCCGGGCAAAGTGCTCACGCTCAGGGCCGCGCTCGGGCCGTTCCTCGACATGGCGATCAGCGGGATCCTCTCGATCACGCTCGAAGAGAAGGACGGCGTGACGGCGGCCGTGGTGACCTATCGTGTCAGCGGCGACAGGGCGCACAAGCTCGACGGCCTCGCCCCGATCGTGGATCAGGTGCTGGCCATCCAGTTCGGCAGCTTCGCCGCGCACGCCCTTCAGCAATGACAGAACGGCAGCGCCCCTGGCGCGGGGCTTGCCGGCTCGATGCTCAGCCCGCGGCGGGCGCCGCGCCCAGCTGCCGTAACCAACGACAGTGGGATCGCAACGCGGCGAGCACGGTCGCGTTGCGGTTGTAGCGCACGCCGAACTCCGCGCAGGTCCGTTCGACGATCGGCGCGATCGTACGGTAATTCACGTGGCACATGCGCGGGAATAAATGATGCTCGATCTGGTAGTTCAGCCCGCCGAGCAAATGCGATGCCAGGGAGCTAGCACGGGCGAAGTCGACCGTCGTCTCGACCTGATGAATCGCCCACGCGTTGTCGATGTGTCCCGGAGAGTGCTCGAGCGGAAAGTCGGCATGCTCCACGCAGTGCGCGAGCTGAAAAACCGTGCCCAATACGATCCCCGTCACCGCCGCCACCAACACGTACACGGATGCCACGACCCAGAACGGATGCAAGAGCAACGGCACGACGAACGCGATCGTCCAAAACGTGAGCTTGCCGCCGACGAATATCGCGAGGTCGCGACCGCGCGGAGGCGCGACGGTATGCGGCCCCATGCGGCCCGTCAGCACAAGACGAAAGTCGTCGTACAGATGCCACTTGAGCGCCATCACGGCGTACAGCAGCCACACGTACCAGTGTTGCCAGCGATGGATCCACGCGCGCGGATGGTGGGGCGTCAACCGGCCAAGCCCCGCGAGGTTGATGTCGGTGTCGTAGCCCGCGACGTTGACGAACGTGTGATGGAAAACGACATGCTTCCAATGCCAAAAGTACGAGCTCCCGCCGACGAGATCGAGGCTTAGGACCATGAGACGATTGAGGGCCGGCCGCTCGGAGTAGGCGCCGTGGCTCGCATCGTGCATGACGTTGAAGCCGATCGCGACGACGGAGAGACCCAGTGCGGTACCGAGCGCCGCCGCTTGCCACCAGGTCGACGCGACGAATACGAGCAGGACATAAGTCGCTACGAAGCTCGCGAAGACGAGCGCCGTCTTGAGATACATCTCAAAACAATCGCGCTCGCGTCGGCCCGTTTCGCGCAGGTGCGCCGCCACGCGCCGTCTGACCGCGGTATGGAACGTACTGTCGCTCGAGAACTTCAGTCGCCGAATCGATGGCGCCGTCGATGACGAGCGGCTCGTCGATAGATTTGGCGTCTGGATGGGCTGCTCGTGCGCTGGTTGCGTAACTCGGTCATCGATGCTACCACGTCGCCGCGTTTTCTGTGCCGTACCGTACACAAGCAAGCGCCCGCTTTTGTCCGTACTATCCGCGGGCGAATGCCGATCGAAGTGCCGCCTCCGCCGAGTCCCAACCGCCCACTGACGCTGCTCGGCGGCCTCACGCCCAGGCGGTTCCTGCGCCGCCACTGGCAAAAGAAGCCGCTGCTGATTCGCGCTGCGCTGCCGGGCTTCGAGCCCTTGTCGCGCGCACGACTCTTCGCACTGGCGGGGCTAGGCGATGTCGAGTCGAGACTCGTCGCGCGCACGGCGCGCGGCCGCTGGACGCTCGCACACGGGCCGTTCGAGCGCTCGGCATTCCCGGCGCGCAGCCGGCCCAAGTGGACGCTGCTCGTGCAAGGCGTCGACCTCCACGACGACGCGGTCCACTCGCTGCTGCAGCGTTTTCGCTTCGTGCCCGATGCGCGCCTCGACGATGTCATGGTCTCCTGGGCGAGCACGGGCGGCGGCGTGGGACCGCATTTCGACAGCTACGACGTGTTCCTGCTCCAGGCCCAAGGCCGGCGGCGCTGGCGCATCGGCCGGCAACGCGACCTGCGCCTCGAGGACGGTTTGCCCCTCAAGATCCTGCGCAACTTCGTCCCGGAGGAAGAGCTCGTGCTCGAGCCCGGGGACATGCTCTACCTGCCGCCGCGGTGGGCACACGACGGCGTAGCCGACGGCGGAGAATGCATGACCTACTCGATCGGCTTTCAGGCGCCGCGCCGCACCGTGCTTGCCGCCGAGATCGGCCAGCGTCTCGCTCAGGGGCTCGACGACGATGCGCTCTACCGCGATCCGCAGCTCGCGGCCACGAGCCGCCCTGCCCGGATTCCGCGCGAGCTACAGCGGTTCGCCGTTGGCGCAGTCGAGCGGTTGCTCGCGCGCCCGCGGGCCGTCGCGCGCTCGCTGGGCGAGCTGGCGACCGAGCCCAAGCCCACCGTCGTGTTCGACGAGCCGCAGACGCGGTGGCGCCCTGGCGCCGTGGTCCTCGATCGCCGCACGCGCATGCTGTACGACGAGCGCAGCATCTTCATCAACGGCGAGTGCCGGCGAGCCACGGGGAACGACGCCAGGCTACTGCGCCGGTTGGCGAACGATCGTCGCCTCGGCGCGCCCGCCGTGCGTGCCGCTAGCGCCGCCGCGCGAGCGCTGCTGGCCGACTGGTTCCGTGCCGGTTGGCTGCACCGGCACCATTGACGAGCAGGCGCGCGACGTGCCCCTACCGAGGGTCGTTCGCCGGCGTTCCGACGTACGTGAACTCGAGCAGCGCGCCCGGGTGCGCGAGGGTCGCCGTCATCGCGCCGGAGGTCGTCACGGTTCGACCGTGGACGTCCGTCACCGCGTAGATGCGCCGACCGTCGGGCGCGATGGCAAGGTCGCGATAGCGGTCCTCAGACTTGAAGTACGTGAGCGGCGGATCGGCGCTCGCCTCGAGCGGCAGGCGATAGATCGTGCCGCTCGTGAGGCCGGCGACGAGAATCGACGGATTCCAGCCTGGGATCGCCGGCGACGCATAGACCTCGAGGCCCGCGAGCGCCGCCGTCGCGTTGCCGAGCGCGCGCGCATCGTACGCGCTCGGCACGGTGAAGAACGTCTTGAGCGGCGGCGCGAAGTCCGGCAAGGCGACGTCGGATTCTTGGGTTCGCGGCACCGCGCTCGGCACGTCGCGGCCGTACTCGAGACTGGCACACGGCGTTGGCGTCGAGGCCGACCAATTCGCATACGTGTAATACAAGTCATCTTGGTAGCCGGCGATCAGCGGCCAGCCGTAGTTGCGCCCCGCGTCGATGCGGTTGACCTCGTCATCCGTGTCCTGCCCGTGCTCGGACTCGTAGAGACGACCGTCCGGGCCGAAGGCCAGGCCTTGCGGATTGCGGTGGCCGTACGTGAACACGTGGCTGCGGACGCCGTTCAAGACCGGGTTGTCGTCGGGGATCGAGCCGTCGAGATTCACGCGCAGGATCTTGCCTTCGTAACCGCGCCAGTTGCGCGCGCGAACGTCCGCTGCCGTCGGCAGCTCCTGCGCGCGGATCGGCACGCAGTAGTACGCGAGGAAATTCGAGCCATGATCGCCGCGGCTCGCGTAGAGCTTGCCGTCGGGCCCGAACACGAGGCGGCTTGCGCCGTGATCCGGACCGTGTGGGAGATCGGTCAGCAGATCCACGGGGTCGCGGAGCTGCTGCGCAGCCGGGTCGTAGGTGTAACGCCGAATTTTGGCGCGCCGTTCCTCGGCGGGACCTGCGTCGCCGTCGTACGTGTACATGACGTACACGTAGTTGCTGCCGCGCAAGAGCTGCGGGTGCAACACCAGGCCGAGCAAACCGTCCTGCGCCAGCGTTTGGTGCACCTCATCGATGCGCACCGCGATGTTGCGGCTGCCGTCCGCCGGATCCACGCGCACGACGCGCTTGCCGACACGTTCGGTGATCCACAGCCAGCCGTCGGGACCGTAGGTCACCTCCCAGGGATCCTCGAAGCCTGTCGCAACGACGCGCGACGTGAAGCTCTCCGGCGGATCGGACCATTGGGCGCGCGGATTCACGCTCGCCCCGGAAGCGACTTGGGCCGTGGCGGACCATGCCAGCAACCACGCGACGCCGGCGCTCGCGGCACGAGTGAGGGCTCGCCGAATGGCGGGTGACTTTCGCGCAGGGTGCATGCCGGCACACTGTACCAAACGCCGCGACTCGAATTCACGCCGACTACGTGAATGTACGTATTTCGTGCGTTCGCCTCTAACCGTTATGAACTGTTGCTAACGTCACGCGCGCACCGCACGGGTCTAGGCTCCGTGCAACGCACTTGCGCCGACGACAGGGAGAGAACGATGCAGTGCACGAGGGCATTCGGCCGACGCCTCCGGCTCGCGGCGACGGCGCTGGGTAGCGTGGCGATAGTCGGGTCCGCTGGCTATCTGGACGCGCAAGCCGGCCAGGACTATCTGCCGCAAGCGACGCTCGTCGAGGTCATGGACTCGATGGTCATGCCGCTCGCGCAGGCGCTCTGGGACGCGGTCGTCTACGAGGAGACGATCAAGGGGCCCGAGACGGACGAAGGGTGGCACAAGGTCCGCTCCGCCGCGGTGTCGCTTGCCGAAACCGCGAACGTCCTCATGATTCCCGATCGTCCCGTCGCGGCGCCCGGTGCCGTTGCCGGCGAAGGCGAGCTCTCGCCGCAGGAGATCGAAGCGCTCATCGCGAAGAACCACGGCGCCTGGATCGGCTACTCGCGCGCACTGCACGAAGTAGCCATGCAGGCGATTCACGCCGTCGATACCAAGAACGCCGAGAAATTAGCCGAGGTCGGCGGCACGCTCGATTCGGTTTGCGAGGGCTGCCACCGGCAATTCTGGTATCCGAACCAGCGCTAGCACCGCCCGCCCGCCGACCGAGCTACACGAGCACCGCTACGGCGCGACGCATTCGAAATTGGCGGCGTCGGCCGTGTCGCCGCTGCCCTTATAGCGCGCGACGGCGGGATAGACGCACGCGGGGCGCGTGAACGGCGCGCTCGGCGTCGCCCCCGGCACTCCGGCGGGCACAGCAGGATGCGCCGCGGGCAGCGCGCCCGGCTCGACGCCGCGCTCGACCCAGTCTTCGATCGCGCTCTGCCAATCGACCGCGAAGGCCCCCTCGCCGCCTGCGCAGTGGTCCATGCCGGGCACGAGATAGAGCTTCACGTGATCGTCGGTGCGCTCCGCGCCGAGCTGCTCGACGACGCTATGGTAGTAGTTCACCGTGTTGGCGTAGGGAATGAGGCCGTCGGTCGTGCCGTGATAGAGCAGCAGCTTTCCGCCGCGCGCGACGAAGGCCGAGAGATCGGGATCCATCGCGTCGGCCGCGCCGGCATCCCGCTGCGCGGCGCGCGCGAGATCGCGCGTGAGCTCGAACGTCGCGGGATCCCAGGACGCGTCGCCGGCGACGACGTTGCGGAAGTAATTCGTGCCGATCGAGAACTGCGGCGACGCGTAGGCTGCCCATGCGGGCTCGCTGCCGACGCCCGTGCCGGGGAACTGCGTCACTCCGGTGCCATCGACGAGGCCGGCATAAATGCGCTTAGCCGCCGCGACCTCGGTGGGCGCGAGGCACTGCGCGCCGGTAGCCGTGCCGCACTGCAGGCTCGCGGGATCGAACGAGCACTGCGCGGGATTCGAGATCACGCGGTCGGCCACGCCGTCGAGCGTATCGCAGGCAGCGATCGCGCTCGCCTTGAGCAGACCGACCTTGTCGACGCCGAGCCCGCCCGCGCCCAGGTCGCGCTGAATCGAGATGCTGAGCGCCATGAGCGGCGACCAATTGTTGGCCGGCGCGCCGGCGACGATGGCGTCGTAGTCGTCGGGGTAGCGCTGCGCCTCCTTGAGCCCCTGCCGGCCGCCCGTCGAGCAGCCGTTCCAATACGATTGCTCGGGCGCGCGGCCGTAGCGCGCCGCCGTGATCTCTTTGCCGACGACCGTGAGCTCGTGCACGGCGCGATACTGATAGTCGACGAGCTTCTCGGGATGGCCCACGGCCCAAGCGAAGTCGCCGCCGGCCCCTTGGTGCCCGGTATCCGTGTTCGCGACCGCATAGCCGCGGCTCAGAGGATCGGCCAGCGACGCGTGGACGATCGACCCCGCCGCACCGCCGTTGCCCGTTTGCATGAAGCGGCCGTTCCACGACAGCTCGGGCAGCCAGAGCTCGAAGCGGATGTCGGAATCGGCCGAGGGCTTGATCGACCCCGCGACGCGGCAGAAGGCCGGCAGCCGTGTGTAGTCGACGCCGAACCCCGGGAACGCCGGCGCCGGCGATTGAAACGCGCCGGCCGCGACGATCTCCGCGATCGCGATCGTGGTGTTCGCGACGGCCAGCGTCGCGAGGTCCGCGCAGAGGCGCGGTTCCGCCGGCGCTGCCTGCGCCGCGGCAGGCGGCTCCGAGTCGGGTGCGCAACTTGCGACCGCGAGCCCGACACCGAGAATGAAAGCCGAGAAATTTCCGAGTCGCATGTTCCCTCCTTCGCCTTACGGCAGCGTCTTGGCGACGCGAAAGCCCAAATAGTTCCGCCCGCGCAGCGTGGCCGGATACGGCGCGCCGCGCCGCGCCGAGCGCTGCATGTAGGCGTTGCTCGTGAACGTGCCGTTGCGGAACACGCGGTTCGCGCAGCTGCCTTCCTTGTTCGCCGAGCCGTCGGCCGGTGTGTGGGCGCGATCCGCCTCGTAGCAGTCTTCGGTCCACTCGAAGATGTTGCCGTGCATGTCGTAGAGCCCGAATGCGTTCGGCGGGAACGACGCCACGGGCGCCGTCTCGTTGACCCAGGTATCGCGCCCTTCCGCCTTGCCGCCGAGCCCGCCGCTCTCCACGCCGAAGTTGCCGTAGTCGTAGTCGAGCGCCGTGCCCCACGGCCAGGCCGTGGTCGTGCCCGCGCGCGCCGCGTACTCCCATTCGGCCTCCGACGGCAGGCGATAGGCATCGTCCTCGCCCGCCTTCGCGTTGAGCCAGCCGACGAACGCTTGCGCGTCGTACCAGCTCACGCCGACGACGGGCCGCGTGCCGCGCCCCCAATCTCGGTAGTCGGCGTTCGGCTGGCCGTTCTCGCCCGTGCGCAGCGCCGTGTCCACGGCGATGCCGTCGCAGCCACGATCGCGCACGCACGCCTCCCATTGATCCCAGGTCACCGCGGTCTTCGACAGTGCGAATGCGTTGCGAATCGTGATCTCTTGCTGCGGCTCGTTGTCGCGCCGCAGGGGCTCGTCTGGCGGCGAGCCGATCGTGACCTTGCCCGGTGGCAGCACCACCATCTCCGGGCAGTTACGGCATTCCTTGAACGTTTGCCCGGGCTTCGGCGCGGCGCGCGCCCTACTTTCCGTCTGACCCTGCGCCGCCGGTAGGGCGACCCACGCCGCCGCCATCGCGGCGATGGGAAATAGCTGCCGTGCTTGCCACATGTCGAATCCCCCGCTCACCGCGCCATGCAACTTTCTATCCGCGGTCGGTTGTGCTGATATGGGTCGTAGAGTCCCACACGATAACCACAAAACCCCGCTGAGGACCACCCATGTTCAGGACAACGTTTATCTCTGCCGCCGCAGGCTTGATGTTGGCGAACGTTGCATCGGCACAGCAAGCCGCCGCTCCGCTGCCGCCCGACATCGATCCGGTCACGCTCACGCGCCTGCCCCAGCTCACGCGCGCGGACCTCGACGACGAAGGCAAGGCCATCTACGACAAGATCGTCGGCGACGGCGCGGTGCCGACGACCGGCCCGGTTGCCGTTTCGCTCTACAGCCCGAAGGTTGCCCAGCCGTGGAGCGACTTGAACGGCTTCCTGCGCTACAACGGCGACTTGAGCCCGCGGCACACGGAAGTCGCGATCCTCGTGGCGGCCTGGGAGATCGAGCAGCAGTACGAATGGTCGGCGCACGAGCCCGCCGCGCTACGCTTCGGCGCGCCGCAGGCCGTGATCGACACCATCAAGCACGACAAGGAGCCCGCCAGCTTGAGCCCCGAGGAAACGATCATCATCAGGCTCGGCCGGCAGCTCATGCGCGAGCACAAGGTCGACTCGGACATTTACGCGGAAGCCGTGCGGCTGTTCGGCCGAAAAGGCGTCGTTGAGCTCGTGACGGTCATGGGCGACTACGTCATGGTCGGCATGGTGCTCACGACCATCGACCAGCATTTGCCGCCGAGTCGGCCGGCGCTGATGCCGCCGCGCTGACGGCGGAAGGCCATCAAGGGACTCGAGCTCGCCGAAAGGATTCGAAAGTCTCCATTCTGTTCGAGACCGAGGCCGGAGCCTCAAAGATCGCACTAAATCTAGCGATCGGCGGATCGCAGGAAAATTTGGTAGCGGGGGTAGGATTCGAACCTACGACCTTCGGGTTATGAGCCCGACGAGCTACCAGGCTGCTCCACCCCGCACCGGTAGGAGCCCGGCATCATACAGAGCACCCTCGAGGCGGGCAAGGCGAGCGCTCAGCCGCCGAGCACGCGCGCGCAAAGATCGAGCAAACCGCTCGGGAACACGCCGAGCACGAGCAACCCGAGCGCGTTGGCGCTGATCACGATGCGCATGTCGGGAGCCGCGCGCAGCGGCGTCTCGTCGATGGCGTCGGCGAAGTACATGTACCAGACGACGCGAATGTAGTAGTACGCGCCGATCACGGCGAACAGCACGCCGACGGCCGCGAGCCAGACGAGCCCGGCGTCGAGCGCGCTCTCGAGCACCACCAGCTTTGCGTAGAACCCGACGAACGGCGGCACACCGGCCAGGCTGAACATGATCATGAGCATCACGAGCGCGAACCAAGGACTCCGCGCATTCAACCCCTTGAAGTCCTCGATGCGCTCGGCCTCGAAGCCGCGCCGCGACAGCAAAATGATCATGCCGAACGCCGCGGTCGCCATGAGCACGTACGTGAAGGTGTAGAACAGCGCCGCCGAGAGGCCGTTCTCGGTGCCCGCGATGAAGCCCATGAGGATGAAGCCGACGTGCGAGATCGTCGAGTACGCGAGCATGCGCTTCAAGTTGGTCTGTGCGATGGCCACGACGTTGCCGACGACGAGCGACAGCACGCAGAGCACGATGAACATGTCGCGCCAGCCGCCTTCGTGCATCGGGCCCAGGCCCTCGACGAGCACGCGCCACACCAGCGCGAACGACGCGAGCTTCGGCACGGAGCCGATGAGCAATGTCACGGGGGCCGGCGCGCCTTGGTACACGTCGGGCAGCCACATGTGGAACGGCACGGCGCCGAACTTGAAGGCCACGCCGACGATGACGAACGCCAGCGCGAGCAGCGCCGGCACACCGAGCTCCCCGCCCGCGCCCACTCGCACCGCCAGCTCGGCGAGCTGTAACGTGCCTGTGATGCCGTACAGCAGCGAGATGCCGTACAGCAGCGTGCCCGAGGCGATCGCGCCGAGCACGAAGTACTTCATGGCCGCCTCGGCGGATACCGCCGAGTCGCGGTTGAACGCGACCAAGGTGTACTGCGAGAGCGCGAGCAACTCGAGGCCGAGATAGAGCGTGAGCAAGCTCCCCGCCGAGATCATGATCATGACCCCGAGCAGACCGAATAGGCCGAGCACGAAGAACTCGCCCTTCAATAGCCCGTTGTTCTGCAAATACTCGCGCGAGTACAGGAACGTGACGCCGAGCGCCACGTAGGCGAACATCTTGAGCACGCCGCTCGCGGGGTCAGTCACGTAGCTGCCGTTGAACGTGACGACCTGCTCGCCGACGCCGAAATACGCGGTGACACCGGCCGCGCCGATGAGCGCGAGCATCGCGAGCACGTAGGTCGTCTCGCGCTGGTCGTCGCGCAGGAACACGTCAACGAGCAGCACGACGCAGATCGCAACACCGAGAAAGATCTCCGGGGCGGCAGCAGCGTAGCTCAAGTCCATCGCGTCCCCTCTAGAGCTTCGGTTGCGCCACGTGGTTCAAGAGGTCGCCGAGCGAGGCGTCCATGACGTCGACCAGCGGCGCGGGCCAGACGCCGATGGCGAGCACGGCGATCGCGAGCAGCATGAGCATCCAGAACTCGCGCGCATCGACGTCGGTGAGCGCCGCGACCTCATCGTTCGCAACCTCGCCGAACACGACCCGCTTGATCATCCAAAGGGTGTAAGCGGCGCCCAGGATCAGCGTGGTCGCCGCGAGAAACGCGAGCCACGGATCGGCGTGGAACGTGCCGAGGATCACGAAAAACTCGCCGACGAAGCCCGACGTGCCCGGCAAGCCCGCGTTCGCGAGCCCGAAAAACACCATGAGCGCCGCGAATTTCGGCATCGTGTTGATGACGCCGCCATAGGCGCCGATCTCGCGGCTGTGCATGCGGTCGTAGAGCACGCCGACGCAGAGGAACAACGCGCCCGAGATGAGCCCGTGGGAGAGCATCTGTATCATGCCGCCCTGGAGCGCGAGCCGCGCGCCATCGCTGTTCGGCGCGGCCTCCGCGGCCGCGAAGATGATGAAGAAGCCGAGCGTCACGAAGCCCATGTGGGCGATCGACGAGTAGGCGATGAGCTTCTTCATGTCGCTCTGCACGAGCGCGACGAAGCCGATGTAGACGACCGCGATGAGCGACAGCGCGATCATGAGCCACGCGAGCTCCTGGCTCGCGTCCGGCGTTATCGGCAGACTGAAGCGGATGAATCCGTAGCCACCCATCTTGAGCAGGATGGCCGCGAGGATCACGGAGCCGCCCGTGGGCGCCTCGACGTGCGCGTCGGGCAGCCACGTGTGCACGGGCCACATCGGCACCTTGACGGCGAACGCCAGCAAGAACGCGAAGAAGATCAGCATCTGCTCCTCGAGCGTGAGGCGCAGGTCGTGGAACGACGCGATCGCGTAGTCGCCGGCCTGCAAGTACATGTAGATGAGCGCCACGAGCATGAACACGGAGCCCAAGAACGTGAACAGGAAGAACTTCACGGTCGCGTAGACGCGCCGCGCCCCGCCCCAGACGCCGATGATGATGAACATCGGCACGAGCATGGCCTCCCAGAACACGTAGAACAGCAGCGCGTCGGTGGCCGCGAACGTGCCGATCATCAAGCCTTCGAGGATCAGGAACGCGGCGAAGTACTGCGACGGCCGCGTCTCGATGACCTGCCAGCCCGCGACCACGACGAACGGCGTGAGAAACGTCGTCAGCAGCACGAGCGGCATCGAGATGCCGTCGACGCCGAGCGCGTAGTTGGCGTCGAAACGCGGGATCCACGCCAGGTTCTCGACGAAGTGCATTCCGGCCGACGAGAACAGTTGCACGTCGAACAGCGGAATGCTGAGCACGAAGGTGAGTATCGAGGTGCCGAGCGCGACCCGTTTACCGAGCTGCACCCGTGCACCCGACCCGAGCAGCATGACGACGATGCCGCCGACGATCGGCAGCCAAACGAGAGTGCTGAGCACGGGCCAGGTCATTGCATCACCCGCTCATGCGACGACGTAGACGAGCCAGCCGACGACAATGGCGAGGCCCACGATCATTGCGAAGGCATAGTGATAGAGGTAACCCGATTGGAGCTCGCGCGCGAGCACGGCGAGCACGCCGACGGCGCGCGCGCTGCCGTTGACGGCGGCGCCGTCGATGAGCGTCTCGTCGCCGATCTTCCAGAGGCCCTGCCCCAGCGCGCGCGTCGCGCGCGCGATCACGTTCTCGTTGAACCAGTCGAAGTAGTACTTGTTCATGAGCAGCGAGTGCAGTGCGCCGAACCGCACGAGTAACTGCCCCGGAATCTCGGGCCGCTGCAAATAGAGGAACCAAGCGGCGAGCGCGCCGGCGGCCGCGAGATAGACGGCGGGGCTTAAGAAACCGTGCTGCACGAACGCCGCGGCGCCGCGGAATTCCTCGCCGACGATCGCGAGCGGGTTCTGGCCTTCGCGGTTGAAGATGGCGCCGTCGAAGTACCCGCCGAACAGCACGGGGCCGATCGTGAGCCAGCCGATGACGACCGACGGGATCGCAAGCGCAATCAGCGGCCCCGTGACGACCCACGGCGTCTCGTGCAAATGTTCCTTGGCGCGGGGGTCCATGCGCTCCTTGCCGTGGAACACGACGAACAGGAGCCTGAAGCTGTAGAGCGACGTCACGAACACGCCGAGCAGCACGGCCCAGTAGGCGATCGCGTGACCCGGCGTCGTCGAGGCGTGCACCGCCTCGATGAGCGCGTCCTTCGAGAAGAACCCCGAGAAACCCGGGAAGCCGATCAAGGCCAGCGTGCCGACGACGCTCGTCCAGTACGTGATCGGCAGGTATTTGCGCAGGCCGCCCATCTTGCGGATGTCCTGCTCGTGGTGCAGCGCGATGATCACGGAGCCGGCGGCCAGGAACAGCAGCGCCTTGAAGAACGCGTGCGTCATGAGGTGGAAGATGGCGGCCGCGTAGGCCGAGGCGCCGAGCGCGACGGTCATGTAGCCGAGCTGCGAGAGCGTCGAGTAGGCGATGACGCGTTTGATGTCCTGCTGCACGAGGCCGAGTAGGCCCGTGAAGAACGCCGTGATCGCGCCGACGATGAGCACGACCGACAGCGCCGTTTGGCTCCACTCGAACAGCGGCGACATGCGCGCCACCATGAAGATGCCCGCGGTCACCATCGTGGCGGCGTGGATCAGCGCCGAGATCGGCGTCGGGCCTTCCATCGAGTCCGGCAGCCAGACGTGCAGCGGCACCTGCGCGCTCTTGCCCATGGCGCCGACGAACAGGCAGATGCAGGCGACGGTCAGCAGGGACCACTCGACGCCGCTGAAGATCTCGATCGTCTCGCCCGAGAGGCGCTCCGCATCCGCGAACGTGAGGCCGTAGTCGAGCGTGCCCGTGGCCATCGCGAGCGCGGCTAGCCCAAGCAGGAAGCCGAAGTCGCCGACGCGGTTGACGAGGAACGCCTTCAGGTTCGCAAAGATCGCCGTCGGCCGCTTGTACCAGAAGCCGATCAAGAGATACGAGACGACGCCCACGGCCTCCCAGCCGAAGAAGAGCTGGAGGAAGTTGTTGCTCATGACGAGCATGAGCATCGCGAACGTGAACAGCGAGATGTAGCTGAAGAAGCGCTGGTAGCCGTCGTCGTCGTGCATGTAGCCGATCGTGTAGACGTGCACGCAGAGCGACACGAACGTCACGACCGTCATCATGAGCACGGTCAGCCGGTCGACGAGGAAGCCCACCTCGAAGTAGATGCCGCCCATCGAGGCCCAGCGGTAGACGGTGCCGTTGTACGTTTCGCCGCCGTCGAGCACCAGGTGGTTGAGCGCCACGAGCGACAGCACGAACGACACGGCCACGCCGACGATCGTGACCCAGTGCGCCCCCGCCCGGCCGATCTTCTGGCCGAACAGGCCCGCGACGATGGCCGCGAGCAGCGGTGCGAGCACTGTCGCGAGATAGACGTTCGCCACGAGCTAGCCCTTGAGCCTGTCGAGCTCGTCGACGTTGATGCTGCGCGTGTTGCGGAACAGCACGACGAGGATCGCAAGGCCGATCGCGGCTTCGGCGGCCGCCACCGTCAGGATGAAGAACACGAAGATCTGCCCCGTGGGCTCGCCGTGCATGCGCGAGAACGCGATGAAGTTGAAGTTGACGGCGAGCAGCATGAGCTCGATGCACATCAGCAGCAGGATCACGTTCTTGCGGTTGATGAAGATGCCGGCCACGCTCAAGGAAAAGAGCACGGCCGCGAGCACGAGGTAGTGTGCCGTGGTGATGATCACGGCTCTTTGCTCGACTCGACTTTCACGATGCGCACGCGGTCCTCGCGCCGCACGGCCACCTGCTTCGCGATGTCCTGAACCTTCAACCCGGGCCGTTTGCGCATCGTGAGCGTGATGGCCGCGACGATCGCGAGCAGCAGGATCATGCCCGCGATCTCGAACGCGTAGACGTGCTCGGTGTAGAGCACGGCGCCGAGCTCCTTGGTGTTGCTCAAGTCCGCGGGCAGGCTCTGCGGCACCGTCAGGAACGCGAGCCCTTGGCTCCGGAACCAGATCACGTGGCCGATCTCGACAACGACGATGAGCGCCACGGCAATACCGACCGGCAGATAGCGCGTGTAGCCCTTGCGCAGCTCCTCGGCGTTGACGTCGAGCATCATGACGACGAACAGAAACAGCACCATGACCGCGCCCACGTAGACGAGCACGAGGGTGAGCGCGAGGAACTCGGCTTCGATGAGGAGCCACAAGACGGCGCTCTGCACGAACGCGAGCACGAGGAACAGCGCCGCGTGCACGGGGTTGCGCGACGTGATGACGCCGAGCGCGGCCACTATGAGCACCGCCGCAAACGCGTAGAACAGCACCCCGGTGATCAAGGCTCTCGCTTCCCCTGTTTAGCGGAACGCCGCGTCGGCGGCTTTGTCGGCCGCGATCATGGCTTCGTACTTGTCGCCGACGGCGAGCAGCTTGTCCTTCGTCATGATGTTCTCGCCGCGCGCTTCCATGTGGTACTCGTGGATGCGCGTCTCGACGATGGCGTCGACGGGGCACGCTTCCTCGCAGAAGCCGCAGTAAATGCACTTGAAGAGATCGATGTCGTAGCGCGTCGTGCGGCGCGTGCCGTCGGCGCCGACGTCGCTCTCGATCGTGATGGCGAGCGCGGGGCACACGGCCTCGCAGAGCTTGCACGCGATGCAGCGCTCTTGGCCGTTCGGGTAGCGGCGCAGCGCATGCAGGCCGCGGAAGCGCGGCGACTGCGGCGTCTTCTCCTCGGGATACTGGATCGTGATCTTCTTCGTGAACATACGCTTGAATGTGAGCTGCAGGCCCTGCCGCAGCTCGGTCATCAAGAACGTCTTGATTAGGTTTTGCATAGCGGTACGCTCAAGCCTGCGACCACGGCCCGATTTCGAGCGCGGCCATGACGCCTTCGACGCCGATCCAGACGAGGGTCACGGGAATCAGCACCTTCCAGCCGAGGCGCATGATCTGATCGTAGCGGTAGCGCGGGAACGTGGCGCGGAACCAGAGAAACACGAAACAGAATACGACCATCTTCGCGAGCAGCCAGCCGACGCTCGGGGCCGCGAGGAACGTGCCTTCCGCCCAGCCGAAACCTGCGAACGGCGACAACCATCCGCCCAAGAAGAAAACCACGGTCAGCGCCGTGATCAGAATCATATTCGCGTACTCGGCGAGGAAGAAGAGACCAAAAGCGATGCCCGAATACTCGACGTGAAAGCCCGCGACGATCTCCGACTCGCCCTCGGCGACGTCAAACGGCGCGCGGTTCGTCTCGGCGACGCCCGAGATGAAATACACGACGAACAACGGAAACAGGGGCCAAATGAACCAGCTGAAGAGGCCATAGCCCCCTTCTTGCGCGAGGATGAGGTCGCCGAGGTTCAGGCTGCCCCCCGCCATGAGCACGCCGACGAGCGCGAAGCCCATCGCGATCTCGTAGGCGACCATCTGCGCCGCCGAGCGCATGGCGCCCAGGAACGCGTACTTCGAGTTCGAGGCCCAGCCCGCGAGGATGACGCCGTAGATGCCGAGCGAGGTCAGCGCCAAGACATAAAGGAGTCCCGCGTCGATGTCGGCGATGACGAACGTATCGCTGAGGGGCACGACGGCCCACACCGCGAACGCCGGCACGAGCGCCAGGACGGGCGCCGTCAGGAACAGGAACCGGTTGGCGTTCGCCGGCACCACGACCTCTTTCAAGAGCATCTTGATGACGTCGGCGAACGGCTGGAGCAGCCCTTTCCAGCCGACGCGGTTCGGCCCGATGCGCACGTGCATCCAGGCGAGGATCTTGCGCTCCCAGTACGTGAAGTACGCGACGCCGAGGATCAACGGCACGAGCACGACAACGATCCTTGCGGTCGTCACGAGCGTGAACTGCGCCTCCGGCCACAGCCACTCCCACGCCGTAATGACGAAATCGGGCACGAAGCTCATGCGGCCCCCTGCCGGCCGAGTACGGTCTCTTGCAGCGCCTCGGCGCGGCGGACGAGCGCGTCGATGGCGTAGATCGGCACGTCGAGCGCACCCGCGGCGACGGACGCGCCACGCGCCTGCGCGGCGAACGAGCCCTTGTACTCGGTGTCGCCGGGTTGCAGCTCGCGCGCGGCCCCTAGCTCGCGCTCGAGCTCGGCCGAGATTTCGCTCAGGCTGCGGTACTCGCAACCCGGCAGCTCGAGCTCGTTGCCGAGCACGCGCAGCACGCGCCAGCCGGGCCGCGCGTCGCCGGGCACGTCCGCCGCGGCGTCGAAACTCTGCCAGCGCCCTTCCACGTTGATGTAAGTGCCCGCCGTCTCGGCGAACGTCGCGATCGGCAGCAGCACGTCGGCCACGTCGAGCAGCTCGGCGGAGACGAACGCCGTGAACGCGACGACACTGGCCTTACGCAAGGCCGTTAGCGCCGCCGAGCCGTCGGCGAGGTCTTTGCAGGGCTCAATGCCGAACAAGATGTACGCGTTGCGCACGGTCTCGAGCATGGCGCGTGCGTCGAAGCCGACGCGGGCGACACCGTGGCCACCGACGCCGCGATGCGGCGTCGCGCCCGCGAGCACCGCGCCGGCCGCGTTCGCGCCTTCGCTCAAGTAGCCGAGCGTGGCGCCCGTGATGGCCGCGAGGCCGGCAGCGAGCGCGCGCAGGTCGGCATACTGCGGGTGACGCTGCGCGATGTGGCCGAGCAGCACGAGCCCGGGCTTGCGCGCGAGCGCGGCCGCGGCCGTCTTGTGCGCGTCCGTGACGGTCACACCTTCGATGGCTCGCGACAGATGCGCGGGCACGGCGACGCTAGCGGCGCTCGCCGCCGCCGCAAGCACGGCCGCGAGGTTCGCGACGAAGGCATCGGGCGACGCAGTCACGTGCGTCGCCTCGAAGTGATACTCGTAGACCGCGGGATTCAAGAACGCGACGCTCGCGCCCTTGCGCGCGGCTTTACGCACGCGGTGCGCGATGATCGGCACCTCCATGCGCAGGTTCGAGCCGACGATGAAAATGCCCTGGCGCGTGTCGAGGTCGGCGATGCTGCAGCCCAAGAGCGGCACCCGCGGATCGCCCGCTTGATCGCGGAAATCGCGCTGCCGTAGTCGATAGTCGATGTTGTCGCTACCGAGGTGGCGCGTGATGCGCTGGAGAAGATAGAGCTCCTCGAGCGTGGCGCTCGGGCTCACGAGCGATCCTAAGCCGCTCGCCCCGCCCTCTTCCGTAGCCTTCTTGAGCGCACCGACCGCGGCACCGAGCGCGTCTTGCCACCCGACCTCGACCCAGTTCAAGCCGTGCTTGACGCGCGGCGTAAGCAAACGGTCGCCCGCGTAGAGCGCGTGGCAGCTGAAGCGGTCGCGGTCCGAGAGCCAGCTCTCGTTGATGGCCTCGTTGTCGCGCGGCACGACGCGGCACAGCTTCCCGCGCAGCACGTGGCCAAAGAGGTTGCTGCCGGCGCAGTCGTGCGGGCTCACGAGCGGCTTCGCGACCATCTCCCACGCGCGCGCGGTGTAGCGGTACGGCTTGTTGTTGAGCGCGCCGACAGGACAGAGGTCGATGATGTTGCCCGAGAGCTCGTGGTCGACGCTCTTCTCGATGTACGTGCCGATCTCCATGTACTCGCTGCGGCCGGTCGTACCGAGCTCCTGGATGCCGGCGATCTCCTGGCCGAAGCGCACGCAGCGCGTGCAATGGATGCAGCGCGTCATGTCGGTCGAGATGAGCGCGCCCAAGTTCTTGTCTTTGACGATGCGCTTCTTCTCGGTGTAGCGCGACACGCCGCGGCCGAAGCCCATCGCAAGATCCTGGAGCTCGCACTCGCCGCCCTGGTCGCAGATCGGGCAATCGAGCGGATGGTTGATGAGCAAGAACTCCATCGTCGCTTTCTGCGCGGAGATCGCGCGCTTCGACCGCGTGAAGATCTTCATGCCTTCGGTGACGGGCGTGGCGCACGCAGGCAGCGGCTTCGGCGCCTTCTCGACCTCGACCAAGCACATACGACAGTTGGCCGCGATCGAGAGCTTCGGGTGGTAGCAGAACCGCGGCACGTAGATGTCGGCCAAGTCCGTGACCTCGATGATCATCTGGCCCTTGCGCGCCTTGTGCGGCACGCCGTTGACCTCGACGTTGACGACGTTCGAGTCGGTGGGAGGTGCTGCGACAGCGATCGGGGCCGGCGTGCTCATGCGGCTTCCGTCTCGAGATCGTCGACGACGCTTCTGCCCTTGTGCTCGACCATGTACTCGAACTCGTGGCGGAAGTGCTTGACGAAGCTCTGGACCGGCCACGCGGCCGCGTCGCCGAACGCGCAGATCGTGTGGCCTTCGATCTTGTTCGCGACGTCGACGAGCATGTCGATGTCGGTCTTGCTGCCTTCGCCGTCGATGATGCGCGTGAGCACGCGGTGTAGCCAGCCCGTACCCTCGCGGCACGGCGTGCACTGCCCGCACGACTCGGCGTGATAGAAGCGCGCGATCCGGCGCAGCATCTTGACCATGCACGTCGTCTCGTCCATGACGATCGACGCGCACGTCCCGAGGCCCGAGCCCGCTGCTTTGATAGTGTCGAAGTCCATCGTCAGCGTGATTATCTTGTCGGCCGGGATCACGGGACACGATGAGCCGCCGGGAATCACGGCTTTCAGCCTACGGCCGCCGCGCACTCCGCCGGCGATCGCGAGGAGCTCGGGGAACGGAATGCCGAGCGGCACCTCGTAGTTGCCGGGCTTCTCGACGTGGCCCGAGACGGAAAAGATGCCCGTGCCGCCCGAGCCCTTGACGCCGAGATCCGCGAACCACTGCGCGCCTTTGCGCAAGATCGTCGGAATCGACGCGACGCTCTGCGTGTTGTTGATCGTCGTCGGCGCGCCGTAGAGGCCGTAGTTGGCGGGGAATGGCGGTTTGAAACGCGGTTTGCCCGGCTTGCCCTCGAGCGACTCGAGCAGCGCCGTCTCCTCGCCGCAGATGTAGGCGCCCGCGCCGATGAACGTGTGAATGTCCTGATCTACCCCTGAGCCGCGGATGTTCTTGCCGAGCAGCCCGGCGTCATACGCCTCTTTGAGCGCCGCTTCGAAACGCGGGATGGGCTCGGCCAGGAACTCGCCGCGGATGTAGTTGTAGGCGACGGTGGCACCGATGGCGTAACTCTCGAGCGCCAAGCCCTCGACGAGCGCGTGCGGGTTGTAACGCAGGATGTCGCGGTCGTGGCACGTGCCGGGCTCGCTCTCGTCCGAGTTGCAGACGAGATACTTCTGCATCGGCGCAGTGCGCGGCATGAAGCTCATCTTCACGCCCGTCGGGAAGCCCGCGCCGCCGCGGCCGCGCAGGCCGGACTTCTTGAGCTCGTCGATGATCGTATCGCGCGTGAGCTCGCCGCGCAGCACCTTCTCCCAGACCTCGTAGCCGCCGATCTTGCGGTAGTTCTCGTACGAGTACGGCGCCTCCTTGAATTGCAGCGTCTCGAAGCAAACGAGATTGAAGCGTCGTTCCGCCACGGCCCTAGTCCTTCACGGCTTCGAGAATCTCGTCGATCGACTTCGGCGTGAGATTCTCGTGATAGACGTGGTCGATCATGAGCATCGGCGCGCCGCAGCAGGCTGCGAGACACTCTTCTTCGACCTTCAGGTAAAACTTGCCGTCGGGCGTGCTCTGGCCGGCCTTGATGCCGAGGCGGTTCTCGACGTGCGCGAGCATGTCCTCGCCGCCGCGCAGCATGCAGGAGATGTTCGTGCACACCGAGATGCTGTGGCGGCCGACGGGCTTGGTCTCGAACATCGAGTAGAACGACGCGACCTCGAACACCTGGATCGGCGGCAGCTGCAAGTACTCGGCCACGGCCGTCATGATCTCGGGCGTCAGAAAGCCGTTGTTCTCGTGCTGCGCGGCGTGCAGCGCGCCGATGACGGCCGAGCGCTGCCGCTCTTCGGGGAACTTCGCGACCCAATGGTCGATCTCCTCGCGAACGTGCGCGGAGAGCGCCACTCCGTCGCCCTTCGCCTGCTCGCTCATCGGTCGATCTCGCCGAACACGATGTCCTGCGTGCCGATGACGGCCACGACGTCGGCCAGCATGTGGCCCACGACCATCTCGTTGAGCGCCGCGAGATGGGCGAACCCCGGCGCGCGGACCTTGAGCCGGTACGGCTTGTTGGAGCCGTCCGAGACGATGTAGCAGCCGAATTCGCCCTTCGGGTGCTCGACGGCCGCGTATGACTCGCCCTCGGGCACGCAGTAGCCTTCCGTGAACAATTTGAAGTGGTGGATCAAGGACTCCATGTCGTCCTTCATCTCGATGCGCCGCGGCGGCGCGATTTTGGCGTCCTCGACCATGACGGGGCCGGGATTGGCGCGCAGCCAATCGATACATTGTTTGATGATGCGATTCGACTGGCGCATCTCCTCGACGCGCACGAGGTAGCGGTCGTAGCAGTCGCCGTTGACGCCCACGGGGATGTCGAAATCCATCTTGTCGTAGACCTCGTAGGGCTGTTTCTTGCGCAGGTCCCAGACGATGCCGGAACCGCGCAGCATCGGACCCGAGAAGCCGAGCTGCAGGGCGCGCTCGGGTGAGACGACGCCGATGTTGACGGTGCGTTGTTTCCAGATGCGGTTGTCGGTTAAGAGCGTCTCGTACTCGTCGACGTTCTTCGGGAAGCGCTGCGTAAAATCCTCGATGAAGTCGAGCAGCGAGCCGTTACGGGCCGCATTGAGCCGCTCGAGGTCCTTGGCATCGCGGTGCGCCGACGGCTGATACTTCGGCATCGCGGTCGGCAGGTCGCGGTAGACGCCGCCCGGCCGGTAATACGTGGCGTGCATGCGCGTGCCCGAGACCGCCTCGTAGCAGTCCATGAGGTCCTCGCGCTCGCGGAAGCAGTAGAGGAACATGGCCATCGCGCCGATGTCGAGCCCGTGCGCGCCGAGCCACATGAGGTGGTTCAGCACGCGCGTGATCTCGTCGAACATGACGCGGATGTACTGCGCGCGGATCGGCGGCGTCACCCCGAGCAACCGCTCGATCGCGAGCACGTAGCCGTGCTCGTTGCACATCATCGACACATAGTCGAGCCGGTCCATGTAGCCGATCGACTGGTTGAACGGCTTGCTCTCGGCGAGCTTCTCAGTGGCGCGGTGCAGCAGCCCGACGTGCGGATCGGCCTTCTGGATGACCTCGCCGTCGAGCTCGAGCACGAGCCGCAGCACGCCGTGCGCCGCGGGATGCTGCGGGCCGAAATTCAACGTGAAATTCTGGATCTCAGCCATTAGCCGGATCCTTGAGGTCGGGCGCGTAGCGCGCGTCGTCGCGAATGACCTTGGGCACGAGCGTGCGCGGCTCGATGCTCACGGGCTCGTAGACGACGCGGCCTTTCTTGGGGTCGTAGCGCATCTCGACGTTGCCGACGAGCGGAAAGTCCTTGCGGAACGGGTGGCCGATGAAGCCGTAGTCGGTCAGCAGGCGGCGCAGGTCGGGGTGGCCGCGGAACAGGATGCCGAAGAGATCGAACGCCTCGCGCTCGAACCAATCGGCCGAGCCCCAGACGTCGCACACGGAATCCACGAGCGGTCGCTCGTCGCTCGCGCAGAACGTCTTGAGGCGCAGGCGATGGTTGTGTGTGATCGACAGCAGGTGATACACGACGGCGAACCGCGCCGCCGGGCGATAGGCCACGGGCTCGACGTCAGCGACGGGCTGGATGTCGGTCTCGCGCAGCGTGCCGCGGCTAAAGCCCGTGCCCGTCGCGCTGTGCGTCTGCCATTCGTCCTTGCCGTAGTCTCGATAGTCGACGCCGCAGACGTCCATGAGCATCTCGAAGTTAAGCTCGGGGTCGTCGCGCAGCGCGCGGCACACGGCAACCAGATCGTCGGGCCCCACGCGGTAGCCGAGCTCTCCCGTCGAGGAAGGCAAACGCTCGACACGCCCGCCGAGCTTCGCTTCGATCGCGGCCGCGAGGGCCGCGTATCGGGGAGTTAGATCTTTCGGCTGCATCACCGCGCGATGGTTTGAGTGCGCCGGATCTTCTGCTGCAGCTGCAGGATTCCGAACAGCAAGGCCTCCGCGGTGGGCGGACAGCCGGGGACGTATACGTCGACGGGCACGATGCGATCGCAACCGCGGACGACCGAATAGGAATAGTGGTAGTAACCGCCGCCGTTGGCGCACGAGCCCATCGAGATGACCCAGCGTGGCTCGGACATCTGGTCGTAGACCTTGCGCAGCGCGGGCGCCATCTTGTTGACGAGCGTGCCCGCCACGATCATGACGTCGGACTGACGCGGACTGGGCCGGAATATGACGCCGAAACGGTCGAGGTCGTAGCGCGAAGCGCCCGCGTGCATCATCTCGACGGCGCAGCACGCGAGCCCGAACGTCATCGGCCAGAGCGAGCCTGTGCGCGCCCAGTTCATGAGCGCGTCGACCTGCGTGACGACGAAGCCCTTCTGCATCACCTCCGGTGTGTTGAAGGGCAACTCTTGCGCGTTCAATCCCACTCGAGGGCTCCCTTTCGCCACTCGTATACGAATCCGACTACGAGGACCGCGAGAAAAATCCCCATGGCCGCAATCCCGAACCGGCCGATCGCTTCGAGCGACACGGCCCAGGGGAATAGGAACGCAATCTCGAGATCGAAAATGATGAACAGGATCGCAACCAGGTAGTAGCGGACGTCGAACCGCATGCGCGAGTCTTCGAAGACTTCGAACCCGCACTCATACGGCGCGAGCTTGTCGGCGTCCTTGCGGCCGCTGCCGAACGTGAAGCCGAGCAACAACAGGACTACGCTGATCCCACCAGCGATGACCAGGAAGATCAGGATGGGTGCGTAGTTTGCGAGCATGGTGCCTCAGGCGAAATCGGCGCGAATTGTAGCAGCCGCCACGTCCTAAGAGCACCGCTTTCTCCGGACGTGTTTTTTGGCGGCCATGGATGGCCGACATGCCGAAAATGCAGGAGCATTTTTCGGCTGCCGCCATGGATGGCCGACATGCCGCAAATGCAGGAGCATTTTGCGGCGGGTGGTGCCCACGGTCGGACTCGAACCGACACAGCTTTCGCCACTACCCCCTCAAGATAGCGTGTCTACCAATTCCACCACGTGGGCGCGTCCTCAAAGCTACTGCTGTTCGTTGCCCGTTTCCGGCACCGTCTCGTCCGGCGGCAACGCAGGCAAGTCGTCCACCGGCGGCGGCGCCTCGACCGGCGGCGCGCTCTGCGTCGCCGGCGCCAACTCGAGCAAGCTCGTCGGCGCGGTGCGCTGCGTCGAGAGATACGCGAGCGCGAGACTCGTTGCAAAAAACAACGTCGCGAGAACGCCGGTCATGCGCGAGAAGAACGTGGCCGCGCCGCGCGCACCGAAGACCGTGCCCGACGCCCCGGCCCCGAAGCCCGTGCCCGCGTCGGCGCCCTTGCCGCGCTGCAACAGCACGAGCCCAATGAGCAAGAGCGCTATGCCCACGTGGCCAACCAATACGGCCGTCTGCAACATCAGAATGCTTCCTAAGTCGCCGCGCGGAAGATCTCGAGGAACTCTGCGGCGACAAGTGAGGCGCCGCCCACGAGCCCGCCGTCGATGTCGTCCATGGCGAAGAGGCTACGGGCGTTGGCGCCTTTGACACTGCCCCCGTACAGAATACGAAGGCTCGAGGCAATTGTAGCATCCCGAGCCGCGATGAGGCTCCGGATGAACGCGTGGACCTCCTGCGCCTGCTCGGGAGTCGCCGTGCGTCCGGTGCCGATGGCCCAGACGGGCTCGTAGGCGATCACGGCTTGCGCAAAGGCGGCCACGCCGGCCGAGTCGACGACGGCCATGACCTGTCGCTCGACGACCTCCCGCGTGCGCCCGCCCTCGCGCTCGGCGAGCGTCTCGCCGACGCACAGGATGGGCGTAAGACCGGCCGCGAGCGCGAGCCCGAACTTCCCGGCGACCCCGGCATCGGTCTCGCCGTAGAGCGCCCGCCGCTCCGAGTGGCCCACGATCACGTGACTGCAACCGACGTCACGGAGCATCGCGCCCGAGATCTCGCCGGTAAAAGCTCCGGCGCCAGGCTGGTCGGCGAGGCTCTGGGCGCCGAGCATGAGGGCGCTGCCGTCGAGCGATTCGCGGACGGCGCCGAGGTAAACGTACGGCGGGCAGAGCAACATGCTCGCGGCCGTTCGGCTGCCGACGCCGGCGCGCAACGCGGCCACGAGCTCGCGGCTTTGGGCCAGCGAGCCGTTCATCTTCCAGTTGCCGGCAATCAAGGGCTTACGGGTCACTCGAGTCTCGTCGCGGCGGGGTCGAACAATGACGCGGCCGGCAGCTTACGGGCCGCAACGGCCGAGCGCAACGGACGGTGCCGGCACCTCTTAACGTTCGCCGCCGAAGCTGCTGCGGACCGAATCCGCGAGGCGGCCGGCCAGCGCATCGACCTGTTGCCGGTCCTCACCCTCGACCATGATCCGGATGACGGGCTCGGTCCCGGAGGCGCGCAGCACCACGCGGCCGCGCGCGCCGAGCTCGGCCTCGACGCTGTCGACCGCATTGCGCACGGCCGGGTCGCCGTTCGGATCGACAGGCTCGCGTACTTTGACGTTGAGCAGGACCTGAGGGAACTGGCTCATACCCGCGGCGAGCTCGCTCAGCGGCCGGCCCGTGCGCTGCATGACGGCGAGCACCTGCAACGCCGTGATGAGCCCGTCGCCGGTCGACGTCCGATCGAGACATAGGATGTGGCCCGACGTCTCGCCGCCGAGGATGCCGCCGCGCTGCTTGAGCAGCGCGAGCACGTGTCGGTCGCCGACCTTGGCGCGCAAGAATTCGATGCCGTGGCCGCGCAGCGCGAGCTCGAGGCCGAGGTTGCTCATGACCGTGCCCACGACTGGGCCGCGCAAGTCCTTCGAGGCGCTGCGGTCACGCGCCAGGATGTAAACGAGTTGATCGCCGTCGACGAGATTGCCGCGCTCATCGACCATGACGACGCGGTCGCCGTCGCCATCGAGCGCGAGCCCGACGTGTGCGCGCACGCCGGTGACCGTGAGCTTGAGCAGATCGGGCCGCGTCGAGCCGCACCCGTCGTTGATGTTGCGGCCGTTGGGCGAGCACCCTACGGGCACGACATCCGCACCGAGATCCGACATGAGGCGCGGCGCGACTTTGTACGCGGCCCCGTGCGCCGCGTCGACCACGATCTTGAAGTCGTTGAAGATCATCCCGGCCGGAACCGTGCTCCTGCAGAAATCCATGTATTCGGCCCGCGCGCTCGAGGCGGTCTTGGCTTGCCCGAGCGCGCGCGAGTCGCGCGTGATCGGCCGCGCATCGAGTCCGGCCTCGATGGCTTCCTCTAGCTCGTCCGAGAGCTTCTCCCCTTCGGCGTCGAAGAACTTGATGCCGTTGTCGTAGTACGGATTGTGCGAGGCGCTGATGACGATGCCGAAGTCGGCGCCCATTTTTTTCGTGAGCACGGCGATCGCCGGCGTCGGCAACGGCCCCGTGAGCAGCACATCGACGCCCGCGGCGACGAAACCTGCTTCGAGCGCCGACTCGAACATGTAGCCCGAGACGCGCGTGTCCTTGCCGATGAGCACTTTGCCGCCTTTCGGCGCCAGCACGGTCGCCGCCGCGCTCGCGAGGCGCAGCGCGAAATCGACGGTCATGGGCGCGGTTCCGACTTGGCCGCGAATGCCGTCGGTGCCGAAGTAGCGGCGCGTCATCGGAGCTTGGACCGGCGCTCGCGCCGCACGCGATGCGACGGCAGTTCGAGCAGCGTGGGCATGGAGGCGCCGGAGCTAGTGCTGGCCGGCGGGACCACCGAGCGGCGCGGTGCCTTTGTCGTCGGCGACGCCGCGCGGCGCCGTTTTGCCGGGCTCCGAAGGCTCGTCCCAGTCGGCGGGCGGGCGCGGCTCGCGACCTGCCATGATGTCCTTCACTTGTTGCTCGTCGATCGTCTCGTACTTGAGCAACGCGGCCGCCATGATATCGAGCTTGTCGCGATTCGCCTCGAGGATCCGTTTCGCATCGCCATAGCACGTGTCGATCAGGAGCCGGACCTCCTCGTCGATCGCGTGAGCGGTCACGTCGGACACTTGCTTGTGGCGAGTGACGCTACGTCCCAGGAAGATCTCGCCGTCGTCCTCGGTGTAGGTCAAAGGACCCAACCGATCCGACAGGCCCCACTTCGTGACCATGTTGCGCGCGATCTCCGTCGCGCGCTCGATGTCGTTCGACGCACCCGTCGTCACGTAAGCCGGGCCGAACACGAGCTCTTCGGCAAGCCGGCCGCCGTACAGAGTCTTCATGCGACTCATGAGGCGCTGCTTCGAATGGCTGTAGCGGTCCGTTTCCGGCAAGTACATGGTGATGCCGAGCGCCCGCCCGCGCGGGATGATCGTTACTTTGTAGACGGGATCGTGATCCGGCACGCTCACGCCGATGATGGCGTGGCCCGCCTCGTGATATGCGGTGAGCTTGCGCTCCTCCTCGCTCATGACCATCGAGCGCCGCTCGGCGCCCATCATGATCTTGTCTTTGGCCTTGTCGAACTCCTCCATGCTCACGGTGCGGCGGTTGGCGCGCGCCGCGAGCAACGCGGCCTCGTTGACGAGGTTGGCCAGGTCGGCGCCCGAGAACCCCGGCGTGCCCCGCGCGATGACGCCCGGCTTGACGTTGCCGTCGACTGGCACCTTACGCATGTGAACCTTGAGGATCTGCTCGCGCCCGCGCACGTCGGGCAACGGCACGACGACCTGGCGATCGAAGCGGCCGGGGCGCAGCAGCGCCGGATCGAGCACGTCGGGCCGGTTCGTGGCGGCGATCACGATGACGCCTTCGTTGCCCTCGAAGCCGTCCATCTCGACGAGCAATTGATTGAGCGTCTGCTCGCGCTCGTCGTGACCGCCGCCGAGACCCGCGCCGCGATGGCGGCCGACGGCGTCGATCTCGTCGATGAAGATGATGCACGGCGCGTGCTTCTTCGCCTGCTCGAACATGTCGCGCACGCGCGAGGCGCCGACGCCGACGAACATCTCGACGAAGTCGGAGCCCGAAATCGTGAAGAACGGCACCTTGGCCTCACCGGCGATGGCGCGCGCGAGCAGCGTCTTACCGGTGCCCGGCGAGCCGACCATGAGCACGCCTTTCGGGATCTTGCCGCCGAGGCGCTGGAACTTGGCCGGGTCCTTCAAGAAGTCGACGATCTCGACGACCTCTTCTTTCGCTTCCTCGACGCCGGCCACGTCGGCGAACGTGACGCTGACCTGGTCCTCGCCGAGCAGACGCGCGCGGCTCTTGCCGAACGACATGGCGCCGCGGCCGCCGCCGGCGCCTTGCATCTGCCGCATGAAATAAACCCACACGCCGATCAGCAGCAGAATCGGGAACGAAGAGATGAGCAGCTGCACGAAGAGATTCGGCGGGCTCGGCGCCTTCGCGGAGATCTCGGCGCCGCTCTCGATGAGCTCGCCGATGAGCGGCCCGTTGTTCGTCTCGGGGTTGTAGGTGATGAACTCGTTGTCGGTGCCGCGGTTGAAGCGAATCGTCTGGCCCTCGAACGCGACTCGTCGAACCGAGCCGTCCTTGACCCACGTGTGGAACTCGGAATACGGAACGGGCGTTACGCTCGGGCCCCGGCCGCTGAACGTGTTCACGACCGACCAAAGCACGATGGCCACGACGATGCAGAGAATCACGTTTTTTGCGAGATCGTTCAAGGCGTTACCTCGTGGCCGAGCGGTCCTGGCTCGGCTCGTGTCTAGACCCTACTACATCCCAAAGTTTCTAGCCAGCAAATAAATCTCGCGGCTCTCGGGCCGCGAAGCCTTCGGCTTGATCGTCTTCACGGTTTGGAACCGTGACTTCTGCTCACGCACGAAAGCCTCGACACCTTCGCCTTGAAACGCTTTGACGAGCAAGTCGCCGCCCGGGCGCAGCACTTCCGTGGCAAACAGCAATGCCTCTTCGAGCAGTGCAATGGTGCGCGGCTGATCCATGGCGCGTTGACCGCTCATGTTGGGCGCCATGTCGGACAATACAAGGTCGACGCGCCCGGGGCCGACGAGCTCGCGCAGCGCGGCGAGCGTCTCGGGCGTCGTGAAATCGCCTTGTAGAAACGCGACGCCCGGTATCGGCTCCATCGGCAGAAGATCGACGGCGATGACGCGCCCGCCCGGAGCGACGAGACGAGCCGCGAGCTGGCTCCAGCTGCCGGGGGCGGAGCCGAGATCGACGCAGACCGTGCCCGGTTTCAGCAGGCGCTCTTTGGCCTGGATCTGCTCGAGCTTGAAGACGGCGCGCGACCGCCAGCCGCCACGACCCGCCTGCTCGACGTAGATGTCGCGTTCCTGGCGCTCACGCCAGCGGTGGCTCGAACCCGTGCGTCGTGGCATCCGCGTCTTAAATGTACTCGACGCCGGCGATCTCGTAGGTACGCTTGCCGCCCGGCGCCGAGACGTCGACCTCGTCGCCCTCGCGTTTGCCGATGAGCGCGCGCGCGATCGGCGAGCCGATCGACAACAGACCGCTCTTGATGTCGGCTTCGTCCTCGCCGACGATCTGATAGCGCGCCTTGCTGCCGTCAGTCGTATCGACGACGTGCACGGTGGCGCCAAATACGACCTTGCCGCCCGCGTTGACGGCCGTCACGTCGATGATCTGCGCGTTCGAGAGCTTGGCCTCGATGTCGCGAATACGCGCTTCCATGAGCCCCTGTTGTTCCTTGGCCGCATGATATTCGGCGTTTTCCTTGAGGTCACCGTGCGCGCGAGCAGTCGCAATCGCGACGGTGACCTTCGGCCGCTCCTCGAGCTTCAAGCGGCGCAGCTCCTCTTTGAGTTGCGCTGCGCCGCGCGCCGTTAGAGGCACCTTGCTCAAACCGAGGCCTCCGCGTGCAAATCCTGGAGCCGATTCACGACGACGTTATCGAGATGGTCGAGCGCGTCGCAGGTGGCTTTGGCCGCCGCGACCGTCGTGTAGTACGTGACCTTGCGATGCACGGCCTCGCCGCGGATCGAGTGCGACTCTTTGATCGCTTGCTTACCTTCGGTCGTGTTGACGATCAAGCTGAGCTCGCGGTTCTTGATCATGTCGACGACGTGCGGGCGCCCTTCGCGGACTTTGTTGACGCGCTGGCACGGCACGCCGGCCTCCTTGAGCGCCTTGGCCGTCCCGCCCGTGGCGACGATCGTAAAGCCTCGCGCCACGAGCATCTTGCCGAGCTCGACGACGCCGGGTTTATCGCGGTCGCGCACGCTGATGAACGCGAGCCCGCGGCGCGGCAGCACCACGCCCGACGCGAGCTGCGCCTTCGCGTAGGCCTCGCCGAACGTGCGGCCCGTGCCCATGACTTCGCCCGTCGACTTCATCTCGGGGCCCAGGATCGGGTCGGCATCGGGGAACTTGATGAACGGGAACACCGACTCTTTGACTGAGAAGTACGGCCGCTTGCCGGGCGTCGTGAACCCTTGTTCCTTGAAGGTGATTCCGGCCATCGCTTTCGCGGCGATCTTTGCGAGCGGCTGACCGATGGCCTTCGACACGAACGGAATGGTGCGCGAAGCCCGCGGGTTGACCTCGAGCACGTAGATGATGCCGTTTTGAATCGCGAACTGCGTGTTCATGATGCCGTTGACTTGCAGCGCCTGTGCCATGAGCCGCACCTGATCGCTGAGCGCCTGTTGGGTCTCAGCGGTCAGGCTGAACGGTGGCAGCGAGCAGCCCGAGTCGCCCGAGTGGATGCCGGCCTGCTCCACGTGCTCCATGATGCCGCCGATGACGACCTCTTGACCATCGCAGATGGCGTCGACGTCGACCTCGACGGCCAAGTCGAGGAAGCGGTCGAGCAGGATCGGACTGTCGTTCGAGACGCTCACGGCGCGGTCGACGTAATCGCGCAGCTCGTCCTCGCCGTGCACGATCTCCATGGCGCGCCCGCCGAGCACGTAGGACGGCCGCACGACGAGCGGGTAACCGACCTCTTTGCCCATGGCCACGGCTTCGTCGACGGTGCGCGCCGTGCGGTTCGGCGGCTGCTTGAGCTTCAACCGATTGACAAGCTGTTGGAAGCGCTCGCGATCCTCGGCGAGGTCGATCGAGTCCGGCGAGGTGCCGATGATCGGCACGGCGGCCTCTTCGAGCGCTCGCGCCAGCTTGAGCGGCGTTTGGCCGCCGTATTGCACGATGACGCCTTTCGGCTTCTCCTTGTGCACGATCTCGAGCACGTCTTCGAGCGTGACGGGCTCGAAATACAGGCGATCCGAGGTGTCGTAGTCCGTCGATACGGTTTCGGGGTTGCAGTTGACCATGATGGTCTCGAACCCGGCATCCTTGAGGGCGAACGACGCATGCACGCAGCAATAGTCGAACTCGATGCCTTGGCCGATGCGGTTCGGGCCGCCGCCCAAGATCATGATCTTCTGTCGATCCGTCGGGTCGGCTTCGCAGAAGTCTTCGTAGGTCGAATAGAGGTACGCCGTATGGCTCGCGAACTCCGCGGCGCAGCTGTCCACGCGCTTGAAGACGGGCCGGATGTTCTCTTTGTGGCGAGCCGTGCGCACTGCTTTTTCCTTGACGCCGATCAGATCCGCGATGCGCTTGTCGCTGAAGCCGCGGCGCTTGAGCTTGCGCAGCTCGTCGGGCTTTAGCGCCGCAGCGCCGAGCTCCTTGGTTTGTTTTTCGACGTCGACTAGCTCCTTGATCTGCGCGAGAAACCACGGGTCGATGTTCGTGAGCTCATGCAGCTCGTCGAGGCCTAAGCCGGCACGAAAACCGTCGGCCACGTACCAGATGCGCCGGCTGCCCGCCATCTTGAGCTCGTGCCGGAGTTTCGCCCAATCGTCCTCGGTCTCGACGGACTTCATCATCGGGTTCAAGCCCTCGGTGCCGATCTCGAGACCGCGCAACGCTTTCTGCAGCGACTCCTGGAACGTGCGCCCGATCGCCATGACCTCGCCGACGGATTTCATCTGCGTCGTCAGGCGATCGGCCGCCTGCGGGAATTTTTCGAACGTGAACCGCGGCACCTTCGTGACCACGTAGTCGATCGTGGGCTCGAACGACGCCGGTGTCGCGCCGCCCGTGATTTCGTTCTTGAGCTCGTCGAGCGTGTAGCCCACGGCGAGCTTGGCCGCAACCTTCGCGATCGGAAACCCGGTGGCCTTCGACGCGAGCGCCGATGACCGCGACACGCGCGGATTCATCTCGATGACGAGCAGCCGGCCGTCGGTCGGCGAGATCGCGAACTGCACGTTCGAGCCGCCCGTATCGACGCCGATCTTGCGCAGCACGGCGATCGACGCGTCGCGCATGCGCTGGTACTCCTTGTCCGTGAGCGTCTGCGCCGGCGCCACCGTGATCGAGTCGCCGGTGTGGATGCCCATGGGGTCGAGATTCTCGATCGAGCAGACGATGATGCAGTTGTCGTTCTTGTCGCGAACGACCTCCATCTCGAACTCTTTCCAGCCGATGACGGATTCTTCGAGCAGCACCTCGCCGGTCGGCGATTGGTCGAGGCCGCGGCTCACGATGTCCCCGAACTCTTCGCGGTTGTAGGCGATGCCGCCGCCGCTGCCGCCGAGAGTGAACGAGGGGCGCACGATCGTCGGGAAACCGACCTCTTCCTGGACGGCCCAAGCCTCTTCGAGGTTGTGCGCGATGCCGGCGCGCGGCGTCGCGAGGCCGATGTCCCGCATGGCGTGCCGGAACAACTCGCGGTCCTCGGCCATGTCGATGGCCTCGCGCGAGGCGGCGATGAGCTCGACGCCGTGTTTCTCGAGCACGCCCTCGCGGACCAAGTCGAGTGCGCAATTGAGGGCAGTTTGGCCGCCCATCGTCGGGAGCAGCGCGCTCGGCTTCTCCTTGGCGATGATCTCGGCGATCGTCCGCCAATGAATCGGCTCGATATAGATGGCATCCGCGCTCGCGGGATCCGTCATGATCGTCGCGGGGTTGGAATTGACGAGGATGACTCGGTAGCCCTCTTCCCTGAGCGCCTTGCAGGCCTGGGTCCCCGAATAGTCGAATTCGCACGCCTGCCCGATGATGATGGGACCGGCGCCGATGATGAGGATGCTTTCGAGGTCGTCGCGACGCGGCATTAGCTAATCTGATTCCTCTACAAACGTTCGTAACTGTCTGTTTTAGATATCTATACGGCTTGCGCCCGATGGCGATACGTCTTCATGGACGCGATGAAACGCTGGAACAGCGGCTTCAAATCGTGCGGGCCGGGGCTCGCCTCGGGGTGGCCCTGGAACGAGAACGCCGGCCGATCGGTGCGCTCGATGCCCTGCAGGCTGCCGTCGAATAGCGACCGGTGCGTGGCTCGCGCGTTTGCTGGCAACGTGTTCTCCTGGACCGAGAAACCGTGGTTCTGGCTCGTGATCATGACGCGGCCCGAGTCGATCTCGACGACCGGGTGATTCGCGCCGTGATGACCGAATTTCATCTTCTCGGTTTTGGCGCCGCTCGCGAGACCGAGCAGCTGATGGCCGAGACAGATGCCGAAGATCGGCACACCGGTGTCGAGCAGCGTGCGAATCGCCTCGATGGCGTAGTCGCACGGCTCGGGGTCGCCGGGCCCGTTCGATAGGAACACTCCGTCCGGCAGCAACGCCATGACCTCCTCGGCCTTGGCCGTGGCCGGAACCACGGTGAGGCGGCAGTCTTGATCGGCGATGAGGCGCAAAATATTGCGCTTGATGCCGTAATCGAATGCCACGACGTGGAAGCTCGCCACGCGCTTCGTGTAGACGCTTTGGCGCTCCGGCCAGATGCTGCCCTGATTCCACTGATACGACTGCTTCGTCGTGACGAGCTTGGCGAGATCCATGCCCTTCAAGCCCGGGAACTTGCGCGCCGCTTTCACGGCTTCCTCGGCGCTCCCTTTCGCGCCCGTCACGATGCAGCCCGCCTGTGCGCCCTTGTCGCGGAGCACACGCGTCAGCTGGCGCGTGTCGATCTCGGCAATGGCTACCGTCTTACCGCGGCGCAGGAACTGCTCGAGGTCGAGCTCCGCTCGCCAGTTGCTCCGCAGCACCGATAGATCGCGAATGATGAGCCCGGCGGCGTAGGTCTTCGTCGACTCGAAGTCGTCGGAGTTCGTGCCGACGTTACCGATGTGGGGATACGTCAACGTGACGATTTGGCGATAGTAGGACGGGTCGGTGAGGATCTCTTGATAGCCGGTCATGGCGGTGTTGAACACCACCTCGCCGAGCGTGCGTCCCTCCGCACCCACGGAGACGCCCTTGAACACCGTGCCATCTTCGAGCGCTAGTATCGCCGGCTCCGCCACGCTGAGCTCCTACGCAAATTCGGCTTGCATCAAGGCGCGGGACGGCTGCAAGCCCAGCAGCCGATCCCGTGTTGGTCGAACGGGGAAACTCAGGCGGTAATTGTAGCCCGATGGTTCGCGAACGATCTACAGGCGCGCAGCCGAAAAATGCTCCTGCATTTTCGGCATGCCGGCCATCCCTGGCCGTCAGTCGCAAATTGCTCCTGCATTTGCGACATGCGCGCCATCCCTGGCGCGCAAAAAATTCGGCGCGCTAGTCGCGTGTCAGCCCGAGGACGTCCACCATCGAGTAGAGTCCCGGGGCTCGGCCGACGGCCCAACGCGCGGCGCGCAACGCGCCACGGGCGAAAGTCTTGCGGTCGGCGGCGCGGTGCGAGAACTCGACCTCTTCCTCGGAGCCGATGAAGCGCACTGCGTGCTCGCCGACGATGTTGCCGCCACGCGTCACCGAGAAGCCAATCGTGCCGGGTACTCGCGGACCGATCTGCCCCTGGCGCGCGTAGACGGCGAGCTCGCCGAGCTTGCGGTCCTGCGCGGCCGCAATCCGTTCGCCGAGCGCGAGCGCCGTGCCCGAGGGCGCGTCGACCTTGTGGCGATGGTGCGCCTCGGCGATCTCGACGTCGTAGCCTTCACCGAGCGCCTTGGCGGCCCGCGCGACGAGCTCCATGAAAACGTTGACGCCCACGCTCATGTTGCGTGCGTAGACGATCGGGATCTCGTGCGCGGCCTTGGCTAACGCCTTGTGGTGACGGTCCTCGAGCCCCGTCGTCCCGATGACGAGCGCCGTGCCGTGCAGAACGCACGCGCGCAGATTGGCCTCCGTGACGGCCGGCAGAGTGAAATCGATGGCCACTTGCGCCGTGTGCAACGCCTGGCTGCGCTCGTCCGTGAGGGGCACGCCGGCGGGCGCGGCCCCGGCGAGCTCGCCGGCATCGCGGCCGAGCAGCGGGTCCTTGGGCTCGGTCACGGCGCCGACGACCTTGAGATCGCTCGACTCGAGGATGCACTGAAGCACGGCGCGGCCCATGCGGCCAGCGGCACCGAGAACGGCTACTTTCAACAAGTGGCTAAGCTCCCATGCGCTCGAAAAACTCTTTGACGCCGTCGAACCACGACCTCGCCCTCGGACTATGCCGGCCCGCCTCGCCCTGTATGGAGGCGTCGAACGAACGCAGCTTCTCTTTTTGCTCGCCCGTGAGATTGACGGGCGTCTCGACCTGCACGCGGCAGAACAAATCGCCGATCCCGCTGTCGCGCACCGAGCGCACGCCCTTACCCCGCAAGCGGAACAGGCTACTCGATTGCGTCTCCGCCGGGACCTTGAGCACGACGTTACCATCGAGCGTCGGCACGTCCACACTGCCCCCAAGCGCGGCCGTCGCGAAGCTCACGGGCACCTCGCAGCTCAGGTTCTGCCCCTCGCGGGTGAAGATCGGATGCGCCTGAACCGTGATGTCGACGTAGAGGTCGCCCGGCGGCCCGCCGTTGCGGCCGGCCTCGCCCTCGCGAGCCAAACGAATGCGATCGCCGTTGTCGACGCCCGGCGGCACTTTGACCGACAACGTCTTGGTCTTGCGCACGCGGCCGCGGCCCTGGCAGTCGCGGCACGGCTTGTCGATCGTCGAGCCAGCACCGCCGCAGTTCGGGCAGGTCTGCTGAATCGAGAAGAAGCCCTGGGCCATGCGGACCTGGCCCGTGCCACCGCAGGTCTTGCAGGCGATCGGCTGCGAGCCCGGCTCGGCGCCTTTGCCAGTGCACCGCGAGCACTCCACGTGGGCCGGGATGTCGAGCGTCACCGAGTCGCCGGCGACCGCCTGCTCGAGCGTGAGCTCGAGGTCGTACCGCAAGTCGGCGCCGCGAAAGACCTGAGTCCGCCCGCCGCGCCGGCCGGCGCCGAAGATGTCGCCGAACACGTCGCCGAAGATGTCGCTGAAGGCATCGGCGCCGCCGCCGCCGAAACCGCCGCCCATTCCCTGGCTGCCTTGCACGCCGGCATGGCCGAAGCGGTCGTACGCCGCGCGCTTCTCCTTGTCCGAGAGGACTTCGTAGGCCTCCTTGGCTTCCTTGAAATGAGCCTCGGCGTCCGGATTATCGGGACTGCGGTCAGGGTGGTGCTTCATTGCGAGGCGGCGATAGGCCTTCTTGAGCTCGGCTTCGGGCGCGTCCCGCTTGACGCCGAGCACCTCGTAATAGTCCTTCTTCGCCATCCTCGTTCTCGAAAGCAGGAGAGCACGCCCAGGCGTGCTCTCCTAGTGACCACCGGCTCCCCCCCGCCGCCCGAGCGACGGGCGTCAGCCGCCCTTACCCTTATCGTCCTTGACTTCCTCGAACTCCGCGTCGACGACGTTCTCACCGCCGCTCGCGGGCTGCTCGCCACCCGCCGCGTCCTGCGGTTGGTTGGCATAGAGGCGCTGCGCCATTCCGGCCGACGCCTCGCCCAATACCTTGAGCTTCGTTTCGATCACCGACTGGTTGTCGCCCTTGATGGCTTCCTTGAGGTCGGCCACGGCCGCTTCGATCTTCGCCCGCTCCTCACCCGAGACCTTGTCGCCGAGCTCACGCAGCGATTTCTCGGTCGCGTGCACGAGCCCATCGGCCTGGTTGCGCGTCTCTGCGAGCTCGCGGAACTTCGCGTCGTCGGCCGCGTGCGCCTCGGCGTCGCCGACCATGCGCTTGATTTCGTCCTCGCTCAAGCCCGAGGAAGCCTTGATGACGATCTTCTGCTCCTTGGCCGTGGCCTTGTCCTTGGCGGACACGTTGAGGATGCCGTTGGCGTCGATGTCGAACGTGACCTCGACCTGCGGCATCCCGCGCGGCGACGGCGGCAGATCGGACAAATCGAACCGGCCGAGCGACTTGTTGTCCGCGGCGCGGCCGCGCTCACCCTGCAAGACGTGAATCGTCACGGCCGTCTGATTGTCCTCGGCCGTCGAGAACGTCTGGTTGGCCTTGGTCGGAACCGTCGTGTTCTTCTCGATCAGCTTGGTCATGACGCCGCCGAGCGTCTCGATACCGAGCGACAGCGGCGTGACGTCGAGCAGCAGCACGTCCTTGACCTCGCCGGCGAGCACGCCGGCCTGGATCGCGGCGCCGACCGCGACGGCCTCGTCCGGGTTGACGTCCCTGCGCGGCTCCTTGCCGAACAACGCTTGCACGGTCTCCTGCACCTTCGGCATGCGCGTTTGGCCGCCGACGAGAATGACGTCGTCGACCTCCGCGACCTTGAGCCCGGCATCGGTGAGCGCCGTCTTGCACGGCGCCATGGTCCTTTCGATCAAATCCTCGACGAGCGACTCGAGCTTCGAGCGCGTCAAGTTGATATTGAGATGCTTCGGCCCGCTCGCATCCGCAGTGATATACGGCAAGTTCACCTCGGTCTGCTGGCGCGACGAAAGCTCGATCTTGGCCTTCTCGGACGCTTCCTTGAGGCGCTGCATCGCCAGCGGATCGCGCCGGATGTCGACGCCGCTCTCCTTTTGGAATTCCTTGGCGAGGTAATCGATGATGCGCTTGTCGAAGTCCTCGCCGCCGAGGAACGTGTCGCCATTGGTTGCGAGCACCTCGAACTGGTGCTCGCCGTCGACCTCCGCGATCTCGATGATCGAGATGTCGAACGTGCCGCCGCCGAGGTCGTAGACGGCGATCTTGCGATCGCCGCGCTTTTTGTCGAGGCCATAGGCCAACGCGGCCGCCGTGGGCTCGTTGATGATGCGCTTGACGTCGAGGCCGGCGATCTTGCCGGCGTCCTTCGTGGCCTGGCGCTGCGAATCGTTGAAGTAGGCAGGCACGGTGATGACCGCCTCGGTGACTTTCTCGCCGAGGTAATCCTCCGCCGTCTGCTTCATCTTCGTGAGCACACGCGCCGAGATCTCGGGCGGCGCCATCTTCTTGCCCCTCACCTCGACCCAGGCGTCGCCGTTGTCGGCCTTGACGATCTTGTACGGCACCATGTCGATGTCTTTCTGGACGACGTCGTCCTGAAACCGGCGGCCGATGAGGCGCTTGACCGCGAATAGCGTGTTGCTCGGATTGGTGACGGCCTGCCGTTTCGCAGTCTGCCCTACGAGCACCTCGCCGTCCTTCGTGAACGCGACGATCGAGGGGGTCGTACGATCGCCCTCGCTGTTCTCGATGACCTTCGGCTTGCCGCCGTCCATGATCGCGACGCACGAATTCGTCGTGCCGAGGTCAATGCCGATCAGTCTGCCCATGTGCTTGCTCCGAAAAACCTGAAGATGGAAACCCTTGACTCCGCGAGATGGGGTAGCGCCCCGCCAATTCAAGCGCCATCCGCGGCGCGCGCGACGATGACCTTCGCGGCTCGGAGCAGCCGCTCGTTGAGCTCGTAGCCTTTCTGCACGACCTCGATCACCGTGCCCGGCGCGACGTCGGCAGCGGGCAACACGCTCAGCGCCTCGTGCTTGCTCGGATCGAACGGCTGGCCCAGGGGCGAGATTTCGCGGATCCCGCAGGCCTGGAACGCCTCTTCGAACAACCGCAGCGTGGCCAGTTGACCGTCGAGCAAGGCCGACTGACCGGCCTTCTCGGCGGCCGCGAGCCCCGCCTCGAGGCTGTCGCGCACGGGCAGTATCGCTTGCGCCAGCCGCTCGGCGCCGAACCGCCGCGCCGCATCGACCTCCCTAGCACTGCGCTTGCGGAAGTTGTCGAGCTCGGCCGCGGCCCGCAGATAGCGATCGCCGTGCTCCTCGACCTCGCGCCGCAGGGCATCGAGCTCGGGATTGGCCGGCTCCGGTGCCGGCGCGGTCTCGTCGCGTTCCGTCTGTCGTTCGTTCATGCAGTCCTGTGCAACGCCCTGGACGAGGGCGCGCCTCGAGAAACGAGCTTCCGCAGATGGGGGACTAGCTGCTCGACTTCAAGGCCCGAGCGAGCAGCTTGGCCGTGATGTCGACGATCGGTATGACGCGTTCGTAGGCCATGCGCGTCGGGCCGATGACGCCGAGCACTCCCATCGTATCGTCCTCGTTCGTATAAGGAGCAGCGACGATACTATAGGAATCAAGCAGTTGATAACCCGATTCGTGACCGATGAAAATCTGCACCCCATCGGCGTTCATGCTCTGGTCGAGCAGGTGCAGGATGTCGCGCTGGCGCCCAAAGGCCTCGAACAGGCCCTTCAAGGTCTCGACGCTCCCGATCTGATCGGCGCCCATGAGGTTCGTCTCCCCGGCCACGACGAGCTCGCGCTCCGGCTCGGCCTCGGGGAACACCTTCTGGGCCAACTCGATGGCCTCGACCATCATGGCATTCATCGACGCGCGTGTGCTCTTGAGCTCGCCGAGCAACAGCTCGCGCACCTGCGGCAAGCTCCTGCCGCCGAAGCACTCGTTCAAATAGTTGCTCGCGCGCCGCAGCTCGTCGGCGCCGAAATCCCGACGAACGTTCAAGATTTTGTTCTGGACCTCGCGATCGTTGACGACGAGGATGGCGAGCACGCGATGTCCCGACAACGGCAAGAACTCGATCTGGCGTACCGCGGTTTGCGCGCGCCGTGGCACCGTCACGATGCCGGCGAGGCTCGTAACGGCCGACAGCAGATTGGAGACCGACAACGCCAGCGCTTGTGGATCGCCCCCGGCTTCGTCGAGGCTCTGACTGAAACGCAGCAGCTCCTCGCCTTTCGGCGGCGTCAGCTTGATCAGCGTGTCGACGAAGAAGCGGTACCCTTTGCTCGTCGGCACTCTGCCCGCCGACGTGTGCGGCGAGCTCACGAACCCGAGCTCCTCGAGATCGGCAACGATGTTGCGGATCGTGGCTGGACTCAAATCCAGACCCGACTCGCGCGACAGTGTACGGGAGCCGACGGGCTGTCCGTCACGAATGTATTTGTCGACGAGAATCCGCAGCAGAATCTGCGCGCGTTCGTCCAACACTTCCCGAGTCCTGTCGCTCGCCATACACGCAGGCTGTGATAACGTAGGGCCGACTTTTTCACGCTAGCAACGGGTTCCCACCACTGTCAAGAAAAGCCAACGATGCCGCGTGAGTTCACCACGGTCGCGTTGTGGGGACGCCTCGGTGAACGAAGCGTCGCGGAACCGGCGTTGCAGATGCTCGCTCATCTGCGCAAGCGCGGGATCACAGTGCTCGCGTCCGCGGCAGCCGACCCATCGCGCACACTGACGGGCGCCACGCACGTCGACGAGCCCGAGCTCGCGGCGCGCGCGGACCTCGTCGTCGCGATCGGCGGTGACGGCACGCTGCTGCACGCGGCGCGCCACGTCGCTGCGCGCGACGTGCCGCTCGTCGGCATCAATCGCGGCCGCCTCGGCTTCCTGACCGACGTCCTACCCGAGCAGATGCTCGATGCGATCGACGCGATTCTCGGCGGCGACTACCTCGCCGAGCGGAGGCTCATGGTGGCCGCGCGCCTGCGCGAAACCGCGAGCGGCGATGCACTGTTCGCGCTCAACGACATCGTCCTACAAAAAGGCGCCACGGGCCGCCTCGTCGACTTCACGACCGACGTCGACGGAACTTACGTCAACACTCATCGCGGCGACGGTCTCATCGTTGCCACGCCGACGGGCTCGACGGCGTATGCGCTGTCGTGCAGCGGCCCGATCATCCAGCCCAACGTCAATGCGCTCGTCATGGTGCCGATCTGTCCGCACACTCTGAGCGACCGACCGCTCGTCTTGCCGAGCACGAGCACGATTCGCATCACGCTCGATCACGATGGCGGCAGCGTCGCGCACGTCGTTTGCGACGGCGAGCCGCTCGGACGCATGAAGACCGGCGACACGCTCACGGTCTCGCTCGCACGCGAGACGGCGACGCTCTTGCACCCGCGCGACTACAACTACTACGAGCTGCTGCGCTCCAAGCTCAACTGGGGACGCGCGAGCCGCGACCGGTCGAACACTCGCGGCTAGCGAGTCATGCTGACCCTGATTCGCGTCAAGAGCTACGCCGTCATCGACGAGATTGCGGTCGAGTTCGCCGGCGGCTTCAACGTCATGACCGGCGAAACCGGCGCCGGCAAGTCGATCCTCGTCGACGCATTGGGATTGGCGCTCGGCGACCGGGCCGACGCCACGGCGGTCCGGCAAGGCGCCGATCGGGCCGAGATCAGCGTGGCGTTCGACATTCCCGCGGGGCACGCCGCCCACGACTGGCTGCACGAGCGCGAGCTCGATCTCGCCGACGATTCCTCATGCACGCTGCGGCGCGTCCTCGCCAAGGACGGGCGGACGCGAGCCTTCATCAACGGCCAACCGGTGAACCTGCAAGACCTCAAGGCCCTCGGGAGCCTGCTAGTCGACATCCATGGCCAGCACGCCCATCAATCTCTGCTCGAGACGGGCAGCCAACGCGCGCTGCTCGACGCCTACGGCGGCCTGACGGCGTTGGCCGCGACCGTCGCCGAGCAGTTCGGCGCTTGGCAAGACCTCACCGCGCAGCTCGAGCAACGGCGCGGCGCGAGCGTGCAGCAACAGGCCGAAGTCGAGTTGCTGCGCTTCCAAGTCGCCGAGCTCGAAGCGCTCACCATCGCCCCCGGCGAGCCCGCCAGTCTGCGCGCCGAGCGCGAACGGCTGGCGAACACCGACCGCATCTTAGGCGGCGTGAGCACGGCCCTCGCTGCGCTCGCCGACGGCGACGCCCCGAGCGCCTACTCCGCGGTGGTGTTGGCGCGGCGCGAGATCGACAAGCTCGTCGCCGTCGATGACGCACTGCGCGAGCCGGCCGTGGCGCTCGGCAGCATCGAGATCGAGCTCCGCGATCTCGAGACGACGCTGCAGCGCTATCGCGATCGCATCGAAGCCGATCCCACACGCCTGGCTTGGCTCGACGACCGCCTAGCGAAGGTGCGTGCGCTGGCGCGGAGGCATGGTGTCGCGGAAGAAAACTTAGGCGCCGCGTTGATCGCGCTGCGCGCGCGGCTGGCCGCCGTCGACGGCGGCACGGAATCCGTGCAGGCGCTCGAAGGCAAGGTGGCCGAAGCGCGTGCACGATTCTTCGCGAGCGCGGCGACACTGAGCTCGAAGCGCTATCAGCACGCGGCCAAGCTCGGCAAGGCCGTGACCGCGGAATTCGGCGAGCTAGGAATGCCGAACGGCGAGCTGCGCGTCGAGCTCGAACCCAAGCCGGCCGAGCGCCCCGACGCGGCAGGGCTCGAGCGCGTGGAGTTCCTGATAAGACTGAATCCGGGCTTACCGCTCGCGCCGTTGGCCAAGGCGGCCTCGGGCGGCGAGCTGTCGCGGATCAGCCTCGCGATCGAGGTCGTGCGCTCGGGAGCGTCGCCAGTCACGGCGTTCGTCTTCGACGAAGTCGACGCCGGTATCGGCGGTCGTGTCGCCGACATCGTCGGCCGCAAGCTGCGCAAGATCTCGGCCACGCGCCAAGTGCTCTGCGTCACCCACCTGCCGCAAGTCGCGAGCCACGGCGAAGGCCACTATCGCGTGACCAAGCTCACTGACGGCAAAGTGAGCCGAACCGAAGTCCTACGGCTCGACGCCGACGAACGCGTCGAGGAATTGTCGCGGATGCTCGGCGGTATCGAAGTCACGGCCCGGACGCGGGCTCACGCCGCCGAGATGATCGACCGAGCCGGGCGCTAGGGGCGCGAGTCAGGTCTTCTTCGGCCGCACGTACAACACGAGGCTGTGCTCCTCGATCTCGTAGCCGTGCTTGTCCGCAATCTCGTGTTGCAGAAGCTCGATGCGCTCGTCGTAGAACTCGACGACCCTGCCCGTTTCCAAGCAGACCATGTGGTCGTGGTGAGTTCTGTCCGCGAGCTCGAAGACGTGCTGGCCGCCTTCGAAGTTATGGCGGCTCACGAGGCCGGCACGCTCGAACTGTGTCAGAACACGGTACACGGTGGCGAGCCCAAGCTCTTCGCCGCCGTCGAGCAGCGCGCGATAGATCGCTTCCGCTGACATGTGCCGCTGCCGGCTCTGCTCGAGCACGGCAAGCACTTTCAAGCGCGGTGACGTGACCTTGAGACCAACTTTGCGGAGATCTTGCCCTTCCACGTGGCGCTCGCTCGAGAACTAATCGGGTATGATGCCGGTCCGAATTATGGCCCAGACCGAGTCCTAAGCTCCACAACTGACGAATCGCCGCCCGATGAGCCTTCGCACCCTCGTTCTGACGCTCGCGTCGCTGGCCGCCACGGCTTGCGTGTTCCGGATCGACATCCAGCAAGGCAACCTCCTCGACGACGCGGACATCGAGCGGGTCGCGGTCGGCATGACCCGCAGCCAAGTGCAATTCGTTCTCGGTACACCGATGATCGCCGACAGCTTTCATCGCGACCGCTGGGACTATGCCTATTACTTGACCCGCGGTCGCTCTCCCGACGTCGAACGGCGCTGGGTCGTCGTCTATTTCGAGGATGACCGCGTGTCGCGCATCGAGCGCGACCTCACGCTACAGCCGCCCGCCTGAGAACGCGCGGGCTCGGAACCCCACGCCGGCGGCGTCAGAGCGGCTCCCGGACTCTCAAGAGTGACGCCCGTACACACTTGCGGCGCGCGTGACGAACGCCGTCAGCTGCGCTGCCGCGAGCTCCTCGAAGACCTTCGCGAAGACCACGCCGAACGGCGATAGCGTGACCTCGAACGTCAAGGTCAGCGCGATGTCGGTGCCGCCGTTCGCGGTCACGAATCGCCACTCGCCGCGCAGGCGCCGGAACGGGCCGGAGACGAGATCGATGCCGATGCGCTCCGGCCGCTGCAACGTGTTGCGCGTCCGGAAGCTCTGCTCGAAGCCGAGCCCACCGATCTGCAACGTGGCCTCGATCGTGTTGCCTTGACGAGCCTCGATACGAGCGCCGCGGCACCAGTGCAGAAACTCCGGGTACCGCTCCACGTCGTTGACGAGGTCGAACATCTGTTCCCGCGTATACGGGACGCATGCGCTGCGCTCAACCTTGGGCAAGCACCGTTCCTTCGTCGTCGAGCCGACGTGTTTTTCGCGGGGGATTCTAGGATCATTGGGCGCGTATGACCAAGAAAGCGGACAAGGCCGAGAGCCGGATCGCGGAGAACAGGAAAGCGCGGTTCGACTATTTCATCGAGGATCGCCTCGAGGCCGGAATCGCGCTGCAGGGCTGGGAGGTCAAGAGCGTGCGCGCAGGTAAGGCGCAGCTCGTCGACAGCTACGTGATCATCCGCGACGGCGAAGCCTGGCTGCTCGGCTCTCATGTGGCGCCGCTCAACACCGTCTCGACGCACGTGACCGCGGATCCGAAACGGCTCCGCAAGCTATTGCTCAACCGGCGCGAGATCGACCGGCTCACGGGCCTCGTCGAGCGCAAGGGGTACACCCTGCTCGCGCTCGAGCTCTATTGGAGCAAGAACCACGTCAAGGTCGCCGTCGGCTTGGCCAAAGGCAAGAAGCAGCACGACAAGCGCGACACCGAGAAGGACCGCGATTGGCAGCGCGACAAAGCGCGAGCCTTGAAGGCCCATTGAGCCGCGCGCGGCGCGACCGCCAGGGACGGCGGAAGTGCCGCAAATGCAGGAGCAATTTGCGGCCGCACTTGCATCACCGCGCAGCGGCCCTAAACTTGGGGTGGCTTTGGGGGCGACTTGGCTTCGACGTGGGTCGCGAAACCTGAGGTGCATGCCGAGGTGCAGAATTCCTCGTAAAACCGTCTGCAAACTGTTAGTTGCCAACGACGACAACTACGCACTAGCCGCCTAAAAGCCGGCTTATGCCGTCTGACTGGAGCCGTGCTTGTGCGTCCAGCGTCCGCAAGGACATTCAGGCGTCATCTTCACAAGATCGCGACGAGGTAAGTCCGGGACCGAATCGCTAAGATCCGTTACGGAATCGCCGTCAGCGTGCCCTGTTCGTCGGGTTGCTGCCGGTTAAAACAATAGACGTGACTACGCATGTAGAGCCGAGGGCGGAGGACTTACGGACGCGGGTTCGATTAACGCAATGGTCGCCTTTGCCCGTAAGGGCAAAGTGATAACGGGGCTCAATCGGTGAACCCTCGGTCATTCGAATGAATGACGTGGCAACGCCGAGGGGTAGTGGAAGGCCAACTTCTTCTGCCCTGTAGAGACTCATAGACCGGCTGGCCCCTGCGAGCCGGCACTAGGATTCGGACCGCGAGGCCCGAATAACACGCCCCGCTCCTGTGCGCCGCGTCGGCAGGATGAAGGCATAGTCCAGCCCGTCTCGAAAGAGACGGAACGGCTGTCCCGCCGCCTCCACCAATGCCCCTCTGGCGCACCGCCAGAGGGGCGCCTTTGCCCTTCAGCACCTGCCGCCGAGCAGCGAACCGAGAGCACCCCGCGTATCAATGCGCGGCCCGCCTGCGAGCCCATCGTGCGCGCCGCGCTCTTGCTCATGGCCTCGATGAGGCCTTGCGTTTGCCGTCCACCGCGCGGACCGCGACGCCCGAATAGAATGTCGGACGCGAGACTGCCGCTCGGTTCCGGTTGCGAGACGCGCGGGTCCGCTTGACGCGTCGCCGTCGGTGTCGGCGCCGGCGGTGAAGCCGCGACGCGCGCCTTGAGGATCTCGTAAGCCGATTGGCGATCGACGGCCTTCTCGTCGAAGCCCCCGAGCTCGTCGAGCCGCGGCGACGTCGACACGAGCTCGGAATATACAACACGGCCGCGACTACGGTAGCTTACGCCGCTCGGGCGCTGCGACTGCGCGCTGCAGAAGCCGGCTCGATGGGGGGCTTCGTGAATGGCCACGACTATGAGTCAACGGCTGCCGCGACCGATCTCGGTCGGTGTTTGGGCCGTGGTCATCGTGCTCGGCACGTTCGCGCTCGCGGCCATCGCGCTCAATCGCGGCGAGAGCGTCGATGCGATGTGGTTCATCGTCGCGGCGATTTGTATCTACGCGCTCGGCTATCGTTTCTATAGCGCGTTCCTCGCCGCAAAGGTGTTCGCGCTCGATCCGACGCGCGCCACTCCGGCGGAGCGCTTCAGCGATGGCCGCGACTTCATGCCGACCAATCGCTGGATCGTGTTCGGCCATCATTTCGCGGCCATCGCGGGCCCCGGCCCGCTGATCGGCCCGACACTCGCGGCTCAGTTCGGCTACTTGCCCGGCACGCTCTGGATTCTCATCGGTGCCGTGCTCGGCGGCTGCGTGCAGGACTTCGTGGCGCTGTTCTGCTCCATTCGCCGCGACGGCCGCTCGCTGGGCCAGATGGCGCGCGATGAGCTCGGCCCGATCGGCGGCGCCGTGGCACTCATCGGCGTCATGGCCATCATGATCATCTTGATCGCGGTGCTCGGCCTCGTGGTCGTCAACGCGATGCGCCACAGCCCCTGGGCCACGTCCACGGTCGCGGCGACGATCCCGATCGCCGTGCTCATCGGGCTGTTCATGCGCCACTTGCGCCCCGGGCGCGTGCTCGAGGGCACCGCGATCGGCGTCGTGCTGCTCTTGGCCGCGGTCTTCGGCGGCGGCTGGATCGACGACCAACCGACGCTGCGCACGTGGTTCGACTACGACGCGCCCGCGCTCGCCCTGATGGTGATCCTCTACGGCTTTGCGGCCGCCGTGCTGCCCGTCTGGCTGCTGCTCGCACCGCGCGATTACCTGTCGACGTTCATGAAGATCGGCACGATCGTCGCGCTCGCGATCGCGATCATCATCTTGAACCCACAGGTGCAGATGCCGGCGCTGACGCAATTCATCGACGGCACGGGGCCAATCTTCGGCGGCAACGTCTTCCCGTTCGTGTTCATCACGATCGCGTGCGGCGCGATCTCGGGTTTCCACTCGCTGATCGCGTCCGGCACGACGCCGAAGCTGCTCGCCAACGAGCGCGACGCACGCTTCATCGGCTACGGCGCCATGGCCATGGAGTCGTTCGTCGCCATCATGGCCATGGTGGCCGCGTGCGTGCTCGAGCCCGGTGTTTACTTCGCGATCAACAGCCCCGCCGGCGTCGTCGGCGCAGACCCCGCGGTTGCCGTCGCGACGATCAGCTCGTGGGGCTTTCCCGTCACCGTCGACCAAATGGCGACATTGGCGCGCGACATGGGCGAAAGCTCCCTGTTCGCACGCACGGGCGGCGCCCCGTCGCTCGCCGTGGGCATGGCCAGCATCTTCTCGAGCGCCTTCGGCAACACCTTGCTGTCGGTCTGGTACCACTTCGCCATCATGTTCGAGGCGTTGTTCATTCTGACGACCGTCGATGCCGGCACGCGCGTCGCACGGTTCATGCTGCAAGACTTGCTCGGCAACGTCGTGCCGCCGCTCGGGCGCACGAGCTGGTACCCGAGCGTGCTCATCTGCAGCGCCCTCGTCGTCGCGGGCTGGGGCTACTTCCTCTACTACGGGACGATCGATCCGCTCGGCGGCATCAACAGCCTCTGGCCGCTGTTCGGCATCGCCAACCAGATGCTGGCCGCCATCGCGCTCTGCGTGGCGACCACCGTGCTCGTCAAATCCGGGCGCGTGCGCTTCGTCTGGGTTACGGGACTCCCCCTCGTCTGGCTCGTCATGGTCACGACCACGGCCGCGTGGCAGAAGCTGTTCAGCCCGGACCTGCGCGTGGGCTTCCTGTCGCACGCCAACGACCTCGCCGCGCAACTCGCTGCGGGCTCGCTGACGGAGACGGCCGCCGCACAAGCGCCGCGGCTCATCTTCAACGATCGGCTCGACGCCGCCCTGACGTTGTTCTTCCTCGTCACGGTCTGGGTTTTGATCGTGGAGACGGCGCGCATCTGCCACGCCGCCTTGTCGGGCCGCCGCTGCCCGCCGCTTGCCGAGACGCCGCACGTGCCGACGCGGCTGGCCGAGGCCGAAGGATGATCGCCACTCTGCGCCGCGCTTGGGCTTACTTGCGCGAGCTCACGGGCGACGACGCCTACGAGCGCTATCTCACGCACTGGCAGTCGCGCCACGGGGCCGAGGGCGGCACGCCGCTCGATCGCGCGGCATTCGTCCGCGAGGAGCAGCGCCGCAAATGGGAAGGCGTGCGCCGCTGCTGTTGACGACTCGCGGCGCCGGAGCCTAGGCCGGCCACGAGCTCGCGCCGCGAGGCGTTGGCGCGATCGGCCGACCTGGCGTTTGCGGCTCAGTGAGCCTGGCGGCGCGCCGTGATGCGGTACGAGAACGACAGTTTCTCACCGACCTGCAGCGCGCCCAACATGACGCTGAACGGCTGCATGCCGAGATCCGCGTGGTTGAGCTCGAACTCGCCGCTAGCGGTGATGACGTCGCCGTCGACGGTGACCTCGGTGGGAACGGTCAACGGTATGCTGCGGCCCAGTATCCCTACGGTCACGGCCAACGTCTGCGCACCCGCGCTCGGTCCGGTCCCGACGACGCGGATCGCCGGATACTGGTCGCCATCGAGCACGCGCTCACTGAGCATGTTGGTGCGTGTGCCCACGATGTTGTCGGCGGTCGGCACGCTCGCGAATTCCTCGCCGAGCGTGGCGCGCAGCTTGGGGTCGTCGATGACGAGCGCGCCGACCGAGAACTCGAGCTCGAAACGAGACCCGGCGAGGTCCGAGTCGTTCTTCATGACGTAGCCGTTGAGATCGCCGACGGCCACCGTGTGATTATGTCCGAGCCTCGCGAGCGTCCCGGCCTTGTAGACGAGCCAGTGCAGGTCGGACGCACTGGGATCGATCGCGTAGCGCGAGCTCGCGTCCTGAGCGAAGGCGACGCCGCAAAACAGCAATCCGAAAAGGCCCAGCGCCCCAACCGATTTACTCATGCGTCGCTCCCGACTTCGCGCGTCCTGTCGCTAAGACCGGATTTTACTCTAGCACGCACGCCTTGGGCGCCGTTCGCGCACTCCTTAAGAAACGTCGGCCGCGGCCGATAACCGTTGGGTCACTATTGCCGGCGCGGCGCGCGACCCGCGGGCGCGAGCGGCCTGTTGGCCCTCGAGGAAGCGGACGCGCCCGACGAGCTCTTCAAGAAGGCCCTCGAACTCGGCCGGCCTGACGCGGGCCGAACCCCGAGCGCACCCAGCCCGCAGTCCCGAGAACGTGCCCGAACGTTCAACGCGCGAATGAATCTTTGCGGTCGTCTCGGGTCTTACGGGCGTGGCGCAAGCGGGCCTGTTGGCGGCCCCCGTTCGGTGTTAACGTTCAATCGGGACGAAATTCTTTGGCGCACGACGTAAGATTCGGCTCATGTCGCTGATGCTCCAAGTCGGTTCGAGGCGACTCTGGCCGACCGTAGTTGCCAGCGCAGTCTTGAGTGGCTGCGCATCCACGGACGTCATCGTGGAATCCAGCTTCCCCACTCCGCTCATCGAACCCCTGCCGTTGCACATGGGCGTCATGATTCCCGACGAGCTCTACAACTTCATCTATACCGAGGACATCCCCGATCAGTCGCTGTGGACGATCGCGCTCGGCGACGCGAACGTCGCGATGCTCGCGCCGCTATTCAAAGCGATGTTCCAGGAGATCACCGAGGTGGAAGCCGTGCCGCCGACGGGCGGCGCAGCTGGGCTCGACGGCGTGATCGAGCCGAAGCTCGAGAAGTTCGAGTTCGACGTGCCCATCGGCGAGCGCGACGAGTTCGTCGAAGTTTGGATGCAGTATCAGATCACGGTTTACGAGCCGGACGGCGCAACCGTCCTGCAATGGCCCGTCTCGGGCTATGGAAAGTCCGAGCTGGTCCGCGACGAGGAAGACGCAGTGCAGCGCGCCGCGATCGTAGCCATGCGAGAAGCAGGCGCGACGATCTCGACGAAGTTCAGTGAGCAACCTCAAATCAAAGAGTGGTTAGGGGGAAAGGGCCATGGCACACCCGTCACCGCAGGACCACAAGCGGCCGCCGACGATTCGGTCAGCGGCGACTCCGGTAGCGCAGCGCCGAGCCAATAGCGTGAGCCGCTGGCGGAACTTGAGCCTCTTGCTGGCATTGCCGCTCGCGACGGCGTGCGGCATCACGGCGCGCATGGAACCCTACAAGCAGACCGATGCCGTCATCGCCGACGGCGAGCATGTCGTCGTCCTCGCGCGCAAACAGCATGCGACGCACGAAGCCGAGGAAGACTTCGTGCAGTGCATCAGCGACGGGCTCGCGAAGGGCAACGCCGGTTTCGACGTGCACTCCTCGAAGGAGTTCGAGGACAAAATGTACCCGTGGTTCGAGCCCTCGACAGCGCCGCTGAGCACCGAGGATCTATCCACGCTATTGGAGCGACCCGGCGTGCTCGATCAGGTCCGTGATACGGGCGTTCGGTATGTCGTCTGGCTCGACGGCTCGACCGACCGAGTCGCGAGCGGCGGTGGCATCACGTGCGCGGCCGGCGTCGGCGGCGCGGGCTGCATGGGCCTCGCCTGGTGGGAGGACGACTCTCGCTACGACGCTACCGTTTGGGACATCCAGGATCTCGAGTCGGAGGGCACGATTCACGCCGACGTTAAGGGCCGCTCCGTGATGCCGGCGATCATCATTCCGATTCCCTTGGTGACGCGTCCTCAAGCTCATGCGTGCAGAGGCCTCACCGATCAGCTGCGTCTGTTCCTCACCTCGCCCGACGGGTTGGAGGCCGAGCGCGCTCGCGGGCGCGACGTCGGATAAGCCGACCACGCCCGGGCCCGGGCAATCTGCCGACCCCGTCGCTGCCGGCGGCCGCGCCAGGCCTTAGACTGCGCGCTGCGAAAGGCACCGGAGCCTGCGTCAAGGCAGGCCGCAAGCAATGAGCGACCGCCGCGACTTGGAGCTCGTTCTCGACTCGGGCACACCGCTCGTCGTCATCGAGACGACCGACGAGACGCGGCTCCTCGACCTGCTCAAGGAGATCGCCGTGGCGCGCCCGGCGAGCACCTACCGGCCTCTGTTCCGCTGGTCGATCACCGACGGCCTGCAACGGCTCGACCTCGAGCTCGCAGCCCAGAGGCACAACGCACAACCCGAGGACGTGCTGCGGCACATCCGCGCGGTCGCCAAGCCCGGTGTCTACGCGCTGCTCGATTTCCACCCGTTCTTGAACGACCCCGTCAACATGCGCTTGCTCAAGGACATCGCGCTCGCCGGCAGCGGCATCACGGTGCTGCTGCTCGGTCACCGCATCGAGATTCCGCACGAGATCGCCGGATTCGCCGCGCGCTTCGCGTTGCGCCTGCCGGGACCGGACGAGCGGCGCGCCATCGTCGCACGCTGCGCCGCGGAGTACGCAGAGGACAATCGCCGTCAGGCCAAGGTCGATTCGGCCGCGCTCGCCCTGCTCGTCCAAAACCTGTCCGGCTTGACGCACGCGGACACCGAGCGGCTGGCACGCAACGCGATTCGCGACGACGGCGCCATCACGGCCAGCGACCTCGCGGCCGTCATGAAAGCGAAGTATCAGCTCCTGAGCCGCGGCGGGACCTTAAGCTTCGAGTACGAGACGGCGCGTTTGAGCGACCTCGCCGGTTTCCGCAGCCTCAAGCAGTGGCTCGAGCAGCGCGCCTCGGCCTTCGGTCCGACGCCGCCCGTAGGTCTCGACCCGCCCAAAGGAATCCTGCTGCTCGGCGTGCAAGGGTGCGGCAAGAGCCTCGCGGCCAAAGCCAGCGCGGGCGCCTTCGGCTTGCCGTTGCTGCGCCTCGATTTCGGCGCCCTCTACAACAAGTACCATGGCGAGACCGAGCGCAACCTGCGCGAGTCGCTCAAAACCGCCGAGGTCTTGAGCCCCTGCGTGCTGTGGCTCGACGAGATCGAAAAGGGCCTCGCTACGGGCAACGACGACAGCGGCACGGCGCGGCGCGTGCTCGGCGGCTTGCTCACTTGGATGGCGGAGCGACGGGCTGCCGTGTTCCTCGTGGCCACGGCCAACGACGTCAGCGAGCTCCCACCGGAGCTCATTCGCAAGGGGCGCTTCGACGAGATCTTCTTCGTGGACTTGCCGCCGCCGCCGAGCCGCGCCGAGATATTCACGCTGCACCTGCGCAAGCGCGGTCTGGCGCCCGAGCGGATGCGCTTGGCCGACCTCGTGACGCTGACCGACGGGTTCTCGGGCGCCGAGATCGAGCAAGCCATCGTCTCGTCCCTGTACGCCGCCCATGCCGCCGGCCAAGCCTTAGGTCACGACCATCTCACGGCCGAGCTGCGCAAGACCCGGCCCCTGTCGGTCGTCATGGCAGAGCGCGTAATGGCCCTGCGCGACTGGGCCTCAGGGCGCACCGTCCCTGCCGAATGAGCGCGGCGCTAGCCGTTCGGCCCAAAACGGCCTAACGTAGCAGTGTAGAAAACGGGCCTAGGCCTTCAGAATGCCTCGACAATCATCGGACGACCGGGACAACGACCACACCGACGAGCTGCCGATACTGCTCGAGACGATGGTGTTCGAGGACGCGCCGGTGCCCGCGGCTGTGCCCGAGGACACGGGCCAGCACACGGTCCTCTACCCGGCGCGGGTAGAGGACCTCAGTCAGACAGCCGCCCTGCGGACCGACCTCGCCGTGCGCAGCGCCAAGATCGAAGAGCTCGAGGCGGAGGTCGCGCGGCTCTCGGATCGGTGCCGCGATCTCGAGGGTGAGCTCGCGCCGAAGGAGGCTTCGATCCGCGATCTCGGCCGGGCCCTGGCGGCGTTGCGCCAGTCAGCGGAAACCCGAACCGCGACCGAACGTCGGCTCGCCGCACAGCTTGCAGACCGCGAGGCGCGCCTCGCGGAGCTCGGAGTTAATGACCAACAGCTCCGCATCGAGCTCGACACTCGTGCGGCCGAGCTCGACCGACTGCGCGCCTCGGCCGCCGCAGCCGAGCGCAAGGCCGCACGCCTCGAGGAGCAGCGCGCGGCGCGCAACCCGGCGAGCGGCGATCCAGCCGTGCAACAGCTCCTCGAAGACAACGCCGGCCTCGCCGCCTACATCGCGGGGCGCCGGCGCTGGTGGGACGAGCTGCAAGCCGCGCACGCCGCGCTCGCGGCACGGGCCGCCGCGCTCGAGCACGAGCTCGCGACCAACGTCGCGGAGCGGCAGCGCGCCGCTGCGCTGGCCGCGCAGGAGACGAATCGGGCCACGAGCCTACGCGCCGCGCTCGTCGAGCACGCGCACCGCCTCGAAGCCGCCGAGCGCGAGATTGGGCGCGCACGACGCACCGAAGACAAGCCGGAGCAGCGGCCCGCGACCCCGGCGCCGAAGCTCGCAGCACCGATTGAGGCGGTCGACGACGCAGCCACGAGCGGCCACGCGGAACCCACCGCAAAGCCCGCTTTCGACGTCATCGCCCAGCTCGAGGGCGAGGTCGAATTCAAGCGGCAGCAAGTCGCGGCGCAGCTCGTCGAGCTGCGCGATCGCGAGCAGCGTTTGCGCGGGGCAACGACGGAGCTCGATCGACTTAAGGGCGATCTCGCGACGTTGCGCCTCGACCTCGAGCGCAGCAAGGCCGACGCGGTGCGGCTCGAGCGCGCCGTGCTCGACAAGGACCGTGCGCTCGAAGCCCGCGACGCGAGAATCGCGACGCTGCAAGACGAGCTCAATCAGCGACTCGGCGCGCTCCAGCGGCTCAACGCGAGGGATCTGCCCCTGCAAGCGTTGGACCTCAGGGGGTCCGAGCGCTCGCGAAGCGTGGAGCCTCACGGCGAGAGCATCACGGGGCCGGCGTTGATCTGCCTTACCGAAGAAGCTCCAAAGCGGTTCGTCTTGAGCAAGAAGCACATGACGGTCGGCCGCGGCCCACACTGCGACTTGCAGGTGTTGACTCATTTCGTGAGCCGCGAGCACGCGCGCTTCTCGCTGGCCGGCAACAAGGTACTCATCGAGGATCTCGGCAGCCGCAACGGAGTCTTCGTCAACTCGGTGAGAGTCGACCGACAGGAATTGCGGCACGGTGACCTCGTCATGATCGGCGAGACGCAGTTTCGTTTCGTCGAATCGATGGCACACTGACGCAAGGGCCTCATGCACGGCACGAACTGGAAACGCGAGCTCACGATCGCCTCCGCGTTGCTCGCCGGCGGATTGTTCGTCATACCGGTCGGCGTTTACGTCGTCGGCCAGCGGCTCTTCGGCGAATACGTGGGCGGCGGCGTCCTGACGCTCGCGGAGAGGGTTTGGGGCGATTTTCTGACTCTGCGCCCGGTAGCCTGGATGCTCGTGTTGAGCCCGTATCTGATCGTGCAACTGGTGCGCGCGACACGGCGGCTCTGGTGGCCGAAGAAGGTGTGACTACTGTCACAGAATTCGTACGCTGCCGTAGCGGGCACGGCGGCATCTGCTATCGTTTTTCGAAGCGCAGAACCGCATGCACGGCCAGCGCTCGCGCGGCGCCTTGGGCGAATACTGAACGATCGGCAGATGTTGCTGAAACGCTTGAAACGTTGGCTCGGCTGGGACAGCGACTCCGGCCTACTCGACTCTGCCGATCTGGATGACCGGCCGCGGCCGCGGCCGCTCGTCACGAAACCGGCACTGCGCCCGTCCCAACCTCGACCCGCCGAAGCGCCGCAGCCGACGGAGCGACGCGCCAAGCCCGAGCGCAATCCCCTAGACGTTCTCGACAACCCCCGCTTGTCACTCGACAAGCCGGCCGACGACGGCTTCGATCCTTACAACACGGGCGCGTTCAATCGCAGCACGTCGTGGGAAAAGATCGGCCGCCAACGCAAACGCTAGCTCCTTGGAATGCTCGACTGTCAGGCCAGCGACTGATGAGCGATCACGACGCCCAGCGAGAGCGCCAACGCGAGCAACGCGCCTCGACGCCACGGCCGCACCTTGATCTCGCCGTAGAAGCACGCGCCGGCACTTGCGGTCAACAGGCCGAACAGCGCCAGGTTCACGAGCAACGGCGCGAGCTCGGCCCTAAGCTGTGGATGGTCCGCTCGGAGCACTGTGAAGACGATCGCGGTGCCCGCGAGGGCAAACGTGATGGCGGCCGCGCTGCCGAGCACGAAGCCCAAGATGGCGATGGCTGGACGCATACCGGGTTCCCGTCTTGAGGTGTCTTCAGGTCCGTGAATGAGTTCGGTTTTTCGGTCTCTCGGGCTTGCTTCAGCCGGGCAAGGGTCGGAAACTGACCAAAGATCTCGGCAGCGTTGCCACGGACCCCAAGGAGGAAACGTGAGGGAGCTTTTCGGCCGTGTCTGCACCAGCGCCCTGGTGGTGTTCGCCGGCTTCGCGTCGGTGGCTGCCGTCGAGCCGTTGCCGCCGCTTCAAATCCAACCGAAGCACCCCGCCATCAGCACGAACGTTGCCAAGCTCATCGAGGAGTTGCACTACTCGCTGCCGCGGCTCGACAACTCCGTGTCGTCCGCGATCCTCGACCAGTACCTCGACACGCTCGACGGCAACCGCATGTACTTTACGGCCGGCGACATCGCCAGCTTCAATCGCTTGCGCTACGAGCTCGACGATCGCACGCGCACCGGCGACCTGCAACCCGTCTTCGACCTCTTCAACCTGTTCCGCAAGCGCGCCGGTGAGCGCGTCGAGCACGCGATCGCGCTGCTCGCGACGGAACCCGATTACACGCTCCAAGAAACCTTCCAATATGATCGCAGCGAGCTGCCGTGGCCCGTCTCCGAGGCAGAGCTCGACGAAGTCTGGCGCAAGAACGTCAAGAGCGACGCGTTGCGGCTCATTCTCACGGATAAGACTTGGGCGGAAGCGACCGTGACTCTCAAGGAGCGCTACGAGCGCTCGTACAAGCGCATCACGCAGCTGACGGCCGAAGACGTGTTCGAGTTCTACATGAACGCCGTCGCCCACAACATGGACCCGCACTCGAGCTACCTCTCGCCGCGCCAGAGCGAGGAGTATCGCATTGCGATGAGCCTGTCGTACGAAGGTATAGGCGCGTCGTTGCAGCTCGAAGGCGACTACGTCGAGGTCACCAACGTCATCCCGGGCGGGCCGGCACACATCGATGGCCAGCTCAAGGAAAAAGACCGCATCACGGCGGTCGGTGAGGAAGGTAGCGAGCCCGTCGACGTCATCGGCTGGCGCCTCGACGACGTCGTGCAGAAGATCCGCGGGCCGGGCGGCACGCGCGTGCACCTGCAAATCCTGCCGGCTGGGGCGGCTCCCGGGTCGCCGGAGAAAACCATCGAGCTCGTGCGCGACAGGATCAAGCTCGAGGAGCAGGCCGCGAAGAAGAGCCTGATCGAGATCCCGTTCGACGGCCGGAATTACCGCATCGGCGTCATCGACGTGCCAAGCTTCTATCAGGATTTCGCGGCCCGCAGCCGCGGCGACGACGACTACACGAGCACGTCGCGCGACGTGACTAGGCTCATCGAGGAGTTCAAGACCGACGGTGGCATCGACGGGCTCGTCATGGATCTGCGCGCCAACGGCGGCGGTCATCTCTCGGAAGCCACGGAGCTCAGCGGGCTGTTCATCGAGCGTGGCCCGATCGTGCAGCTGCGCGAGACGCGCGGCACGATCCAACAGCTCGACGATCCGAGCGCGACCGCCGTCTATGGCGGCCCGTTGGCCGTGCTCGTCGATCGCTACAGCGCGAGCGCCTCGGAGATCTTCGCCGCCGCGATCCAGGACTACGACCGTGGCGTCATCATCGGCCAGCAGACGTTCGGCAAGGGCTCGGTGCAGAACCTGTTCCCGCTCGATCGCCTCATGCGCGGCACCGACAACGGCCAGCTCACGCTCACGATCGGCAAGTACTACCGCGTCACGGGCGAGAGCACGCAGCACCGCGGCGTCATTCCCGACATCGAGCTGCCGTCGATGGTCGACGCGGAAGCCGTCGGCGAGAGCACGCGCGAGACGGCTCTACCGTGGGATCGCATCCAACCGACGCGCTTCCGCCCTGCAACGACGTTGACGGCGGCGATCAACGACTTGCGCGCTCATCAAGTGGCGCGGGCCAGCAACGACCCCGACTTCGGTTATCTCTTGAGCGACGTCGCCGCCATCCGCGAGATCAACGCCCAGACGAGCGTCTCGCTCAACCGCGATGAGCGCGTCGCCGAGAACAAGCGCATGGAAGAGAGCCGCCTCGCGCGCGAGAACTCGCGCCGCACGGCGCTCGGCCTCGAGCCGCTGACGAGTATCGAACAGCTCGACGACGTCGAGACGTCGGGCGAGATTCTGCTCCATGAAGCGGCGCGCATCGTGGCCGAGCTCGTGGAACGCACGCGTTCTAGCCCCTGACGGTCAGCGCATCACCGCCAGCACGTACCAGTAGTCGTCGGCGAGAACGTTGATTCGCAACGGCGCGTCCGTCGCGCGGCGGGCCAGGTCGAGCTCGTTCGGCTGCGCACCGGGCGTGCGTGTGATGAGCTGCAAGCACTCGACGCCCGGCACCGAGTCCGTCTCGTTGCGGTACTTCACTTCCGTGAGCAGCAAATCGGTGCGGCGCTTGACCTGATCGGCGAAGGCTTTTTGCTGCTTGAGCTCCTCGATCTTCTCGCGGATCCGCTCGACCATGAGGTCGCAGTCACGGCGCTCGCCGAACTTCATGTCCGCGACCGCCCGCTCCGTCGAGGTTTTCGCGAGCGACGCGAGGTCGTGCTCTGAGAAGTGCACGACGAGATGCTGAGCCAGCGCGATCACCGCCACGTTGATCAGGCGGCGGCTGTCGAGCGACAACCCCTCGGGCTCGGGCAGCGGCTCGCCCTGGATCTTTTCGCCGAGAGCCCGCAGCTCCTCGAGCTTCTCGTCGAGCATGCGGAGACCGTTGTCGACGCCCGCGATCCGTCGCCTGAGCACACCGCCACGGAACAGCCTGACGATGGCGTTCATGTCGCGGAGCCTCTGCTCGAGTCGAGCCTGCTCGTCCGCGGCCGTGCGCCGCTTCTCGGCGAGCCCCACAACCTTCTCCGTGGCGGCGTCGAGGCGCCGCTTGCGCTTGGCGATCTCGGCGTCCTGGAGCTGCACGCGCTCGCGCTTTTCGCGCTGCGTCTGCAACTCCTTACCGAACTGCTCGAGCCGCTGCGCACCGACGCGCCAAAGGTGGCGCAGCTGGAAGTAGACCATCGCATTGGCGGCCGCGAGCGGGTTGGTGAGCAGCCGCTCGAGGCCCTCGAGCTGCTCTTGGGCGCGGAGGATTGCGCTCTCCTGCTCCTTGAGCTTGTCGAGCAGCTCGAATCGTTCCCGCCGCAGCGCTTTGAGCTCGCGTTTGACGTCGGCCCGGTTCCAGTAGAGCTTGAGCAGCTGCTCGCTCTCACCGGACTCCGGCTCACTTTTCAAAGCGCTCAGCATCGGCTGCCTCGGACTCTGTAACACGGCGACATAGCACGAAATATAGCCGTGCGGACGCCGCCAAACCGTGATTCAAAGCAAGGAACCGGCCGTTCCGCGCGATCAGCAGAGCGTAGAGCTAGGGCCCTCGAGACTGTGACCTGCTTCAAACAAGTAATCGAGCCACTTGTTGAGCAGCATGTTGAGCTGCCACCGTCGGCCGAGCTCGGTATGGCTGCCGCGAGCCAGCTCGCGCAGCTTGGTGTGCCGCAGCGACTCCGCGCAGGTCACGGCTTCGACGAGACGAGCGTCGTGATAGATGCGCAGCACGAGATCCGGCTCGGCAACCACTGAGCCACCATCGTCGGCGAGCCAATACGTGAGACGCAACGTGGTCGTGTAGGGCTCGCGGCGCAGAATCTCGGCGTGCAGGGCGTGATCACGGATCGGGGCGGAGACCACCGCATCGGCCGACCATTCGAGCTCCGCCGCGAGCTGACGCAGCTTGATGTAGTTGCTCTCGTACAGGCTCATGAGGCCCGTGAACGTGCCGGGTCGATATACGCACTGCGGAACGATTAGGCTGTCGACGAGCATGATGGCTAACAGTGGCGCAAAGTCGACCGTCAGGCAACCGGCTCACCAATCGGAGCGCCGCCGGCGGCGCAGCGTCGGCGCGACGAGGCCGATGACGATGCCGGCCAGCAGCACGCTGGCCCCGACGATGAACCAGTTCTGATTGTTGCGGCCGCCGAGACGCGCATTCTCACTCGCGAGCGCCTCGACCTCACGCTCGCGCTCGATGAGGCGTTGCTGCAGGCGCGTGTTCTGATCGCGGATTTCGACGACGTTGGCGGCCGCCGCCCGCAGGTCCGCGAGCTCCTGGCTCACCGTGACATGACTCGTGCGCGTTTGCTCGAGCTCGGTCCGCGCTGCACCGAGGTCCGCGCCGAGCTCACTCGACCGGCCCTCGAGAGCGGCGACGCGCTCCCTGGCGGCCGCGAGACTGCGCTCGGCGGCCGCGAGGCGATCGCGCGCGCTCCGCTCGTCCATGAGAAAGCGCGTCAAGATCCAGCCCTCGGTTCCTTGATCGACGACTCGGACTCGCGACCAGCCGGACTCCTGGTCCTGCTCGAGCACTTGCACCTCGTTGCCCGGTTCTAGCCAGCGCAGAATCAGGTACTCGGTGCTCGGTCCGCGCCGCATCTCGACGTTCGTTTGATCGGTCACGTAGCGCGTCTGCGCCGGCGCGCCCGCCGCAAGCAGCAGCAACACCAAACCGAGCCATCGGAACCGCATCACGACCTCACGCATCGTCATCGGGCCGAGACTAGCCCATGCCGGGCGCGATGGAAACCATGAGCTCCCGATTTCCCGGACCTAGTTCACAAATGGTCAGCGCTTGAATAGATGCTCGCGATAGAACCGCAGCTCGCGAATCGAATCGTGAATGTCCGCCAACGCCAGGTGCACGGATTTTTTTTCGAAGCGGTTGCCGACCTCTGGCAACCACAGCTTCGCCAGTATCTTGAGCGTCGACACGTCGAGATTTCGGTAGTGAAAGAACGCGGCGAGCTCCGGCATGTACCTGATGAGGAAACGCCGATCCTGACAGATGCTGTTGCCGCAGATCGGCGAAACGCCGTGATCGACATGCTGCCGCAAGAATTCGAGCGTGAGCCGTTCGGCCTCGGCCTCCACGATGGTGCTCGCCCGCACGCGCTCGGCGAGGCCCGAGCTCGCATGCTGCCGCGTGTTCCATTCGTCCATCGATGTCAACACGTCGTCTGCCTGGTGAACCGCAATCACGGGCCCTTCGGCGAGGACCGTGAGCTCCTTGTCGGTGACGACCGTAGCGATCTCGATGATGCGATTGACGTCGGGATCGAGACCCGTCATCTCGAGATCGATCCAAATCAGATTCTCTTTGCGACTCATACCGTCACCCGCGATTCAACAGCATGCCCGTCAACCGAGGGCGCCCTTGAGCTGCCGCCCGCCGAGCACGTGCAGGTGGGCGTGGAACACGACCTGACCGCCTTCGCGGTTGACGTTCATCGCGACGCGGTACCCTTGCAACCCATGGTCGGCCGCCAGCCGTTGCGCCGTCAGCAGCAAGCGCCCCACGAGCTCGGCCTGCGCACTTCCGAAGTCGTTGAGCGTGGCCACATGGATCTTCGGGACGACGAGGCCGTGAAACGGCGCCTGCGGATGAATGTCCTTGAACGCGAGCACGGTGTCGTCCTCGTAAAGCTTGTCGGCGGGCAGCTGGCCCGCGACGATCTTGCAGAACAGGCAGGTCGGGTCCGCCTTCGTCATCAGCGCTCTCCGTCACCGGCCGAATCCATGACGCGCCGGCCGCTGAGCGCGCGCGCCAGCGTGCCGCCGTCGACGTACTCGAGCTCGCCGCCGACGGGAATTCCGTAGGCGATTCGGCTCGCGCGCAACCCGTGCTTGCGCGCCAGCGCCGCCAGGAGATGCGCGGTCGCATCGCCCTCGATCGTGACGCTCGTCGCGAGCACCACTTCGGCGAATCGCTCAGCGACGAAGCGCCGCTCGAGCAACTCCAAGCCGAGCTCCGCGGGACCTATGCCGTCGATCGGCGACAGGTGCCCCATGAGGACGAAGTATTCGCCGCGATACGCGCCCGATTGCTCGATCGCGAGCAAGTCCGCCGGCGATTCGACGACGCAGAGCTGCGTGCGATCGCGCTTATCGCTGGCGCAGAACCGGCACACGCGCTCCTCCGTGAGCATCCGACACCGTTCGCAATTGCGAATGGACTGCACGGCGCGCTCGAGCGTCGCGGCCAGACGACCGCCGCCCTCGCGATCCTTGTCGAGCAAATGAAACGCCATGCGCTGCGCCGTTTTCGAGCCGACGCCGGGCAGGCATTGGAACGCCTCGATGAGCTGGCTCAACAATGGGGAATAGACGTCAGGCACGTGGTTAGAAAGGCAGCTTGAGCCCGGCGGGCAACCCCAAACCGCCCGTGACCGAGGACAGCTTCTGTTGGACGGTTTGCTCTACCTTGCGATTCGCATCGTTGAAGGCGGCCGCGACGAGGTCCTCGAGCATTTCCTTGTCGCCGCGCAGCAGCGAGTCTTCGATCGTGACGCGGCGCACGTCGTGCTTGCACGTCACGACGACCTTGACCATACCGCCCCCGGCCGCGCCTTCGACCTCGATCGACGCGAGCTCGTCCTGCGCCTTCTGCATGTTGGCTTGCATCTCTTGCGCTTGCCGCATCAGCTGGCTCAAGCCCTTCATAACGCACCTCTCGCTGCCATGGTTTCTCGATCCTTACTTGCTCGAGCGAATGCTGTCGGGCTCGAGCGTGGCTTCGAACGCGGCCTGCACGGCCCGGACGTTCGGGTCCGCTTCGATCATCTCGCGCGCTTCGCGCACGCGCGCGCTCTCGGTCACGCGGCGCATCTCGGCGGGTGTCGGCCGCCCAGGCTTGCCGACGGCGACCGTGAGCTTGAGATCGCGACCGTGCTGCTCGCGCAGCGCCGCTTCGAGACGCGCCCGTAACTGCTGCGTGTTGAGGTGCTCCTTCTCCGGGGGCACGACGAGCTGCCAGGCTCCGCCGGTAGCCGCCAGCAAATCGCAGCTATCGGCCAACTGCCGTGCTGGGCCGCGGAGATCGAGCGCCTGGAGGATGCCCGCCCAATCGGCCGGCGCGGCCGCGGCGACCGTACCTTGCGCCACGCGCGGAGTCGGCTCCGCCTGCGCAGTCGCGGCCCGCGGGCCGCTCGCGGCCGCGCCCGCGGCGCGCGCCGCGCCGGCGGCCGGCACCGGCCGACTGCCCGGTGCACTGTCGCCCGCAGCCGGGCGGAACGCGAGCATGCGCAGCACGGTCATCTCGAAACCGACGCGGGGCTCGCGGCAAACGGCCAAGTCGCGCCGCCCGTGGAGCGCTATCTGGTAGTAGAGCTGCGCATCCTCGGCCGTGAGCTTGAGAGCGAACGGCACGAGCGCCGCGAACTCCTCGTCGTCGGGGCGCTCGCCCACGAGCTGCAGCACGGCGATGCGCTGCAGGGCCTCGAGCAGCTCGTCGAGCACGGCGCCGTAGTCGGGCGCGAGCTCCTCGAGGCGCGCCGTCTCACGGAGCAACGCCGCGCCGTCCTGCGCGGCCAATGCCTCGAGCAAGCGCAGCACGTGGTCGCGGTCGATGGTGCCGAGCATCGCAGCCACGGCCGTACCCTCCACCTTGCCGCCGCCGAACGCAATGCTCTGGTCGAGTAGGCTCAGTGCGTCGCGCATGCTGCCCGCGGCGGCGCGCGCGATAGCCTTGAGCCCCGCACCATCGGCGACGACGCGCTCGGCCGCGCAGATTTTCTCGAGCTGCGCCTGAATCTCCGCGGTCGTGAATCGCTTGAGGTTGAACTGCAGGCAACGCGACAGAACCGTCACCGGCAATTTTTGCGGGTCGGTCGTCGCGAGCAGGAACTTGACGTGCGGCGGCGGCTCCTCGAGCGTCTTGAGCAGCGCGTTGAAGGAGTGGTTCGACAGCATGTGCACCTCGTCGATGAGGTACACCTTGAAGCGCCCGCGCGCCGGCGCGTATTGGACGTTGTCGAGCAGCTCGCGCGTATCGTCGACACGCGTGCGCGAGGCGGCGTCGACCTCGATCAGATCCACGAAACGACCGGCATCGATGGCCGTGCACGCGGCGCAGACTCCGCAGGGCTCGGCCACGATGCCCTTCTCGCAGTTGAGCGCCTTCGCGAGCAGGCGCGCAACGGTCGTCTTGCCGATGCCCCGCGTCCCCGTGAACAGGTAGGCATGGTGGAGGCGGTTGTCGGCGAGCGAGTTCGCGAGCGCCTGCACGACGTGCGGCTGGCCCACGAGATCCTCGAACCGCCTCGGCCGCCACTTCAGCGCCAGAACCGTGTAACTCACGCCCGTCCTTGCTCCCGCGAAAAATAGGAGGTCCGCGCCAGCCCGACCCCGGCACCCAACTTAGGCTGCTACCGCTGCTCCCTTCCGGGCCTGACGGGGTTCACAGCTGGTTGTCGCGGGGGAACCGACGCGGACCATGGCTACTCTACCAGCCCCACTCGCGAGGCGCGATTCACGCGCCACACGGGTTTGAAACGCCTTGGAGTTCTGGGCTACGCTGCCGGCCCTGCTCGTTCACGGTCCGCGCACGAGATCCGGAGAGGTGGCCGAGTGGTTGAAGGCGCACGCCTGGAAAGTGTGTATACGCCCAAAAGGCGTATCGAGGGTTCGAATCCCTCCCTCTCCGCCACCATCGAAAACGCTGCCAGCAACGCTACTACTTAAAGCACCGAAAGACGTTTATGCTTCGCGTCTTTCTATCAGACGTCTCACCGAGGAATCGACATGGCCGACAAAAAAATCATTGCTGTATTGGGCTCGACGGGCTCGCAAGGCGGCGGGCTCTGCCGCGCGATCTTGGCAGATGCCGGTGGCGGCTTCACGTGCCGCGCGGTAACGCGCGACACGAGTAAGGACAAAGCCAAGGCCCTCGCCTCGGCCGGCGCACAAGTCGTCAAGGCCGATCTCGACGACGTCGAGAGCCTCAAGAAGGCGTTCGCGGGCGCTCACGGCGTTTATGCCGTCACGAATTTCTGGGAGCACTTCTCGGGCGAGAAAGAAAAGACGCAAGCGAAGAACATCGCCGACGCCGCCAAGGCGGCCGGCGTCAAGCACGTGATCTGGTCGACGCTCGAAGACATTCGCCAGTTCATGAAGCCCGACGACAAGCGCATGCCGATGCTGCAGCAAACATTCCGCGTGCCGCACTTCGACGCCAAGGCCGAGGCCAACGCATTCTTCAAAGGCGTCCCGACGACGTTCCTCGTCACGTCGTTCTACTGGGACAATCTCTACATGTTCGGCCTGGCGCCCAAGAAGGGCGACGACGGCCAGCTCGCGTGGGCGTTCCCGATGGGCACGGCCAAGATGGCCGGTATCGCCGCCGAGGACATCGGCAAGGTCGCCTACGGAATCTTCAAGGCCGGCAACGAATACGTCGGCAAGACCGTCGGCATCCAGGGCGAGGCGTTGACGATCGACGAGATGGGCAAGACCTTGAGCAAAGTGCTCGGTGTCGGGCCGATCAAGTACAACGCCGTCGAGGCCGATGTTTATCGCAGCTTCGGGTTCCCCGGCGCCGACGAGATGGGCAACATGTTCCAGGCCTACCGGGACTTCGACAAGCAGATGCTCGCCAACCGCAGCGTCGACGTGACCCGCAAGCTGAACTCCGCGCTGCAGAGCTTCGAGCAATTCGTCGCGAAGCAAAGGGCCGCCATCAAGACGGCCATGGGACTCTAAGGCGTTCGGCGGCGAGCTCGCGCGCCGGGCTCGCCGCCCTCTTCGCCTCTCAGGGGCCTGCCGCGGCCCTCGCTCTGCGGCTCGCGCCCGTCTCGGCGAAGTAGTTCGTCACGCCATCGGGGTCGTCTAGCCAGATCGTGCGCAGGTCGAAACCGCGCAAGCCTTGCAGCGGCTGATCGATCGCGATGTGCCGTTCCTTGGCGAGTGCGTCGACGTGCTCGACGTCCGACACCACGTACTGAATGCCGCCGCTGCCGTTGTCGGCCGGCAGCGGTTTGCCGAAGCTCCGCAGGCTCACAGTCGTCGCGCCGTGCCGGAACGAATACTTGGTCGTGCCGAAGCGCTCGTCGCGCACGGGCGGCACCTCCTCGAGCCCCACGAAGCTCAAGTAGAAGGCACGGCTGCGCTCGAGGTCGGCGACGGTCACGCCCACTTCGAGCGCGGCCAGTTGCTCGGCCGTCGCATTGGGCACGATGACGAGCTCGACCGCTTGGCCGTCGGGATCCGTCACGAGCGCGGAGCGCCGGTCCGACTTGGGCACCGCTGCGAACCGGGGTGCGGGTAACCCGTGCTCCGCGAAGCGTGCCGTTAGCGCAGCCTCATCGGCGAAAAAGAACGTCAAGAGGCGCAGCCCCGTGGCGTCCTGCACGCCGCCCGGCTCGTAATGCCGATTCGCGACGCGGCGCGTGAGCTTGAGCTCCTGGGCGCCGGCCTGGAAGCGCGCCACACCGCCGCCGTTGCCGACGTTGAGCGTCGAGAGCTGCTTGAAGCCGAGGACGGCGCCGTAGAACTCGTACATGCGCTCGGCGGGGACTTCGAAGCGCCGAAAGACGTTCATCGACGGTTGCCAGAGCACGCTCGCCGTGGTCGCGCCCGGCGGCAATACTCGCTCGGCGGCCGCACCGCAGTCGCTACCCGCGCAGCTTTGCTGTTGAGCCCCGCTGTCGCTCGCCACCGACAACGCGAGCACCATCAGAGCCAGAGCGATTCGCCGTTCGTCGCGCATGTTTCCTCCGCACCGCGATTCCCACGCGGCACCAGTGTGAATGAGGCGAGCTGCCGGTACAATCGCGGCCCATGTGGAAAGTACTCGTAGCTCTCGTCGTTCTCGCGGTCGGCGCTGCGGCGCTGTGGGTCAACGCAGGCCGGGCCGAAGGCCCGGTCATCGAAGTCGGCGGGTCCGCCGTGGTCGGCCAGACCGGCGAGATCGCCGTGACGGTCACGACGCCGAACGCGGCGCTGACGGTGCTCGAAGCCGAGGTCGTGCAGGGTGAAATTCGTGCGCCCCTGTTCGCCTTGACGGCCGAGACGGCGGGCGACTTGGGTCTGGACGGCGATCGCCTGACGCTGACTCGCCCGACGGGCAAGAGCGTGATTCCCGACCTCAAGGCCGGTGAGGCCCAGGTCGTCGTCACGGCGACGCGGCCCGTGCTATTCGGCCTGCGCGAGGCGACGTCGACCGCGACGAGCACGATAGAGGTGCGGCTCACGCCGCCGCAGGTGGCCGTGTTGTCGCAGTTCCATTACATCAATCACGGCGGTTCCGAGCTCGTCGTCTACCGCGTGAACCCGCCCGACGCCGAATCGGGCGTCCGCGTCGGCGACAGAATCTATCGCGGGTTTCCGGCCGGCGCGGCGGATCCCGCTCTGCGCGTCGCGCTGTTCGCCCTGCTCTGGGATCAGCCCCTGAACACGCGCATCGACGTCTTCGCGCGCGACACGCTCGGCAACGAAGGCTCGGGCACGTTCGACTTCCGCGTGTTCCCGAAACAGTTCCGCTCGAGCACGATCGCGCTCGACGACCGTTTTCTCGGGCGCGTCGTGCCCTCGATACTGCAAAACTCCCCGGAGCTGCGCGTCGACGACCCGGCGAACCTCTTGGCCGCGTATCTCGCGATCAATCGCGACCTACGCCGCATGAACAACGATGCGATCGCAGCGCTCGCGGCCGAAACGGCGCCCGAGATGCTCTGGCAGGGACCGTTCAAACAGCTCATCAACACGGCGGTCGAAGCCGGCTTCGCCGATCAACGCACCTACGTCTACAACGGCCAGGACGTGGACCATCAGGTGCACTTGGGCTTCGACCTCGCCTCTACCTCGAACGCGCCGATCCGCGCCGCCAATCGCGGCCGCGTGGTCCACGCGGGCTGGCTCGGCATCTACGGCAACTGCGTGATCCTCGACCACGGCTTGGGGCTGCAGTCGCTGTACGCGCACCTGTCGTCGATTGGCGTGACGACCGGCGAAATCGTCGCGACCGAAGCCGAGCTCGGCCGCAGCGGCGCCACGGGTCTTGCGGGCGGCGACCACTTGCACTTCACGATGCTGCTCGGCGGCAACGCGGTCACGCCGATCGACTGGTGGAGCGCGCAGTGGGTCACCGACCGCGTGCTGCGCAAGCTCAGCGAGGCCGGCCTGCCCTTGTCGAGCGGCGGCGCGCAGTAGCGGCGCGCGTCAGCCGTCGTCGTCGACGCGCGGCCGGAAGACGAGCTTGTCGATGCGCCGGCCGTCCATGTCGACGATCTCGTAATGCCCCGCTCGGTCGGCGAACGTATCTCCGACGATCGGTAGACGGCCGAGCTTGGAAAGCGCGTAACCCGCGACGGTGTCGAAGGTGCGCGAGCCGCGCAGCCCGGCGACACCGAGCCGATCCTCGAACTCGTCGATACCGACGCTACCGTCGACGAGCCAGGAGCCGTCGGCGCGCTTGACGAGCGAGGTTTCGAGCTCGCCGCCGGTTTCGGGCAGTGCGCCCGCGACGGCCTCGATGATGTCGGCGACCGTCACGACGCCCTGCGTCGTGCCGTACTCGTCGACGACGATCGCCATGTGCAGGCCTTCGCGCCGAAACCCTTCGAGCAGCTTGAGCACGGGCGTGCCGTCGAGCACGACGAGCGGCGGCAGCAACACGTCGGCAAGCGTCACGCTCTTGCCCGCCAGCGCCATGCGCGCCAGATCCTTCGTGTGCACGATGCCGAGCGGGTTGTCGATCGTGTCTTGGCACACGGGCAACCGCGATAGCCGGCGCGCCTCGAGCTGCGCGGCGATCTCGGCGGGCGTCGCCGAGATATCGAGCCACGCGACCTCGGTGCGCGGTGTCATGATGGCGCGCGCCGTGCGATCGGCGAGCCGCAGCACACCCTCGATCATCTCGCGCTCCTTGGGCATGAAGACGCCGGCGCGAGTGCCTTCGGCGACGAGCATGCGCACCTCGTCCTCGGTTACCGTCAAAGTCCGAGCGCGTGCCAGCCCGAACACGCGCAACAGACCTTCCGTCGAGCTCCGCACCAACCAGACGGCCGGCGCCGCCACGCGCGCGATCCAGCGCATGACCGGCGCTAGTGCGGAAGCCACGCGCTCGGGATCGTTGAGCGCGATGCGCTTCGGCAGCAGCTCGCCGACGACGAGCGAGACGTAGGTGATCGCCGGCACTACGATGGCAAAGGCCGCCGGCTCTCCATAGGGTGCGATCCAGGGCCAGGTGTCGAGCCACGCGCCCAACTGCTCGGCCAAAGTCGCGCCGCTGAACGCGCCCGCGAGCACGCCGATCAACGTGATACCGACCTGCACGGTCGACAGAAAGTCCGTCGGGTTCTCGAGTAGCCGCAGCGCCATGCGCGCGCCGCGATGCCGGCGTTTGACGAGATTCTGCAACCGGCTGCGGCGCGACGAGACGACCGCGAGCTCCGACATCGCGAGCAGCGCGTTCAGCGAGATGAGCGCCAATAGCACGAGGATTTCCGCAGCTACCATGGGGTCATCATCCTTCGCGCCGCGGAGGCGGCGCCGGGGCTTGGTCGGCGCGCCGACGAACGGCGACGCTATCAGTTTTCGATGACGCGGTCGGGATCTACGGGCTCGTCGCTCGGCGGTGCCGGCTCGGCAGGTCGATCCGCCTCGCGCGCGCCGCGGCGCGAGCCTCCCGAGAACGAAGGCGGCGACTCGAGACACTCCTCGGTCGGCGGCTCGACGCCCGCACCCAAGTCGGGCGGCAGGCGCAGGGCCTGTTCTTCGTTGGGCGGCGACAAATCGCTCGGGATCTGCACGGGCGGCGCGGACCGGGCCGTCGAATATCGTGCCGTGGGCTCGCAACTCCTCGTCGGCTCGCGCGAGCAGCCGGCGACGACGGCGAGCCCGAGCAGCAGAAAGAGCGTTGCGCGAGAACGCATGTTCACGCGGCCGGGACGCGCACGCCGGCGGCTGTCATCGCATCGAGCACGGCTGCGTGGTACTGCGGCTCCAACGGCGTCAACGGCAAGCGGATCCCGGCGCCGATGAGGCCCATCTGTTGCATGGCCCACTTTACGGGAATCGGATTGCTCTCGCAGAACAGCGTGCGATGCAGCGGTTGCAGCGTCGCGTCGATCTTTTCGGCGTCGGCGCGCCGGCGAGCGCGCGAAGCATCGCAGAGACGGCGCATGGCGGCGGGCGCGACGTTGGCCGTCACCGAGATAACTCCATCGCCGCCTTGCAACATGAACTCGCAACTCGTTGCATCGTCGCCGCTCAAGAGCCGGAACTCCGACCCACAGGCATCTCTGAGCGCCTGGACCCGATTCAGTTCCCCGGTCGCTTCCTTGACCGCGCGGATGTTCGCGTGCGCCGCGAGCTTGATGACCGTGTCGGGCTTGAGATCGACGCCGGTTCGCCCCGGCACGTTGTAGAGGATCAACGGGCGGCTCACGGCATCGGCGACGGCAGTGAAGTGGCGGCGCATGCCCTCCTGCGTGGGCTTGTTGTAGTAGGGCGTGACTACGAGAAACGCCACGACGGGCAACCGGTCCACGGCGCGGGATAGCATGAGGGTCTGCGCCGTGGAGTTCGAGCCCGTGCCCGCGACGATCGGAATGCGCCCGCGTGCGAGCTCGCACGCCTTCTCGATGATCTCGACGTGCTCGGCGTGATCGAGCGTCGCGGATTCGCCCGTCGTGCCCGCAACGACGAGCGCCTCGGTGCCGGCGTCGACGTGGAAGTCGATGACCTTCGAGAACTGCCCGTAGTTCACCGCGCCGTCCGCGTCCATCGGCGTGACCACCGCCACCATGCTGCCCGCCAACATCGTCACAACCCTTCGTTCGTCGCAGCCAAAAAGGCGAACGATAGTACCGGCGGCGCTTGGGGTCCGCAACCCGACGCGGGCAGGGACGCCCGCGGTAGAGCAACGCAGGAGCAGTTGCCGACGCGGGCAGGGACGCCCGCGGTAGAGCAACGCAGGAGCGGTTGCCGAGCGTTGCGCACTCGACCGTTCGGGGTACACTTGCGGACCAGCCAACGCCGCGAGATTTCGCTCCGATGGAACAACTCTTGGTCATCTCCGCCGTCGGCGGCGATCCCACCGCGGTCGTGCAGGAATTGACGCGGGTCATCATGGACTGCGGCGGCAACATCAAGGAAAGTCGAATCACCTCGTTCGGATCCGACGTCGCGATGTTGCTGCTCGTCTCGGGCAACTGGCACACCGTCAGCCGGCTGGAACGCGAGCTCACGAAGTTCGCCAACAACAACGGCGTTACGATGCAATTCAAACGCACGGAGCCGCGCCGTTTCGGCAAGGAGCTCCTGCCGTACGCCGTCGACGTCGTGGGCCTCGATCAACCCGGCGTCGTGCACAGCTTGAGCGGCTTCTTCGCGGCCCGTAAGGTCGAGATCGCGGAGGTCTCGACGCGCAGCTATGCTGCGACCCACACGGGCGCGCCGATGTTCTCCGTCCAAATGGCCGTCAACATTCCGGCCACCGTCCACATCTCGGGATTGCGCGAGGAGTTCATGGACTTCTGCGACCAGCTCAACGTGGACGCCATCATGGAGCCGGTCAAACAATCGTGAGTCGCGGACGAAGGAGCGTGGTGCGACGACGCGGGCATGGATGCCCGCGTTAGAGCAACGCAGGAGCAGTTGCCGGAGCAGTTGTCGATGACGACACCGAAAGTCGGAACGAAGGTCGGGGCTTTCAAGGTCAACACGACGGCCGCGACGCTGACCAACAAGGATCTCGCGGGCCGCCCCTACGTCCTGTATTTCTATCCGAAGGACGACACGCCGGGCTGCACGCTCGAAGGCAAGGATTTTCGCGACCATCACGCCGAGTTCGAGCGCCTCCGGTGCCGTGTCCTCGGCGTCTCGCGCGACAATCTGGCGTCGCATGCAAGGTTTCGCGACAAGCACGCCCTGCCCTTCGACCTGATCTCCGATCCCGAGGAGAAGCTCTGCCGTCAGTTCGACGTCATCAAAGAGAAGAACATGTACGGCCGGAAGGTGCTCGGCATCGAGCGCAGCACGTTCCTGATCGACGCGGCGGGCGTGCTCCGCCGCGAGTGGCGTAAAGTCAAGGTCGACGGCCACGCCGCCGAGGTGCTCGGTGCCGTGCAAGGGCTTTAACGGAACGCGCTGCCGCCGGCGCGGTCGATATGGCAGGATGAACGCCTGTCTTCCATGGGTGCAATGACCGTGAAGCGTTGGCTCGCCATGCTAGCGGCCGTATGGGCGGTGCCGGTCCAGGGGGCCGAGCTGCCCGATTTCGGCACGCCCGCCGACGCGGCCCTGAGCAAGAGCCGCGAGGCACAGATCGGCCGCGGCGTCATGCTCCAGCTGCGCAACGCCGGCGTCGTCGTCGACGACCCGTTTCTCGCCGAGTATGTGGCGTCGCTCGGCTCGCAGCTCGCGAGCCACGTCAACGACGGCGAGTTCGACTTCCACTTCTTCCTCGTCAAGGACGACCGCATCAACGCGTTCGCGCTGCCGGGCGGCTTCATCGGCCTGAACTCGGGGTTGATTCTGGCGAGCGAGACGGAAAGCGAGCTCGCCGGTGTGCTGGCTCACGAAATCTCGCACGTCACGCAGCGGCACATCGCCCGCGCGGCCTACGACAATCAGCGCACGAGCATCGTGTCGCTGGCGGCCATGCTCGCCGCGCTCGTGCTCGGCGCTGCAGGCGACGTCAGCGGCGATGCCATGACCGGTATCGTGACCGCGTCGCAGGCGCTCGCGGCGCAGCGCCAAATCAACTTCACGCGCTCGCACGAATACGAGGCGGATCGCGTCGGCATCGAGCTTTTGGCCGGGGCCGGCTTCGACCCGCAAGGCATGTCGGGCTTCTTCGAGAAGCTGGGCCGGCGCTACGGCGCGACGTCGCAGTACGTTCCCGAGCTGTTGCAGACGCACCCCGTGACGGCGGAGCGCGTCGCCGAGGCGCGCGGCCGCGCGCGGCAACTGCCCGGCGTCGTGCACACGAGCAGTCCGGCCTACGCGTTGACGAAGGCACGGCTCGTGGCCCTGAACGCCGCCACCCCCGAGGCGGCGCTCCAGACTTTCGAGAGCAAGAGCGCGAAGGACGCCCCCGAGAATCGCTACGGGCTCGCGCTCGCGTCGATGCGCATGTCGCTGCACGACAACGCCGAAGGGTTGTTTCGCGGCCTCATCGCGGACTACCCCAACGTCATGGCGTTCCGCGTCGGCCAAGCCGAAGCATTGGCCCGGGGCGGCGCGACGACGACGGCCCTCGAGGTCTACGCGGACGCGATTCGCCTGTTCCCGCGCAATATCCCGCTGACCATCAGCTACGCAGAGACCTTGATCTCGGCCGGCAAGCCCGCCGAGGCACACGAGCTCCTGCTCGACCTCTTGAACAACGTGCCGGCGACCGCCGAGCAGCTGCGCCTCATCGCTCGCGCGGCCAACGCCGAGGGCGACGTCGCGAACGCCTATTTCTACATGTCGTACTACTACGTGGCCATCGGCAACCTGCCGCTCGCGATCGATCAAGTCCGGATGGCGCTCGAAACTCCGGACGCCAACGAGATCGACCGGGCACGCTTCCGCTCGCGCCTAGACCAGCTCATCGAGTATCTCCCCGACGAGCAGCGCGAGCTCGCCAACGCGAGACGCCCCCGCTAGAACCGGCCCGTTTTCGCCCGCGACGGCCACCCGTTTGCGGCCAAGCGAAATAGTACTAAAATAGTCCACTATCATGAGCCGCGAGGATTCGCAGCGATGCTGCGCATGAGCAAATTGACCGACTACGGCACGATGGTGCTCGCCCAACTCTCGGTGAGCGACCACGGGTGGACGACGGCGGGCCAAATCGCCGGCGCGACTCACCTCGCGCAGCCCACCGTGAGCAAACTCTTGAAGTCGCTCGTGCACGCCGGGCTCGTGGTGTCGACGCGGGGCGTGCAAGGCGGCTATGCGCTTGCGCGGCCGGCCGCGACGATCAGCGCCGCGGAGATCCTCGCCGCGCTCGAGGGCCCGGTCGCAATCACGGAATGCAGCTCGTCGACGGGTGGCTGCGAGCTCGAATCGTTCTGCCGCGTCGGCACGGCTTGGCAACGTATCAATCACAGCATCCACCGGGCTCTCGAAGGCGTGAGCCTCGCCGACCTCCAGGAGCGCCGCGACCACCTGCCGAACCTGCGTACGGACCTGCGCACCGCAGCCGTGGCTCGGTGAGGACGACTTAGCGATGGCCACCGAAACGGATCAAATCGCCGACCTCGTCAAGCGCAAGTACCGTCATGGCTTCGTGACGGACATCGAGCAGGAGACGGTTCCGCCGGGACTCAGCGAGGACGTCATCCGCCTCATTTCCGCGAAGAAAGGCGAGCCCGAGTTCCTCACGGAATGGCGGCTCAAGGCCTACCGCCACTGGCTCACGATGTCCGAGCCTACGTGGGCGCACGTGCGCTATGCGCCCATCGACTACCAAGCGATCTCGTACTATTCGGCCCCGAAGCAGGCCACCGACGCGCCCAAGAGCCTCGACGAGGTCGACCCCAAGCTCCTCGCCACCTACGACAAGCTCGGCATTCCGCTGCACGAGCGTGCGCGCCTCGCGGGCGTGGCCGTCGACGCCGTTTTCGACAGCGTGTCGGTCGCGACCACGTTCAAGGACAAGCTCGCGGCCGCAGGCGTGATCTTCTGCTCGTTCTCCGAGGCCGCCAAGAATCACCCCGAGCTCGTGCGGCGCTACCTCGGCAGCGTCGTCCCCTATCGCGATAATTTTTTCGCAACGCTGAATTCCGCGGTATTCACCGACGGCTCGTTCGTCTACATCCCGAAGGGCGTGCGTTGCCCGATGGAGCTCTCGACGTACTTCAGGATCAACGCCGCGAACACCGGTCAGTTCGAGCGCACGTTGATCATTGCCGAGGAAGGCAGCCACGTGAGCTATCTTGAAGGTTGCACAGCCCCAATGCGCGACGAGAACCAGCTCCACGCCGCAGTCGTCGAGCTCGTCGCGCTCGACAACGCCACGATCAAGTACTCGACCGTGCAGAACTGGTATCCCGGCGACGAGCAAGGCCGCGGCGGCATCTACAATTTCGTGACGAAACGCGGCGATTGCCGCGGCGCGAACTCCAAGATCTCCTGGACGCAGGTCGAAACGGGTTCCGCGATCACGTGGAAATACCCGAGCTGCATCTTGCGCGGCGACAACTCCGTCGGTGAGTTCTATTCGGTCGCGGTCGCCAACCATTATCAGCAAGCCGATACGGGCACGAAAATGATCCATATCGGCCGCAACACGCGCAGCACGATCCTGTCGAAAGGCATCTCGGCCGGTCACGGCCAGAACTCGTACCGCGGCCTCGTCAAAGTCATGCCGACGGCGCATGGCGCCCGCAACTACACGCAGTGCGATTCGCTGCTGCTGAGCGCCGAGTGCGGCGCGCACACGTTCCCCTACATCGAGTCGCGCAACCGCTCGGCTCGCATCGAGCACGAGGCGACGACGTCGAAGATCAGCGCGGACCAGTTGTTCTATTGCCGCCAGCGAGGGTTGTCCCAAGAGGACGCCGTCAACATGATCGTCAACGGTTTCTGCCGCGAGGTTTTCAAGGAGCTGCCGATGGAATTCGCCGTCGAAGCGCAGAACCTCTTGGGCGTGAGCCTCGAAGGGGCAGTGGGTTGAACGGAGCGCTTGTGATGCTGACCATCGAAAACCTCCACGCCCGCGTCGGCGAGCGCGAGATTCTCAAGGGGTTGAGCCTCGAGATCCCGGCAGGCGAAATCCATGTCCTCATGGGCCCGAACGGCTCGGGCAAGAGCACGCTCGCGCAAGTGCTCGCAGGGCGCGAAGACTACGAAGTCACGGCGGGCCGCGTCCTATTTCGCGGCCAGGACTTGCTCGCGCTCGCGCCCGAGGAACGGGCACGCGCCGGCGTCTTCCTCGCCTTCCAGTATCCCATCGAGATTCCCGGCGTGAACAACGCGTACCTCCTGAAGGCCGCACTGAACGCGCAACGCCAAGCGCGCGGCGAGCCGCTCGTCGACGCGTTCGAGTTCATGAAATTAATCAAGACTAGAATGGATCTTATTCAAATACCTAAAGATTTTCTGACCAGAAGCGTCAACCAGGGGTTCTCGGGCGGCGAGAAGAAACGCAACGAGATCTTGCAGATGCTGCTGCTCGAGCCACGCCTGGCAATCCTCGACGAGACCGATTCGGGCCTCGACGTCGACGCCTTGAAGGTCGTCGCCCACGGCGTCAACAGCCTGCGCTCCCCCGAGCGCTCGATGCTGCTCGTCACCCATTACGAGCGCCTGCTCGAGCTCATCGTCCCCGACCGCGTGCACGTGCTGGCCGGGGGCCGAATCGTCAAATCCGGCGGCAAGGAGCTGGCTCGCGAGCTCGACGAACGCGGCTACGACTGGCTGCAAGCGGGAGCGAAGGCGTGACCGCGGCGACGCTCCCCCTGACGGCCGGCCGCGAGCTGCCGGGGCCGGCGCCCACGCGCGCGGCGCGGCAGGCGGCGCTCGCCGAGCTCCTGGCCGCAGGCTGGCCGACGCGGCGGCGCGAGCCGTGGCGCTACACCGACCTCGAGCCGCTGTCGACGGCGCAACTCGACCTGACGCCGACGCCGGCGGGCGGCGCCGCGCGGGACGCCGTTTCGCGACTGCTCGACGCCCCGCAATTCGGCGCGCGTGCGCGCCAGATCGTGCTGCTCGACGGCCAGTGGCTGCCGAACCCCGCTGCCACGCTCGCACCTCTCGAGGTCAGTGACACCGAGAGCCGCTGGAGCGAGTTCGAAGCCCGTTTCGCGCGCACCGTCGCCGCGGCGAGCTACCCGCTCGCGGCGCTCAACACCGCCTTCCTGCAGCGCGGCTTGTGGCTCCGGTTGCCGGCTCGTGCAGCGATCCCAGCACCGATCCACATCGTCGTAGCCAGCTCGGCGCGCGCGGGCGTGGCCACTCAGCCGCGGATCGTCATAGAGGCGGGGGAAGGCGCCGAGGCCACGATCGTGCAGCACTTCGTCGACTGCGACGAAGCGTCGGCGGGTTGGGTCAACGCCGTGACGCAGCTCGATCTCGCCGCCGGCTCGCGAGTCGAGCTTTACCGCTTTCAACAGCACAACGAGCAACGCACGCATACGTCGCTGCTGGCTGCGGAGCTCGCGCCCGGAGCCGAGCTCACGGCGGCGTATTTCGATCTCGGCGGCAAGCTCGTGCGAAACGACATCGCGGTGCGGCTCGGGGGGCGCGGCGCCCGCACCGAGCTCATCGGCCTGTTCCTCGCCGGCAACGCACAGCACGTCGACGATCACACGACGATCCAGCACGCAGCCGGCGAAACGGTGAGCCGCGAGGAGTTCCGCGGCATCATCGGTGAGCGCGGACGCGGCGTGTTCAACGGCAAGGTCGTCGTCGAAGCCGGCTGTCAGCGCATCGACGCGGAGCAGCGCAACGACAATCTTCTGCTCGGCGAGCACGCCGAGATCGATACCAAGCCCGAGCTCGAAATCTACGCCAACGACGTCAAGTGCAGCCACGGCGCGACCGTCGGCGAGCTCGACGCCGAGCAACTGTTCTATTTGCGGGCGCGCGGGCTCGACACGCCGACGGCGCGCCGGTTGCTCACGACAGCGTTTGCCGCCGTCATCCTCGAGCGCGTGCACGACGAAGCGGTCCGAGCGGAGGCCACGGAGCGCGTCACTGCGCGGCTCGCGAGGCTCATGGAGTCGTGAGGTGACGGCCGTAGAGCTCAAGGTGCCGCGCCCGCGCCGCGATTTCGCCGCGTTGCGCGCCGATTTTCCGGCGCTGCAACAGCTCGTGCACGGCAAGCCCCTCGCTTATCTCGACAACGCGGCCTCGGGCCAGTCGCCGAGGGCCGTCCAGGAAGCGACGGCTCTGCAACAGCGTCTCAATCACTCCAACGTGCATCGCGGCGTGCATACGCTCAGCGAGCGGGCCACGGCGGCCTTCGAGGCCGCGCGCGATAAGGTCCGCGCGTTCATCAACGCGGGCTCGACGAAAGAGGTGATCTTCACTCGCGGGACGACGGAGTCGATCAATCTCGTGGCCGCGAGCTTCGGTCGGCGGCTCGTGACGGGGGACGAGATCCTCATCACCTGGCTCGAGCATCATTCGAACATCGTGCCGTGGCAACTGCTCTGCGAGCGCAGCGGCGCGCGCCTCGTCGTGGCGCCGATCCGCGACGATGGCTCGCTCGATGTGGCAGCGTTCGCGGCGCTCTTGAGCAGCCGAACCAAGATCGCTGCCTTTGCCCATGTCTCGAACGCGCTCGGCACGATCAATCCCGTCGCCGAGCTCACGGAGAAGGCGCACGCCGCGGGCGCCGTCGTGCTCATCGACGGCGCGCAGGCCGTGCCGCACCAGCGCATCGACGTGCGGGCGCTCGACTGCGACTTCTACGCGTTCTCGGGGCACAAGATGTACGGTCCCACGGGCACGGGAGTGTTGTTCGGCAAGAGCGAGTTGCTCGAAAGCATGCCGCCCTATCAAGGCGGCGGCGACATGATTCTCACGGTGAGCTTCGAGCGCAGCACCTATAACGCCCTGCCCTACAGGTTCGAGGCCGGCACGCCGAACATCACAGGCGTCGTGGGCTTAGGGGCCGCCGTCGACTACCTCGAGGCCATCGACTTCGCGGCTTTGCGCGCTCACGAGCATGCGCTGCTCGAGTACGCGACGCGGCGCCTGCTCGCTGACGTCCCGGGCGCGCGAATCATCGGTACGGCGTCTGCGAAGGCAGCAGTGCTGTCGTTCGTCGTCGACGGCATCCATGCCCACGACCTGGGAACCATCGTCGATCGCGAGGGTGTTGCGATTCGCACGGGCCACCACTGCGCGATGCCCGTCATGGACCGCTTCGGCGTCGCGGCGACGGCGCGCGCCTCGTTTGCCTTCTACAACAGCTCCGATGACGTCGACCGGCTCATCGCGGGCCTCCGCCGGGCCGTGGAGCTTTTCCGTGGATGAGCTGCAAGAGCTGTATAGGGAAGTGATCCTCGATCACAACCGCAACCCGCGCAACTTCGGCGAGCTTGCGGACGCGACGCGCGTGGTCTCCGGAGTCAATCCATTGTGCGGCGACAAGATGACCTTGTACGTCAAGCTCGCGGGCGGCACGATCGAGGACGTCCGCTTTCGTGGCACGGGTTGTGCGATCTCCGTGGCGTCGTCGTCGCTGATGACGGAGCGCGTCAAGGGCGCGCGCGTGGCCGAGGCGTTGTCCCTGTTCGACCGCGTCCACGACCTCCTGACCGGCGCCCACGACCACGGGCCCGAGGGCCTCGACAAGCTGGCAGCCCTCGGAGGCGTGCGCGAGTACCCCTCGCGAGTGAAGTGCGCGAGCCTCGCGTGGCACGCGCTCAAGTCCGCCGTCGCCGACGAGCCCGCGGACAATGTCACGACCGAGTAGCCATGTACCACTCCCAGAACGAGCCGGTCACCTTTACGCGCGATTGTCCGGCGGTGCTCATTCCCGCAGGCGAGCGCGTCACGCTGCCTGAAGGCAGCAAGGGGTTCATGACCCAAGCGCTCGGCGGCAGCTTCACGATTTACATCGAGGGGAACCTATTCCGCGTCGCGGGGCGTGACGGGGATGCGATCGGCAAGCCGGTGCTCACGGCGCCCGAGGTCCCTGAGGACGCCACGGAAGCCGAAATCGAATCGGCCGTTTGGCAACAGCTACGCATGTGCTACGACCCCGAGATCCCGATCAATATCGTCGAGCTCGGCCTCGTCTACGAATGCAAGATCGAGCGCGCGGAAGCGGGCCAGCGCGCCGTCAAGATCAAGATGACGCTCACGGCTCCGGGCTGCGGAATGGGCGAGATTCTCGCCCAAGACGTTCGCGAAAAAGTCGAAGCCATACCCACGGTCGACCGCGCCGACGTCGAGCTCGTCTTCGACCCGCCGTGGAGCCAATCGATGATGTCGGAAGCGGCTCGCCTGCAGACAGGGATGATGTATTGAGCGCCTGGTTCGACGTGGCCGGCAGCGACGAGATCGCGCCCGGCGGTTATGCGGTCGTCGACATCGAGGATGTCGAGATCGCGGTATTCAACCTCGAGGGCGAATTCTATGCCATCGAGGACGTCTGCACCCACGACGGTGAGGTCCTGACCGGCGGCCCGGTGATCGGCAACGAGATCGTCTGCCCGCGCCACGGCGCCCGCTTCTGCATCAAGACCGGCGCCGTCACCGCTCCGCCCGCCTACGAGCCCGTGCCGACTTACCCGGTGCGCGTCGTCGACGGCCGCGTCCAGGTCGAGGTCGGCGAGCGATGAAAAAAGCCCGTCCCGTCACGCGGCACAAGCCGGGATCCAGTCATCCCCGATCCCGGGCACCGGCGTCCGCCGGTGCGACGGTGCGCGTCCTCCGACGCTGACAGATGCTGAAACTCTC
>CAZCZE010000015.1:0-2472 GCA_964503125.1 uncultured Gammaproteobacteria bacterium
CGCTCTGAAACTGATCCACCCCTCCACCGCCCGATGTGGGACCCGGGCTTGAGATTTGGAGGTGTTACGCGTGGATCAGGTTCATGTCATTCGGTACAAGGTTCAGGTCGAGGGCCAATCAATCCGCCAAGTTGCGCGCGAGATGGGGATCTCGCGAGTGACCGTGAAGCGGTATCTCGAGGGCGCCGAGCCGGGCGGACGTCGGACACCGACGCGGTCTCGGCCGGTGCTCGAGCGCGTCGAGCGGCGGCTCGAGGAGCTGTTGGAGCAGGCGCCGTCGTGGACGGCCGGCAAGCAGCAGCTCACGGCCGCACGCCTGTGGCGGATGCTGCGCGAGGAGGGCTTCGAGGTCGGCGAGACGCTCGTCAAGCGGTACGTGCGCGAGTGGAAGCGGCAGCGGCGCGAGGTGTTCGTGCCGCTCGAGTACCCGCCCGGCGATCTGGCGCAGGTCGACTTTTTCGAGGTGCTGATCGATCTCGACGGCGAGCGGCGCAAGGCGTGGATGTTCGTCATGCGCTTGATGCACTCGAAGCGAGACTTCGCGTGGCTCTATCCGCGGCAGGATCAGATCTGCTTTATCGATGGACACGTTCGCGCATTCGATCATTTCGGCGCGGTGCCGCATCGGATCGCATACGACAATCTGCGCGCTGCGGTCACCAAGATCCTGTGCGGCAGCGAGCGCGAGCTCAGTGCGCGGTTCGAATCGATGTGCGCGCACTACGTGTTCGAGCCGAGCTTCTGTCGGCCGGCGACCGGCCACGACAAGGGCGGCGTGGAAGCGCGCGGTAAGGGGATCCGCTGGCAGCATCTGGTTCCGATTCCGGCCGGCGATGATCTGACTGCGATGAGCGGCACGCTCCTCGCCCGACTCGACGCGGATGCGAGCAAGCCTCGTCGCAGTGGCCCGACGATCGCCGAGCAGTTCGAGACCGAGCGTTCGCAGATGCTACCGACGCCGGCACGCGCGTTCCGATCGGCAGCGGTTCGCTTCGCGTCGCTGTCGCGCGGATCGCTCGCGAAAGTGGATGGTGCCTACTACTCGGCGCCATGCGCCTGGGCCGGCCTCGAGGTCACGGCCTACATCGGCGTGGACACCGTCGACCTCGTCGGACCGAGTGGCACGGCGACGCACGCTCGACAGCCCTTCGGTGGCCGCTCGGTCGACTACCGGCACTACCTGTCTGAGCTCGCACGCAAGCCGCAAGCGTTGCGGCAAGTCGCCGGCGCTCTCGTCGCGCAGCTCGGAGCTCCGTTTGCCGACGCCTGGCGCCTCCTGGTTGATGTGCACGGTCCCAAAGAAGCCGCGCGCATCTACACGCGCGTGCTCGCAGCGATTCTCGATCGCGGTGAAGACGAGGTCGCGCGGCGACTCACCCGCGCCCTGGCCGACGACGTGCCGATCACCTTGGCGCTGGTGCCGCCGCCGGCATCGTCACCACACCTGGCTGCTCATGCCATCCCCGACTCGCTTGCAGCGATCGAGATCGAAGCGGGCGTCGCCGCCGACTATGATGATCTTCTCGGAGGTGACCGATGAGCCGCGTCGCCATTGTGGTCGAGCTAGTCCGGACGCACGCGCGCGCTCTCAAGATGCCCGGCGCGGCACGCGCATTCGAGAGTCTCGCCCGGCAAGCACGCGCCGAGAGCTGGTCGCTCGAGGAGTACCTACAGGAGGTGCTCGCCGCCGAGGTCCAGTCGCGGAGCGACTCGGCGATCCGCGCTCGACTACATAGTGCGCGTTTTCCCGAGGTCAAAACGCTCGACGAGTTCGACGTCGATGCCGCGGCCGGTATCGACGCCGCGGAGATTGTCGAGCTCGCGCGCGGCAGCTGGATCGATCGTGGCGACAACGTCGTTCTCGCCGGCCCGATCGGCACCGGCAAGACACACCTGGCGATTGCGCTCGGCGTGGAAGCGGCGCGGCAGAGGAAGCACGTCGCGTTCCATCGCGCCGCGGACCTGGTGCTCGCACTGCGCGAAGCACGCGACCAACGCTCGCTCGATCGCCTGCACCGTCGCAGCCGCCGCGTCGATCTCCTGATCCTTGACGAAGTCGGCTTCGTCCCATTCGACCGCGCCGGCGGCGAACTGCTCTTCAATCTTCTCGCTGATCGCTACGAGCGCCATCGCTCCGTCATCGTCACCACCAACCTCGCCTTCGCCGAGTGGCCCACCGTTTTCGGCGGCGATGAGAAGCTCACCACCGCGCTGCTCGACCGGCTGGCCGAGCGCGCCACCGTCATCACCACGCGCGGAAAGAGCTACCGCATGCGCCGTCGCAGCGGCAGCGCGGCGCCCGAGCCAACCGCGGCCAACGGCGCCGCCAAAACAGCTTCGGCTTCACGCCGGGCCAGGAAGGAGTAGTATCGGGGTCTCCCTGGGTGGATCAGTTTCGGAGCGCCGACCTGGCTCACTTTCACGGCGTCCGGAACAGCGATCAATGTAGCCTTCAATTTGAGCAATAGCCTT
>CAZCZE010000016.1:0-79773 GCA_964503125.1 uncultured Gammaproteobacteria bacterium
CTCCGTACACTCTCAAGCCCGTCTCGATAAAGTGGCTGCGGAGCTCAACGGCCGACCCAGACAAACCCTTGGCTGGCACTGCCCCGCCGAGGCACTCGATGCTGCTGTTGCATCGACCAGTTGAGATCGCAGGATGTGCGCAGACGAGCCGCAGGGACGCACTTCCGGCGTGTCTCGGGAGGGGCCTTCGAGGTGCGGCCGCCGCCCGCAGTGCCGCTTGCTGGTGCGAGGCGAGAAATCCGCGCTAGCGCTCCCAGACGTTCTGGAGATAGGCGCGAAAGCTTTCGCCGAGCTCGGGATGGCGCAAGCCGTATTCGACCACGGCGCGCAAGTAACCGATCTTGCTGCCGCAGTCGTAACGAATGCCGGTGAACGGCAGAACGTGCACGGGCTCGTCGGCGAGCAGGCTCGCGATGCCGTCGGTGAGCTGAATCTCGCCGCCGGCGCCGCGCTGGGTTTGCTCGAGCTTGGCGAAGATCGCGGGCGTCAAAATATAGCGGCCCACGACCGCAAGATTGGAAGGCGCGTCCGCCGGCTTCGGCTTCTCGACGATGCGCGTGACGCGCTGGGCGCCGCTCGCTTCCTGCTGCACGGCGACGATGCCGTAGCTGCCGGTCTGGTCGTGCGGCACGGTTTCCACACCGAGCACGCTCGCGCCGTGCTTCTCGAAGTGCGTGCGCATCTGCAATAGGCAGCCGACCTTGCTGTAGATGAGGTCGTCGGCGAGATGCACGAAGAACGGCTCGTCGCCGACGGCGTTCTTGGCGCACAAGACAGCGTGGCCGAGACCGAGCGGCGTGCCTTGGCGCACGAAGATGCAGGTCGCCTGGGGCGGCACGATGTCGCGCACGAGCGCGAGCATGTCGTGCTTGCCGGATTCGGCGAGCTGCCGCTCGAGCTCGGCATCGGTATCGAAATGGTCCTCGATGGCGCGTTTGGACGAGCCCGTGATGAATACGAGCCGCTCCGCACCCGCTTCGAGGGCCTCTTCGACGGCGTATTGGATCAAGGGTTTGTCGACGATCGGCAACATCTCCTTGGGAGAGGCCTTCGTCGCCGGCAGAAAGCGCGTGCCTCGGCCCGCGACCGGAAACACGACCGTGCGAATTCGTGACATCGAACCGACCCTGACTGAGCGAAGACCCATTAATGATACCGAACCGCTCGGTCTCAAGGGTGGGCGCGGTTCACGCGCCATCGGGCGGAGGGTGCGGGACAGCCCTACCCGCACCCTCCGCTCGCTCCATGGCGGGCTTCAGCGCGGCGGTGCCGGATCGGCAACGAGAATGTTGCCCTTGTTCATCTCGACGATGCGCTCGCCGATTCCCTTGACGCGCGTGAGCGCCTCGGGTGTGGCGAAGTTGCCGTTCGCCTTACGGTCCGCGACGATCGCCTCGGCGAGGGCCGGGCCCACGCCCTGGAGCTCGGTCGCGAGCTTGGCGGCATCCGCCGTATTGATGTTCACGGGCCCGGCGATGGCGGCGAAACCGCCGCACGCCAGACTCAAGGCATAGATCAGCTGTCGGGTCGCGAGTTTCATGCTGGGACTCCTGTGGTTGGAACGAGCGGAATGCTAGGTGCAGTGGTGCGCGCTCGCAGCCACTCAATCTCGGCAGTTCGTGCAGTTTCGCGCGGCGACGCGGCCGCGCCTCACGCGTGCGTGATGACGGTCTCGAGCGGGACGCTCTGAATGGGCCGGACGGTTTCCCAGAGCTTGCAGCTCGGGCAGTGCCAGATGAACCGTTGCGTGCTGTAGCCGCAGTTCCCGCAGCGGTAACGAGCGTTGGCCAACGCCACGGTGCGCAGCGCATGCGTGATGCGCTCGATGGCCGGCGCGCGTTGCTCCGCGGCTAGAGTCTCGAGCTCTTTGGCGTTGACGAGCGCGGCGAGCACGGGGTGTGCGAACACGAAGCGCTCGACCGCACTGCGCAGCACCGCAGAGCCTTCGAGGTTGCCGATGATCGCGGCGTAAGCGACATCGCGATGCAATGAAGGGTCTTTGGCGAGCAGCCGTTCGAGGTAGGCGTCAAAATCGGCGAGCCCGCCGCTCGCGCGATGGCACTCGAGCAGCGGCGGCAGCACCTCGGTGACGAAATGACGATCCGCCGCAATGACCTGCTCGTAGAGCGGAATGGCTTGTGCGTAGTCGCGCTCTTCCTGCGCCAGCAACGCGCGGATCAGCGTTCCGCGCAGCGCGCCCGACTCGCTGCGAATCGTATTACGCAGGTGCTCGCGCGCGAGGGCACGGTCGCCGGCCGCGCGTGCCGCCTCGGCGAGCTCGCAATAGTAATGAGCCACTTGGCTCGACTTCTTGCCGCTCAGCATCTCGAGCTTGCGGTGCGCGCCGATGGCTTTCTGCCATTCCTGCTCGCGCTCGTAGATGCTCACGAGCTTGTCGAGCGCCGCCTCGGCGAGCGTCGTACTGTCGCGGAGCTCGGCGAACAGCTGTTCCGCACGATCGAAGAGCCCGGCGCTCAGGTAGTCCTCGGCCAGCGAGAACACGGCCTGGTGCCGTTGCGCTTCGTTGAGGTTCGGGCGCGCGAGCAGATTCTCGTGAACACGAATCGCCCGCTCCACCTCGCCGCGGCGTCGGAACAAGTGCCCCAGCGCGAAGTGCGTCTCGAGCGTGTCGTCGTCGACCTTCGCCATCTGCACGAACAGCTCGAGCGCTTCGTCCGTGCGCCGGTTGAGGACGAGGTTCAGGCCGCGGATGTAGTCGGCGCTGATACGCGGCGGCAGATCGCGGTCGCGGTCTGCGTAGATCTTGTAGACGAAGCCCAGCGCGGCCGCGAGGATCAACAGCGCGGCAAGCAGGAATGTAGGTTCGCCTGGCATGGGCTACGGCGATTCGCGGCGCGCGTGAAGCTCGGCGCGCGCGTGGTCGAGGTCCTGGCGCAGGCGGCGCTTCTCGGCCGCCCCGCGCCAGAGCGCCGCGGCCGCGGTCAGCAGGCCGAGCAACCAGCCGAGCGCGAGCACGACGGCGAATACGGCCGTCGGCGCGATGTCCTCGAAGCGCGCGAGGCCGATATCGACGTCGATGGGCTCGGGGTTGCTGTAGGCAAACATTGCGCCGAGCAGCACGAGCACGACGAGTGCGGCCACCCACAAGAGCCGGCGCAGCGTGACCAAGGCTCCATCCCTCCGCGCGTGTCTAAGTGGTGGGCGCTAGTCGCGCACGGGCAGGTGCCGTGACTCGTTGACTCGTTCGCGCAGATCTTTGCCGGGTTTGAAGTGCGGGACGTTCTTGCCCGCGAGCGCCACGGCCTCGCCGGTCTTGGGGTTACGCCCCATACGCGGCGGCCGGTAGTGCAGCGAGAAGGACCCGAACCCGCGGATTTCGATTCGCTCGCCGTTGGCGAGGGCTTCGCTCATGAGCTCGAGGATGTGTTTGACGGCCAGCTCCACGTCCTTCGCAGGCAAATGCTTTTGACTGCGGGCGATGGACTCGATCAGCTCGGACTTTGTCATCGGTTCGGACCTTGTTCGTGGGCCAAAGCACTCCTCGCGCTCACGCACGAAGAACTCATTCGGAGCTCATCTTCTCCTTGAGCAGATCGCCGAGCGTCGTTCCGGTCGTGGGGCGGCCGGAATCGCTCTTGTAGTTCTGAAGGGCCTGCTGCTCCTCGTGCACTTCCTTGGCTTTGATCGACAGCGAAACGATGCGCGTCTTGCGGTCGACGCCCGTGATCCTCGCCTCGATCGTCTCGCCGACCTTGAGGACCGTGCGCGCGTCCTCGACGCGATCGCGTGCGATCTCCGAAGCGCGCAGCTGGCCGATGACGCCGCCCTCGAGCGCGACCGTCGCGGCCTTCGCATCGAGCTCCTGCACGACGCCCGAGACGATGCTGCCCTTCGGGTGATCGCCGAGGAACAACGACAACGGATCCTTGTCGAGCTGCTTGACACCGAGCGAGATGCGCTCGCGCTCGGGGTCGATGGCAAGCACCACGGTCTCGAGCTCTTCACCCTTCTTGTAGTTGCGCACGGCTTCTTCGCCGGGAACGTCCCAGGAAAGATCGGAGAGGTGCACGAGCCCGTCGATGCCGCCGGGCAGGCCGATGAAGACGCCGAAGTCCGTGATCGACTTGATCTGTCCCGAAACCTTGTCGTTCTTCTTGTAGTTCTCGCCGAACTCGACCCACGGATTGGCCTTGCACTGCTTCAAGCCGAGCGAGATGCGGCGGCGCTCCTCGTCGATGTCGAGCACCATGACCTCGACCTCGTCGCCGATCTGCACGACCTTGTGCGGGTTGACGTTCTTGTTGGTCCAGTCCATCTCGGACACGTGCACCAGCCCTTCGACGCCCTCTTCGATCTCGGCGAAGCAGCCGTAGTCGGCGATGTTCGTGACCTTGCCGAAGAGGCGCGTGTTGGGCGGATAACGCCGCGCAAGGTCGGCCCACGGATCGGCGCCGAGCTGCTTCAAGCCGAGTGAGACGCGGTTGCGCTCGCGATCGAACTTGAGCACCTTGACCTCGAGCTCCTGGCCGACGCTCACGACTTCCGACGGATGCTTGACGCGCTTCCACGCCATGTCCGTGATGTGCAGCAGGCCGTCGATGCCGCCCAAATCGACGAACGCGCCGTAGTCCGTGAGGTTCTTGACCACGCCCTTGAGCGTGGTGCCTTCCTGGAGGTTCTTGAGCAACGACTCGCGCTCGGCGCTGTACTCGGCTTCGACGACGGCGCGCCGCGAGACGACGACGTTGTTGCGCTTCTGGTCGAGCTTGATGACCTTGAACTCGAGCGTCTGACCCTCGAGTGCGCCGGGATCGCGAATCGGGCGGACGTCGACGAGCGAGCCCGGCAAGAACGCGCGCACGAGATCGACGTCTACGGTGAAGCCGCCGCGGACGCGGCCGCTAATCGTGCCCGTGACGATCTCGCCTTTTTGGAATGACTCCTCGAGGCGCGTCCAGGTGCGCGTGCGCTTGGCTTTCTCGCGCGACAAGCGCGTTTCGCCGAAACCGTCCTCGACGGTGTCGAGCGCCACTTCGACCTCGTCGCCGACGTTGACTTCGAGCTCACCGCGCTCGTTGAGAAATTGGTCGGCTGGGATGACCGCCTCGGACTTCAGGCCCGCATTGACGATCACCATGTCGGCATTCACGGCGACTACGACGCCGGTCAGGATGGAGCCGGTCTTGATCTTCTGACTGGCAAAGCTCTCTTCGAGCATCTCGGCAAATGATTCACTCATGCTTTCTTCCGCTGCCGCCTTTGCATCCTGCAATCGGCGGGTTGATTGACCAACAACGGCATCCAGCCATTGCTTACCCTTTGGCTCGGTGCGCGACGATCCCCACACGTGCGAGCCATTGCAGAATGTGGGCGACGACTTCCTCAGGCGTCAGACTCGTGGAGTCGATCACGTGCGCATCCGGTGCCGCCCTGTAAGGCGCCACCGTGCGGTTCGCGTCGCGCGCGTCCCGTTGCGCTATGTCCCAGGAAAGGTCGGGCAGGCTAACATCAATCCCCTTTTCTTTCAACTGCTTATGACGCCTCATCGCGCGTGCCTCCGCGCTGGCCGTCAGGACCACCTTGAGCGTCGCGGCGGGGAAAACGACGGTGCCCATGTCGCGGCCATCGGCGACGAGCCCGGGCGGAGCCGCAAAGTCGCGTTGGCGCTCGAGCAGCGCGGCACGTACGGCGGGAACGACGGCAACCTTCGAGGCCGCGTCGCCCGTGCGTTCCGTGCGCAGCTCCTCGCTGACGTCGGCGCCGCCGAGGTAGATGCGGTCGCCGTCTGCGCCCGGGCCAAAACGCACGTCGAGTACCCTCGCGATCTCGGCGAGCCCGGCGGCATCCGCGAGGTCGACGGGGCGCTTGAGCGCCGCGAGCGCCACGAGCCGATAGAGTGCGCCGCTGTCGAGGTAGTGCCAGCCGAGCCTCTGCGCGAGCAGCTTGCCGATCGTGCCCTTCCCCGAGCCGCTCGGCCCGTCGATCGCGATCACGGGCGCAGGGTTCGTCACGACGGCTCCCCGCCGGCCGCGATCTCGAGGCCCACCGCGGCCGCGACGTCGAGGAAGTTCGGGAACGACGTCGCGACCTCGGCCGTATTGTGAATGTCGATCGGCGTGCTCGCGCGCAAGCTCGCGACGGCGAACGCCATGGCGATGCGGTGGTCGCCGCGGCTGTCGACGGCCCCGCCGCTCATGGGGCCGCCGACGAGGCGCGCGCCGTCGGGCGTTTCTTCGACCTCTACGCCCAGCGCTTCGAGCCCGCGCGCCATGACGGCGATGCGGTCGGTCTCTTTTTCGCGCAGCTCCTCCGCGCCGCTGACGACGGTCGTGCCGGCGGCGGCCGTGGCCGCGATGAACAGGATCGGGAACTCGTCGATGGCGAGCGGCACGAGCTCGGGCGGCACCACGATGCCTTTGAGGTCGCTCTGTTTGACCCAGAGGTCGGCGACGGGCTCGGCACCGACGCGACGCTCGGCGCGGAGCTCGATCTCGGCGCCCATCTCGCGCAGGATCGTGAGCAAGCCGATGCGCGTCGGATTGACGCCGACGTTTTCGATCGTCAGGCCGTCGCGTGCGCCGAGGCAGCCCGCGACGAGAAAGAATGCCGCCGACGAGAAATCGGCCGGCACCCGGATGTCGCCGCCGCGCAGCGTGACGGGTCCCTCGATCCTCACGGTATGCCCATGGCCTTGCGCGGACAGCTCGAGCTTCGCGCCCATGGTCTCGAGCATGCGCTCCGTGTGGTCGCGGCTCGGCCCCGGCGAGCGCAGCGTCGTCGTACCGCGCGACTCGAGGGCCGCGAGCAGAAGCGCCGACTTGACCTGCGCGCTCGCCATCGGCAGCGAGTAGTCGATGCCGTGCAGGCGCGCGCCGCCGTGGATCTTGACGGGCGGCTTGCCGCCGGCGGCCGTCTCGATTCGCGCACCCATCTCGCGCAGCGGCGCAGCGACGCGCTCCATGGGACGCTGCCGCAGCGAGGCGTCGCCCGTGAGCTCGCTGTCGAACGGCTGGCCCGCGAGCAGGCCCATGAGCAAGCGAACGGCCGTGCCCGAGTTACCGAGATCGAGTGTTTTCGTGGGCCGGTGCAAGCCCTGCAAACCGACGCCGCGGATGCGCACGCGTCCGTCGGCGCCTCGCGCGATGTCGACGCCCATGGCTTCGAGCGCGGCTTGCGTGGCTAGGCAGTCCTCGCTCGCGAGGAAGCCGTGCACCGTCGTCGCGCCTTCGGCGACGGCCCCGAGCATCAACGCGCGATGCGAGATCGACTTGTCGCCGGGCACCGTGATGCGGCCGCCCACTTGCCGCGTGGGCGTTGCACGAAAACGATTCGGGTGCGAAGCCACGAAGGCTCCTAAAGCACGGCCTTGGGAAACGCACCGAGCACTTTGAACAGCGACGCCTTGGTTTTCATCTCGTCGAGGGCTTTGCGCACGGGTGCATCCTCGGCGTGGCCGTCGAGGTCGAGAAAGAACACGTAGTCCCACTTCCTCTTGCGCGACGGCCGCGACTCGATGCGCGTCATGCTGACGCCGTGCTTCGACAGCGGCGCGAGCAGCTGCAGCAGCACGCCGGCCTCCTCGGTTTCTTTCGTCGAGACGAGCACCGACGTCTTGTCGTTGCCGCTCGGCGGCAACAGCTTGCGGCCCACGACGACGAAGCGCGTCGTGTTGTCGTCGCGGTCCTCGACGGTGTGGAACAGGATCTTGAGGCCGTAGACGCCGGCCGCAGCCTCGCCCGCGAGCGCAGCCGTGCCCTCCTCGTCGCGCGCCCGGCGCGCGGCCTCGGCGTTGCTCGCCACGGGCACTTTCTCGACGTCGGGCAAGTGCTGTGCGAGCCAGCTGCGGCACTGCGCCAGCGACTGCGGGTGCGAGCACACGCGTTTGATGTCCTTGAGGTCCGCCATGCGCCCCAGGAGGTGTTGATGAATGCGCAGCTCGATCTCGCCGCAGATCTTGAGCGGCGACGTCAAGAACATGTCGAGCGTATGGATGTTGACCGTGCCTTCGCTCGAGTTCTCGATGGGCGCCACGCCGAAGTCGGCCGTGCCGCTCTCGACCTCGTGGAACACTTCGTCGATCGTCGGCACCGACAGCGCGTGCACCGAGTGGCCGAAGTGCTTGAGCACGGCGGATTGGGTGAACGTGCCCTCGGGGCCCAAATACGCCACCTTGAGCGGCTCCTCCTGGGCGAGACACGCGGACATGAGCTCGCGGAATAGCCGCACCATCTCCTCGTCGCGCAGCGGTCCCTTATTGCGCTCGACGACACGGCGCAGCACTTGCGCCTCGCGCTCCGGCCGGTAGAACTCCGCCGTGCGCGTCAGCCCTTTGACGATGCCGACTTCTTTCGCGAAATGCGCGCGCTCGGCAATGAGGTCCTGGATCCGCTCGTCGACCGCGTCGATCTTGCCGCGGAGCGCGACGAGCGGGTCGTCGCCGCCGGCTGTCGCCGCGCCCATGGCCTTGGCTTTGCCTTTGCCTTTTATCTTGCGCGCGCGTTTGCTCATGGCCGTTCCCTTAGATCTCAGGCGTCGATGATCGGCAGCACGCGCACGGACAAGATGCCGTCGATGCCGCGAATGCGTGCGAGCGTGGCGTCGCTCACCGGTGCGTCGAGGTCGACGAGCGTGTACGACAGCTCGTCCCGCGAGTGATTGAGCATGTCGGCGATGTTGATGTTCTGCGCCGCGAGCGCCGTCAGAATCTGCGCCACCATGTTGGGCACGTTCCTGTGCGGAATCGCCACGCGATGCGGCCGCGTGCGCTGCAAGACCGTCTCGGGGAAGTTGACCGAGCGCGTCACGTTGCCGTTCTCGAGGAACTCGCGCACGTTGTCGACGACCATGACGGCGCAGTTCTCCTCGGCTTCGACCGTCGACGCCCCGAGGTGCGGCAGGCAAATGACCTTCGGATGATCGAGCAGCTTGCGCGTTGGAAAATCGGTCACGTAAGCGCGCACCCTACCCGAGTCGAGCGCCTCGACGACGGCCTGCGAGTCGACGATCGCGTCGCGCGAGAAGTTGAGAATGACCGAGCCGCGCCGCATCGTCTCGAGCCGCGCGGCGTTGACGAGCTTGTCGGTGCTCTTCGTGAGCGGCACGTGCACGGTGACGACATCGGCGCGCGCGAACAGATCGTCGAGGTTGACGGCTTTCTGCACGCCCGACGACAGTTGCCACGCGTGCTGCACGGTGATCGCGGGGTCGTATCCCAGCACATTCATGCCGAGCTTGAGAGCGGCGTTCGCTACCTCGACGCCGATCGCCCCTAGGCCCACGACCCCGAGCGTGCGCGTGGGCAACTCGAAGCCCACGAACTGTTTCTTGCTCGACTCCACGGCCTTGTCGAGCTCGTCCCCTGCGCCTTTCAAGCCGCGGACGTGCTCGATCGCTTGCGGCAGGTTGCGCGCGGCCATGAGCAGGCCCGCGAGCACGAGCTCCTTGACGGCGTTGGCGTTGGCGCCCGGCGTGTTGAACACCGGCATGCCGAGCTTGCTGAGCTTGGCGACCGGGATGTTGTTCGTGCCCGCGCCCGCGCGGCCGACGCAGAGCAGCGAATCCGCCATCTCGAGGTCGTGCATCTTGAACGAGCGCAGCAGGATCGCGTCGGGGCGCACGAGCTCCGAAGCCACCTCGTAGCGGTCGCGCGGCAGCCGGTCGAGCCCGGCCACGGCGATGCTGTTGAGCGTCTGAATCTTGAACATTGCCATCGGCATCACCCGTGCCGCTTGGCGAAGTCGGCCATGAACGCGACGAGCGCGTCGACACCGGCTTCGGGCATCGCGTTGTAGAGGCTCGCGCGCATGCCGCCGACGACGCGGTGACCTTTGAGGTTCGTGAGCCCGGTCGCCTTCGCTTCCTGCAAGAACGGCTTGTCGAGCTCAAGTGTAGGCAGCGTGAACGGCACGTTCATCCACGACCGGCAGGCCTTGTCGACGGGGTTCTGGTAGTAGCCCGACGAGTCGATCGCCGCGTAGAGCTTGGTCGCCTTGCGCTCGTTGCGCTCGCCCATGGCGGCGAGCCCGCCCTGCTCCGTGAGCCACTCGAAGACGAGGCCGGCGAAGTACCACGCGAGCGTCGCCGGCGTGTTCCACATCGAGTCGCTCTCGGCCATCGTCTTGTAATCGATGACGCCCGGCGTCTCGCGGCGCGCCTTGCCGAGCAGGTCCTCGCGCACGATGACGATCGCGAGACCGGCGGGCCCGATGTTCTTCTGTGCGCCCGCGTAGATGACGCCGAACCGGCTCACGTCGAGCGGCCGCGACAGCAGCGTCGACGACATGTCGGCGACGAGCGGCGCCTTCGATACGTCGGGAATCGCATGGAACTCGACGCCGAACACGGTCTCGTTCGTCGTGTAGTGCAGATACGCGGCCGAGTCGGAGACTCGCCAGGTCTTGGGATCGGGAATGGTCGTGAACTTTGCGGCCTTGCCGGTGGCCGCGACATTGACGCGAGCGTAGCGCTCGGCCTCCTGCACGGCCTTCTCGCCCCAGTTGCCGGTGACGACATAGTCGACGACGGCGCCCGGCGGCGCGAGGTTCAGCGGCACGGCCGCGAACTGCAGCGTGGCGCCGCCTTGCAGGAACAGCACCTTGTAATGCGCCGGCACGCCGAGCAGCGCGCGCAGATTGCGCTCCGACTGCGCGGCGAACTCGATGAAGTCCGTGCCGCGATGGCTGACTTCCATCACCGACATGCCGCTGCCGCGCCAATCGAGCAGCTCGGCCTGGGCACGTGTTAGGACCGGCTCCGGCAGCATCGCCGGACCCGGGCTGAAGTTGAATACGCGCTTCATTGGGGGGGGAAGGGTCTCCGTACCCTTATTCGGACTCCGCCGTCTCGTCGCCCGTCATGGGCTCGACGCGAGAAATGCCGACGAGCCGGTCGGCCTCGTCGAGACGAATCAAGCGCACGCCTTGCGTGTTGCGCCCCATGACCGAGATGTCGGCCACGGGCGTGCGCACGAGCGTGCCCGCCGACGTGATGAGCATGAGCTCGTCCTCGGGCGCCACTTGCAGCGCGCCGACGACCCGGCCGTTGCGCTCGGTGGTCTGGATGCAGATGACGCCTTGCCCTCCCCGGCCCTGCACGGGGTGCTCTTCGATGGGCGTGAGCTTGCCGTAGCCGTTCTCGGTGGCCGTGACGATCGATCCCAAGCCGATGATGCTGAGCGCGATGACCTCGTCGGTGGGGCCGCCGAGCTTGAGGCCGCGGACACCCGCGGCCGTACGGCCCATGGGCCGCACGTCCTGCTCCGAGAAGCGAATGGCCTTGCCCGAGCTCGCGAACAGCATGATGTCCTGATTGCCGTTCGTGATACCGGCGCCGATGAGGCGATCGTCGTCGCGCAGCTCGACGGCGATGATGCCGCTCGTGCGTGGCCGCGCGAACTGCGCGAGCGGCGTCTTCTTGACCGTGCCGTGCTTCGTGACGAGGAACACGAACTTGTTCTCCTCGAACACCTTGACGGGCAGCACCGCGTTGATGCGCTCGCCTTCCTCGAGCGGCAAGAGGTTGACGATGGGCCGGCCGCGCGAACCGGACCCCGCCTGCGGGACCTGGTAGACCTTGAGCCAGTACGCCTTGCCGCGGCTCGAGAAGCACAGCACGGTGTCGTGTGAATTCGCGACGAACAGCTGGTCGATGAAATCCTCGTCCTTGACGCGGGCCGCGGCGCGGCCGCGGCCGCCGCGGCGCTGCGCCTGATACTGCTCCGCGGGCTGCGACTTCGCATAGCCCGCGTGCGACAGCGTGACGACGACCGTCTCCTCGGGGATCAGGTCCTCGACGGTGAGGTCGCTGTAGTCCTCGACGATCTCCGTGCGCCGCGCATCGGCATAGGCCGCGCGGACTTCGGCAAGCTCGGCGCGGATGACGGCCTGGAGCTTGTCGGGGCTCGCGAGGATCTCCAGAAAGTTCTGAATATCCGTTATCAACCCACTGTATTCAGTGGCGATCTTCTCTTGCTCGAGCCCGGTCAACCGGTGCAACCTGAGCTCGAGGATCGCCTGGGCCTGGGCCGTCGAGAGCCGGTAGCCCTGCGCGTCGAGGCCGGACTCTTCGGTGAGACCCTCGGGGCGCGTGGCCGCGGCGCCGGCGCGCTCGAGCAGCGCCGTGACGGCGCTGGGCCGCCACCGGCGCGCGCTGAGCGCCGTGCGTGCCTCGCTCGGCGACGGCGAGCGCTTGATGAGGGCGATGATCTCGTCGATGTTCGCGAGCGCGACCATCAAGCCTTCGAGGATGTGGGCGCGCTCGCGGGCCTTGCGCAGATCGAACAGCGTCCGCCGCGTCACGACCTCGCGGCGGTGGCGGAGGAACGCGTCGAGCATCTCCTTGAGCGACAACAGCCGGGGCTGCCCGTCGACGAGCCCGACCATGTTGATGCCGAAGACGCTCTGCAGCGGCGTCTGCTTGTAGAGATTGTTGAGCACGACGTCGGAGAGCTCGCCGCGCTTGAGCTCGATGACGACGCGCATGCCGTCCTTGTCCGACTCGTCGCGGAGCTCGCTGATGCCCTCGATGTTCTTGTCGCGGACGAGCTCGGCGATGCGCTCGATGAGGCGCGCCTTGTTGACCTGATACGGCAGCTCGGTGATGACGATGGACTCGCGGCCGCGGTCGTCGAGCGGCTCGACGTGCGTGCGGCCGCGCACGTAGATGCGGCCCCTGCCCGTCGCGTAAGCGCTGACGACGCCCTGAATGCCGTGAATGAGCCCGGCCGTCGGGAAATCGGGACCCGGGATGAGCTTGATGAGATCGGCCATCGTGAGCTTCGGCTCCGCGAGCAACGCGAGGCAAGCGTCGATGACCTCGCCTAAGTTGTGCGGCGGGATGTTCGTCGCCATGCCGACCGCTATCCCTGAGGAGCCGTTGACGAGCAGGTTCGGGATGCGCGTCGGCAGGACCGCGGGCTCGCGCTCGCTCTCGTCGTAGTTCGGGACGAAGTCGACGGTTTCCTTGTCGATGTCCGCGAGGAGCTCTTGCGTGATGCGCGCCATGCGCACTTCGGTGTAGCGCATGGCCGCCGGAGCATCGCCGTCGACCGAGCCGAAGTTGCCCTGGCCGTCGACGAGCAAATAGCGCATCGAGAACGGCTGCGCCATGCGCACGATCGTGTCGTAGACGGCCACGTCGCCGTGCGGGTGGTATTTACCGATGACGTCGCCGACCACGCGGGCCGACTTCTTGTAGGGCCGATTCCACTCGTTGCCGAGCTCGCGCATCGCGTGCAGCACGCGGCGGTGCACGGGCTTGAGCCCGTCGCGAACGTCGGGCAGCGCGCGGCCCACGATCACGCTCATGGCGTAATCGAGATACGACTGCCGCATCTCGTCTTCGAGATTGACGAGGATGACTTCCTTACCTACGGCCATCGGTTCCGCTCAATGCAAAAGGGCCCGCCCTCCACCCGCCCGCGGCGGCGCGGAGGGGACCCAAGATCGACGAGGTATAAGTTTGGCCGGGCAATGACGACCGATTTTGCGGCTCTTGCATCACCCGGACGACACATCCAAGTGCCCAAAAAACAAGGCAGAAGTCTAGCACATCGTCCGCGCGTCCCGTAGCGCCGATCGATCCTCGGGCGGCTATACTGACGCGGCTTTTTTGCGAGCGCCCGAAGTAAGCCGATGCAAACGATCGACGCTTTGATCTGTCCGCGATGGACCATCCGCGTCGAGCCCGAGACCATCGCCGAGGAGGGCCTCGCGCTCGCCGTCGACGCCGGCCGAATCCTCGCCATCCTGCCGCTCGCGGAGGCCGAGCGTGCGTTCTCGCCTCGTGTCCGCCACGAGCGCTCGAGCCACGCGCTGCTGCCCGGGCTCGTCAACGCGCATACGCACGCCGCGATGGCGTTGTTTCGCGGCCTCGCGGACGACGTGCCCTTCGAAGTCTGGCTGCGCGGCCGCGTGTGGGTGGCCGAGGCTCGCTGGGTCGGACCCGAGTTCGTGGCCGACGGCACGCGCCTCGCGATCGCGGAGATGCTCTTGGGCGGCACCACGTGCTTCTCCGACATGTACTACTACGCCGACGTCACGGGCAACGTCGCGCGCGAGCTCGGGATGCGCGCCGTGCTCGGCATGATCGCGCTCGATCTGCCGACGGCCTACGCGGCCGACGCCGACGAGTACCTGCGCAAAGGGCTCGAGGTCCACGACCGCTTCAAGGCCGAGCCGCTGATCACGACGGCGTTCGCGCCGCACGCGCCGTACACGGTCGGCGACGCGACGCTCACGCACATCCGGCGCTTGGCCGACGAGCTCGACCTGCCGATCCACATGCACCTGCACGAGACGAGCGCCGAGATCGACGCCGAGATGGCCGCGAGCGGCCGGCGCCCGCTGGCCCGGCTCGCCGCGCTCGGTTTGGTGACGCCGGCCCTCATCGGCGTGCATGCGACGCACCTCTTGGCCGAGGAAATCGAGGCGCTCGCGACCGCGGGGGCGAGCGTCGTCCACTGTCCGCGCTCGAACCTCAAGCTCGCGAACGGCTTCTGCCCCGTGGCCCACTTGCTCGACGCCGGCGTCACGGTCGCGCTCGGCACCGACGGCGCCGCGAGCAACAACCGCCTCGATCTTTGGGCCGAGATGCAGACCGCGGCGCTGCTAGCCAAGCAGGTCGCGGGCAACGCCGCGGCTCTGCCCGCCGCGCAGGCGCTTAAGCTGGCGACGCTCAACGGCGCGCGAGCGCTCGGCCTCGCCGGCGAGATCGGCTCGCTCGTGGCCGGCAAGGCTGCCGACGTCATCTGCGTCGACCTTTCGGGCGTCGAGCATCGGCCGTTGCTCGATCCCGTCTCGGCGCTGGTTTACTCTGCCTCTCGAGACGACGTCACCGACGTTTGGATCGCTGGCGAGCACCTCGTGGCCGAAGGGGTCGCGCTGCGGCTCGACGTCGCCGAGATCGCCGCCACGGCCGACCGCTGGGGCCAGCGGCTGCGGAAGGAGGCATGACGATGGCCAACGTGGACGCGGCCGAGCTCGCCAAGTTCGCCTCGCGCGCCGGCGAATGGTGGGACCCGCGCGGCGCTTTCCGCACGCTGCACGAGATCAATACGCTGCGGCTCGACTACATCGCGCGGCGCGCGAAGCTTTCGGGTGCGCGCGTGCTCGACGTCGGCTGCGGCGGCGGCTTGCTCGCCGAAGGGCTCGCGACCCGCGGCGCGAGCGTCACGGGCATCGACCTGGCGCCCGAGAACGTGACCGCCGCCGCGCAGCATGCCGCCGCGAGCGCGCTGACCATCGACTACCGCTGTGTCGACGTCGAGGAGCTCGCGCGCGAGCGCGCCGGCGCCTTCGACGTCGTGACCTGCCTAGAGATGCTCGAGCACGTCCCCGAGCCCGAGCGCATCGTAGCCGCATGCGCCGCGGCCGTGCGCCCCGGCGGCGCCGTGTTCTTCTCGACGATCAACCGCAACTTGAAGAGCTTCGCGCTCGCGATCGTCGGGGCCGAGTACGTGCTTAGGCTTTTGCCGCGCGGCACGCACGAGTATCGCAAGCTCATCCGCCCGGCCGAGCTCGCGCAGTGGTGCCGGCGCGCAGGCCTCGACGTCACCGAGCTCACGGGCTTGCATTTCAATCCGGCGACGCGCGACTACTGGCTCGACGGCAACGTCGACGTCAATTACTTCGCCTGCGCCCGCCGCGGCGCGGCGTCTTAGCATGGACGCGAGCACGTTGTTGTACGTCGCACTGGCTGCCATCGCGGGACTGGCCGTCGGATTGCTGCTCGGGCTCACGCGCGTCATGTCGCTGGCCCGCAAGCTGGCGGTCAAGGAAACCGAGCTCGCGAGTCGAGCCGCGGCCGACCTCGACCGCGAGCGCTTGCTCGCGACGACGGCGCAGCGGCTCGGCTCGACGTTCGACGAGCTCGCCGACCGGCAGTTTCAGAGCCACTCCGAGACGTTCCTCAAGCTCGCGCGCGAGACACTGAGCGCGCAGAACGAGCGCGCGAAAGCGGAGCTCGCTACGCGCGAGCAAGCCATCGACCACCTCGTGATGCCGATTCGCGAGGCGCTCGCGCGCGCCGAGCAGCAGCTCCAGGCGCTCGATCAATCGCGCCGCGAGACGCACGGCAGCATCACCGCGCAGCTCGAGGCGCTGACGGCGAGCCAGCACGCGCTGAGCTCCGAGACGCGCAACCTCGTGAGCGCGCTGCGCCGGCCCGAGGTGCGCGGCCAATGGGGCGAGATCACGCTGCACCGCCTCGTCGAGCTCGCCGGCATGGTCGAGCACTGCGATTTCGTGAGCCAGAGCCACCAGCCCACCGAAACCGGCGCCGTGCGGCCCGACATGATCATCCACCTGCCGGAGTCGCGCGACCTCGTCGTCGACGTGAAGACGCCGCTCGATGCGTATCTCGAAGCGACGGAAGCGCCGAACGACGCGCAGCGCAACGTCGCGCTCGAGCGACACGCGACGATCGTCGCGGGGCGCATCCGCGAGCTCGCGGGCAAAGCGTACTGGAGCCAGTTCGAGCGCAGCCCCGAGTTCGTGATCCTGTTCATCCCCGGCGACCAGTTCTTGAGCGCGGCGCTCGCGCAGCGCCCCATGTTGCTCGACGACGCATTGCGTCAGAACGTGATCCTCGCGACGCCGACGAGCCTCGTCGCGCTGCTCAAGGCCGTGGCCTACGGCTGGCAGCAAACCGCGCTCGCGAACAACGCCGCCGAGATTCGGGCCTCGGCCGGGCAGCTCTACGAGCGCATCACGACGTTCGTGAGCCATCTCGGCAACGTCGGCAAAGCGCTCGGCGACAGCGTGCGGGCGTTCAACAGCAGCATTGGCTCGCTCGAGCGCAGGGTGCTGCCGAGCGCGCGCCGCTTCACCGAGCTCGGCGTGCAGCCGGCCGAGCGGATCGGCTCGCCGAAGCCGCTCGAGGAGCTGCCGCGCGACGTCGCGACGCTCGTCGACGACGCCGCCGACGTCGACGGCCCGACCGACACTCCGCACTGACGAGCCATGAGCACGGGCGCGGAAGCCGCGAGCGCCGTCTGGCGCACCTATAAGCCCACGCCCGACGCGTTCGCCGGGCGTGTGATCCTCGTGACGGGCGCGACGGCCGGCATCGGCCGCGCCGTGGCACGCGATCTCGTGGTCGCCGGCGCGACCGTCATTCTTCACGGTCGCAACGAGAAGTTGCTCGAGGCGCTCTACCAGGAGCTTAGGTCCCTCGGCCCGGAGCCCGCCGTCGCGCAGCTCGACTTCGAGCGGACCCAGGGCCCCGAGTATCAGGCGCTCACGACGGAGATCGAGTCGCGTTACGGCCGGCTCGACGGCCTGCTCCACAACGCCGGCATCCTCGGCGATCGCAGCCCCATCGAGCACTACGACATCGGCGTGTGGCAACGCGTCATGCTCGTGAATCTCACGGCGCCGTTCATCCTGACACGTTGCTTGCTGCCGTTGCTGCGCCAATCGGCCGACGCGTCGCTGGTGTTCACGACGAGCGGCGTGGGACGCCGCGGCCGCGCGTACTGGGGCGCCTATGCTGCCGCCAAAGCGGGCACCGAAGGGCTCGCCGAAGTCTTGGCCGACGAGCTCGAGAACACCCCGGTGCGCGTGAATCTCGTGAACCCGGGCGCAACGCGCACGCGCATGCGCGCCCTCGCCTATCCCGGCGAGAGCCCGATGTCGCTGCCGTTGCCCGAAAGCATCACGCCGACGTATCTCTATCTACTCGGTGCAGCGAGCCGCGGGATCCGCGGTCAGCGCTTCGAAGTGCAGGACCGCAAACCATCGCCCTAACGCGAGCGCAGCTGCGCCGTGGCAAGCAACTCCACCACGAGCGGTGCACGGCCGGTGGCGTCGGCGGGTCCGTAGATGCTCGCGAGACCTGCGACCCGCAGGTAATCGGGATGGTGGATCTCGACGAGCGCCGCGTACTCGATGACTCGGTCGTTTTTCGCGACGTCGAGCACGTAGACGTGCTCCGCGAGCCGCGTGCTGGGCGCGATGCGCATGAGCTCGGCGAGCCGCGGCGACGCTTCGATCTCGCCGTAGTGCAGGTGCGTCTTGCGGACCTGCCAGCCGCGCTCCGCGAACACGGCGCCGATCGAGCCGCCCGCGACGATCGCCGCGTGCTCGCTTGCGACGAGCGGATCGACCGTCGGCGGATAGCGGACGATCGCGAACGTGCGGCAGGTCGCGATCCCCGCCTCTGTGCTGTACAGGCTCGAGATCCGCAGCGCGTCGTCCTGCGCGAGCACCTCGACGCCGTAGCTGCCGAACGCGGCGGCGATGCGCTCGCTGTTGAGCAGCTCGCGCGCGGGCGGCTGGGCCAACCCCGGCACCGCGACGACGGCCGCGAGGGCCGCAGTGCCGAGGTAGGCGCGTAGTGCACGAAGCGTTGCCGCCCCGCCCGGAGCGCCGATTTGAACCTTGTGCCAGGCCGAGAGAACCGCGTCGTAGGCCATACGGATCGGCTGTAGAAACCTTGAAAAACCGGGCGCTGCCAATGAGAAATGGTTGCGGTATATACTAATCTCGGTCGGTAACCGTTCATCGAGCCTGAGCGCTTTCTGCCCAGAATCCTCCTTAAACGGTACGCCTTAGAAACACATTTCGGGAGGTCTCGTGGGCAGGAAACTTTACGTCGGCAATTTGCCGTTCTCTGCGACTGAAGAAGAAATCTCGCAAAAGTTCGGTGCGTGCGGCACGGTCGAATCGGCGAAGCTCATCACGGATCGCGACACGGGCCGCAGCAAGGGTTTCGGCTTCGTTGAGATGAGCAGCGACGCCGAGGCGCAAGCCGCGATCGACAAGCTCAACGGCCAAGACTACGGTGGCCGACCGATGACGGTCAACGAAGCCCGGCCGCAAACAAAGAAAGGACCGCGTCCCGGTGGCGGTGGCGGTGGCGGCTATGGCGGCGGTGGCGGTTACGGTGGCGGCGGCGGTCGTGGCGGCGGTGGTGGCTACGGCGGCGGTGGCTACGGCGGCGGCGGCGGCGGCAACCGGCGCTAGTCCCTTTTCGAAGCACAACGAAACGCGGGCGCGCTCCAACGAGCCGCCCGCGTTTTCTTTGGGGGGTTACTCTGCCCTGAGCGTCTCGATCGGGTCGATCGTTGCCGCGCGCCGTGCAGGCACGTAGCTTGCGAGCGCCGCTGCGGCGATCGTAACGCCAAGCGCTGTGACATAGGCGATGGGGTCCGTCGGGCCGACGCCGAACAGCAGCGACGACATCAAACGCCCCAACGCCATGGCCGCGACGAGACCCACGACGGCACCCACTGCGCTCAGCGTGAGCCCGTGCAGCAGGAACATCTTGCTGAGTTGCCGCGGCTCCGCGCCAAGGGCCGACCGAATTCCGATTTCCCGAGTTTTCTGCGAGACGACGTAAGCAATGACGCCGTAGATTCCGACGATGCCGAGCAGCAATGCCATGCCACCGGCGATCGCGAGCATCACGAGCACGAACGATGTGCGCGCAAGCGAGCTGGAATACAGGTCCGCCATTGTGCGCGCGTCGGTGACTGGGATACTCCCGTTGACCGACCAGACTGCTTGCCGGAACTCCTCCTGGAGGCTCGCCGTGCCAGCGCGCTCGCTGCGGATCACGAATGCTGCCGCCGGCGTTCCGACGACGGGGGCACCAAACATGCTCTCGACGAGCACGGGCCAGTACACGGAGCTCGGCGCTTCTTCGTGCAACCCGATCTCGTGCACGCTCTGCACCACGCCGATGACCTCGCGCCATGCGTCCGTCGCCGCAAACGTCCGGATACGTTTGCCGAGTGCCCCCGCGGGCTCTGCCGCGAGCTCGCGAGCAAAGTCTTCCGAGATCAACGCCACGCGGCCGCCCGCTTCGATGTCGCTCCAGGTCACGTCGCGTCCCGCGACTATTCGCGTACCCATCGCGTCGAAGTACCCCGGCGAGACGAATTTGTTTCTGCGCGACCGCGGCGTCTCCCCTGGCGCCAGCGTCTGGCCTTCGACCACGATCGGTGGGGAGATTGGTGACCCTTCCAGCGGAAGCAGGCCCGTAAAACCCGCCGAAGCGACGCCCGGAAGCGCCTCGATCTTGGCGAGGATCTCGCGCTGCATGCGGGTGGACTGTACGGGATCGGGAATCAGCACGTTCGAAACCAAAATGCGCGCGGTTTGAATGGTTGCCGGGTCCGAAAAGCCAGGATCGACGTCGCGCAACGCCTGAAACGTTCGGATCATGAGGGCCGCGCTCACGACCAACACGAGCGCGAGTGCCACCTGCACGACGACCAACGTGTTGCGAGTCGCGTTCCGCTCACGGCTAGCGCTCGACCCGCGCGCAGCGAGCGTCTTAGACGCATCGATGTGCCGCGCATGCTTGAGGGCCGTGATCGAGCCGAACAGGAGCGTCGACGCGAGCGAGACGGCGACAGTGAATGCGAGCACCGGCAGATAAACGCCGATCTCCTGAAGGCGCGGCAGATTGCTAGGGCCGATGGCGACGAGAACCTGTAGCCCAACGTATGCGAGCGCCAATCCGAGCACGCTACCGGCTGCGCCAATAACCAGGCTCTCGACGAGCAATTCTCTCGCGATCCGCGCGCTCCCTGCGCCGAGCGCGGCGCGCACGGCGAGCTCCTGCCGTCGGGCGTCGGCCCGCACCAGCATGAGATTCGCAATATTGGCGCAAACGACCAGTAGCGTCGCGCCGATCGCACCCATGAGCACCCACAACATGCTCGCGACGCTGCCGACCAAGTCGTCCTTCAAGGGTCGAACGACGGGCGCCAGCCGGAAGCTCGCAAGGACTTCGCGCGTCACCCCAACATCGGATCGGAGTGGCCACGCATCGGGCCAGATCGACAGCATGCGCTCGACGTCGGCATGAGCCTCGGCCGGCGTGACGCCGGGCCGAAGCCGCGCGAGGCCTTGAAAGCCCCAGTTGCCGTCGATTCGCAGCGCCGCAGGGTTGAGCCGCACGGCGACGATCACATCGGGTTGCGGTGTCATGTCGAGGAATCTGAAGTCGGGTGGCATGATCCCGACGACTTCCGACGGCCGCGAATCGATCGAGAGCTGACTTCCGACGGCTGCTCCGTCGCCGCCGAATCGGCGTTGCCAGAACGCATGAGAGAGAATGACCAGCGCAGGCCCTTCGGTCGCGGGTCCGTGCTCAGCTTCCGTGAACATACGCCCGCGGAGCGGCGCCACGCCCAGCGCCTGAAGCGTGCCGTCCGTGACCCGAAGAGTGCGCACACGCTCCGGCTCACCGCGGTCCGTCAGCGTCGCGGATCCGTCCTGCCACAAGCCGATGTCGTCAAACGTCCGGTTTTCGTTCCGGTAGGTGAAGTACATCGTGGGTTCGAAGTCCCCACCACTAAGCCGGCCTGCCACGCTATGGCGGAGCCTCACGAGCTCGTCCGCATTCGGATACGGCAGCGGCTGGATCAGCACGGAGTAGACGACGCTGAAGATCGCGGTGGTCGCGCTGATGCCGAGCGCGAGCGTGAGCACGGCGGCGAACGTGAACGCGGGCCGCCGCGACAACCCGCGCAGCGCGTAGCGCAAGTCGCGACCGACGGAATCGACGAAGCCGATGATGTTCATGTCGCGCGCCCCCCGCCTTATGCGTCACCTAAAGCGATAAGCATGCCAAGCATCGGGCCGGCTAACCCGTTGACTCGGCAGGAATGCCGGCAGTCGTGCGCGGCCGAGCGTCCCAGATCCGCACAGCCCATCCCGCCCGTGGGACGGCTTTGCTAAGGCTGCAGGTTGCGTTGCCAGCTCATGAGCAACGCGAGCCCGCCTAAGATGAGCGCCATGCCGATGCCCTCGGCCGCGCTCGGCCGCTCGCCGAGCTGGATCCACGCGGCCACGACGCCGACCAGCGGCACGGCCAACGCGTTCAAGCCGCTGATCGTCGCCGGCAGTCGCTGGAGGATGTACAGCCAGAGCAGCGGCGCGATCGCCATGCCGCCGACGCCGTTGTAGACGAGCGCGCCGACGAAGGCGCTGCTCCAGACGATCGGCCGCTCGTCGACGAACATCGCGAGTGCGACGAGCGGAATGATGCCGTAGAGCATTTGCCACGCCGTGAGCGCCAGAAGTTCGTCGCGGCCGTGCAGCGGGATCCTTTTGAAGACGATGACGCTCACGGCCCACGAGATGCCGGCGCCGAGCGCGAGCAGGCTGCTCAGCGTGCTCGTCGAGCCCTCCCACCACTCGAGCACGAGCACGAGCCCGACGAGGATGAGGCCCGCGGCCGGCCACTGCCAACCGCGCAGGCGGTCAGGCAGGAACGGCCAGCCGAAGACGATGACCCAGAACGGCATCGTGTAGCCGAGCACGGCGCTCTTCCCGGCGTCGCCGATCGTCAGGGCCCACGAGATCAGGCCGACGAACCCCGTCGTCTGGAACACGCCGAGCAGGATCGTCTTGCCGACGTGCTGCGGCCGTAGCGGCGCCCCCACGGCCCACACGATCCCGAACAGCAGGAGCGCGCCAAATACGCCGCGCAACGCGGCGAAGTCCAGGGGCCCGACGTAGTCCAAGGCCACCTTCATGACGACCCAGTTGTAACCCCAGATCAGCGCGAGCGCGCCTAAGGCGAGCAAGGGCCCGGCACCCGTCGTGCGGCCGGCGGAATTCACGGAGTCGGTCATGGAGCGTGGACGAGGCTCGATCGCGAGGGCGCCTACTCTACCCCGTCCGCGTGCGCCCGTGGCGCTCGGTTGTACTAGCCGCTCCGTGCGCGGCGGCGCTTCTTCTGTTTCTTCTCGCGCGCGGCCTTTTTCGGAGCTCTCGTGCCGACGTAGGCATCGGCCTCGATCTCGATGAGCATCTCGGGCGCGATGAGCTTCGAGACTTCCACCATCGCAGTCGCCGGGAGGATCGAGCCGAAGAACTCGCCGTGCGCCTTTCCCGCGAGCTCCCACTCGGCGATGTTGACGACGAACATGCGCGTGCGCACCACGTCGCCGAGCTTGGCGCCCGCCTTCTGCAAGGCGCTCTCGATGTTGCGCAGCGTTTGCCGTGTTTGTGCCCCGAGATCGCCGACGCCGACGATCTCGCCGTCGGCGCCGGTCGCGGTCGTGCCCGAGACGTGAACGTACGGCCCGACGCGCACGGCGCGCGAGTAACCGACGATCGGCTCCCATTTCGATCCCGAGGAAAAGTTCTTGCGGCTCATGTGGGTCGTCCTGGTCGAAAAAATCGTTACTGCGCGGCGGCGCGCAACCGCTTGCGGTCGGCTGTCAGCAGCATGCGCACGCTCGTCCCGGACGGGCTTGTCGCTGATCTCGCTCGCCAACGCGACGAGCTCGCCCCGAGGCGCCCGAGACGATGCTCTTGTCCTGCGCGAACGCGGTCGAGCCGAGCAGCGCGCAACCCACCAGCAGCCACTTCATGACGGTTCGCATCCGCATCAGGCCACGCTCTTCTTGAGACGCCCGGCGCCGGCCAGTGCGTACAGCCCCTTGATTTCGGCCGGCGTGAGCGGCCGGCTGGCCCCGCGGTAGAGCTCGCCGAGCAGGGCGGCCCCGTAGCGCACACGAATGACTCGGCTCACGGCGAGACCCACGGCCGCGAGCATCGGGCGCAGGTCGCGGTGGCGCGCCTCGCGCAGCGTGAAGTGGTACCACGCGTTGCTGCCGCCGCCGCGGCCGACCTCGATCTTCGCGACCTTGGCGGTCCCAGTGTCGAGCTCGATGCCCTCCTCGAGCTGCCGCTGCTGCGCGGCCGATGGCTCGCCGAGCACGCGCACCGCGTACTCGCGTTCGATGGTTGCGCTCGGGTGCATGAGGCGGCTCGCGAGCTCGCCGTCGGTGGTGAGCACGATGAGCCCCGACGTGTTGCGGTCGAGCGGGCTCACGTCGATCCAGCGGCCGTGCCGCGGCCGCGGCAAGTCCGCGGCGGCGTCGGGGTCGCCGCGTGTGGCGCCCGGCTTGTAGTAGGCGACGAAGTCGTGGCGCGGGCGCGCGAGCTTGGCGGCGCCAAGACGCACGGGCTTGCCGTCGAGGCAGATGCGCTCGCGGCCTTGGAGCTGCTCGCCCAAGCGCGCGACGCGGCCGTCGACGGTGATTCGGCCCTCGCTGACCCAACGCTCGATCGACCGGCGCGACCCGATCCCGGCGTTGGCGAGCACCTTGTGGATTCGCTCCGGCACACGACCCCGGACGTTATGGGTCGTCGGCGGCCCGCAGCGGGATGATCTCGGCGGACTCGCTCGGGCCTTCGTCGTCGTCCGCGGCTCCGCGGCCGCGCTCGGACGTGGCGCTCTTTTCGCCGTCCGCGCGCAACAGGTCCGGCCCGGCGAGCTCGGTGTCGTCGTCGCCCTCCTCCGTGTCGTCGCCGAGCATGGTCTCGACGCGCGCGGGCCCCGCCGTGACGGCGGCTTCGTCGTCCCCGGCGGCGGCCACCCGGGCGGTCCCGTAGCCGCGCGCCTCGGCTTCGAGCGCCTCGAGGAGCTCCGCCTGCGGGCTCAGCTCCGGCAACCCGTCCTTGATCTCGGCGAGCGTCGGCAGGTCTTCGAGCTTCTTGAGCCCGAAGTAGTCGAGGAACTCTTTGGTCGTGCCGAACATGGCCGGCTTGCCCGGCACGTCGCGATGCCCGACGACGCGGATCCAATTGCGCTCGAGCAAGGTACGCACGATGTTCGTGCTCACGACCACGCCGCGGACCTCTTCGATCTCGGCGCGCGTGATCGGCTGGCGGTAGGCTACGAGCGCGAGCGTCTCGAGCAGCGCGCGCGTATAACGCGGCGCCCGCTCCTCCCACAGGGGCTGGAGCCAATCGCCCATCGCGCGTTTCACCTGCACGCGATACCCCGACGCGACCTCCTTGAGCTCGATGCCGCGTCCCTGGTAGTCGCTTGCGAGCGACTCGAGCACGCGCTTCAAGGTGGCGCGATCGGGAGCTTCGCCCTTGCTCGCGAACAACTCCGTGAGCCGCTCGAGCGACAGTGGCCGTCCGGCCGCGAGCAACGCGGCTTCGACGACGTGCTTGATCTCGGTTTCATCCATGGTATTGCTCGTCCGTGCCGCGGTCCTCATCGATCTCGGCGGGCCCCGGGCCGGCTTGCGCCGCGCGGATGTGGATGGGACCGAAAGGTTCGGTCTGCACGACGTCGATGAGCGTTTCCTTGATGAGCTCGAGGATGGCGAGGAACGTCACCGCGACTCCCATGCGCCCCTCGTGCGGCTCGAACAAGCGCTGAAAGTCCACGTAGCGCTCCGTTTGCAGCGTGACGAGGATGTTCGACATGCGCTCGCGCACCGACAACGGCTCGCGCTGCACGTGGTGATGCTCGAACATCTGCGAGCGCACGAGCGCTTCCTTGAAAACGATCAACAGCTCCTTGAGCGTGATGTCCGGCAGCTTCGTGACGACGGCCCGCTCCACGACCTCTGCGCTCGCTTGCAGCACGTCGCGCTCGAGGCGCTCGAGCGCGTCGATGTCGACCGCGGCCTTCTTGAAGCGCTCGTATTCCTGCAAACGACGCACGAGCTCCGCCCGCGGATCGTCTTCCTCCTCCTCGTCGGCCGAACGCGGCAGCAGCATTCGCGATTTGATCTCCGCGAGCGTCGCAGCCATCACGAGGTACTCGCCCGCGAGCTCGAACTGAATCTCCTTCATGAGCTCGATGTACTGCACGTACTGGCGCGAGATCTCGGCGATCGGGATATCGAGGATGTCGAGGTTCTGGCGCCGAATGAGGTACAGCAACAGGTCGAGCGGCCCCTCGAACGCTTCGAGGAACACCTCGAGCGCGTACGGCGGGATGTAGAGGTCGCGCGGCAGCTCCGTGATGGGCTCGCCTTCGACGACGGCGAACGGCATCTCGCCTTGCGCCGGCGCGCCGACTTCGGACGCGATCGGCGGCGGCACGGCCGGCACGAGGCGCAGGTTCGGCTTGGCCGGCTTGACTGCTTCTTCGGTCAAGTGAAATCCCGGATGACTGAGTAAAAGAGATCCATGAAGAACCGCATCGGGGGCTCCAGGAGCGTCCACAGAATGCCGACGGATGGGAGCGCCAAGAGGATGACGATCATAAAGCCAAACGGCTCGATGCGGCTTAAGACCTCGGCTCCCCGCGGCGGCAGCAGCCCTGCGAGCACGCGCCCGCCGTCGAGCGGCGGGATCGGAAGCAGGTTAAAGACCGCGAGCAAGCAGTTGAAATATATACCGGCTCGGCAGACGCTGATGAGCCACGGCTCTCCTTCGACGCCCGCCGTTCTCGCGGCTATGAAGAGTGCAGTCCAAAAGGTCGCCATCGCGATATTGGCGCCCGGGCCCGCGGCAGCCACGAGGATCATGTCGCGCCGTGGGTTACGCAGGTTCTGGAACGCGACGGGCACGGGCTTGGCCCAGCCGAAATAGAACTGACCGGCCGTGAAGATCGCCATGCCGATGGGCACGATCACCGTACCGAGGGGATCGACGTGCTTCAACGGGTTCAGCGACAGCCGGCCCAGCTTGAAGGCCGTGGGGTCGCCGAGCTGCTTCGCGGCCCACCCGTGCGCCACTTCGTGCAGGGTGATCGCGAAAACCACAGGGATCGCGAGGATCGCGATGATTCCCGCTACTGCATTGATGTCGATTCCAAACATCGCGGCATTATACGGAGTCGCGCCGCGCGGTCAGCCGGTAAATGCGGCGACGTCTCCCTTGCCCTTGCGCACGACCACGACCTCGTCGCCGCTCAAGTCGAGCACCGAGGTGGGCTCGAGGCCGCAGCTCCCGCCGTCGACGATCGCATCGACGTGCCGTTCGAGCCGGTCGCGAATGTCCTCGGGGTCCGTGAGCGGAAACGGGTCGGGCGGGAGCAGCAGCGTCGAGCTCATGAGCGGCTCGCCCAAGGCGCCGAGCAGCCCTTGGGCGATGGTGTGATCGGGCACGCGAATGCCGATCGAGCGGCGCTTCGGATCCTGGAGGCGCTTCGGCAACTGGGGCGTGGCGCGCAGGATAAACGTGTACGGGCCCGGCGTGAGCGCCTTCAAGAGCCGGTAGGCCCAATTCTCCACGCGGGCGTAGGTGGCGATGTCCGAAAGGTCGCGGCACGCGAGTGTGAAATCGTGGTCGCGCTCGATGCCGCGCAGGCGTCGCACGCGCTCGAGGGCGTTCTTGTCGTCTAAGCTCCAGCCGAACGCATAGCTCGAGTCCGTGGGATAGACGAGGACGCCGCCGGCCCGCACGACGTCCGCCGCGCGATTCAGCAATCGGATCTGCGGGTTGACCGCGTGCACTTTGAAGTACTGGCCCACACGGCCATTCTAGGCCCGCTTTGGGCGTCGGAGCCAAGGACGGTACACTGATCGACCCGAGCGATCGCACAGCATTCGATGCAGTCACTAATCGACTTTGTCCCGGTCATCATCTTTTTCGTGGTGTACCGCTTGTACGGGATCTACCCCGCGACGGCTGCGATCATCGTGGCGATGGCCGCCCAAATCGCCTACCAATGGATCCGACACCGCAAGGTCAGCAAGATGCTGCTGTTCAGCGGTGCGGTCGTGGCGGTGCTCGGCGGTATCACGCTCACCCTCCAGGATCCGACTTTCATCAAATGGAAGCCGACCATCGTGAGCTGGGTGACGGCAGTCGCGTTCCTCGGCAGCCAGTTCATCGGTAGCAAGACGCTCACCGAGCGCATGTTCGCGCAGGCGCTCGAGGGCGACGGGACGCCACCCTGGCACCGGTTCAATCTGTTGTGGGTCGTGAGCTTCGCGGCTCTCGGCGCGCTCAATCTCTATGTCGCCTACGGTTTCGCGGAGGCGACGTGGGTGAACTTCAAAGTGTTTGGCGTCATGGGCTGGATGGTGCTGACGATCGCGGTCCAGATGGCGTGGATCTGGCTTTGGCTCAAGGGCGCGTCGCGCACGACGGCGAGCAGCGACGCGCACGAGGAGTCGTAGCGGCGTGCTCTACGCGATCATCGCGCGTGACATACCGAACAGCACGGCGCTGCGGCCGCGTGTGCGGCCGCGGCACCTCGAATACATCCAACCGCTCGTCGATCAAGGCCGCGTCGTGTTCGCCGGGCCGCACCCGGCCATCGACAGCCCCGATCCCGGGCCCGCCGGCTTCACGGGCAGCCTGATCATCGCCGAGTTCGGCTCGCTCGCGGAGGCCAAGGCCTTCATGGCTCGGGACCCCTACGTGCTCGAAGGCGTGTTCGCCGAGGTCGAGATCAAGCCGGTGCTCCAGGTGCGCCCGTGACGGCCGAGCGCGTCGCCGCGATCCGCGGCCGGCTCGAGACGGCGCTCCATCCGGACGAGCTCGACGTCGTCGACGACAGTCACCGCCACGCGGGCCACGCCGGCGCGCGCGACGGCCGGGGGCACTTTCAAGTTCGCATCGTCTCGCGTCAGTTCGCCAGCAAGCGAACGTTGGAGCGGCACCGCCTCGTGTATGCTGCGCTCGGCACGCTGATGCAGACCGATATCCACGCGCTCGCCGTCAGCGCGCTGACTCCCGAAGAAGCCGTGAGCTCGAAACCATGAACACCCTCCACGGAAGCGTCGTTGTCGTTGTCGTTGTCGCGTTGGCAGTCGGAGCAAGCGCTTGCTCGCAAAACAGTTCCTCCAGCTCGAACGGCGGAGCGCTGGGCCCGACGAGTGTGGCGACGATCAACGGCAAACCGTTCCCAGAGTCGGTGCTGCGCGTGTACGCGTTGGCCACAGAAGGCAGGCCTCTCGAAGAGCTTACGCCCGAAGTTCGCGAGCGGCTGCTGGAGGATCTCATCGGCGTGGAGCTGTTGAGCCAGCAGGCCGATAAGGATGGCTTGACGGGCTCGCGAACGGTCGCCGCCCAAGTGGAGCTTCAGCGTTTGCAGCTCGTGGCGCGCTCGCAGGCGTCGAGCCATCTCGAGAAGAACCCGGCCACCGAAGCCGAGATTCGACAGATCTACGGCGAGAACCTGCCGCGCTTGTCGGGGGAGCAGTACAAGACTCGGCACATCCTCGTGGAGACCGAGGCAGAGGCCACGAGCGTCATCGAACAGCTACGCGCGGGGCAGGATTTCGTTGCTCTCGCCCAGGCACGCGCGGATGGGCCCACGGGCCCCAACGGCGGCGCTCTCGATTGGCTCAGCACCGACTCGATGCCCCCGGCATTTGCGGAAGCGGTTCGGGCCATGACGGTCGGCTCCTACTCCGCGGCGCCCGTTCGCACCGAATACGGTTTTCACGTGATCTTGCTCGAAGAGACGCGCAAGCAGGAACCGCCCACACTCGAGGAGCTTCGCAGCGAGCTCGTAAGCGCGGTCGAGCGGAAGAAAGTCGAGGAATATTTGAAGTCGCTGCGGGACGCTGCGACGGTTAGCCTTGATCCGTAGGACTCTAGTCGGAAGACGAGACAAAATGATAGACGCCCACTCCGGTCTTGATCCTCTTCTTCGCCTTGTTGGTTGACGCGACCGAACTCTCTTGGGCGGTTATCCAGTTATGAATTTCGACTAGGAATGCGTGTCCCTTTGCTTTGAGTAGCGCGTCAAAGGCCGGCATCAGCTCTTCTCGCAAGCCATCGTCGGCGAACACCTTACGTTCAAAACGACTGGGCCCCGCTCCCTTGTACATGTTGAATTCATACGTGCAGATAAAATCGTGCACGACCTCCCCAAATCGCTCCAGCGCATCCGGGTGAAAATCGCGAGGGATATAGGCCCGAGCCAATACCTTGAACGCGCCGGCGGCCGTCTGCTGAACGACGCCGATGCGAATGAGCTCGTCGAGCATTGCCCGTGGTGCCATGTCACCGCTGTGTTTCCGCACCAGCCCGGCAAAGCTAGTGGCTGCGAGCGACTCAAAAGGCAACTCGAGCGGCATCCCGTAAGGACCAGTGAACGCTGGATCGGAATGCCAGCCTTGTAGCACGCGTGCTACTCGGTTCAGATTGCTAACGATTTGGAGCGCTTGACCGCTTCGAAGAATGTCTTCCTGGCGGGCCACTTCTTTGCGCGTTAGTCCCGTGATAATTGCAATCCGGGAGCGCGAGATTTTGCGATCCTCGATCTGGAAGTCGCGCCCAGCGACTTCCACGAAGACGTTTTTCAGAACTTCAGCTAGTTCACCGAAGGAAACGCCGTTGCGAATCAGCACGCGTACCAAAGGCTTCATCAGCTTCCGGTACGCGGCCAGCAGACCGAGTCTTAGGGAGTCCGTCATTACTAACAGCCGTTCAATCAGCCTGCCACGCTTTATCCAGACGTGCGGCTGTGATTCGTGCTGTCGTGAACAGGAATCGAGCCGGTTATCGGTCCTGATTCACAATGGTGCGGTAGGAATTGCCCACGGCGACCTGCCGCTGGCGGCCTTGATCACATACGCCCATCCGAGGCCGAACAGCCTACTGCGCCGTTCGGATCAGGTCCAGCAATGATCACGCCTCCCGGTGCCGGCTGGATACCAGCGAATACAAGTACATCGTTCGCCCGAGGGGCCAACGAGGGAGTACTCGATAGCAGCCCCGTAAAGTCCACGTGGGTTGCACCCAACATCGCTTGCCCGACTCCCAGGTCGACGCTGGACGCGCTCGCCTTGATCCTGACAGTAGATACCCCCGGTACGTAGGTTGCTCCCACGAGATAGACAACGCCTTCAGCCTGCCCCTCTGCTGCGGCGGCAACCACATAGTCTCCGATGGCGAGCGAATCATCAGCTGGCAGATCAAACATCTGGCCAATGACCCGAATAGTCATGCTGTCACCGGTGACCACAATGGACTCGACCGGCCCCATCACGGCTGTCGCGAACCCGTCACCAAACGAGTAGCAGCGGGGGATGTCCTGACCCGCGCCCGGTCTGCGGCTGAAACCGACGATTCCGGTGCCGTTGTAGCCGTTGAGCACACCGCTGCCGGTGTAGCCGTTGAGCACGCCGCTGCCGGTGTAGCCGCGAAGACTGCTGCTATCCGTATCGCCGCTCGCCGTCCCGTAGCAAAGAGTCAACGCAGCACCGAGCAACCACGCGTGTGCCTGTCGTGGACACAGTCTGCGAACGACCACCATCGTCATCACCACCTGCGCCGGTTGAAATTGCCAGCGCTTTTCTTTTTCGAATGGCCGCACAGCGCTCTGCCAAATCAGCGAGTTGTGACCGTATTCATCCGTCCGATCGCCGCTCAGTCGCGCATATGATTGAACAGAATGCACCATCGGGCTACATAATCTTCAATATAGGGGATTTTCTTCCCAAACACGAGCAACGTCAAGCGCTTACTCATGTCCGGAATTAGTTAGCAGTTGAAACAAAGACAATGGGAAAGGGGCGCTCGAGCCATCGGTGCAGCCCAGCTGGGGAAACGTCGAATCAGGCGTAGCCTGGGCCCTGGAGCAGCGCGAACGCTATTCCGGCCTGAGGTTCGAAGGCTGAGGTTACGACGCTCTGGGCAGTTGACAGCTGCTTGACTTCAAGTCGGGGTTCGGGACGGTGGGCACTCGGTCGGCCTAGTCCTCTTCGAAGTAGTAGACGCCGATCCCCGTCGCTCTGGGCCTAATAGCGCTGTCCCATGCTTTGCGCGGCAGCTCGTTTTCCGCAATCCGGCGATTGCTTTCGTCGAGAAAGCGTGGTGCTGCGTCGTCAACCCATTTCTTGAATCTGGCAGTCCCATCCTCACTGAGATGCTCGCTCCATGCCACGCGCTCAAGCCGGCCAAGCAACCGTTTCTCCTCGTTGGAGAGGTCCGTTCGCTGGTGAACGAATGCATTGTGAGCCAGCGTCGATCCGAGGTTGCTTGAAGAGAAGGCTATTCCGTGTATGAAGTCCTCATCGAACTGCCTCGAATAGAAGAACAGCTGATTCACCACGAGCAACTCCGCATCGTCCTGTTTGAGGACCCCGGCCTTCTGCAGGGTTGCCTTCATGGCGCCCGGCGGAATGTCACCCGCGTGCCGCGTAACCAGGGTCGAGAAGCTCACCGGTCCCTCGAACGGCAGTGCGTGAGCGTTCCCTGCCCCGTCGGAGAAATCAGGGTCGAAGTGCCATTGGTGCAGAATCGTGTTGACCGGGCTGCTTTCCATGTCTGGAGTCCAACGGTCGGCCAACTTCGGATCGCGGATCTTGCTAACTTCTCTTCGAGAAATTCCGGTCATCGCCGACACTTGCGAGAAGTTGGCAGGACGACCGCGACGCTGGTACTCGTCCGTCGCCATGTGTACGAACACGGCTCGCGCCACGTTGGTGAACTCATCGAAACTAATGCCGGAGTGAAGGAGCAGTTTCACTGTGGGCCGAAGAATGGCAGCGAGCGCGCTGAGCAGCGCCTCGTGAATGTGTGAGCGCACGTTAGAGCTCCCCGAGCGAGGCTCGCAATTCGTCCTCGGACCAAGTGGCGACGCCGAGAGATGATGCCGTCTTGAGCTTCGAGCCTGGATCGGCCCCGACGATGAGTGCGGTCGTATTCTTCGACACGCTGCCCGTCACTTTCGCGCCGAGCGCTCCCAGTCGCGCCTTGGCTTCTTCGCGCGTCATGGTGCGGAGCGTCCCGGTAATCACGAAGGTCTTGCCGAGCAGCGGTCGCTGCTCGCGCGCCGGTTTTGCAGCCGGCGTGGGCCACCGAACGCCCGCGTCGCGCAGTGCCTGGATGACCTCGAGGTTGTGGGGCTGGCGGAAGAACGCATGGATCGCCGCGGCCACGATCGGTCCGACGTCCGGAACCTGTTGCAGCCGCTCCTCATCAGCTCGGAGGAGATCATCGAGCGTACCGAACTCGTTGGCAAGCGCCGCCGCCGTCGCTTCGCCGACGTTGCCGATCCCGAGCGCGTAGAGGAAGCGCGCGTACGTGGTCTGCTTGCTCTTCTCGACGGCTGCGATGAGCTTGGTTGCCGATTTGTCGCCCAGGCGTTCGAGGTCCGCGAGGCTCTCGGCGCGCAGAAGAAACAGGTCGGCCGCGGTCTTGATCATGTCTTTGTCGACGAGCTGATCGATGAGCTTCTCGCCGAATCCCTCGATGTTGAGCGCGCGGCGCGACACGAAATGGCGGACGGCCTCCTTGCGTTGTGCCGGGCAGAACAGCCCACCCACGCAGCGCGCGATGGCCTCGTCCTCTCCTCTTTCGACGTCCGAGCCGCAGACCGGGCAGCGAGGCGGTAGCGTGACGACGCGTGCGTCCGCCGGCCGTCGCTCCGCGACGACGGCCACGATCTCGGGGATCACGTCGCCGGCGCGGCGGACGATGACGGTGTCGCCGACGCGCACGTCCTTGCGCTCGAGCTCGTCCATGTTGTGCAGCGTCGCGTTGCTGACGGTCACGCCGCCGACGAACACGGGCTCGAGTCGAGCGACGGGCGTCAGCGCGCCCGTGCGGCCGACTTGGAACTCGACGTCGCGTACGACGGTGAGCTCCTCTTGCGCCGGGAACTTGTGGGCGATGGCCCAACGCGGTGCACGCGACACGAAGCCGAGCTGCTGCTGCCACGACAGGTCGTTCACCTTATAGACGACGCCATCGATGTCGTACGGCAGCATGTCGCGCTTCTCCCCTACTCGCGCGTAGTAGGCCCGGCAACCGTCGACGCCTTCGACGAGCTGTCCCTCGGGGCACGTGCGCAAGCCGAGATCCTTCAACATCGCGACGATGGCGTCCTGCGCGCGCACCTTTGTGAGCGGGCCTCCGGCTACTTCGCCGAGCGCATAGAAGAAGGCCTCCAGCGGCCGCTCGGCCGCGAGGCGAGGATCGAGCTGGCGTAGACTGCCGGCCGCCGCGTTGCGCGGGTTGACGAAGGTCTTCTCGCCACGGGCCAGCGCCTGTTCGTTGAACTTCAGGAAGCCCGCGCGCGGCATGAACACCTCGCCGCGAATCTCGAGCACGTCGGGCGCCTTCTTGCCGCGCAGTCGCAGCGGGATCGAGCGGATAGTGCGCACGTTGTGGGTGACGTCCTCGCCGGTCGTGCCGTCGCCACGGGTGGCGCCGAACACGAGCTCGCCACCCTCGTAACGCAAGCTGATGGCGGCGCCGTCGAGCTTGGGCTCGGCCCAGTAGGCGACGCGCTCGACCGCAATGTCCGCCGAAGTCAAACGGTCACGCGTGCGCTTGTCGAAGGCCTCGAGCTCCGCATCGTCGAACACGTTGTCGAGCGAGAGCATCGGCCGCGCATGGCGCACTTCGCGAAACGACTCGAGCTTCGTCGAGCCCACCCTTTGCGTCGGCGAGTCGGCCGTGACGAGCTCGGGGTGCGCGCGTTCGAGCTCCTGCAATCGGCGCAGGAGCCGATCGAACGCGACGTCCGGAATCGTAGGGCTATCGAGTACGTGGTAGGCGTAATTGTGAGCTTCGATGGCGCTGCGCAGCTTCGCCAGCTCGTCTCGCACTTTGCGGCCAGGTGCCGATGAGCGGACCATGCTCCGCGTCTCAACGCCGCTCGAACTGGTGCCGGTACTCGATGATTTCTTCTCTCAAGTAACGTTCTCGCTGGCTGCTCCAGGAGCTGCCGCGCTCGTCGAACAGATCGGCCGCGAGCTCGACCGACATGGCGCGCGCCGTTTCGACCATGGCATCGAAGCGCGCCACGGGATCGCCCACTCCCGGCAACACTACGAAGAAGCTCAACCCCGCGATCGTGCTGTCACCGAGGTTGTCGAGATCGAACGAGCCCGGTTCGGTGAGACTCGCAACGCTGAACGCTTCGCGGTTCGGCCCTAGCTGGCGGTGAAAGATGGAGTAGCGGCCGTGATCGAGACCCGCGTTGCGCAGCGCCACGACCGCGCGTTCGGCCGCGAGCTCCTCGCCGCGTGGTACGAGCCGCAGCGCCACGATTCGGTCGGGCCCGGGACGCGCGCTCTCTGCCGCAGAGACGGTCGTGACGAGCGGCGCAGGATCTGCGGCGGCTTGGGCCGGCGCAGGTTCGTCACCGAGGCTGGGCTCGGTGCGTTCCTTGCGGCGCGGGAGCTTGGGCAACAGGTTGCGAGACAGAATCCCGCGGCTCCAGAGATACACCGCCACTACCACGAGGGCACCTAGCCCCAAAAGTACCCAGCGCAAGTCCCACATGGCGAGCTCTGGCTACATCGCCGCGAGTCTGACCGCTTCGTCGATGTCCACGGCGACCATTCGCGAAACGCCAGGTTCTTGCATCGTCACGCCCGTGAGCTGGTGCATCGATTCCATCGTGGTCTTGTTGTGAGTGATGAGCACGAACTGCACGCGCTCCGCCATCTGCTTGACGAGCTCGGAGAAGCGCCCGACGTTGGCGTCGTCGAGCGGCGCGTCCACCTCGTCGAGCAGGCAGAACGGCGCGGGGTTGAGCTCGAAGATGGAGAACACGAGCGCGACAGCCGTCAGGGCCTTCTCGCCGCCCGACAACAGGTGAATCGTGCTGTTTTTCTTGCCGGGCGGCCGGGCCATGATCGTGACGCCGGCGGCCAGCACGTCTTCCCCGTCCATCGCGAGGTACGCGTGGCCGCCGCCGAACAGTCGCGGGAACAGCCGGCCGAGACCCTGATTCGCCTTCTCGAACGTCTCGGTGAAACGCGCACGTGTCTCGCGGTCGATCTTGCGAATGGCGTTCTCGAGCGTCTCGAGCGCGTCGGTGAGATCCGTAAACTGCGTGTCGAGATAGTTCTTGCGCTCCGACTGCTGCTGGAACTCGTCTATCGCCGCCAAGTTGATGGCGCCGAGGCGCTGAATCCTCCGCTCCAAGCTCTCGAACGTCTCGCCCCACGCGGCCGCGGTCGCTTCGGGCGGCAAACCGGCGGTGATCTCCTCGAGCACGAATCCGGTCGCGGCGAACTGCTCGCCGACGGTCTCGGCGCGCACCTGCGACTCGCGCACGGCGAGCCGCACGTTGTCGGCGAGCTCCCGAATCTCGTTGACAGCCTTTTGCCGCTCGTTGCGCTGCTGCTCGGTCTCGCGGAGCCGCGTGTCGATCTCGTCCATGGCCCTGCGGGCTTTGCCGAGCTCGGCCTCGACGGTGAGCCGCTCGTCGAGCTTGCCGACGAGTAGCTGCTCTTCGCTGCGCAACGGCTCGGCGGCTGCTTGGATCGCTGCCTTGAGCTCTTGCTGCCGGCGCGTGAGATGCGCGAGCTGGCCTTGAACGCGCACGAGCGCCGCGCTCGCCGACTCGCGGGAGCTGCGGCGCGACTCCACTTTGATGGCGATGGCCTGCGCCGCTTCGCGTTGTGCCTCGGCTTCGGCGCGCGCCGCGGCGACGCGCTCGAGATGGGTCTGCCGCTCGCGCTCGAAGTCGTCGCGCGTCGCAGTGACGTCGTTTTGGCGGCCCGTGGCCGCCGCGCGCCGGGCCGTGCATTCGTCGATCGCCGTCACGAGCGCCTGTTGCTCGGCGGCGAGATCCGCGACGGCGCGATCGAGCGCCGCCGCCCGCTGCCGGGCCTGGTCGATCTCTGCGCGGCTGGCGCCGAGTTTGGCCTTCGCATCGGCGAGCAGCTCTTGGCGGCGCGTCGCTTCGGCCTGCGCCTGCGCTCGCGCGTCTTCGAGTCGTTCAAGCTGATAGCGCGTGTCGGCGAGGGCTTTGCCCACCTCGTCGGAGCGACGAGCCCCGACTTGCGTGCTCTCGTGCAGGCGCTTGATCTCGTCGCCGCGGGCGATGACGCCGACCTGCGGGTCGTCGCTGCGGTGCAGGCGAATCCAACGCCGCCCGACCCACACGCCCTCGCGCGTGACGAAGCTCTCGCCGTCGGCGAGCTCGTTGCGACGCGCCACGGCCTGCTTCAGGGAATCCGCGACGCGAACGCCGCGCAGCAATGCGGCCACGGCCGCGGGCCCGCGAGTGCGCGCGAGCAGCGTGTCGGCGCCGGCCGCCGGGGCCGCGGGTCCGTCGCTCTCGATGAGCGTGAGTCCGCCGTCCGCGAGCTCGGGCAGCGCGGCGGCGACGGTATCGAGGCTCTTGACGCTGACCGCTTGCAAATACGGGCCGAGCACGCATTCGACGGCGCGCTCCCAACCGTTCTCCACGACGAGCTCTTGGGCCAGGCGCCTGCGTTCGTCGAGCGTGTTCGCCGTAAGCCAGCGATCGACCTGCTCCGTGGATTTGCCGAGCGCAGCTTCCTGCAATGCTTCGAGCGACGTGAGCCTGCCGCGATCGGTTTGCAGGCTTTCGCGCAGCTGATCGAGATGCGTCGAGATTTTGGTCTCTTGCTCACGGAGCTGCTGAATTTGCGTCCAGATCGTTTCGAGGGCCCGCACCGCGTTGTCGCAACCGCCGGCGAGCCGCTCCTCTTGAGACACAGCGATCTCCAGCCGCGCCTCGATCTCGGCGAAGCTCAGCGCTTCGCGCTCTTCGCGCTCCTTTTCACGCTCCTTCTCCAAGCGCTGGCCTTGAGCGGCCAACTGCTCGAGGCGCATGTTCTCGACGTCGCAGGCACGCTCGGCCGCGGCGAGCTCCTCGCCCGCCCGCTCCCAGCGCTCGCGCCACTGCTCCATGGCGCGCTCGGCGTCCTCGAGGGTCTCAAGCGAGTTGCGTTGCGCCGCGTGCGCCTCTTCGAGACCGGGCCCGAGCTCGCTTAAAGTCCGCTCGAGCTCCTCGAGCTCGACCCGATCGCTCGCAACGTGCGCGTTGATCTCGGCGACTTGCTGCTGGGTGCCGCTCAGGTCCTCGCTCTGGCGCTGGATCAGCTCCTTGCGATGCTGCAGTGACTGCTCGAGGCGCGCGATCTCGGCGCCGACCTTGTAGTAGTTGCCCTGCACGACGCCGAAGCGCTCGTTGCGATCGGCGAGCTCGACACGCAGCTTATCGATCGAGGTTTCCGCGGCGCGTTGCGCCGTCACGGCCGCCTCGAGCGCGAGCTGTCGCTCGCGCAGCGCGCTTTCGTGCGCGGCCACTTCGGCGCGCAGCGCGCCGAGCCGCAAGGCGAGGAGCTCGGCATTGACCCGGCGCTGCTCGGCTTTGAGGTTCTTGTAGCGCTCCGCGTCCTTGGCCTGCCGCTGGAGGTGCGTCAGCTGCTTGTCGATTTCTTCGCGCAGATCCTTGAGCCGCTCGAGGTTCTCGCGCGTGTGGTGGATACGGTGCTCGGTCTCGCGCCGCCGCTCCTTGTACTTGGAGATGCCGGCGGCCTCCTCGAGGAACCCGCGGAGCTCCTCGGGCTTCGCCTCGACGAGCCGTGAGATCATGCCTTGCTCGATGATCGAATACCCGTGCGAGCCGACGCCCGTGCCGAGCAGGATATGCGTGATGTCTTTGCGCCGGCAGCGCCCGTTGTTGAGGTAATACTGCGACGTGCCGTCGCGCGAGACGACTCGGCGGACGGCCACTTCGTTGTAGCCTGCGTACGGGCCCGTGATGGTGCCATCGGAGTTGTCGAACGTGAGCTCGATGCTCGCGAGTCCCACGGGCTTGCGGTTCGCGGAGCCGTTGAAGATCACGTCGACCATCGAATCGCCGCGCAGGGTCTTGGCCGAGCCCTCGCCGAGCACCCAGCGGATCGCGTCGATGATGTTGGATTTACCGCAGCCGTTCGGGCCGACGATGCCCATCAAGTTGCTCGGGAACTTGATGGTGGTTGAGTCAACGAAAGACTTGAAGCCCGAAAGCTTGATCTTACTCAGGCGCAAAGAGTGACCCCGATGTGGTCGAGCGCGCCAAGCCGCAATGGCCGCTTCGACGCCGGTAGTGTAGAGTAAAAACCAATCCAAAAGCGACGGTCGCGCCCGTTCCTCTCAGCGTCGAATCGGAATCCGCAACTGTGGCTCGCAAGCCCGTCACTCGCCTGTCGCAAAATAGTCTCGAGACGTTCCCGAACCCAACCCCGGAGCGCGACTACACCGTTAGGATGCGGATACCCGAGTTCACGTGTCTCTGTCCGAAGACGGGTCAGCCGGATTTCGCGACGCTCGATCTCGAGTACGTGCCCGACGCCACATGCGTCGAGCTCAAATCGCTGAAGCTCTACATCTGGTCGTTCCGCAACGAAGGCGCCTTTCACGAGGCCGTCACGAATCGTATTCTCGACGACCTCGTGCGCCTCATGGAGCCTCGTTTCATTCGCTTGAGGGCCGAGTTCAACGTGCGAGGCGGTATCTACACGACGGTCGTCGCCGAGCACCGGCAGCCCCGGTGGCGGGCCCCCGCGCCAGTCACCTTGCCCGAGGCGGGAGGCTGACGTCCGTGGGCCTTCCGCTCCCTCGGTGCGTCTGTATAATCGCCGGCTCCTTGTGAGCGGTCTTAGAGGCCAAGGCCATGTCCGCGAAGAAAGCAGGCGCGAAGAAAAAGACGTCCCCCAGCAAGAAAAAGCTGGTTAGGAGGGCGTCCGCGAGCAGGCCCAGCAAGTCGAAGCCGAAGGCCTCGAGCAGGCCAGGGAGCTCGGTCAAACGTGCGAGCAACAAGAAGCTCGCGCCGCACAAGGCTGCGTCCAAGGCTGCGCCCAAGGCACAACCGAAACCATCAGGGAAGAAGACGATCGCTACGCCACCGAAGAAACCGGGCCTAGGCCCGCTCGCACCGCTACGACCCGTAACGAGACCGCTCCCGCCCCCGACTCTGTCCAAGCGCCGCGGCGCCAATCTCCTCAGTGGCCCCGTCAAGGGGTTTACGCCCTATCAGCCGAAGCGCGGCGAGGAGTACATGAACAAGGCCCAGCTCGAGCACTTCCGCCAGCTGCTGCTCGCGTGGAAGCGCGAGCTCATGGAGGAAGTGGATCGGACGATGCTGCACATGAAGGACGATGCGGCGAACTTCCCGGATCCGAACGACCGGGCCACGCAGGAGTCCGAGTTCGGCCTCGAGCTTCGCACTCGAGATAGAGAGCGTAAGCTTCTGAAAAAGATCGACTCGGCGCTCTCGCGCATCGAGGACGGCTCGTACGGCTACTGCGAAGAGACGGGCGACCAGATCGGCCTGCGTCGGCTCGAGGCTCGGCCCGTGGCCACGCTCTGCGTCGAGGCGCAGGAGCGGCGTGAGCTCGCCGAGCGCCAGTTCCGCGACCGCGAGGACCAGTACCGCTGAGGCGCCGGCCGACCCTTGGGTTACGTCGGCCGCTTCGCCCCCTCTCCCACCGGCCCCTTGCACCTGGGGTCGCTCGCCACGGCCGTGGCGAGCTACCTGCACGCCCGGCGCGCCCGCGGGCAATGGCTCGTCCGCATCGAGGACATCGATCCGCCGCGCGAAGTGCCGGGCGCCGCAGCTGACATCTTGCGGACCCTCGAGGCCTTCGAGCTCGAGTGGGAGGGAGCCGTCGTCTATCAAAGCACGCGCTTGGCCGTTTACCGCGACGTGGCGCAGTCGCTGCTTGCCGCCGGGCTGGCCTTTCGCTGTCGTTGCTCGCGCAGCGAGATTCGCGCCGGCAACGAGGGTCATCCGGGCCGCTACCCCGGCACCTGCCGCGAGCTCGCGCTCCCCGCCGGCGATGCTGCCGTGCGCCTGCGGGTCGAGCCCGGGACCCTCACGCTCACCGACGAGCTGCAGGGGCTGATAGAGACCGATCTCGCGGCCACGACCGGCGACTACGCGATCGTGCGCCGCGACGAGTTACCCGCCTACCACCTCGCGGTCGTCGTCGACGACGCTGCCCAGCGCGTCACGAACGTGGTTCGCGGCGTCGACCTGCTCGAGTCGACGCCGGTCCATTGTCATTTGCAACGCGCGCTTGGGATGCCGACGCCGCAATACTGCCATCTGCCCGTGATCGTCAACGCGCAGGGTCAAAAGCTCTCGAAACAGACGGGCGCGAGCGCCGTGACGGCGCACGAGCCCGGCGTCGCGGCCGACGTGTTGCGGCTGCTCGGGCTCGCAGTGCCGGACGAGCTGACGCTCGAGCGGCCACACGTGCTCTGGCAGTGGGCGATCGAGTGCTGGGAGCCCGCGCGCCTGCACGGCGTGCGGGCCCGGCCGGAGGCCTAGGCGTCGACGTCGCGCATGCTCAAGCGCACGCGACCCTGACGGTCGACCTCGAGCACTTTCACGCGCACCACGTCGCCTTCCTTGAGCTTGTCGCTCACGCGCTCGACGCGCTCGTGCGAGATCTGCGAGATGTGCACGAGACCATCGCGGCCCGGCAAAATCTGGACGAAGGCGCCGAAGTCCATGAGCCGCACGACCTTGCCCTCATAGATGCGCCCGACCTCGACGTCGGCCGTGATGAGCTCGATGCGCTCGACCGCCGCGCGGCCGGCTTTGCCGTCGACGGAGGCGATCTTGACGGTGCCGTCGTTCTCGATGTCGATCGTTGCGCCGGTCTCCTCGGTGATGGCGCGGATGACGGCGCCGCCCTTGCCGATGACGTCGCGGATCTTCTCGGGGTCGATCTTGATCGTGATGATCGTGGGCGCCCAGTCGGACATCTTCTCGCGCGGCTTGCTGAGCACTTTGTTCATCTCGCCGAGTATGTGCAGCCGGCCGTCGCGTGCCTGCGCGAGCGCCGCGGCCATGATCTCGCGCGTGATGCCGACGATCTTGATGTCCATCTGCAGCGCCGTGATGCCGTCGGAAGTGCCGGCGACCTTGAAATCCATGTCGCCCAAGTGGTCCTCGTCGCCGAGAATGTCGGTGAGCACCACGAAGCTCTTGTCTTCCTTGATGAGGCCCATGGCGACCCCGGCGACGGGAGCCAAAGTCGGCACGCCCGCGTCCATGAGCGACAGGCTCGTGCCGCAGACCGAGGCCATCGAGCTCGAGCCGTTCGACTCCGTGATCTCGGAGACCACGCGGATGACGTACGGGAACGTGGCCATGTCGGGCATGATCGCCTCGACACCGCGTCGCGCTAGCCGGCCGTGGCCGATTTCGCGGCGTTTTGGAGATCCAATAAACCCTGTCTCCCCAACGCTATAGGGCGGAAAGTTGTAGTGGAGCATGAACTGATCTTTGCGCTCGCCTTCGAGTGCGTCGATGATCTGCGCATCGCGGCCCGTGCCGAGCGTAGTCACGACGAGCGCCTGAGTTTCGCCGCGCGTGAAGACGGCGGAGCCGTGCGTGCGCGGCAGAACGCCGACTTGGACGTCGATCTTGCGGACGGTCTTCGTATCTCGTCCGTCGATACGCGGCTTGCCGCCGATGATGCGGCTGCGGACGACGTTCTTCTCGGCATCGTGGAATTGGGCCTCGATTTGCGCCGGCGTCCAGGTGTTGCCTTCGCGAGCCGTAAGCTCGGCGACACACTGCTTCTTGAGCTCGCCGATCTTGGCGTACCGAACCTGTTTCTCGGCGATTCCATAGGCGTCGGTGATGGCCGGGATGAGCTTGGCGATCCCCGACGACAACGCCCTGTCCTCGGCCGCCGGCGTCCAAACCACGGGCGGACGGGCCGCCTCTTTGGCGAGCGAGCGGATCACTTCGATGGCGACCTGCATCTGCTCGTGGCCGAACATGACGGCGCCGAGCATGACGTCCTCGGCTAGGCGATCGGCCTCCGATTCCACCATGAGCACGGCCTCTTGCGTGCCGGCCACGACGAGGTTGAGCTTCGACTGTTGCAGGTCCGCGGCCGTCGGGTTCAAGACATACTGGCCGTCCTTGTAGCCGACGCGCGCGGCGCCGATCGGGCCCATGAACGGCAATCCGGACAGCGCCAGCGCGGCCGAGGCGCCGAGCAGCGCCGGAATGTCGGGGTCGATTTCCGTGTTCATCGACAGCACGGTCGCGATGACCTGGACGTCGCGGCGGTAGCCCGGGGGGAACAGCGGGCGAATCGGGCGATCGATGAGCCGCGAGGTCAGGGTTTCCTTCTCGCTCGGGCGCCCTTCGCGCTTGAAGAACCCGCCGGGAATGCGGCCGGCCGCGTAGGTTTTCTCTTGGTAGTTGACGGTCAGCGGGAAGAAGTCCCGGCCTGCGACGTCTCTCTTGTCGCCGACAGCCGTGACGAGCACGACCGTGTCGGCCATGTTGACGACGACGGCGCCGTCCGCTTGACGGGCGATGACGCCGGTCTCGATGGTGACGTCGTGCGCACCGTATCTGAAGGTTCTGCTAGCTCTCACGTTGATTTTCCTTGATTGAAACTTGGGCGGCGACGGCTTCCGGCCCCCGGAGGCTCATCGACCCGCGCGTGTAGTAGTCGCTCCAAAACGTTCAGAGCCGGACGAACCGGCTCTGAAACAGCGAAAAATACAGGTCAACGCCTTAAGCCTAGGCGGCCGATCAAGTCTTGATATTTGCTTGGCTCGGTCTGCTTGAGGTAATCGAGCAACTTGCGCCGCTGATTCACCATCTTGAGCAGGCCGCGGCGCGAGTGATGGTCCTTCTCGTTGCCGGCGAAATGGTCGGAGAGTTGATTGATACGGGCCGAGAGCAAGGCGACTTGCACCTCGGGCGACCCCGTATCGGCCGGAGTGCGACCGTACTGGGTGACGATTTCGGACTTTTGTACCGATTTGAGAGTCATTCAGCGATTCCTCTGAGGCTGCCCTAACCGGCAGCCGATGTTCACTACTCTTGGAAGGCGCGCATCATACCGAAATATTCGGTGTCGCTCCAAGCAGTTAACGGTGAAATACCCGGTCCGGGCGCAGAGACCCGTCGGTCACGGTGCCGATGGCGATGAAGCGGCCGCCTACGTCGTAGACCAAAGTGGGCCCCGCGGCCGAACTCGGGGCGGGCACGGCCTGGCCCTGGGCGAGGCGCGTGGCCTCCTCGGCCTCGAGCTGCGTGGCGGGCCAGCCCGCGAGCGCCGTGTCCGCGGCCAGCAGGCAGCGACCCAAGGCGTCCTGCCCCTCGAGGGCCGCAGCCTCGAGCGCCGCGAACGAGTGCATCGCGGCCTCGGCGAACGGCCCGATGGACAAGCGCCGTAACGCGGCCACGTGCGCCACGGTGCCGGCCGCCTTGGCGACGTCCTCGACCAGCGTTCGGACATAAGTCCCCTTGGAGCAGCGCACGCTCAGCGTCAACGCCGGCCACTCGTAGCTTTCGAGCGTGAGCGCCTCGATCGTTACGCGCCGCGGCGCGCGCTCGACGACGACGCCCGAGCGCGCGAGACGGTAGAGGGGCACGCCGTCGCGCTTGAGCGCCGAGAACATGGGCGGGACTTGCTCGATCTCGCCGGTAAAGGCTTCGAGCGCCGCAACGATGCGCTTGGGCTCAGGCCCGGGCTCGTGCGAAACATCCACGGTCACGTCGCCCTCGGCGTCTCCGGTCGTCGTCGCCTGGCCGAGCTTGGCCGTGACACGATAGGTCTTGCGGGCGTCGAGCAGGTACCCAGCGAGGCGCGTCGCGGCGCCGAAGAAGACCGGCAACATGCCCGTGGCGAGCGGGTCGAGGCTGCCGCCGTGGCCCGCCTTGGCGGCGCCGAACAGCCGCTTGACGCGTTGCAGCGCGCGATTCGACGAGACCCCTTCGGGCTTGTCGAGCAGCAGGAGTCCGAACCACTCGCCGTTCGCTGACCTAAGGCTCTGCACCTACGTTCCGGCGTATCAGCCGTCGCTACGTCCGATCCCGCGGGCGTCGTCGATGAGTCGGCTGAGCTCGATCGCGCGTTTGGCGCTCGTGTCGTGGCGGAAGCGCAGCTCGGGAACGCGGCGCAGCTGCAGGGCTTTGGCGACGCGCGAGCGGAAAAATCCGCGCGCCTGCTCGAAACCCTCTTTGATCGGCGCCGGATCGTCGTCGAGCGCGAGCGTATTGAAGAACACCGTCGCCAGGCTCAGGTCGCCGCTGACCTCGACTTCGGTGATGCGCGCGTCCGTAAGCCGCGGATCCTTGACCTCCGCGAGCAACAGCTCGTTGAGCAGCCGCTGAATCTCGGCGGCGATCCTTTGGCTTCTTGCGAATTCGCGCGGCATCAGGCCATCTTACGCGCGATCTCCGTCCGCTCGTAGCACTCGATCTGATCGCCGGCCTTGACATCGTTGTAATTGCGCACGCCGATTCCGCACTCGGTGCCGGATCGGACCTCGTTGACGTCGTCCTTGAAGCGCCGTAGCGATTCGAGCTGCCCTTCGTAGATGACGACGTTGCTGCGCAGAACGCGGATCGGATTGCTGCGGCGCACGTAGCCGTCGACGACCATGCAGCCCGCGACGTTGCCGAACTTCGGCGAGCGGAAGACCTCGCGCACCTCGGCGAGGCCGACGATCTGCTCGCGTACCTCGGGCGCCAGGAGGCCGCCGGCCGCGGCTTTGATGTCGTCGATGGCCTCGTAAATGATGCTGTAGTAACGAATGTCGACGCCGCTTTCCTTGATGGCGCCGCGGGCGGCCGAATCCGCGCGTACGTTGAAGCCGATGATGATGGCTTTCGAGGTTGCGGCGAGCTGCACGTCCGACTCGGTGATGCCGCCGACACCCGAGCTGACGACGGTGACCTTCACCGCCTCGCTGGAGACCTTCTCGAGCGCGTCGCGCAGCGCTTCCGCGCTCCCGTGCACGTCGGCTTTGATCAGCAGCTGAATGCTCGGCGAGCCGCCGGCCGCCATCTGGCTGAAGATGTTCTCGAGCTTCGCGGCCTGCTGATGAGCGAGCTTCGACTCGCGGTCGCGGCCCTCGCGGAACTGCGCGACATCGCGCGCCTGTCTTTCGTCCGCAACCACCTGCACGTCGTCGCCGGCCATCGGCGTGCTGGAGAGACCGAGCACAACGACGGGCGTCGACGGGCCCGCGAACGTAATCGCCTTGCCGTTCTCGTCGAACATGGCGCGAATGCGGCCGTACTCGCGACCCGCGAGCAGGATGTCGCCGATTTGCAGCTTGCCCTCGCTGATGAGAACGGTCGCGACGGCGCCGCGGCCGCGCTCGAGGCTCCCTTCGAGCACGACGCCGGCCGCGGGCCCCGTGTCGGCGGCCTTGAGATCGAGCAGCTCGGCCTGGAGCAGCAGCGACTCGAGGAGCTTGTCGACCCCCTGGCCCGTGAGGGCCGAGACACTGACGAACAGAGTCTCGCCACCCCACTCCTCGGAGATCAACTCGTAATTCGAGAGCTCCCTGCGAATGCGCTCCAAGTCGCCGCCCGGCTTGTCGATCTTGTTGATCGCGACGACGATCGGAACCCCCGCCGCCTTGGCGTGCTGGATGGCTTCGATCGTCTGCGGCATGACGCCGTCGTCGGCCGCGACGACGAGCACGACGATGTCGGTGACCTTGGCGCCGCGGGCGCGCATCGCAGTGAACGCGGCGTGGCCCGGCGTATCGAGGAACGTGATGCGTCCCTTGGGCGTCTCGACGTTGTAGGCGCCGATGTGCTGCGTGATACCGCCCGCCTCGCCGGCCGCGACGCGCGTGCGGCGGATGTAGTCGAGCAGCGACGTCTTGCCGTGGTCGACGTGGCCCATGATCGTGACGACGGGCGCGCGCGTTACGGCTTCGGCGCCGCTCGCCGCCTGCGCCACGGATTCGATGAGCTCGTCCTCGATGGCCACGTCCTTGAGCTGCTTCGCCGCGTGGCCCATATCCTCGACGACTAGCGTCGCCGTGTCCTGATCGAGCACTTGGTTAATCGTCACCATCATGCCCATCTTCATGAGCGACTTGATGACCTCGTTGGCCTTGACGGCCATGCGCTGTGCGAGCTCGCTCACGGTGATCGTAACGCCGATCTCGACTTCGCGAACGACGGGCGCCGTCGGTTTCTCGAAGGCGTGCTGTGGATCGGTGCTGACCGCTACGGCGCGGCGGCGCTGTTTCTTCCTCTTGCGGCGCCCCGCCATGCCGTCGGCCACGTGCAGCGTGTGATCGCCCTCGCCCGGCTCCTCCATGAGGCGCTCTTTTTTGGCCTTCTGGCGTACCCGCTCCGCGTCGGCGCGCTGCACAGATTCCTTCTCGGCCAGCGTCGCTTTGCGGCGCTCTTCGTCCGCGCGCAGCCGCGCCGCTTCGTCGGCCGCGGCCGCGCGGCGCTGATCGTCCTCGGCACGCTTGCGCTCTTCGGCCTCGCGTTGCTCGGCGGCCACCCGGTCGCGCTCGGCGGTCTCGCGGCGCTCGATTTCCTCGCGCGCGGTGCGCTCGACGGCGGTGCGCGCCTCTTCCTCCACTCGACGCTGCGTGTCGAGCTCCTCTTGTTGCTTGCGCGCCTGCTCCTCGAGCACGTCGCGCTTGATGTAAGTGCGCTTCTGGCGAACCTCGACGTTGATCGTGCGGGCGCGGCCTTGGCCGCTTGCGAGCTTGAGCTCGCTCTGCGATTTGCGACTGAGCGTGATCCGACGCGGCGCCGAGTCCGCGGCGTCCTTGCGGCCGTGGTTCTTCTTGAGGTGCGTCAGAAGCTCGAGCTTCGCGTCCTCGCTGATGACGTCGTTCGGGCCACCCACTTTGATGCCGGCTTCGTCGAGTTGCTCGAGGAGCCGATCGACCGGAACCTTGAGCACTTTCGCGAAATCCGCGACCGTCACTTCCGCCATGCGTGCCTACCTCAGCCGTTCTGCGTTTGCTGCTCTTGCTCGAACCAATGCGCGCGCGCGGCCATGATGAGCTTCGCGGCACGCTCGGCGTCGAGGCCGGCGATCTCGGACAGGTCGTCGACGGCCTGTTCCGCAAGATTCTCGCGAGTCACGACGCCGCGGCTCGCGAGCTCGAGTGCGAGCTCCTTGTCCATGCCTTCAAGGCTCAACAGATCCTCGGCGGGCTCGGCCTGATCGATGACTTCCTCGCTGACGAGCGCCTGCGTGATGAGCACGTCGCGCGCTCGTGACCGCAGCTCGTTGACGATCTCGGGCGTGAATTCCTCGATGTCTTTGAACTCGCCGGCCGGAACGTAAGCGATCTCCTCGAGCGACGAAAAGCCTTCCTGCACCAGGATGTTGGCAACGTCCTCGTCGACGTCGAGCTCCTTCATGAAGTTCTCGACGAGCGAGCGCGCTTCCTTGTCGCTCTTCTCCTCCGCCGCCGATTCCGTCATGACGTTCAATTGCCAGCCCGTGAGCTCGCTCGCGAGGCGGATGTTCTGCCCGCCGCGGCCGATGGCCTGCGACAGCTTCTCCTCGTCGACGGCCAAGTCCATCGTGTGCGTGTCCTCGTCGACGACGATCGACAACACCTCGGCCGGCGACATCGCGTTGATGACGAACTGCGCGGGGTTCTCGTCATAGAGGATGATGTCGACGCGCTCGCCGGCGAGCTCGTTCGAGACGGCTTGGACGCGCGAGCCGCGCATGCCGACGCACGCGCCGACGGGGTCGATGCGGGCGTCGTGGCTGCGCACGGCGATCTTGGCTCGCAAGCCGGCGTCGCGCGCGGCGCCCAGGATCTCGATGAGGCCTTGGCCTACCTCGGGCACCTCGATCTTGAAGAGCTCGATGAGGAACTTGGGCTGCGTGCGCGTGAGGAACAACTGCGGGCCGCGCGGCTCGGCGCGTACTTCGCGCAGCAGGCTCTTGATGCGGTCCTGCGGCTTGATGGGCTCGCGCGGGATCAGATCCTCGCGCGGCACGAAGCCCTCGGCATTGCCGCCGAGGTCGACGTAGGCGCCGTTGCGATCGACACGCTTGACGATGCCGCTCACGAGCTCGCCGACACGGTCCTTGTAGGCCGCGACGACCTGCTCACGCTCGGCTTCGCGCACCTTCTGCACGATGACCTGTTTCGCCGTTTGCGCGGCGATGCGCCCGAAGTCGACCGATTCCATGGGCTGCTCGACGTAGCCGCCGACCTCGGCTTTCGGATCGACGTCGAGAGCATCCTCGAGCCGCAGCTCGCGCGCCGGCTCCTCGAGCTCCTTGGAGTCGTCGGCGAACACCTTCCAACGCCGAAACGTCTCGTAGCTGCCAGTGGTGCGATTGATCGCGACGCGGACCTCGATGTCGTCGCCGTAGCGCTTGCGCGTCGCAGAAGCGAGCGCGGCCTCGATCGCCTCGAAGATGACCGACTTGTCGACGCCTTTCTCGTTCGAGACCGCGTCGACTACCAACAGAATTTCTTTGCTCATATCGTCACCGATCCTGCCTCACGGCGGCGCCAACCGGGCCACCGCGATATCGCTCATGGGCAAACACACCCTTTCGCCGTCCACTTCGAGCACCACCACACCGCCCTCGACGCCCGCGAGCCTTCCTACGAACTTGCGGCGACCGCCGAGCGCATCCTTGAGCTCGATTCTCGCCTGCTCACCGCCGAAGCGCTCGAAGTGCGCCGCGGTGCGCAAACGTCGATCGAAGCCCGGCGAGGACACCTCGAGCACATAGCTCCCAGGCAGCGGGTCCTCGACGTCGAGCCAGGCGCCGACTTGCTCGCTGACGCGCTGACAATCGTCGAGCGTCACACCACCCGGGCGGTCGATGTACAACCGCAGCAGACCGCGCCGCCCGGCGTGCGCGTCGAGGTCCGCAAGCTCGAATCCCAGCGCCGTCACGGCCGGCTCCAGAAGCTCGAGCAACCGTTCTTTGTCGATCGCCTGGCCCATCGGCCTTCTCTACGTCTAAAAAAAATGGGCCTACGGCCCATTCTCATGCGCGAGCGCTCCGCCGCTAGCTGCGACGAGCCGGACCAAACAAAAAGCCCCGTGCGGGGCTTCTTGCCTTCGGAGCCGTTGCTCCAGAAAACGAGAGCATGCTACCAGAAAAGCCCTAGGGGGCGGTAGGCGCGAATTCAGCTCAAATTGACCTGCGTCAGGGCAATCCAGGCGCCCACCAACAATATGAGCGCGATCAAGGCGAACCAGATGCGTGTTGCGAGCGAGAGACGGTCGGGCTTCAGGGCGCAGCAGTGCTTGTACTTCTTGCCGCTGCCGCAGCTACAGGGGTCGTTGCGCCCGATTTCCCGGCTCACGCGCCCTCCCGTCACCTTGTCCCGAGCCGCACCAGCGAGAACGGATCGACGCGGGCGTCGAGGAGTCGCACCCCCCAATGCAGGTGCGCGCCCGTCACCCGGCCCGTGGCGCCGGCCGATCCTAAGCGCTGTCCGCGTTCGACGACGTCCCCGACTCGCACGTCGATGGCCGACAGGTGCAGATAGGTCGTAAAGAGGCCGTACCCGTGGTCGATGAAGACCGCGTTGCCGCTGTAGAACAGCTCCTTGGCGAGGACCACGCGCCCGCGGTTGGCTGCGTGAATGGGCGTCCCCGTGCGCGCTCGCAAATCGGCCCCGGAGTGCGGCGCGCGCGGCTGGCCGTTGAAAACGCGCCGATGGCCGAAGTTGCGCCCGTCCGTGGCGCCTTCGACGGGAACGAGGAACGCCTCGCTCCAGTAGCGCTCGGGCGTGAACGTGTCGTAGATGGCGCTCGTCTCGGCGCCTTCCCGCTCGGCGCGCGCCTGATCCTCGGGGTTGAGCTCGACGTAGCGTTCCTCGACCGTGAGCTCGGTCGTCGGGTATTGCTCGCTGCGCACCGTGACGGGCTCGCGCGCGACGCGCGTGCGGCCGTCGGCATAACGGAACGTCACGTTGACGGCGTGCTCGCCGGGACGGGAATCGAGATCGACGCCGACGAGCGCGAGCCATTGCTCGTCGCTCTGCACGAACGGCACATCGTGGCCGTTCCAGCGCACCGTGACGCCCATGAGCTCCGGCTCCGCGGGATAGCGCAGCTCGAGCGGCTGCCCTTGACCGGAGACCCAGGCCGCGAGCGCCAGCGATAGCACGCGCTACTCCGTGCGCAGATGCGACGTGCGGTAGTGCTCGGGGAGCAGGCGCATGCCGAAGTCCTCGTCCTTGTTGCGCCACACCGAGTGCACGTGGTTGCCGTTGTCCTGCACTTTGTCGAACTCGAACACGAAGCTCTCGTTCTGGACGCGGAAGTAATGCGGCGCCCCGCGCTCGGTGGCGCCCATCCAGGCGAAGCGGAGTGCCTCGACGTCGATGTTGCGCAAGAACTCCGCCGACAGCTCGGGCCGGTAGACGCCGACGACCTCGTCGAGGAGGCGGCGCACCCAGTGCTGTTGCACCTCGTTGAGCTCGGCGACCGCGATGCCCTCGGGCTCGAGCGTCGTGCGCCACGCCTCCCACTGGTCGGGCTCCTTGCCGATGTTGCCCGTGAAGATGTCACGCGGCGCCTGGGGAGCGATGACGGCTTTGGCGCGCTGCGCCGGCGTCAGCGACGTGACGAGCTCGCGCGCGAGGTCCTCCTCGGGGCCGAGCGCACGGAATCCCGTGAGCGGGCCGCTACGCACCTCGGCCGGATTCGAGCCGAAGAACGACGGCGTGACGCTCACACCCGCGGGCGCGACGACGACGTTGAGCGAGACATGGTGGCCTTCGAAGCGCCACGACCACGGCGTGTCGAGCGCGGGTTCGCCGAACAGCACGACCTCGTAGTGGCCGACGCCGCGCGGCAGGCCGGCCGTGTCGAGCATCCCCAAGATCTGCTCGAGCTGCATGATCTGCACGACCTTGAAGTAGCCGCGCGAGCTCAATAGCGACGTGAGCAGCTCGTGGGTCAGGCGCCGTTGCTCGGCCGTCATGAGGTCGAGCGGCACGCCGACGCGCTCGGTGGGCCAGTAAGCCCAGTCTTGGCGCGCCTCGTCATCGAGGGCGAGCGCCAGGTTCTTGGCCTTGTCGAAGCCCAGGATCGATTCGGTGCCGCCGGGGCCGCCCGCGACGGTGGCGAGCAGCTTGCTCGCGGCGTCGACCATGGCCTCCGTGGCCACGACGCGGTTGGCTTCCTGGGCCCCGGCCGTCGCGGCCGACAACCCCACCAGGACCGCGAAAATTAGTGTTCGGTTGCGCATGATCGTCCCCCACAGTGCGTCGCAAAGATCATCCTAACCGTTGCGCTCGCTCACACGCTATCGTTCGAGACGTTGACGCTTCTCTCCAACCTAATGAGGACGGCCAGAACGATCCACGCGAACAGCACGCCGATGGCCGCGGTGCCGAGCTCGCCCAAGCCGATCGCAACGCCGAGCGCTGCCGTCATCCAGATCCCGGCAGCCGTCGTCAGCCCTCTGATCCTGCGCTCGTGCTCGAGCTTGAGAATGGCGCCGGCACCGAGGAATCCGATACCGGTCGCGAGCCCCTGCACGACGCGCGACATCGCATCGTGTTCCATGCCGCTGCCGGCGGCGCTGAGGACGAACAGCGTCGTGCCCATCGCCACGAGCATGTGAGTGCGCAGGCCGGCGGCCTTGCCGGAGCGCTCGCGCTGGTAGCCGATGATCCCGCCCGCGACGAGCGCGGCGAGAAGCCGGATCACGACGCGCGCCGTCTCGGTGGCATCAGGGAATGAGCTCGCGAGCTCTGCGATTATGACGTCCATGCGCCAGGTTACGCCGACCCGCGGGCGAAGTGGGCAGGCGTCCGACCGGCCTTCAGTAGGATAGGCTCAACGTCAACCGGGCACAGCATGCGCTCAGTCGACGTAATCGGGCGCCTTCGGCAGCGCGGCGTGCGTCGCGATGTCGTGCTCGATCCAGAGCGTGCCGTTGGTCGTCTTCAAGTACTCCTCGACGCGTGCGCGCGAGGCGCGTGACTGCTCGGCGTCGAACTCGAACGTCGGGGTCCTGCCCGTCGTGCGCTCCTCGGGATAGTGGTAGAGATCGCCGCCCAGCACGACGGTGCCGCGGTTCGCGAGCTTCACGGCGACGACCTGATGCCCGGGCGTATGCCCCGGCGTCGCCATGACCACGACCGAGCCGTCGCCGAACACGTCGAAGTCCTCGTTGTCGAGGGCTTTCGTATCGGCATTGCGCAGCGCCGCATACGTCGCGGGCTGAATGATCCCCTGCGGGTTGTCGGCGAACATGAAGTCGCGCTCGGCCTTCTGCACGATCCAGGTCGCGTTCGCGAACTCGTTGGCGTTCGCCGTGTGGTCCGAGTGGAAGTGCGAGAGCGCGAAGAACGTGACGTCGCGCGGCGCGTAGCCCGCGGCGGCGAGCTGCGGCAGCAGCGGCTTGCTGGCCGAGACGACGCCCTCGGTGACGACGCTGCCGTCGCCCTTCAGGTGGCTGTCGGCGATCGCGCCGGCGTCGAACATCAGCGTGCCGCGCGGATGGACGATGAGATACGACACGTTGACGAAGTCGACCTCCTCGAGCTCCTCGCGTTTGAAGTTGAAGAGCGCGGGGTCGAGGCCGCTAATGGCGCCGTTGTCGAAGATGTAGATGCGCGGCGAGGTCGGCGTCCGCTGCGCGTCGGCGCCCATCGATGTCAGGCCCGCGACGCCCAGCGTGGCCAGCGCGGCGAAACGTTGCCAAGTCATGGCGATCTCCCCCAGTGGTCTCCGAAATCTCAGTCTAGCAACAACGTGCTCAGGCGAAGAGCTCGAGCAGCCGGTTGAGCCGGTCGATCCCGAGCGGCGTCGCGCGCAGCGCATCGTCGTCGGCCGCGAGCCAGCCGCGTGCGACGGCCGCGCGGCGCGCCGCGCCGATGGCGTCGAGCGGCTGGCCGGCGCGCGCCGCAAAGAGCTGCGCGTCGACGCCGTCGACGAGGCGCAGTGCGTTGAGCAGGAACTCGAGCGCGGCCTGCCGCGGCGCGTCGATGCGCTCGCGGCTCACGGCGGCCGGGCGCCCGGCCTGCTCGATGAACGTCCGCGGGTTGCGCGTCTTGGCGCGGCGTTCGATGGCGCCCTCCGCGGGCAGCGTGATCTTGCCGTGTGCGCCGGCCCCCACACCGAGGTAATCGCCGAAGCGCCAGTAATTGAGGTTGTGCAGGCAGCGCCGGCCCGGCCGTGCGTAAGCCGAGATTTCGTAGCGCTCGTAGCCTGCTGCCGCGAGCAGCGCCCGGCCCCGCTCTTCGACGTCGGCCACGACCTCGTCGTCGGGCAACCGTGGCGGCCGGCGCGCGAACGCAGTGTTCGGCTCGAGCGTGAGCTGATACCAAGAGAGGTGCGCCGGCGCGACCGCCAGCCCTTGCTGCAAGTCGGCGAGCTCGCCCTCGGCGCCGTCCTCGGGCAGGCCGTACATGAGATCGAGGTTGAGGTTGTCGAAGCCGGCGGCGCGCGCAGCTGCCACGGCAGCACGCGCGGCCGTGGCGTCATGCACGCGACCGAGCACGCGCAGCTGGGCGTCGCGGAAGCTTTGCACGCCGATCGACAGTCGATTGACGCCGGCGGCGCGAAACGCGGCGAACCGCGCGGCGTCGGCGGCGCCGGGGTTGGCCTCGAGCGTGATCTCGGCATCGGGCGCGAGCTCGACCGTCGCGCGCACGCCGTCGAGCAGCCGCGCGATGGCCTCACCGGAGAACAGGCTCGGCGTGCCGCCGCCGATGAAGACGGCTTCGAGGGGGCGGCCGGCCACGAGCGGCGCTTCGCTGCGCAGGTCGCGCAACACGGCCTCGACGTACGCGACCTCGGCTACCGTGCCGCGCGTTTCGTAGGAATTGAAGTCGCAGTACGGGCACTTGCGCACGCACCACGGCAGGTGCACGTAGAGCGTCAGGGGCGGCAAGCCGGGGAAATGCAGGAGCCGCTGCTCGGCCGGCAGCGCGGCGGTGATCATGGGGCGCCCGTCAGTCGTCGTCGCGAGCGCGGGCGCGGCGCCGCTCGAGCTCGCGCAGCATCTTCTCGCGCGCCTCGCTCTGTCGCTCCGCGCTTGCTTCCGGGCCGCGGTTCTCCGGCTCGTACTTCTTGCAATCGAGTGTCGCCCAGTCGATCTGGCGGTCCTGGTCGAGGTAGTACATCGTCTCGTTGACGGCGTAGATGAAGTCGAGGCGCGTGCTCAGGGAATCGCGGACGGCCCGGATGTCGCGGTGCGTCATGTTGGTCGTCGGCCGGAAGCGCGCCGTGAACTCGCACTCGAAGAAGCTTTCGGAGCCGCGCAATTGTATGTCGGCTTGGCCCATGCGTCTCTCGAGGTTCGTCTCGCCCCAGTTCCAGCGAAAGTCGCTGCGCGGCAGGGTGTAGAGCCCGAATTGGGCAGCAGCGCCCGCCGCGAACAGCAGCGTCGCGGCCGGCGCCGCGAGCGCGAAAATTCTCGACGTTTTCATAGCGAGCCTCCGTTGCCGACCGCGGCCCGGCCTACGATGCTGGCAGCCTCGGCGGGCGGCCGTCAACAGCCGCTAGGCGCAAGCGTCGGAGCGGCGTGCGCGGTGGCCTCGCCGGCTCGAGTTCGCGGATAATGCGTCTCGAGCTCGATGCCTAGGTCGCGAGCGGAGCTAAGGACATGCACCATTTCATTCGCGCGGCGGACGTGAAACCGGCCCCGGCCTTTCCCCGTCATGCCTCGGGGTACCGACGCTTCGCGCTGTCCGACCGCTCCGTCGGCGCCGTCCATTCGGGCTGGGGGTCGTGTGAGCTCGACGCGGGCGGACGCATCGACCTGCACGTCCAGTCGTTCGAGAAGAGCTTCTTCGTGCTCGTGGGCAGTCCCGCGCTGATTCTCGACGGCCGCGGTTATCGATTGTCGCCGGGCGCCTGCGGCCTGATCCCCGTGGGCATGAAGCACGCCTGGCTCGGGCCGCCGAGCGGCACGGCCAAGTGGCTCGACATGAACGCGCCGTGCCCGAAAGGCGAGAACTTCGCCGACGACACGTATTTCTTGGGCCCGCCGCCGGCCGTCGCGATCGAGGATTTCGACATTCGCGATCCGTCGTCGCGGCACCTGTTCCGCATGGCCGACGACGACATCAAGGTCGATGCCGTGCGCACAGGGCTCAAAAAGGACGCGCCAAAAGTCTCGGCCAGCATGGCGACGGCGTTGCTCGTCTACAGCGGCATCTCGCTCAAGATGCTCGTCGATCAGCGGCTCGACGCGGCGCTGCACACCATGTTCATGGTCGAGTACGAGCCGAACGCCAACGCGCATCCGCACGACCATCCGCTCGAGGAGGCGTACTACGTCACGCACGGCGAGGTCGAAGCCTGGGCCGACGGTGAGAAGTACCTCATGAAAGCCGGCGACTTCCTCTGGGCCGGCGTCGGTTGCACGCACGCGTTCTACAACCGCAGCAACGGGACGGTCCGCTGGCTCGAGACGCAGTCGCCGCAGCCGCCGGCGCGTAACTCGTACCGGTGGGCGCGCGATTGGGAGTACGTGTCCGCGGAGCTCGAGCGCAAAGGAGTCGCCCAGTGAGCAAGGCCAGCGTCGTCGTCATCGGTGGAACGGGTGGCATCGGCTTCGCGATCGCGAAGTCCTACGCGGACCGCGGCGCCAGCGTCGTGATCACGGGCCGCGAGGCGAAGCGCACGGCCGGCGTGGCGGCCGAGATCGGCAGCAACGTGCGCGGCATCGCGCTCGACGTCGCCGAGCCCGAAACGGCCGAGAAGGCGCTTGCCGACATCGGCCACGTCGACCACCTGGCGCTCGTCGCCGTCGAACGCGACTACAACAGCGCACGCGACTACGACATCGCGCGCGCGCGGCGCATCGTCACGATGAAGCTCATCGGTTACACCGAGGTCGCCCACACGCTCTATCCGCGCATGGGTGCGGGAGCGTCGGCGGTTTTGTTCGGCGGCCTCGCGAGCGAGCGCCCCTACCCCGGCTCGACCTCGATCACGACCGTCAACGGCGCCGTGAGCAGCCTCATCCGCACGCTCGCCGTCGAGCTCGCGCCCGTGCGCTTCAACGCCATCCACCCCGGCATCATCTCCGACAGCCCGGCGTGGAAGGACAAGAAAGAAGCCATCGCCAACATCGAGAAGCGCACGCCGGGCGGCCGGCTCGCCACGACCGAGGACGTCGTCGGCGCCGTGGAGTTCCTGTTCGCGAACCGCGGCGTCAACGGTATCAACCTCGTCATCGACGGCGGCTGGCTGCTGACCTGACGCTCGGCCGGCCGGATAGCATCAACAAGTGGCGACAAGCGCGCCGCATCCTGTCGATCGGTTTGTTTCTCGCGATCAACGGCGCGCGACTACAGGCCGACCGGATCGAGGCAATCCGGACGACTCTTGCGCTAGCGGCCAACGCCATCAACCTCGCATCGACGGCGGTTGGCCGCTGACCTGACGCTCCGCCAGCCGGATCGCATCGACCGGTGCGCGGTTCTTCCTATGCTCGGACACGTCGCCCCTCCAGGGATCGTCAAGCGGGTTGTCAATCCGACGGGTTTTGACAACCAGGTTGTCAATCGCGCGAAGAGGACCATCACACCTCTGTGTCGGCCGCCCGCTGTGAGCAACGGTCGCGCAGGCCCGCGCGGGCCCGAGGCCGGCGGCGCTCGGCGTCCCGAAACCGGAACGCACTGAGCGATCGTGGGACACCTCAGCGCCCGAATAAGCTACCGCCAGGCGGCCCTGTTCGCCTCATATCGGGGCGGCATCGCGCCGCGTAGTCCGCCAACGGTCATGGCATAGCCGTTGCATCACCGGGCGAGCGCAAGAGGGAACGCTCATGGATCAACGCACCCCGCAGTCACTGCAGTCACCGCACCCACCGGCACGCGCGCCGGCCCGTGGCCGTTTCGCGGCCGTGCTCGACGGCTTGAGCCGCGATGTCCACTACGCTAGCCGCACGCTGCTGCGCGCGCCGGTCGCGGCCGCGACGATCGTCGTGACGGTAAGCCTCGGCCTTGGGCTCGTGGCTGCCGTGTTCACGATCTTGAATTCGATGATCTTCCGCGCGGACGAGGTCCGCAACCCCCACGAGCTGTTCGGCATCGAGCGGCCGAGCGGGACGCCCGAGCGCTTCACGCGCGACCAGTACGAAGCGCTGCTGCGCGACACGGATATTTTCGTCGACGCGTTCGCGACCACCGCGGACGTGCAAGCGTGGATCGAGGGCGTGCGCCGCGAGGGCCGTCTCGTCACGGGCAATTTCTTCGCCATGCTCGGCGTGAGCGCCTGGCGCGGCCGTGCGTTCACACCGGCCGACGACGAGCCGGGCCGCCCGCCCGTGATCGTGCTGAGCCATCGCTCGTGGGTGCAGCGTTTCGGCAGCGATCCCGGCGTCGTCGGCCGCACCTACCGAGTCAACGGCACGTCGTTCGAGGTCATCGGCATCATGCCGGAGCGCTTCCGCGGGCTCGAGATCCTCGCTGCGCCCGACTTCTGGGCGCCGCTCTCGACGATCGGCTTGGTGCCGAATGTCGGTGAAGGCGGCCAAGCATCCAACGATGTCAACGTCGTGGGCCGGCTCGGGCCCGAGGTGTCGACCGGCCAGGCGCTCGCGCAGCTCGTCGCGTGGGACGCGTCGCAGCTCGCCGTCGAGGAGCGCGCCGGCGACCCGCCCACCGCGAGCCTCGTGCTGACGCCAAGGGCCGGCACCGTGCCGCGGCCGGCCGAGGCCCTGGCGGTCTTCATGCCCCTGTTTTTCGCATTCGGCCTGATTCTCCTGATCGGCTGCGCGAACGTGGCAAACTTGCTGCTCGCGCGCTTGGTGACGCGCCAGCGCGAGATCGGTATCCGGCTCGCGATCGGCGCCTCGCGCCGCCGCGTGGTGTGGCAGCTGCTCACCGAGAGCCTGCTGCTCGCGCTCATCGCCGCCGCGCTCGCGTTCGGCATTTCGCGTGTCGTGCTCAACGGCATCGTGTACGCCATCACGACGAGCTTCCCGCCGGACATCGGCAACCTGCGTATGGTCGCGCCGGCCGCGGACTGGCGCGTCGCGGTGTTCCTCGTGCTCGCGGCGCTGGCCTCGACGGTGCTGTTCGCGCTCGGGCCCGCGTTGCGTGCCACACGCTTGCAGGTGGCGCGAGTGATGCACGGCCAACTGCTCGGCGGCGGCCGTCCCGGCCGCGCGCGCGACGTGCTCGTCGCGCTACAGGTGACGGGCTCCGTGCTGCTCTTGATCTGCGCCGCGATTTTCCTCCGCAGCTCGTGGGCGGCCGCGACGCGCGACTCCGGCCTGCGAACGGCCGACGTCGTCAACGTGAGCGTGCTCGACGAAGGCAAGCGCGCGGCGATTCTCGAGACGGTGCGCGGCGACCCGGCCGTCGCCGCGGTCGCGGCCTCGTGGCCCGGTTTCTTCGGCGGCGTACCGGCCTATGGCGAGGGTGCGAGCGGCAAGCAGGTCGTCCGGTACCAGTTCGTCTCGCCGGAATACTTCGGCGTGCTCGACATCGACGTCGTGCGCGGTCGCGGCTTCAACGACACCGAGCGCAGCCCCAACGAGGCGGTCGCCCTCGTCTCCGAAACCGTGGCGCGCGAGCTGTGGCCCGGCAGTGAGGCGATCGGGCAGTCGCTGCGCGTGGAGCCGGATCCGACGATCGGGCGGCCCGAGTCCGCTCCGCCGCTCGAAGCGCAGACCACCGATGACCCGCTGCTGCAGGCGCGCACGGCCGTCGTCATCGGGGTGACGCGCGACGTGGCCGGCTTCCAGATCGGCGGTATGCGGCTCGGCGGCGCCGGCGTCTACATGCCGATGGACGCCGACGTGGCGAGCACGGTGCTGGTCACGCGCGTGCGCGGGGATGCCGGCGTCGCGCGTCGCGAACTCGTCGATCGGTTGGCCGCGATCGACCCCAACATGGCGGAGGTCTCGATGCTCGAGACGCTCGTGCAGATCGACACGTATATTCTCGGGACCTCGTTCTGGCTCACGCTCGTGCTCGGCTCGCTGGCATTGCTGTTGACGCTGTCGGGCTTGTTCAGCGTGCTGTCGTATCTCGTCGAGCAGCGCACGCGTGAGATCGGCGTGCGCATGGCGCTCGGGGCGAGTGCGCGCAGCATCGGCGCGCTCGTTTTGTGGCAGTCGGCGAAGCCGGTCGGCATCGGTGTGGTGGTAGGCAGCGTCCTCACGATTGGGCTCAGCGCTGCGCTGCTCGCGACGCCCGCGGCCGAGCAGATCGGGGCGACCGCGCAGCTCTACGATCCCATCGCTTACGGCGCGAGCCTGCTCTTGATCGTGGCGGCGTGCGCGGGTGCGGCGCTGGCGCCCGCGTTGCGCGCGGGCCGCGTCAATCCGCTCGCGGCCTTGCGGCAGGATTGATCGGGATCCTGCCTCGTCTCGGCGGCGCTCATGGCTCCGCGGCGGCGCGATCGGCTATGACCCGTGCCCCGGCGCGGCGCACGCGGCTGCCCACGATCGCGGGGTCGGCCGCGAGAAGCCCGGCCAGGGCCGCGCGCTTGTCGCGACCCGTCACGAGCCAGACGATGCTGCGCGCGGCGTTGATCGTCGCAAGGGTCAGCGTCATGCGCGGCCAGCCGGCCGCCGCCGGCGCGAGCGCGACCGTGGGTGTCACGCAGTCGAGGTTCGCTTCGGCGTAGAGCGACGCCGTATGCCCGTCGGCTCCGAGCCCGAGCTGCACGACGTCGATGACGGGCGGCGCTCCCGCGAGGGCCGCGAGCGTGGCCGCGTAGCGGCGCGCGCCGTCGCGCGCGTCGGGCGCATCGACGGGCATCCACTGAAAGATCTCGGGTCGCCGCGCCGCGAGCGCGCCGAACGCGCGCGCCACGCGCACCGCGTTGCGCTCGTCGCCGCGGGGCGCGAAGCGCTCGTCGACCTGCACGATCGCGATCGCGTCCCACGGCAGCGCAGCGGCGGCGAGACGCATGAACGCGTCGAGCGGCGTGCGGCCGCCGCTCACGGCGAGCGTCGCGCGGCCGCGCGCGGCGACGGCAGCCGCGACCTCGGCCGCGATGCACTCGGCACCGCGCTCGGCGACGGCGTCGGCGTCGGCGAGCACCTCGAGCTCGAGCGACGCCGTGGCGTCAGGAGTCATCGAGCGCTCGCCACGCGTCCGGCGGCGCGATGAGCGCGTCGGCGGCTTGCGGCCCCGCGCTGCCGGGCTCGTAGAGCTCCGGCGGGTCGCGCGCGCCGAGCAGCGAGTCGACGATGCGCCACGCCTCGAGCACACCGTCGTCGCGCGCGAACAGCGAGCGGTCGCCGACGAGCGCCGCACCGATGAGCCGCTCGTAGGGGCCGAGCTCCTCGGCGCTCGCGTTGCAAACGAAGAGCTCGAGGGCGCGGCCCGTCATCGCGGCGCCGGGCCGCTTCGCCGACGCGCCGAGCGCGATGGCCACGCGGTCGGGGCCGAGCCGAAAGCGAAGATAGTTCGGCGCCGGCACCTCGCCGGGAAACACCCGCTGCGGCGGCCGGTTGAGCGTCACGAGCACCTCGGTGGCCGTCGCGCTCAAGCGCTTGCCGGCGCGCAGGTAGAACGGCACGCCGGCCCAGCGCCACGAGTCGATATGGAGGCGCAGCGCGGCGTACGTCTCGACGTTCGAATCGGACGCGACACCGGGCTCGGCGCGATAGCCGCGGTATTGGCCGCGCACGACATCGGCCGGCGTCGCCGTGCGGATGGCCTTGAACACCTTCGTCTTCTCGTCGAGCAGCGCGTCGGCGTCGGCCCCGACGGGCGGCTCCATAGCGAGGTGCGCCACGACTTGCAGCAGGTGGTTCTGCACGACGTCGCGAATCGCGCCGAGCTCCTCGTAGAGCTTGCCGCGCGTTTCGACGCCGAACCTCTCGGCCATCGTGACTTCCACGTGGTCGACGTAGTGGCGGTTCAAGATCGGCTCGAGGAACGCGTTGGCGAACCGGAAATACAGCAGGTTCTGCACCGACTCCTTGCCGAGGTAATGGTCGATGCGAAAGACGGAGCTCTCGGGGAAGCTGCGATGCAGCGCGTCGTTGAGCGCGACGGCCGAGGCGAGGTCGCGGCCGAACGGCTTTTCGACGACGACGCTCGCGCCGTCCGCGCAGCCCGACGTCCGCAGGTGCTCGGCCACGATCGCGAACAGGCTCGGCGGCAGCGCGAGGTAGTGGAGCGGCCGCGCGGCGGCGCCGAGCGCGGCGCGCAGATCACGGAACGTGGCCGGGTCGCGGTAATCCCCGTGGACGTAGTGCAGCAGCTCGACGAAGCGCGCGTAGGCCGCCTCGTCGAGGCCGCCCGGGCTCCGCTCGAGGCTATCGCGGATGCGCTCGCGCAGGCGCTCGAGGCTGAAGCCCTCGCGCGCCACGCCGACCACGGGCACGCCGAACGCGCCGCGGCGGATCAGGTCCTGGAGCGCCGGGAAGATTTTCTTGTGCGCGAGATCGCCCGTGGCGCCGAACAGCACCAGCGCGTCAGCCGGCGGCGCGGTGACGCTCACTTCGGCGCGGCGCCGCGCTCGGCGTGACCGCCGAATTCGAGCCGCATCGCCGACAGCAGGCGATTCGCGAACTCGTCCTGGCCGCGCGAGGCGAAGCGCGCGAACAGCGCCGTCGCGAGCACGGGCACGGGCACGCCGGCCGCGACGGCCGCGTCGACGGTCCAACGGCCTTCGCCCGAGTCGCTGACCTCGCCGCGGAACGCCGCGAGCGCGCCGTCGCGCGCGAGCGCCGCGGCCGTGAGATCGAGGAGCCACGAGCGCACGACGCTGCCGTGGCGCCAGAGCTCGGCGATCGCGGCCACGTCGAGGTCATAGCGGAGCCGCTCGGCGTGCGCGCCGGGCGCCGTCTCGGCGTCGATGCGCGGCGCCGCGCTGCCGGCATTCGCGTGGCGCAGCAGGTTGAACCCTTCGGCGTAGGCGGCCATGAGGCCGTACTCGATGCCGTTGTGCACCATCTTCACGAAGTGGCCCGCGCCGCTCGGGCCGCAGTGCAGATAGCCGCGCGCCGCCGTGCCGCCGCCCGCCGCGTCGCGGACGCCCGGTGCGAGCGCCGCGAACAACGCATCGAGACGGGCCACGACCGCGGCGTCGCCACCGATCATCTGGCAGTAGCCGTGCTCGCGGCCGAAGATGCCGCCGCTCACGCCGACGTCGACATAGTGCACGCCGCGCGCGCCGAGCGCGGCGGCGCGCCGCACGTCGTCGGCGTAGTGCGAGTTGCCGCCGTCGACGAGCGCGTCGCCCGCGGCGAGCGAGGGCGCGAGCGCGTCGATGACGCCGTCGACCGCCGCGGCGGGAATCATGATCCACACGACGCGCGGCGCGCGCAGCTTCGCGACGACGTCGGCGAGCGAGGCGGCGGGCAGCGCCCCCTCGGCGGCGAGCGCCGCGACGGTGGCGGGGTCGCGCGCATAGACGAGGCACTCGTGCCCGGCCTCGAGCCAGCGGCGCGCCATGTTGGCGCCCATTCTGCCGAGACCGATGAGGCCTAGCTGCACGGGGTCGCTCCGAGTCGCCGGGTGATCCGGCCAATATGCCACAAGTGCGAAACGGGCATGGGTAGCCGGCGGAGGCGACCGCTATTCGCCGAGACGTGCGCCGCAGACGCGACAGAAGCGCGCGTCTGCCGCGTGCTCACCCGCGCCGCATTGCGGGCAGCCGCGGCCCGTGATCGTCCGCAGGCGCTGGCTCGTCATCTCGGCCGTGACGATTCCGGTCGGCACTGCGAGAACCCCCCAGCCCATGAGCATCATGATGCTCGCGATGAACCGGCCGAGGCCGGTCTGCGGCACGATGTCGCCGAAACCTACGGTCGTCATGGTGCTGACGGCCCAATAGATCGAAATGGGAATGCTCGTAAAACCGTTGCCGGGGCCCTCGACGACATACATGACCGTGCCGAGCGTGACGACGATCAGCAAGACGGCCGACAGGAACACGGCAATCTTGCGCCGGCTATCGCGTAGCGCGGCCCCGAGCAGTTGGTACTCGGTTAGATACTGCGTGAGCTTCAGTATCCTGAATACGCGGAGCATGCGCAGCACGCGCACGTCGATGAGCGCGTGCAGCTCCGGCACGAGCACCGCGAGGTACGTCGGCAAGAAAGAGATGAGGTCGACGACGCCGTAGAAGCTGCGCGCGTACCGCAAAGGGCGCTCGACACACGCGAGCCGCGCCACGTACTCGATCGTGAAGAGCACCGTGAACAACCACTCGAGCGCGCCGAGCACCGAGTGATACCGGCTCGATGCCGCAGTCACGCTGTCGAGCATCACGACCACAACGCTCGTGAGAATCGCGACGAGCAACGCCTGATCGAACAGCAAGCCCGCAGGAGTACCCGATTCGAAGATCACGACGTAGAGCTTGCGGCGCCAGCCGCCGGCGGGCCGGCCGAAGGCCGCGGCATCGACCGCGGCACCGGGATCGGCAGTAGTGGGCGGTCGATCGGATCTCATGGCCCTGTGTTGACAAAGGGCTCCGGGACCGAGGGCAAGTTAACTCCTCGGGCGGCTCCCACGGCGCAAGCCTACAGCGCCCGCGCACCGAGAGGGTACCCGGTTTGGCCCGTGGCGGCATGTCTTCGCGTTCTTCGCTGAGCGTTCGAAACCGGCGCCGCGCGATTACGACATCGCGCCCGGCGCCGCCGCGGGCTGTGTGCTCCATCCCCGCTGTTCGGGAGCGTTGGCGCGCTGCAGCGTGGGAGCACCGCGTGCGGTGGGCAACGCGGAACCTGGTCCGCTGTCACTTGCGCAACGGCGCAACGGGCACGAGCTAGTTTCTGCCAGCAATGGGGAGAAACGGAGCTGGCGGTCTCGCGGTACCATCGCTACGGTGGTTCACGAGGCAGGTACGCGGAGCTCTATGGACCACCTCTACTCGCTGTATGATGCGCTCGTCAGCATCAACGTCCCCAACGACAAGGCCAGAGCCGTCGTCGATGCTATGGAGCGTGACATGACTTCCACCTTGGCGACCAAGTCGGATCTGCAGTTACTCCGACAAGAGCTCGTGGCGACCCTGGCTGGTCGCGACGAAGTCGCGGCCATCAAGGCGGACGTCGTTTCGTTGCGCGGCGACGTCGCACTCGTTCGTAAGGATATGGAGATTCTGTCCACGACGATGACGGTGCGCTTGGGGTCCATGCTGCTCATCGGGCTTGGTCTTCTCTTCGCCGCGCTCGAGCTCACATAGTTCGCCGGCGCGTTATGATCGCCCTTGCACCTCATACGCAGGGGAACCATGCGCCGCATCCTCGTTTGGCTGCCGCTGACTTACATGCTCTCATCCGTCGCCGCGGCGCAGCTCGTGTCGCCGGACGAAGAACCGGACGTCGTGCCCGCGGCTCGAGCCGTCGAGTACGCCTCGTACCACGTGCCCGCGTTCAGCAACGAGCTCGTGACGGTACTGAACGTCTTCATCCCGCCGCACCGCGAATCGGGCTATCACCGCCACTTCCTCGATTCGGTCGGCGTGCTGATCAGCGACACGGCACGGACCGGCCAAGTGCTCGGCGCGGAAGCGACCGTAACGGCGCCGCGCGGCCGCGGCTCGGTGAACTTCACGGGCTATGCGCGCGCGCCGCTCATTCACACCGTCGCCGTGACCGGCGACGCGCCGTTCCACAACATCGTCGTCCAGTTGCTCGACCCGGACCCGGGCGGCTTCACGGTGGGAATCCGGGGCCAAGGCTACACGCAGATCCTCGACAACGAACGCGTGCGTGTCTGGCGGCTCGTCCTCGAGCCTGGTGAAACGGCACCCGTGATCAGGCAAACGGCGCCAGGCGTGCGCATCGTCATCGACGGTGGCGAGTTCATCGAGAGCGACCCGGACTGGTACGAACGCAGCATGGCACCGCGCAGCGGCGAGTTCTTCTGGCAGGAAGCCGGCCAAACGCGAGCTGTGGGCAACGTCGGCTCTGCGCGCATCGAACTCGTCGAAATCGAGCTCAAGTAAGGCCCACAGCATTTCCACCACGTCGCAGAGCCTAGGCTCTGCGGCAGCACCGACCGCAGCGAGGTTCAGCCGGCCGGCTGTTCGGCGGTGCTGGGATCGGCTGCCTCACGCGCCGTGCGGGCGCGGCCCGCCATTTCGGCCCCGGCGTTGCGCGGCAGCCGCCACGCATACCAGGCCGACGCCGCCGAGATCAGTCCCACGACGAAGAACGCGATCGTGAAATTGCCGAGCTCGGTCGCGGAGCGGTCGGCGACCAGCCCAACGATCTCGAGCGCGTAGCCGCCGATCGCGACGCCGAGCGACAGCGACAACTGTTGCAGCATGCCCGACAGGCTGCTGGCCTTCGCCATGCGCGCGTTTTCGACGTCGGCGAAAGTGATGGCGTTCAGGCTCGTGAACTGGAGCGCGCGGCAGCAGCCGCTCACGAGCAACGTCGCGAGGATCACGAGCTCGGGCGTGCTCGGCCGAAAGAGGCCGAACACGCACAGGAACCCGGAGGCCGCGAGCGCGTTCCAGAGCAGCACGCGGCGAAAGCCGAGCAGGTTCAGCGTCCGGGCCGCGATCGTCTTCATGAAGATCGCGCCGATCGCCGACACGAACGTAATGAGACCCGACTGGATCGGGCTCAAGCCGAAGCCGAGCTGCAACATGAGCGGCAGCAAGAACGGCGAGGCGCCGATGCCGATGCGAAACAACGAGCCGCCGACAACGCCCGCACGGAACGTCGCGAACCGAAACAGCGTGAGATCGAGCAACGCGTGCTCGTGGCGGCGTTCGTGGAAAACGTAGCCGACGAGACCCGCGAGGCCGAGCACGAGCGCCGCGATGGCCACCTCGAGCGGAATCAAGTGCTGGCCCAGCGTCGAGAAACCGAACATCGCGGCGCCGAGGCCGCCGCCCGCGAGCGCGAACCCGAGCCAGTCGAGCGGCGGCGCCGCCTCGCGCGCCGACGGAATGAAACGCCAGGCCAACACCATGCCGAGCGCGCCGATCGGCAGATTGACGAGGAAGATCCAACGCCAGTCGAAATACGTGGTGATGAAGCCGCCGAGCGGCGGTCCCACCATGGGCCCCACGAGCGCCGGAATCGTGACCCACGAGAGCGCCTGCACGAGCTCGGCCTTGGGGATCGTGCGCAGCAGCACGAGCCGCCCGACGGGCACCATCATGGCGCCGCCCGTGCCTTGCACGAACCGGCCGACGACGAGCGCGCCGAGCGAGTCGCTGACCGCGCAGGCGAGCGAGCCGACGAGGAACACCGCGATGGCGGCCACGAACGTCGCACGCGCGCCGAAGCGGTCGGCGACCCAGCCGCTCACGGGGATGAACACGGCGAGCGCAAGCAGATAAGTCGTCAACACGAGCTTGAGCGCGATCGGGTCGGTCGCGAGGTCGGCCGCGATCGCGGGCAACGACGTCGTGAGCACCGTCGAGTCGAGGTTCTCGATGAACAGCCCGCAGGCGACGATCAGTGGCAGCAGCCGAGACGATTTCATGGCGAGGGCACGAGCAGCGACGCCCCGCGGCTATCCAAGCCGCCGGTCGCGAACGTCGCAAAGCTCGTCAGCCGTGGTGGTCCTTCACGTAGTTGCGCTCGTACTCGCGCTGCGCGTGATCCTTCTCGCGCTTGATCTTGCCGGCTGCGCGGCGTGCGACGCCCGCCGCTCTCTTGCGGCTGCGGTCGGTGCTAACGCCGGCCGACGCCGAGAACAAGCGCTCGGGCGCCGCGTCGCGGCACTTGGGGCACTCGGGCACCTCGCCGAGGCGCACGAGCTCCTCGAAGCGGTGGCCGCAGGCCCGGCACTTGAACTCGTAGAGCGGCATGTCAGCCCGACGGCGCCTGCGGCAGGCTGCACGCGGCGTCCTCGCTACAGAGCCGCTCGAGCAGCTCGGCTGCGTCCTTGAACACTTGAATCGACGAGCCGCGCTCGTGGCCGCCCGCGCGGCCCAGTGCGGCATCGATCGCCGTGCGCCCTTCGCCGTCCTTCGCGTCGATCTTGGCGCCGTTCGCCACGAGGAACTCGACGACGTCGTTCCAGCCCCAGAACGCCGCGCCGAACAGCGCCGTTTGTCCCGGGCCTTTGCCGCGACCGCCGCCCGTCGTGATGGCGTTGACGTCGGCGCCGGCCGCGACGAGCACTTGCAACGTCTCGATCGATCGCTGCTCCACGTCGTTCGTCGTGTAGTGCGGGATGCCGGGGCCGTAGCCGCGGATGTCGCACTCGAGCGAGCCGTAGCCCGCGGCGGCCATGACCGGCGTCACGCCGCTCGCGTTCGGCAGCTCGAGCCGCGCGCCATGCTCGATGAGCAGCTTCATGGCCGCCGTGTCGAACGTCTTGGCCGCGCGCAGCAGCGGCGTCGCGCCCGTCACGAGCAGCGAGTCGCAGCCGCGGTCGGCGCCGCGCTCGCGGTACGGCGGCAACAGCTTGAGCTGCGCGTTCGGATTGCCGCCGCGCTTCAGTATTCCTTCGATGAGCGTAAGCGCGGAGGTGGCGTCGGTCGAGAGCCGATCCGGGCGCCCGCCGCGCGGCAGCGTGTTCAAGTCGACGGCGAAATAGAGCGGCGTCCGGCCCCACCAGTCCCAAACGTCGACGGCCGCGCCGGCCTCGAGCAGGTACGCGGCCGTGTCGAAGTGCAGATTGTCGAGCGCCATCATGAGCGGCGTGACGCCGCGTGAGGCGGCAAGGTCGATGTCGGCTCCACCCTCGACGAGCGCGCGCGCACACTCGGCGCAGCCTTCGCGCGCGGCGTAGAGCAGCGCCGTCAGGCCGCCGAACGGCCGGTATTGCCGCCGGCGCTCCCCGGACACTTGCCGATCCCAGTCGTTCGGCCTCGAGCGCGCGTTGGGGTCGGCGCCGTGCTTGAGCAGCAGCTCCACCATCGCCGGCTGTTTCTGCGCCGCGGCCCAAATGAGCGCCGTCTGGTCGCGCCAGGCTTCTTTCGCGTTGACGTCCGCGCCGTGCTCGAGCAACAGCCGCGCCGCGGCGACGTTGTCGCTGCGCGCGACGACCATGAGCGGCGTCTCGCCGTCCTTGGGAGCCAGAGCGGCGTCGGCGCCGGCCTCGAGCAGCCGCTCGATGATCTCCGCGTTGGCCGCGACAGCGGCCTCCGCGAGCGGCGTCGAGCCGTAGTCGTTGACGGCGTTCGCGTCGACGCCCGCGTCGAGCAGCCTGTCCACGAGCTCGACGTCGTCGTGATAGACGGCCCAGTGCAGCGCCGTCGTCCCATCGGCGGAACGCAGCTTCGCGTCCGTGCCGCGCGCAAGCTCCGCGAGCACGGCGCCGCGATCGTTGCGGCGAGCGGCATCGACGAGCTCCGCCGCGGGCGCTGCGGCGCCGATGGCGCCGAGCAGCAAGCTCGCCGCGACCGCTACTGCGCGAGGCGCGATCACGTTCAGACCTCCGCGAGCTCGCCCGTGTTGTCGCCGACCTTGTCGACGGGCACGCCGGCACGCGTGAGCAACGTGTAGTGCAGATTCGCGATCGGCGTGCGGTCGGGATAACGCAGATGCTGATTGCCCTTGACCTTGCCGTTGCCGCCGCCGAACACGAGCGTCGGCAGCGGGAACGAGTCGTGCTGGTTGCTGTTACTCATGTTGCTGCCGTAGACCAAGATCGAGCTATCGAGCATCGACCCCGCATCGCCGTCGGGAATGGCCGCGAGCTTGTCCAAGAAGCCGGCGAAGACCTCGCTGTGATAGCGCTGCACGAGCGCGAGCTTCTCCATGGACGCCTTGTTGTCGGCATGGTGCGAGAGCGGGTGGAACGCGTCGGGCACGCCGATGTGCGCGTACGACATGTTGCTGACCTCGGCCACCATCATGAACGTTGCGATGCGCGTCGCATTGGTTTGGAAAGCCACGGCCAACAGATCGAACATGAGCCGCAAGCGCTCGTCGAAGGCCGGCGACGCGACGGGAATCTCGGGTAGATCGACGTTCGAGAGATCCCGCGTGCCGAGCATCTGAATGCGGCGCTCGAGCTCGCGCACGCTATCGAGGTAGTCGTTGACGATGACGCGATCGTCGGCGCCCAAGCCGCGCTCGAGCTCTTTGATCTCGGCCGTCACGAGGTCGAGCACGCTGTTGAAGTCGGCGGCGATCTCGCCGCGCTCGGCGTCGGTGTTGCCGCGGCCGAAGATCTTCTCGAAGACCTTGCCGGGGTCGGCCTCCATGGGCAGCGGCGTCGTCGGCGTGCGGAACGAGATCGTGCGGCTGTAGCTGCAGCCGTAAGTGCCGTCGCAGCCCGACGTGCCGCCGCGCTCCTCGGTCGCGAGCTCGAGCGACGGCAGCGGAGTCTCTTGGCCGATGTGGCGCGCGGCGATCTGGTCGACCGACACGCCGCCATTCGGCGTCTGCGATCGCGGCGGCGCCACGCACGTGAGCCAGGTGCCGGGATGGATCGCGTGAACGGCGGGGCTCTCCGCGGTGCGGTTGCCGAGGCCGCTCACGACCGTCATGTATTGCCGGTGTGGCGCGAACGGCTCGAGGATCGGCTTCAAGTCGAAGTCGCGGCCTTCCTTCTCGGGCGTCCAGCGGTTCATCACCGCGCCGTAGCGCGTATTGGCCATGATCGCGCCGTGCGGCAGGTAGAAGAACCCGAGGCGCGGCTTCGCGGCCGCCGCGGTCTGCGCGAGCGCCGTCGCGGCGGGCACCATGGCGCTCAAGAGCGGCAAGCCGATCGACGCGCCGCCGGCGCGCAAGAACGTGCGCCGCGACAAATGCTTCTTCGTGATGAACATGGGCCTATTCTCCTGTTTCGCTCGGCGCCACCTCGGGCGCGCTGCGCAGCCGGAACGGCGGGCTCAAGGCCACGCCTTTGACGATCGCTGCAAAAGAATAATCGCTTTCGGCCGCCTCGCGCACGACGGCCCTCACAGCGGGCATATCGTAGTACTCGACGCGGCGCCCGAGCGCATACGTCATGAGGTTCTGGGCCACGGTCTGGACGAATTTCTCGGGCTCGGCCGCGATCGCCTCGCGGAGCTCCGAGGGGCTGTTCACGGGCCGGCCGTCGGCTAAGTTGCCCGTCGAGTCGATCGTGACGCCGCTGTCGCGCTCGCGGGCACGCCACTCGCCGATCGCGTCGTAGCTCTCGAGCGCTTGACCGAGCGGATCGATGACGCCGTGGCAATGGTTGCACGAGCTCTGCGTGCGGTGCAGCGCGAGGCGCTCGCGCACCGACGTCGGCCGCTCCGTCGACGCGGTGAGGTTGGTCTCGACTCCGGGCGGCGGCGGCGTGGGCGGGACACCGAGCACGTGCTCCATGACCCACGCCCCGCGCAGCACGGGCGATGTGCGATCGGGATACGAGGTGGCGAGCAGCACGCTGCCCTTGCCGAACAGGCCCCAACGATGCGGATCTTCGAGCTCGACGCGGCGGAACCGGTCGCCGAGCACGCCGGGAATGCCGTAGTGACGCGCGAGCCGTTCGTTGACGAACGTGTGCGAGGCCGTGAGCAGCTCGACGACGCTGCGGCGCTCGTCGCGCAGGATGCTGTCGGCGAAGAGCTCCATCTCCTTCGCGAAAGCCTGGCGCAAGTCGGCGTCGAAGGAGGGATAAAGCTTGGGGTCGGGGTCGATGACCTCGATGTCGCGCACGCTGAGCCACTGGAACGCGAAATTCGTGACGAGCGAGCGCGAGCGCGGATCGTCGAGCAGCCGCTCGACTTGACGCGCGTAGACGTCGGCGTCGCGGAGGCGCTTGCTCTCGGCGAGCGTGAGCAGCTCCGCGTCGGGGCCCTGGCTCCACAGGAAGAACGCGAGCCGCGACGCGAGCTCGAGATCGGAGATGGCATAGACGGCGCCGGGTTCGACCCCTGCGGGCGGGCCGCCGGGCTCGGCGCGATAGAGGAATTTCGTGCTCGACAGGATCGCGAGCAGCCCCTTCTGCACGCCGGCCTCGAAGCCGCCGGCTTCGGCGCCTTGGGCGTAAAACGCGAGCAGCCGCTCGAGATCCGCTTCGCTCGCCGGCTGGCGGAACGCGAGCCGCGCGAGGTTGCTCAGGATTCGCTCGGCGCACGGCAGCTCGGCAACTGCGGTCTGCGGCTCGCAAATGAAGATGCGCTCGCGGCTGCGCAGCCCGTCGCCAAGGCCCGTGGGCTCATACGGGCCCGTGACGTCGAACCCGAGCATGAGCGGCACGTCGGGCACGCCCTCGCCCGGCACGAATCCTTCGAGCACGTAGTCCGATTCGGCACGCGTGCGCGCGATGAACGTGGCGACGACCTCGCGGTCGCCCGCCTTGACGGGGAGCCGGATGTTGCGGAAACGATCCTTGATCGCGTTGACCGTGACGATTTGGAAGCGATCGAGATCCCGCAAGTCGTCCTCGCCGCCGAGTTCCCCTTCGAACACGCGTTCGCCGTCGATGGCGAGGATCACGCGATGCGGATACGCGAGCCAGCTGCGCCGATAGGCGCTGAGCTCGGCGCCGGGCTCGGCCGACACGCGCAGGTTGAATACGTACTCGCCGTCCGCCGGGAAGTGATGCGTCACGGCGAGCCCGTCGCGCGTGCCGAGCGGCAGCCCGTCGACGTGCACCGAGTGATTGCGGTTCGCCGACACGTACTCGGCGCGCGCGAGCTTAGGCGTAGGGCTGCCCACGGCACGTAGGCTGACCGCGCGCGCGGCCGCGATGTACTGGTCGAGATAGGTCGGCGTGACGCGCAGCACTTCCGCGACGTTGTCGAAGCCGTCGCTCGTGGCATCCGGCGGCAGCAGCCGCGTGGCATCGACGTCGACGCCCAGCAGATCGCTCACGGCCGTCGCGTACTCGATGCGGTTGAGCCGGTGCAACATGACGCGCCCCGGCGCTGCGCCGCGCGCCGCCGCAGCCGCATCGAGACTCGCTTCGAGCGCCGCGACGAGCCCGCCCACCTCGACGATGCCGGGATGCACACCGCCGGGCGGCGGCATGACGCTGCCGCGCAAGCGGCGCACGACGGTCTCCCACCGCTCTGGGTTGGTGGCGACGTCTACGGGCATCACCCCTTCGAGCGACATGCCGCCCGCTTGCTCGGCGTCGTTGTGACACTCGGTGCAGTACTGCTCGAGCATCGGCCAGCGATTGGCCAGCGCCTCCTCGGGCGATTCGGAGCACGCAGCGACGAGTAACGTCATCGCGAGCAGAAACCCCGGGCTAAACGAATTACGCAGCATGCGTCACGCCACGATACCGCGCAGGCGGCTCCACCACATGCCTTCGTAGGCGTTGGCGATGAACTGCGCCGAGTCCTCGCCGTAGCGCTCGTCGAAGTCCTTCGTGATGCGCTCGGCAATCATGTCCTCGACGCCGCGGCCTTGGAGCGCGATGGCTTCGATGCGCTCGCGCACGGTCGTAAGCATCGTGAGCTGGGCTTCGAGATCGCTGCGCCGCTGCACGGGACCGACGTCGGGCACGATGAGCGTTGCCGCGTCGGTCATCGCGAGCAGCTTGCTCGTCGCGTCGGCCATGCCGCCGATCCACCCGCCCGTGCTGAAGTCGAGCACGGGATAGCGCTCGGCCGTCACGGCCCCGCCGGCGACGACGACGTTGTGCTCGAGGAAACGCACGTAGAGGTCGCCGTCGGTGTGTGCCTCGAGCAGGTGGCCATACGCGACTTCCTCGCCGCCAAAATCGAGCGTGAGCGGCTGGCGGTCCGAGGTGAAAAACGTCTGGTTGGGCCGAGCCGCCGGCGCGCGGCGCTCGTAGTGCCGGTCCTCCCAGTCGACGTAGAACTTGGTGCTCATCCAGAGCCGCGTGTTCTCGTGCGCGATGATCGGGATCGACCGATCGCCGACGAGCGTGTCGTTGCCGCCCGTATGCCCGAGATGCCAGTGGGTGTTGACCAGCACGCCGACGGCCGCACCGCCGAAGCGCTCGGCGAGGAAGGCCTTGAGCGAGGCCGCGCTCGCGGGTGCGCCGCTGTCGACGAGCAACAAGCCTTCGCGTCCCGAATGCACGACGACGTTGCCGCCGGCGCCGGCGACGATGCTCAAGTCCCCGCCGAGGTCGGTCATTGCGAGACCGGGAGCCCGCGCGTTTTGCGCGCGCGCGAGCGGTACCGGCAGTGTGCCCGAGGCCAGGGCGATGCCGGCGCCGCCGAGCTGTCGCAGGAATTGCCGCCGAAGTCGATTCATGCCTTGTGCATCAGGGGTTTAGCGCGTGTCACTATACCGCTTCGCGCGTCGGCGTAGCGACTCGACGAAGGGCTCGCCTTGGTTGGCGAGCTTGGCCGTGAGCCGCGTCGTGCAGTCGCAGTCGTCGCAAGACCACGGCTGCGAGCCGTCCTCGTGCCGGCATTCGCTGCGGCGATGTGCATCTTTGATGCGCTCGAGCTCGAAGTACGCCGACCAATAAGGGCGTTCCTCGTCGAGCGGCGTGGCGCAGTAGCAGACTTCGACCCATTTCACGCTGCCGTCGGCGAGCACGCGCGCCTCGGCCATGTTCCGCAGGTACTCGCCTTCGGCCACCGAGCCGCGGCCTAGCATGCGTCTGTCGATCGCCTCGAGCAGGGCCTCGTGGCGATTCGGCCGCACGCGCGCGCGAACGAGATAGCGCATCAACGGCCTTGGTACTGAGCGTCCGTGACGTGCTCGAGCCAGGCGGTCTCGCCCGCGTCGCCACGGCTCAACGCCACCTGGCGAAACTCCGCGTCGGGTGTGGCGCCATGCCAGTGCTCGACGTTCCCCGTGTAGTGGCTCTCGCCCATCGCGAGCTCGCGCAACGTGCCGCCGCGCTCTTGGAGGCGTGCGCGGCCGCTCTCGACGAACAGGAGCTGCCCGCCGGGGTGCCGGTGCCAGGCCGTGCGCGCGCCGGGCTCGAACGAGCGGCGCGAGAGGCGCCAGCCTTCGGCCTCGAGCGCGCGGCTCACGCCCGTGAAACGTGCAGCGTCCGTGTTTTGCTGCGCCTGCGCGATCCAAAACGCGCACACACCCACGAACGCGGCGACGCACGCCGCCGTGCGCCCGATCCTGAGATGTGCTCTATTCATGGTCGTCTCCCGTGGGCAACGCTACTTGAGTGGCGAAAAGTCCGTCGTCGTGAGAAACACAGTCTCCACCTTCGAGACGATCGGGCCATTGGCCTGGGTTCGCTCGGCCACGGCCTGCCATTCCGGGTCCGCGCGGAATGCCGCCCAGCTCTTGGTCGCCGCGTCGCGGCTGTCGTGCGCCAGGACATAGATGAGTGTGTTGCTCGACGCCGGCGCATCGGCAGGAACCCAGTAGCCCACGTTCTCCATGCCGTGCTTCGCGAAGATGCGCAGCGTGTCGTTGCGGAAGCGCGCCAGGAGGTCGGGGAGCCGGCCGTCGGGCGACGTGTAGGTGCGCAGCTCGAAAACCTTCTGGGCCTGCGCTTGTGCGCTCGAGGCGCCGTCGAGCAGCTGCCCGGCGACGAAGCCGGCGCCGAACACGACCACCAACGCCACGGTCAATGGGCGGATTTTCATGGGATCTGTCTCCTTGTTATTCAGAGCGTTACTGGTGTTTTTTACTGTAAAACAATAGCGGCGGGCGGCGCTCACTCACCGCGACGCATAGGACCTTCGGGCGGCAGCACGCCCTCGCCGAACGCGGTGGCGCCGTCGACCGAGTCGCAATGCTTACCGGGCTCGGGCACTTTGCCCTTCGGGCATTGGAAGAGACCGGAGTCGCCGCGGTCGCCGGCGGGCTTGCCGTCACGCCGCGGGTGCACGCCCATGCTCATGACCGTGCCTTGAGGGAAGCTCTCGCGCGTGATGCCGTGGCGGAAGGCTTCGGCCGCGCTCTCCATCTGCACGATCCAGACGAGCTGCTCGCCCTTGTCGTCGCGCACGAGCGCGTTGCGCTCGTCGTTGAGCGGCACGAAATGCATCTCGAAGTGCGCGGCGTTCGGCACGATTCGCACGATGACGCCCGTGAACACCTTATAGACGCTCCCGTCGTACATCGCGTAGGAGTGGTGACCGCTCGCCGTCGCCGGCAGCAAGCCGAGTGCCAAGCTGCCGCCAAACAGGGTGGCTGCGAAAGATGCTTGCTTCATCGCTATTCGTCCCCTGGCATCGATCGGTCAGTTGAAGCCGAGGTCGGGCTCGCGCTTCGGCCGATTCATGTCCTGCTCGAAATACTCTTCCCAGATTTTCGCCCATGGCCGATCGAACATGTCGGGCACCGTGAACTCGATGGTCTGGCCCGGCGCCACCTGCGTCGCAAAGCCGTCGACCGGATACAGCGCGCGCGTGCACTCGGCCCAACCGAGCCGCCCCGCTTCGCTCCAGCTCTGTTGATAGTTGCGGTGCCAGAGGATGCGCACGGGTTCCGCGAGCGCTTCCGGGTCGTAGACGATCGTCTCCCAATCGATTCCTCGGAGCTTGCCCGCGGCGTCGTGAACCGGCGTCAGGATCTCGACGGTCTCGAAGTCGTAGCTGAATTCCCAGGTCGTGTGCTGCGTCCAACCCTGCACGTTGGCCGTGTGCATGACGAGCGCGTCGCCGTCCCAGAACGCGATCGTATCGCCGTACCACTGCGGGATCCCTTGCCCGAGCGGGAATTCACGGCCGACGTGCGCCGTGCGCACGATGTTGCCGCTGCTGCTGCCCAAGAACACGACGACCTCGGGAGTCACGACGATGCGCTGCGGCTTCGGCCCCGTGGCCCACTGGCGCATGAAACCCTCGGGCCAGCAGTACGAAGCGGACCACTGATGGGCGGCGTTGATGCCTTCGTGGTAGAGCTGGCGGACCATGCGTTCCTGATACTCGGGTGTCAGGATCGACAGGAATGTCGGCGCCTGCGTGGCGCGGCCGTAGTTCCAGACTCGCCGGCCGTCGGGCAAGTACTCGCCGTAGACGCCGTCCCACTTCGGCATCGTCGCGTACGTGTGCCGCGTCGGGCCGCCGCGGCGCGCCGCGTCGGCCTCGAGCGCGGCGTAGTGCTCGGTCGCGGTCGCGAATCTGTAAGGGCTCACGATGTTCTCGCGCGGCCAGTCCTTGCTGCAGTCGCCCCACCGTGCCGAGCTCGGCGGGTTTGCGCCGATGCGCGGGTCGGCCGTGCCCTGCCCCGCGCCGCCGCTGCGCATGTCGGTGATCTGCCGCGGGCTGTTGCAGCGCCAATAACGCGGGTCGAGCCAGCGGTCGCGGTCCTCGTAGAAGTCCTTGCTCGTGAACAGGTCGCGATCGAGCGGCGCAATGCCGGGCGGCGGTTTGGCGTCCCACTCGGATCCAAAGCCGAAGCTGCCGAGGTCGGGCGGCGGATTGACCGACGGGAACGGAGCGCCCCGTAAGCCCGGAACGTGCGGCGGCGCGAGCTGTGCCGAAGCGACCGAGGTGAACGTCGTCGCCAGCAACAACAGCGCGCCTACGCCCTCGCGAACTCCGCCCATCCGCCCCCTTCCTGCTCCGAACCATGAACCAGAGCCGTTTTCAGTACAGCCGGTCCGGCCCTGGCGGTCAAGCCGATGGGCCGGCGCACGCGGGCCCAAGGCCAGGCTGTGACCCCGTTCCACGCGGGCGCGCCGCGCCGGGACTACGCTTTTGTCGGCCAAGTCGCCAGGATTCGCCATGTTTGCCAAGCGCAGCAAGGAATCGAAGCCGGAACCTGCTCCGGCAGACGGTGCCGGCCAAACCGCGGAGTCCGGAAAGGATCCGCGCGACGGCGTCATCAAACAGCTCGAGCTCGAGCTCGCCGAGGAGCGCAAGGCCACGGCCACGATCCGCGAAGCGCTCGATGCGTCCACGTTCAAGCTCGAAATCCTCGAGAAAAGTTATGCGAAGCAGCTCGCCGAGGTCCGCGACAAACTCGCGGCGACCGAAAGCGAGCTCAAGGAAAAAGAGGAGATTCTCGCGGGGCTCGGCGGCGGGCACGAACACACGCTACGCGAGTTGAGCGATGCGCTCAGCGTGATCAAGGTCCTGAAGGCCGGACGCGACCAGTTGCGAAAGCAGATCGCGCAGGGCGGTTTTCGCCAGCCGAACGACCGCCCGACGCGAGCGCCGGTAGCGGCCGAAGAGACGAGCGACGGCACGATCAATCAGCTCATCGCGAATGCGGGCTGGGTCGAGAAGAAACCGGCGGCCGTGGGCACCGGTCATTCGAGTGCGCAGGTATCCGATCAGGAATCGCCGCAACAAGAAGAGATGATCGCGCCGGATCTCGTCTTCACGAAGAAAGACCGCGACGACGACGAGCCCTGATCAGCTGTGGTTCCGCCTACTGCCGTTCGGCGAGCGCGGTGCTGACTCCCAATCCGACATAGACCGCGCCGGTGGCGTAACGCGGAATCGGGCTACGAGCGACCGGTCCGCCGAGCCAGTGTCGGAGGTGACTCGCCAACAACGCGTATGCCCCGTCAGTGCACAGAGAGAGCATGCAGTAGAGGAATCCCAGGAGAAAGATCTGCTGCGAAACGGATCCGCGAAGCGGGTCCGCGAATTGCGGCAAAAACGCGAGAAAAAACACCGCGATTTTCGGATTGAGAACGCTCACGATCACGCCGTCTCGGAATACTCGCCGCAGCGAGCGAGGGACCGAAGCTTCCACGTAGTCGTTGGAGCCACGCGTCAAAAACGCGCGGATTCCCAGGTAGATCAAGTACGCGGCGCCGAGCAGCTTGACGACGCCGAACGCCGTCGCAGACGCGAGCAGAACAGCGGACAGACCAACCGTCGCCGCGACCACGTGCACGAAAGCGCCGGCGGACAAGCCGAGCACGGATACCAAGCCGGCCCTTTGCCCCTGCGCGACACTGCGCGCGACGACGTACAGCACGCCGGGACCCGGAATCAATAGAACCACCAAGGCCGCGATAACGAACGCGAGCAAGCCGGTTACGTCAGGAATCGCCATCTCCTTCAATCGATGAGCGCGCCCGCGCGTTCGCGGACGTAAGCTGCACCCCTCAGCTCTGGTTCCACTCTTGGAGCGCGGCGCCGGGCTTCTCGCGCTCGTAGTACCACTTCAAGCCGAGCGGCTCCTCGCTCAGGATCGTGGTCTTGAAGCTGCGCCACGCCTGGATCTCGAAGTAGTCGAGCGTGCCGCCGTGCGCGCGCAAGCGATGCGGCACGCCGGGCGGGAAATACACCAGCGTGCCGGGCTCGATTTCCTGCGAGCTATCCGCGACCTCGACCTTGCCGCGTCCCTTGAACGTCATGTAACAGTGCGCTGCTCCGTCGGGATTCGCGGCGGTGCCTTTGTGCAGGTGATACGGCGACGAGCCGCCTTCGTTGTAGTGCATCTCGCCGGCCTGAATCGCGTTGGTCGGCGTGAGCCGGCTGCCGTCGGTGAGGCGCACGCTCGACTCCGCGCAGAACCGGCGCACGCGCCCGCCACTCGCGTCACTGAGCCCGCGCAACGTCTGCCGGTTGAAAAAGTAGCCCGGGCCTCCCGGTAGACCGTCTTCGACGGCGGCCGGCGGCTTCGGCACGATCATGTGCAGCAAATCGAGGTCGCCGCCGGCCGCTTCGAAGCGCGCGGCGTCGCCGGGGATCAGCAGTACACCGGCGCCCTCTTCGGCGGCATGCGCCTCGCCCTTGTAGCTCACCTGGCCCTTGCTCGGTGTGTTCATCACGTAGACGAGGTGATAGTCCTTGCCGGCTTTGAGCTCGTAGTGCTTGCCCTTCTGGATCGTGCGCTTGTAGACCGTGAGATTCTTCGAATCGCAAAGCTCCGGGCTGCAAAGCGTGCGTTCGAAGCCGTGCTCGACCTTCTTGGCTGCGGCGGTGTTCGAGTTGACGATGGTGAGATCTTTGATCGACGGCATGCTACGAGCGCTCCTCAGCGGCGGAAATCGTGGGGTACGGGGATGATACGTGCAAACCGGGCGGTCCGTCGCGAGCGCGGTCAGCGCTCGTCGGGCAACGCGAACACGTAGAGCGCGTGGCCGCGCTGCGGCGGCTGAATCTCGCGCGCGATGAGCTGCGGCACGAGCCGCGGGCTGCCGCCGCCGAGTCCCGTCGTCACGGCCACGTACTGCCGGCCGTCGACCGCGAAGCTCACGGGAAAGCCTTGCACCGAGGTCGCGAGCCGCGTCTGCCAGAGAATCCGGCCCGTGCGGACGTCGACGGCCTTGAAGACCCGGTCGAGATCGCCGACGAACGCCACGCCGCCGGCGGTCGAGAGCACGCCGGTGAGAAACGGCGCGCGCTGCTCGATCGCCCACGCCTCCTCGAGCGTGTCGACGTCGAACGCCGCGAGCCGGCCGATGTTGCCGTCGCTGCCGGGCATCTCGTAGAAACGCCGGTCGGCTTGTGTGCCGCCAGAGCCCGGCACGAGCTCGACCATGCGCCCGCGGATCTCCATGCAGCTCTGCGACAGCGGAATCACGAGCTGGCGGCTCGGCGCGTGATAGGTCATCGCCTGCCAGTTGTGACCGCCCTCGGTGCTCGGGCACGACGACACCCACTCGCCGGGCTTGTTGTCGATGATGTCCCGGCGGTAGCGCGGCTCGCCGGTCTCGGGATCGAAACTCTCGTAGACGTTCTGGAAAACCGTCTCGCGATGGTCGGCGTAGCGGCCGGTCTGGCGGTTGACCTTCCAGAGGACGCCGGGCTTGCCGATCGTGAAAAGCGTGCGCTCGCCGTCGACGTCGACGAGCACGCGCTCGTAGACCTCGTCGAGATCGAGCGATTCGCCGGGCGCGTGCTGAAAGTGCCACGCCAGCGATCCGTCGTCGGCGTTCAGCGCGACGGTCGATGCCGCGTACAGCGCGGCGTCGAAGACGGTGGTGCCGCGGCTGGCCGGCATCCACGGCTTGGCCTGCGCGATCCCCCAGTAGGTCAGGTTGAGGTCGGGATCGTAGCTGCCGGCAATCCACGTCTCGCCGCCCTTGCGGAAGT
>CAZCZE010000017.1:0-16601 GCA_964503125.1 uncultured Gammaproteobacteria bacterium
TCTACCGCGGGCATCCCTGCCCGCGTCGACTGCTCCCTGCGCGTCGGCAGGGCGGATGCCCGGCGTGACGATGAGCGCCTGCTTCCCAAGCGCGCGGCGCAGCGCCGGGGCTTCGAGGCCCGAGGCGATGATGCCGTCGCAGCCTGCGGCGACGGCTTGGCGCGCGCGCAACAAAGCGAGCTCCTCGACCGCGAGGCCGATGCCCATCTCGGCGAGATCGCGCGGCGCGATGCTCGTGAGCACCGTGACGACGAGAACCTTAAGCTCGTCGCCCTTGCTCTGTGCGGCCGCCTCCATGATCGCCCGATCGCCGTGCACCGTGAGGAACGACGCCCCGGACTTGCTGATCTGGCGCACCGCGGCCGAGACCGTCGCTGGAATGTCGTAGAGCTTCAGGTCGGTGAAGACTTTCTTGTCGCGGCCGAGGAGCCAATCGAGCAGGCGGAAGTAGTGCGGCGAGGTCGCGAGCTCGAGGCCGATCTTGTAGAACGCCACGGCATCGGCGAGCCGCTCGACGAGCCGCTGCGCAGCGTCGAGATCCGGCACGTCGAGCGCGAATATGAGCCGTTCGCGGTTGGCGATTCGGCCGGCAGGTGTCGGGCGGAGGGCGACCACGCGCGAATTCTATCAGCGGCTCGGGCTGCCGCGCAGCGCGTCGCGCTTCTCAAGCGCGAACCGGTCGGTCATGCCGGCGATGTAGTCGGCCACGACGCGCGCGGCCCCCGCCGCGTCGCCCGCGGCGGCGGCCGCTTTAGCGTGCGTGGCGTGCTCCTCGGGCATGCGGCCGTAGTCGGCCATGAGCTCCGCGAACAAGAAACGCACGGTCTCTTGCGCCTGCTCCGTCATACGCCGCACGTGCGGGTGCGTGTAAAGCGAGTCGCGTAGGAATTCCTTGAGCGCGCGCTGCGCGGCCTTGAGGGGCGCGCCGAATTCGATGAGCGCGTGCGGCAAGGCGCGGACGTCGTCGATATGCCGCGGCGCCGCGCGCGCGATGGCCGCCGCGCTCGTAGCGACGAGGTCGGTGACGAGCTCGCCGATCATCTCGCGCACGGCCTCGCTGCGCAGCCGCTGCGGCTTCAAGTCCCGATGCCGGAGGCGGATACGCTGCAGGTGCTCCGCGAAGAACGGCAGCGTGGCGAGCTGCTCGAGCGTCACTAACCCCGAGCGCAGGCCGTCGTCGACGTCGTGATTGTTGTAGGCGATCTCGTCGGCGATGTTGGCGAGCTGGGCTTCGAGCCCCGGCTGCGTTCGGTCGATGAAGCGCCGGCCCACGTCGCCGAGCTCAAGCGCGTGCCGCAACGAGCAGTGCTTCAGTATTCCTTCGCGCGTCTCGAACGTGAGGTTCAAGCCGCGGAACGCGGCGTAGCGGTCCTCGAGCTCGTCGACGACGCGCAACGACTGGAGATTGTGCTCGAAGCCGCCGAACTCGCGCATGCACTCGTTGAGCGCGTCCTGGCCCGCGTGGCCGAACGGCGTATGCCCCAAGTCGTGAGCGAGGCTGATCGCTTCGACGAGATCCTCGTTCAGGCGCAGCGCGCGCGCCACGGTGCGCGCGATCTGCGCCACCTCGAGCGAATGCGTGAGGCGCGTGCGATAGAGGTCGCCTTCGTAGTTGACGAATACCTGGGTCTTGTAGACGAGGCGGCGGAACGCGGCCGCGTGGATGACGCGGTCGCGGTCGCGTTGAAACTCGGTGCGCAGCGCCGGCGGGGGCTCCGGATGGCGGCGGCCGCGCGAGCCGGCCGCGAGCGCGGCGTACGGGGCGAGGTCGCTCCGGATCTCCGTCACGCGAGCAGAGCGGCGAGCACGCCGCGCAACGTGTCCTCCGGGGGCGCTCGCGCCACGACGGCGCGGCCGAGCGCCTCGACGAGGATCAGCTTGAGCCCGGCGCGATCGGCTTTCTTGTCGCCGCGCATGTGGTCGAGCAGCTCGTCGGCTCCGACTCCCGATGCCTTGGTCGGCAATCCCGCGCGCGTGAGGAGTTTCTCGATGCGCTCGCAGTCTTTAGCGGGAAGCCAGCCGAGCGCCAGCGACGTTCGCGCCGCAAGTGCGGTGCCGATGGCGACGGCCTCGCCGTGTAGCCAGCGCTCGTAGTGGCCGATGGCCTCGAGCGCGTGGCCGAACGTGTGTCCCAAGTTGAGTAGTGCGCGCCGGCCGTGCTCGCGCTCGTCCTCGGCCACGATGCTCGCCTTGATCTCGCAGCTGCGGCGAATCGCGTGGGTCAGCGCGGTCGCGTCGAGTGCTTTGAGCTCGTCGATGTGCTCTTCGAGCCAGGCGAAGAACTGCGCGTCGACGATGATGCCGTACTTGATGACCTCGGCGAGCCCGGCCGCAAGCTCGCGCGGCGGCAGTGTGCGCAGCGTGTCGGTATCGGCCAAGACCGCGATCGGCTGGTGGAACGCGCCGATCATGTTCTTCGCGCGCGCATGGTTGACGGCCGTCTTACCGCCGACCGAGGAGTCCACTTGAGCGAGCAGTGTCGTCGGGATCTGCACGAAGTCGATGCCGCGCTGGTAGCTCGCGGCGACGTATCCCGTGAGGTCGCCGATGACGCCGCCGCCGAGGGCAAGGAGGCACGAATCGCGGTGAAAACGCGCGTCGACGAGCCGGTCGATGACCGTCGCGAACGTGCGGAGAGTCTTGTGGCGCTCGCCGTCGGGCAGGACGATCGTGGCGACATCGCGGCCGGCGAGCGCGGCCTGCACGCGCGGCAGGTACAGAGGCGCGACGACGTCGTTGGTCACGACGAGGACCTGTTCGGCCGTAAGATCGTAGAGGGCCGCGTCGGCGAGTAGCTTAGGGCCGACGTGAATGGGGTAGCTGCGCTCGCCGAGCGCGACGACGATGGTTTCCACGCGCCGAAGCGTCTCAGGCGGAGCCGTTTTTTGCAACGCGCTGCGCGAGCCGCTGCGCCACGTCCGCCGCCACGGCCCGCACTTGCCGCCCGGTCGTCTCGATGCGGAGGTCCGCGAGCTGCTCGTAGAGCGGCCGGCGGACCTCCATGAGCCCCTCGAGCACGGAGCGCGGATCGTCGGTCATGAGCAGCGGCCGCACCTTCGCCCTCCGCGTGCGACGCACGAGGGTGTCGAGGTCGGTCTCGAGGTAGACGACCGCGCCCGTGGCCGCGAGGCGCTCGCGGTTGGCAGCATCGAGGACGACGCCGCCGCCCGTGGCTACGACGACGTCGTCGCGCTTCGTGAGATCGGCGATGACCTCGCGCTCGCGGACGCGAAATTTGGGCTCGCCCTCGCGCTCGAAGATGTAGCGGATGTCGACGCCCGTGCGCTTCTCGATCTCGGCGTCGCTGTCGAAGAACTCCTTGCCGAGCAGCACGGCGAGCCGCCGACCCACGGCGGTCTTGCCGGAGCCCATGGGGCCGATGAGATAGACGTTGCGCGCACCCAGCATGCGCTCCAAGGATACTCAAAGACGCGACGGCCGCCTAAAAAGGCGGCCGTCGCTCGAGGGGAGTGTTACGAGGGAGCGGCTACTACAGGCGGGCGCCCTCGTGCAGGATCTTCGGGGTCACGAAGATCAGGAGCTCGGCGTTGTTGTTCTCGGTCACGCGGTTGCGGAACAGAAGACCGATGCCCGGGATGTTGCCGAGGCCCGGCACCTTGGACTCGCTCCTGACGATCTCGGTCTCGTAGACGCCGCCGAGCACGACCGTCTGCGCGTCGTCGACCACGACCTGCGTCGTGAGCGAGCGCTTGTCGATCGACGGCACCCCATTGAAGATTTCGCCGACCGCGTCCTTGGTGACGGTGAGATCCATGATGATGCGGTTGTCGGGCGTGATCTGCGGTATGACTAAGAGGCTCAGCACGGCTTCCTTGAACTGGGTCGTCGTGGCGCCGCTCGATGACGCTTCCTGATAGGGAATCTCGGTACCCTGGAGGATGCGGGCCTCGCGCTGGTTCGTGGCCACGATGCGCGGTGTCGAGATCACGCGGCCCTCGCCCTCGGCCTGGAGCGCCGATAGCTCGAGATCGACGAGGTAATCGTTGCCTAAGATCGCGAGCGCGATCGAGCCGGCCGGGCTTACGACGGGCAGGTTGACGTTGTAGCGCGAGCCGGCCGGCGGCGCGGGCACCGGCAATATGGAGCCACCAGGACCACCGATCGTCGGGTTGCCCACGAGCGCGCCGGCGCCGCCGGCCGTGCCCGTCAAGCCGATGAGGCCGTTGCCGGAATTGTCGTTCACCGACGTGGTGCCGAAGCGCACGCCGAGCTCGCGGCTGTAGTCGTCGCTGACGATGACCACGCGGCTCTCGATGAGCACTTGGCGCACCGGGACGTCCAGCGTCGTCACGAGGCGGCGCACGTTGGCGAGGCTCGACGCCGTGTCGTTGACGAGCAGCGTGTTGGTGCGCTCGTCGATCGCGACGCTGCCGCGGTCGGAGAGCAAGGAGTTCGCGCCTTCGCCTTGGACCAGCGCCGCCAGCTCCGACGCCTTGGCGTAATTGACCTGGATGAACTCGGAACGCAGCGGCTCGAGCTCCTGGAGCGCTTGCAGAGCCTCGAGCGCGGCCTGCTCGCGCGCCGCGATCTCCTCGGCCGGCGCGACGATCATGACATTGCCGTTGCGGCGCATGTCGAGGCCCTTCGTCGTCATGACGATGTCGAGCGCCTGATCCCACGGCACGTTTTGCAGGCGCAGCGTCACGCTGCCTTGCACCGTGTCGCTGGCGATGATGTTGATGCCGCTGAAGTCGGCGATGAGCTGGATCACCGCGCGCGTCTCGAGATCCTGGAAATTCAGCGTGAGCCGCTCACCCGTGTACTCGCGATCCTCGCCGAACGCGCCCGACGCAGCAGCCACCTGCTCGACGGGCGGTTTGAGCTCGAGCGTGAACTGATTGTCGGATTGATACGCGACCTGATCGTATTCGGCTGCCGCCGTCACGACGAGGCGCGCGTCGCGGTTCGAGCGCAGCGCGTCGACCGTGAAGACGGGCGTGGCGAAGTCGGTGACGTCGAGCCGGCGCAGGAGCTCCTGCGGCAGCGTCGTGTTCTGGAAGTCGACGACGATGCGGCCGCCCTCCTGCCGCACGTCGACCGTCGTGCGCGGGTCGTTGAGCTCGACGACCACCTGGCCGGAGCCATCGGCTCCGCGGCGGAAGTCGATGTTGCGGATCGAGCGGTCGCCCGTGGCCGCCGCGCGCGTGGCCGGGGTCTGGCTCGGCTGCGCGGCGAATACCGGCGCTGCGCTCTCGCCCGGAGCCTGGCCGATGCGGACGACGACGTCGTTACCGTCGACGCGCGTCTGGTATGGAACCATCGAGCTCAAATTGAGCACGATGCGCGTGCGGCCATTCGCTTCGGCCGCGAGGATCGTGGTCAGCGGCCCTACGTTGGCCTCTTGCCGGCGCGAGTCGAGCGCGAGCGTCGTATTCGGCAGATCGAGCGAGATGCGCGCGGGGTCGTCGATCGTGAAGCTCATCGGCTCGGGCGCGGGGCCGCTGAGCCGCAGCCGCAGCTCGACCTGTTGGCCCGGCAGGGGCTGCACGTCGATGGCCTCGAGCCGCAGCGCGTCCTGTGCGCTTACGGGAGCCAGGAGGCCGAGCGCGAGCAAGCTCGCGACACTCGCGACAAGGCCGAGCCACTTCGAAACGTCCTCGCGGCGGACGGGCGCTGAAATCTGCATACGGTTCACTCCCTAAAACTCCTCTGCGCTTCAATCGGCCAAAGCGATCGCAGCAGGTCTCTCCAAGTACCCGCCGAGACCGTCGGAGATGATCTCCACCAATTGAATCTCGGAATCCGAAATCGCGATGATGCGGCCATAGTTCTGGCCCAGGTGATTGCCCACGGAAACGCGATGCACGAGTCCGTCCGTGGTTTGCACGAGACCGAAGCTCGCGCGCCGATCGGCGAGCGTGCCGACCATCGTGAGCGTGTCGAGCGGGAACTGCTCGAGGAACTCGCGCGGCCGATTTTGATCCGGGCCGTCGATGGCATTCGGATCGTTGCTGACCCGGCGCTGCGGCGCATCGGGCACGAACGGCGAGCGCCGCGTGCCGGGCTCGTAGACGTACGTCGGCGCGGGCTGAATCTGCGGCAACGGCTCGATGCGGCCGCCGGGCCGTGCCTTGACCTCATCGATGTACTCGCGCAGGTCGTCGTTGGCGCCGCCACAGGCACTCAAGGCCGTCGCGGCTACCGCGGCGGCCAACCAACGCGTCGAGAATGCGCTACGGCTCGTCATTGTCCCTCCGTCGCTTCTTCGTCGAGATAGCGATAGGTCTTCGCCGTGGCATCGAGCGTGAGCTCGTCGGGCGACGACTCGCTGCTGGCACGGCGAATCGTGATGTCATGTAAAGTCACAATGCGCGGCAGTGCCGCGATGCCGCTCACAAAACTGCCGAACTCGTGATAGCTGCCCGTGTAGCGCAGCTTGATCGGCAGCTCCGCGTAGAAGTCCTTGTGAATCTCGGCCGTCGGCTGCCAGAGCTGCTCCTCGAGGCCGGCACCGAGGCCCGTCTGCGAGATGTCGACGAGCAGGCTCGGCACCTCGGTCTTGCCGGGCAGCTGCCGCAGCATGGCGCCGAAGTCGCGCTCGATCTCCGCGAGTTGCGCGCGATAGGCGTCGAAGTTGGCGGCCTTGCGCTGGCGATCCTCGAACTGGCCCCTGAGCTCCGTTTCGTCGCCCTGAGCGCGCTCGAGCGCCGGGACCTCGGCCCGAATCACGAATTGATAGACGCCGAGGGCGACGACGGCGACGAAGACGATACCGACGGCGCCGACGCGGATCGGGAGTGGCCAACGGCCCGGGTCGCTCGTGTCGAGTGAGCGTAGCTCGTCGACGATGCTCATTGGCCCACCCCTTCGGCGGCTTCGCCTTCAGGCGCGCCGGCCTGCGAGACCTGCTGCGCGAAAACCTTGAACTGCGAGGAGCGATCGAACCCCGCCGTGACGGTCTCGACCACGTCGAGCCCCGGATTCCTGAGCCACTCGGAATCTTCGATGTTGCGCATGAGCGCCGACACGCGCGTGCTCGACTGCGCCAGGCCGCGCATCTCGACGCGGTCCGCGAGTTGCACGACCTCGGTGAGGTTCACACCCTCGGGAACGGCGTTCACGATCTCGTCGAACAGGTGCACGATCTCGGGCCGCGACCGCTGCAGCTGGTCGATGACCTGCATGCGTGCGAGCAACCGTTCGCGCTGACTCTCGAGCCCGGTGATTTCTTCGATTTGCTTGTCGAGATCGGCGATCTCGCTGCGCAGGATGTCGTTGCGACCGCGCTGCGCGCTCGTCCAGCCCTCGACGGTCAGCTTCGACAGGTAGACGACGCCCGCGGCTACCACGAGCGTGCCGGCCAAGGCGACGAGAAATTCCTTCTTGCGCCGCTGGCGTTGTTCGGCACGCCAGGGCAGTAGGTTGATTCTTGGCATCTTAGTCGAAGCTCCTCAGTGCAAGCCCGCACGCGGTGAGCAGGGCGGTTGCGTCACGATCCACGCCTTGCGACTTCGCGCGGCCGGAGATCTTCATCTGGCCGAGCGGGTCGCCGATCTGTGTGCCGATGCCCACACGGCTGCCGATGACGTCGGCGACGCCGGGGATGTTCGCGCAGCCGCCGCAGATCAAGATCTGATCGGGCTGCTCGCGACCGCTGCCGGACGCCAGGAAGAACTGCAACGAGCGGCTCACCTGTTGCGACATGTCGTCGATGAACGCGTCGAGGACCTCGGGCTGGTAGTTGCTCGGCAGGCCGCCCTCTTTCTTGGCCCGACCGGCGTCCTCCATGCTGAGCCCGTAGGTCCGCATGATCTCTTCGGTGAGCTGCTGGCCGCCGAACGCGAAATCGCGCGTGTAGATGACCTTCAAGTCCTTGAGCACGCTGAACGTCGTCGTGCTGGCGCCGAAGTCGACGATGGCGATGAATTTGTCGGAGCCCGCGTCGGGCATCTGGTGCGTCAACAATTGGCACGCGTTCTCGACGGCGAACGCCTCGACGTCGACGACGCGCGCCTGCAGGCCCGCGGCCTCGACGGCCAGCTGGCGCTGCTCGACGTTCTCGGTGCGCGTCGCCACGAGCAACACGTCGACCATGTCGGGATCGCGCTCGCTGTCGCCGATGACCTCGAAGTCGTAGCTGACCTCTTCCATCGGGAAGGGGATGTATTGATCGGCTTGGAGCTCGACCTGGCCTTCGAGGTCGGTCGTGCCCAGGTGCTTCGGCATCTGTATGACTTTCGTAATGGCCGCGTCACCGCTGATGGCGATCGCGGCCTCTCGCGTCTTGGTGCCGGCGCGTTTGTGGGCGCGACGAATGGCTTCGCCGACGGCGTCGGCATCGATGATGGCCTTTTCGTTGATGGCGTTCGGAGGGGTCGGCTCGGCTGCGTAGGCTTCGACTCGGTAGCCACGCCCGCTTGCCGCGAGCTCGATGAGCTTCACCGATGAGGTGGTGATGTCGAGGCCAACCAGCGATCCTTTTCCACGCGTCGCGAACACAGTTTTTTCCTTTCCAACACGAGAGGTTGGGTTAGAATCCTGCACGTGCCGTCAATAGCTCAATTTAACTATATCTCAGCTGGGATATACACCGATGTGACGGGTCTCTCGATACCTCGATCAAGCCTAAACTCAAAGCAAAGTCGCCGGCCGCGCCCGAATGTGCCGGGTGTGACTGGTTTCCCTTTCGGGCACGGACGGGCCTTGAGTTTAGCGGGCGGCTCGCGGGTAATGAGCTGGCGAAGCGTGGCTCCGGCCTCGGCCGGGGCGCTCGGTGTTCAACCGCTTCGGCAGCCCCGCTATCCTAGATCCGGCGATCGTCGCCGTGCCCGTAGACCGGAGGCTTTGCGTCCCCAACTTTCGCTGGGTTTGCCCTGACGCGGCGGACTATGCACAAAGCCCCTGGGCGTGGCAAGGGCGTAGAATGCAACTTCACCGATGAAACGTTACTCGCAGATTCTGTTGACTATTCTGGCCGCCGGCGCGGCCTCGACCGTGATCGTCGCGGCGCTGCTCATCGGCGCCTACTACTACCTCGAGCCGAGCCTGCCGCAGGCTGCCGAGCTCCGCGACCTCGACATACAGAACCCCCTCCAGGTGTATACGCGTGATGGCCGGCTCATGGCCGAGTTCGGCGAGCGGAAGCGGACGCCCGTCGACTATGACGAGATCCCGCCGCTCTTGATCAAGGCCGTGCTCGCCGCCGAGGACGAGCACTTCTTCGAGCATCCCGGCATCGACTATCGCGGCATCATCCGCGGTGCGATCAACGAGCTGCGCTCGGGCGGAAGGAACGTCGGCGGCAGCACGATCACGCAGCAGTTGCCGCGCGCGCTCGAGGTGTTCTCGCGCGCGGGCTTGAGCTCGGGCTTCGACCGGTTCGCCAATAAGTACAGGGAGTGGATTCTCGCCGTCCGAATCGAGCGCGAGTTCACCAAGGAAGAAATTCTCGAGCTCTTTTTGAACACCTCGTTCCTAGGCCAGCGCTCTTACGGCATGGCGACGGCGGCGCAGACGTATTTCGGCAAGAGTTTGAACGACCTCACGGTCTCCGAGACGGCGATTCTCGCCGGCGTCCTGCAGCGTCCCAACGACTGGAATCCGGTCGCGAGCCCCGAACGTGCGGTGGCGCGCCGCAGCTATGTCTTGCGCCGCATGCAGGAGACGGGCGCCATCGACGAGGAACAATACGACATTGCCATGGCCGAGCCCGTGTTGAGCCGGGAATTCGGTACGCGGACCCAGATCGAGGCGTTTTACGTCGCTGAGATGGTGCGCGCCGAGATGGTGAAACGCTTCGGCGAGGATGCCCAGACGGCCGGCCTCAAGGTCACGACGTCGATCGACAGCCGGCTCCAGGCGGCTGCGAACCGGGCGATGCGCGATAGGCTCATGGCCTACGACGAGGCCCACGGCTACCGCGGGCCAGTGGCCCGCGTCGAGCTTCCGGGCAGCGGCGAGAACGCCGAGCCGGCCGCGGGTGAGTCGATTGCGCACGACCCCGAGGCGCTGAGCGCTCTGCTCGAGGACGCACCGCCGACGCTGCTCGATTACGAAACTGCGATCGTGCTCGCGGCCGGCGAGCTCGACGGGCAGTTGTTCTTCGCCGCACACGGCGTGCAGGCCATCAGTCTCGACGCCGTCGAGTGGGCGGCACGGTTCGTCACCGACGACATCCAGGGCGAGAAACCGAAGACCGTCGCCGAGGTGCTGCGCCCCGGCGACGTCGCGCGGTTTCGCCGCACGGCCGAGGGCGGCTGGCGGTTGGCACAGATCCCCGAGGTGCAAGGCGCGTTCGTCGCGGTCGACCCGCTCGACGGCGCGGTCGTGGCGCTGACGGGCGGCTTCGACTTCTTTCTCAGCAACTACAACCGCGCCACGCAGGCGCGGCGCCAGCCGGGCTCGGCGTTCAAGCCGTTCGTCTACTCGGCGGCGTTCGAGAACGGCTTCACTCCCGCCACGGTCGTTACCGACGCGCCGCTCGATCTGGGCTACCAGGCCGCGCTAGAGCGTGTCTGGCGGCCCGAGAACTTCGCCGGCAAATACTTCGGCCCCTCGCGGCTCCGCGAAGCGTTGCTCGACTCGATGAACTCCGTGTCGGTGCGCATGCTCCAGACTATCGGCGTACCCGCGGCCGTCGCGCACGTCAAGCGCTTCGGCTTCGACGACACCGCGGTCCCGAAGGACCTGTCGCTCGCGCTCGGCTCGGGCGGCGTCGCTCCCGTCGACCTTGCCGCGGGCTACGCGGCGTTCGCGAACGGCGGCTATCGCGTCGAGCACTATTTCATCGACCGCGTGACGACGGCCGATGGCGAGCTCTTGTATGCGGCACGGCCCGCGATCTGCGCCGAGTGCAACACGCCGCCGGAGACGCCGCCGCGCGTCGGTGCAAAGACCGAGGAGCTCGTCGCCGATGCGACGGAGCTGTACCCGAACCAGCACGCCGCGGAGCGCGCGATCTCGGCGCGCAACGCGTTCCTGATCACCGACATGATGCGCGACAACGTGTTGCGCGGCACGGGCGCCAGCGCGCGCCGCGAGCTCGGCCGCAACGACCTGGCCGGCAAGACGGGCACGACCAACGAAGGCCGCGACACGTGGTTCGTCGGTTTCAACGCCAACGTCGTGGGTGCGGCCTGGGTCGGCTTCGACGATGTGAGCCGCCCGCTCGGCGCGAGCGAGCAAGGCAGCCGCACGGCGCTGCCCATGTGGACCGGCTTCATGCGCGAGGCGCTCGCCGGCACGGCCGAGCGCCCGCTGGTGCGGCCGCCCGGCATCGTCGAGTACCGCATCGATCCCGTCACCGGGCGCATCGCGAGCGATCGCCGGCCCGATAGCATTTTCGAGAAGTTCGATATCGACCACCTGCCGGAGCGCGAGCCGGACAACCTGTTCTCCGACCCGCGGAATGCGTTCGAGCCCGGCGTGGATCGCCCGAGCAGCGGTGAACCGATTTTCTGAACGACCGCCATGAGTGGACGTCGTCGCTCTTCAACTGGGTCGTCTCTGGAGCTGCGCCAGGAGCTCGCGGACGAAGCCGCGCGCCTCATGGCCGAGCATGGCATCGCGGATTTCTCGTTGGCCAAGCGTAAAGCGGCCGAGCGTCTCGGCGTCCGGCGCGGAGCCGCTCTGCCGAGCAACGGGGAGATTCACGAGCGCCTCGCCGAGCGGCAACGGACTTTCGAGGCCGCCGCGCACGATGACCGGCTCGGGCGGCTGCGCTCGGTTGCTGCGCAGGCGATGGACCTTCTCGAGGCCTTCCGGCCGAAGCTCGTCGGCGGCGTTCTAGACGGCACGGCCACGCAGAGCTCGGCGATCGAGCTGCACGTCTTCAGCGATTCGCCGGAGGCCGTTGCGGGCGCTCTCGAGAGTTGCGGGTTGCGGCTGCGCGATGCGCAGCGGCGCTATCGCTTCGGCCGCGGCGAGACGGAGGTCATCCCGGGCTACGAGCTGCTCCTCGATGACGAAGAGATCGAAGTCATGGTGTTTCGCGAGCGCGGCTCGAGTCACGCACCGTTCTCGCCCGTCGACGGCAAACCGATGCGGCGCGCTTCGCGCGCGGCCGTGCTCGCGCTGGTCGCGCGCACCGGGCTCTGAGGCCGGAATTCCGGGGAGGGCGGCGGACGCCGCCGAACGATCAGCCGCTGGCCTGTCCGGCGGTCTTGTTATAGCGCCGACGGAATTTGTCGACGCGGCCGCCGCTGTCGACGATCTTCTGCTTGCCGGTATAGAACGGATGACACGACGAGCAGACCTCGACGTTCAGATCCTGGCCGAGCGTGGAACGCGTCGAGAACTCGTTGCCGCACGTGCACGTGACTTTGATTGCGGCGTAGTTAGGATGGATTTCTGGCTTCATGGCCGGCTCCGAGCAGGGCGCGAGAGAATAATGCTCGCCTCGCCGGAACACAAGGCGAGCCAGGATCGGCCTCAAGGGCCCCGCTTATCCACAGAAACTGTGCACAACTCTGTGGAGATCGCGCTTCCCGTCGCGCCAAATCCCCGTTCCGAAACGATTTCGACACACTTGGTCAAAAAACGATCACGCGGCAGGACTTAAATATATCAACGGGTTGCGTGTGTTTATAGTCACGGCAAGAGAGAAAGATCGCGCAACACGCTTATTCCGATGCGCCCGGCACCACCGTGTGCATAAAACGCTGCACGAAACCGCTCTGCGACGCGCCAACTCATCGATTCTTCAGGAGTTCGACGAGCTCGCGCAATGCGGCGCCGCGGTGACTCACGCGGTTCTTTTCGTCGCGCGTGAGCTCGGCGGCCGTCAACCCAAGTCGCGGATCGAAGAACACCGGGTCATAGCCGAAGCCGCCCGAGCCCGACGGGGCGCGGGCGATCTCGCCGGCCCACGTGCCCGAGGCAACGAGCGGCGCCGAGTCGTCGGCGCGCTCGATCGCGACGAGCACGCAATGAAATCGTGCCGCGCGCGCGTAGGTGTGCGGGGCGAGCAGCTCGAGCAGCTTGGCGACGTTGGCCGCGTCGTCGGCTCGCTCGCCGGCGAACCGCGCCGAGTGAACCCCGGGCGCTCCGCCGAGCGCCGCGACGACGAGGCCCGAATCGTCGCCGATCGCGGGCAGGCCCGTAGCCCGGGCGGCGTGCCGCGCCTTCTGCAGCGCGTTCTCGACGAACGTCGTCGCGGTCTCGGGCGGCGCCGCGACGCCGAGCTCGGATTGCGCGCTGACGCGGATCGGGAGACGGGCTGCGGTCAACAGGGCTTCGAGCTCGACGACCTTGCCGCGATTACTCGTCGCGAGCACCCAGTGAGGGTGCGGTGTCACTTGCCGAGCACGGCCGCCTGCGCGACGAGCAACCGCTCGATGCCCCCGGCTGCGAGGTCGAGCAATGCGTCGAGCTCGGTGCGCTGTAAAGCGTGGCCCTCGGCCGTGCCCTGGACCTCGATGAAGCCCTTGGCGTCGTTCATGACGACGTTCATGTCGGTCTCGGCCTCGGAGTCCTCGACGTAGTCGAGATCGAGCACGGCTTGGCCGCGAAAGATCCCGACCGACACGGCGGCGACCTGGCCGTGGATCGGATTACGAGCGATCTTGCCGGACTTCACGAGCCCGGCGGCGGCCAGGACGAGTGCGACGTAGCCGCCCGTGATCGCTACCGTACGGGTGCCGCCGTCGGCCTGGAGCACGTCGCAGTCGACGGTGATCGTGTGCTCGCCGAGCGCATCGCGATCGACGACGGCCCGCAGGCTCCTGCCGATGAGTCGCTGGATCTCGAGCGTGCGCCCGCTTTGCGTGCCGCGCGCCGCCTCGCGCTGCGTGCGCGTGTGCGTCGACCGCGGCAGCATGCCGTACTCGGCCGTGACCCAGCCTTGCGCCTTGCCTTTGAGGAACTGGGGGACTTTGGCCTCCACCGAGGCCGTGCAAACGACGCGCGTGTCGCCGAACGTAGCGAGCACGGAGCCTTCGGCATGGCGAGTGAAGTGCGGCGTGAGCTGCACGTGGCGCATCTCGTCGCGGCGGCGTCCGCTAGGCCGCATGGATCACTCCGATTTTGAGCGCAAGATTTCGAAGACAGCTTACCAGCTCGGCGCGCGGCTTAAGCGCCGGGCTCACGCGCCGTGCCAACGCACGGCCGTGACGCTCGTGTTGTCGCTGTAGGGGGAGTTCTTCGCGATGGCGCGCTCGGCGAGGCCGCGCACGGCGCGCTCGAGCGGAGTGGGCTCCGCGCTCGTGAGCTCGGCGAAATCGGCGTCCTGGAGACCGGACCACAGGCCGTCCGTGCACGCGAGCAGCACGTCGCCGGGCTCGAGCTTGTTGCGCGCGGTGACGCTCATGTCGGGCAGCGGCACGTCGCCGCCGAGGCAACATTCGACGAAGTTGCGCATGGGATGACCGCGCATCTCGCTCTCGGCGATGAGCCCTTCGCGCAGCAGCAGCTCGACGTGGCTGTGGTCGCGCGTCCGCAACAGGATGCGCCCGGCGCGCAGCTGATAGACGCGGCTGTCGCCGACGTGCGCCCAATACGACCCGCCGTCCTGCACGAGGCAGACCGCGCACGTGGCGCGCGGCTTGTGGTCGAGCGCCACACCTTCGCCGAGCTTGACGACGCGATCGTGGGCGCGCGCGAGCGACAGCGTCAGAAAGCCCTGCGGGTCGAAGACCGGCAATGCCATCTCGCCGAAGCATTCCTTGAGCGTCGCGACCGTGACCTCGGCCGCGCGCGCGCCGTGGGCATGCCCGCCCATGCCGTCGACGACGATCAGGAGCGACGCATCGCCCTGGGCGACGACCTCGACGCGATCCTGGTTCTCCGTTCGGTTGCCCGGCAGGCTCAACTTCGCATAATCGACACGCACGCCTAGATTCCCCGATTCGCTCGCAATGCTTTTTTGGCCACCGGACCTCCGCCGAGCGGGAGAGCCACTGAGGTACACTCGCCTGCCGAGCGCCGAACGGCGCCCAGATTGGCTGAAACCACTTCCGGACTCAATCGAATGCCTCACAGCATGACCGGATTCGCGAGCGCCGAAACGCAAGCCGGCTCGTTCCGGCTCGTCTGGGAGATTCGCAGCGTCAACCACCGCTTCCTCGAGCTCGGTTTTCGCCTGCCCGAGGAGCTCCGCGCCGTCGAGCCCGACTGCCGCGACCTCGTAGCCACGGTCGTCAAGCGAGGCAAAGTCGACTGCACCCTCAAGATCGCCGCCGCTGAGCGCGCGGACGCGCCGCGGGAGACGGCACCCGCCGCCTTGGGCGCGCTGCGTGCGCTCGAGGACCAGGTGCGTGCCGTGTTCCCCACGGCGGAGCCGCTGACGACTCACGAGGTGCTGCGGTGGCCGGGCGTGCTCGAGGAGCCCGCGCAGCGCGTCGAGGAATTCGGCGAGCCGATCAAGAAATGCTTAGGTCTAGCGCTGCGCGCCTTCGGGGAAGCCCGAGGCCGCGAGGGCGCTCGCATCGTCGAGATGCTGGCCAAGCGCAACGCAGGCATCACGGCGCTGATCGCGGTCGTCAAGCCGCAGCTCGACGGCCTGCAGGCCCGGTACCGCGAGCGGCTTCGCGAGCGCTTGGCGAGGCTCGACGTGCAGGCCGAGCCCGACCGGCTCGAGCAAGAGCTCGCGCTCGTGGCGCAACGCGCCGACGTCGCCGAGGAGATCGACCGGCTCGCGAGTCACGTCGCCGAGGTCGAGGCGATCCTCGCCCGCGACGAGCCCGTGGGGCGGCGGCTCGACTTCGTGATCCAAGAGCTCAACCGCGAGGCCAACACGTTCGCTTCCAAAGTCCAGGAGGAAGCGCTGACGCGCGCGGCCGTCGAGCTCAAGGTGCTCATCGAGCAGATGCGCGAGCAGGTGCAGAACCTGGAGTGAGGATGGCGCAGGCAGCTGCCGGCAAGCTATGGGTCGTCGCGGCGCCTTCGGGCGCCGGCAAGACGTCGCTCGTGCGGGCGCTGCTCGAGCGCGACCCGAGCCTACGATTCTCGATCTCGTATACGACGCGGGCCCGGCGCAGCTCCGAGGTGGACGGCCGCGACTACTTCTTCGTCGCCGAGCAGCAGTTCCTCGAGATGGTTCGCGCCGGGGAGTTCCTCGAGCACGCGCGCGTGTTCGACCACTGGTACGGCACGGGCCGCGAGCACGTGGCGAGCCTGCTCGCGGCCGGGTTTTCGGTGGTGCTCGAGATCGATTGGCAGGGGGCTCGCCAGGTGCGCGAGCGGGCGCCCGAGTCGCAGAGCGTGTTCATCCTGCCGCCGAGCGTCGCCGAGCTCGAGCGCCGCCTGCGCGGCCGCAAGACCGACTCCGAAGCCGTCATCGCGCGCCGGCTCCGCGACGCGCTCGGCGACATGACGCACTGGCAGGAGTTCGACCACGTCGTCGTCAACGACGACTTCCCGGCTGCGCTCGAGCGCCTCGCGGCCGTCCTCGCCGGCCGCGGCCTAGGCACGCGCACGGATTCGTCCGAGGTGCGCGCGGCGGCCGCCGCAATCCTGGCCGGCCAACCCAAGAAATAGCGAGCGTCGAAAGCCGCGATGACCGTGACGGCGGCGGGCGTACCTCGAGGGCGCCTCCCGAGACCGTCTGCGCACAGGGGCAGCAATCCGCTCCTGCTATTGCTGCACGCCGCCATCCATGGCGGCGATGTGCGCAGACGAGCCCCAGGGATGGTCTTCCGGCGTGT
>CAZCZE010000018.1:0-25950 GCA_964503125.1 uncultured Gammaproteobacteria bacterium
CAAAGCTGATCCCGCCCCAAGTGGTTGCATCCACCCTGACGGCGCTGACTCCGGAATTCACAAATTGATTCTGGACCGTCGAGGTCGAACTCCAGCCCGAAAGCTGCCATAGGGAGGTCATTGCATCGTCAAAGATTGTTGGCGCGGACGTAGTAGGCGGCACGGACGTAGTAGGCGGCGCGGACGTAGTGGGCGGCACGGACGTAGTAGGCGGCACGGTTGCCGTAGGCACGCCACCCCAGAGTCTTCGTAGCAAAGCCATCTTGCCTTCCTGAACCGCCAAGCTGTCGTCGAGAATGCCGCCGGTATCGTGGCTGTTCGGCGTGTAGCACCAGTAGAAGCTGTTGCGAATGCCCTTGCTCAGCAGGTAGTCGACGAAGGCGTCCTGCCAGGCGACGTCCCTCCGGTCCCCGGCGCCTAGCCCGTAGCGGCCGCCCCATTCGCCGGGCACTACCGTATAGAGCGGCGAGAACTGGCCGAACAACCGTTCCCAATCGGCGCTCAAGTTGGCGGGAAAAGCCGGCGCGCCGAATGTCGGTTTGACGGACACGTCCGGCCCATAGGTGTGCGGCGACAACACGAGCTTGCCGTGAGGAATGTTCAGAGGCTGGTACGCCTGGGGCTGGAAGTTTTCGCCCCAGTTCATCGGCATAGCGGTGTTCTCCACGCCGTCGAAGTTGCCCATGATGCCCTGCACGAAGATCAGCAGATTCGGGTTGGCCGGGAGGATCGCCGCTGCCGCGGATTCCGTGGCCGCCTTCCAGTGGTTGGCCGGGTTCAACATGCTCGGGTCGCCGGTGCTCCAACGCACGGGTCCGTTCGGCTCGTTGTAGACGTCGATCGCGAAGAAGTGCCGCAAATGAGCGTAACGCCGGGCGACGAACACGAGATCGCGGCGCCAGTTGTCGGCGGTGTACGCCTGGCCGTTATAGATGAGTCCGAAGTCGGCAGGGTTCGACACGAACCACGTCGGATACTGGCGATGCATCGATACGCTGTGGAAATCCAGCAGCACGTACAAGCCTTGGGCGTCGGCCTCGGCCATCCACAGATCGAGCACTTGCAGCGGCGTTTTGCCCAGCAGCTCCGGATTGCGCCCGGGGTCGACGTAGCTCAACTGATTCACGGGCGTCGTGTTGTACAGCGTGTCGGGCACGAACGGAACGCGTACCGCGTTGAAGCCCAGGCTCTTGATTTGCGCGATCTGTTCCTTCCAGCCCATGGCCCACAGGAACTGCGGCTGCAGGATGGTCGAGCCGAAACCGTGGTGGCTGATACCGCGAAGCTGAACCTCGTTGCCGCCGGCGTCGTAGATTTTACCGTTTTGGGCGGAATAGCCGACCGCGAGCGCGTTCGTGCTGAGCAGTACTAGAAAAGATGTGCACGCCAGTCGGCGGAGAGCGCGCGCGTAGGGTAGTGCGTTCATAAGCTCGTTCTCCCAAAAGAATTGAGGCTCTCTTGCCGTGCCGGTGCTGACTCTGTGCTGAAGTGACTGCTCGTCCGGAGCAGTTGCCGACTCCGATGCTCGGATGGCGAGCGCATGCTTGCCCTGCAAAAAACAATAGTCACCCCGTCTCAAAACAGAGACGCTGTATGCAGGGAACGCCTGTGAGGTTCGTGGGTATGAGCAGCGCCGGCCGAACGACGGCGATTCTGTTGGTGTTGCTGGCTCTTAAGGCCCGAGCGACGCGCGGCATGCGGTAGTAATCATGCGACTCGTCTGTGCGGCTGCACACATACGAGGTGAGATGCCGAGCTGTCGCTCGCGCTGCGTGTGTGTTCGGTGCCGCACAGACTCTACTAGCGCGACTGCCGACACTGAGTCTCGCGTTCGTAGGCAACGCCACTGGCGCATTCAGCCAGTCGAGACGCAACCATCATGCACCAACTAGGGGGGCAGTCATGATCGCCTGTCCTTCCGGCCACTCGAAGCGACTGATTTTGTCGCCGCGCGTTCGTCGCGTCGCTCATCGACACGCGGGGACTGCTTTGGCGTGGCTCTTGCTGGCATCGTGGGTAGCTCCGTCTGCCGAGCCGCAAAATGCGCCCGCAGCCGCGCCGGCTCGTCCGCTAATGCAGCTTGGCGTCGGCGACGTTCTCAACGTGCAGGTTTATGGCCGGCCCGAGCTCACGACTACGACTTACATAGCGGACGACGGCACCATCACGATGCCGCTCGCGGGTCCGGTGCCGATCGTCGGGCTGTCGCCCACGGCGGCCGCTGCCGAAGTGGCCGCGGCTTTCAGAAAGGCGCAGCTGCTACGCGATCCGCAGATCACGATCTTGCTGATGCAATCTCGCAGTCAGCAGGTGTCGGTGCTCGGTGAAGTTCGAGCGCCGGGCCGGTTCCCCGTCGACTCGACGACGAGCCTGCTCGACCTACTCGCGGCAGCGGGCGGCACGACCGAAACGAGCGGGGACACGGTGTTCGTGATACGACCCGATGCGGCAGGCGCGCTCGAGCGTCACCCGGTGAGCTTGCGAGGTCTCGAAGACGGCCGGCAATCGCTGCAATTCCTGGGGTTGCGTGGCGGCGACGCCGTGTTCGTGCCGCCGGCCGAGCAGTTCTATATCTACGGCGAAGTGCAGACGCCGAACATGTATCGCCTGGAGCCGGAGATGACGGTGCTGCAGGCCATCGCCCGCAGCGGCGGACTGACCGCGCTCGCCACCACACGGCGAATCCAAGTCAAACGCCGTGCCCCCGACGGGACGGTCGTGGAGAGCAAGGTCACGCTCGCTGACCGCGTGCAGCCTGACGATGTGATCTACATCAGGGAAGGTCGGTTTTGAGCGCCGGCAGGGAAGTTGCAGTTTGGGCAAGCGCCGCGCCGCTGCCGGTTACGTATTCCGGGTTGCCGGATGCGTACTCGGAGCCGGGGCTGTCGCCGCGGCAGATCTGGACCATCGTCTGGGCCTATCGAAAGCTCAGCCTGTTCATTGCGCTCGTGATCGTGGGGCTCGGTGCTGTGGTCGTTGCAATGTTGCCGCGAACGTATCAGGCCACGGCCACGCTGATGGTCGACTACGAGGTCAACGATCCGCTCAACGGCAAGGAGTTTCCCATCGGTTTGCTGAGCAGCTACATGGCGACGCAAACCGAGCTGCTGCGCAATCCGACGGTGCTGCTGACGGCCGTGGATCGGCTGAAACTGACGGAAAACGAGGAATACACGGCAGGGTACAACGGCGACGGCAGCGGGTTGCGTGAATACGTGCTCGCGGCGCTCGATAAGAACCTCACGATCTATCAGGGACGGTTCGGCAGTCAGTTGATCTACGTTATGTACGGCGCCAGCACTCCCACGGAAGCCGCGCTCGTCGCGAACACCGTGGCCGAAGTCTACAAAGAGCAGGATTTCGTGCGCACCACCGACCCGACGACCGAGCGCGCCAGCCGTTACACCGACCAGCTCGATCTGCTCCGGGTCAAGGCCAGTGACGCGCAACAAGCGTACACGGCGTTCCATCAGCGCAATGCGCTCATCGATGCCGGCGAGAACGGCGTCAGCGTCGAGGTGGCGTCGTTGTCGGACCTCGAGCAGCAGCTGCTGGACACACAACGCCTCCGGCGTGCCGCGGAAGCCACGAGCTCCGGCGACCAGGCCGTGGGCGACCAGGTCATGAGCTCGCCATTGATCCAGACGCTGAAATCGCAGCTTGCGGCACAGGAGTCGCGTTTGTCGGAGTTGCGCACGACGCTTGGACCGCGCCATCCCCAGGTCGTCGAGTTGTTGTCGCAGATAGACACGAGCCGCCGGAACCTGGCCAACGAGGTGCGCAGCTACTCGCGCAATGCAGCGACCGGCTTGAGTGCGACGCAACAGCTCGAGCAAGGGTTGCAAGCGGCGGTGGTGGCGCAGCGCGCCAAAGTTCTCGAGAGCAGTGCGCTGCGCGACCAGGCGGCGAAGTATCGCCTGGAGCTCGACGCCGCTCAGGCCGTGTACAAGCGCGCTCTCGATGGCTACGACGAAGTGATGTTCGCATCGATGGGCAACTACACCAACGTGAGCTTCGTGAGCTTGGCGACTCCGCCCGTGAAAGCGAGCAAGCCGCGCGTGCTCGTGTATTTACTGCTGGCCGCGATGGCCGGCGGCTTCTTCGGTCTGCTCATCCCGCTCGTCTACGAGCTCGCGAATCGCCGCGTCCGCTGCCGTGACGATCTCGAGCGTGACGGTGGCGTGCCCGTGCTCGCGGAATTCGGCGCCATGCCGATGAAGCGCAGTTTCGCGTGAACGCCGAGTTCAACGGCGAGGCACGGCGCGAGGACGATGCGCAGCGGGCGCAGCCGCTAACGCGTGTGGTGCCGCAGGTGGTGCGGTTCGCCAAGCCGACACCACAGTTGGCGGGCGCCTACGACACGTTCGACCCGCGTTACGAAAAGATTCGCGCTTTGCGAACCGAGCTGCTGCTCCGGCGCGAACCCGGCGATCGAGCCGAAGTCATTGCCTTGCTGAGCCCCGGTACCGGCGACGGTCGATCGCAACTGGCCGCGGAGCTCGCGATCGCGTTCGCGCAGCTCGACCGGCCTACGTTGCTGGTGGACGCGGACCTACGCCACCCGAGCCAGCACCTGCTGTTCACGGCCGACAACAAATCCGGTCTGGCGCAAGCCATCGAGCGCGGCACCACGCCGCACTTCCATCCCGTCGAGGGGTTGCGACATCTGTGGTTGCTGACCGCGGGGCCTACGCCGGACAACGCCTTGGAGCTGCTCTTGAACAAGCGCTTTGCGGCTCTGGTCGAGGAGTGGCGCGAGAGTTTCGATTTCGTCGTCTTGGACACGCCGCCGATCATCGACTACTCCGACGGGCTTGCGGTCGCGAGCTTGATCAAGCGCGTGCTCGTGTTGAGTCGCGCGCGGCACACGCCTTACAAGGAGAGCCGCGACCTGTTGCGCCGCCTCACTGCGATTCGCTCGCAGATCGTGGGCGCAGTGATCAACCACTTTTGACCAAGCTCGAACCCAGGTGAGCCGAAATGTCTGCGGAAGGGAGAGTGCGCTGGGTCGGTGACGAGCGGCACGCCCTGATTCCCGCGGGCATGATCGCGACGCTCATCGTGCTGCTGATCGTCCCCGATGGGTTCGACTACGCGATTCTACTCGATCGAGCGCCGGCCGCTGGTGGGCTGTTGAGTCGTGCGCTCTGGCTGGGGTTGCTCGCGGCGGCGGGCGCCGTCATCGCGTGGCGCGCGTCGCTCGCGTGGCAGCTGCTGCGCTCTTTGAATCTGTTTCTGTTGCTGTTCGCGGCGCTTGCCGTTGCCAGCATCGTGTGGTCGATCGACCCGGAAGTGACGGTGCGGCGCGATATCCGCTTGGTCACGATCCTGGCGGTGTGCGTCGCCTTCTGCCTGGCCGGCTGGCATGCGCGGCGCTTCCAGAGCGTCGTGCGGCTGGTGCTCACGATGGTATTGCTCGGCTCGATCGCGTTCGGTTTGATTTCGCCCGGGCTTGCGATTCATCAAGAGCTCGCGCCGGAGCTGGTGGGCGCGTGGCGCGGCCTGGCGAATCACAAGAACACCTTCGGCGCCATTGCCGGCATCGCGTTGGTGCTGTGGCTGCAGGGCTGGCTCACCGGCGAGCTGCGCCTGTCGCGCGCGCTCTTCGGGTGCGCGCTCGCCGGAGTGTGTTTGTGGCTCTCGCGAAGCTCTACGGCCGTGATCTCGGCAGTAGCCGCCATCGTGTTCTTGCTGTTGTTGCTGCGTTCGCCGCGCGGCGCGCAGGCCTATCTCAAGTACGCGGTCGCGCTTGCGGTCGTAGTGTTGGTGGTCTACGCCGTCGCGATCTTGCGGCTGATTCCCGGCAGCAATCTTTTGCTCGCACCCCTCAGATTGCTGGGCATGGACATGACGTTCACGGGCCGGAGCGAGATCTGGGCGATCATCGTGGAGCGCTTCCACTTGAACCCGCTGCTGGGGGTAGGTTACGGCGCTTACTGGGTCGGCCCCGTGGCGCAATCGCCTTCGTATGAATTCATCTGGCGCATGGGTTCGTTCTATCCGGGATCGGCGCACAACGGCTACCTCGACGTTGCCAACGATCTCGGGTGGACCGGTCTCGTGTGTTTGCTCGGCTACATCGCGGTGCACCTGAGTCAGTCCTTGCGCGCGCTCGCCGCCGACAAAGCGCAGGGTGCGCTGTTTCTCGCGCTGTTCGTTCAGCAGGCCATGGCCAATTTGGCGGAGTCGCACTGGTTCAGCGTCCTGAGCCTCCAATTCATGCTCATGACGCTGGCGACCATGGCGCTCGCGCGTTTGTTGCTCGAGCAGAAGTTGCGCTCGCGCTTCGGTGAGCCGCTGCGACAAGTGCCGCCGCTGGCGGCTGCGCGGAGCGGCGTGCCCGAGACGCTTGCGGTTGCCGCGGACGGCGCTCGAGGTTGACGTGACGGACGCAGCGACACGGCCGCGTCCCGTTCCGCACGGCGCGATACCGTCGCTCGACGGCATCCGCGCGATCGCGGTCGCGCTGGTCTTTCTCGCTCACAACGACTTGGACAACGTGATTCCGGGCGGATTGGGCGTGACCGTGTTCTTCGTGCTCAGCGGTTATCTGATTTCTACGCTGATGCGCACGGAATACGCGGCCAAACGCTCCTTGGACTATCGCGGCTTCTATCTGCGCCGTTTCTTCCGTCTGATGCCGCCGCTCGTCTGCGTAGTGGCGCTCGTCGGCGTCTTGGCGGCGTTTGGCGTCGTCGACGGCGCATTTTCGGTGGGCGGCGTGCTCGCCGTGTTGTTCTACTACGGCAACTACTTCGTGATCGCCAACGACTTCGACGGCTTGCCCGCCGGCGTGGGCGTGGTGTGGTCGCTGGCCGTCGAGGAGCACTACTACCTGCTGTATCCGCCGCTTGCCGCCGTGCTGCTGCGCTACGGGCGCGCGAGTGTCTCGGCGGCCGTGCTGCTCGCCTTGTGCGCGCTCGTGCTCGCTTGGCGTTGGTGGCTCGCGTCGAACGGCACATCCGAAGCGCATCTCACGATGGCGACCGATACGCGCGTGGACGCCATCTTGGTGGGTTGCCTGATGGCGCTGTGGCGAAATCCTTGGCTCGACCCCAAGCCCGCGGCCAGCCCTCGGCGGGACGCGTTGGTGGTTGGCGTCTGCATCGCGGTGCTGCTCCTCACTCTCGTGTATCGCGACGAATTCTTTCGGCTCACCGTGCGTTACTCGCTGCAAAGCGCGGCCGTGGCTCCGCTCATCTACTTGGCGGTGGCGCGCGCACAGGGTTGGCCGTTCCGCTGGTTGAACGCCAAGCCGTTGGTCTATCTCGGCACGATCTCGTACACGGTGTATCTATCGCATCACGTGATTCTGCTGCTCGTGGCCAAGCATTGGCCGGAGCTCGACTGGTTCGGTGCGACGTGTGTGGCCATCGTCATGACGCTCGCCGTGGCCGAGCCGATCCGGCGCTGGGTCGAGCAGCCATGCGCGCGGCTGCGCAAACGCCTCCACGTGAGACGTGCCGCGGCGAGCACGGGCTCGCTCGCGCCGTTACCAGGCGCCTCTTCGGGAGGCCCCTCGTGAGCGCGGCGTTGCTCCGAGAGCACGAGGCCCTACCGAGCCCGGCGATCGAGGCCATCCTCACGCACCGCGGCCCGGTCTTGCTCGATCTCGACGAGACGCTGTATTTGCGCAACTCGACCGAGGACTTCATCGACTCGGCACGCCCGGCGTTGTTGGCGTTGCTGGCGATGCGGCTACTCGACTTCATCGAGCCTTGGCGATGGACGGGCGGTGTCGAGACGCGCGACGTGTGGCGTGTCCGCTGCATCGTGGCACTATTTCCTTGGACTCGACGTCGCTGGAAGGCACGAGTACGCAATCTCGCCGCGAGCGCCGGCAATACTGTGTTGATCGACGCCGTGAAACGGCGCGCCGGCAGCGCGAACGCCCACCCGCTGATCATCGCGACCCTCGGCTTTCAACCGATCGTTACGCCGCTCGTGGCGGCTCTCGGGTTGCCGCTCGAGATCAGGATCGTGGCGGCCAGTCTCGCCACGTTTGCCGATCGGCGCGGCGGCAAGTTGCGTCTCGTCGTGGCCGCTCTGGGCAACGAGGCTGTGCACCGCGCCTTGGTAGTGACCGACTCGACGCAAGACGAGGCTCTGCTCAGCGCGTGCGCGCTACCGCTACGAACCGTTTGGCCGCGAGCCCGGTATCGTCCGGCCCTGAGCGACAGCTACCTGCCGGGCCAGTATCTCGCGCAGGTCAAACGACCCGGCGAGCGCTACATCACGCGCGGCATTCTCCAAGAAGACTACGCGTTGTGGGTCTTAAGCTCGGTGCCGTTGGCCGCGTATCCCGTGAGGCACGTCGTTGCTCTGCTGTTCCTACTGTTGTCGTTCTGGGCGATCTACGAGAGGGGTTACGTCGACAACGATCGGGCTGCCGTGCGCTTCGAGCACGAGCCGAAGGTGAGCGGCGCGTTTCGCGATGGATTCGCGGTGACGCCGCGGTGGGCGCCATGGATATGGGCGCTCGTGAGCGGCGCAATCGGCGTGGCAGTGCTCCGCGGCGTCGGTAGCGAGGCGCTCGTGAGTTTCGGCATATGGGCCGGCGTTCTCGTCGCGACTTACGGCGCGTTCGTTCTGTACAACCGCTTCGACAAAGCGACGCGAGTCTGGCTGTACTCGTGCCTGCAGTTGGCCAGGAGCGCCGCGTTCGTGGTCTTGGTGCCGATCAACTTGATCGGCGCGATCGCGATCGGCGCGCACGTGCTCGCGAAGTGGGTGCCGTACTACGTCTATCGCGCTGCGGGCAAGATTCGGCCCGACGCTCCGCACTTCATGACGCGCCTGCTGTTCTTTCTGGTGCTGACGGTGCTGATCGCCATTGCGACGGGCATAACGACTTTTTGGACCTGGTCAACGGCAGCGCTGCTGGCGTGGAACCTGTTCCGCGCCCGCCATGAGCTGCTGCTGACGTTGCGGAACGCGGTCCGCCTCGACAGGCAGAGGCCGGCGGCACGATGAACATCAGCGTGTGCATCGCCACCTATCGCCGCCCGGAGCGGTTGCGCGCGCTGCTCGACGATCTCGTCACGCAGCAGTTGCTGCCTTTTGAGATCGTCGTCGTCGACAACGATTCGGCGGCGAGCGCGCGCGAGGTCGTGGAGGAGCGGCAGAGGAGGGGTGTGCGCTGCCCGCTGCACTACGATCTGCAGACAGAGAAAAACATTTCCCTCACGCGCAACCGAACGGTGGCGATAGCCCGCGGCGACTGGTTGGCGTTCATCGACGATGATGAACGCGCCCCTACCGCCTGGCTCCGAAGGCTTGCGGACGCCGCCAGCCACAACGCGGCGGACGGCGTGCTGGGACCCGTGGTTCCCGTGGTGCCGGCCGCTGCGCCGGCCTGGATTCGGCGCGGCGATTTCTATTCCTGGGCGCGAATGCCGACCGGCGCCGTCGTGCCGCCGAACCGGCTGCGGTTCGGCAACGTGTTGCTGCGCGCCCAGCTCCTGGCGGCGCACGGAGCACCGTTCGATCCCGCCTATGGGTTGACCGGCGGCGAGGACGGCGATCTGCTGGCCCGGCTTGCTAACTCCGGCGCGCACTTCGTGTGGTGCGATGAGGCGATCGTGACCGAGCCCGTGGAAGCGGCGCGCCTGTCGTTGCGTTGGTTGCTGCGGCGGGCGTTGCGTGGCGGCCAAGACTTCGCGCGCCATACGTTCGCCGGTCGCTACGGCCGACGAACGACCGCCGGCCGTCTGCAGTTCGTGACTCGCGCGATCGCGCAGCTCACGCTCGCGGTAGCGCTGGCGCTCCTGACTTGGCCGTTCGGCCGACACCGCGCCGCCCGCTGGCTGCTCAAGGCGGCCGCCAACTTGGGCAAGCTCACGGTGCTCGTGGGCTGGCACTATCGAGAGTACGCGGCGCCACCGCCTGCGACGCAGTTGGCTGCGCAGCGGCATGACCATGCTCTCTGACGCGATCCTGTGGTTGCTCGGGGCGCCCGCCGCGCTCAGCTGCGGCTATTTGCTATTGCTGACGCTGTGCTCGGGCAAGACGCGTGCGCCGGCGGTGGGGGCACGAACGTTGCGCTTCGACGTGATCGTCCCCGCCCACGACGAGGAAGCCTTGATCGGCCGAGTGGTGCGCAGTCTCAACCGCTGCGACTGGCCGCGCGGCGCCTTTCGCATCGTGGTGGTCGCCGACAACTGCACGGATGACACCGCGGCGTTGGCGCGCCTCGCCGGCGCCGAAGTGCTCGAGCGCCAAGATGTCGGTCTGCGCGGCAAAGGCTATGCGCTCGAGCATGCGTTTGTCGCCAGCCGGGCGCGCGGCTTTGCGGATGCCGTGGTCGTCGTCGATGCGGACAGTGAAGTATCGGCGAATCTGCTCGCCGCGTGTGCCGCCCGAATCGAGCAGGGCGCACACGCGGTGCAAGTGCACTACGGCGTGCTGGAACCGCGCGCCTCGTGGCGAACGCGGTTGCTGTGCATCGCGATGGCCGCGTTTCATCGGCTGCGCTCGCGTGGGCGCGAGCGCTTGGGGCTGTCGTGCGGCTTCCGCGGCAACGGTTGGTGCGTCACGCACGCGCTGCTCGAGCAGGTGCCATACCGGGCCTTTTCGCTCGCGGAAGACATCGAGTACGGCATCGACCTCGGCCTCGCCGGTTATCGAATTCACTATGCCGATGAGGCTTCGGTCGACGCCGAAATGGTTGCCGATGCCGCAAGCGCCGCTTCCCAGCGCCGGCGTTGGGAGCTCGGGCGATGGCAGCTGCTGCGGACGAAGACGGCGGCGTTGCTGCGCGCCGCCGTGCAGCGGCAGAGCCCTATCTGCCTCGATCTCGCTGTCGATCTGCTCGTATTGCCGCTGTCCTACATCGTGCTGAACGTCGTGGCGTTGCTGGCGGTGGCAGCGGCACTCGCTCCCTGGCAGGCATCGGCGGTTCCGTGGCTATGGCTAGGGTCTGGCTGTGCGGCCAGCCTGGTGCTCTACGTGCTGCGTGGGTGGCAGTTGAGCGGCATGGGTGCGCTCGGCCTCGTCGATCTGGCTCGTGCGCCATTCTTTCTGGCGTGGAAGGTCGTGTTGCTGCTGCGCTCGCGCGGGTCGCGGACCTGGGTGCGCACGACGAGAAGGCTCGAGTGAGCGACCGCCGCCGGCAGCTTGCGTTCGCGAGGATGCTCGGCAGCGCGGTCACGAGCCAGGCGCTGCTGTCGGCGGCCAGTTTCGTGGTCGGCCTGCTCCTGATCCGCCACGCGAGCGAGCTGCAGTACGGCTATTTCATACTCGCGTCGGGCGCGGTGCTGCTCATTACCTCGCTGCAAAACTCGTTCCTGAATCCGCCGTTGGTCAATCGCATTACGCCGCTCGATGGGCCCGCACGCGGCGACCTCGTCGGCGGCCTCTATCGCGATCAAAGCCGCGTGCTGTTGGTCGGCGGCGCGCTGGCGTTCGCCGTGGCGTGCGGCCTGTGGCTTGCGGGCATCCTCGATCGCGATACGGGTCCCTTGATCATCGTCACGATCGGCGCCGCGCTTGCCACGTTACACCGTCATTTTTTCCGCATCGTGTTGCTGGCGCATCGGCGACCCCAGGACGTGCTGGTCACCGACATCTGCTACGCCGCCTTGTTGGTGCTCGGCGTGTACCTAGCGATCCGCTTGCCCGCCCCTGCGGCAAGTGCACTGGTCGTGATGGGTGTCGCCGCGGCGGTGAGCGGCATTCTACTGGCGCGCTTGCTGTGGCGGCACGAGCCGTGGGATGTGCGCGGCGCCGCCGGAATCCTGCGTGAAGTGGCGCCGCTCGCTGCGTGGTCGGCGGCCGGGGGGGTGATCCACTGGACGTTCAGTCAGGGCTACATGTATCTCGCGGCCGGCACGCTCGATGTGACGGCGGTAGCGGCGATCGCCGCGACACGGCTGCTGCTGATGCCCGTGAACCTGCTGTCGTCCGGCATCGGCACGCTGATGCTGCCGGTCACTGCCGGCTGGCTTCACCATCGCGGTTCGGCATTTGCGCTGCGCCGCCTCAGCTTTTTCGCGCTGGGCCTGGCCTGCTCCGCGCTCTGCTACTTCGCCATTCTGTGGCTGGCGCGGGATTGGGTTTTTACCGCGGTGTTGCAGAAGCAATTTGCGCATCAAGATGCCTTGTTGCTCCTGTGGGGCCTCGCGTTCCTGCCGATGGTGATCCGGGATCAGTTGCTCTATCTCTTGGTGGCGAGACAGCGTTTCCACGCGCTCGTGTCTCTCGCCTTCGTCGGTGCGGTGATCTCGCTGGCGGCGAGCTATGTCGGCATGGTGCAGTTCGGCGTGCTCGGGGCGCCGCTCGGTGTCTTGGTCGGCGAGCTGATCAACCTCACCGGCATCGTGGTGTTGTCGCTGCGGCAACTAGGGGTGCATCAGGCGGCGCCCGCGGATCGAGCGGAGATTGCCGCGTAACGCTGCGTGCGGCTCGGCTCCGGCGGGTGGCCGGCGACGGCCGGCATCGCCGCCATGAGCTCCGGCGTCGACAACCACTCGCAATTGCCCCGGCGTGCCGCCGCTATCAGCGTGCGGAAGGCCGCGCGCTCGGCGCCGGTCACGGGCGGTGCGCGTCGTTCGAGCTCCGGGCCGGCAGGGTCCTGCCGCAGCTCGTCGACGTCGCGACTATGCGCCGCGGGCAGGAGGCGTCGCACGGATAGCGGCGCGCGGGCGGCCAACCAGCGCTGCGCGTCGCCCAGCAGGCGGCGCCAGAAGACCATGCTCCCGACGCGGTAGATCTGTGCGCAACGTGTGGCGGTCATGTCCGCCAGCCAGCGGGTCTTGTAGTAACCGGAACCGGAAAGCAGGTTGAAGAATGCAAAGCGGCCAGCGATCGCGTAGCGCATGCCCATCATGAGGATTGCCGAGCCCGGTCCCGCCGAGCTTAAGTCTTTGTCGAAGACGATGTGCAGGGCGTACAGACCCCTGTGGGCCGGTCCGGCGAACGCACCGCTGATGAGCCCTGCCACGGGTACTCCGTCGAGAACGAGCACCTGGATCACGGCCTGCATCGGCTGGCGAGCGCCGAGCAGCGCCCGGAAGTAATCCAGTCGCTCCGGCGTGCCGCCGACCGTCAGCTCCGTTTGGGATTTCCAGCTGCGTTTTTCGATGCTGCAGTACAGGTCGAGCAGCGCGGGCGTGCTCGCGGGATCGGACGACGTCAGCAACTCCGTTTCACCGCTCGCAAGCAGCGTGCGCGTCTGGCGCAGGAAATTCGCGCGGAACTTCGGCGCGAGCGCGTCGAAGTACTCTTGGAGCGTATGCCAGCGGACGCGGATGGTGCCGTTGTCGAGGTTGGGCCAGTAGCGAACCCAGCAGCCCGTTAGATTCACGCCCGGCGGCGGCGGATAGAGCGTTGACGCCGAGTCTTGCTGCTGTAGCTCCAGTAGATCCCATTCCCGCCGGTGATCCCGTAGATACTCATAGAACATCTCGGTTACCACGCCGATGTTCTCGGCCCTGGCCACTACGTGCGGACGATCCGCGTCGTGCGCGACCAGAAATCCCAGTCGCTTGATGGGGCGCCACAGCACTCGGTCGGTCACCTCTTCGAGCGCGAGATAGCCGATGAGCGTGCGCTCGATGAACGCCGCGAGAAACCACACGCGCGAGCGCGTGCCGCCGCTCAAAGAGTTGCTGCGCCGCAATAGGTTCTCGTAGAACTCGAAAGTCGAGAAGGGGTCCGGACGCGCGGACGCTAGATTGAGCGCATTGATCTCGGAGCGCAGGGCGGCGATCTCGCCCAGCGCGTGCAGGCAGCGGATTCTTACGGCGTGCACACGGCCTCCGCTGCGCCGTGGTTGCGCAGAGGGACCACGCCGCCAGGCGGTATCGGGGACATCCGCTGCATGCTGGGTGGGTGCCGAAGGGAGTTCTGTTCGCTATCGCACAGATAGGGGCCCGCGAACTCCTTAGCGTGACGACTACGTGGCGAGAGCGTTGGAGAACGAGGTCGCCGATACCCCAAGGTGCTTGCGCGCTCACCCACATGCCTTTCTCAAGCAACCCGACGCTTCTCGCTCCTTCCGCGACGCACGCGGCGGCTGCGCCGAGCGCAGTGCTGTCCCATGCAACTCTGCGGCAGTATGCGGCGAGCGGATACGTCGCGATCCCGGACCTGTGCAGCGCAGGGGACTTGGCGGAGATACGTGCGACTCTGCTCGAGTTCTTTCGCCGCCAGGTGGGGCGCGACGAAGGCAATCAGTTCGACATGCTCGGTTTGGATGTCGACGACAGCGCCGCTCGTCAGCCGCAAATCATCAAGCCGTCGGTGTTCGCGCCCGCGCTCCTGCGCACGGAGTACTTCGCCAAGCTGCAGAGCGCGGCGCGGCAACTGCTGGGGCCCGACGCGGAGTTCAGCTTCGATCACAGTATTCTCAAGCCGGCGCGCAGCGCCGCAGCCACACCGTGGCATCAGGACGAAGCTAGTCACAGCCATAAGTACCTGCGCTATCGGCAGGTGAGTTTCTGGATGCCGCTGCAGGACACGCCCGTCGAAGCGGGCTGCATGCGTTACATCCCCGGATCGGATCGCGGACCTCTACTGCCGCATCAGTGGCTCAACGACGATTCGCGGATCCACGCCATCGAGTGTCGCGCGGACAATTTCGACGAGTCATTGGCGGTCGCCGTGCCGGCCGCGGCCGGCTCCTGCATTGTCCACGACGGGCGGACGTTGCATTCGGCGTTGCCGAACGTCTCGGCCGCCGAGCGGTTCGCGTACATCGTGGCATTTACCGCTCCGCCGGTACTCGCCCGCCAGGCGCGTGCCGTCACGCGGGTGGCGAAGGATACCGCTAACCTGCGCCGGCGCACCCGCTGGTTGTGGCACGGCGGCTTTCTGATCTACGGAATGAGGAGGCTTCGCCGCCCGTTGCGGTCGAGCCCCCGAGCGCTCTGGCGGAAGCTACGGCTGACCATGCGTGCTGCCTGGCTGCGGGTTCGTCCCGGCCGTCGAGCGACTCCGCCGAGCCTGTCTCGCGAATGACCAAACCGGCGCGAGGGAAGCTCAGGGTGTCCCGACTGTCAGGATTCCTCCTGATCGCTATGGCAGGCACGGCCGTGGGAGGGGAGTTCGAACCCCAACTTTCGGTCGGATTGATTCGTACGGACAACGTGACGCTACTGCCGGTCAATCCGGAGTCGGCGACGGTCCTGCTAGTGAGCCCCGGATTCACCTATACGCAAGACACCGACAAGCTGACCGCGGACGTCGCATACAGAATGGACGCCTACCACTACCAACAACGCGGCGTGAACCGGTTCTACAACGTGCTCGATGCCGATGTCGAGTTCGGCTTGGTACCGGAGCGGCTTTTCCTCGATTTCGGTAGCAGCCGCTCGCAATCCATCATCGATCCCGAGGGCACGATTCCGTTCGACAATCTTGCGATCAGCACCAACCAAGTCAACCGCGACGACCTCTACGTGGGACCGTCGTTTCAGGTGCCCGTGGGCGACGACGTGCTCGTGAACGGCAACCTCCGCCGCACGTGGGTGCGCTACGCCGATGCGCTGCGCGCGCAACTCGACCGGTTGCCCGACTACGAGACCGACGAGGCCGGGCTGTCGGTCGACAACTATCGCAAAGGCGTGGGCTTAAGCTGGGCTGCGCGCTACGTCTATCAGAACGCCGACTACGGCGCGCCCCTCGCGCCGTTCGACTACCAGCAGGCATACGCGGAGATCGGGTTTTGGGTGACCGAGGGAACGCGTCTCTTCGCGGTGGCGGGACTAGAAAGTCCCTGGGCCACGCCGCTCGAGTCCGGTCTAGAGGACTCTTTTTGGGAAGCAGGGATGGTGCGCGACTTCGGCGAGCGATTCAGAGCGGAGGTGGCCGTCGGCGAACGCAGCTTCGGCTCGTCGGGGCGCGTCGACCTCGAGTACGATTTCGGCCGCGGCAGCACCACGTTCCGCTACAACGAAACGCCGACGACCAACGCCAACGATCGCTTCAGCCGCGGCGGGTTGTTGGAACGCGAGGAACCCAACGACTACCTCTTTCGCGCGGGCAGCACGGAGCGCTACATCTCGAAGCTCATCCAATGGAGCGTGGCTCTCGATTTCGATCGCTATGACTTCGCCTTCGCGTTGTTCGACGAGTCGCGTGATGCCCGCACCCAGGCGGACGGAGTGCCGCTCGGGGACGAGGCGCAATGGGGCGGCAACTTCTCGGCTTCGTGGCGACTCGGGCCCCGTACGCAGCTCCATCTGCGCGGGCTGCGCGCGAACCGCAAGTTCGCCGGGGGCGAGAGGAGCGATCTGTCCTCCGTGGCCGGCGGTGTGCGCTATGCGTTTCGCAGCGACGTGCTGCTGTCCCTCGAGCTCGAGCGGCGCGAGCAGACATCGCTGCTGACCGCGGCACGAAACTATGCCGCTGGCCTGGCTTCGATGACCGTGTCTTGGACATTCTGATCGGCGCAGGGCCGCGAGCGACGCGTGCGCAGGGAACGCCCTGGGTTACCGGCCGGCGCGCGGCCGTTCCGGCTCTCGGCGAGCATTGGCGCGGGGGGGCGGCGGCGGCAGTGCGTAGGATGTTCCTTACCGCACACACCTGGAGTAGGGTGAAGCTCCGGCCATGCCGAGCCCACTAGATGAGCGTTCCCGATCCTCGTAACAATCACATTCTCGACGCGCTTCCAGAAGCGGCGGCCGCGCGCCTGTTTCCGCAACTGAAGCTCGTCGAGCTACCGCTCGGCATGAGCGTCTACGAGTCGGGCGACGTGCAGCGTTACATGTATTTTCCGACCGATTCCATCGTCTCGCTGCTGTACGTGCTCGAAAGCGGCGCCTCGGCCGAGATCGCCATCGTCGGCAACGAGGGGGTCATCGGCGTCTCGCTCTTCATGGGCGGCGAAACGACTCCAAGCCGCGCGATCGTGCAGAGCGCGGGCTTCGCGTACCGGTTGGGCAGCCGGGCCATCAAGGAGGAATTCGAGCGCCACGGCCAGATGCTTCATTTGTTGTTGCGTTACACGCAGTCGTTGATCACGCAGATGGCGCAAACCGCCGTCTGCAACCGGCATCACTCCGTGGATCAGCAGTTGTGCCGCTGGCTGTTGCTGTCGATCGATCGGTTATCGGGAACGCATTTGAACATGACGCAGGAGCTCATCTCCAACATGCTCGGCGTGCGCCGCGAAGGCGTGACGACCGCGGCGCGCAAGCTCCAAAAGCTCGGCGTGATCTCTTACAGCCGCGGCAGCATCGAGGTGCTCGACCGGCCCCAGCTCGAGACGTTGGCGTGCGAATGCTATGCCGTGGTCAAGAGGGAAACCGACCGGTTATTGCCGCTGCGGGCGCATTCTGCGGCTTCGACGGCGGGTGTGCCAACCCCCCTGGCCAACCTCCTAGCTTCGGCGTAACGCCGGCGCTGAGTGCTCTAACGTACAGAGACGCGGCCCGTAATCCGTCACGCTCCGTCGTCATTCCCTTGTGGCCACGGCGGAGATCAACTGTGTCAGGGCATGCGAGTTCACTGCCGGAGAACCTGCTGTTGGCCAGCCTGCCTGCGGCCGATCGCCGACGCCTGTTGGCGAACCGCGATCCGGTCGATCTCGTCACGGGCGTGACGCTGACCGAACCCGGAGACGTGGCGCGGCATGCGTTCTTTCCGATCGACAGCTTCATCTCGCTCATCGAACCTGTCGGCGGCAACTCCCAGCTCGAAGTGGGGCTCGTGGGTAACGAAGGCATGGTCGGCACGGCGCCGATTCTCGGCGTGCGCCTTTCGCCGTTGCGGGCGCTGGTTCAGGGCGCCGGTCGCGCCTGGCAATTCGACGCCGCCACTTTGGTTAGTGAGATGGAGCGCAGTCCGGCGCTGCGCCGCGTGCTGCACCGTTACGTCTACGTGCTGCTGAGTCAGGTCGCGCAGACTGCGGCGTGCACGCGTTTTCATTTCGTGGAGGCGCGGCTTGCTCGCTGGTTGCTGATGACTCGCGATCGGGCGCATTCGAACGGCTTTCATATCACGCACGAATTCCTCGCCTATATGTTGGGCGTGCGGCGTGTGGGCGTGACGCGGGCCGCGAGCGCGCTGCAGCGACGCGAGCTCATTCACTACAGCCGCGGCAACCTCGAAATTCTCGATGATCTTGGCTTGGAGGCCGCGGCATGCGGCTGTTACGCCGCCGCCAAGGCAACGTACGCTGAAGTGTTCGGCTAGTGTCTTTCGTCTCTCCTGTCGTTACCGACGATGATGTGCGTGGTCATTCGCGCCCAACCGCCGACGGCGCGCCGCGCGTGGCCTTCGCGGAGTCGATCGATGGCGCTATCGCCGTAGCGTTCGTCGGCACCTACGGTCCGCGCCGCTGCGGCATCGCAACCTTCACGGCCGATCTCGTCGCGGCGGTCGCGGGGAACGACCGGCGTGCGGTGCCGGTGGTGCTGGCCGTTACCGAGCCTTCGGGCCAATACCAGTACCCCGCCGAGGTGAAGTTCGAGATTCGGCAGAACGTGAAAGCCGATTACGCGCGCGCCGCCGAGTTCGTCAACTACAGCCGCGTGCGCTTGGTCTCCCTGCAACACGAGTACGGCATCTTCGGCGGTGATGACGGCGGCTACATCCTCGATTTCGTCCGTGCGCTGCGTGTGCCCACGGTGCTGACGCTGCACACGGTGCTCAAGAGCCCTTCGGCGAATCAAGCAGCCATCGTCCACAAGATGGTGGCCCATGGCGTGCAGATCGTAGTGATGAGCGAGCTCGCGAGGGACCTGCTCGCGAGCTCGTACGGCGTCAGCGGCGAGAAGGTGCGGATCATTCCGCACGGCATTCCCGTGATGGATCACAACGCCGATCAACAGGCGCTCAAGGCGCAGTTCGGCGTCGCGCAGCGGCGCCTGTTGCTGACTTTCGGGCTCTTAAGCCCGAACAAGGGCATCGAGACCGTGATTCGGGCGCTACCGGCAGTGGTGCGCGAGTTTCCCGATCTCATCTACTTCGTGGTGGGCGCTACCCATCCCGTCGTTCTACGCCATGAGGGCGAAGCTTATCGAACGATGCTCGAGTGGGAAGCCGAGAGACTCGGTGTACGCGAGCATGTCGTGTTCCGCGGCCAGTTCGTGTCGGCCGACGAGCTGCGTCAATACCTGCAAGCGGCCGATATCTTCGTGAGCCCCTACCTCAACGAGGCGCAGGTCACGAGCGGCGCCTTGTCCTATGCGATGGGGGCCGGAGCGGCCGTCGTGTCCACTCCCTATTGGCACGCGCAGGAACTTCTGGCGGACAGACGGGGCCACTTGTTTCCGTTCAAGGACCACGCGGCGTTGAGCCGCACGTTGCTCGAGCTTTGCGGCTCGCCCGCGGAGTTGCAGCGCGTGCGCAACGCCGCGTCCGCATTCACTGATTCGATGGAGTGGCCGCGGATCGGCGATCGCTATTTCGAGGTGATCCGCACCACCCTCAAAGCAGCCGGGCGGTCTCGCGCCGTCATCGCACGGGCGCCGGCGGTAGCGAGCGCGTTGCCCGAGCTGCGCCTCGATCACCTGCAACGAATGACCGACGACACCGGGATCATTCAGCACGCTACTTACAGCGTACCGGCTCGGCGCACGGGCTATTGCGTCGACGACAACGCGCGCGCTTTGATCGTGGCGGTACACGCTGATCGTTCGCAGGCTTCTGCCGCGGCGCGGGAGCTGGTCACCACGTATTTGAGCTATCTGCACTACTCGCAAGGCGTCGACGGAAGCTTTCACAACTTCATGAGTTACGACGGCTCGCTCGAACGTGCGCGGCCGTCGGACGACTGCATCGGCCGGGCGCTTTGGGCGTTGGGTGTAACGGCTGTCCTCGCAGCGGACGGAGGGTGCCGAGGGCTCGCACGCGATATGTTCGCACGCGCGCTGCCGCACGCAAGTCAGCTCGGGCCGCGCGGCACTGCACAGGCCGTCTTGGGTCTCGTGAGCGTGCTGGTTACGGCGCCAGGGTCCACGGAGATGCGTGCTGCGCTCGATCGCTTGGTCGAGAAGCTTGCTGAGCGGTATCACCACCATGCCACCGAGGATTGGCGCTGGTTCGAAGCTACGCTCACCTACGACAATGCCATTTTGCCGCTCGCGCTGTTCGCCGCCTACGAGGTCACCGGCGAGCGAGCCACATTGCGCGTCGCGCGCGAGTCGCTCGAGTTTCTCGAGGACGTGTGCTTCGCCGGGGAACGATTGCAGCTCGTAGGCAACACCGGTTGGCACAGCCGCGGCGGGGAGAAGGCCCGGGCCGACGAGCAGGCCATCGACGCGGCGGCTTTCGTGCTCGCGTTTCGCTGCGCGTACAAGGTGACGGCAGACCGGCACTACTTGCTGCGCATGCGCCAGTCGTTCGCGTGGTTTCTCGGTGCCAACCGGCTCGGCGTGTCCCTGTACGATTTCACCACGGGCGGTTGCCGTGACGGCATTGGCGTGGCCGAGATCAATTTGAACCAAGGGGCCGAGAGCACGATCTGCTTCCTGCTATCGTTGCTCGAGATGCTCAAGCTCGCGGGGGGGGATCTCGAGCGCGACGAAGCCGACCTGGTGGCCGCCGAGTGGCCATGACGCCACCCGCGGTCACTCGTACGCGCCATCGTTTCCTGCCGAATTCCCGCCGCGTGCTAGCCAAGCCCTACCTACCCGGCGAGGAAACTCTGCTGCCTGGCCCGTCACGCGCGCAGTTGTTGATGGCGCGGATCTTGGCGATTCCCGAGGCCGAAGTGGCAGCGCTGAATGCGACGATCATGCAGCGGTTCGACGGGCGCCATCGACACTTTCGGGAGATGCTCGAGCGGCAGTTCGAGGCGCTGGCGGTACACGTTCCCGACCCGGCTGCCGTGTCTGCCGACCGCCGGTTGTTGATCGGGGCCTATTTCACGCACGAGTTCGCCGTCGAGGCCGCCGCACTGTTCAACCCGTCGATCGTGGCGGCGCCCGATCAGAGCGGTGTCGCGAGCGGCGCGCTGCGGTTCGTGATGAGCCTGCGTGCGGTAGGCGAGGGGCATCTATCGTCGATCGAGTTTCGCACCGGGGTGCTCGATGCCGCCGCGCTCATCACGATCGACGCGCCCGGGACCAACCTGGTCGGCGGCCGGCGGACGCCGCCCGGGTACTTCCACAAGGCACGTTTTGCGACCAAGCTGCTCGAGCTCGGCGCCGTCAACGATCTCTCATCGAGCGTCATGAATCGACTCGGCGTGCAGTTCACGCTCGAGGAGCTGGAGGCGTCGCTGCTCGCGCTCGAGGCCCACGGCCCGCCGCCCGCCGTCTGGTTCGAGACCGTGAAGATCGTTCGTATGCTCGCGTCGTCGAATTACGTGACGACGTTCCCGGCCGACTCGGCGCTCGCCGAGCGCGTGATCTTTCCCGCCGGGCCGAACGAGTCGCGCGGCATGGAGGATGCGCGCTTCGTGCGGTTCAGCGCCGCCGATGGCCGGGTCACCTACTACGCTACCTACACGGCCTACGACGGCTTCTCGATCCTGCCGCAACTCATCGAGACGGACGACTTCGTGCGCTTCACGATCTCCACGTTGAACGGCGTCGCGGCGCAGAACAAAGGCATGGCCCTGTTCCCGCGGCCGATCGATGGGAAGTACGTGATGCTGTCGCGCAAGGACCGCGAGAACCTACATCTGGCGACGTCGAGCGACGTGCACCACTGGAACGAAGTGGTGGAGCTCTATCGCCCGCAGCACGCTTGGGAGCTGCTGCAAATCGGCAACTGCGGCTCGCCGATCGAGACGGACGCGGGTTGGCTCGTGCTCATGCACGGCGTGGGGCCGATGCGCCGTTACGCCATCGGCGCCTTGCTGCTCGACCTTGCCGATCCGCGGCGCGTGATCGGGCATCTGCCAGAGCCCTTCATCGAGGCCGATGAGGATGAGCGCGAGGGTTACGTGCCGAACGTGGTGTACACGTGCGGTGCGATCGTGCACGCCGAGCGGCTCACCGTGCCGTATGGGTTTTCCGACGCCGGCATAGCGATTGCGCAAGTGCCGCTCGCCGATCTGCTCGAGGCGCTGCTTGCGAGCGGCGAGGCATCGGGGAGGAGCCGCTAACACCGGCGGGCAGGATCGGCGCTGGCGTACGCCAGCGCACAGAGGCCGCGGCAACTTGGGTCCTATGCTCGCGCATGAGCTTCGCACACACCGCCGTCAGCCGAACCTTAAGGCCGCGCATGGCCACCTTCGCCAGGCATGCAACCGATGGCGCCTGGTGGGTCGTCGCGATCGCGCTCCTTGGCGTCTACTGCGGTCTGCAAAGCTACGGTGAGCGCGAACGGCGCGCGGCGATCGCACTGCTTTTTGAGCCCCGCCCAGTCGCTGCCGACATCACGGTCGTCCTGCCCACGGATCGGCCGCCGGAGGCACTTACACGCCCGTAACCCTATGCGTGCCAGCGCACCGAGGCGGCCGCGGCCGCGGGGTAGCCTGGCGGAAATTAGGAGAGTTGTGATGAAACGTACGATGATTGCCTTATGCGTAGCCGCCGCGTTGAGTGGCGGCACCGCGACACTGGCGTTTGCTCAAGGTGTCGAGCGCTCCGAAGCCATTGCGAGCTCCGACGCGCTGAGCCAGATCTCGATGTACAGCTATCGAGACGGTCCGAAGTCGGATCTGCTGTTGCGCGGGACGCCGCTTGCGGCCACCGCCGAGGGCAAGGTTCAGGTCGAGTACCAGAACGACAACGCCCGAATTTCGGCAGAAGCGCGAGATCTGCCACCGCCCGCGTCGCTCGGGCCGTACACCACGTACGTGCTCTGGGCCGTGACTCCGGACGGCCGCGCCACCAATCGAGGCGTGATCGGCGGGATGGAGGGTGGCAAGGGCGAGCTCGAAACCAACTACGGGCAGTCACAGTTCGCGCTCATCGTGACGGCGGAGCCGCATTTCGCGGTGACCATACCGAGCACGATGATGGTTCTATACAACGTGGGCGATGACGTGAAGGGCGCCGAGTCGAAAGTCACGACGCTCACCGAGCGCGTCGACTATTCTCGTATGGCCGGTGCGCAGCTCTCGCCTCCGGTCTTCAATGACGCCAATCCGCTCGAGGTGGTGCAAGCTCGGTACGCGATCGCGATTGCGCGGGCCGCGGGCGCCGAGCGATTCAGTTCCGACGCATACGTCACGGCCAAGCAGAAGCTGGCGGCGGCCGAAGCGGCGCTGGCTGGAAATAGGAGCTCGGAGCGTAAGACCGCCCCGGGCCTCGCGCGCGAGGCCGTCATTGCCGGTGAGGATGCACGGCGCGCCGCGCTGCTGGCCTCGACGGCAAACGCAGTGGCCGAACGCCAGCGGGCTGCCTCGCTCGCCGCGACCAACGCGGCGAACGCTACGGCGCGTGTAGCGGCGACGGCGGCGGAAACCAGATCCCGTGAGGCGGCGACGGCGGCGGCAACCACGTCGCGTGAAGCGGCGACGGCGGCGGCCACCGGGGCCCGCGAGGCGGCAGCGGCCACGGCAGCGGCTACTGGAGCCCGCGAGGCGGCAGCGGCAACCGAGGCCGCGGCTTCGAGTCAAGCCGCATCGGCAGCGGCCGCCGGGGTCGAGCGCGAGAAGGCCGCAGTCGCGGCCCGGGACGCGCGTGAAGCGGCGACGGCGGCGGCCACCGGGGCCCGCGAGGCGGCAGCGGCCACGGCAGCGGCTACTGGAGCCCGCGAGGCGGCAGCGGCAACCGCGGCTGCGGCTTCGAGTCAAGCCGCATCGGCAGCGGCCGCCGGGGTCGAGCGCGACAAGGCCGCAGTCGCGGCCCGCGACGATCTGCGCAATCGCTTGAACGAGGCGCTACCTACCCGCGACTCGAGCCGTGGGCTGGTCGCCGAGATCGGCGGCGTGCAGTTCGCGACCGGAACCGCGCAGACCAACGCGGCGGCGCGGGAGAGTCTCGCGAAATTTTCCGGCATCGTGGCTTCCTATCCCGGCTTGCGATTCAACGTCGAAGGCCACACGGACAGCGTCGGCAGCGTTGCGATGAACAACGAGTTGTCGCTCAAGCGTGCGATGGCGGTGCGCGACTATTTGATCGAGCACGGCGTGCCGGCGTCGAGCATCGACGTGGCGGGCTTGGGCTTGTCCACGCCGATTGGCGACAACGGCACGACAGAGGGGCGTGCGCGTAACCGGCGTGTCGAAATCGTGGTTTCCGGTGGACCACTTATCGCGGCGAACTAGGTTCTGTTTAGCACCGTTGCGACGGGTGACATGATGGCGTAGCAGCTTGGCCCCCCCAGGCTGTCAACGAATCCGGCCCCTGCTCGCAACGGTTTTTTCTTGGGTACGACCAACGTCCGCGTGACCTGCGCAGCAGCGCGGTGCACCCTTCGTAGTGACCCGCCAGTGCGATCGGCCCCATCTCGGCCGCATCGGCGCCCATAGCGGCGCAGCACTCAAAACACCGATCGCCATGCCCTGATCTCGATCCGCGTTCTTCCGCGCCGCCCGGCGCTGTCGCCAATTTGCGTCTCTAAGTGCGTTACCGCACTGACAAAACATTAAGTTGCGTGTGTCGACCCTTACGTGGGATAACGCACAGACGAGGGATCGGGACGCAGCGCCGGCACTCGTGTGATTCCCCTCCGTGCGCGCATTCGAGCGTGGGAACCGCACGCTCGAGCTGCCTATCGTCAAGGAGGGCGCGATGAACGGAAACATCGTCTATCGAGTGGTGCGGGTGCTCGCCGTGCTCGTCGTCGCAACGGTTGCAGCGAGCGCGACGGCCGCCGGCTACTTCACACAGGCCGGCAAGATCTACGATTCCGCTGGCCAAGAAGTAGAGCTCCGCGGCATCAGCCACCACGGTTTCGGCTCGACCATCCTGCAGCCGCAGTTCCTGTGGGCCATGGGCTGGAAGGCACAGATCGCGCAAATCAAGAGCTTGGGCTTCAACGCGATCCGCGTTCCGTTCGTGCCCGACACGCTGTACAACACGACGCCCGTGAATCAGTTGAGCTACGTCGACCCCGGGCGCAATCCGGAGCTGCTGGGCAAAACGCCGCTGCAAGTGCTCGATCTGTGGATGGCCGAGGCCAACGCCCAAGGCCTGTATCTGCTGCTCGATTTTCACAGTGTGTCGAAGCAGCGCCTGTACCCGACGTGGTTCGTGTCGAATCCGGCCGATTTCGGGCTCATCTACAACAATCAGGCGTACACGAAGGACAACTGGACGCGCGACCTCGCGTTCGTCGCCAGGCGCTACGCTCATCTGCCGTACTTTCTCGGCATCGACATCTACAACGAGCCCAACGGCAACGTGCGCTGGAGCACCGGCGACGCGAACATGTCGAACCCGAGCTACTTCTGGAAGGCGGCAGCGGAGGCAGCGGCGACCGCCGTGCTCGCGGCCAATCCGAACCTGCTGATCTTCGTCCAGGGCATCAGCGGCAATTTCGACGGGCGGGAGAAGTCGATTGCCATGAACTGGGGCGAGGACCTTCAGCCGCAAGCCTATCAGCCGTTGAACATTCCTACAGCCAAGCTCGTGCTGAGCCCGCACACCTATGGGCCGGACGTGTCTCCGAAATCCTCGTTCGGTGCCGCGAGCTTTCCGGCCAATCTCGCCGCCGATTGGGAAGTCTTGTTCGGGCAGTTCAGCGGTCAGCATCCGGTCGTCGTCGGTGAGTGGGGCGGCAAGTTCGGCCAGGGCACCGGCGGACAGGCCGACGCGATCTGGCAGAACGCCTTCGTCGACTACCTGCGCAGCAAGAGCATGCGCAGCAGCTTCTACTGGTGCTACACGCCGAATAGCGGCGACACCGGCGGCATCCTCGACGACAGCTTGAACGTGCGCGAGGACAAGATGGCCCTGTTGCGCAAGCTCTGGGGAACGCCAGCGTCCGTCGTACCGCAACCGGTGCCAGCACCCGTTGTGTCGACAACAATCTTTGACGATGCAATGACCTCCCTATGGCAGCTTTCGGGCTGGAGTTCGACCTCGACGGTCCAGAATCAATTTGTGAATTCCGGAGTCAGCGCCGTCAGGGTGGATGCAACCACTTGGGGCGGGATCAGCTTTG
>CAZCZE010000019.1:0-2141 GCA_964503125.1 uncultured Gammaproteobacteria bacterium
CGAAAGCGCTCCTCGAGGTCGACGATGCAGGGGATCTCGCGCACGCGCTTGTGCATGTCCTTGCCCCGGGGCGCGACTTCCAGCATGCGCTCGTAGTACTTCTTCGGGAACAGATGATTGAAGACGTCGAGCTTCATCGCGCGCGACTCTACCCCGTGCCTCCCGCGCCGTAAAGCAAGGACGCGCTCAGCTTGTCTTGACGTAGCTTGCTGCGATGCACACGTCGACCAGCGCTTGGCGCTTCTCCTCCCGCACGACGTGCAGCGCGCGCTCGAGCGCGGGCCGCAGCCCGCCGGGCTCGGTCACGCGCTCGCCGTGCCCGCCGGATGCGCGCACCACGTGCTCGAAGCGCGGCGCCGGCTCGAGCACCGAGAAGGGCGGCATCTCCGCCTTCGCGGCGTAGCCGTCGGGGTAATCGGCAAGCGTGGCGCGGTGCACCGCCGCCCAGCGTGCATTGTTGAACACCACGAACAGCACCGGTAATCCCCGCGCCTCGGAAACGAAATGGCCGGGCGTCGGGTTGCCGAACATGTACGAGCCGTCGCCGAGCGCGCAGACCACCGTCCGCTCGGGGGTGGCGAGCTTGGCGCCGAGCGCGGCGCCCAGGCCCCAGCCCAGGCCGCCGGAGGGCGGCGTGCCGAAGTAGCGACCCGGCTCGCGCAGCGTCATCTCCTCGAGCACCAGCGGGTACTCGTTCACGAGGAGCGCGTCTTCCGGCAGCGCGGCGTTCAGCGCCGCGGATACGGCCTGCGCGGACAGCGGCGCGCGGCCCTTGGCCCAGGCTTCGGCCACCGGCGCGAAATCCGTGCCGCCGTTGGCGAACAGGTACTCGACGCCGCGTGCGGCGAGCAGCGCGAGAAAGGCCTCGGCGGCGGTCACGGCCCGCCTACAGCCCGATGCGCTTCTTGAAGCCCTTCACTTTCGCCGAGAAGCGGTGGCGCTTCAATTCGCGCGCGTGCGACTCGCGGCCCGTCATGTAGTTCAGCATCAGCACGCGCCGCTCGCCGACGAACTTGTGGTGGCCGTGCCAGCCGTTTGGCGTCACCTCGAAGATCACCATCGTGCCGGCAGTCGAGGGCACCTCGGCGACCGTGCTCTCCAGGTCGTCGGGCGAGCGCAGCATGCGCAGGTTGCCGGTCTCGTGCGGCCAGCTCTCGTTGAGGTAGAGGAGCAGGCTCACGACCTTGTCGTCGGAGTCGCGGTGGATGCGGCCGTCCTTGTCGCGCGAGCGGCCGCGCAGCGTGACCATCGGCGGATTGTCGGCGAGCTCGAGGCCGAACTTCTCCTCCACCGCCTTGCGGAACTCCGGCCCGCTCAGCTCCGCCACCAGCCGGCGCATGCTCGGGCCGAGCGGCAGGATGTCGACGGGATACACGCCGCCGTCGCCGATCGGCGGGAAATCGCGCGAGAGCATCTTGATGACGCCGGGCTTGAGCATGCCGCTCACCACCACGAACGGGAACGGGTCGCGCACCAGCGGTTGCGCGCGCAGCTTTTCCAGGTCGAGCAGTTCAGTGCTCATGACGACGTCTGCGGCTTGAAGCCGCGATGCTTGAACAGGCGCTCTATTTTATCGACTACGGCGTCCACCGTGATGAGCCGCAGCGCCCGCTCGTCGTGCACGCGCTGGCGCCAGCCCATGCGCTTGCGCCTCAGGAGGGTCGCGGCGGCCTCGGCGAACACGTCCACGGTCCACTGCGGCTCGAGGTAGGGCCCGGTCTTCTTCGACGGCGCCACCGCGTACAGACCCACGACGGGCTTCTTCATGGCCTGCGCGATGTGCAAGGGGCCCGTGTCGGGCGCGAGCAACGCGTCCGCCTGTCCCAGGAGGGCCGCGAGCTCGCGCAGGCTCGTGCGCCCGACGAGGTCGCGCACGGCCGGCTCGAGGCCCTGCGCCAGCTCGGCTGCGAGCGCGCGCTCGTGCCCGCCCGCGCCGCCGACCAGCACCACCGTGAGCGGCCAGCGCGCGGCGAGCCGGTTCAGCGTCTCGCGGTAGCGCTCGACCGGCCAGTTGCGTTCCATCTTGCTCGCCGCGAGCACCACGGCGAGCCTGATCCCCTTGCAGCCTTCGAGCTGCGCGCGCGCCCAGGCGTGCTCGTCCTCGCGCAGCGGCAAGTCCCACTCGAGCACGTGCTCGCGCG
>CAZCZE010000020.1:0-373081 GCA_964503125.1 uncultured Gammaproteobacteria bacterium
TCTCACTTCGGTGCCCGTGAGCTCGCACGATGTGGCGATCAGGACGTTGCCCTCGACAACCACGTCGCCGAGGTCGAGCAGGCAGTTCGAGTCCTGCGCGCGCGCGTTGCCAGCGTGCAGAACGAAAGCGGCGAGTGCACACGCGCCGACTACGCAAAGCCCGGGGCGATTCTGGGCACCCATCGTTCCTTTTCCTGATGCGCGTGGTTTCAGAGCATTGGCACAGTCGCGCAGGCTCGCGTCATCGTCTGTACTCCAGCGCACTAACGCGCTCGAGGATTCCGTGCGACGCTGTATGGCAAGTGTTACGACCTCCGTCCCCATGATCACAATTCCCCATCGCGCAGTGCTCGTGTTGCTGACCGCCGGGAGCGTCGCGATTGGCGCCGGCGCGCACGCACAAGAGTTCTCGCTCGCCGACGCGGACGCGATGCAGGCCAAGCTCATGCGCATGCAGGAGGCGGCCGAATCGCCGCGTGCTTCGGGCGCGCTGCCGGTGTCCACGTCGCTCAGCGAGAGCGAGATCAACGCGTACTTCGAGCACTACGGCGCGAGCTTCTTGCCGCCCGGCATTGCGAAGCCGCGAGCCACTCTTCTAGACGGCGGTCGTCTCGTCGCACGCGCCATCGTGGACTTGAGCACGGTGCGGGTCGGCGGCGAGGGCGGCCTGTTCGACCCGCTCTCGTATCTCAAGGGGTCGGTCGAGGTGGTCGCGACCGGCACGATTGCGGGCAGCGACGGCCAAGGCGTCATTCGCTTCGAATCGGCCACGCTGGCCGGAATTTCCGTGCCGAAGCAAGTGGCGCAAGAGCTCCTGCGGTTCTATACGCGAACGGCGGAGCGGCCGGGCGGGTTCGAATTCGACGAGCCGTTCGCGATGCCCGCGCAGGTGCAGTCCGTGAGCGGGGTGCGCAGCTCCGTCACCGTCACGCAGTGACGCTCACAGCCCGAACCGGACGAGCATCTTCCTCCCGCTGAGGATTCTTGGTTTTCCGTCCCGCCGTTTCTAAGTCACAATGTCGGGATAGACGTTGAGGCCCAATGAAGCGACATGCGCCCTTGGTACTGGATAGCCGCCGCCTCCCTAGCCGCCGCCGCCACCGTCGTGGTGGTGGTGCTTGCGACGCGCTTCGAGCAGCGGCGCGACGAGCGATCCTTCGCGCTGCTCGGCAAGTACTGCACCGACTGCCATAACGCCGCCGAGCTCGCGGGCGAGCTGTCGTTCGAGGGCCTAGGACTCGAGGACATCCCGCAGCACGCCGAGCGGTTCGAGGCTGCGATCGTGAAGCTCCGCGGCCGGCTCATGCCGCCGCCGGGCGAGCCGCAGCCCACCGCCGACGAGATCGACGGCCTCATCGTGAGCCTCGAGCGCACGATCGACGAGCACGCGCCCAAGCATGCCGGCCACGTCGCCGCGCAACGCCTCTCCCGCACCGAGTACGCGCACGCCGTGAAGGCGCTGCTCGACGTCGAGATCGATCCTAAGGAATACCTGCCGGCCGAGATCGAGATCCACGGCTTCACGAACATCGCGGCCGCGCTCTCCACCTCGCCGGCGTTCGTCGAGCAATACGTCACGGCCGCCAGCGCCGTGGCGCACTTGGGCGTAGGCGAGCCGAAGCCGAAAGTCGCGAGCGTGGCTTTCCCGCCGCCGCCCCTTGGGAGCCAAGACGCGTACAGGCCGGGGCTGCCGCTCGGCACGCGCGGCGGCATGAAGTTCACGCATACGTTTCCGGCCGACGGCGAGTACCGCCTCACGATCACCAACGATTTGAGCGCCGGCCTGTACCCGCGCTCGGTCGAGACGAAGCACACGCTCGTCGTGCTCGTCGATCGCAACGAGCAGTTCCGCGCAGACTTAGGCGGGCCCGAGGAATTCGCGCTCATCAATACCGGCGGCGCGCCCGCGCGCGCCGAGCTCGCGAAGCGCTTCACCGATATTCCGCTGCAAGTGACGGCCGGCACGCATGATGTCGTGGTCACGTTCATCGAGCGCTCGCGCGCCGCCGACGACGAGCAGATCTCGGACTTCGACCCGAGCCGCAGCTTCTCGTACTCGGGCGCGGGGCGCGTGCCGGGCATCGCGGCCCGCATCAACCTCGTGGGCCCGTTCGACTCCCCGGGCCTCACGCGGACCGCGAGCCGCCGCAAGCTCTTTGTCTGCGAGCCCGAGGTCGTCGAGCGCGCGCGCGAGTGCGCCGTCGAGATCACGGCGAACCTCGCGCGACGCGCGTATCGCCGGCCCGTGAGCCAGGCCGATATCGACCGCCTCATGCCGTTCTACGAGGAAGGCCGCCAAGGCCCGGGCGGCTTCGACGAAGGCATCGAGCTCATGACGATGGCCGTGCTCTCGAGCCCCGACTTTCTCTACCGCGCGATCGCGCCGACTGCGGATCCCGCCGCCGCGAGCCAGGAGCTCACGGCGTTCGAGCTCGCGTCGCGTCTCTCCTTCTTCTTATGGAGCCAGGGCCCCGACGACGAGCTGCTGAAGCTCGCGGAGAGCGGCGAGCTCGAGGAACCGAGCGTGCTCGAGAGCCAAGTCGAGCGCATGCTCGTCGACGCGCGCGCCGAGGTGCTCGTGACGAGCTTCGCCGAGGGCTGGCTCGGCGTCGACGATCTCGAGGCCGTGGTGCCCGACGCGGTGCTCTTCCCCGAGTTCACCGAAGGCTTGCGGCAGGATTTCGCTGCGGAGATGCGGCTGTTTTTGAAGAGCGTGCTGCTCGAAGGCCGCAACGTCAAAGAGCTGCTGACGGGCGACTACACGTTCGTCAACGAGCGGCTCGCGCGGCATTATCGCCTGGACGGCGTCGTCGGCCCGCAGTACCGGCGCGTCGAGCTCGCGAACCCCGCGCGCCACGGGCTGCTCGGCAAGGGCTCGCTCCTGCTGCGCACGTCGTACGGCAACCGCACCTCGCCCGTGCTGCGGGGCGCCTGGGTGCTCGACAAGCTAATGGGCACGCCGCCCACGCCGCCGCCGCCGGGCGTCGAGACGAACCTCGACACGCCCGAGGGCGAGCAACCGAAGACCGTGCGCGAGCGGCTCGAGCAGCACCGCAAGGACGCCTCCTGCAACGCCTGCCACGGCGTCATCGACCCGTACGGCCTGGCGCTCGAGAATTTCACGGCGATCGGCGCCTGGCGCGATTATGACGAAGAGGCCGGCGCGCCCATCGACGCGCGCACGGAGCTCTCGGGCGCGCGCCCCATCGACGGGCCCGTGGCGCTGACCGCGGCGCTGCTTACGCGCGACGACCAGTTCGTGCAAGCGCTCACCGAGAAGCTCATGATGTATGCGACGGGGCGCGAGCTCGAGTACTACGACATGCCGCAGGTGCGTGCCGTCGTGCACGCCGCGAAGCGGCAGGATTACCGGTTCTCGGCGCTCGTGACGGGCATCGTGCAGAGCGATGCGTTTCGCATGCAGGCCGTAACACCGGCACCTCTTTAGGGAGTCACGCCATGTACTTGACGAAGAAACATCTGTCTCGGCGAACGGTGCTCAGGGCCGCCGGCGTGTCGTTGAGCTTGCCGTTGCTCGACGCGATGATCCCCGCGTACACGGCGCTCGCGCAGACGGCCGCGGCGCCGAAGCTGCGCACCGGGTTCTTCTACATCCCGCACGGCGCGATTCTCTGGAACACGCCGTACGGCAAGGCCGTCGACGCGTGGACGCCGAGCGGCGCGGGCGCCGATTTCAAATTGAGCCCGATTCTCTCGCCGCTCGAGAGCTACAAGCGCTACGTCGCGTCGTTCGCCAACCTCGAGAACAAGGCGCCGCAGGGCTCGGTGCACACGATCGTGCCGGCCACGTGGCTCTCGGCCGTGAAGCCGGACCAGAAGGCCACGGGCGCTTCGATGTCGCAGACGATCGACCAGACGATCGCCGGGAAGATCGGCGGCGACACCATCCTGCCGTCGCTCGAGGTCGCGTCCGAGACGACGACGCAGAGCGCGGCCTGCGGCTCCGGCGCGTGCTACTACAGCTCGACGTTGTCGTTCCGCAACGCCACGACGCCGCTGCCGATGGAGTTCAACCCGCGCAAGGTGTTCGTGCAGCTCTTCGGCGCCGGCGACACGGCCGAGGAGCGCGCCATCGTCGCGCAGCGCCGCTTGAGCGTGCTCGACATGATCGGCGGCCGCACGGGCGACTTGAAGCGCGAGCTGGGTCCCGCGGATCGGCGCGTGCTCGACGACTACCTCGAGTCGGTGCGCGAGACGGAGCGCCGCGTCGAGCTGGCGTCGCAGCGCGATTTTTCGAGTCTCGACCTACCCGACGCACCGATCGGCGAGCTACCGGACTTCGACGGGCAAGTGAGGCTCATGTTCGACCTGATCCACCTCGCGTATCAGGCGGACATCACGCGCGTCGCGTCGTACATCATGGTGGCCGAGGGCACGAACCGCTCGTACAACCATATCGGCGTGCCCGACGCGTTCCATCCGTTGTCGCACCACGCGAACAACAAGGACCGCATCGACAAGCTCGTCAAAGTGCAGACCTACCACGTGCAGCGCTTCGCGGAGTTCGTCGACAAGCTCGCGAAGACGCCGGACGGCGAGGGCTCGCTGCTCGATCGCTCGCTGCTCCTGTACGGCTCGAACATGAGCAACAGCGACCGGCACAACAACTATCCGCTGCCGAACATCCTGGTCGGCGGCGCGAACGGCGCGCTCAAAGGCGGCCAGCACCTCGACCTGCCGGAGTTCACCCCGTTCTCGAACCTGCTGCTCACCGTGGTCAACAAGGCCGGGCTCGAGCAGAGGAGCATTGGCGACAGCACGGGCGAGATCGCGGGCGTCTAGGGGCCGGGGCCTCGATGTCGAGCGGAAGAGAAGCGAACCGGCGCGACGTGCTGCGCGGCGTCGCGGGCGGCCTCGCCGCCGCAACGCTCGGGCCGTTCGTGCCGTCGACGGCGCTCGCGCTCGATGTCCTCACGGACGACGCCGTCCGCGATCTCAGGATTCTTTCCGGCGCCGGCGGCAACATCGTCGTGCTCGCGACAACCGCGGGCCAGATCGTCGTCGACAGCGGCGCCGCGGAGTCGAGTAGCGACGTGGTGAAAACGCTGCGCACGCTCGGTGTTCCCGACGGCAAAGTGGCCGTGCTGGTCAACACGCATTGGCACAAAGATCAGACGGGCGCGAACGAAGCGCTCGGGCTCGCGGGGACGACGATCGTCGCGCACGAGAAGGCGCGCCAGCGCCTCTCGGCGGGTTGGTACGTGCCGGCTTCAGATCGCTACGAGGCGCCGCTCCCGGCCGCCGGCCGGCCCACGAAGGCGTTCTTCGAGACCGGCGCGATGCTCGTCGGCGAGAAGCGCGTCGAGTACGGCTACTTGATCAACGCGCACACCGATGGCGATCTCTACGTGCGCTTTCCCGACGTGAACATCATCGCCGTCGGCGACGTCGTGTCGCCGGAGCGCGATCCCGCGCTCGACTGGTACGGCGGCGGTTGGCTCGGCGGCCGCGTCGACGCTTTGCAGAAGCTGCTGAGCTTAGGCGACGCGGACACGCGCTACATCCCGAGCTACGGTCCCGTGATCGGTCGCGCGGACGTGCAAGGCGAGCACGACTTCATGCTCGCCATCTTCGACCGCATGGTCGTTGGCTTGAGGCTCGGCCAGACGCCCGACGACATGCTGAAGGCGGGCGTGCTCGACGGCTTGCCGAGAACGTTCGAGGATCCGGCCAAATTCCTCTACGACGCGCAGAAGGGTTTCTGGGCGAATCACAACAAGCTCATGCACGACATCGTATGAACAAGCTCGCGCTCGCGGCAGTGTGCGCTCTGCTCGGCGGCCCGGCGCTCGCCGAGAGCCCGCTCGCCGACGCGATCGAGAACGGCCGCCGCGACGCGGCTCTCGAGCTCCTCGAAGAGGGCGCCGACGTCAACTTGGCGCAAGGCGACGGCACGACGCCGCTGCACTGGGCCGCGTACCACCTCGACTTGGGAGTAGTCGAGCGGCTGCTCGATCGCGGCGCGCAAGCGCGCACGACGAACCGCTACGGCGCGAGCCCGCTCGGCGAGGCCGCGAAGGCCGGGAATGCCGCGATCGTGGCGAGGCTGCTCGAGGCCGGCGCCGATGCCGAAGCGGCGAACGGGGACGGCGAGACGGCGCTCATGTTGACGGCTCGCACGGGCTCGACGGAAGTCGCCAAGCTGCTCATCGACGCGGGCGCGGACGTCAACGCGCGCGAGGCGTGGCGCGATCAGACGGCGCTCATGTGGGCGGCCGAAAGCGCACACGCCGATCTCGTCGCGCTGCTCATCGAGAAGGGCGCCGACGTGCGCACGCGCGCCGCGGTCAACGACTGGGGCTCGCAAATCACGAGCGAGCCGCGCGCGCAGTACCGCCCGACGGGCGGGCTCACGCCGCTGCTCTATGCCGCGCGCGCGGGCTGCACCGACTGCGTGCGCGCGATCCTCGCGGCGGGCGAGGACATCGACCGCCCGACGCCCGACGGCGTCACGGCGCTCATGCTCGCCATCGACAACTACGAGCTCGACACGGCGAAGGCGCTGCTCGAGGCGGGCGCGAACCCGCACGTGCAGGATTGGTGGGGCCGCACGGCGCTCTACCTCGCCGTCGATTTGAACACCTACGTGCCGCGCGAGGGGATGCCGCACACGCTCTCGAAGAACACGGCGGGACTGGACCTCGTGCGCACGCTGCTCGCCGCGGGCGTCGAGGTGAACCCGCAGCTCAACTTCCACCGCCCCGGGCGCGGCGGCAACAGCGCGCGCTTCGTCGATGACATGCTGACGACGGGTGCGACGCCGCTGCTGCGCGCCGCGATCATGCACGACGACGAGGCAATGCGCGCGTTGCTCGCGGCCGGCGCGCGCATCGACCTGCCGAACGTCATGGGCGTGACGCCGTTCATGGTCGCAGCCGGCGTCGGCGTGCGCGAGCCCGACTTCGGCGCGAACCGCGCGCCGGACTTCAAGAGCCCTGGCATCGAAAACGAAGTTATCGCGTCGCTTGAGATCCTGCTCGAAGCCGGCGCCGACGTGAACGCAGCCATCACCGACACCCAAAGCCGCACGGCGCGCATCGCGCGCCCCAACTCGCTGACGGATCGCCTGGGGCAGACGGCGTTGCACCAGGTCGCCGGGCGCGGCTGGCCCGAGGTCGTCGCGTGGTTGCTCGAGCACGGCGCGAACCCTGCGCCCAAGGACGCGCTCGGCCGCACGCCGCTCGACCTCGCGACGACGCCCGTGCAAGGCCGCGCCGTGCCGAACTCCGAGCGCATCGCCGAGCTGCTCAAGACCGCCGTCGCCGTGCGGTGACCCGCTCATCGCGGGTGGCGGCGCCTCGCTGCGCACGCGTACGAGAAACTGGCAACTTCGGCCAGTTTGTTGCGTAGACTAGGGCTCGTCGCAGCGCCACTCTGAGATATCCTCGATGCGAACGGAGCTCGTGACCACACTGAAGCGCCAAGCCGCCGAGCTGCTCTCCGACCTCGAACGGGATCGTGAACCGATCCTAATCACGCAGCGCGGAGTGCCGAGCGCGTACCTCGTGGACGTCGAGACGTATGAGGCGATGCAGCAGCGCATCCGCCTGCTCGAGGGAATCGCGCGCGGCGAGAAGGCGGTGGAAGAGGGTCGAACGCTATCGCACGCCAGCGCCAAGAAACGCATGGCGCGATGGCTAAGGTAGTCTGGACCCAACCAGCTCTCAGCGACCTGGACGCGATCGCGGACTATATCGCGATCGATAACCCTAGAGCCGCACGTGACTTCGTGCAGCGCGTGTTCGCCCACGTCCAGCAGCTGGCCGCGCACCCAAAGAGCGGCTCGAAGCCCCCGGAGCTCAGGGGCTGGCGTTATCGGCAAGTCGTCGAGCCACCCTGCCGAGTCTTCTACAGGCACGACAACAGCCGGGTCTTGATTCTCTACGTCATGCGCAGCGAGCGCCATCTGCGGCCGCGATTGCTGGCCGTTCGCGGCAAGCGCGTTCAGCGGCGCTGAACCGACGCGCCCTCCTGCGCGCCATCGTGCTTGAGTGGCGCGAGCGAGCTGTACACACGCTCCTGACGGTCTGTCGAGGGGTTGTGTGGTGCGCGTGGTGCCCAACAGGGCGCTTCTGGTCCACAATGTCCCGATCGTCGTGGCCGATCAGGCAATATGCGCCGAACGTACTGGCTTGCCGCCGTCTCTCTCGTAACTGTCAACCTCGGTAGCTTCCCTGCCGAAGCGCAGCGCGTGCCTGCGGCGCCGCCGAAGTTCACGGCGAGTCAGCTCACGGCCGCGCCCACCACGGGCTGGATCACGAACGGCGGCAACGTTTTGAACCAGCGCTACTCGCCGCTCACGCAGATCAACCGCGCCAACGTCGCGACGCTCACGCCCGCCTGGCGCACGCACCTGAACGGCTCGGGCACCGACAGCAAGTACTCCGGCCAAGCGCAGCCCATCGTCTACGACGGCATCATCTACGTTCCCACGGGCGCGAACGACGTGTTCGCGCTCGACGCCGACACGGGCGCGATCCTCTGGACTCACGAGGCGCACCTCGACCCGAACATCACGGTCATCTGCTGCGGCTGGATGAGCCGCGGTGTCGCGCTCGGCGAGGGCAAGGTCTTCTCCGGCCAGCTCGACGGCAAGCTGGTCGCGCTCGACGCCGCGACGGGCCAGGTCGTGTGGTCCATCCAAGCGGAAACGAACGCCGACGGTTTCAGCATCACGACCGCGCCGCTCTATTACGACGGCCTCGTGATCACGGGCTTCGCGGGCGGCGACCGTGCGAGCCGCGGCCGCGTGAAGGCCTACGACGCGCGCACGGGGGAGCTCGTCTGGACGTTCTATACGATCCCGGGCCCGGGCGAAGTCGGGCACGACACCTGGCCGCTCGACAACGACTCGTGGGAGTACGGCGGCGCGGCCGTCTGGCAGACGCCGGCCGTCGATCCCGAGCTCGGGCTCGTGTACTTCTCGACGGGCAATCCCGGCCCCGATTTGAACGGCTCGGTGCGGCCCGGCGACAACTTGTTCAGCGTCTCGATGGTCGCGATCGAGGCGAAGACGGGCCAATACCGCTGGCACTTCCAGCAGGTTCATCACGATCTCTGGGATTACGACTCGCCGAATCCCGTGGTGCTGTTCGACGCGCTGTACGACGGCCGAATGCGCAAGGGCATCGTCGAGATCGGCAAGACGGGCTACGTCTACATTCTCGACCGCGTGACGGGCGAGCCGCTCGTCGGCATCGAGGAGGTTCCGGTGCCTCAGGAGCCGCGCCAGGCGACGGCGGCCACGCAGCCGGTGCCCATAGGCGACGAGGTCATCCCGCACGAGATCGACATCGAGCCCGAGGGCTTCAAGCTCATCAACAACGGCCGCATCTTCACGCCGTTCTGGGACGAGCCCGTGGTCGTGAAACCGCTCGGCACGGGCGGCGCGAACTGGCCGCCGAGCTCGTACGACCCCGAGACGAATCTCTTCTACGTCTGCGCGGGCGACGGCGCCGCGGCCTACTCGACGAAGGAAGGCGGCGTCGAATGGGTGATGCCGACGCCGGGCGGGCGCTACTTCGGCGGCGAGTACACGCGCTCGCGCGTGCCGCGCCGCGGCGTGCTGGCCGCCGTCGACGTGCGCACGAACCGGCTCGCCTGGCGGCAACAGTGGGGCGAGCTCTGCTACGCGGGCTCGACGGTGACGGCCGGCGGGCTGCTGTTCATCGGCCGCAACGACGGCCGCCTGAGCGCGCTCGACAAATCGAACGGCGCACAGCTGTGGGAATACCAAACGGACGCCGGCATCCACGCGGCCGTGAGCACGTTCGAGCGGGGCGGCCAGCAGTTCGTCGTCGCGCTCTCGGCCGGCTCGTTCTTCCCGGGCACCACACGCGGCGACAGCGTCTGGCTGTTCGCGCTCGAGGGCGCCGGCGCGCCCGGCGACGGCGCGAGCGCAGATCCTTCGGGCAGCGCCGCCGAGCTCACCCACTAGCGCCGGGCGTTCACCGCAGCCGTGCTGCGAGCCCGCCCAACGTCTCGCCGAGCCCCTTCGTCCTCTTCAGCGTGACGGCGTCGCCGCCGCCCGCGCCGAGACTCCGCGCCAGCGACTCCAATCGCGCCGCCAAACCTTGATCGCTCGCGCCCGCCCGGAGCCGCGAAGCGGCAACATCGAGCGCCGCCGCGATCTCGTCGAGCGTCGCCGCCGGCACGGCCGAACCGCGCCGCAGCTGGTCGACGTACGCGCGCGCGACGACGGGCTCCGCGGGCCAGCTCACGGGGAACTGCTGCTGCGGGTTGAACAGCCGCCCCTGGTCGGCCAACGCCGCGGCGGCGATCTCGTTCTCCGTCAGAAACGAGCTCGGCTCCAGCGCGAACACGTCGAGCCCGCGCACGATCTCCGTCGCGTAGATGCGGCCGCCGTACCAGTACGACGACCAGTAGCCGCCGAGCACGAGCTCCTCGGCGTCGATCGGGCCGCGGTCGAAGTAGGCGATCTCGACGGGCCGCGCTGAGTCCGTGAAATCCCAGACGGAGATGCCGCCCTGGTACCAGCTCTGGACCATGATGTCGCGCCCCGGCACGGGGATGATCGAGCCGTTGTGCGCGACGCAGTTCTCCTCGTCGACCTGCGGCGCCGGCATCTTGAAGTGGCTGCGGTAGACGAGCTTGCCGTCGACGAGGTCGTAGACGGCGTCGGCGCCCCACTCGAGCGGGTCGTGCGCGCGGCAGCGCGCGCGCGTGCCGCCGCCCCACTCGTCGGTGAACACGACTTTCGTGCCGTCGTTGTTCCAGGTCGCCGAGTGCCAGTAGGCGAAGCCCTTGTCGACGACCGCGTCGATGCGCTTGGGGCTGAGCGGATCGCGGATGTCGAACACGATGCCGTTGCCCGAGCACGCGCCCGCGGCCAACGCCAACGCCGGGAACACCGTGATGTCGTGGCACTCGTCGGTCTCGCTGGTCTCCTGCGTGTCGTCGCCGTGGTCGCCGCCGCGCCAGAGACCGGCCATCACGCCGGTCGCGGGGTCCGCGAACACGGCGGGGCTGTCGACGATGCGTGCGCGCGACGGCTCGCTCACCGGAATCTCGATGACGTCGACGCGAAACAGCGCCGTGCGCGTGTCGCCGGCCACGTCGCCGATGCAGCCCGCGAGCTCCTCCTCGTCGCGCACGATGGCCGTGCCCGAGTTGTAGACGACGATCTTGTCGGCGTCGCTCGCGACGACCGAGTGCGTGTGCGAGCCGCGGCACGTCTGCACTTGCCCCACTTGCTTAGGAACGGTCGGGTTGGCGATGTCGAAGATGCGGAGCCCGCGGAAGCGCTCAGGCGTAGCGTCGACCTGCACGCCTTCGAGCCCGCAGTCGACACGGCCGCGCGTTTGCTCCACGGACATGATCACGAGGTCGCCGACGATCGAGACGTCGCCCTGGCCGCCGGGGCAGACGACCGACGCGAGCAGCACCGGCGCGCCGCTCTCTTGCAGGCGATACACGTTGAAGCCGTGATAGCTGCCCGCGACCATGATGTCGTCGCGGAACGCCATGTCCGTGTTGGCGAACGACAAGAGCGGCGAGCGCGAGTCGCGGTTGCCCTGTCCGGGCCGCTCGTCGTCTTCGTCGCGTCCGCGCCGGCGGTTGCGCTCGCCGTCGGCCGCGAGCGCCGCGAGCCGCTTCGGCGGCAGGTTGGCCGGGTTCTTGGGATCGACGAACCCCGGCGGCTTCGGCAGCGACGCGACGCGTTCGAGGTTCAAGATCGCTTCCTCGGCGTCGTCGAAGCCGGCCTTCAAGCCCGCGCGCGCGTCGGGCGACAGGCTCACGAGCAGCGCGTTCATGCGCCTGACCTCCGTGTTCTGATCGTTGGTGACGTCGCGCGTGAACTCGAACAGCGCCGGCTCGTACGCCGAGCCCGGTTGCTCCACGAGCTCCTCGACCATCTCCACGGCGCCTTCGTGGTGCTTGATCATGAGCGTGAGGAACAAGCGGTCGAAGTCCGTGCCCGTGCCCGCGGCGAGTGCCGCCATCTGCTCGGGCGTGGCCATGCCCTTCATGCCGTGGCCCGCGTGCGCCGCGTGGCCGGTCGCGTCGGCGGGCTCGTTGCGCTCCTCGAGCCAGTCCTGCATGAACTCGATCTCGTCTTTCTGCGAGGCGTCGATGCGGCCGGCGGCATCGAGCAGCTCCGTGCGGTTCGTGCGGTCTTTCGCGAGCGCGGCCATGTCGATGGCTTGCTGGTGGTGCGGAATCATGGCGCGCAGGAACTGCACGTCGGCGGCGGTGTACGCCGTGCGTGCGAGCGCGATGGCTTCGTCGGCGCGCAGCGCGCGCGGCTCGCCGCCCGGCGCGCCGGGATTGACGATGGGGGCCTGCGCGAAGCTCGCGGTCGCGAGCGCCGCCAGCGCTACGCCGTAGAGCGCGTGGGACGTGGTGGCGGTGCGGTTCGGCGTGCTCATTGTCGTTACCGGGCTGTACGGTTGGCGGGTAGGTATTCTTGCCGCCCGCCGCCGGGCCACACAAGCGGCCCGAACTTGAAATCACCGACAGGTTGACAAGGCCACCCCCCGCGCTACGCTCGGCCTCGCCATCACGCCACGCAGTTGTCCGTGCCTTTCCAAAGGAGAACCTCGTTGGCCACGATCAATGTCAACGGCACGCCGACAGAGGTCGACGCCGCCCCCGACACCCCGCTGCTCTGGGTTCTACGCGACACGCTCGGCTTCACGGGCACGAAGTTCGGCTGCGGCCAAGGGCTCTGCGGCGCGTGCACGGTGCACTTGAACGGCGTCGCGATCCGCTCGTGCCAAACGCCGCTCTCCGCCGTCGGCGACGCGGCGATCACGACGATCGAAGGGCTCGCCGCCGATCGCAGCCACCCGGTGCAGCGCGCCTGGCTCGAGATCGACGTGCCGCAGTGCGGCTATTGCCAGCCGGGGCAGATGATGTCGGCGGCCGCGCTGCTCGCGACGAACCCCAACCCGACGAACGCCGACATCGACGCCGCCATGGCCGGCAACCTCTGCCGCTGCGGCACCTACGTGCGCATCCGCGCGGCCGTGCATCGCGCGGCCGAGCTCGCGAGGAGCGAGCCATGAGCACGCGCCGCGAGTTCCTGCGCACCTCCGCGTCCGCGGGCGGCGGTTTGCTCATCGCCATTCAACTGCCGGGCTGCAGCGACACGCCGAGCGGCGCGTCCGGCCTCGGCAATCCGGCGAGCCCCGTGCGGGCGAATGCCTGGCTGCGCATCGAAACCGACGGCGGGATCGTGTTCCTCGCCGATCGCTCGGAGATGGGCCAAGGCGTGTACACGGCGCTGCCGACGCTGCTGGCCGAGGAGCTCGACGTGGCCGTCGGCGCCATCCGCGTCGAAGCGGCGCCCGCCGGCAACGAATACATCAACACGGCGCTCGGCGTGCAGGTGACGGGTGGCAGCACGTCGGTGCGCGAGGCGTACGACAAGCTGCGCAAGGCCGGCGCCGAGGCGCGCGCGCGGCTCGTCGCGGCGGCCGCGCAGCACTGGGGCGTCGACGCCGCCACGCTGCGCACGGACAACGGCCGCGTCATCGGCGCCGACGGCGCCGAGCTCACCTATGGCCAGCTCGCGACCGGCGCGGCCGCGTTGCCGGCGCCGGCCGACGTCGAGCTCAAGCCCCCGGGCGTGTTCACGCAGATCGGCCGCGCGCGGCAGCGGCTCGACACGGCCGCGAAGGTCGACGGCACGGCCACGTTCGGTATCGACGTGGTACTACCGAACATGCTCCACGGCGCCATCGCGCAGTCGCCGGTCCTGGGCGGCAGCGTGCGCAGCTTCGACGCCGCGGCAGCGCGCGCCATGCCCGGCGTGCGCGAGGTCGTGCAGACCTCGGGCGGCGTCGTGGTGCTCGCGGACACGTGGTGGCAAGCGCGCCGCGCGCGCGACGCGCTCGTCGTCGACTGGGCGCCGGGCCGGCGCGCGAATTTGTCGAGCGCACGGCTCCACGGCACGCTGCGCGACGCGCTCGAAGCGCGCGCGGGCGAGGCCAAGGTCGCGCGCAACGACGGCGACGCCGACGCGGCGCTCGCCGCGGCCGCGCGCCGTTTGAGCTTCGTCTACGAGGAGCCGCTGCTCGCGCACGCGACGCTCGAGCCGCAGACCTGCACGGTGGAGCAGCGCGGCGACGAGATCCACGTGCACGCGCCGACGCAGGTGCAGCAGCTCGTGCAGGCCATGGCCGCCGCGGCCGGCGGCGTGCCGCCCGAGAGGGTCGTCGTGCACACCACGTACTTGGGCGGCGGCTTCGGGCGGCGGCTCGAGGGCGACTTCGTGCCTGCGGCCGTCGAGGCCATGAAGGCCGTCGGCCGGCCCGTGAAGCTCGTCTGGACGCGCGAGGACGACACGACGCACGACCTCTATCGCCCGGCCGCGGTGCAACGGTGCACCGCCGGCTTCGACACGTCCGGCGCTTTGACGGCCTGGAAGTTCGAGATCTGCGCGCCGTCGCCGCTCGCGCGCTGGGCGCCCGCGGTGTTCGAGCAGCTCCTAGGGCTCGATCCGTTCTCGGTCGAGGCGGCGGCCAATTATCCGTACGCGGTGCCGAACGTGCGCGTGACGTACTTGCAGCAGGAGCTGGGCCTGGACGTCGGCTTCGTGCGCTCCGTGAGCCACGCGACCAACTGCTTCGCCGTCGAGAGCTTCATGGACGAGCTCGCGAGGACGGCGCGGCGGGATCCCGTCGAGTTCCGGCGCGCGCTGCTCGGGCCCGCGCAAACGCGCTTCCGCAACGTGCTCGATCGCGCGGCCGAGCGCGCGGGCTGGGGCCGCGTGCCGGCCGCACGCTCGCAGGGCGTCGCGCTCATGGAAGGTTACGGCACGTATCTCGCGATGATCGCGGAGGTCGCGCGCGACAACGAGCGTGTGCGCGTGACGAAGATCACCTGCGTCGTCGACTGCGGCCAGATGGTGAACCCGTCGATCGTCGAGGCGCAGGTGCAAGGCAGCATCGTGTTCGGCCTGACCTCGGCGCTCTGGGGCGAGATCACGATCGAAGGCGGCCGCGTGCAGCAGCAGAACTTCGACACCTACCGCCTGCTGCGCATCAACGAGATGCCGGAGCTCGACATCGAGCTCGTCGTGAGCTCCGACGCTCCGGGCGGTATCGGTGAGCCGGCCACGGCGCTCGTCGCGCCCGCGCTCGCGAACGCCGTGTTCGCGGCGACGGGCCAACGCATCCGCTCGCTGCCGTTCGCGAAGCACGGCCTCGCGTAGGCGGCCGCGGGTCAGTTGTTGCGCGGGGTCAGGAGCTCGACTTTCGGAAAGTAATTCCGGTAGCGGGCGGCATCGCGTGTGAGGATGCCGCAGCCCAAAACTGCCGCGTGCGCGCCGATGAAGAAGTCGCTGAGCACGCCCGTGCGCGTGCCGCCCGCACGGCGATATTCGCGGAACGCTTGGCCGGCGAGGAACAGCGCCGCGCGCGGCGGCTCGAGCAGCGAGAGCTGGAGAGCGTTGACCTCGCGGTCGAGCTTTTCGATCGTTTCGAAGCCCAGCGACAGCTCTGCGTAGATCACCGGGTTGATCGCGAGCACGTGCACGAGCGTTTGGGAGCGCAGCTGGGTGGCCGACCAATCATACCAATCCTCGTCGTCCAGCCAGACGTCGACGATGACGTTCGTGTCGACGAGGAGCATCAGTCTTCCCCCCGGAGCAGCGCCATGAGCTCGTCCGTACGCCACTTCACTTCGGCTTTTCCGCGAGCCCGGTCGAAGCGATCGGGCCTGGTCTCCTTGCGCTTGCCGCTCTTGCGTAGCACCACCTGACCGCCTGCCACGACGGTAAACTCCACGCGGCTGCCCGGCGTGAGACCGAGCGCGTCGCGGATGTGCTTCGGAATCGTCACTTGCCCTTTTACGGTGATGGTCGTGGCCATGGCGGCCCCCGCTGAGTATTACCTACAGAGCGTGGAGTAATACTCTCGAGGACGGGCCGGCGCAAGTGCGAAAAGCGCGCAATCCACCCAGAAACCCTGCAGCGGGAGCCAGTCGCCCTTGCGCCTTTGCGCCAAGGGTTGTGTGAAACCGATACCTCTTGGGCGCACGCCTCAGCCACGCGCCCTACGAACAGCACGCCTGCACACCGAACACCGCCCGTCAATCAGGCAGTTACACGCGCCGAAAAGCAGTTGGCACGGTAGCTGCACTACGCAACACCGTTCGCGCAAGCACGATGGGAGGGATCGCGCATGAACACGCAAGAGAGCGGCCGTGCCACAATCACGGGCATAAAAAATGCCCCGAGGCAGGCCATGACCACCCCGATTCAATACCTGGACAAAGCCATGACGCGGCTCCGCGATCTCGGGCTCGTGCCCGAGAAGACCGAGGAAGCGCCGATCGTGGCGCTGCTCAACCGCGTGGCGGATCTCGACCAGGACAAAGTCGTCGCGATCGCGCGCACGCTCTCCCAAGCGTCGCTGTTCAACCAAGTCGTGCGCGAGCAGATCTCGTCGATGAAGCTCGGCGAGCGGTACGTCACGATCACCGACGGCTTCAACAGCATTCGCGACGACGCGAAGAGCATGGTCCAGCAGATCGAAGACGGCCGCATCAACACGTGGGAGCGCCTCTCGAACGTGTGGCAGAAAGCCACGCGCGGCGACATCGCGAGCCGCTTCGACAAGGTCAAGAAGGTCTACCTCGACGTCGTCAAGGACTCGAAAGACCAGATCGACCGCGAGCAAGTCATCTTGCAGGCCTATCTCGATTTTCGCGGCGCGCTCAAGGAATCCGAGATCCTCGCGTTGCACGTGCTCAAAACCGCCGAAGGCGAGCTCGAGAAGGCGCAGGCGAGACTGAAATCCGCCGTCCAGGCCGTCGAGCAGGCGCCGGCGACCGATCTCGTCGCGCGCGCCAAGCTCGAGCTCAAGCGCGACGAGGAGCTGCGTCACGTCCAGGGGACCGAGGACCGCTATCAGATCTGCAAGGACCTCTCGGACAACCTCACGATCGGCTACAACACGTCCGAGGTCATCATGGCCCGGCTCGTGCAGACGACGAACGCCAAGGATCGCGTCTACAAGCAAGCCGTGTCGTTCTTCGGCACCAACGAGACGGTGCTCACGGCGCTGTCCGCCTCGTTCACGGGGCTCTGGGGCCTGCACGAGAGCACGAAGACGCTCGAGGCGATGAAGGAAGGCGTGAGCCGGAGCCTCGAGGACCTCGCCGACATCGGCGGCAAGGTTCAAGAAGCCGCGCTCAAGGCCGGCTACGGCCCGACGATCCGCGCCGACGCCGTCAAGAAGCTCGTCGACTCGGTCGTGAACTATCAGCTTCGCTCGCGCGAGATCATCGCCGAGATGCGCGTGCTTTCCACGAAGAACGCGGCCGAGATCCGCGATGCCGTCGAGGACGGCAAGCAGCGGCTCGCCAAGCTCGTGCAGAGCGGCGAGGCCCTCGAGCCCGCGGCGCTGCCGAAATCTTGAACGCGCCTGACCCGCAGCGAGGGCTGCGATGAGCGACGCGAACGCGGTCGTCAAGGAACCGGCCCCCCTCGACGAGCTCATGCTCGCGATGGACGTCGTCGACACGTTGCGCCACAAGGAGCTCGTGCTCGCGCGCGAGCTCATGGCCGGCGAGCGCGACGAGGACCTGCTTAAGCGCCTGCGCGACATCTACACGGGCCAGGGCATCGAGGTCACCGACGAGATCCTCACGCAGGGCGTGAAAGCGCTGCGCGAGGAGCGCTTCGTCTATCGTGCGCCCGCGGCGACGTTCGGCCGCTCGCTCGCGCACCTCTACGTCACGCGCGGGCGCTGGGGCAAGTGGGTCGGCGGCCTCACGGTGCTCGTCGCGGTCGCGGCCCTCTCGTTCCAGCTGTTCGTGCGCGGGCCCGAGCTGCGCATGGTTCGCGAGCTGCCCGCGGATCTTGAGGGCGCTTACCAGGGCGTCACGATATCGACGCAGGACGACGCGGTGCTCGGCGACGCGCGCGGGATCCTCACGGCCGGCGAAGCCGCGCTCGCCGACGGCGACTACGCCGCTGCGCGCACGGCCGTCGCGGACCTGCGGACTTTGAGCGCGCAGCTCCAGCAGCAGTACGAAATCCGCATCGTGTCGCGGCCCGGCGTGCGCAGCGGCACCACGCGCATTCCCGACGAGAACACTTTGGCGGAGAACTTCTACGTCATCGTCGAGGCCATCGCGCCCGATGGCCGGGCGCTGACGCTGCCCATCACGAGCGAGGAGGACGGCCGCACCCGCAGTGTCGTGCTCTGGGGTTTGCGCGTCGACGAGGCGATGTTCGAGCGCGTGCGCGCCGACAAGCAAGACGACGGCATCGTCAACGACACCGTCGTCGGCGAGAAGCGCCGCGGTGTCCTCGATCCCGAGTACTCGGTGGCGACGACGGGCGCCGCGATCACGGAGTGGTGAGAAGCGATGCTGACCGGTGGTGACCTGCTCAAGATGATCGAGCGCCTGCACGGCGACACGCGCCGCGAGCTCGGCGAGATCGACGGCCGACTTACGCGTGCGACGGCGCAGCTCGACGAGCTCAGGCATCGCGAGCTCGGCGCGCTCGCGGTGCTGGCCCGCGTGCGCGTGCGCGAGATCGAGAGCGGCGCGTTCGGCGGGGAGCTCGATGCCACGGACCGCGAGGTGCAGCGGCTCTTGGCGGAGCGCGCCGTGGCGCAAACGGCGCTCGGCGAGGAGATCGCGACGGCCGAGCGCGCGCTCGCGGCGCTCGGCTCCGAGCGGCAAGCGCACCACGACGCCGTCGCGGCGGCCGAGCAAGCCGTCGACGCGGCCGAGGCCGAGACGCAGCAAGCGCTCGCGGCCGACGCGGCCTATCGCGCCAAGCTCGACACGGCCACGGCGTCCGACAGTGTCGCGGACCTCGCCGAGGGCAAGGCGCAGGCCGCGCACCAGGACCGCGCCGAGAAGGGCAACCCCTACGAGGCCGACGACTTGTTCATGTATCTCTGGAACCGCGGCTACGGCACGATGCGCTACACGGGCGGCCCGTTCACGCGCCTGCTCGACGGCTGGGTCGCGCGCGTGGCGGGCTACGAGCCGCTGCGCCGCGACTACTGGATGCTCAGCGAATTGCCGGCACGGTTCGACCACCATTCCGCGCGCATGCGCGAGGCCGCCGACGAGGACGTCGCGGCCGTGCGCGCACTGGAGGCCGCCGCGGCCGAAGCGGCCGGCGTGCCGGCGCGCGTCGCGGTGCTCGACGCGGCCGGCGAAACGCTTGCGAAGATAGACGCGTCCATCGAGGCGAAGGAAAGCGAGATCGACGCGCTCGTCGAGAAGCGCGCGGCGTTCGCCGCGGGCGAGGACGAGCACTCGCGCCGCTGCACGGCGCTTTTGAGCGACATCTACCGCGGCGAGAAGATGCGCACGCTGCGCGAGCGCGCGACGCTGACGCCGAGCCCCGAGGACGACGCGGCCGTCGACGAGCTCGCGGCCATCCGCGCCGACCTGCCGCGCATCACCGACGAGTCGGCGCGCTACCGCTCGCTGCACGACGCGAACCGCGGCCGCGTCGCGAAGCTCGAGGACCTCACGAAGCGCTTCAAGGAAAACCGCTACGACACGGCGGCCTCCGAGTTCGTCAACAGCGCGTTGATTGCGACTTTGCTGACGCAGCTCATCGCGGGCTCGCTCCCTGTGCCTGACGTCTGGGACGCGATCACGAAGCAGCATCGCCGCCGCCAGCTCGCCGACCCGACGTTCGGCAGCGGCCGCTTCCCGCGCGGCCCGCGCGGGCCGAAAGGCCCGTGGGGCGGCGGCGGTTGGGGCGGCGGCGGCGGCTGGGGTGGCGGCGGCAAGGGCGGTGGCGGCTTCGGCGGCGGCGGGTTCCGCGGCGGTGGTGGCTTCGGCGGCGGCGGTTTCCGGTCGGGCCGCGGGTTCTAGCGCCCCCTGTCGCACCCCATGAATCTTCGCCAATTCGATCTCAATCTGCTCGTCGCTCTCGACGTCCTGCTGACGGAACGTAACGTCACGCGTGCCGGCGAGCGCCTGTTTCTGAGCCAGCCGGCGGTCAGCGGCATCCTGGCGCGGCTGCGGCACGCGTTCCAAGACGAGCTGCTCGTGCGCGTGGGCCGCAATCTCGAGTTGACGGCGCTCGCCGCCGATCTCGCCGAGCCCGTGCACGACTGCGTCCGCCAGATCGAGGATCTCTTGAATCTGCGGCGGCCGTTCGAGCCCGAGAGCGCGCGTTGGTCGTTTCGCATCGCGGCCAGCGACTACGTCGTCTTTCTGCTGCTCGGCGCGCTGCTGAAATCGTTGACCGATCGTGCGCCCAACATCTCGGTGCGATTCATGGCGCTCGAGCCGAGCGCCGGCGAGCGGCTCGCGGCTGGCGAGCTCGATTTCGCGGTCCTGCCGACGGAGCTCGAGCCGAATCTGCCGTCGGCGCCGTTGTTCGAGGATTCATGGGTCTGCGCCGTGTGGTCGGGCCATCCGCACACGGCCGAGCAGTTCACGCTCGAAGAGTTCCTCGCCGTGCCGCACTTGAGCTTCCGCCTCGCCGGCCCCGATCACGGCTCGATCGCCGAAAGCCATCTCGCGCAGCTCGGCTTCGAGCTCAAAATCGTCGCGTCCACCGAGAGCTTCGCGACGGCGCCGTTTCTGCTGCGCGACACGCCGTTCGCGACGCTGGTGCCGCGCCGCCTCGGCGAGCGGCTGCAACGAGCCGCCGACATCAGGCTCATCGAGCTGCCGCTTGCCATCCCGCCGCTGCGCGAGAAGCTGATCTGGAGCCCGCGCTACACGGCAAGCCCGGCGCACGCCTGGTTCCGCGAGCGGCTCGTGGAGGTCGCTCGGGCACTGTAGGCGCAGGTCGGCTCAGGTATCGAGCCGGCCGATACTCGGTATTCGTCGATTTCATTTCCCAACGGCGGCGCGCCGACCAACGATTGGCCGATTCCCTCGCGCGTCGGAGGCGTCGTGAAACGCAGGGCTCTCCTCGGCACGTTCCTCGGCGCGTGGCTCGGCTCAGCCGCGCTGCCGGTCGCGGCGCATCACGGCACGCTGGTCTCGTACGATCGCGAAGCGCAGTGGACCCGGGAAGCCGTGGTCACGCGTTTCAACTACGCAAATCCGCATCCACAGCTGTTCTTCGACGTGACCGACGAGCGCGGCAACGTCGAGCATTGGTCGGGCGAGCTGTTGCCGAACCCGGCCGGTCTGCTGCGCGTCGGTTGGACCAAGGTGCGGTCGCTGCAAGCGCTGGCCCCGGGCACCAAGATCGACATCACGATTGCGCCGGCACGGGCCGGCGGTGTCGTCGGCCTCGTTCTCAGGATCAGGGATCTCGAGGGCGCGGACCTCGTCTCCGACACCGTTCCCTATCCGCAACCGGCAGGCGCGGCTGCGCCGCAGCCCTGAGCACAGGACGATGGCGTCTCGCAACGCTCTGCTCACAATCACCGCCGCGGCGCTGGCGATCGCCGCCGGCGCCGCATTGGCACAACCGCCGCCCGGCCCCCCGCGCGCGGGCCCGGGTTATCCGCGCGTCTACGACCCGAGCATGCCGTTCGACCCGAAGGAGATCGCCGGCATCTGGACGCCGAACGCCGTCGGCTTCGGCGGCGGCGGACGCTGCCGCGACTGCGGCGACCGCGGCTTCAGCCACGAGTTTCCCGTGTTCACACCCGAAGGGCAGGCCGCGTTCGACGCCAACATCCCGTCGTACGGCCGCGCGCTCGGCAGCGTGGACGCCGAGGCGCATCCCGAAGAGCACATCGGCCGCCGCCGCGCGCAGCCGCCGGCGCTCGGCAACGATCTCTATCAACAGTGCAATCCCATGGGGATCCCGCGCGCGCTGCTGTATCCCGATCCCGAGGAATTCATCGTGCTGCCGGAGCGGATTCTCCAGCACTTCCAGTGGGGCTACGGGCTGCGCACGATCTGGATGGACGGCCGCGTGCTGCCGAAACCCGAAGAGGTCGACATCGCTCGCTGGTGGGGTTACGCCGTCGGCCGCTGGGAAGGCGACACGCTCGTCGTGGCGTCGACTGGCTACGACAGCCGGACCTGGGTCGATCACTTCGGTTACCCGCACAGCGATAGGATGGTGCTCGAGGAGCGCTACACGCGCATCAACTACGACACGCTCGAGCTGCAAATGACGTTGACCGATCCCGTGTACTACCGGCAACCGTGGACGTCGGAAACGAAGCGCATGCACCTGATCCCGCGCGACTTCATCCAGTCGTCGGGTTGGAGCGGGCTGCTCGAGGATCTGTGCGCGCCCGTCGACGAGGTCGACACGTTCAATCGGTTGATTCGCGACCCGGCCGGCACCGGCCGGCCGGCGGCGCCGCCCGAGCGCTAGCGTTGGCCGTTAGCGGCGCGCGAGCTGCGCGTTCGCGCACTCGGCCATGACCGTGAGGAATCGCTGGTACCCGTCTGTGCCGACGACGAACGGGTGCGCCTCGCCGGCACGGCGCGCCGCCAGCCGTTCGAGCTTCGTCGCGAACCCGCCATAGAGCGGGTGATTCTGGATCTCGACGTCGGCGCCGAGCCGCCGGGTCACGGCGCCGAACCGCTCGAGCGATTGCACGTATTGCCGCAAGCCGTCGTCGGGAATTCGGTTGACGAGCAAGATCGAGCCGCCGAACAGCGCCGCAGTGTGACTGCGCGCGCCGTCCGCGACGCGAAACACGAAGCCCAGCGCGCCCGGCGTGTGGCCCGGGATCAGCACGGGCGTGATCTCGATGCCGCCGAACGAGATCGGCTCGCCGTCGGCGACGACCACGTCGCGCTGTGGCGGCGGCAACCCCGCGGGCGGCGGCGCGCCGGCCGGAGCAGGGGCCGGGTTCTCGATGAGGTCCCAGTCGGCGGCCGAGGAGGCGACTCGGGCGCCGCGTTGTTGAAAATACGAAGCGCCGCCGAAGTGATCGGCATGCCCATGGCCGAGGAGCACGTAACGCACGTCGTCGGGATCGAGACCGACGGCGCGAAGCTGCGGCAGCAGCACGGACTCGAGCTGGTCGGGATAGCCCGCGTCGATCAACAGAATTCCGGCGGGCGTCGCCAGCGCCCAGACGACGGTGCTCGTTCGGCCGAGCGCGTACAGATCGTCGAATACGCGCGTCGGCGTCAGCTCCGGGTCGTCGGCACGGTTCGGCCGGCCCGAGTTGCCGCAGAAGAAGTCGACGGCTTCGCCCCAGTAGCCGCCGGCCGCGGCGCGGGCGCGGTCGACGATCGCGGTGACGGCCGGCGAGTCCGGCGCCGCAGGCGCGGTGGGTGGCGGTTGCGCCGCTGCGGCGGCTGCGACGGCCACGCCGGCGGGCGCCCAGCGGAAGTAGCGGCGAATCATCGGTCACCTCCCCGACGACACGAGAGCACAGATCCGACCGCAAGGACAATCGCCCGTGCCGATCCCACGCATTGCGGCGGTCGATGGCGCCCACCGGACGCGTGGTGCGGCATAGGCGCAGCCGATGCCAGCCATTCGCAGATGCGATTTCAGCCGAACCGCCGGCGAGCGGTAGCTTCGCGTTCCGGCAGTCGGTGCCGCGGGGGATGCCAGTGATTTCGTTGCGATGGCTCCGGGCGGCGGCCGCCCTCGCCTCGGCCGGGCTCGCGCTCGGCGGAGCCGCTCAGCCGCCTCCGCAAGCCCCACGTTCGCCGCGCGCCGCGGCGCAGGCGGACCTGACCGGGGTCTGGGTCGCGCAAATCACCGAGGATTGGCGCTGGCGCATGATCACGCCGCCCAAGGGTGACTACGCGTCCCTGCCGCTCACGGCGCTCGGGCGCCAGGTCGCCGACCGCTGGGACCCCGCGGCGGACGCTGCGGCCGGCGAACAATGCCGCGCGTTCGGCGCGGGCGGTCTCATGCGCCTGCCGACGCGCCTCCGAATCGCCTGGGCCGACGACACCGCGCTTCGAGTCGAAGCCGACGCGGGTCGGCAGGTGCGAACGCTGCAGTTCGGCCGCGCGGCGCCCGCCGAGGCGGCGCCGAGCTGGCAGGGATATTCCGTGGCCGAGTGGCTCGGCGTGCCGCCGCCCGTGAATCCGTTCGGCGGGCTCGTGGCGCCGACGCAAGAAGCGGCGGCTGCCCGCGCCGGCGGCGCGGCGGCCGGCGGCCCGGCGGGCGGCAGCCCGGGCGCGGCAGGCGTATCGCCGCCGACCGCACGCGGCAGCCTCAAGGTCGTGACCACCCACTTGAAGCCGGGGTACCTGCGCAAGAACGGCGTGCCGTACAGCGACCGGGCCGTCGTGACCGAGTATTACGATCGGCTGCCGATGTTCGGCAACGACTATTTGCAGGTCGTCACCGTCGTCACCGATCCCGTGTATCTCACGACGCCGTTCGTCGTCAGTAACCACTTCAAGCACGAGCCCGACGACTCGAGCTGGAACCCCACGCCGTGCGCGACGGATCCGCCGCTCGGCACGTTCCAGCCGCCGGCGTTCTGAGCTCCATGACGAAGGACTAGGCATGGTCGGCGCGCGCCACATCTTCCGAAGCGTTTTCGCCTGCTGCGCGCTCGTCTCGCACGCGGTCGCCCAGAACGATGTGGCCGGCGACTGGGATCAAGCGGGCGGCGGGATCTTCGGCTTCCAGGAGGAGTTCCTCGATCGCGGCGGCGGTCCCGATCTCGGCGACTACGCCGGCCTGCCGATCAACGATGCGTTGCGCTACAAAGCGTCGCTGTACTCGCCGTCGTGGCTCACGGTGCCGGAGCATCAGTGCCTGCCGCATCCGTCGACTTATCAGTACCGTAGCCCCGGCGGGCTCTCGATCGTCAAGGAATACGAACCCGTGACGCAGCGGCTCGTGGCTTACCGCTTCTACGGCAGCTATGGGCTCGCGCGCACGGTGTGGATGGACGGCCGGCCGCATCCGCCGGCGAACGCGCGCCACACCTACGAAGGGTTCTCGACGGGACGCTGGGAAGGGAACCGGCTCGCCGTCGAGACGACGCACCTCAAGGCCGGGTTCCTGCGCCGCAACGGCATCGCGCACAGCGACCGCGCGCGCATGCTCGAGTATTTCGTGCGCCACGACGATTATCTGACGCTCGTCACGGCCGTCGACGACCCGTTGTACCTCGACGAGCCGTTCGTGCGGTCGACGGACTTCCGGCTCGACGCGCGCGCGAATACGCGTCTCGCGGAGTTCGGCGGCTTCGTGAACGGCGGCGACGGCGAGGGATTCGGCGCCAGCGACGTGTTCTTCAAGTGCGCGCCGACCGAGGAGATCGCGATCGAGCGCGGTGCCGTGCCGTCGTTCATGCCGGGCGCCAACGACCATCTCGACATGTTCGCGAAACGGCACAACGTGCCGCTCGAGGCGGCGTTGGGCGGCAGCGCCACGCTGTATCCCGAGTACGCGCTTAGGCTGCGACAAGGCGCCGGCGCGGCGCGGCCGAGCGCCGCGCGCGGGCAGCGATCGACGCCGCCGGCGGCCGAGCCGGGCGCGGAGGTGAGCTCGCTGCACGTCGCGGGGCAGGTGTGGCTCATCGCGGCCGGCGGCCGCAACGTTGCCGTGCAGGTGGGCCCCGAAGGTGTGCTCGTCGTGAACCCGGGACCCGAAGCGCTTGCCGACGCGGTGCTCGCGGAGATCGGCAGGATCGCCCCGGGCCAACGCGTGCGCGTCATCGTCGCGACCGACGACGACGCGGCCCACATCGGCGGCAATGCGAAGCTCTCGTCGGGCCCGACGCCGCGTGCGCAGCGTGCCACCGTCATCGCCCACGAGAACGCTTCGTTGCGCATCGCGAGCGCGGGATTGTCCGATCGGCACGCGCCGACCGACACGTTCTTCCGCGGCACGCGCGAGCTCTACTTCAACGACGAGCCGATCGAGATCGTCCACGTGCCGGCGGCGACGAGCGACGCCGACGTGCTCGTGTTCTTCCGCAAGTCCGACGTGGTCGTCGCCGGGAGCGTGATCGAGGACCTGACCTATCCCGTCATTCGCCTCGAAGCCGGGGGCAGCGTGAACGGGACGCTCGCGGCGCTCAACCGAATTCTCGACATAACGATCGCGGCCTGGCGGGCGGAAGGCGGTACGATGGTCGTTCCGAATCGAGGGCGCATCTACGACGAGGGCGACGTCGCGGAGTATCGCGACATGGTGACCATCATCCGCGACCGCGTTCGGGACGCGATCGCCAAGGGCCTCACGCTCGAGCAGGTGCAGGCGGCGCGGCTCGCGCGCGACTACGATGGGCGCTACGGCGCAGCCGCAGGCCCTGCCGCCGCGGACGCGTTCATCGCAACCGTGTACCGTAGCCTGAGAAACGAGGAGTGAACCGATGCATGCGTTTCGATCGCTAGGCACGGGGTTGGTAGCCGCCGCGGCCGCCGTTGCGGCTCTGGGTTGGCCGGCGGCCGGCAGCGCCCACCACTCGTTCGCCATGTACGACCAGAGCCAGGTGAGGACGCTGACCGGCAAGTTGACGCGGTTCATCCCGGGCGCCAATCACGCGCAGATGATCTTCGAGCTGCTCGGTCCCGACGGCGCTCCCGTCGTCGATGCCGGCGGCAAACCCGTCCTCTGGGGCGTCGAGACGGGCCCGGCCGCGCGGATCGCGCGGCAGGGCGTGACGCCCGCCAACTTCCCGGCCGGCACGATCGTCACGGTGCAGCTGAATCCTTTGCGCAACGGCAAGCCCTTCGGCGCGATGTCGAACGGCACCGCGATCGTCCACTGCGGCACGGCGATGCCGCAGGGCGGGTGCACGGCCGAGACGGGCCGCACGTTCCTCGGGGAAAACGACTGACGGGGGCGATATGCGACGGACGGCAGCCATGGTTCTCATCGCGCTCGGCGTCGCGGGCGCCGCGAGCGCTCAACGGCACGACGGGCCGGAGCCGCCGCCGGGCATCGAGCCGTTGCCCGTCGATCTCTTCACGACGAAGAATTTTTATCTCGACCGCGAGCATTGGACCGACCCGCGCTACGCGCGCTGCAACACGCCCGACCAGCTCACGAGCATGTGGGTGCGGCAGCGCGTCGGGCATTGGGGAGATTGCGGCTTCGGGCTGCGCGTCGAGGACGTCGTGAGCCCGTATCCATACGAGACCGCCGAGCAGCACTACGAGGCGCTGCGGGCGCAGGCCGAGCGAGACGGCGGCGTCACCGTGCACACGCGCGCGACGCTGCCCGATTGGGACGGCTGGTACTTCCGCGGCACGGAGCGGCGGCCGCCCGAAGGTCAGTGGTTGAACGGGACGACTCTGCAAACCGCCGCGATGCTGTCGCTGTTGACGCCCGAGTACCAGCAGCGCATGACTCAAATGAACTACCACGAGACGGTCAGCAACGCGCCGCAGTGGATGGCTTCGTTCTGTTACCCCGAAGGGCTCATGCGCTGGTGGTACGTCTGGGGTATTCGCGACATGGAAGTGCTCGTGACGCCCCAGCAGGTGCAGTTCCTCGCCGGCGTCGCCGACAACTTCATCCGCAAGGTGCTGATCGGCCAGCGGCACTCGACGCTGATTCCGCAGTGGTACGGCGAAACGGTCGGCTTCTGGGACGACGAGACGCTCATCGCCTGGACCACCAACGTCCAGGGCTGGACGATGAGCCATTCGATGTTCGAGTTCAGCAATTCGTTGCAGGTCATCGAGCTCATCCGGCGTGCGCCCGACGGCGCAGGGCTCGTCGTCGAAGCCGTGTTCTACGACCCCGAAGCGTTCGCGCGCCCGCTGCGTGTCGTGACGCCGTGGAGCAGGACGGGCGGCATCGACGATCCGGATCGCCGCTACTCGTTCGTCGAGTGCCGCGTCGAGAATGGCATCGTGCTCGGCCCCGACGGCCGGCCTTCGCAGCTCACGCCGTTCGACGAGGGCTATGTCGATTTTCTCGGCCGGCCGTGGGCGCAGAACTGGGAGAAGTTTTTCGAGCAGGGCTGGGAGCGTCCGGCGCCGCCGGCGCCGAACGCCAATTGACCTCAAGGGAATTCGAATGCACAGAAACACACGGCTCGTTGCGCCTCTCCTCGTGGTCGGGCTTTGGCTCGCCGGTGTAGCGCAAGCGCAGTCGGCCGCCGATGCGCGCCAGGTCGTCACCCGCGCCGCCGAAGCGCTCGGCGGCGTCGACCGCATCCAAGCGTTGCGAACGATGCGCCTGCGCGGCTACGGGCACGACGCCTATCAGGATGGGGGCAGCCTGATCACGACGGAGCCGACGGCGCCGGAGAAGATGACGATCATCACGGCCTACGAGCGCGTCATCGATCTTGAGAACGACCGCACGCGGGTGCGCGCGAAACAGTCGCGCGCGTTCGTGTTCGCGGCGCTCTCGATGATGGAAGGGCGGCCGATCGACCAGGCGCTCGACGGCGGCGTCGCCTTCGACGTCGCGCCCGGCGGCGCGGCGCGGCGCCTGTCGAGCGAGGTCGCGTCGCGGCGCCGCATGGAGCTGCTCGCGAATCCGATCGTGGCCGTGCGCGCGGCACTCGATTCGCGCAGCCGCGTCGCCAACCGGCGCACGGAAGGCGCGGCGACCCTCGTGGACGTTGCGACGGCGGCGGGCGAGAGCTTCACGCTGGCCGTCACGAGCTCGACCGCGCTGCCGCTCTGGGTCCGCTGGGTCGGCCCGCACGAGAACTTGGGCGACCTGACCTATCGAGCGGAGTTCAGCGCCTACGAGCCCGTCGACGGCGTGCTGTTACCGATGAGCTTCAACACGGTGTCCGACTTCAGGAACAACGTGCAGTTGCGGCTGCACGTCGACCGGTACGTCCTCGACGGCGACGTCGGCGACTTGGCGGCGCCCGCGGCCGTGCGCTCGGCGCCGGCGCCGGTGCCGGTCTACACCGTCGACGCGACGCCCGTGGCGCCGGCCGTCTGGCTGTTGTCGGGCAACGGTGGGGCCAATTCGGTGCTGCTCGAGTTCGAGGATCACCTGAGTCTGTTCGAGGTGCCTGGCAACCGCGCGTGGACGGCCGCCTTGATCGACAAAGCTCGCAGCGTCGTGCCCGGCAAGTCCGTGACCGAAGCGATCATCTCCCACCATCACTTCGATCACACGGGCGGCCTGCGGACGGCGATCGCCGAGGGCCTCACGATCGTGACGCAGTCGGGCAACGTCGCCTGGTTCGAGGAGCTGGCGCAACGCCGTGTCACGGCGTTTCCGGACGCGCTGAGCCGCAACCCGCGCACGCTGAAGACACGCGCGGTCGACGATCATCTGCGGCTCGCGGACGCGAAGCTCACGGTCGACGTGTATCGCGTCGTGTCGAACAACCACATGGCGCACGGCTTGTTGGCGTACGTGCCCGAGCATCGCTTGCTGATCCAGGGCGATCTGTTCGATCTCAACTGGGAGATCTACTTCTGGGGCAACACCTACGAGGACAACCTCGCGTATCGCAACCTCGCGGTCGAGCGCGACGTGCCGATTCACGGCCGCGTGTTGCCGTTGTCCGAGGTGCGCGCGAAGCTCGCCGAGCAGACGCGCAACGCCGCGCAGCTGTGCGCGCGAGTCGAAACGGCCGGCCTGTCGATGCTGGGCTGTCCGCTCGCCTGGGAAGACTGACGCCGCCGGCGGCATAGCCGGCGCGCCCGCGCGCCAGCGGCTGGACAGGGCAGCCGGCTCCCCCGGAGCCGCTACGGCGATCGGCGCGTTCTGGGCCGCGGACTTCGGCGAGAGCAATCCGCTGACGCTGCTCAAGGTGACGCACGCGCTCACGGGCGTCGACATGGTGCTCGTGCACGGCAACTACGAAGTCGTCGACCGCAGCCCTGACCTGACCCCCCGGGCGTCGGCGCCGCTTGCCACGGCGCCGGTCCCGCACGGCGCGCGGGCGACCCCGCGCGCCGTTTTCCTAGCCGAGCGCCTCGAGCACGCTGTCGAAACGGTACTGGCTCAGTGTGAATTTCCAGGCGGGCGCCGCTCCGCCAGAGCGTCTAACAACAGCATCCGCGCAAACGCCAATTCATTGAACACCTTCTGCTCGTTTTGCTTCGCGTTATCTTCCGGCCGAACCCCTTGTTGGCTCGCATCAGATAGCGCCTGCACACAGGTCATGTAGGCCGTGTACGCCTCTTTGTATCGATGCCGGAGCTGTCGTAATTCTTCGGTGGCCATAGGGCGCCTTTGATTGATCGAGCACTCAGGGCGTGGCAGAGTATCGCTTGCCTAACCGCTCAAGCAAGCGCCCAAGAGACGCCAACCAGCTCGCCAAGTTCGTCACAGACTTGGCTACGGGCGCCGTTGAGCTGCCCAAGACCGACGAAGGCAAAGACCCTGCGGCCGTCGCGCTAGGCCGTAAGGGTGGGCTCAAAGGCGGCAAGGCACGAGCGCAGACCCTTTCCGCGGAGCGGCTCGCCGAGATTGCCAAGGCTGGCGCCGCCGCCAGATGGAAGAAAAACCCGCCTCTACGATACGCAAGCGAACACGGGGTTGAGCGACCTCGTCAAAAATCCCGTACAAAGATTTCAACTCCGCAGGGTTGATCTTCAGCAAGTCCTGCCTATCCGATACTTTCCGGGTTCACTCAGAACCTGACGATGCGCATGAGCATGCGCCGCTTCACTCGGTTGACGAACGCGCACAGCAAGAAAGTAGAGAACCACATGCACGCGATCTCGTTGCACTTCATGTTCTACAACTTGGCGCGCAAGCACATGAGCCTTGACGGCCGCACTCCGGCGATGGCCGCTGGCGTCTCGGATCACGTTTGGAGCGTGGAAGAGATCGCGAACCTTGCTAAGATCGAGGCGCCGGCGACGCGCGGACCTTGCAAAACGCGCCAGATTTCAAAGTGAGCCAGTACCACATAAACACACCTCTTACGTCATCCTAGGCCCATGCTCCCCGAGTCTTTTCACCCCGCCGTCGCCGGCTGGTTCAAGAGCGCTTTCGCTGCGCCGACGAGCGTGCAGCTCAAAGCGTGGGACGCCATCGGGTCCGGCACGCACACGCTCATCAGCGCGCCGACGGGCTCGGGCAAGACGCTCGCGGCCTTCTTAGGCGTCATCGACCTGCTCGCGAAACAGGCCGCCGCCGGCACGCTCAGGGACGAAACGCAAATCCTCTACGTCTCGCCATTGAAGGCGCTCTCGAACGACATCGAGAAGAACCTGCGCGCGCCGCTCGAAGGCATCGGCCGCGAGTTCGCGGGGCGCATGCTGGGCGAGGCGCCGATCCGCGCGGCCGTGCGTACGGGCGACACGCCGCAGAGCGAGCGCGCACGCATGCGCCGCCAGCCGCCGCACATTCTCGTCACGACGCCCGAGTCCCTCTACATCCTCCTGTCCACGGAATCCGGCCGGAAAATGCTGCGCAGCGTGCGCACCGTCATCGTCGACGAGATTCACGCGCTCGCCGGCAACAAGCGCGGAGCGCACCTCGCGCTCTCGCTCGAGCGGCTCGAAGCGCTGGCCGGCGAGCCGCCCACACGCGTCGGCATCTCGGCCACGACGAAGCCCATCGACCTGCTCACGGGCTTCCTCACGGGCGTCACCGCGGCGCCGTGCACGGTCATCGACGAGGGCCACGCGCGCGAGCGCGATCTAACGCTCGAGCTGCCGGGCTCGCCGCTCGAGGCGATCATGTCGGGCGAGGTCTGGATCGAGATCTACGACCGGCTCGCCGAGCTCGTCCGCGCGCACCGCACGACGCTCGTGTTCGTCAACACGCGCCGGCTCGCCGAGCGCGCGGCCCGGCACTTGGCCGAGCGGCTGGGCGACGACGCCGTGACGTCGCACCACGGCAGCCTCGCGAAGGAGCACCGGCTCAAGGCCGAGGAGCGTTTGAGGGCCGGCCAGCTCAAGGCGCTCGTCGCGACTTCGTCGCTCGAATTGGGCATCGACATCGGCGACGTGGACTTGGTCTGTCAGCTCGGCTCGCCGCACGCGATCGCGGCGTTCCTCCAGCGCGTGGGCCGCTCGGGCCACGGGCTCGGCCGCGTGCCGAAAGGGCGCCTGTTCCCGCTGTCGCGCGACGACCTCGTCGAGTGCACGGCGCTGCTCGCGAGCGTCCGCCGCCGCGAGCTCGACGCGATCAAGATGCGCGTCAAACCGCTCGACGTGCTGGCGCAGCAGATCGTCGCCGAGGTCGGCGCGCAGGAATGGCGCGTCGACGATCTGCACGGCCGTTTCACGCGCGCGGCGAGCTACAAGGACCTCACGCGCGACGAGTTCGTCGATGTCGCGCGCATGCTCGCCGACGGCTTCACGACGCATCGCGGCCGGCGCAGTGCGCACATCCATTTCGATCGTGTCAACGGCGTCTTGCGCGGGCGGCGCGGCGCCGCGCTCACGGCCGTGACCAACGGCGGCGCGATTCCCGACCAGTTCGACTACGACGTCGTGCTGCTGCCGAGCGAAGTGCCCATCGGCACGCTCAATGAGGACTTCGCGTTCGAGAGCCTGCCCGGCGACATCTTCCAGCTTGGGCTAGCCTCGTACCGCATCCAAAAAACCGAGTCGGGCAAGGTCTACGTCACCGACGCGCAGGGTCAACCGCCGACGATCCCGTTCTGGCTCGGCGAGGCGCCGGGCCGCAGCGACGAGCTGTCGACGTCCGTGGGTGTGCTGCACGAGACGATCGCGGAGCTGCTCGATCGCGACGGCCCCGCGGCCGCGGTGCGCTGGCTCACGACCGACCTGGCCTTGAGCGAGAGCGCCGCGCAGCAGCTCGTCGACTACCTCGCGGCCGCGAAAGCCGCGCTCGGCGTGCTGCCGACGACGAAGCGCGTGATCTTCGAGCGCTTCTTCGACGAGACAGGCGACACGCACCTCGTCGTGCACTCGCCGTTCGGCTCGCGCATCAACCGCGCCTGGGGCCTCTCCCTGCGCAAACGCTTCTGCCGCACGTTCAACTTCGAGCTGCAAGCCGCGGCGCTCGAGGACTCGATCGTGCTGTCGCTCGGCGCCGTGCACAGCTTCGCGCTCGAGGACGTCGTGCGCTATCTGTCGAGCAAGACCGTGCGCGACGTGCTCGCGCAGGCCGTGCTCGCGGCGCCCGTGTTCGGTGTCTACTGGCGCTGGAACGCGAGCACGGCGCTCGCCGTGCGCCGGTTCCGCAACGGCAAGAAACAGCCGGCGCAGTTCCAGCGCATGGATGCCGAGGACCTGCTCTCGACGGTGTTCCCCGACCAGCTCGCCTGCGCCGAGAACCTGCCCGCAGGCGACCGCGAGATTCCCGACCACCCGCTCGTCAAGCAGACGCTCGACGACTGCCTCACGCTCAACATGGACGTCGACGGCCTCATCGCGTTGCTCGAGCGTATCGAGCGCGGCGATGTCGAGGTCGTCTGCCGCGAGCTCACGAGCCCGTCGCCGCTCGCGCAGGAGATCTTGGGCGCGAAGCCTTACGCGTTCCTCGACGACGCGCCGGCCGAGGAGCGGCGCACGTTGGCCGTACAGTCGCGCCGGTACTTGAGCCCCGAGCAAGCCGCCGAGCTCGGCCAGCTCGACCCGGGCGCCATCGACAGCGTGCGCGCCGAGGCGTGGCCGAAAGTTCTCGCCGCCGACGAGCTCCACGACGCGCTCGCGCTGCTCGGTTTCGTGACCGCGGAAGAAGGCGCGCCGTGGCGCGCGTTCTTCGACCACCTGCGCGCCGACGGCCGCGCGACGGCGGCCACGCTGCCGAACGGCTCCACCGTGTGGGTCTCTGCGGAGCGTTTACCCGAGCTCACGGCCGCGCTGCCGGGCACGACGCCCGCCGACGCGCTCAAGCGGCTCGATGCCGCCGCCGCGCCCGACGCCGACACGGCGCTGCGCGAGCTCGTGCGCAGCCGCCTCGAGGCGCTCGGGCCCGTGACGGCCGCAGCGCTCGCGCGGCCCTTCGGTCTCTCCGCCGCCGACGTCGCCTTCGCGCTCGCGGCGCTCGAGCAGCAGGGCACGGCGATGCGCGGCCGCTACACGCCCGCGGCCGGCGCCGCCGGCGACGAGGAGTGGTGCGAGCGGCGCCTGCTCGCGCGCATCCATCGCTACACGCTGAAGCGCCTGCGCAACGAGATCGAGCCTGCGACGCTCGCCGACTATCAGCGCTTCCTGTTCCATTGGCAGGGCCTCGCCGGCGAGCGCCGCCAAGGCCGCGAGGCCTTGAGCGCTGTGCTCGGCGAGCTCCAGGGTCTCGCGCTGCCGGCCGCGCTCTGGGAGCGCGAGGTGCTCCCCGCGCGCATCGCCGACTACGGCGCGCCGCTGCTCGATTCGCTCTGCACCGCGGGCGAGGTCGTCTGGTGGCGGCCGCGGCCGAGCGGCGCGGCGCCGGGCGGGCGCGCGAGCACGGTGGCTACGTCGCCGATCGCAATCGTGCCGCGCGGTACGTTGCCGCTGTGGCGGTCGCTCGGCTCGTTCGATCCCGTGCAGGGCATGTCGGGTGCGGCCGAGCGCGTCGTGCAAGCGCTGCGCGAGCGCGGCGCGTTGTTCTTCGTCGAGCTCGTGCAGGCGAGCGGGCTGTTGCGCGTGCAGGTCGAAGAGGCGCTCGGCGAGCTCGTCGCGCGCGGCCTCGTGACGGCGGACTCGTTCACGGGACTGCGCGCCGTGCTCACGCCGCAGAGCCGCCGGCGCGGCTTCCGTGGCCGGGGCTTAAGGCGCGGCAGCACGGGTTTCGATGCGGCCGGGCGCTGGGCGCTGCTGCCGCCGCGCTCATCGGCGCGCGCGGCCGCGGACGCCGAGGCGCTCGAGCACGTCGCGAAGACGCTGCTGCGCCGCTACGGCGTCGTCTGCCGCCGGCTCGCGGCGCGCGAGCCGTTGGCCCCGAGCTGGCGCGAGCTATTGCCGTTCTACCGCACGGCCGAGGCGCGCGGCGAGATCCGGGGAGGGCGCTTCATCGAGCCGTTTGGCGGCGAGCAGTTCGCGCTCATCGAGGCCGTCGAAGAGCTGCGGCGCTTGCGCCGCGTGCGCGACGCCGCCGACTGGGTCGTGCTGGCGGCCGCCGATCCCGCGAGCCTCCTTGGGCTAGCGGACGACGCGCCGCGCGCACCCGTGCCGAACCGCCGCCTCGTATTCTTGAACGGCGCGGCCGTGGCCGCGCGCGCGGGCGGCGCGGCCGTCGAATGGCTCGCCGAGCTTGGTACCGCAGAGCAGCGCCGTGCCGCGAGCCTGTTCGCCGAGCCCGACGGCGCGCCGTCGCAACGCCACACGGGCGCGTGGTCGCGGCGTTAGCGTGAGTCGACGATGAAGGTACGCATGGCGTGGCTGCTCGCATCGTTGCTCGCGCCGCTCTGCGCGGGCGCGCAGGAGATCCGCGAGCTCAGCCTCGATGAGATCGAGCTCCTCGGGCGCGAGATCTACCGGCGCGACATGTCGGCCGCGGTCGCCACCGATGTCATGCTCGCGCAGAACCTCGATCTCGATGAATATCCGCTGCGCGGTTGGGTCGTGACGGAGGACGAGTCAGGCCCGCTCGTGACCTTCATCGGCGAGTACGACGGCGTGTACAAAGGACTGTTCGACGTCCGACCCGACCCGAATGCGACGCCGCGATTCCGCATGGCGGAGCAACGCCGGCTCACCGACGAGGAGGCGGCGCAGTTCCGCGCCCGCAGCACGGCGCAGGTCGAGCTCACGGAGCCGTGCTCGGAGCGCTACAACAGCGTCGTGCTCGAGGACCCCGGGGCCGACGGCTGGATCGTCTACTGGCTCGCGGCGACGGTCGAGGCCGGCGTAATCCCCATGGGTGGGCATTATCGCGTCATGGTGTCGGCCGACGGCAATCGGGTGGTACGCGCGGATCGGCTGTCGGTGTCGTGCATGATGATGGACAAGAGTCAGAACCCCGATGGCGAGACGGCGGCCCTCGTGTTCACGCATCTCGTGGGCCCGACGCCCGTCGAAACCCACGTGTTTCTGAGCCTCCAGCACCGGCTGCCGTTCGTGATTCTCACGGGCGAAGACGAAGCGTGGATCGTCGCCGACGGCGAGATAGAGCCGTTCGACGTGCCGGCGCCCCCGCAGTAACATCCTTACCATCGTCGACTTCACAACAAGGAGAACCTGAGCCATGGCCAAAAAACTCACCGGCGGCTGCCACTGCGGCGCCGTGCGCTACGAGATCTCGGCAGAGCCGCTGTTCAGCGGCAACTGCTACTGCGAGGACTGCCGCAAGGTCGGCGGCACGGGACATGCCTCGGTGTTCGCGGTGCCGGAGCCGGCCGCGGCGATCAAAGGCAAGCTCACGGAGTACCAGATCAAGGGCGGCAGCGGCCAGCCGATCACCCGGCGCTTCTGCCCGACCTGCGGCTCGCGCGTCACGACCACTGCGTCCGTGATGCCCGGAGTGCTCATGGTCACGGCCTCGAGCCTCGACGACCCGGAGAGCTTCGTGTTGCAGATGAGCATCTACGCGTCGCAGGCGCCGAGCTGGGACCGCCCGCCGACGAGCACGCCCGTGTTCCCCGGGATGCCGCCGCAGAACTGAGCGCTCCACGCGGTCACCGCGGGGAACGCGGACCTACCGGGCGCTCTCTACCGCACGAAAGACGCTCGCGAGACTGAGCGCGCGGCTGTCCTCGAGCAGTGGAGTGGCCACCGCTGCTGCGCGTGATGGATGGCCCCGAGCGCGCGGCGATCGGCCGTGTACAGAATCTTGGCGCTGTCGCCCTTGCGTTTGGACATGGCCCCGAGGATCGCGCGCACGAGGCGCGTCTTACCCGTGCCCGGCGGACCCTGCACCACGAGCACCGTCTCGCGGGAGCCCAAGTAGCCGTCGATCAACGTCCGTAGCGGCGGCAGCATGGGGTACGCCTCGTCGAGCAGCTCGGTATCGGCCAGCTCGTCGACTGCCACATTCGTCAAGCCGCCGTGGGCGCTCGAGAAATGCCAGTCGATGGTGAAGATCTCTGCGCGAACGCGCTGCGGCCCGACGAGCTCCAGCAGCGACGCGCGTGTCGATTCCGCGCGCGCGACGTCCTCGGCCCAGATCTCGAGGGTGCCGGAGCTGTAGTCGGTTTTCCGCCGTCCGGTCGCGCTGACGAATACACCCGTACCAAGGGCTGCCGTATCGAGACGGTGGGCGACGAGGCCGGAGCGCAGCGCCAAGTCGTCGAAAATCTCCTCGAGACCACGGCGTGCAGCAAAGCGCGTCTTGCGATGGATCGGCAGCCGTCGCGCGCCGCAGTCGAAAGCCTGAAGCGCACGAACCTTGAGTAGCGTGTCTGCGAGATCGCCGAGGTCGCCATGCAAGTTGACTCGCAGCGCCGCAAGGCCACAGGCGTCGCGGTGTAGTTGTGTCAGGTCGTAGTCCATAAACTCGAGCCGCGCCGAAAGCCGCCGACGAAAAAGCCCCTGGAGATCGCTCGCCAGAGGCTTCTGATCGGTGCCCAAGGCACCGCAGCCGCCGGCTCGAAGCTCGCGCTTCGAGCCCGCGGCCCGAAGACGCATCAATCCGCCAGTTGTGAGCTCGCTATGCCGTTGACCCTTGCGAACACGGATATGCTCCAAAATCGAAGCCGGGCAGGATACCGCCGGGCGCGCCGGAGTCAAGTGCTGACCCTGTTGATATACTTCGAAGCGATATGGCCGATAACCGAGACACGTTGCAGCAGCTCACGGACGTTCTGTCCCGCGATGACGACATCGACGTGGGAATCGTGTTCGGGTCCGCGGCCGGCGGCGCAATGCGCGCAGACAGCGACGTCGACGTTGCCGTGCTCACTCGCGCACCCATGCACGTCGAGCGAAAGCGCGCGCTGACAGAGTCACTTGCGGCGGCCACAGGTCGGGCCGTCGATCTCGTGGATTTGAGAACGGCGGGTGTGGGCCTCACGAGCGTAGTGCTGCGAACGGGCAAACGCGTCGTATGCCGGGAGAGCCGCGTGTACGCGAACCTGCTCGCAAGGCACCTCGTCGATGCTGCCGACTTCCTGCCCTATCGCGAGCGCATCATGACCGAGCGACGCCGAGCGTGGATCCGCTAGTAGTCGCGCCCAAGCTCGAGGCGCTGCGACGTTGTGTCAGGCGGATCGAAGAGCGCCGCCCGCAAACCGCCGATGCGCTGCGCGCGAGCCCTGATCTCCAAGACATCATGAGCGTCAACCTCACGCGCGCCGTGCAGCGTTGCGTCGACATTGCGGTGCACGTGCTTGCGGATACCGAACAGGCGGTCCCGCAGACAATGGGCGATGCGTTCGACGGCCTAGTCGCCGGCGGCGTCATCACTGGCGATCTGGGTAAACGAATGCGCTCGGCCGTCGGATTCTGCAACATCGCCGTGCACAGCTATCAGGCGATCGACTGGAACATCGTCCACGCGATCGCTCACCAGGGCCTCGAGGACTTTCGCCAGTTTGCCGCTGCGGTCGCCGCGCGCCTCGAAGGCAGCGTTCCCCGTTGAGATAAAGAAGGCCGCCAGTCGTCACGGCATCGAGCCCCGACTAACCGATCGATTGACATACTGACATATCGATGCGTATGCTCAGCCATATGCGTACCACCGTTCGTCTCGACGAGGCCCTGCTCGAGCGCGCTCGCCAGGAGGCCGCGCGGCGCGGCGTGACGCTGACGGCGCTCATTGAGCAAGGGCTGCTCCTCGCGCTGCGCCGCCCCCTCAAGCGCTCCGAGCGCGTCGTCGTGAAACTTCCCGAGTGCCGTGCGGGCGGGGGTGTGGTGCCGGGCGTCGATCTCGACGACAGTGCCAGCGTGCTCGATCGCATGGACGAGCGCGGGTGATCCTGCCCGACGTCAACGTCCTCATTTACGCCTTTCGGTCCGATTCGGAGCGCCACGACGAATACAAAGCGTGGCTCGAGTCCGTGGTCAACGACTCCGCGGCGTACGGGGTTGCGCCGCAAGTGCTCGCGGGCGTCATTCGAGTCTGCACGCATCGGCGCATTTTCGCGCGCCCGAGTCGCTCTCAGGACGTGTTCGCGTTCTGCGGCCTGTTGCTCGAGCAACCCAATGCAACCCTCATCATGCCGGGGGAGCGGCATTGGGAGATTTTCGACCGCCTCTGCGGCGAAGCGAAAGCCACCGGCAATCTCGTCCAGGACGCGTGGTTCGCCGCGCTCGCCATTGAGTCCGGCTGCGAGTGGATGACGACCGATCGCGACTATGCCCGCTTCCCGGGGCTGTCGTGGCGTTCGCCGTTCACGAGCTGAAGCGACGTCCGGTCATTCCTCGAGGCTCTTGTAGGCCCGATCGAGAAAGTACGTCGTCGGGTTCCCGTACTGGGCGTCCCACTCCTTGGTGGGCTCTGCGGCCACGACCTGCGCGAGCGTCGCGCCGTCTGCGATGAGCGCCGCGAGACGGTCGCGCACGGTCTCGAGCATCTCGATGTAGTCCGCGAGCTCGGCGTAAGTCGCCATCTTGCCGTGGCCCGGCACGATCACGGTGTCGGCATCGATGCGCTCGAGCACGCCGCGGCAGAACGCGATGACGCCGTCGAAGTCGCCGCCGTTGTCGACGTCGGCGAAGGGGTAGGCCGCCGACAGGAACACGTCGCCCATGTGCACGACGTTGTGCTCGCGGAGGATCACGGCGACGTCGCCGGCCGTGTGCGCGGGCGACACGTGCACGAGCTCGAGGCGCTCGCCGTTCAAATAGAGCTCGAGCGTGCCGTCGAACGTGACCGCGGGCAGCGCCGCGGGTGGAAACGCGGGCTGATCGAGGATCGTGCGCACGACGTTGATCTTGTTGTTGCGCGTCAGCATCTCGCGCGTGTTCACGTGCGCAACGATCAGCGTGCCGTCGGGGCCGAGCACCTTGTTACCCTCGGAGTGGTCGTCGTGCCAGTGCGTGTCGATCGCGTAGCGGATCGCGCCGCCGCTCAAGAGCGCGATCGCCTCACGGTACAGCGGCACGTACTGCGGGTAACCCGTGTCGACGACGAGCGCGCCGTCGGCGCCGAGCAGCACGAGCACGTTGCCCGCGGCCTGGCCGCCGCCCGTGCCGAGCAGCACGTGGAGATCGGGTGCGAGCTCCTCGCGCGTGACGGTGGCCGGACGCGGCGGCTCCTGCGCGAGCGCCGTCGCGGTGCACGCGACGACGAGCAGCGTCGTGAGGCAGGGTCTCGTTGCCACTGCCGGTCGTTGTACGTGTCGCGGCTCGCGACTGTCAACCGCCGCACCGCGCCGGGGCGTATACTCGGCCGCAAAACAACACCCCCGAGGTTCTCCATGAGCAAGTCGGGCCTTTGCATTGCCGCAGCCGTCGCCGTCCTGATGACCGTGCCGGCCGCCGCGCACCACTCCTACGTCGAGTTCGACCAGCAGAGCACCGTCGAGATCGAGGGCACGCTGGTTGCCGCGGCGTGGCAGAACCCGCATTCGCGTCTCACGGTGGCCCTGGCCGACGGCGTTCGCTGGGACATCGAGAGCTCGGCCGTCAACGGATTGCGCCGCGCCGGCGCGCCCTTGGAGCTCTTCGAGGTGGGCACCAAGATCAAAGTGGCCGGCTGGCCGTCGACGAGGGCCGCGAGCCGCCTGTTCGGGACGAACATCCTGTCCGCGGGCGGCCAGGAGCTCATCTTGTTTCGCGCGCCGCCGCGGTGGGGTCCGGGCGCCATCGGCCTGGAGCGGCAGTCGGTGGCTGCCAGCGCGCCCGCGGCGTCTGCGAGGACGATTTTCCGGACCTGGGGATCGGCTTACGCGCGACCCGGCGTGCCGGACGATCCCGACGCGTCACCGGGCTCGCTCTGGCGCGTGCCGTTGCCGCTGACGGATGCCGCGCGCCAAGCCGAGGCCGGTTTCGACTCCGTCAAGTACAACATGAGTTTGGGGTGCGCCCCCAAGAACATGCCATACGTCATGAACGTCCCGAGTCTCACCGACTTCGTGGACCGGGGCGCTACGATCCTGCTGCGCATCGAAGAGTTCGACATCGTGCGGACCATCCACATGAACAGTCGTGAGGATCCCTCCGCGCAGCCGAAAACACCGCACGGCTACTCCGTCGGCCGTTGGGAAGGCGAGACGCTCGTCGTGGAAACCGGCAGCGTGGGTGCCGAGTATCTCAGGCCGGGCGTGCCGCTCGGGCCTTCCGCTTCGTTCCTCGAGCGTTTCACACCGAGCGCGGATGGCAAGCGCCTGCATTACACAGTCGTGATGACCGATCCGTACTCGCTGACGCAACCCGTGGAGCAGAAGCGCTCGTGGGTCGCCGTCGACGAGCAGGTGATGCCGTACAACTGCACGTGGCCGGCGAATTGAGCACTATGCGTCTACGTCTAGCTATTGGGAAATCGTCATGAGGTATTTCGCGGCAGCCGCGCTCGCGGTGTCGGTGTGGGTGCTGGGCGTATCCGCGCAGCCGCCCGGGCCACCGGCGCCCGGACGCGGCGGCTTCCAATTCACGCCCGACCCGCGCGTCGAGGAGCGCAGCTACCACTTCGAAGATACGAACGTGGAGCTTAAGTACTCGGTCTTCGTGTCGTCGAAGGTCGATCCGCGCAAAGCGGCGCCGCTCGTCGTGACGCTGCACGGTCTCGGCGTCGGCCACGCGTTCATGCTGCGCGGCCCCGCGCTCGATCTCGCCGAGGCCGGTGGCTATATCCTCGTCGGGCCCGAGGGCTACAACTCGCGCGGCTGGTACGGCATCCCGTCGACGGGGCGTTTTCCGGGCGCGCCGCCTCGGCCCGGCGCGCAGCCTGGGCAGCCGGGCGCCCAGGCCGGTCAACCTCCTGCGCAGCCCGGCCAACCCGCGGCGCAGCCGGGGCAGCCCGCGACCGCGGCGCCCCCCGGTCCTCCGCGCGGGCCCGGTCCCGGCGGTAATCCGTTCGGTCCGCAACCGAGCGATCCGCCGAACCTGCGCGAGCTCAGCGAGAAGGACGTCATGAACGTGCTCGCGCTCGTGCGCGGCGAGTTCAACGTCGACGCGAGCCGCATCTATCTCATGGGCCACTCGATGGGCGGCGCCGGCACGCTGCACCTCGCCGTCAAGTATCCCGATATCTGGGCCGCCGTCGGCCCCATAGCGCCGGCCGCGTTCGAGCTCGATCCGCAGTCGATCGCCAAGGTTCCGCGGCTGCCCGTCGTGCTCGTGCACGGCGCCGCGGACGAGCTCGTTCCGGTGGCGCTCGGGCGGCAGTGGGCCGAGGTCATGAAGGCCAACGGCATGACCTACGAGTACCACGAGCTGCCGGGCGTCACGCACGGCCCCGTCATCAACGACGCGCAGCCGCTGATCTACGAGTTCTTCGCCAAGCACTCGAAGGAAACGAAACGCCAACGCCGCAGAGCGCGCTCGAACGATTGAGCTTTGCCGACGGGGGCGCCGCCCACACCGAGCGCGCGGGTCAATCGAGCGCCGCGGCGAACTCCCGCACGATCTCCCCGGCGGGCTTGACCTCGTGAATCCCCGCGACCGACTTGCCCGCCTGCCAATACTCGGTGCGAGTGTCGTCGGTCAGCAGCGACTTCTTGAGCCGCCGCAGCGAATTGAGCGCGTACCACGTGCGCATCCAGTGCTTCGTCTTGCGGCCTCGGAGCAGCCAGCGGGCGAACGGGCCGGCCTTCGTGCCGAGCCGCTCGACATAGGCGTTGCGGATGACGGCGACCGGCACGCCCGTGAGGCGCTCGGTGAGCACGATGTCGTCCTCGCCCGCGGCCACGATCGCCTGCTTGTACGCGTCGCTGGCCTTGCACTCGGCCGTCGCGATGAAGCGCGTGCCGAGCTGCACGGCGGCGTAGCCGAGGCGCAGATGCCGCGCGAACTCTGCCGGCGTGCCGACGCCGCCCGCGCTCACGATCGGCTTGCCGAAGGCCGCGAGCTCCTCGAACAGCGCTTCGGGTGAGCGGGTCCCCGCGTGGCCGCCGGCGCGCGCGTTGACGGCGATCAGACCGTCGACGCCGCCATCGACGCCTTTCTGCGCCCACTTTCGCTCGGTGACGTCGTGGTAGACGACGCCGCGGAGCGCGTGCACGCGCTCGCAGACCCATTTCGGGTTCCCGAGCGAGGTGATGAAGAAGCGCACGCCGTCCTCGAGCGCAGCGTCGATCCAGCGACGCATCCGGTCGAGATAGGCCTTGTTGTTCCCCTCGATGAGCGCGTTGAAACCGATCGGCTTCGCGGTCAGCGAGCGGATGTAGCGCAGCCCGGCGCGAAATTCGTGGCCGTGCACGTAGGTCAGCGAGATCGGCTGCACCACGCCGAGCCCGCCGGCCTCGCTGACCGCCGCGACGAGCTCGGGGTTGGAGCAGGGATACATCGGCCCGCAGATGAGCGGGACTTGCACGCCGGCCTGCCGCGTGAATGCCGTCTCCATAGCGTCAGCCGGCCTTGGGCCGGACGGGACCGAGCCGCCAACGCACGTTGCCCGTCGCGACGAGCGTGCCCTCCCGGTCGAAGCATTCGGCTAAGACGTCAAAGTCGCGGTCCTCGCTGACGGCCGGGACGGCGACGTGTGCGACGGCGCGGATCGTGCCGCGCGCCTTCTTGTGGTACGTCATCGACAGAGTCGTGACGATGCCGCGCACCGTCGGCGGCAGCCCGGCCATCATTGCGAGACCGCTCGTGATCTCGGCCAAGTTCATGAGCGCGATCGCGTGCACGGACCCTAAGTGGTTGCGGTTCGAGCGGCGGTCGGGGATCTCGACCTCGGCGTGCCCCGGTTCGAGCACGCGGATGCGCGGGCCGACGGAGCCCGAGTAAGGCACCGCGAAGCCGAACAGCTTGGAGAACAGCCACGGCCCGCCGGGGAACCGCGAGAGGCGGCGCCAAAGGTCGAGGAGCTTCGTGCCCGTGGGGCTCAGAACCGGAACAGCGCTTTCGCGTAGTACATGCGGCCGCGCGGGTCGTGGACCTTGGAGTCGTAGCCGCCGCTCGTGCGCACGCGCGGCGGGTCCTCGTCGGTCAGGTTGATGGCGCCGAACGTCAGCGTCGGCGCGCGCTCCGCGGCGAGCTTGAGCACGTACTGCGCGTCGACGGTCACTTGGCTGTCGACCTCGCGGAAGAACGCCGCACCCTGGCCGATGTCGACCTCGTCGTCGGTGTAGGAGTCGATGTAGCGGACGAAGGCGTTGAACGCGTGCCGGTCGTTCTGCCACTCGACGAACGTGTTGACGCGCCACTCGGGCGTCGACGTGCCGAAGTTCGCGAAGTTGCGCCGGCCCGCGCCCTCGATGGCGCCGGCCTGCGGGTCCTGCAAGTCGTAGCTCGAGATCAGCGTGCCGTCGGCGCCCACGCGCAGCGTGCCGCCGCCCGCGAGCGCGAGCTCGCGGGCCACGTGCAAGTCGAAGCCGTCGGTCTCGAGCGACGAGGCGTTGTCGTAGAACGAATCGACGCGCAGCAACAGGCCGCTCGCGGGGTCGCGGATGACCTGCGCCTGCGCTTGCGCATTACCCTGCGCCGCGGCGTTCAAAAGCGCCTGCGCGTTCTGCTCGATGATCACGTTGGTGTAGTCGAACGACCAGTAGTCGATGCCGATCTCCCAATCCTCGGCCGGCGCGAACGTGACGCCGACGTTCATGACGTCGGCCTCCTCGGGCACGAGGCGTGCGCCGCTCGGGTTCGGCTGAGTGCGCACGGGGAAGAACTGCGGGCTGCCGACGTTGGGGTCGATGAGCTCGCCGAGCGTCGTCTGCGTGCCGAACGCCTGGAACAGCGACGGCGCGCGGAACGAGGTGCCGACCGACGCGCGCAGCGATAAGTCGAGCGTGGGCCGCCAGAGCAGCGTGGCCTTGGGGTCCGTCGAGTCGACGCCGCTGCCGTAGCTCTCGTAGCGGCCCGCGAGCTGGAGGTTCAGGGTCTCCGTGAACGGCAGCGCGAGCTCGACGAACACGGCCTCGACGTCGCGGTCGTCGGCGAAGTCGGGGTTGCCGACGAGGAACAAGAAATTGTCGCGGTTCGCGTTGTCGTCGTAGTCGTACGAGAGCTCGTCGGCGCGGAACTGCGCGCCCACGGCGATGGCCGCGTAGCCGCCCGCGAGCTCGCCGAGCTCGCGCGACACGAACCCTTCGAGCGACGTGAGCTCGCTCACCGCGTCGAAGCTCTCGAAGCCGACGAGGTGGGTGAGTAGCGCCGGGCTGTTGACCGTGCCCGTTCCCAAGAGCGCCGTGCCGAACGGGTTGAAGTAGAGGCACGGCGCGATGCCGGGCGTGCCCGTGGTCGGGCTGCAGTTCGGGCCCCCGAGGCCACGGATCGCGGCGTTGAAGCGGTCGACGAGCACGTCGGGCGCCGAGACGAAGAAATCGTTCTCGCTGTGCTGCAAGGCGATCTCCCAGACCCACGTGTCGTCGACCGTGCCCGTGAGCGCGGCCGCGACGCGATAGGTGTCGGAGTTGTGGACGCTCTGGATGGGCGTGCCGCCGGCGCCGATGATGCGGCCGATGAAGCGCACGTCGCTGCCGTACGGGTTGTCGGGATGCGTCGCGGCGACCGTCGGGAACGCCGCGAACGGGAACGACGGTGAGTTGTTGCGCAGCGCCTCGTTGTCGGCGATGTGCGCCTCGATGCGGCCTTGCAGCGTGTCGCCGAATTCGTGCGTGGCCTCGACGAACGCGGTGGTGCGCGTCTCCTCGGGCACCAGCGAGTAGAAGCCGCCGAAGTCGAATTGGCAGAGCCCGATCGGGATGTTGCCGATGGGGCTCGGCACGGATACCGCGATCGCGGGCACGACTTTCGGGTCCTGCGCCGCGATGGCCGTGCAGTTCTGGTCGGCGAACACGGGCGGCTGCGCGCCGGGCACCGCCGGCAGGCCGAGCGCGGGCTCGACGAAGTCGGCCACGCCGTTGCGGTTGCTGTCGAACGCCGCGGTCCACACGGACTGGTAGGCCGGGTTGCCGGGCAGCGACGGCACGAGGAACGAGCCGGGGTTGCCGGCCTGGCTCAGGTCGTCGGTCGTGGTCGAGAGGCGGCGCTCGTAGGTCGTGAGCGGCTCGCGGTCGAGATGGCTGAACGCGACGAGCACGTGCGTCGGGCCTTCGCCCGCGCCCCAGACGCCGCTGAGCTCAGCATCCTGCTGCGGGTGGTTGTCGTTGCCTTGCAGGCCGAGCGCGAGATCGAAGCCGACGAAGTTGCTGCGCGTGATGAAATTGGCCACGCCGGCCACAGCCTCGGAGCCGTACAGAGCGGTCGCGCCGTCCTTCAAGATCTCGATGCGCTCGAACGCGATCATCGGCGGCAGCGACGAGGTGTCGACGAAGTTCTCGCCGCGGTCGGTCGCCACGGCGCTCTGCGTCTGGCGCCGGCCGTTGACGAGCACGAGCGTCGAGCTCACGCCCAAGCCGCGCAGGTTGATGTTGCCCGTGCCCGTCGTGAAGTTCTGCGTGAACGCGTCCGGGTTGTTTTGCGAACCCGTGTTGATCGTCAAATCCTCGAGCACGCGGCCGACGTCGTTCGCGCCCGTCGCCGCGAGGTCGTCGGCGGCCACGGTCAGGAGCGGCGAGGGCGAGTCGGCCTGCGCAGTGCGGCGGATGTACGTGCCCGTGATGACGATGTTCTCGACCGCGTCTTGCGCCGCGATCGGCAGTGCGATGGCGGTCGCCGCGAGGACGCCGCCTAAGGCAAGGAACAGTGCATAGCCCTTCATCGGTGTCTCCCCCGCCTCACTGCACGACGGCTGTGTTGGTGATGAGAATGGTGCTACCCGCCGTGGCCGCATACGTGACCGTTTGGCGCTGCATCTCCTGGGTCACGGCGGGGTTGATCGCGGGGTTGAACAACGACGAGTGCCCGCCGGCCGTGAAACGCACGATGCCGCTCACGGTCGCGGGCGGCGCGACCGCGGCCGTCGTGCTCCGGCTCGGCAGGCCCCAGAGCTGTGCGATGTAGTCGGTCGGTGCGTTCGGCACGGCCGTGTCGCCGAGCACCTCGATGACGTGCAGCGGATGCAGCGCGGCGTCGGCGGCGTAATTCACGGGGTCGACGGGGTCGATGAGCGTCTGCAGGTCGCGCACGAAGTTGTCGAAGCCGACGGTGCCGGCGGGCAAGCCCTGCGCGGCGAGCGCGGCCCGAATCGGCGCGCCGAAGTCGATGGCTTGCGGGTCGGTGAGAATCGAGGTCCAGGGTCCCGCGGGGCTCGACAGCGTGGCCGTCGTGACCTCGGAGTTGAGCCCCAGGAACACGCCGCTGATGATGCTGCCCAGCGAGATGCCGACGAAGTGGATGCGATTGCCGTCGACGTCGGGGTTCGCAGCGCCGGGGAAGTCGATGACCGGCAGCGTGCGCGTGAGCGCGGTCATGTCCGCGACGGCCTGGCGAATGTGGTCGCGCGCGTTGAGCGGATTGCCGACGTTCAAGATCTGCCAGCCGTTGTCGATTTGACCGTCCGGTGTGAACACGCCCGTGGCGCCGACGTTGTCGAGATTGAAGTGCCGCTCGTTGTTGCCGAACGGGCTCGCCGGGCCTTGATAGAACGGGCTCGCCGTGTTCCTGACGCCGTGCAGCGGCAGGTCGATGGCCACGACAGCGAAGCCGGCCTGCGCGAACGAGTCGGCCATCGCGAACATGACGGTGCGATCGAGCGTGATGCCGTGCTGGAAAATCACGACGGGCCAGCCGCCCGGCGGTTTCACGCCCACGTTCGGCAGCGTCGCGAGCATGGGGATGCGTCTCGGCCCGCCTTGCACGATGGGTGTGGCATTTGTGACGTTCGGCGGCACGAATTGGTTGTTCACCCAGAAGCTCGTGAGCGGAGTCGCTGGGTTGCCGTAGTACACGACCTCGAGATAGCCCGCATAGATGTCCGCGATGCCCGGCAAGCCCAGGCCGAGCTGCGCCGTCGTGATGCCGAGCGGCGCGAGCACGAACGGCCGCACGCCGGTCGTCGTGTCGACGACGTCGAGCACGTTCGTGATCGACTGCGTCTGCATCGTCCACGCGACGACAACCGTGTTGCCGGCTAGACCCAAGCCCTGCGCCGTCGTGATGAGCGGCGTGATCGCGGGAAACAACGGCGTCAACGCCGGCTGGCCCGGCACGCTCGTCAAGCCCGCGAGGTGCGCGTCGCGCACGGCGCCGAAGATCAAGTCGGCATTGGCCGCGACCGCGCTCACGCTGCGCACACCATTCGTGATGATGAACGCGTAACGCGTGCGCGGCAGGAGCGGCCGCAGCGGCACGATTTCGAGCACGCTGCCGCCGCTACCCGCGGCCGTTTGCACCCGCACCGTGTAGTCCGTGCCGGGCAGCAGCGGCGTGCCGGCCGTCGCGTTGAGCACGATGATCGACGCCGCCGACGGCTGCATCGAGAGCGGGTTCCACGGAATCAGCGTGGCGGGATCGAGCGGCGCGTTGAACGGCGCGTTGATGACGGCCGTGGTCGAGAAGCCGTCGAGCGTGTTGAGCGCATTGGCCAACGGGCTCGTGATCTTGACGGGCACCGTGAGCCGCGTGCCCGTGGGGTTGTAGAGGTCGTTGGGATAGGGCACGACGTCGACGGGCGGTGCGTAGAGCGCGACGAAGCCCGTGCCCGCGGGCGGCGCGGCCGGCGCGAATGTGATCGCGGCCGGCTCCTCGGATGAGCCGCCTTCGCAGGCGCTCAAGAGGCCGGCGATGAAGGACACGACGACCAGGCGTTGAATCGGGCTCATGGCTCCCCCCCGCTGCAGTCGGGCCGCTGCGGCCGAGTATATACCGCGGCTCGAGCGCGGCTCCTAGCGGAACCGCACCCGCACCCCGGCGTACGCCGAGCGCCCGGCCGCGTTGTAGCCGGCGATTTCCTCGTAGCTTTCGTTAGCGGCGTTCTGGACCCGTGCGAAGAGCTCGAGCGTAGCGTTGATCGAGTAGGCCGCCGACAGGTCGAGAACCTCGTAGTCGTCGAGCGGCGCGCCGCCGATATCGATCGCGTCGCGGGCCACGCGGTAGTTGACGATGACGCGCAAGGCGTCGTCGGCCGAGGCGTACGCGAACCCGAGGTTACCGAAGTGCTCCGGGCAGCGCAGGCGCGGCGCGTTGCTCGTATCGGCCGCGTCGTTGTGGGTCCAGTTGGCGAGGATCTCCCAGCGCTCGCCGACGGGCGCGGTCAACCCGAGCTCGACGCCCTTCGACGTGCTCGTCCCGGTCGATTGCAGATAGCCCGAGAAACTCACGAGGTCGAAGAAGATCTGGTCCTCGATGCTTTGGTCGAAGTAGGTGGCCTCGAGGTGCAGGCCGCCTAACGTGTCGTAATCGACACCGACGTCGTAGCCGCGGCTCGATTCCTCGACGAGCGGCACGCCCGCCGCAGGAGGGAATGAGAACGGCCCGGCGTTGTAGGCGATCTCGAAGAGGCTCGGCGCGCGGAACCCCGTGCCGACGCTCGCTCGGTACTTGAGCGCGCCCCGGTCGCCTAAGTCCTGCAGGTAGGCGACGCTGAGCCGGCTGCTCGTGTGCGAGCCGAAGTCCTCGTTGTCGTCGTAGCGTGCGCCGAGCGACAGAAAGAGCCGCTCGGCGAGCTCGCCTTGGTACTCGATGTAGTAAGCGTCCTGGTCGCGCTCGAGCACCCCGCTGCCGTTTGCCTCCTCACTCTGGAGGTCGGCGCCGTAGACGAGCGTCAGCGCGTCGGAAGGGCGATAGGAGCCCGTGTACTCGAGGCGACCGATCTCGCCTCGATTCGAGAACGCGCTCGCGCCCGCCGCAAAGTTGGCGCGCGCGATGTCGCTGCGGCTCAAGCCGAACGAGTGGCTGAACGCGCCGCTCTCGAGGTCCGCGGAGGCCTTGAAGGTGGTTTGCTCGGTCGTGGCCCGGCAATCGTGCACGGTCGCAAAGGTCAGCGGGTGAAAGCAGCCGTCGTAGAGCGCGACGGCGTCGACGTCGCGCGCGACGAGCTGCAGGCGCAGGTTCTCGGACGCGTTCCAGCCGAGCTTGGCGTGCAGGGTCGTGTTGTCGGCGCCGTCGTCGTCGCGCAGCGCCGTGTCGGCCGTCAGGGCGTTGAAGCCGTCGGTCGTAAGGGCGGTCGCCGAGACGAAGTAGTCGCCGCGGTCGCCGCTGCCCGAAACGCCGGCATCGAGCTTGCGAGTGTCGTAGCCGCCGTACTCGATACCGACCCGCCCCGCGATCGGGCCATCGCCGCGCGCCGTCAGCACGTTGATGACGCCGCCGGCGTCCGCGCCGTAGATGAAGCCTTGCGGGCCGCGCAGGATTTCGACGCGCTGCAGATCGCTGGTCGTGAGCAGGCTGTCGAAGCTCGGCGCGACCTGCGGGGTGCTCGCGTCGAGAGCCTTCACGCCGTCGATCATGAGCAGCGTGCGAAAGCCGTCCTCGCCGCGAATGCGCAGCGTCGTGGTCTTGCCGGACCCACCCGAGTTGCTGACGCCGATGCCGGGCTGGGTGCGCAGCGTCTCGGCGAGGTCGTGGTAGCCGCGGAGCTCGATGCTCGGGCCGTCGATGACCGAGACCGCCGTCGCGAGCTGCCGGCGCGGCGTCGCGACGATGCTCGACGTGACGATGATCTCCTCGGTCGGTTGGGCGCCGGCGGTGGTGGGAATGCTCGCCGAGCCCGCCGCCATCGTGGCGGCGGCGAGGGCGCGCCGGGTCCATGCGAATGCCATTAGAGCCTCGTGACGTTGTTTTGGGTGCGCGCCATCCGGGGCCGCGAGTTGCGCATCGTACGCGGCAGCCGGCGATCGTTTCCACCCGTTAACGAGGCCGCAGGCGCTGCGCGGGCATTCGAGTACAATCCGCCGGCCTGCGGCGGCGTGAGGAATCCGGTTTGAAGATCGCGGTGTTGTTCGGCGGCGACAGCATGGAGCGCGACGTGTCGATCGCCAGCGCCGCACAGGTCGTCGCCGCGCTGCGCAGCCGCGGTCACGAGGTCATCGCCTACGACTCGGGCCGCGGCAGGCTCACCGGGCCCGACGAGCAGCGCTTGTTCGCGAGCAAGATCGACCGCGAGCCGCCCGACCACAGCGCCGTCACGAGCCTGCCGACCGTGGTCTCGGCGCCCGATCTCGCCGGCGTCGACCTGGTCTTCCTCGCGATGCACGGCGGCAGCGGCGAGGACGGCACGGTCCAGGCGCTGCTCGATCTCGCCGGCATTCCCTACACGGGCAGCGGCAAGCTCGGCAGCGCCGTCGGTTGGGACAAGGATGTCTCGAAGCGTCTGTTCCTCGCGGCCGGCGTGCCGACCCCCGATTGGCTCATGGCGCCCGCCGCGCCCGAGCTCGTGGCGGCGCGGCTGGGTTATCCGCTCATCGTCAAGCCGAACGGGCAGGGCTCGACGGTCGGGCTCACGCTCGTCGAGAAGCCCGCCGAGCTCGCGAAGGCGATCGAGCTCGCCCGCAGCTTCGATTCCGAGGTCATGCTCGAGCGCTACGTCGCGGGGCGCGAGCTCACGGTCGGCATCCTCGACGACCAGGCGCTCGCGGTAGGGGAGATCGTCGTGAGAACCGGGCCCATCTTCGACTACGCCGCCAAGTATCAGGCCGGCGGCGCCGAGGAGATCTTCCCGGCGAAGCTCACGCCGAAGCAGACGGCCGAGGCGCAGGAGCTCGCCCTGCGCGTGCACCGCGCGCTCAAGCTCGACGTCTACAGCCGCGTCGACTTCCGCATGGACGCGGCCGGCGGGCTCTGGTGTCTCGAGGTCAACACGCTGCCGGGGCTCACGGCCGCGAGCCTGCTGCCGCGCGCGGCCGCGGCCGTCGGCATCGACTTTCCCGAGCTCTGCGAGCGCATCTGCCGAGGCGCTCTCGCGCGCCGCCGCAAACCGTAAGAGGTGCCGGCACCTCTTGATGGCCGTCACGTTTTTCGGTGTGCAGACGGTCGCGTGTGACAACCGTCACATGCGCGCGGCCGCTTCGGCCGTACCTTCTTAACGTAAGTTCTGCCCAAGTTCGGCCGACTGTCTTGCGCATGGGTGATCCCCGGCCGACGGGCGCGCGTACCCGTGGCTGCGCGCAACGGCGGCGGTCACCCGACGGGGAAACGAGGGATGCGACATTGGAGGTAGCAGAGCTACCGGGCTACGAGCGCGGGCAGCCGATCCACGACAGCAGCGCGTCGGCGGTCTATCGCGCGCGGCGCTCGAGCGACGGCGCGTGCGTCGTCGTCAAGCGCTCGCAAGGCCACTCGGTGCCGGCGCGCCAGCTCACGCGCTACCGCAACGAGTACGACCTGCTGCGTCTGCTCGACTGCCCCGGCGTCGTCAAAGCCTACGATCTCGTCCGGCACGACGGTCAAATCGCGATCGTGCTCGAGGACCTGCCGGGCATCTCGTTGCGCCGCTGGATCGAGTCGTCGGGCGACGCGCCCATGCTCGAGCGGTTGGGCGTAGCAATCCAGCTCGCCGACACCGTCGCCGCGACGCACGCGGCGAGCGTCATTCACAAGGACATCAGCAGCCACAACGTCGTCTACGATCCCGCGACACGCCGCTGCACGCTCATCGACTTCGGCATCGCGACGCGCCTACGCAGCGAGGAGAGCAAGTTCCTGCCGCCGGCCGCGCTCGAGGGCACGCTCGCGTACATGGCGCCCGAGCAGACGGGCCGCATGAACCGCAGCCTCGACTACCGCGCGGATCTCTACTCGATCGGCGTGACGCTGTACGAGCTCTTCACGGGCAGCCTGCCGCACGTGAGCGCCGACCGGCTCGAGATGGTCCACTTCCACATCGCCGGCAAGCCCGTGCCGCCATGCGAGCGCGACGCGCGCGTGCCCGAAGCTCTCTCCGACATCGTGCTGAAGCTCTTGCAGAAGGCGCCCGAGGACCGCTACCAGAGCGCGAGCGGGCTCGCGGCCGACCTGCGCCGCTGCCAAGCGCAGCTCGAGAGCGGCGGCTCGGTCACGCGGTTCGCCCTCGGCAGCGCCGATGCCATCGACCGGTTCGAGCCGCCGCAGAAGCTCTACGGACGCAAAGCCGAGACGCAAACGTTGCTCGCGACCTTCGAGCGAGTCGCGCGCGGCGGCGTCGAAACGATCACCGTGGCGGGCCAGCCCGGCATCGGCAAGACCTCGCTCGTGCAGGAGATCTACCAGCCGATCACGCGCCGGCGCGGCTACTTCGCGGCCGGCAAGTTCGATCTATTGCAGCAGAACGTGCCGTTCAGCGCGCTCGTCACGGCGCTCCAGGACCTGGTCGGGCAGCTCTTGACGGAGAGCGAGGAAGAGATCGCCCAATGGCGCGAGACGATTCAGGCCGCCGTCCATCCCAACGGCCAGCTCATCGTCGACGTGGTCCCGGCGCTCGAGCTCATCATCGGGCCGCAGCCGCGTCTGACCGAGATCGAGGGGCTCGAGGCGCAGAACCGGTTCAAACTGGCGTTCCAGAACTTCGTGCAGGTGTTCTGCAAGAAATCGCATCCGCTCGTGCTGTTCCTCGACGACCTGCAGTGGGCGGACTCGGCGAGCCTCAACCTCATGACGCTCATCGTCTCGGCGCGCGCGACCGAATCGCTGCTGCTCGTGCTGACGTATCGCGACACCGAGGTCTCGGCCAACCATGCGTTCCTGCTCGCCGTCAAGGAACAGGCGAAGCAGGGCGTGCCCGTGCAATCGATCGATCTGCAGCCGCTCGGCGTGCAAGAGGTCGCGGAGTTCGTCGCCGACACGTTGCACCAAGACGCCGCGACCGCGATGCCGCTCGCCGAGATCACTCGGCAGAAGACCGGCGGCAACCCGTTCTTCATGCGGCAGTTCCTCCAGGCCTTGCACGGGGCGCAGCTGATCTCTTTCGATACCGAGACGAGAGCCTTCCGTTACGACGTCGAAGCCGTCAAGAACGCCGCGATCACTGAGAATGTCGCGGAGCTGCTCGCGACGAAACTGCAGCGGCTACCCGACCGCACGCGCGCAACGCTGCGCGTCGCGGCCGTGATCGGCGCGCGATTCGATCTGCGGCTGCTCGCGAACGTGCGGCGCCAGTCGGCGGCGGACACCGACGAGAACTTGCGTCCGGCGGTCGAGGCCGGGCTCGTGGCGCCGCTCACGAGCCTCGAGAGCCTCGACGCCGATGCGATGCAGTCGCCGCTCGTCTACGGGCGGTTCGCGTTCCGTCACGACCGCGTGCAACAAGCCGCCTATGCGACGGTTCCGGAGAGCGAGCAGCCCAGCCTGCATCTCGCGATCGGTCGAGCCTGGCTCGCGATGACGCCCGCGGCCGAGCTCGAGAGCCGGCTGTTCGACATCATCGGGCACTTGAACGACGGGCGCGCGCTCATCGCCGGCGAGACCGAGCGCCTCAAGCTCGCCGAGCTCAACCGGCGCGCGGGAACCAAAGCTCGCGACTCCACGGCCTACGCGCTCGCCGTGCGCAGCTTCGAGATCGCGATCGAGCTCGAAAGCGAGCGTGCCTGGAAGGAGCGCTACGCGGTGCACTTCGACGTGCACCGGCGCCTCGCGGAGGCACTCTCCCTGACGGCCGACGCCGCCGGTGCGCTGCGCGTCATCGACGGGACGCTCGAGCACGCTGCGTCGGTGACCGACCGCACGAATCTCTCTGCGATCAAGACCAACGTGCTGCTCGGCATGGGCCGAATACCCGAGGCGCTGGCGTGCGGCCGCGCCGCCGCGCGGGAGTTCGACATCGACCTGCCCGAGCAGCCGGAGCAAGTCCGCGCGCTGCTGCAGCGCGAGATTCAGTTCATCCGCGAGCGCGCAACGGCCGTCGGCATCGAGAATTTGCTCGAGCTTCCGGTCATGGACGATCCCGCGACGATGGCGCTCATGAGCCTCATCGCTCACTGCCTGCCGGCCGCGTTTCAGAGCGACCAGGAATCCTACGCGCTGCTCTGCTGCACGATGGTCCGGCTGTCGCTCGAGCACGGTAACTGCGCGCTCTCGGCGCGCGCTTACGGCTCGTTCGCGGCGCTGCTCTCCAGCGCCCTGCGCGAATACGAGGACGCGTATCGGTTCGCGAAGCTCGGCGTCGACCTCGCGCACAAGCTCGACGAGACGCCCGTGCTCGCGGGCGTGTACTTCCTGCTCGCGATGTTCGCGTCGCATTGGATCAAGCCCATCGACGAGAGCGCCGACCTTTACCAGCAAGCGGTCCGCTTCGGCCTGCAGAGCGGCGATCATGTTCATGCCGGCTACAGCGTCGCGCGGCGGTTCTCGCACCTCCAGGTGCGCGGTATGCCGCTCGCCGAGTTGCGCGACGAAGCGAACGCCGCGTTCGAGACGTTGCATCGCATCAGCGATGCGGCGAACCCCGAGTTCTTGAAGCCGCGCGTCGAGCTCATCAACTGGCTCGAAGGGGAGCGCCGCCACGGGAACACGCTGGGCCATGGCGATGTCGACGAGAACGCGTGGACCGCGACGATTCAGGCGCGCGGCAACCGCTCGTTCGAGGCCGACTGGTTCATGATCCTCACGATCCAGCGCTACTACGCCGAGGATTTCGTCGCGGCGCACGAGTTCGCCAAGATCGCCGCGAGCCTGCAGCCGTTCTGCGCCGGGTTCGCGACGCGCTCCGAGCATGCGTTGTTCTTCGCGCTCGCGACAGCGGCCGTGTATAGCCAAGCCATGCCCGAGGAACGCAGCCAGCTTGGCGAGGCGCTCGCGACGGTGCGTGAGTCGATGCGGCGCTGGGTCGCGCTCTGCCCCGAGAATCACCAGCACAGTCAGTTGCTCGTCGAGGCCGAATGCGCGAGGCTGCGCGGCGCCCGCATCGAGGCCGCCGATCTCTACGATCGCGCGCTCGCTGCCGCGCGCGAGCAGAGATACGTGAACATCGAGGCGTTGGCTGCCGAGCTCGCGGCGCGTTTCTGGTTCGCGGACGGCAAGCCGGACTTCGGCCGCATCTACCTCGAGAAAGCGCTGCACGCGTACGAGGCCTGGGGCGCGACCGGCAAGGTCGCGGACCTCATGGCCAAACACGGGCTCAACCGGACGCGCAGCGCGACGGTGTCGGTGACGTCGAGCTCCACGACGATCGGGCCGGCCGTCGAGCGCGCGGATTCGTTGGACCTGGCGGCGCTGCTCAAGGCGAGCCAGGCGATCGCCGGCGAGCTCGTGCTCGAGCGGTTACTGCTCAAGCTCATGGACATCATCCGTGAGAACGCGGGCGCGGAGTCCGTCGTGCTGGTCCTCGAGTCGGACGGCGAGTTCCTCGTGCAGGGCGTCAAGGCCGCCACGGGCGCGGCGCGGGTGCTCACGGCCGAGCCGCTGCGCCAGTCGGCCGCATGCTCGAACGGCATCGTCAACTACGTGCTGCGCACCTCGGAGCTCGTGGTGCTCGACGACGCGCAGCAGGGCAAGTTCCGCAACGACCAGTACGTGCGCGATCGGCACCCGAAGTCGGTGCTCTGCGTGCCCGTGGCGTACCAGGGCAAGCTCATCGGCGCCGTCTATCTCGAGAACAATCAGGTCTCAAGCGCGTTCACGCCGGACCGCCTCGAGGCCCTGAACATCCTCATGTCGCAGGTAGCCGTTTCCATCGAGAACGCGACGCTCTACAGCCGCCAAGAGCAGCAGAGCAAAACCATCGAAGCCGCGAACGTCACGCTGACCAACGAGATCGCCGAGCGCAAACGCGCCGAGCGCGAGCTCAGCCGCTACAAGGATCACCTCGAGGATCTCGTCAAGGAGCGCACGCGCGATCTCGAGACGGCGCAGGGGCGGCTCGTCGACATGTCGCGGCGCGCCGGCATGGCCGAGATTGCTTCGGGCGTGCTGCACAACGTCGGTAACGTCATGAACAGCGTCAACGTGGGCGCGAGCGTGGCGCGCGAGGGCGTCACGGCGCTGCCCGTCGAAGGGCTCACGCGCGCCGTGGCGCTGCTCGATGAGAACGCGGCTCGGCTCGGCGATTACCTGGTGAACGACGCCGTCGGCCGCAAGCTCCCGGACTACCTGCGCAAGCTCGGCGGCACGCTCGCGGAAGAGAAGCGAGGAATTCTCGCGAACATCGACCGGCTCGCCGAGCACCTCGAGCACATGAAGCAGATCATCGCCGCGCAGCAATCGTACGCCAAGGTTACCGGCGTCACCGAGGTCTGCAGGCTCGACGAGATCGCCGAGTCCGCGCTCGCGATCGACCAGGGCGCGCTGCGCAGCAGCAACATCGAGGTGGTGAGGAGCTACGAGAAGCTGCCGCCGGCGTTCGTCGATCGGCACCAGGTCATGCAGATCCTCGTGAACCTGATCTCGAACGCGAAACATGCGCTCGAGGACGTCGCGCGGCCCGATCGCCGATTGTCCGTGTCGATCGCGAGGATCGACGGCGGCGTGCGCATCGAAGTGAGCGACAACGGCTTAGGTATCGTGCCCGAGAATCTATCGAAGATCTTCACGCACGGCTTCACGACGAAGAAGACCGGGCACGGTTTCGGCCTGCACAACAGCGCGAACGCCGCGCAGCAGATGGACGGCAGCCTCACGGCCCACAGCGACGGGCCGGGCCAGGGCGCGAGCTTCGTGCTGCTCATGCCCGTTCAGTATTACGAGCAACCGGTCGAGGACAGCCTCGTGGCCGCGGGGCAGGGCGCATGAGCGCGTCGCAGAAGCTCAAAGCGCTCGTCGAGTCGAATCGGCGGATCCTCGTCGTCGACGATAATCGCGCGATTCACGAGGACTTCCGCAAGATCCTCGGGCCTGCGTCGAGCGCGCGCGACGAGCTCAATGCGCTCGACGCCGAGCTGTTCGGCACGGCGACGGAGTCGGCCGGTGAAAGCTTCGAGCTCGACTCGGCATTCCAAGGCGAGGAGGCCATCGACAAGGTGCGCGCGGCACGCGCGGCCGCCCGCAGCTACGCCTTGCTGTTCGTCGACGTACGCATGCCGCCGGGGCTCGACGGCATCGAGACCACGGCGCGCCTGCTGCGAGAGGACCCCGACGTCGGCATCGTGATTTGCTCTGCGTATTCCGATCACAGTTGGCAGGAGATGACGGCGGCGTTCGGTAAGACGGATCGCGTGCTGATTCTCAAAAAGCCGTTCGACACCGTCGAGGTGCGGCAGCTCGCGCACGCGATGCAGCGGCGCTGGGAGCTTACGCGCCTCGCCGCGATCAAGGCCCAGGACATGGCCGCCTTGATCGACGCGCAGACGGCCGAGCTGCGCGCGGCGAACGACGCGCTCAAGAAAGAGGCGGCCCTGCGCGAGGAGGCGCTGAGAAGCCTCGGCGAGTCGCACGAGCAGATCCGGACGCTCGCCTACCAGGACGGGCTCACGGGGCTACCGAATCGGCGGTTGTTCAACGAGCATCTCGAGAAGGTCCTGGCGCGCGCACGCCGCAAGGGTACCGCGTTCGCCGTGCTGTTCATCGACATCGATAACTTCAAGCTCATCAACGACACGATCGGCCATCAGGCGGCCGACAAGGTGCTGCGCCAGCTCTCCGCGTCGTTGGGCGAATTGATTCGCACCGACGACATGCTCGGCCTCTACCGCGACGACAACGTCGACCCGGCCGCGACCATCACGGTCGAGCTGCTCACCGACTCGGTGCTGTCGCGGCTCGGCGGCGACGAGTTCATCGTGCTGTTGCCCGACACGCGTGACCGCTTCGCGGCCGGCACGGTCGCGCGGCGGATCCTGACCCATCTCGAACAGCCGATGCGCGCCGACCATCACGAGGTATTCGTGACCGCGAGCATCGGCATTGCCACTTTCCCCGAGGACGGGCTATCGGCAGAGGTGCTCATCCGCAACGCCGACACGGCCATGTACCACGCGAAGCAGCAGGGCAAGGCGGCGTTCCAATATTACTCGGCGGCCATGAACGCCGCGTCGGTCGAGCGGCTCACGCTCGAGACGGGCTTAAGGCGCGCGCTCGAGGACGGCAGCCTCGAGCTCCAGTACCAACCGCAGGTTGAGATGAAGGGCGGCCGAATCATCGGCGCCGAGGCTCTGCTGCGGTGGCGCCACCCGGAGCGCGGCTACATCTCGCCGGCATCGTTCATTCCGATCGCCGAGGATTCGGGCCTGATCTTGCCGATCGGCGAGTGGGTTCTCGAGCGTGCGTGCGCGCAGGCCGTGGCCTGGCAGCGCGCGGGCTTGCCGCAGATCCCCGTGGCTGTGAACGTCTCCGGCGTACAGTTCCAACGTCAGGACTTGACGGCCGTCGTGCGCCGCACGCTCGACGCCACGGGACTCGCTCCGTCGCTGTTGCACATCGAGATCACGGAGACCGTGATCGTGTCGGCGCACGAACGCGCCGTGGCGGTGCTCGCCCAGTTGCGCGAGCTCGGCGTGCGCTTCGCGCTCGACGACTTCGGCACCGGCTACTCGTCGCTGAGCTACCTCAAGAACTTCCCGATCGACACGCTCAAGATCGACCGCTCGTTCGTCAGCGAGATGCTCACGGATTCCAGGACGGCATCGATCATCGAAGCCATCATCTCGATGACGCGTGTCCTCGGCTTGAGCGTCATCGCCGAAGGCGTCGAAGATCAGGCGCAGTACAAGTTCCTGCAAGAGATCGGCTGCGACGCCGTCCAGGGCTTCTACGTGAGTAAGGCCGTGCCCGCCGACGAGTTCGCCGCGCTGCTCGCCGAGCGGCGAGAACCCGTGCCCGCCGGCGCGGTGAAGCGCGTGCGGTAAGAGTCAGATCATCGCGAGCGGGGTCGCGCCGCGCGGCGCCGGGAACGAGCGCTCGAGCTCGGTCAGGTCGGCTGCTTCGAGATCGAGTGTTAGCGCAGCATGGTTGTCGCGCACGTGTTCCTCGCTGGCGGCCTTCGGGATCGCCAAGACGCCCGACTGGCGCAAAACCCAAGCGAGCGCCACGCGCGCCGGCGTCACGCCGCGCCGCGCGGCGACCTTGCGCAGCACGGGATGTGTGCGCAGCCGCGTCGAATCGCTGCCGAGCGGCGAGTAGGCCATGGCGGGCACGCCGTGCTCGCGGCACCACGGCAGTAGGTCCCACTCGATGCCGCGGTGCTCGAGGTTGTAGAGCACTTGGTTCGTCGCTAGTTCTAAGCCGCCCGCGAGGGCCCGCGCGGCGGCGAGCTCGGCCGTGTCGAAGTTGCTGACGCCGAAAGCCCGAATCGAGCCGCGGTCGCGCAGCTTCGTGAACGCCTCGAGCGTCTCCGCGAACGGAGTCGAGCCCTGCCAGTGCAGCAGGTAGAGGTCGAGATAGTCCGTCTTCAGGCGCTTCAAGCTGCGCTCGCACGCGGCAATCGCGCCGCGCCGCGACGCGTTCGACGGCAAGACTTTGCTCACGAGAAAAACGCGCTCGCGCCGGCCCGCGATCGCTTCGGCGACGAGCTCCTCCGAGCCGCCGTTGCCGTACATCTCGGCGGTATCGATGAGCGTGAGCCCGAGGTCGAGCCCGGTGCGCAGCGCCGCGAGCTCGCTCGCGCGGCGGCTACGCTGCTCGCCGATCTGCCACGCGCCCTGGCCCAAGCGCGCAACCGGCGTGCCCGACGGCAGACGAAACACGTTCATCGCGCGGAGTCACGGAGCCACGGGCTCGCGGCGAACGCGAGCCAACTCACCATGAACGCCACGCCGCCGTACGGCGCCACGGCGACGATGCCGCCCGGCCCGCCGAGCGCGCGCACGTAGATGCTGCCGCAGAACAGCACCGTGCCCGCGAGCATGAGCCACGCGGCGATCGTGCGCAGCCGGCCGGCGCGGCCTTCGAGCCCCACGAGCGTGACGGCGACGACGCCGAGGCCGTGAAAAAACTGGAACTGCACGGCAGTCTCGAAGCTGCGCTGCGCCTCTGCGTCGGCGAACGACAGCGCATGGCTGCCGACCGCACCCGCGATCGTCGCGACGAGCAGCGAGAGACCGGCGAAGGACAGCAACAGACAGCGCTGAGCGGTGTGCACGACTCCACATAGTATGCTTGCCTCATGATCAACGCGATCGAAACTCACGCGCTCACGAAGCGCTTCGGCGCCACGCGCGCGCTCGACGGCGTCGACCTCAAGATCGGCGAGGGGACGGTCTATGGTCTGCTGGGCTTCTCGTGGCGCGCCGCGCGGCAGCGCGCAGGCGAGCTGCTCGAAGCGTTCGGCCTCGCCGAGGCGGCGCGCCGCCAAGTGGCGACCTACTCCGGCGGGATGCGGCGCCGCAACGACATTGCGGCGAGCCTCGTCTCCCTGCCCGAGATCCTGTTTCTCGCTCGCCGGCACGCCGCGCGAATACATTCAATACCTATTGCCCGGCATCATGGTGCAGACCGTGCTGTTCATCACGGTGTACACGGGCGTCGGCCTCAACACGGACATCCGCAAAGGCCTCTACGATCGTTTCCGCTCGCTGCCGATCTGGCAGCCCGCGCCGCTGTTCGGCGCGCTCGCCGGGTTCGTGAACCTCGGGACGATGCCCGCGTGGCTGCAAGCCGCAGTGGGGCGCAACCCGGTTACCTATCGCGCGAGCGCGTCGCGCAAGCTCATGCACGGCGAGGATGCGTCGGCCGATATCGTCGCCGTGTTCGCGGTCGCGGCGCTGATCGTCGCGGTCGCGGCCCCGGTTTCGATGCGGCTCTACCGCAAGGAACGGTAGCCGGCCGCGGCAAACTCGAGTTGCCGCCGTGTAGTTAGCGAGACATCGCTTACACGGTATTCCGAGGACATGGTTTACACAATTGGCATTTGGGGAGAGCCCAGATGCCCTGGAAGGAGTGTAAACCGATGGACGAACGCCTCAGATTCGTAGCGCGGCTGCTCGAGGGCGAGAAGATGGCGCCGGTATGCCGTCAGTTCGGCATTTCGCGGGTCACTGGCTACAAGATCTTCAACCGCTACAAGGAATGTGGCCTAGACGCGCTCAATGATCGCAGCCGCAGGCCGTATCGGCACGCCAACAAGCTGCCGTTTCAGGTCGAACGCACCATCCTCGGTATCAAGCGGGAACACGCCTCCTGGGGCGCACCGAAGATCCGCGACAAGCTGATCCGCCAACTACCGATGATCAAGGCGCCGGCCGCCAGCACGATCCACGCCGTGCTCGATCGGCACGGCCTCGTTAAGCGGCGCAAACGCCGACGCTACAAGGCTCAGGGCACCGAGCTCGTCGCTGCGCACGCCCCCAACGGCCTCTGGTGTGCCGATTTCAAAGGTGAGTTCATGCTCGGCAACAAGCAGTACTGCTATCCGCTGACCATCACCGACTACCGGTCACGCTACCTGCTCGCCTGCGAAGGCCTCTCCTCGGTGCGTTCGGAGTTTGCCTTCGCCGTGTTCGAGCGAGTGTTCAAGGACTTCGGCTTGCCGGATGCCATCCGTACCGATAACGGCGCACCGTTCGCCTCCGGCAATGCCCTCTTCGGACTCTCCACACTCGCCGTCTGGTGGCTGCGACTCGGGATCCAGATCCAGCGCATCAAGCCCGGCAACCCACAGCAGAACGGCCGGCACGAGCGCATGCACCGAACACTCAAGAAGGAAGCCACCAGGCCCGCTTCCTTCAACTTCCTCCAGCAGCAACAGCGCTTCGACCGATTTATCGAGGTTTACAACCACGAGCGTCCACACCAGGCCTTGGGCGGCGCGTATCCGGGCGATTTGTATACACCTTCCGCTCGGCTCTACGAGCCGCCGCCTGAGCCTGACTATCCGTACCACGATCGAACGGTTCGCGTGACACGCTGCGGGCGTCTCTGCATCGGCAAGCGCAAGATCAACCTCAGCAAGGTCTTCGCCGGCCAGTGCGTGGGCATTCGAGAAGTCGACGAGCAGATCTGGCTCGTCAGCTTCATGCACCATGACTTAGGATTCTTCGATCAGGATGAGGGACGAGTCGAACCCGCCCCCAATCCGTTCACGCCGCAGACACTGTTAACCATGTCTCCGGAATAGGGTGTCAACCATGTGCCCGGAATACACCCCGTGAAAGTGGTGGGCCCGGTAGGATTTGAACCTACGACCAAGGGATTCACTCGCCCCGCCGTTTCCGGCGGAAGTGGACTATCTCTTCACCCGCCGAGAGTCGCCTCGGGTGGGGTGCGGGACGCTCGCGCCTGTCATTAAGAGCACTCGAGCTCTCAGGTAGTCTCTGCACCGTCCGGCGGTGTACCGCCGGCTTGGCTCAGGGTTGCCGGCGCTTTCGCGTGGCGGTTTCCCTGAATTCATCCCGTCCACTTCGCGGCTCGTCGCCGCGAAGGCACCTCTTCGATGAGTCCCCTGCTCTAACCAGCTGAGCTACAGGCCCACGCGCGTATGGTACACCCGGCGCCGGTCGAAGCCGGCGCCCAAGTTGGAGCCTAGAAAGCTAGTCGTCTATGAGGAAGCTGCGGAGCTGATCGGAGCGCGACGGATGGCGCAGCTTGCGCAGCGCCTTCGCCTCGATCTGGCGGATACGCTCGCGCGTGACGTCGAACTGCTTGCCGACCTCTTCGAGCGTGTGGTCGGTGTTCATGTCGATGCCGAAGCGCATGCGCAGCACCTTGGCCTCGCGCGGCGTGAGCCCCGCGAGCACGGCGTGCGTCGTTTCCTTGAGGCCTTCGTCAGTGGCCGAGTCGATCGGCGAGGATACGGCCGTGTCCTCGATGAAATCGCCGAGGTGCGAATCCTCGTCGTCGCCGATGGGCGTCTCCATCGAGATGGGCTCTTTGGCGATCTTGAGCACCTTGCGGACCTTGTCCTCGGGCATCTCCATGCGCTGCGCGAGCTCGTCGGGCGTGGGCTCGCGGCCCATCTCCTGGAGCATCTGCCGCGAGATGCGGTTGAGCTTGTTGATGGTCTCGATCATGTGCACGGGGATGCGGATCGTGCGCGCTTGGTCGGCGATCGAGCGCGTGATCGCCTGGCGGATCCACCACGTGGCGTACGTCGAGAATTTGTAGCCGCGCCGGTACTCGAATTTGTCGACGGCCTTCATGAGGCCGATGTTGCCTTCCTGGATGAGGTCCAAGAACTGCAAGCCGCGGTTCGTGTACTTCTTCGCGATCGAGATCACGAGCCGCAGGTTCGCCTCGACCATCTCTTTCTTGGCGCGACGGGCCTGCGCCTCGCCGAGCGAGATCTCGCGGTTGATATCCTTGAGCTCGCCGATCGAAAGCGTCGTGAGCTCCTCGATCTTCTGCAGCCGCTTCTGCGCCTTCTGGATGTCCTCTTTGGCTTTGTGCAGCGCCGAGGAGTGTTTGCGCTTCTGGCGAATGTGCCTGTCGACCCAGTGGAGGTTGGTCTCGTTCTTCGGGAAGCTCGCGATGAAGTCCTTGCGCGGCATGCCCGCGTCGCGCACGCAGAGCGCCATGACGGCACGCTCCTGGCTGCGAATTCCGTCGATCGTGTCGCGCAGTTGCCCGACGAGCGCTTCGAACACTCGAGGAGCCAGCTTGAGCTCCATGAACTCGTTGGTCAGTGACTTGAGCGTCTTCTTCGTCACGGCGTGCTTGACGCCGTTGGCGGCGAGCGTCTCGACATAGCGCTTGTGCAAGCGTTTGAGTTTCTTGATGCGCGCGGCGACTTCCTCGGGATCGGGGCCCGTGTCGGGCGCTTCCTCCTCGGCGTCGGGATCGTCGCTCTCGTCGTCGCCCCGTGCCTCGGCCGCGGCGGCTGCGGCGCGGGCACTCGGATCCGCGATCTGCTCGTTGGGATCGATGAAGCCCGTGATGAGGTCTTGCAGACGCGCCTCGCCGCGCAGGATCTGCTCGTAAGTGTCGAGGATCAGCGTGCCCGTCGGCGGAAACTGCGCGAGCGCCGAGCGCACTTGATCGAGCCCTTCCTCGATGCGCTTCGCGATGCGGATCTCGCCCTCGCGCGTGAGCAGCTCGACCGTGCCCATCTCGCGCATGTACATGCGCACCGGGTCGGTCGTGCGGCCGAATTCCGCGTCCACGGTGGCGAGCGCGGCCGCGGCTTCCTCGGCGGCGTCCTCGTCGTTCGAGACCGCGGAGTCGGAGAGGATCAGCGACTCGGCGTCCGGTGCCTTCTCGTACACCGTGATGCCCATATCGTTGATCATGTTGACGATGTCTTCGATCTGCTCCGGATCGACGATCTCGCTCGGCAGGTGGTCGTTGACCTCGCTGTACGTGAGGTAACCCTGTTCCTTACCTTTGGCGATCAGCAGCTTGAGCTGCGATTGACGCTCGTCTTCCTGGGGCGGGGTGGCCGGCTGTGGAGTGTCCGTGGGCATTGAGGTCCTCTGGGCGGAGGGGGGGGCCGCAAGCGAACGCGACAATATACTCGGGTACGACTCGTTGGGCCAGCGATGGGTTCCAAGCCGGCGATTCGACCTCAACGGTCGCCGGGCACCGGCTGCTGACCCGTAAGTGCCTGTATTGTACGGGTTTTCTCGGCTTCCTTGAGCATGCGCTCGAGAGCATCGTTGAGAATTCCCGAGGCGGCTTCCGGGCCGTCGAGCGGCACGTCGGCGATGAGCCTCTCGAGGTGCTTGTGGTCGGGGTCGTCGCGCAGGCTTTCGATGAGTTGTGCCGTCGTCGGGCTTGGTACGCGCGCCGCGAGCGCGAGCACGCGCCGCAAGAGCTCCGCGCCGGGCTGGTTCAACGCCGTAAGACGCTCGGGATTCGCGATCTCGGCCGTCGCGGCCGGGTAATGGAGCGCGAGCGAGATGACGCGCTGCATCGCCGTCTTGCGCTTGCCCACCGCAGCGGGGCGCAGCGGCGCCGCGGCTGCCGGCCGGTCCGACATGAGCTCGTTCAAGACGTCGGGGGTCAAGTGCATCGCACCGCCGAGCGCGTCCATGACCGCGGCTCGATAGGTGCCTTCGGGCAGGCGCTTGAGCAGCGGTTTTGCAATGGCTTGAAAACGCGATCGTCCGTCCACGGTTCCAAGGTCGACGCGCGTCGTCAACTCTTTAACGAGGAAATCCGAGAGTGGGGCGGCCTTCTCGGCCAAAACGCGAAACGCGTCCGCCCCTTGCGCTCGCACGAACGAATCCGGATCGTCGCCTTCGGGCAGCAGTAGGAACTTGAGCTCGAGCGTGCCGCCGCCGTAGGGCAGCGCCGTCTCGAGCGCCCGCCAGGCCGCGGCGCGGCCGGCGCGGTCGCCGTCGAAGCAGAACAGGATGCGGTCCGTGAGCCTCGTCAGCCGCCGCAGGTTTTCGGTCGTCGTCGCCGTGCCGAGCGTCGCGACGGCGTACTCGATGCCGTGCTGCACGAGGCTCGTGACGTCGACGTAGCCTTCGACGACGACGATCTCCTTGGGCCGACCCGGGTTCTGACGAGCCTCGTAGAGGCCGTAGAGCTCGTGGCCCTTGCGGAAGATCGGTGTTTCCGGCGAGTTCAGATACTTCGGCTCGCTGGCGTCGAGCACGCGGCCGCCGAAGCCGATGATCTGGCCGCGCGGCGAGTTGCGGATCGGGAACATGATGCGGTTGCGGAAGCGGTCGTAGCGCCGGCCGGACTCGTTCGCGACGACGAGCCCCGCTTGCAGGAGCTTGCTCGTGCGCGCCTCGGAGGTGCCGAGCGCGCGCAGCACCGTGTCCCACGCGTCGGGTGCGTAGCCTAGCCCAAAGCGGCCGGCGGTCTTGCCGTCGATGCCGCGCTTCTTGAGGTAGGCGACCGCGGTCTCGCTCGTGCGCAGCGCCGCACGATAGATCTGATCGGCCTCGCGCATGAGCTCGTAGAGCTCCTCGTTCTCTTCCTTCGGTTCGGCCGGCCCTAAGCTCTCGCGGGGCACCGTAAGGCCCATCATCTCGGCGAGCGCCTCGACGGCCGCCGGGAACTCGAGATTGTCGTAGGCCATGAGGAACCCGATCGCCGTGCCGTGCGCGCTGCAACCGAAGCAGTGGTAGAAGCCCTTCGACGGGCTCACGGTGAACGACGGCGTCTTCTCGCCGTGGAACGGACAGAGGCCTTTGAAGTTGCTGCCCGCGCGTTTGAGCGCGACGCGTGCGCCTACGACCTCGACGATGTCGGCGCGGGCGACGAGCTCATCGATGAAGGACTTTGGAATTCGCCCGGCCATTGAGAGGCATTATCCGAGCGACGGCGGCAACTACAACTTTGGACTGCGCTTAAAGGCCTTAGCATCACTCGGGCGTGAGCATCGTGCGCACGCGCGCGCTCACGGTGCTCATGTCGACGCGCCCGGCGGCGCGCGCTTTGATGACGCCCATGACCTTGCCGAGATCCTTGACGCTCGTGGCGTTCGCCGCGTCGATGCACTCGGCGAGGAACGTGTCGAGCTCGGACTCGCTGAGCTGCTGCGGCAGATAGGTCTGCAGCACCTTGATCTCGGCTTCCTCTTTGTCGACGAGGTCTTGGCGCTTGCCGTCGCGATACTGGCTCGCCGACTCGCGGCTCTGTTTGATCATGCGCTCGATCACGGTCAGCACGCCGGCATCGTCGAGGGGCCGGCGCGTATCGACTTCGCGCTGCTTGACGCCCGCCAGGGCCATGCGTAGGACGCTCAAACGCGCCTTGTCGCCGCTTTTCATCGCGGCTTGCATGTCTTCCGTAAGACGGTCCTTGAGCGACATGACCGGGGACGCTAGGGCATCAGTACAGTCGGCGACGCCTTGTGGTCGGGGTTCGCGAGTTGCGCTTCATGTGACGCTTCACTGCCGCCGCCTTCTTGCGCTTGCGTTCTTGAGTGGGTTTCTCGTAGAACTCGCGGCGCCGCAGCTCGGTGAGGACACCGGCCTTCTCGCAGGCGCGCTTGAAGCGGCGCAAGGCTGCGTCGAAGTGCTCGCTCTCTCTTATTCTGACGCCCGGCATCGATGACTCACGAATGAAAAAGGTGCAAAAAAGTTGGCCGGCTAGGCCGGCCGAAGAGCGGCATATTAGCCGCGCGTCCCGTAAGCTGTAAAGCCTGAATATGCGTGTATTGGGCATAGAAACGAGCTGCGACGAGACCGGCGTCGCGCTTTACGAGGCCGGCCGCGGCATTCGCGCCGAGCGGCTCGCGAGCCAGGTCGCGATCCATGCGGCCTACGGCGGCGTCGTGCCCGAGCTCGCGTCGCGCGACCACATCGCGAAGCTCCTGCCGCTCGTGCAGGACGTCCTCCGCGAGGCCGACGTCGAGCTCGTCGACCTCGACGCGATCGCCTACACGGCCGGACCCGGGCTCATCGGGGCCCTCATCGTCGGCGGGTCGCTCGCGTCGTCGTTGGCCTATGGTCTCAAAATTCCGGCGATTCCCGTGCACCATCTCGAGGGCCATTTGCTCGCCTGCATGCTCGAGGACCCGGCACCCGAGTTTCCGTTCCTCGCGCTGCTCGTCTCGGGCGGACACTCGCAGCTCATCGAAGTTGCGGGCGTGGGTCGCTATCGCATCGTCGGCGAGACGCTCGATGACGCCGCAGGCGAGGCGTTCGACAAGGCGGCGCGTTTGCTCGGCCTGCCGTACCCCGGCGGCCCGCAGCTCGCGGCGCTCGCCGAGCTTGGGCGCAGCGACCGTTACGACTTGCCGCGGCCGCTGCGCGGCCAAGGCCTCGACATGAGCTTCAGCGGTTTGAAGACGGCCGTGCGCCTCACGATCGACTCGTGCCGCGCCGCCGACGGCTCGCTCACGGACCGGGCGCGCGCGGACCTCGCGGCGTCGTTCCAGGCGGCCGTCGTCGACACGTTGACGGGCAAGTGCCGTCAGGCGCTCGAAGCAACGGGCCTCGCACGCCTCGTCGTCGCGGGCGGCGTGGGCGCGAATCGCGCGCTGCGCGCGAGTCTTGCCGAGCTCGGCCGTAGCGTGGGGGCACGCGTGTACTATCCGAAGCCGGAGCTCTGCACCGACAACGGCGCCATGATCGCGTATGCGGGCTGGTGCCGGCGTGCGGCCCCGCCGACGAAGCTGCCGCGCTTCATGGCGAAGCCGCGTTGGCCGCTCGACGAGCTCGCGCCGCCGGTTTGAGACAAAGGAACGACGTGGACAAGATTTTTCTTCGCGAGCTCAAGGTCGAGACGATCATCGGCTTCTGGGAATGGGAACGGCGCATCAAGCAGATCGTGAGCATCGATCTCGAGATCGCCACGGACGCGCACATCGCGGCGAAGTCCGACGCGATCGCCGGCACGCTCAACTACGAGCAGCTGGCGAAACGACTCATCGAGTACGTCGGCGGCTCGAAGCATCAGATGGTCGAGGCGCTCGCGACGGAAATCGGCGCCATCGTGATTCGCGAGTTCGGGGCGCCGTGGGTCAAAGTGTCCGTTGCGAAGCCCGGCGCGATTCCGGCCGCGCGCGAGGTCGGCATCGTCATCGAGCGCACCGCGGCCGACTATGCCTGACGTGTTCGTCGGGATCGGCAGTAATGCCGATCCCGCTACCGCGTTGCGCGCCGCCGTGGCGGCGCTCGCGCAACGCTTCGGCACTCTGCGTTGCTCGTCGGTGTACCGCAGCAAGGCTGTCGGCGTGCCGGCCGCCGATTATCTGAACATGGTCGTTGCGCTGTACGCAGCGGAGCCCGTCGCCCTGCTTCACGAAGCGCTGCACGCCATCGAAGCGCAGGCCGGGCGGCAGCGCAACGATCCCGCGGTGACTGCGCTCGACCTCGATCTGTTGCTGTACGGCAGCCGCGTCGACGCGGAGCTGCGGCTGCCGCGGCCGGGGCTATTCACTCCGCCGTTCGTGCTCGGTCCGCTCGCGGAGCTCGCGCCCGACCTCGTGCACCCCGTGACGGGCGAGAGTTGCGCCGCGGCGTGGCGAGCGGCTCCGCACGCGGCGCTCGCGAACCTGGGTGCGTTGCGCTCCCTCGGGTGAAGCGTTACCAGCCGACGCTGCGGCCGCCGTCGACGGCGATGATCTGGCCCGTGATGTAGGGCGCATCGCGCACGAGAAACAGCACGGTCCGCGCGATGTCCTGCGGCTCGCCCGTGCGCTTCAACGCCGTTTGCTTGACGATCGCGGCTCGCAACGACTCGGTCATGCCTTCGTCGGGCCAGAGGATCGCGCCCGGCGAGACGCCGTTGACGCGCACGTCGGGACCCAAGTCTTTCGCGAGCGAGCGCGTCAGCATCGCGAGCCCGGCCTTGGCGGCGCCGTAGACGGGATGGTCGCGCAAAGGCCGCTGCGAGTGCACGTCGACGATATTGATGATGACGCCGCGCGCGGCGCGCAGCGCCGGCAGCAGGGCCTGCGACAAGAATAATGGCGCCTTCAAGTTGCTGCCCATGAGGTCCTGCCACTGCTCGGGCGTGACGGTGCCGAGCGGCGTCGGATAGAAGCTCGAGGCGTTGTTGACGAGCACGTCGAGCTTGTTCGAGCCGATGCGCTCGAGCACCTGCGCCGCCATGCGCTCGACGGCTCCGACGTCGAGCATGTCGGCGGCGACGGTGAACGCGGACTTGGGACGGCGGCGATTCAGGTCGGCGGCGAGCTGCTCGGCGTCGGTCGCCGACCGGTGATAGTGGATCGCGACGTTGGCGCCGGCGTCGTGCAGCGTGCTCGCGATGACGGCGCCGATGCGCTTGGCCGCGCCCGTGACGAGCGCCCAGCGGCCGTCGAGAGTGGCTTGCTTCTCGGAACCCGTCACGCGTGCCCCAGCGTCGTCCTTCGGTCGCCAAGGTTACACTATCGAAACGCCCATGATTCCCCCCACGCCGAGCCGCGTCGAGCTGCCCGTGCCGAGCGACGCGGCCGCCAAGGCCAGCGCAGCGCTTGCGGCCGCGATTCGTGCGGAGATCGACCGCGCCGGCGGTTGGCTCGATTTCGCGCGCTACATGGAGCTCGCGCTCTATGCGCCCGGGCTCGGCTACTACAGCGGCGGCAGCACGAAGCTCGGCGCGGCCGGCGACTTCGTGACCGCGCCCGAGCTCAGTGCCGCGCTTGGGGTCGCGCTCGCGGCGACACTCGACGGCGAGCTCCATGCGCTCCGCGCCGCCACTGTGCTCGAGCTCGGCGCCGGCAGCGGCGCGCTCGCGGCACAATTGCTCGACGCCTTCGCGAAGCTCGGCCGCGACGTGCGTTATCTCATCCTCGAGCCGAGCGCCGAGCTGCGCGAAAGGCAACAGGCGGCGTTGCGGCGCTTCGCGCCGCGCGTCGAGTGGCTCGCGACGTTGCCGGCCGAGCCGTTCGCCGGCGTCGTCGTCGCGAACGAAGTCTTGGACGCGTTGCCCGTCGCGCGCTTCGTGAAGGTGAGCGGTGAGGCGCGCGCGCTCGGCGTCGTCGCGACGGCCGACGGCGTTCGCTGGGGCGAAGGTCGCGCCGTCCCTGCCGTCGCCGCGGCCGTTGGCGCGCTCGAGCGCAAGCTCGGCCACGCGTTGCCCGACGGCTACCGCTCGGAGATCTGCCTCGCGCTGCCGGCGCTGATCGCCGCGCTCGGCGCGTGCCTCGAGCGCGGCTCGCTGCTCATCGTCGACTACGGCCTCGTGCGTGCCGAGTACTATCACGCGCAGCGCGCCGACGGCACGTTGATCTGCCACTACCGGCACCGCGCCCACGACGATCCGTTTTTCCATCCCGGCCTTCAGGACATCACGGCCTGGGTGGACTTCAGCGCTTGCGCCGACGCGGCCGTGGCCGCGGGACTTACGCTCGCCGGCTTCACGACGCAGGGCCAATTTCTCGCGCACGTCCTGGCCGCGCTGCCCCCCGAGCTCGCGATCGATCTGTCGGCGCCGCGCACGCAGAGCGCTCTGCACACGCTGCTGCTGCCCGGAGAGATGGGCGAGCGGTTCAAGGTGATGCTGCTGCGCAAGCGTCTCGCGGGCCCCGCGCTGCCGGGGCGAGATTTCCGTCATCGTTTGTGACGGCCGCGGTTCGACCGAGTCACAGATCGCCGGCGGCCGCGTTGCTAAGATTTCGAGCGTCGCCGTTGGCCGGAGGCGCCTTGCCATGATTACCAACCGCTCGTTCGTCCGCTCGCTGGCCGTCGTCGCCACCCTCACGGCTGCGCTCGCCACGGCCCAGCCCGGGACTGCGCCGCCCGACGATGTCAAAGGCGCGTGGATGCTCGGCATCGGCGCGCAAGTCGACGAGGATTCGAACGACAGCGCGCTCGCCGCGTTCAACGTTGGCGTCGGCCGCACGACGTGGCTCAACTTCGCCGCGGGCCGCAGCTCGTCGCCGGCCGATCGCGCCGACATCGAGGCCGACGCGCTCGTCATCGGCGTGGACCATCGTTTCCCGAAGGTGGGCTTCACGCTCGGGGCCGAGGAGTGGGGCGATTCGGGCGTGCTCGAGACGCAGGATCTCGCCGGGTCCGTGTACTTCGATCGCGAGAGCTGGCGTATCTCGTTCGGCTACGAGACGCGCGACCTCGACATTCCGTTCACGGTGACGGGCCCGCTCGGCAACATGATCCGGCGCACGGTTCAGACGGGCGCCGAGAGCTACTCGCTCGACGCGCGCGTGGCGCTCGGCGAGCGCTGGCAGCTCTATCTCGGCATGGCCGAGTACGACTACGAGCGCAACCTCAACGTATTGCCGCGCATCGACAGCCTGAACCTGCTGAGCACGTCGACGCTGACGCTCGCGAACAGCTTCATCGATCAGGAGCGCTCCATCGGCGCCGAGCGCGAGATCGGGCGCGCGTTGTTCAGCATGCGGTTCGCTTGGGATCGTTCGGCCATCGACGACTCGAGGTTCGAGACCTACGACTTCGCGGTGCTCGTGCCGCTCGGCGCGCGCGTCGACCTCGAGATCAACGTGGGCAGCGGCCGCTCGGACTTCTTCGACTCCAGCGTCTACGGCGGCCTGCTCTTTCTCGTCTACGGCGGCTGACCGGCTTTCGAGCCGCGCACGCGCCTCGAAAGCCGCGCGATCAGTGTAACGCCGCTTTGATCGCGGCGAGGCGCGCGTCGTGCATGGCTTTGCCGAGCTCCGCGCCTTCGACCTTGCGCTCCGCGCGCACGCTGCCGGCATCGACGTCGCGCGCGGCGCGCAGCGCGGTACGCAAGCGCTCGGCCTGCGGGTAGGGGTGCTCGCGTAAGCCCTTGCGGCCGCGCGCGTCGGCTTCGCAGGCGAGCAGGAACTCCTCGAAGCGTTCGGGTTGGCGGATGCCGTCGGCTGCCGTGATGATCTTCAGAATCGTCTGCGGCGTGAGCTCTGCCGCCTTGTGCACGGTGCCGTGATGGCGCGCCACGAGCACCGCGAGCTCGCGAAACCGATTCGGCACGGGCAGTCGCTCGCAGAGTTTCTCGAGCAGCTCCACCGAGCGCTCCTCGTGGCCGTGGTGTCGCGGCAAGAGCTCGCTCGGCGTCGTCGCCTTGCCGAGGTCGTGCGTGAGCACGGCGAAGCGCACGGGCTCGCTCGCCGACAACTCAGCCGCGACGCGCAGCGCCATGAGCAAGTGCACGCCGGTATCGATCTCCGGGTGCCAGCGCTCGGGCTGCGGCACGCCGAACAGCGAGTCGACCTCGGGGAACACGCGCCGCAGCGCGCCACAGTCACGGAGCACTTCGAAGTAGACGTCGGGACACTGCGTCCGGAGGCCCTTGACCGTTTCCTGCCAAACGCGCTCGGCCTTGAGTGTTTCCATCTCGCCGGCCGCCACGATCTCGCGCATGAGCGCGAGGGTCGCGGGCGCGACCGTGAAGCCGAGCGGCGCGAACCGCGCCGCGAAACGCGCGACGCGCAGCACGCGCAGCGGATCCTCGCGGAAGGCCGGCGAGACGTGGCGCAGCACGTGCGCGGCGAGGTCCGAGCGGCCCGCCCACGGGTCGATGATCTCGCCGTCGCCGCTGCGCGCGATCGCGTTGATCGTGAGGTCGCGCCGTTCGAGATCTTGCTCGAGCGTCACGGTGGCCGCCGCGTCGAAGGCGAAGCCCGTGTACCCCGGCCCCGTCTTGCGCTCGGTGCGTGCGAGCGCGTATTCCTCGCCCGTCTGCGGGTGCAGGAATACGGGAAAATCCTTGCCGACCCGGCGGAATCCCAGATCCTCGAGCTCGTCGGGCGTTGCGCCGACGACGACCCAGTCGCGCTCCTCGACCGGCAGGCCGAGCAATGCGTCCCTGACGGCGCCGCCGACCTCGTAGATCTTCATGCGTCGATCATACCGTAGCCCAAGTGCGTGCTAAGGTCGTGCGCATGACGAAGCCATTGTGTGCATTCGTGCTCGCGGCGATCGTGCTCGCGATGGCGGGTTGCGCCGCGCCGTACTACTGGCAAGCCATCGGCGGCCAGATCGAGCTGTTGCGCAAACGCGAGCCGATCGACGAGGTCGTCGCGGATCCGGTCGTCGACGGCGAGCTCAAGAGCGCATTGACGCGCGTCGCGGCGATCCGCCGCTTCGCCGTCGACGAGCTCGGCTTGCCGGACAACGACAGCTACACGACGTACGTGGCGCTCGATCGATCATACGTCGTCTGGAACGTGGTGGCGGCCGAGGAGTTCTCCGTCGAGCCGCGGCGCTGGTGCTTTCCGTTCGCGGGCTGCGTCGCCTACCGCGGCTACTTCGACCGAGCCGCGGCCGAGCGCTTCGCGGCCGAGCTCGCGGCGCAGGGGCAGGACACGTACACGGGTGGCTCGAACGCGTACTCGACGCTCGGTTACTTCGACGATCCGGTGCTGAGCACGATGGTCAGCGGCGGCGAGCAGTACGTCGCGAGCGTGTTGTTCCACGAGCTCGCGCATCAAAAGGTCTACGTCAAGGACGACACCGAGCTCAGCGAAGCGTTCGCGATGGTCGTCGAGGAGACGGGCACCGAGCGCTGGCTCAAGCGCAACGCGCCGGCGGCGGATCTTGCGCGCTACCGGCAGCGCCGCGAGCGACGCGCGCAGTTCGGCGCGCTCATCGCCGCGCAGCAGGCGCGGCTGCGCGATCTCTACGCGAGCGGCACGCCGGGCGAGGAGCTGCGCGCGGCGAAGGCGCGCGCGTTCGATGCCTTGCGCAGCGATTATTCGGCGCTCAAGGCGAGCTGGGGCGGCGCCGCCGACTACGACGCTTGGTTCGCGCAGCCGCTCAACAACGCGGCGCTCGCCTCTGTCGCCACCTATACGCAGTGGGCGCCGGCGCTCAAGGCGCGACTCGATCTCGTGGGGTTAACGGCTTTCTATGCCGACGCCGCGGCACTCGCGGAGCTCCATGCCGACGAGCGTGCGGCGCGCTTGCGCGAGTGGGGCGAGAACGGCGCCGTCGCGGGCCCGGGCTAACGCATGAGGATCAGCTGGTTCCGAGTGCCGCGCTGAACCTCGAGCAGGATCGTGCGCGCGTCTTGCATGAGCGAGATGGCCTCATCGACGGTACGCACCGGAAGCTTGTTGACCTTCGTGATGACGTCGCCGGGCTGAAGACCGCGCAGGGACGCCGGGCTGTTCGGAGCGACGCGCGCCACGAGCAGGCCCGGTGTGCCGCTCGTGTTGTCGGCGAGATCCGCGCCCGCGAACGAGGCGTCGAGCTCGGGTTCCGTCGTGGGCGGAGGCCTGGCCGTGACCCTTTCCGTGGCCTCGACCTCGCCGAGCACGGCCGTCACCGTCTGCTCGCGGCCGTCGCGAATGATGCCGACGGTGACGCTCTCGCCGGGCGGCAACAGGCCGATCGTGCTCTTGAGCGAGCCCGAGCTCCGCAGGCGAACGCCGTTGACGCTGACGATGACGTCATAGATCTCGATGCCGGCCTTCTCGGCGGCCGAGTCGGCGCCCACGCGCGACACGAGCGCGCCCGAGTTGTCGCGCAGGCTGAGCCCTGCGGCGACCTCGGGTGTGACGTCCTGAATATTCACGCCGAGCAACCCGCGGCGCACGGTGCCCGTCGTGACGAGCTGCTCCATGATGGCCCGCGCCATGTTGACCGGGACCGCAAGGCCGATGCCGATGCTGCCGCCGGTGCGCGAGATGATGGCCGAGTTGATGCCGACGAGCTCGCCTCGCAAGTTGACGAGCGCGCCGCCGGAGTTGCCGAAATTGATGGGCGCGTCCGTCTGGATGAAGTTTTCGAACGCGCGGGGGTCGAGGCCGCTGCGCTCGAGCCCGCTGACGATTCCCGAGGTCACGGTATTCGAGAAACCGTACGGATTGCCGATCGCGACGACGTAGTCGCCCACGCGCAGGGTGGCGGAATCGCCGAACGGAATGGTCTTCAAGTTCGCGGCGTCGACCTGGAGCACGGCGAGATCCGAGTATTCATCGGAGCCGATGACGCGAGCGACGAGGCTGCGATTCTCGAGCAACGTCACCGTGATCTGGTCCGCGTCGGCGATGACGTGATGGTTCGTGAGGACGTAGCCTTTCGCGGCGTCGACGATGACGCCCGAGCCCGCACCTTCGACTTGGCGCCGTCGCTCGGGCTGCTCCTCGAAGTCGAAGAAGCGCCGCAGGAGCTCCTCTTGCGGATTCTGCTGACCGCGCTCGAGGCTCGTCGACACGGTGATGTTGACGACCGCGGGAGCAACGCGCTCGATGAGCGGCGCGAGTGTCGGCAACTCGCCCACGTTCTCGGGTTGCGCGACGGACGTTGCGCTAGCAATGCACGCGACGAACGCAGTGAGCGCGGCGAAAGTGATGCGGCGAGCGCGAGCTGAGCGGTCTTCGTAGATCATGACATCCCTGAATCGACGGCATGCGGCGGCAAAACACCGCGCACGAGCGAAGCATAGTGTGCCCGCCTGACGATTTCGACCGAGCCATGAATGGTCGCGTTTTGTGAACTTCCTGTGCCCAAGTTGGGGATAGGCTGGGAATAGCCTGAACACAACATATAGTGGTTTGAACGATTCACGGGCGACCTCGATCGTGGCGATAAAAAAATTCATAGGATTTACAGGTATTCTGTCTAACACATTGTATTTGAAAGAAACTAAGACTGAAAAAACTTTGTCATAAAATCTTGACAGAGATTGGCGACGAGCCTAGTCTACGTTTTAACGACACAACATCTTGTGTCGTCGTTTGTTCAAAAACTCAAAGGCGGTTTCAGGCTGCGCAAGCAGCCGTCGGGGGGGTTTTCGCGCCGGAATTTGCGAGGAACGAAACCGATCCCAAGAGTTCGGGGGAGTGGGGGGGAGCGGCTGTCCTAAAGCCGCGCAGTGGGGAGTTAAGAGCACACTATGAACATGGCGTTTGATCTCAAAGCCACGAGACTCGCGGACATCGCGTTACAAGAAGCCTCCTTAAATATCTGGGACACGAAGTACCGCCTCAAAACCAAAGCCGGCGAGCCCGTCGACCGGGACATCGACGGCACCTATGAGCGCGTCGCGAAGGCGCTCGCGGCCGTCGAGGAGCCCGCGCAGCGCGGGGCGTGGTACGAAAAGTTCCTCTGGGCGCTGCAGCGCGGCGCGATTCCGGCCGGCCGCATCACCTCGAACGCCGGGGCCGAGTATCACAAGCCGGCCACGTCGACGATCAACTGCACGGTGTCGGGCACGATCAGCGATTCGATGCACGACATCCTCGACAAGGTCCACGAGGCCGGCCTTACGTTAAAGGCGGGCTGCGGAATTGGTTATGAATTTTCGACGCTGCGTCCGCGCGGCGCCTACGTGAGCGGCGCGGGCGCCTACACGTCCGGCCCGCTGTCGTTCATGGATATCTACGACAAGATGTGCTTCACGGTGTCGTCGGCCGGCGGCCGTCGCGGCGCGCAGATGGGCACGTTCGACGTCGGCCATCCCGACGCCCTGGATTTCGTCCGCGCGAAGCGCGAGGACGGCCGCTTGCGCCAGTTCAACTTGTCGCTGCTCATCACCGACGAGTTCATGCAGGCAGTCAAGGCCGACAAGCCTTGGCGGCTCGCGTTCCCGCTCACGCGGCGCGAGGCCGAGGAAGAGAACATCGACCTCGACGACGCCGAGCACGTCGTCTGGCGCGAGTGGCCGACGCACGGAAACTATGTCGTCGACGATCGCGGCCTCGTCGCGTGCCGCGTTTACCGCACGCTGCCGGCGCGGCGCATGTGGGACGTCATCATGTCGTCCACCTACGATTTCGCCGAGCCCGGCTTCGTGCTCATCGATCGCGTCAACGAGATGAACAACAACTGGTGGTGCGAGGAAATTCGCGCCACCAATCCGTGCGGCGAGCAACCGCTCCCGGCCTACGGCGCCTGCCTGCTCGGTTCGATCAACCTCACGAAATTCGTCGCCGCGCCGTTCACCGAGCACGCGTATTTCGATTGGGACGAGTTCCGCGAGGTCGTCAAAGTGTTCACGCGCATGCTCGACAACGTCGTCGACGTGAACGGCTTGCCGCTCGAGAAGCAGCGCGAGGAGATCGTGCGCAAACGTCGCCACGGCATGGGCTTCCTCGGCTTGGGCTCCGCCATCACGTTGCTCGGCCTGCGGTACGGGTCGAAGGAATCGGTGAAGTTCACCGAGGACGTCTCGCGCGAGCTCGCGATCGCGGGCTGGCAGATGGGCCTCGAGCTCGCCAAGGAAAAGGGCGTCGCGCCCATCCTGCTCGAGGAATTCGAGGTCACGGAGACGATGCTGCGCAAACGGCCCGAGATGCGGGCCGACGGTTGGCAGGTCGGGCAGCGCATCTTGGGGCGCATCCTGCACAGCCGCTACAGCCGTTACATGCAGCGCGTGCGCGAGGTGGCGCCGGAGCTCGTCGAGCAGCTCGAGCAGCACGGCGCGCGGTTCACACACCATAGCTCCATCGCGCCGACGGGCACGATTTCGCTGTCGCTGGCCAACAACGCTAGCAACGGCATCGAGCCATCGTTCGCGCATCACTACTTCCGCAACGTGGTCAAGCAGGGCAAGAAGTCGAAGGAAAAGATCGACGTCTTCTCGTTCGAGCTGTTGGCTTATCGCGCGCTCGTCAACCCGCGCGCGATTCCGGGGTCGACGAAACCCGGCGAGAAGCTGCCCGACTACTTCGTGAGCTCCGAGGACATTTCGCCGCGCGAGCACGTCGACATTCAGGCGGCCTCGCAGAAGTGGATCGACTCGTCGATCTCGAAGACGGCCAACGTGCCCACCGATTATCCGTACGACCAGTTCAAGGACATCTACCTCTACGCGCACGAGCAAGGACTCAAGGGTTGCACCACGTTTCGCTTCAACCCCGAGGCGTTCCAGGGCGTGCTCGTGAAGGAGAAGGACCTCAAGAGCACGACCTACCGGTTCACGCTTGCGGACGGCACGGTCGTCGAGGCTAAGGGCGACGAGGAAATCGCCTACGACGGCGAGACGCACACGGCCGCGAATCTCTTCGATGCCCTCAAAGAGGGCTACTACGGCAAGCTCTGAGCAGCACCATGGCGAAGATCACAATCGACAAGAAGATCGTCAAATACGCGGTCGCGAGGGACGAGGAGAAGCCGAAGCCGGCTCCCGAGGCCGATCGTGCCGAGACGAACGTCATCCGGATGCACGAGAAGCTCGAGCGTCCCGAGGTGCTCATCGGCTCCACGTACAAGGTCAAGCCGCCCGTCGCCGACCACGCCATGTACGTGACGATCAACGACATCGTCCTGAATCAAGGCACGCCGCACGAGCAGCGGCGGCCGTTCGAGATCTTCATCAACTCGAAGAACCTCGATCACTATCAGTGGATCGTCGCGCTCACGCGCATCATGTCGGCGGTGTTCCGCAAGGGCGGCGACGTCACGTTCCTCGTCGACGAGCTCAAGGCCGTGTTCGACCCACGGGGGGGCTATTGGCAGCCCGGCGGCAAGTTCATGCCGTCGATCATCGCGGAGCTCGGCCACGTCGTCGAGAAGCATCTCATCGAGATCGGCTTGCTCAAGGGGCCGGATTTGAGCCCCGAGCGACTCGAGTTCCTGGCCAAGAAGAAGGCCGAGTTCGAAGCGCGCGGCAGCCAGAAAGACGCGTTCGCACGCAACAGTTTTCCCGAAGGCGCGCAGCTGTGCGGCAAGTGCAACACGGCCGCGGCCGTGATGCTCGACGGTTGCATGACCTGCCTGAACTGCGGCTATTCGAAATGCGGTTGAAGGTGCCTACGCCTAGGCGCCGGAGTCGAATGAGTTTACGGCTTTAGTTTCTTGAGTCCGCCGTTGGTCCGCCCCTTGAGAAATCGGGGCGGGCCCTTTTTCCCTTAGAATGGCGCAGTCCATACCCGCGGCTTGAAGGCACCGGTGACGCTCACAGTCCCAGATTTCTCGAAGCTTCGCGTGCTCGTCGCCGGCGACGCGATGCTCGACGAGTACTGGTTCGGCGACACGGCGCGCATCTCGCCGGAGGCGCCCGTCCCCGTGGTGCGCACCCGCTCGGCCGAGCAGCGACCCGGCGGCGCCGCCAACGTAGCGCTCAACGTCGCGGCGCTCGGCGCGCGCAGCGTGCTGGCCGCCATCGTCGGCGAGGACGAGCGCGGCCGCCTATTGACGCAGGCGCTCGAGCCGCGCGGCGTGCGTTGCGAGTTCGTGCGCTCGCCGACGTTGCCCACGATCCACAAGCTACGCGTGCTCGCACGCAGCCAGCAGCTCTTGCGCATCGACGCCGAGCAGTCGCTCGAGGCGTGCGCCGGTGAGCTCGCGGCGTCGTTCGCGCGGCTCGTGCCGCAGGCCGACGCCGTCGTGCTTTCGGACTATGCGAAAGGAACCTTGAGCCGCGTCGCGGAACTCGTCGCCGCGAGCCGCGCCGCCGCCGTGCCCGTGCTCGTCGACCCGAAGGGCACGGATTTCGCGCGTTACCGCGGCGCCTATGCGCTGACGCCGAATCGCAGCGAGTTCGAGGCCGTCGTCGGCGTTTGCGCCGACGAAGCCGACTTCGCGCGCAAGGGCGATGCGCTGCGCGACGAGCTCGACCTCAAGCTGCTGCTCGTCACGCGCGGCGAGCAGGGCATGACATTGTTCGAGGCCGGCGCCGAGCCCATCACGCTGCCGACGCACGCCCGGGAAGTCTTCGACGTCTCGGGCGCCGGCGACACCGTCATCGCGCTGTTGGCGGTGGGCGTGGCTGCCGGGCTTTCGGCGGCCGACGCCGCTGCGCTCGCCAATCTCGGCGCCGGCATCGTCGTCGGCAAGATCGGCGTCGCGACCGTGAGCCGCTCCGAGCTCACGCGCGCACTACACGCGCAGGGCAGCGGCGGGCGCGGACTCGTGAATCTCCCCGAGCTCGTCGCACTCGTCGCGGAAGCCAGGGGCAGCGGCGAGCGCGTCGTCTTCACGAACGGCTGCTTCGACATCCTGCACGCGGGCCACGTGAGCTACCTCGAGGAAGCGAAGTCGTGCGGCGACCGGCTCATCGTGGCCGTCAACGACGACGACTCCGTCCGGCGCTTGAAGGGCGCCGGGCGGCCCATCACTCCGCTCGCCGATCGCATGGCCGTGCTCGCGGGCCTCGCGGCGGTCGATTGGGTCGTGCCTTTTAGCGAGGACACGCCGGCCGAGCTCGTCGGGAAAATCTTGCCTGACGTGCTCGTGAAAGGCGGCGACTACCGCGTCGACCAGATCGCCGGCGGCGACACCGTGCTCAAGCACGGCGGCGAAGTGCGCGTCCTCGGCTTCAAACCCGGCCGCTCGACGAGCGCCCTCATCGACGCCGTCCGCCGCTCCGACCCCTAAATCTCAAATCGGCTTTCTCGCTGCGTGCGAACGGCCTCTCCCGAGACCGTCGGCGCACAGGGACGTGCGCCGCCGAGCCGCAGGGATGCACTTCCGGCGTGTCTCGGGAGAGGCCGTTCGCGCGCAGCGAGAAAGCCGCGCGCCACCGCGCCTATTGCAACCAGCCGTCGACTTCCTCGACGTCGACCACCGACAGCGTGCCGGCGGCTTGCTTCAAGCGCAGCACGTTCAGGATGTAGTTGTAGCGGCTGCGCGAGTACGTCGTCTCGGCACGTCGCAGGCTGTTCTGCGAGGACAAGACGTCGACGGTCGTCTGCGTGCCGACCTCGAAGCCGGCCTGCGTGGCGCGCAACGCCGTGCGGTTCGACTCGACGGACTGGCGCAGCGCGCGCACGCGCTGGATCTCGGACAGCACGCCGAGATAGGCATCGCGCGCCTGCCGCTCCGTCTGCCGCGCGACGCGCTCGAGCGCCTCGCTCGAGGCGCGGTGTTGGTAGACCGCCTGCTGGATGCGCGACCGGTTGAGGCCCCCCGAAAAGATCGGGAACCGCAAGTCGAGCGACCAGTTGCGGCCGTCGGGCAACGTGACCGATGGCGGAAAGATCGTCGTCACGCCGTTCTGAATCGACGTCGTGACGCGCTCGTTCGTGTTCTCGCTGTAGTTCGCCGACACGCTCAACGTGGGCAACCGATTGGAACGCTGGATCGCGATGTCGTCGAACGCGACCTCCGTGGCGAGCCGGCTCGAGACGAGCGTTAGGTTCTGCTGCATGGCCGTCTGCACCCACTGCTCGGGGTTGGCCGGGTCGGGCGGCATTAGCGGCAGCTCGTCTTGCGGCGAGGCCAGCTCGGTGAGGACCTCGCCGATGATCTCGCGCAGGAATTCGTGCGAGGTCGCGAGCTGGCGCTGGGCCTCGATCTCGGCCGCGACCGAGTCGTCGTAACCGGCTTGAGACTGTTGGACATCCGTGATCGCGATGAGGCCGACCTCGAAGCGCCGCTGCGCCTGCTCGAGCTGGCGCGCAATCGCCTCGCGCGCCGCGACGGCCGACGCGAGATTGTCCTCGAAGGCGAGCACGTCGAAGTAGCGTTCCGCGACGCGGATCAACAGGTCCTGTTTCGCGGCTTCGTAGACGGTCTCGGCGCGTGCGACGACCTTGTCGGCTTGCCGCAGCTGCGCGTAATTGCCCCAGTCGAAGATCGTTTGCGTGAGGCTCAGCGACCAGCCGTCCGTGTCGCTGTCGCTAATGTTGCGGTCGCCGCCGACGACTGCGCCGCCGGGCAGCTCGACGCCGCCGAGCGAGTCGGAGAACTGGTTGCGGCGGCTCGCGCTCAAGTTGAGGCCCGGCAGCAAGGCCGCGCGCGCCTGGTTCTTGATCTCGGCATTGGACAGATACGTGGCCTCGGCCTCGCGAACGAGCGGGTCGTTCATCAGCGCGCGCTGGTAAACGTCGAGCAAGCTCGCTTGCGAGAACGCGGGAGCGGCGCCGGCGCTCAAAGCCAGCGCCGTGAAGATCTTGACGATGCGCATCATGGGTGTGGTTCCTGCCTGGATTTTCGTTTGCATTCCTGGTTGCTAGTAGCGCGGCACGTGCGAGTCTATCTGCGTCGACCACGCGTCGATACCGCCCTTGAGGTTAAATACGTTCGAGAAGCCGTTGTATTGCAAATACTGCGCCACGCGACCGCTGCGTCCTCCCGAGTGACACATCAGGACAAGTGGTTTGTCGCGGGGGAGCTCATCGAGGCGAGCGGGGACCTCGCGCATCGGGATGTGGACGGCAGCCGCGATGGCGGCCATCGCGAGCTCAGCCGGCTCGCGCACGTCGAGGAGCATGACGTCGCGGCCGGCCGCGTACGCGGGCCAGCGCGACACGAACTCCGAGGGGCTTAACTCCGGAACGCCCGGCATGAGAGTGCTCGGGTTCGCTCGCTAAAGGACGAAGGGTTCCGGCCGCTCGGCGTTGATGAGCGGTGCCAGCACGGTTTCGAACAGGCTCTGCGTCGTCGTCGCGCCGTTCGGCTCGAGCGTGACGAGCCGCGCCTCCATGGCGGGCTCGCGTCCGACAACGACGAACAGCCGCCCCTGCGGCTTCAGCATCTGGATGAAGTGGCGGTTGAGCTCGGGCACGGCCGCCGTGACGGCGATGGCGTCGAAGCGCGCCGGGTACGACAGCGTCAGGGCATCGGCCGCTCGGATCTCCACGTTGCGAATTCCCGCGTCCGCGATTTTCGCCTGTGCGTCTGTCGCGAAATCGGGAAAAATATCGACGCTCACGACGTGACGGCCGAGGTACGCCACGCACGCCGTGAGATAGCCGCTGCCGGTGCCGACGACGAGCACGTCGTCGATCGGCTCGATCTGCAAAGCCTGGAGCACACGGCCTTCGATCTTGGGCGCAAGCATCGTTTGCCCATTCCTAAGCGGGATCTCCACGTCGGCGAACGCGAGCTCGCGGTAGGCGCTCGGCACGAAGTGCTCGCGCGGCGTCTCTTTGCAGGCCCGCAGCACGCGGTCATTGAGCACTTCCCAAGCACGCAGCTGCTGGCCGAGCATCTGGGTGCGTGCGACGTCGAAATTCATAGTTGTTTTTCGGCGGGGCGAGCTACGGGGGGACGCGGTAGGGTAAAGAGTCTATGCAGGCCGTTCAAGACGGTCTGTGAAGAATTATGTTCTATTGTGAGCGACGCTCCAAGCCGCATGCTGTATCGTGAATCGCTAAGGGAGCCAGGAGGTTGCGTCTAGCCCCTTTTTAAGAACAAGAACCTTCCGCGCAGCGACGCGCGGAAAAACATAGGGTCTTTGACTTACGTGCCAGCAGGGATCTCGCTGTCGGTCGGTCGTTCCCGGTATCCAACTCCGCTTCGGCACAGTAGCGCCGGTCGCGTGGCGATTCACCCGGCGTCGGAGCGTGTGTGACGGAGGTCTTCGCCGACCCGATCATTGCGTTTGCAGCCCTCGTCGTGGTGCTGCTCCTCTTGACGCTCGTCTGGGCCGCGTCGCGCCGGCCGTACGTGCGCGAGATCGAGCGGCTGCGTGAGGATTTGCACGGCCTGCTGGCCGCGGGCGAGCGCGCCGAGCGCATTCCCGTCAACGGCCGCCTGAGCGCCTTCGTCGACATCACCGCGTCCATGAACCGCCTGCTCGATCGCAGCGACGAAGCCGCGCGCGCCGAGCTCGCGGCCGCGCCCCCGCCGTCGCCTCCGCCCGCCGACCGCAACGCGTTGTTCGACGCGCTCGCCGTCACGCTGCCCGAGGTCGCGCTCATCCACACGAGCACCATCCTGTACGCCAATCGCGCGGCCGGCGAGCTATTCGGCATCGACGCCGAAACGCTCGTCGGCAAGGCCATCACCGACTTGCTGCGGCCGGCCTATCGCGCGCTCATGCGCAAGCACGTCGGCGCGGGCGCCGACGAGCCGCTCGCGCCATTCGAGGTGCAGCTCATCAGCAACGACGAGCAGGGGCTCTGGGCCGAGCTGCACAGCAGGCACATCACGTTCGGCGGCGAGCCGGCGCTGCTCACGGTCGCGCGCGACATCACGCACCGCAAAAGCCTCGAAACCTCGCTCGGCCGCGGCAAGCTCCAGGCGCGCATCACGCTCGAGTCGATCGGCGAGGGCGTCATCACGACCGACCGCAACGGCACGATCGATTACATGAACGAGGCCGCCGAGCAGCTCATCGGCGGCGCGCGCAGCGCCGGCATCGGCAAGCAGCTGCTCGACCTGCTGTCGCTCGTCGACGAGATCGACCGCAGCTCGCTCGGCGATCCCGTGGCCAAGTGTTTGAATGAGCGGCGTCGCGTCAATCTCGGCCGGCGCGCGTTCCTCCTGAGCAAGCAATCCGAGCGCCAGTTCTCGACCGAGCTGACGGCGTCGCCGATCCGCGGGCCCGAGGGCCAAGTGGCGGGCTGCGTCGTGATCTTCCACGACGTCAGCGAGCTGCGCGGGCTCGCGCGCGAAATGTCGTATCAGGCGAGCCACGACGCGCTCACGGGCCTCGTCAATCGCGCCGAATTCGAGCGGCGGCTCGAAGCGGCGCTCGACTCGGCGCGCGGCGAGGGCGTCGGCCACGTGGTCTGCTATCTCGACCTCGACCGCTTCAAGATCGTCAACGACACGGGCGGCCACATCGCGGGCGACAATCTGCTGCGCGAGGTCGGCGCGCTGCTCAAGCAGCGCTTGCGCGATTCTGATACGGTCGCGCGCGTCGGCGGCGACGAGTTCGCGATGCTGCTCGCGGGGTGCCCGCTCGACAAGGCCCAGCAGATCGCCGAGGACGTTGTGCGCACGGTGGCGGGCCACCCGTTCACTTGGCAGGACCGCACGTTCGACGTCGGCGTCAGCGTGGGGCTCGTCGAAGTCGGCAAGGACAGCGGCTCGGCCGAGAGCGTGCTGTCCGCAGCGGACTCGGCGTGCTACGTCGCCAAGCAAAAGGGTCGCGGCCGCACGCACGTCTACTCGACGCGCGACGAAGTGACCGCGCGCCAACGCGGCGAGATCCAGTGGCTGCAACGCCTCCAGCGCGCCCTCAAAGAGAACGGCTTCGAGCTCTATGTCCAACCGATCGTGGCCATGGGTGGGCGCAATCGCAGCGGTCCGGCCGCCGAGGTGTTGCTGCGCATGCGCGGCGACGCGGGTGAGGTCATCTTGCCCGTGCATTTCTTGGCGTCGGCGGAGCGCTATCAGCTCATGTCGCACATCGACCGCTGGGTCGTCCAGGCGACGCTCGCCGCGATCGCGGGCGGCACGCCGCACCTGCCGGCCGGGCGCACCTGCAACATCAATCTGTCGGCGCAGACGCTCGGCGATGACGACTTCCTCGAATTCATCGTCGACGCGCTCGATCACACCGGGGTCAGCCCCGAGCGAATCTGCTTCGAAGTGCGCGAGTCGGCCGTCGTGAGCCAGCTCGATCAGGCGCAGCGCTTCATCGACGTGCTGCACGGCATCGGCTGCCGCTTCGCACTCGACAACTTCGGCAGCGGCATCGGCTCGTTCGCGAACTTGAAGAACCTCTCGCTCGACTACTTGAAGATCGACGGCACCTACACGCGCAACCTCGAAGGCGACAGCGTGAACCGGGAGATGATCGCCGCCATGGTCAAGCTCGCGCGCACGCTCGATTTCCAAGTCGTCGCCGAGCAGGTCGAGGACCAGACCTCGTTCGAGACGCTGCGCGACCTCGGCGTCGACTTCGTCCAGGGCTACGCCATCGAGAAGCCCCGGCCTCTCCACGCCGTGCACTAGACCTAGACTTGCTCCACCGCTTCGCGGCCGCGCGGTGGCAATTGCGCGCGCGCGCGGGCATCGTTACGCCTTCGTGCCGTGGCGAAGGTGTTGGCGACGATGGTGGCTCTCGGCCGGTGGCTGTTGCGCAGCGTCTTGAAGCTCGCGTATCGCGTGCGCGTGACGGGCCTCGAGCACTACGCGGCGGCCGGCAAGCGCGTGCTCGTCGTCGCGAATCACACCTCGTTCCTCGACGCAGCGCTGCTCGCCGTGTTCCTGCCGGACCGGCTCACGTTCGCGATCAACACCGAGATCGCGAAGCGCTGGTGGATGCAGCCCCTGCTCAAAATCGTCGACGCGTTTCCTCTGAACCCCACGAACCCCTACTCGCTGAAATCGCTGATCCGCTACATCGAGCAGGACAAGCGCGCCGCAATCTTTCCCGAAGGGCGCATCACGGTCACGGGCTCGCTCATGAAGATCTACCCCGGCCCGGGGCTCGTCGCCGACAAGTCGGGCGCCATGCTCCTGCCCGTGCGCATCGATGGCGCGCAGTACACGCCGTTCTCGCGGCTGCGTGGCCGCGTGCGCCTGCGCTGGTTTCCGCAGGTCACGCTGACGATCTTGCCGCCGCGCCGGTTCGAGATTCCGGCCGAGATTCGCGGCCGCGAGCGCCGCCGCGCCGCGGGCAAGCTGCTCGCCGACCTCATGACCGAGATGATGTTCGCGACGTCGAACTATCGGCGCACGCTGTTCGGCTCGCTGCTCGACGCGCGGCGCGTGCACGGCGGCCGCCACGTCATCGTCGAGGACGTCGAGCGCGTGCCGCTCACCTACAACGCGCTCATCACCCGCGTACTGCTGCTCGGCGGGCTCGTGGCCGAGCAGACGCGCCGCGGCGAGGCCGTCGGCGTCATGCTGCCGAACGCGATCGCGGCCGTGGCCATGCTGTTCGGCTTGCAGGCGCGCGGGCGCGTCGCGGCCATGCTCAACTACACGCTCGGCATGAAGAGCCTCGTCGCCTCGTGTGAGGCCGCGCAGATTCGCCGCATCTACACGTCGGAGCGGTTCGTCGTCGCGGCCAAGCTCGAGCACGTCGTCGCCCGCTTACGTGAGATCGCGACCGTCGTCTACCTCGAGGACGTGCGCGAGCGCGTGACGCCGTGGCGCAAGATCAAGGCCGCGCTCGCGAGCCGGTTCGCCGCGTTCAACTATCGCCGCCAGCGCGTGCGCCCCGACGACGCGGCGATCGTGCTGTTCACCTCGGGCTCGGAAGGCACGCCGAAGGGCGTCGCGCTCTCGCACGCCAACCTGCTCGCCAACCGCGAGCAGGTGGCGGCGCGCATCGACTTCGGCGCGCAGGACGTCATCTTGAACGCGCTGCCGATGTTCCACTCGTTCGGGCTCACGGCGGGCACGCTGTTGCCGCTCCTATCGGGCATGCGCACGTTCTTCTATCCGTCGCCGCTGCACTACCGCATCGTCCCCGAGATCGCCTACGACGTGAATGCGACGATCATGTTCGGCACCAACACGTTCCTCGCGGGCTACGCGCGCTTCGCGCATCCCTACGATTTCTACAGCGTGCGCTACGTGTTCGCGGGCGCCGAGAAGCTCAAGGACGAGACGCGCCGCACCTGGACGGACAAGTTCGGCGTGCAGATCTTCGAGGGCTACGGCGCGACCGAAACGAGCCCGGGAATCTCGATCAACACGCCGATGGATTCGAAGCCCGGCACCGTCGGTCGCCTGCTGCCCGGCATCGACTGCGCGCTCGATCCCGTTGAAGGCGTCGAAGGCGGGCGGCTCTCGGTGCGCGGCCCGAACGTCATGCTCGGCTACTTGAAGCACGACAAGCCCGGTGTCGTGCAGCCGCCATCGACGAAGCGCGGCGCCGGTTGGTACGACACGGGCGACATCGTGACGATCGACGCCGAAGGCTTCATCACGATCCAGGGCCGCGCGAAGCGGTTCGCCAAGATCGGCGGCGAGATGGTGTCGCTCACGGCCGTCGAGGAGCTCGCGACGCGAGCGTGGCCCGAAGCGCAGCACGCCTGCGTGAGCCTGCCCGATTTCCAGAAGGGCGAGCAACTCATCCTCGTGACGACGCGTCCCAACGCGCAGCGCCAGGAGCTCTCGGTGCGCGCCAAAGAGGACGGCATGAGCGAGCTCCACGTGCCGAAACGCCTCTTCACCGTCGCTGCGATTCCGCTGCTCGGCAGCGGCAAGACCGACTATCCGGCCGTGCACACGCTCGTCGAGGCGGCGCTGCCGCGCGGCGAGCGAGCTGTGCGATGAGCCGCGCGGTCGCCGTGCTGCTCGGCGCGCAATTCCTCACGGCGCTCGCCGATAACGCGATCCTGTTCACGGCCATCGCCATGCTCATCGAGGCGCCGCGCGGCGCCTGGTACGTGCCGGCGCTCCAGGCGGCGTTTCTCGTTGCGTTCGTCGTGCTCGCGCCCTGGGTCGGCGCGTTCGCCGACGGCCGCTCGAAGCCCAGGGTGCTGCTCGTGGGCAACGTGCTCAAAGGCGCGGGCGCCGCGCTCATGATCGCCGGCGTCGAGCCCGTGGCGGCTTATGCGCTCGTGGGCATGGGCGCGGCCGTCTACGGGCCCGCGAAGTACGGCATCCTGCCCGAGCTCGTCGGCCACGACCGGCTCGTGCGCGCCAACAGCTGGATGGAAGGCTCGACGATCCTCGCGATCGTGCTCGGCACCGTCGTCGGCTCGCGCGTCGCCGACTACTCGGTGCCGCTCGCGCTGGCCGGCGTCATCGCGTGCTACGTGGCGTCGGGTGCCGCGACGATCTGGCTGCCGCGCCTTGCGCCCGCGCAGCAAGGCGCAGAGGCCGGCGTCGCGAGCTTCGTCGAGCGCATGCGCACGCTGTTCGTCGCGGCGCGCGCGCGGTTCGCGATGCTCGGCAACTCGCTGTTCTGGGCCTCGGCGGCCGTGCTGCGGCTGCTGCTCGTGGCCTGGGCTCCGGCAGTCCTCTTGACCCAGAGCTCGGCCGACGTCGCCGATCTCACGCTGTTCCTGGCGCTCGGCATCGTGGCCGGCGCGTTGCTCGTGCCGCGGCTCATCCCGATCGAGCGGCTGCGGCGAGCGCGGCTCGCGGCTTACGCGATGGGCGTCTGCATCCTGATCTTCAGCCTCGTCGACAGCGCGTGGCCCGCGCGCGCCGTGCTCGTCGCGATCGGCGTCTGCGGCGGCATGTTCCTCGTGCCGATCAACGCCGCGCTCCAGGACATCGGTCACCGCAGCATCGGCAGCGGCCGCGCCGTCGCGCTCCAGAGCTTCTTCGAGAACGTCGCGATGCTGACGGCCGTCGGCATCTACACGGCCTCGGTCGGCGCGGGCGCGCAGCCCGTCGCGTCGATCGTCGTGGTCGGCGTGCTCGTGCTCATCGCCGCGTTCTTGGTCTCGTGGCACTTGCCGCCGGATCCCGTCGCGCAGGATCCCTCCAGTGGCGGTTGAGGCCGGCACCGGCCACGGCCCGCCGGGCGTCGTGCCGCCGCTACACCCGCTAAGTCCAAGCATCGCAACAGTCGTTGACGATCGCTACGGCGGCGAGACCGACGTACGAGCGACGCGCCGTCGTCGGTCGAGCGAGGGCGGCCGTCGCAACCCTGCAGGCGTTACTGTGCGGGCGGTGCGGAAGCCGGCGCGTCGACGTCGAACGACGAGCCCGTGAGAACCTGGCGCCCGTCGGGCAGGTGCACCGTGCGCGCGTTGGCAACGTGCGGTTGGTCCTTCGACAGGAAGCCGCTGATGTTCACGACGTGCCCTTCGCGCAGCGAGTTGCGGCTCCAACCCTGGCGCATCAGGCCGTTCGGCGGGCCGAGCTCGAAGTCCCAGTTGACGACCTCGCCCGACGCCTCGTCCTTGACGTCGATGTAGATGCGCGCGTGCGGGTTGGTCCATTCGACCTTCGTGATCGTGCCCGTGAGCGTGATGGGCTTGGCGCGATCGAACTCGGCCGAGAACGAGTGGTGGGCGTGGCCCGCGAGCGCCGGGCTCAAGGCCAATCCCAAAGTTGCGAGCACGATGAAGGACTTTCGGCTCATCGCAAGCACTCCCCCTCGCGAAACCGGTAACCGGACTGCGAGAATGATACGCCGGCGGCGCGGCCCGCGGCCATCGACTGAATAACTACACGCACCGGCCCGATTCGGTCTTGTCCCGCGCTTAAGGGTGCGTGCTAGGCTCGGCCCATGACGAAGGCCTTGAAAAAGAACGCGACCTACGCCGACCTCTACGACATCCCCGAGAACTACGTCGGCGAGATCTTGGGCGGCGAGCTCTATGCCTTCCCTCGGCCGGCGTATCCGCACGCCTTCTCGGCCTCCGCGCTCGGCGTGAAGATCGGCGGTCCCTTCCAGTTCGGCGTGAACGGTCCCGGCGGGTGGCTGGTGTTGGACGAGCCCGAGCTGCGCATGAGCGACGACGTGCTCGTCCCCGATCTCGCGGCGTGGCGCCGCGAGCGGCTGCCCGCGGTGGCGACGGGCGAGTATCCGGCTGTCGCGCCGGACTGGGTCTGCGAGGTGCTCTCGCCGTCCACGGCGAGGATCGATCGCGCCAAGAAGCTCGCGATCTACGCGCGTGAGAACGTTCGCCACGCGTGGCTCGTCGATCCGTTGCAGCAGACGTTGGAGATCCTGGAGCTCGAAGCGACGCGCTGGACGTTGCTGGCCACGCACGAGGCCGATGCGCACATGCGCGCCGAGCCGTTCGCGGCGATCGAGCTCGACCTCGGCAGTCTCTGGGCGCGTTAGGCAGACGCCCTTGCGCGTGTCCCGCGGTCGGGAACGACGGCCGGCCGCGAGGGATGGTACGCTCAGCGCGCAACGGGGAACGTTGAGAGACCACCATGTCCAGGCTCGTCCGTCTGTGCGCCGTGCTCGCGCTATTGACCCCCATGACCCTGGCCGCCCAATGGGGCCCGCATCGCGATGATGCGATGCCGCGCAAGGCCGACGGCACGCCCGATCTCGACGCGCCCGCGCCGCGCACGGCCGATGGCAAGCCAGACCTCTCCGGCGTTTGGCAAGGTTTCGGCACGCTCGGCGGCACCGCCGCGCAGGCCGAGCCCGAGAGCCCGGTGCCCCGCGCGGGGTTCGCGAACGTCGGCCAGAACCTCAAGGAGCCGCTGCCGCTGCGCCCCGAGTACGCGGCGCTGGCGGAACAGCGGCGCGCCGCCGGCGGCAAAGACAATCCCGAAGCGGTTTGCCTGCCGATGGGGATCATGCAGTTCCATACGCAGGGTGCGCCGCGCAAGTTCATTCAAACGCCCGACGTGCTCGTGATCCTCTACGAGGCGAGCATGGGGCTCCGGCAGATTTTCACGGACGGCCGCGAGATTCCCGCCGACGATCCGCAGCCGTGGTGGTACGGCTATTCGGTCGGGCACTGGGAGGACGACACGCTCGTCGTCACGACGAAGGGCTTGCGCGACGGCGAGTGGCTCGACATTTTCGGCACGCCGTTGACGGACGCGGCGACGTACACGGAGCGGATTCGCCGCCTGAGCTACGGGCGCATGGAGATCGACGTCACGGTCGACGACCCGAAGGCGTACACCGCGCCGTGGACGGTACGGGTCAACCAGCGGCTCATGCCCGAGCAGGAGCTCATCGAGTTCGTCTGCCAGGAGAACAACCGCTACTTCGTGCGCGACTGAAAGGGGGGGACGATGGCGCGATGGCGATTTCTGCGAGTCGTTGCGGCCGCTGTGGCCGGTGGCGCCGTCGTGTCGGCCTGCGAGCCGGCCACCGAGCCTGCGCGACCGGCCGAGCCGACCGCGCGATCCGCGGCCGCGACGCTGAGCCCGTATGCCAGCGTCAACCTGCGGCTCCTGGGCCAGAACGACTTGCAGGCGCGCTCGGCCTACCAGCCCGTCGTGCATCGCTACGGCGACCGGCGAATCCTGTTCGTCGGTCACCACGCGGGCGAAGCCTTGAATCCCATCACGGGCCTGCTCGAGAAAAACGGGCTCTCGATTCTCGACGTCACGGATCCCGCTACACCTAACTACCTCGCGCATCTGCCGCCGACGGGCGACGAGGCGAGCGGCACGCAGCACGTCCAGGTCTGCGACGGCAGCGCGTTGCCGAGCGCCGACGTGGTCAAGGTCTATGCGATCCGCACGAACGGGCAAGTCGGCTACGAGGTCGTCGACATTACGGATCCCGCGGCGCCGAAGTTCATGACCACGATCGCCGCGACGGGCACCTCGTCGCGCCCCGAATCCGAGCGCGGTAACCGCGAGACCCACAAGTTCCAGTGGGACTGCGCCACGGGCATCGCCTATTTGAACGGCACGGCCGAGGGCTGGCGCGTGACGCGCGTGCTGCAAGCGTTCGACTTGAGCAATCCGGCGGCGCCGCGGCACATCCGCGACTTCGGGCTCACGGGCTACGAGCCGAGCGCCACGGGGCCGTATCCGGAACCTCAAGTCGCCGGGTTGCACCAGCCGTTCGTCGTCGGCGACCGCATGTACCTGGGCTACAACAGCGGCGAGGAGGGCACGCTCCAGATCGTCGACCGCGACAAGTTCCTGAGCGGCGATCCGGCGGCTCGCGAGCCGCTCGCGCCGACGGCCGACAACCTGCGTTATCCCGTGGTCGCGCGCGTCGACCTACCGAGCTTTTGGGGCGCGCACACGGCGAAGCCGATCTACGGATTCGCGATCGCCGACTACGCCGACAATCGCGACGCCCGCACGCGCGATTTCTTGCTCGTCGCGAGCGAGGCCGGCGCGTACCGCTGCCAGGAGCCGCGCGATGTGCTGCTCATCTTCGACATCACCGAAGAGCAGCGCCCGTTGGCCGTAGCGACGTACCAAGTGCCCGAGGAGCCCGGCGACTTCTGTCACCGCGGCGGGCGCTTCGGCCCGCATTCGTTCGCCGACGCTTATCATCCGGCGTTCGACAAGCGCCTCGTCGTGCTCGCGTACTTCAACGCCGGCGTGCGCGTCGTCGACATCCGCGACCCGTTCGCGCCGCAAGAGGTCGCGCGCTTCATTCCCGAGGTGACTGCGAACACCACCGAGTCGTGCATCGAGATCACCGGCGTGCAGCAGTGCGACCGCGCGGTCCAGACGAACAACGTGAACCTCGACGACCGCGGCTACATCTACGCCGTGGACCGCGCTTCGACGGGCTTGCACGTTCTCGAGCTCGCGGGCGCTGCGAGGGCCATCGCGGGTCTCTAGGCAAAAGGAAGGGTACACGATGAAAGCGGCGATCTCGGTCGAGCTCGATGGGTCGAAGTTCGCGCTCGACGAGCGTGCGTACCTCGCGCTGCGCTCGTACCTCGAGCGCGCCGCGGCGCGTTTGGGCTCTCACCCCGATCGCGACTACGTCATCGCAGGCCTCGAGCGTTCGATCGCCGCGAAGCTTGCCCAGCGCGCCGGTGCGCGCTTAGGGCAGATCGACGACGCGGCGATGCAGGCCGCGCTCGACGACGTCGGTCGCGTCGATGGTCCCGGCCTCGACGACTCGGGCGCGGCGGCAGGCCGCGCGCGCTCGGGCCGGCGGCTCTATCGGTTGCGACAAGGCCACCAGTTGGCGGGAGTCTGCGCCGGGCTCGGAGCTTTCGCCGACGTCGACCCCAACGTGGTCCGCTTGCTCTTCATCCTGGGGGCCTTGTTCTCGGGCGGCATCCTGCTGGTCGTCTACGTCGTGCTCATGTTCGTGCTGCCGATCGCGTTGACCGACGCCGAGATCGCGGAGGCGCACGGCGGCGCGCGGCGCGCGGGCACGTCGAGCTGAGCCAAGAAAGAGGCCGGCAGATTGCCCTGCCGGCCTTCTTGCAATCGAAGCCGACGGCAGCGACTTACAGCAGCGGCACCAGCAGCAAGGCCACGATGTTGATGATCTTGATGAGCGGGTTGATCGCCGGGCCCGCCGTGTCTTTGTAGGGATCGCCGACGGTGTCGCCGGTGACCGCCGCTTTGTGCGTAGCGGAGCCCTTGCCCCCGAAGTGGCCTTCCTCGATGTACTTCTTGGCGTTGTCCCACGCGCCGCCGCCCGTGCACATCGAGATCGCGACGAAGAGACCGGTGACGATCGTGCCGATGAGCAAGCCGCCGAGCGCGCGGATGCCCGCACCGGGACCCATCAACGCGGTCAGGCCGAAGGCCACGACCACGGGTACGAGGATCGGCAGCAACGACGGGACGATCATCTCCTTGATCGCGGCTTTCGTGAGCATGTCGACGGCGCGCGAGTAGTCGGGCTTGGCGGTGCCTTCCATGATGCCTTTGATCTCACGGAACTGGCGCCGCACCTCGGTCACCACCGAGCCCGCGGCGCGGCCCACCGCTTCCATCGCCATGGCGGCGAAGAGGTAGGGCACGAGGCCGCCGAGGAAGAGGCCGATGATGACGGCGGGATCCGACAGCCCGAACGAAACCATTTGGCGACCCGTCTCCTCAAGATGCGTCTCGAGGTTGTGGGTGTAGTCGGCGAACAGCACGAGCGCCGCGAGACCGGCCGAGCCGATGGCGTAACCCTTGGTCACGGCTTTGGTCGTGTTGCCGACGGCATCGAGCGGGTCGGTGACGTCACGAACCTTCTTGTCGAGGCCGGACATCTCGGCGATGCCGCCCGCGTTGTCGGTGATCGGGCCGTACGCGTCGAGCGCGACGATCATGCCCGTCAGCGACAACATGGCCGTCGCTGCGACGGCGATACCGTAGAGGCCGGTCAGGCCCGACATCTCCCCCAGCGTGTAGGCGCCAAAGATGGCCGCGCACACCGCGAGGACCGGCAGCGCCGTGGACTTCATAGAGACGCCGAGACCCGCGATGATGTTGGTCGCGTGGCCGGTCTGGGAGGCCTCGGCCACTTTGCGCACGGGCGAGTATTCGGTGGCCGTGTAGTACTCCGTGATCACGATCATCGCGGCCGTCAGCGCGAGGCCGATGAGCGTGCAGCCGAAAATGGGGCCGGCCTGATCCGGGAACGCCACCTGCGTGACGAACCAGAATGCGACGGCCGCGATGACGCCGGACACGATGACGCCCTTGTACAGCGCGTTCATGATCTTGCCGCCTTCGCGCGTCGACACGAAGAACGTGCCGACGATCGAGGCCACGATCGACACGGCGCCGAGCGCGAGCGGATAGATCACGGCCGTCGGTCCCGCCGACGCCAGCGTCAGGCCGCCGAGCAGCATCGTGGCGACGAGCGTGACCGCGTAGGTCTCGAACAGGTCCGCGGCCATGCCCGCGCAGTCGCCGACGTTGTCGCCGACGTTGTCGGCGATGACGGCCGGGTTGCGCGGGTCGTCCTCGGGAATGCCGGCTTCCACTTTGCCGACGAGGTCGGCGCCGACGTCCGCGCCTTTCGTGAAGATGCCGCCGCCGAGTCGCGCGAAGATCGAGATCAGCGAGCCGCCGAAGGCGAGGCCTACGAGCGCGTGCAGCGCTTCGTCGCGGACCGCGGCATCGTCGCTCGCGCCGCCGAGCACGAGGTAGTAACCCGCGACGCCGAACAGGCCCAAACCGACCACGAGCATGCCCGTGATGGCACCGCCCTTGAACGCAATGTTGAGCGCCGCGTTCAAGCCCGTGTGCGCCGCTTGCGCCGTGCGCACGTTGGCGCGCACCGAGACGTTCATTCCGATGTAGCCGGCGAGACCCGAGAGTATTGCGCCGACGGCGAAGCCGCCGGCCGTCGGCCAGCCGAGCTGCCAGCCGAGGAACAACGCGAGCACGAGGCCGACGATCGCGATGGTCGTGTACTGGCGGTTGAGATAGGCCTTGGCGCCCGCCTGGATGGCTGCGGCGATCTCCTGCATGCGCGCGTTGCCGGCCGGGCGTCCGAGGATCCAGGTTACGGTGATAACACCGTAGATCACGGCCAGTAGTGCAGCGCCCAGCGATAACCAAAGCGTCGTCGTCGGATTCATCCCGTTGTCTCCCTAACCAATCTTTATGCGTCTTGGGGACGCGCCTAAGCGCGGTCCCAAGAACTTTGGACTCAACCCGGAACCCAGTGAAGCTCGCCGCCTTCTGGAATGGGGCGTCGGCGCCAAGCGAATCGGGTTTGTTCCCTGTTGTTCAGCTCATTGCCCCGCCGCCCCCGGCGAGGCGGGCGCTACTCTAGCACAAACTCGGATTTCAGCTTTTTCGCAACCCGCTGATTCTTGAGGCTGACATAAACCGGCAAGCCGTTCTTGTACGGCGGATAGTCCTCGCCGCGAATCAGCGGCGCCAAATAGCGGCGGCAGGCGGCGGTGATGCCGAAACCGTCTTCCGTGATGAAATCGCGCGGCATCTTTTTCTCTTTGTTGGCGACCTCGGCCAGCGCCACTTTGCCGACGGTCCAGCGATACGGGCTATCGGACTTGCGCACGATCGTCGGCATCACGGCGTTCTCGCCCTCGAGCGCGAGCAGGACGGCCGCCTTGCCCATCGCGTACGCCTGCTCGACGTCGACCTTCGATGCGATGTGGCGCGCCGCGCGTTGCAGGTAGTCGGCGATCGCGTAGTGATACTTCAGGCCGAGCTTGCCCCTGACGAGCTGCGCGACCGTGGCGGCGACGCCGCCGAGCTGCGCGTGGCCGAAGGCGTCCTTGCCACCGGTCTCGGCGAGGAACCTGCCGTCGGCGTAGCGCGCGCCCTCGGACACGACGACGACGCAGTATTCGTATTTCGCCACGGAGTCCTGGACGCGTGCGAGGAACGCAGCTTCGTCGAACGGAATCTCGGGGAACAGAATCACGTGGGGCGGCTCGCCGGGCCCCTCGCCCGCGAGCCCGCCGGCCGCGGCGATCCAGCCCGCGTGCCGGCCCATGACCTCGAGGATGAACACGCGCGTCGACGTGCGCGCCATCGAGGCCACGTCGAGTGCCGCCTCGCCCGTCGAGACGGCCACGTATTTCGCGACCGAGCCGAAGCCCGGGCACGTATCGGTCACGGGCAAGTCGTTGTCGACGGTCTTCGGCACGCCGATGCAGACGATCGGCATCCCAAGCTCTCGACCGAGCTGCGACACTTTGTGCGCCGTGTCCATCGAGTCGCCGCCGCCGTTGTAGAAGAAGTAGCCGATGTCGTGGGCCCTGAAGACCTCGATGAGCCGCTCGTACTCGGCGCGATTCTTGTCGAGACCCTTGAGCTTGTAGCGCGCTGAGCCGAACGCGCCGCCCGGCGTGTACCTGAGCGCGGCGATCGTGCGCGCGGATTCGGCCGTCGTGTCGATCATGTCTTCGGTGAGCACGCCCAAGATGCCGTTGCGGCCCGCATAGACGCGGCCGAGCTTCGCTTTGTGCTTGCGCGCTGTTTCGATGACGCCGCAGGCGCTCGCATTGATGACGGCCGTGACTCCGCCCGACTGCGCGTACAAGACATTCTTTTTCACGCGACCTCCGAATCGTGTTCTTGCGACGAGCGGTGGAGGATAGCAAAGCGCGCGCGCGTTTGACGAAGGCGGAGCGCGTCGCTAGCGTAGCGGCCCTGTCGCAGGCTTCGTGGGAGATTCATCATGCGCATCGTCATGCTCGGCGCGCCGGGTTCGGGCAAAGGCACGCAAGCGCAACGCATTCAGAAGGACCACGGCCTGCCGCAGATCTCCACGGGCGACCTGCTGCGCAAGGCCGTCGCCGACAAGACGCCGCTCGGCGTCAAGGCCAAGAAGGTGATGGACGCGGGCGAGCTCGTCTCCGACGACATCGTGCTCGGCATGATCGAGGAGCGCATTGCGCAGCCCGACGCGAAGCGCGGCTTCATCTTGGACGGCTTCCCGCGCAACACGAGCCAGGCCGATAGCCTCGACGCTCTGCTCGCGGGGCTTACGCTTACGCTCGACCGCGTGGTGCTCATGGACGTCGACTTCGACATCCTCATGAAACGGCTCACGGGCCGCCGCACGTGCTCGAAGACGGGCGCCGTGCTCAACATCTATTTCTCTAGACCTGAGGAGCTCGAGGCCTGCCGCAAGGCCGGCGGCGACCTGCTCCAGCGCGACGACGACAACGAGACCACGATCCGCAACCGCCTTCAGGTCTACGACCGCCAGACGGCGCCGCTCGTCGACTACTACATGAAGCGCGGCTTGCTCAAGACCGTCAGCGCCAGCGGCGACATCGACGCCGTCTACTCCCGCCTCAAGTCCGCCCTCGGCCTCAAGTAAGAGACGCGCTCTCCGGCGGCATCTCGTCGCGGCAGCGAGCGCCGAGCAGGGCTTCCGAGACACGCCGGAAGTGCATCCCTGCGGCTCGGCGGCGCACATCCCTGTGCGCCGACGGTCTCGGAAGCCCTGCTCGGCACTCACTGTCGCGACACCACCCTCATCGCAAGAAGAGCGCACGCACGTGCGATGAGGGTCGGCTGCCCGAGGAGGTGGACACAACGGCCCTCCCGGGAGCGTCAGCGACAGGACGTCGCTGACGCAGCCTACAGGGACGTATTCACGGCGGTCCCGGGAGGGCCGTTGTGGCCGCCTCCTCGGGCAGAGCGCTTCCGTCCAACAAAGGCGCCAGTTCTTTTGCGCGCCAACCGGTGCGGAGGTGGGGAGGAGGAGAGCCGAGGGCGATGCCGACGAGATCGCGGCGGGTGGCGAGGATCTCGGGCTCGATGCCGAGGGTCGCGGCGTGCTGACGCACCTGCTCCTGGAGCGCCTTGACGGCGTTTTTGTCGGGCGCAGGTCCGGCTGCATTCGCGCGCACCTCGGCTTGCAGCGCCGCGTCGTCGCGCGACGCGATCGCCGCAAGCACGGCGCCGGCGCTGCGTGCCATGAACTTGCCCTGCACGAGGCGCCCGAGCGCCTCGGCGTCGCCGGGCAGCGCGGCCGCGATCGCGACGAGCGCGTCGTCGGCGAGCAGCCAGCGCCGCGGCCGGTCGCTGCGCTGCGCCGCGGCTTCGCGCCAGCGCACGAGTGCGAGCGCCGCGCACTGAGAGGCGAACGAGAGCCCGTGCACGCCTTTGAGCCGCGACCACACGGCCGTCGGGTCGGCGACGGGCCGTTCGGCGAGCAGGCGCTCGCAGTCCTCGCGGAGCCAATCGCCGCGCCCGAGGCTCTCGAGCTCGGCGTCGAGCCGGTCGCAGGCCGCGAGCAGATAGCGGACGTCGTCGAGCGCGTAGCGCAGCGGCGCCTCCGGCAGCGGCCGGCGGCTCCAATCGGTGCGAGCGAAGCTTTCGCCGAGCGTCACGCCGAGCGTGCGCTCGAGCAGGCCTTCGAGCCCGACCTGCGGCGGATAGCCCGTGAGCGCCGCGGCCACTTGCGTGTCGACGAGCCGCGGCGGCATGCGCTGCGTGCGCTGATAGATCACCTCTAGATCCTGGCGTGCGCTGTGCAGCACCCACGTGAAGTCCGGCCGGAAAAACTCCGCGAACAGCGGCTCGAGATCGAGCTCGGCGAGCGCGTCGACGCAGGCGACTTGCTCCGGGGTCGCCACTTGGATGAGGCAGAGCTGCGGGTAGTAAGTCTTCTCGCGCACGAACTCCGTGTCGACGGCGGCGCGCGACGCGCTCGTGAGCGCGGCCACGAGCCGCGCGAGGCCGGCGCCGTCGTCGATCCAGCCGATTTCTTGCGTCGTTGTCACCGCCAATCCTCGCTTCCGGGGCGCATACGCTATCATCGTGTGTCGTGACAGCGGAAACGCCTTAAGTGCTGCGCCTGATCCTCGCGCTCGTCGACATCATGCTGCATCGGCGCGGGCCAGACAGCCTTCCGTCATCGCAGTTCCTGTTCTGGTTCTTGTTGGCCGCCATGCTCGCGAGCTCGTTCGCTGTGCTCGTCGTGGATGGCATCACGGCGCTCTATACCGCGATAATTCTGTTGGTCGCAGGCTTCCGGCTCTGGTTCGTCTGGGCCGTGCTGCGAGTCTTCGGACGCGAGCGGCGGTTTAAGCAGACGATGAGCGCCGTGCTTGGCACGCATGTGATCCTCGGCGCGCTGACGCTCCCGCTCGTACCGTTCAGCGAACCGCCCGCGGCGGCGGGCCAGGAGCCTTCGCTCGCGTGGTTGGCGCTGCTAGCGCTCGAAGTGTGGTCGATCGACATCACGGCGTTCGTACTGTCGCGTGCGCTCGAACGGCCGTATCTGCTGACCCTTGCGATCGTATTGGCATACTTTCTGCTCATCTTGATCCTGCAAGCCACGATGTTGCAGCTGCGAAATACGTGATGCGGGTTCACATCCTCGGCGTCTGCGGCACGTTCATGGGCGGCATCGCGGCCATCGCCAAGGAGGCGGGGCACGACGTCTCGGGCGCCGACTTGAACGTCTACCCGCCGATGAGCACGCAGCTTAAGGCGCTCGGCGTGCGACTCGTCGAAGGCTACGAGGCGCCGATCGACGCCGACGTCGACAGCGTCGTCGTCGGCAACGCCCTGTCGCGCGGCAAGCCCGTCGTCGAGGCGTTGCTCGATTCGGGTAGGCCGTACGCCTCGGGCCCGCAATGGCTCGCGGAGCACGTGCTGCGCGACCAATGGGTGCTCGCGGTCGCCGGCACGCACGGCAAGACGACGACCACGAGCATGCTGGCCTGGATCCTCGAGTACGCGGGACTCACGCCCGGTTTTCTCGTCGGCGGCGTGCCGGCGAACTTCGGCATCTCGGCGCGCCTCGGGGGCTCGAAATTTTTCGTCGTCGAGGCCGACGAGTACGACACCGCGTTCTTCGACAAGCGCGCCAAGTTCGTCCACTACCGGCCACGCACGCTGATCATCAACAACATCGAATACGACCACGCCGACATCTACCCCAGCGTCGAGTCGATCATCTGGCAGTTTCATCAGCTGCTGCGCACGGTGCCGAGCAACGGGCTCGTCATTGCGAACGGCAAGGACGAGAACATCGAGCGCGTCGTCGCGCGCGGCCTCTGGACGCCGCTCGTGACGTTCAGCGCCGTCGAGCGCTCGGCGCGCTGGTTCGGCGCCTACGATTCGATCGGCCCCGAGTCGCGCTTCACGGTCTTCGAGCAAGGCGCGGCGCGTGGCCAGGGCCGCTGGTCGCTGCTCGGCCAGCACAACCTCGAGAACGCGTTGGCCGCGATCGCCGCTGCGGCGCACGTCGGCGTCGCTCCCGACGTGGCGCTAGCGGCGCTCGCGGAGTTCAAAGGCGTCAAGCGCCGGCTCGAGCTGCGCGGCACGTTCGGCGGCATTGCCTTGTACGAAGACTTCGCCCATCACCCGACGGCGATCGCGACGACGCTCGCGGCCTTACGCAGCCTCGCGCCGAAACAGCGCATCGTCGCCGTCATGGAGCCGCGGTCCAACACGATGCGCATGGGCGTGCACCGCGACACGCTCGCGCCGTCGTTCGCCGGAGCGGATCGCGTCTTCCTGCTCGCTGCCGCGGACCTCGGCTGGGATCCCGGCGCCGCGCTCGCGTCGCTCGGCGAGCGCCTCGTCGTGGCCTCGGACGTGCAAGCGCTGCTTGAGCGCCTGTTCGCCGAGCTCAGGGCCGGCGACCAGGTCGTGCTCATGTCGAACGGCAGCTTCCAAGGATTGCCGGTGCTGCTCGAGCGCGCGCTCGCGAGCCGCGCTACGCCGGCTTGAGCGCGGGGCGGCGGCCGTGAGCGAGCCGCACGAGCTGCCGCTGTTTCCGCTCGGCGCCGTGCTGTTACCCGGGGGGCCGCTCGCGTTGCGCGTGTTCGAGCCGCGCTACCTCGACATGGTCGCGCGCTGCCTGCGCGGCGACAACCGGTTCGGCGTGGTCGCGATCCGCGAAGGCGCCGAGGTCGGCGCCGCGACACCGTACGAGGTCGGCACGAGCGCCGAGATCGTCGACTGGCAGCGCGAGGAGAGCGGGTTGCTGATGATCGTGGCCCATGGCCGCGACGGGTTTCGCGTGCTGCAAACGCGCCGCCAGAACGACGGCCTCTACGTCGGCACCGTCGAGCGGCTCGAGCCGTTGCCTCCCGCCGAGCTGCCGAGCGTTCATGCGCCGCTCGCCGCATTGCTGCGCCGGCTCGTCGCTGCGTTGCCGCTTTATCGCGCGCTGCATCCTAAGTTCGACGACGCAGTGTGGGTCGGCAGCCGCCTCATCGAGCTGTTGCCGCTCGCGCTGCCGCGCAAGCAGGCGCTGCTCGAGCTGCGGGACGCGAACGCGCGCCTCGAGCAGCTGGCCGCCGCACTCAGCACTCCTCAAGTAACCTCGTGAGACCGCGGTGCCCGCCGCGCCCGTGATACGCTGACGCGCGCGATTTAGGACGGACGGCAGACCGCCGACGTAACGACGTGAAGAAATACATGTGTCTCATCTGCGGCTTCGTCTACGACGAGGCCGAAGGTCGGCCCGAGGAAGGCATTCCGCCGGGGACGAAGTGGGCCGACATTCCGCTGTCATGGCGCTGCCCCGACTGCGGTTCCGGCAAAGAAGACTTTGAAATGATCGAGGTCTGAGGCGCTACCCGGACTTCTCCCCGTGTGCGAAGGCCCCGTCCCGAGACCGTCGGCGCACAGGGGCAGCAATTCGCTCCTGCAATTGCTGCACGCCGCCATCCATGGCGGCGATGTGCGCCGCCGAGCCGCAGGGATGCACTTCCGGCGTGTCTCGGGACGGGGCCTTCGCGCGCGGGGAGAAGTCCCGCGCTAGTGGATGCGTTGGACGGTGTGGCCGCGCGCCGTCATGAGCTCGATGACGCTGTCGTTCCCCACGAGGTGCAGCGCGCCGACGACGACGAGATAACGCGTGCCGTCGTCGAGCATGTCTTCGAGCGAGCCGGCCCAGTTTTCGTTGCGTTCCGTAACCAACGTGGCGTAGAGACCCGGGAACTCGTCGAACGAGGCGAGCAGCTCGTCGCTCAACGTCTCGAGCTCGCCCGCACCCCAAGCGTCGGCCATGGCATTCATCGCCGTCTCGGCGTTTTCGAGCTCGGTCAGCGTCTGCGCAAGGAACTCCTGCTGGAGCTCGGGCGTCAGCGCATCGAAGATGCCGATCTGAAACTCGAGCGTCTCGAGACCGAGCACTTCCTTGCCGTCGCCGCGCGACAAGCCGAGCACGTATTGCTCGATGCCGCGCTCGGCCTCGAAGCCGATCTTGCGCATTCCGACCTCGAGCATGCTGATCGCGAGAAACCACGGCTCGAAGCGCGTGAGCAGCTTGAGATCGAGGCCCGCCTGCGCAGTGCTTTGCTCGAGGACTCCGTAGAGCTCGGCGTCGATGACGTCGGCCAGCTCCGTGCCCTGCGGCAGCAGCGCCTTCTCGAGGATCAAGCGTTGCTGCGCCGCGAGATCGACGTCGTCGAGATCGATCTCCATGACGACGGTCTCGGCGCGGTCGACGAGCCCGTCGACCGCGGCCGGCAGCGGGTAGTCGCGCGCGCGCAGCAAGTGCATCGAGCCGAGCAGCACGATCTCGCCGCCGTCGCTTCCTGCGATGCGCCAGGCCGCGGGATCGGCGCCCGCCGGGCCGGCGCCGAGCGCGGCGGCGGCTGCCAGCACCGTGACCCACCGCTTGGCCCTGGCCCTCATCCGCGCACTCCGGGCACCCACGCGACCTCGGTCTCGATGCTGCCGTCGGCGAAGAGCTCGAGCCAGCGCATCCCGGGCGGCCGGTCGTCGAGCGCGAAGAATTCGTTGCCCGGCAGGAACTGTGCGCACGTCGACGGCGTGCTCAAGAAGCGCACGTCGTTGCGGGTGCGGTCCGCGGCTTGGTGCACGTGCCCGCAGATCACGGCGCGGATGTTGCGATGGCGGTCGATGATCTGCCAGAAGTCCGCGGAGTCGCGCAGCGCGACGCCGTCGAGCCACGCGCTGCCCATGGGCAGCGGATGGTGATGCATCGCGACGAGGATGTGTTGGCCCGTGTGCGCCGCGAGCGCCTGCTTGAGCCCCTGCAAGCGGGCGGGCCCCAAGCCGCCCGCGTCCTCGCCGGCGAGGAAGGTGCTGAGCATCACGATCGACCAAGAGTCGCGTCGCAGCTCACCGCCGAGCTGGAAGTCGCCGCTCATGAGGATCTCGCCCATGAGCTTCGGGTCGTCGTGATTGCCGGGAATCGCGTAGACGGGCACGCCGAGCGGCTCGAGCGCGGCGCGAAACCGCTCGTAGCCGGCGCGGCTCTCGTCCTGCACGATGTCGCCCGTCGCGAGAATCGCATCGACGGGCCAGCGGCCGTCGCGCTGCGCGTGCTCGAGGACCGCGAGGAATGTGGCATAGGTCGTGACGCCGCGCATGCGGCTGTCAGCGGCGGCATGCAGATGCGTGTCGCTGATTTGCAAGACGGTGAGGACGGGGTCCTTACGGCTCATTCCGCGGCCTCAAGTCTTCGGTCGATCCAACAATGCGGATCATACGCAAATAACGGTCTCGTACGCGGGCACTGTCTCACAGATCATCACGCGGTCCTCGGTTGCGCCACCTGTCCTCACTGGGCGACAATTCGTGTTCGCCGTCACTTCCACGCCCAACCGCCGAAGAAAGGCACGACCGGTTCAGGCCGAAAATTAGACTCAAAAAGCCGATGGCATTGCGCAGAGACGACCCTTCAGCCGCTCCTAGGCCTGCGCGCCGCCGCCTCGCCAACGCCGTGCGCATGTTGTCGATGGACGCCGTCGAGGCCGCGCGCTCGGGCCACCCTGGCATGCCGATGGGCATGGCCGACATCGCCGAGGTGCTGTGGAACGACTACCTCGAATTCAATCCGGCCAACGGACACTGGCACGACCGCGACCGGTTCGTGCTGTCGAGCGGCCACGGCTCGATGCTGCTCTATTCCGTGGCGTATCTCACGGGCTACGCCATCGCTCTCGACGAGCTCAAGAGCTTCCGGCAGCTCGGCTCGCGCGTCGCGGGCCATCCCGAGCGCGAGCTTACAATCGGCGTCGAGACGACGACGGGGCCGCTTGGCCAGGGCGTCGCGAATGCCGTCGGCATGGCGCTCGCCGAGAAGCATCTCGCGGCCGAGTTCAACCGCCCGGGCTTCGGCGTAGTCGATCACTACACCTACGTGTTCCTCGGCGACGGCTGCATGATGGAAGGTATCTCGCACGAGGCGTGTGCGTTCGCCGGCACGCATAAGCTCGGCAAGCTCATCGCCTTCTACGACGACAACGGCATCTCGATCGACGGCGAGACGCGCGGCTGGTTCACCGACGACACGCCGAAGCGCTTCGAAGCCTACGGCTGGCACGTCGTGCCGAACGTCGACGGCCACGATCCCGCGGCGGTAATACGCGCCATCGATGCGGCGCGCGCGGAACGCGAGCGGCCGTCGCTCATCTGCTGTAAGACGATCATCGGCTACGGCGCGCCCAACGCGCAGGGCACGTCGGCCACACACGGGGCGGCGCTCGGGCCGGTCGAGGCCGCGGCCGCGCGCAAGAATTTGGGCTGGGAAGAGCCGCCGTTCGTCGTTCCTGCCGACGTCAAGGCCGCGTGGGACGCGCGCGAGCGCGGCGCGCGGCTCGAGGCCGATTGGCAGGCGCGCTTCGCCGCGTACGGGCGCGAGCATCCCGAGCTTAAGGCCGAGTTCACGCGCCGCATGCGCGGCGAGCTGCCTGAAAACTTCCGCGTGCACGCCGCCAAAGCCATCGACGCGATCGCCGTGGCCGGCAAGACACTAGCGACGCGCAAAGCCTCGCAAAACGCGCTCGAGGCGTACGCGAGCGTGCTGCCTGAGCTCATCGGCGGCTCGGCGGATCTCACCGGCTCGAACAACACGCTGCACAAATTCTCGAGGGCGATAACGCCGAACGACGCGAGCGGCAATTATCTCTATTACGGCGTGCGCGAGTTCGGCATGGCCGCCATCATGAACGGCTTCGCCGCGCACGGCGGGCTCGTGCCCTACGGCGGCACGTTCCTCGTGTTTTCGGATTACGCGCGCAACGCATTGCGCGTCGCGGCGCTCATCGGCTTGCAGAGCATCTTCGTGCTGACGCACGACTCGATCGGCTTGGGCGAGGACGGCCCGACGCACCAACCCATCGAGCACCTCGCGAGCCTGCGCGTGATGCCGAACCTCGACGTCTGGCGGCCCTGCGACGCCGTCGAGACGGCGGTCGCGTGGCGCGCGGCCATAGAGCGGCGCACGGGGCCCACGTGCCTCGTGCTGACGCGCCAAGACCTGCCACACGTCGCGCGCACGCCCGAGCAGATCGCGGCCAGCGCGCGCGGCGGCTACATCCTCTTCAACAGCGCCGCGGCGCCCGCCGTCACGCTGATAAGCACCGGCTCCGAGGTGCAGCTCGCGCTCGGCGCGGCGCGCGAGCTCGACGAGGCTGGCTGCCCCACGCGCGTCGTCTCGATGCCCTGCACCGAAGCCTTCGATCGCCAGCCCGCCGAGTACCGCAATCACGTGCTGTCGCCGGGCGGCGCCCGGCTCGCGATCGAAGCGGGCGCCACCGACGGCTGGTGGCGCTACGTCGGCGGCCGCGGCGACGTGCTCGGCCTCGACCGCTTCGGCCATTCGGCGCCGGCGAAAGCCCTCTTCGAGCACTTCGGCTTCACCGTCGCTGCAGTCGTCGCTGCGGCGCGGAAGCTGCTGTAGCATCCGTCGTTTTTCGTTCTGCTTGGCCTAGGGAGGCGTCATGCCCGTCAAAGTTGCAATCAATGGCTACGGCCGCATCGGCCGCAACATCCTGCGCGCGCTCTACGAGAGCAAGCGCACCCACGAGATTCAAATCGTGGCCGTCAACGATCTCGGCGACGCCAAGACCAACGCGCATCTCACGCGCTATGACACGGCGCACGGGCCGTTTCCGGTCAAGGTCGGCGTCGACGGCGACCACCTCGTCGTCGGCGGCGATCGCATCAAGGTCTGCGCCGAGCGCGATCCGTCGAAGCTGCCGTGGGGAGCGCTCGGCGTCGACATTGTGCTCGAGTGCACGGGTCTCTTCACGACCAAGGAGAAGGCCGGCATGCACCTTGCGGCCGGCGCGAAGAAGGTCATCATCTCGGCGCCGGGCGGCAAGGACGTCGACGCGACGATCGTCTACGGCGTCAACCACAAGACGCTGAAGGCCGCCCACACCGTGATCTCGAACGCTTCGTGCACGACGAACTGCTTGGCGCCGCTCGCCAAAGTGGTGCACGACACGGTCGGCCTCGTGCGCGGCATCATGACGACGATCCACGCCTACACGAACGACCAGGTGCTGACCGACGTCTACCACAGCGATCTGCGCCGTGCGCGCTCGGCCGCGCACAACATGATCCCGACCAAGACCGGCGCGGCCGCGGCCGTCGGCCTCGTGCTGCCCGAGCTCGACGGCAAGCTCGACGGTTTCGCGGTGCGCGTGCCGACGATCAACGTCTCGCTCGTCGACCTCACGTTCGAGGCGGGGCGCCCGACGACGGCCAAGGAAATCGACGAAGCCGTCAAGAAGGCGAGCTTGGGAGCACTGAAGGGCGTGCTCGAGTTCGTCGACGAGCCGCTCGTGTCGAGCGACTTCAACCACAATCCGGCCTCGTCGCTCTACGACACGAGCTTGACGAAAATCATCGAGGGCAAGCTCGTCAAGGTGTGCGCCTGGTACGACAACGAGTGGGGTTTCTCGAACCGCATGCTCGATACGACGCTGGCGTTTGCTGCCGCGAAGTAACGGCGCCATGGCGCTGCGCGTCAAACGCATGACGGATCAGGCGCTCGCCGGCAAGCGCGTGCTGATCCGCGAAGATCTGAACGTGCCCGTCAAGGACGGCAAGGTCACGAGCACGGCTCGGCTCGACGCAGCGTTGCCGACGCTGCGCACCGCGCTCGATGCCAAGGCGCGCGTCCTCGTCATGTCGCACCTCGGGCGCCCCAAGGAGGGCAAGCCGGATCCGGCGTTGTCGCTCGCGCCCGTGGCCGCGAAGCTCGGCGAGCTTTTAGGAAGCAAGGTGCCGCTCGTGGCGAAATGGCTCGACGGCGTCGATGTCGCGCCCGGCGAGCTCGTGCTCTGCGAGAACGTGCGTTTCGAAGTCGGCGAGGAAGCCGACGACGACGAGCTTAGCGTACGCATGGCGGCGCTCTGCGACGTGTTCGTCATGGACGCGTTCGGCACCGCGCATCGCGCGCAAGCGAGCACGAACGGCGTCGCGCGTCACGCGCCCATCGCCTGCGCGGGCCCGTTGCTTGTCGCGGAGCTCGAGGCGCTGGGCCGCGTGCTCGAGAACCCGAAGCGGCCGCTGACGGCGATCATCGGCGGCTCGAAAGTCTCGACGAAGATCGAAGTGCTTCAATCGCTCTCGACGAAGGTCGACGAGCTCATCCTGGGCGGCGGCATCGCGAACACGATTCTGGCCGCGTCGGGCATCGCCGTCGGCAAGTCGCTCCACGAGAAAGACATGCTCGACTTCGCGGCGAAGTTGCTGCGCGGCGAGTTCGGCAAAGCCAAGCTGCCGCTGCCGACCGACGTCGTCGTCGCGACGAGCCTCGACGCCGGCGTCCGGGGGCGGATCAAGAACGTGCGCGAGGTCGCGGCCGACGAGATGATCCTCGACATCGGACCGGACACCGCGGCGCTGTATGCGAAGAGACTGAGCTCCGCCGGCACGATCGTCTGGAACGGTCCGCTCGGCGTGTTCGAGAACCCCGAGTTCGCGGCCGGCACGCGCCGCGTGGCCGAAGCCGTCGCCGCAAGCTCCGCATTCTCGATCGCGGGTGGCGGCGATACGCTCGCGGCCATCGAGCAATTCGGCATCGGCGACGAGATCTCGTACATTTCGACGGGCGGCGGCGCGTTCCTCGAGTTCCTCGAGGGCAAGACGCTGCCGGCCGTCGCCACGTTGGAGCAGCGCGCCGGAGGTTGACGCGTGCCGCCCGACTCATCGGCCGAGCGAGCCCTTCTCGAACGCGCGTTCGCCGCGGCGTCGCAGGCCGCGGCGCCCGCGCTCTGCCTGCCGCCCGCGCTGCGCGGGTTGCCGCGGCGGCCCGCGCTCGTGCTCGGCACGGGCAAAGCCGCGGCGGCGATGGCCGCAGCGTTCCACGCGAACTGGGGCGAGCCCGTGCGCGGCATGGTCGTCACGCGTTACGGCCACGGCCTGGCACAAGGGGAGAGCTGCGGCGCGATCGAGGTCATCGAAGCCGGGCACCCGTCGCCCGACGCTTCGAGCCTCGCGGCCGGCGCCCGGCTGCTTACGCTCGCAGCGGGCCTCAGAGCCGACGAGACGCTCATCTGCTTGATCTCGGGCGGCGGTTCGGCGCTCGCGTCGCAGCCGCTGCCGGTTCTCACGTTCGAGCAGAAGCGCGCGGCCGCGAATTTCCTGATCCGCCAAGGCGCCGACATCCGCGAGATCAACTGCGTGCGGAAGCACTTGTCGCTTCTCAAGGGCGGGCGGCTCGCCGTCGTCGCGCATCCGCACCCGGTCGCGACGTTCGTGATCTCCGACGTGCCCGGCGACGACGTCGGCGCGATCGCCTCGGGGCCGACCGTGCCCGACCCCACGACGCAGGCGGAAGCGCTCGCGATCCTCGCGAAGTACCGCTATCCCGCGCTCGCCGAGCTTGAGCCCATCTTGACCGACACGCGCTGGGAGACGCCGAAGCCCGGCGACGCCGCATTTGCATCCGACACGGTGCACGTTATCGCGACGGCCGCGACGGCGCTTGCCGCGGCCGCGCGGCTGCTCGAGAGCCGTGGCTATCGCGTCATCGCGCTCGGCGACGATCTCGACGACGAAGCGCAGGCCCTCGGCCGCACGCACGCGCGCCTGGCCAAAGAGCGGCAGAAGAGCGGCCAGCGCACGGCGATCCTGTCGGGCGGCGAGACGCGCGTCGTGCTCGGCGACGAGGGCATGGACGCGGGCAGGGATGCCCGCGGTAGAGCAACGCTGGAGCAGTTGCCGGGAGCAGTTGTCGACGAGGGCATGGATGCCCGAGGTAGAACAACGCAGGCGAGGGCAGGGATGCCCGAGGTAGAGCAACGCAGGGAGCAGTTGCCGGGAGCAGTTGTCGAAGGCGGCGGCCGCGGCGGGCGCAATACCGAGTACCTTGCGGCGCTGGCGCTCACGCTCGACGGCGCACCCGGCATCTACGCGCTCGCGGCCGACACCGACGGCATCGACGGTCACGGCGATCACGCGGGCGCGATCGTCGTGCCCGAAATGCTCGCCGCTGGTGCGGCGCGCGGGCTGTCGCTCGCGGCGCTACTGGCGCGCCACGACAGTTACAGTTACTTTGATGGCTGCGGTTTGCTGCTGCGAACGGGGCCGACACGCACCAACGTCAACGACTTCAGGCTCATACTGTGCCACCCGTGACCGCATGACCGAACCAATCTTGATTCCCGAAAATGCGCGCGACGAGGTGCGCCGCCGCACCAAGATCGTCGCGACGCTCGGGCCCGCGACCGACGACGCCAAGGTCATCGAGCAGCTCATCCTCGCGGGTGCCGACGTGTTCCGCGTCAACTTCTCGCACGGCACGGCGGCCGATCAAGCCGCGCGCGTCGCGCGCGTGCACCAGGTCGCGGAGAAGGTCGGGCGGCACATCGGCATCGTCGGCGACTTGCAGGGCCCCAAGATCCGTCTCGAGTCGTTCAAGGCCGGGTCCGTGATGCTCGTCGAGGACCACGAGTTCACGCTCGACGTGGCCATGGACCCCACCGGCGGCGATCAGCACGCCGTCGGCTGCGCGTATCGCAGCCTCACGAACGACGTCGTGGCCGGCGACACCCTGCTGCTCGACGACGGCTTGATCGTGCTCGAGGTCGAGCGCGTCGCGGGGTCGCGCATCCATACGCGCGTCAAGCAGGGCGGCAAGCTTGCCGATCACAAGGGGCTCAACAAGCAGGGCGGCGGGTTGTCGGCGCCGGCGCTCACGGACAAGGACCGGCGCGACATCGAGTCGGCCGCCAAGCTAAAGCTCGATTTCATGTCGGTGTCGTTCGCGCGCAATGCCGACGACATCGCCGAGGCGCGCTCGCTGCTGCGCGCCGCCGGCGGCCACGCCCACATCGTCGCCAAGATCGAGCGCGCCGAGGCCGTCACGAACATCCGCTCGATCATCGACGCGAGCGACGTGATCATGGTGGCGCGCGGGGATCTCGCGGTCGAAGTCGGCTACGCGTCGATGACGGGCTTGCAGAAAGGCCTGATCCGCCTCGCGCGCGCGCGCAACAAGGTCTGCATCACGGCGACGCAGATGCTCGAGTCGATGATCAACTCGCCGTCGCCGACGCGGGCCGAGGTGTCGGACGTCGCGAACGCCGTCATGGACGGGACCGACGCCGTCATGCTCTCGGCCGAGACGGCCATCGGCAAGTACCCCGTGCGCGCCGTGCGCACCATGGCCGAGCTCTGCGTCGGCGCCGAGAAGCACGAGACGTTCCGCCGCGCAGCCAACTATCGCCTCGAGGACGTGTTCATACACGTCGACGAGGCCATCGCGATGGCCGTCATGTACGTCGCCAATCATTTGGACGTCAGGGCCATCATCGCGCTGACCGAGTCGGGCTCGACACCGCTCTGGATGTCGCGCGTGCGTTCCGACATTCCCGTGTTCGCGTTCACGCGGCACGAAGGGACGCGCCGGCGCGTGTGCCTCTATCGCGGCGTGTACGCCGTGGCCTTCGACGAGGTGCGCGCCGACCTCGCCGCGACGCAGCAGCGGATCTTCGACTCTCTGCTGCAAGCGGGCTCCGTGAGCCCCGGCGATCTCGTCGTGATCACGAAGGGCGACCAGCAGGGCGTCGCGGGACGCACGAACGCCATGCAGATCTTGACCGTGCCGGGGCCGAACCCGGCCGCGAGTGCCTGAACGGATTCGCAAGGCCCTCGTGCTGCCGGGAGCGGGCGCTCGCGGCGCGTACCAAGTCGGCGTCCTCAAAGCCGTCGCGAGCCTGCTGCCGGAGAAGACTCCGAATCCCTTCAGTGTCATCTGCGGCACGTCGGCGGGCGCGATCAACGCCGTCGTGCTCGCCGGCCGCGCCGCCAATTTCGAGCGGGCCGTCGCCGACATGGAACAGTTTTGGGGCACGTTCTCGGCGAGCCAGGTCTATCGCACCGACAACTGGACCATGTTCAAGACGAGCGTCCACTGGCTCGCGGCTGCGATGTTCGGCGGCCTCGGCGTGCGCAATCCGACGTCGTTGCTCGACAACGCGCCGCTGCGCGAGCTGCTCGAGGCCAACGTGCGCTTCGACGGCATCCGGCGCGCGATCGAGCAGGGCCACCTCGACGCCGTCGCCGTGACCGCGTCCGCCTATGGCACGGCGCGCTCGGTGACGTGGTTCCAAGGGCGCCCCGAGCTCGCGCCGTGGACGCGCGTGCGCCGCGTCGGACGCGTGGCGAAGCTCAACGTCGATCACCTCATGGCAAGCGCGGCCGTGCCGTTCGTGTTCCGGCCCGTGCGCATCGGCAGCGAGTACTACGGCGACGGCTCGATGCGCCACCGCGCGCCGCTGTCGCCGGCAATTCATCTCGGCGCCGACCGCATGCTGGTCGTCGGCGTTCGTGACGAGCGTCCCGACGCCGAGCTGCCGCCGGGCTTCGAGCCCGAGCTGCCGACGTTCGCCCACCTCGGCGGCTACATGCTCGACACCTTGTTTATGGACGGCCTCTACACGGACCTCGAGCGGTTGTCGCGCACCAACCGCATCCTCGAGCAGCTCGGTGCCCGGAAGCTCGAGGGGCCGCTCGCCGAGTTGCGCCCGCTGCACACGCTCGTCATCGTGCCGCGCCAGGACCTGCGCTCCGTGGCCGCGGAGTTCGTGCGCGAGCTGCCGCATCCCGTGCGCATCCTGCTGCGGGGCTTAGGCGCCGGCGCCAGGAGCGGCATGCAGCTCGTGAGCTATCTGTTGTTCGAGTCGGGCTTCACGCGCGCGCTCATCGACATGGGCTATCGCGACGCGATGGCGATGGAGGACGAGCTGCGGGCGTTCTTGTTCGACCAGCCCATGGACACGTTGTACGCGCCGGCGCATTTGAAGCTGGCGCTCGACCCCTGACGAACGTGAACGCCGCACGTCTGCTCGAGTCGCGCGAAGGTCCGTATCGCGTTGCGTCGCTGCTCCTCGACGAACGGTGCGATCCTGTGAACGGCATCGTTCGCTGGGATCCCGCTCGCTCGCTGTGGAATGGCGGCATGCTTGCGGCGAGCGTCGCGCTCGGTCCCGTGTTCGTGACTCCCGGGGCCGTCGGGGTTTTTCTGCTCTTGCTCGCGGTAACCATGTGCGTGGGGCATTCGGTGGGATTCCACCGGCGCTTGATTCATCGCACTTTTCAGTGCCCGAAACCGCTCGAACGGGTGCTCGTGTGGTTCGGCACGCTCGTCGGGATGCACGGGCCGTTTTGGGTGATTCGCTCGCACGACGTCCGTGATTGGGCGCAGCGGCAGCCCGATTGTCATGCGTTCCTCAAGCACGGCGGTGGCCTCTGGCTCGACGGTATCTGGAACCTGCATTGCCGGCTCGAGCTTACGCGTGGCCCGAAGTTTGATCCCGGTCCCGGCATCGCCGACGACGGGTTCTATCGTTTCTTGCAGCGGACCTGGATGCTGCAGCAGCTGCCGGTAGCGGTGGCGCTCTATTGGCTCGGCGGTTGGGCGTGGGTCGTCTGGGGCGTGTGCGTGCGCGTCGCCGTCGGCGTCGGCATGCACTGGTTCGTCGGCTACTGGTGCCACAAGCGCGGGCCGCAGAACTGGTGGGTCGACGACGGCGCGGTGCAGGCACACAACGTGCCGTGGGCAGCGATTCCGTCGATGGGCGAGAGCTGGCACAACAACCATCACGCGTTTCCGGCGTCCGCGTGTCACGGCCTGTACCCCGGCGAGCTCGATCTGGGTTACGAGCTCCTGCGCCTGCTCGCGAGATTGGGTTGGGTCTCCGGCGTACAGACGCCACAGGATCTGCCGCCGCGCCGCGGTCTCACGGCGCTGCGTCCCGACGCGTACTCGATTCTCGTCGATGCCGACGCGAGCGCGGAAGGCGTTGCGCGATGAAAAACAACACCGAGCGGTTGTTGCCGTTCGCGTTCTGGTGGCCGCTGCTCGTCGGCGCGCTCGTCGGGGTCGCCATTCGCCTCGTGTTCTATGGCGAGCCCGGGCAGCGCTTTGCCGCGATGTCGACGGGTTTGCTGCTCGGCTCGCCGTTGGCCGTGGGGGCATTCACCGTGTTCATGGCCGAGCGGCGATCACCGCGGTCGTGGGGCTACTACGCGTGGGCGGCCGCGGTCGCCAATTTCTTGTATGTGGTCGGCACGATCGTCAGCTTCATCGAGGGAGCCATCTGTGCCGTCGTCGTGCTGCCGCTGTTCGCGGCCATCGGCGCGGTCGGCGGGTTGATCATGGGCGCGGTCTGCCGCCTCACGCGCTGGCCCAAGCAGACGATTTCCTGCATCGCCGTGCTGCCGTTCGCCATGGCCGTGCTCGAGCGGCCCGCCGATCTGCCGAGTCGCGTCGCGACCGTGGAGCAGCGCGTGCTCGTCGCTGCGCCGCCGGCGGCGGTGTGGCAAGCGATCCTCGACGCGCCGCAAATCGACGGCGCCGAGGTGCCGAGCGCTTGGGTGTACGTCTTAGGTGTGCCGCTGCCGCTCGCCGGCGTCGTGCGCGAGACGCCTGAAGGATCCGTGCGCCGCGTCGAGATGGGCCGGGGTATCTACTTCGACGAGCTCATCGAAGAGCAACGCGAGCCGCAGTACCTGCGCTGGCGCTACCGTTTCTACGAGGATTCGTTCCCTGCGGGAACGCTCGACGAGCATGTGCTCATCGGCGGTCAGTACTTCGATTTCCTCGACACCGAGTACCGGCTCGTCGCGGGCGGTGCGCGAACCGAGCTCAGCATCGCGGTGCGCTATCGGTTGACGACGCCGTTCAATTGGTACGCGGGGCCGATCGTCCGGTGGCTGGTCGCCGATCTCGCCGCTGCGAATCTCGGGTACTACCAACGGCGCGCCGAGCGTAGCCGGTCGGTTGCGACGGACTGACCAATAACCCCTACCGGACTTCGTTGTGATGCGTGCGGATCGTGCCGTACTTCGGGGCCAGCCGTTTCGCGACGGCTTCGGCGACGTAGACCGACCGGTGCATTCCGCCCGTGCAGCCGATCGCGACGGTGAGGTAGGAGCGCTGAAAATCCTGATAGCGAGGGATCCACTCGCCGAGGAACTTGCTGATGTCGTCGACCATGCGCTGCACCGTGGGTGCGGCGTCGAGGAAGGCCTTGACGGGCTCGTCCTTGCCCGACAGCGGGCGTAGCTGCGGCTCCCAGTAGGGATTCGGCAGGCAACGCACGTCGAAGACGAAGTCGGCGTTGGCAGGCAGTCCGTGCTTGTAGCCGAACGATTCGATGAGGATCGAGACGGACCCCGGGGCCCGCGGCGCGACGCGTTCGCGGATCTGCTCGCGCAGCGAATAAACCGTCATGCGCGTCGTGTCGATGACGAGCTCGGCCGAGTTGATGACGGGCGCGAGCAGCTCGCGTTCCTTCGCGATGGCCTCCTCGAGGCTCGTCTTGTCGTCCGTCAGCGGGTGCTTGCGACGCGTCTCGCTGAAGCGCGACAGCAGCACCTTGGTGTCGGTCTGGAGAAAAATGATCTCGCACGACAGGCCGTCGGCACGCAACCTCTGCACGAGCGCCGGTACCTCCGCGAGGTCGCTCGGGCGGCTGCGCGCGTCGAGGCCGATGCCCACGTTCTCGTAGGCAGGCTCTTGGCGAGGCACGATCTCGGCCACGAACGACTTGAGCAGCGGAACGGGGATGTTGTCGATGCAATAAAAGCCGAGATCCTCGAGGACGTGGAGGGCCACGCTCTTGCCCGAGCCGGAGACGCCGCTGATGATCACGAGCCGCAATCAATGGCTCCACGCCGAACCCCACGCTCAACGATAGCGCGCCACGTCCTTGGCGTGGTGGTCGGTGAGCTTCTCTTTATGTTTCTTGACCTGCCGGTCGAGCTTGTCGACGAGGATGTCGATGGCCGCATACATGTTGGGTTCTATTTGCTCCGCGTGGATCGTGCCGCCGCCGACATGAATCGTGGCTTCCGCCTTGTGCTCGAGCTTTTCCACCGTGAGCACGCAGTGAATGTCCGTCAGATGGTCGAAATGGCGCTCCAGCTTGGCGAGCTTGGTGCCGACATAGTTGCGCAGCGATTCCGTGATCTCGATGTGATGCCCCGTGACGCTCAGCTGCATGTGGCACTCCTTCCGATGGTGTTTATAGGGACCTGCTTCTCTTGCGATCGCTGGACGACTGGATTTTCATCGCCTCGCGATACTTCGCTACGGTGCGGCGCGCAACTTTGACGCCGCCTTCGGACAACATGTCGGCAATCTGGCTGTCGGACAGTGGTTTCGAGGGATCCTCGGCGCTCACGAGCTTGCGGATCTTGGCGCGCACGGCCGTCGAGGACTGATCGCCCTCGTCGCCGGCCACGTGGCTCGAGAAGAAGTAGCGAAACTCGAACACGCCGCGCGGCGTGTGCATGTATTTGTTCGTGGTGACGCGCGAAACGGTCGACTCGTGCATTTCTATGGTCTCGGCCACGTCGCGCAGCACCATGGGCCGCATGTGCTCGTCGCCGTGCTCGAGGAACTCGGTCTGCCGCTGCACGATCGTGAGCGCTACCTTGAGCAGCGTCTCGTTGCGGATTTCCAAGCTGCGAATCAACCACCGCGCCTCTTGGAGCTGGGCCTTGAGAGCATCATACTCCTCGCCGCGCCCGAGCGAGCCCGCGTACAGCTGATTGACGCGTAGCTGCGGCGACATCGAGTTATTGAGCTCGACGACCCATTGCCCTTCGTGCCTGCGTACGAACACGTCCGGCACGACGTACTCGGGCGGCGCTGCGAACACGTTGGCGCCGGGACGCGGTTGACAAGTGCGCACGAGCGCGACGGCCGTCTCGATCTCGCCTTCCGACGCGCGCACCAGCCGTTTCAGGGCCGCGTACTGATGCTCGGCGACGAGCGCCAAGTGCTCAGCCGCGATTCGCCTCGCGATGGCGAGGCCGGGCGTGTCCGGCGCGAGCTGGTCGAGCTGGAGTAGCACGCATTCGCTGACGGAGCGCGCGGCGACGCCGCCGGGATCGAACTGCTGCACGAGCTCGACGAGCACGCGTTCGACGTCCTCGACCGGGACGATGACGTCGGGAGCAAGCGTGGCGCAGATCGTCGCGAGATCGTCGGTGAGATAGCCGTCGTCGTTGACCGCGTCGATGACGGCGTGGCCGATCGCCGTCGTGCGTGCGTCGAGATTTTCGAGCTCGAGCTGCCAGAGCAAGTGATCGCGCAGCGTTTCCTTGGAACGGTCCGCGTATTCGATCGTCGCGCGCGGATCGTTGTTCCTCGGGGTCTCGGAGGGCCCGGTCTTCGGCGTGTCTGCCCAGTCGGCGTCGGCCGCGACGGCGACCTCGGGCTCCGGCTCCGGCGCCGCTTCGCCGTAGTCGTCCTCGTGCTCGTCGGAGTCGGGAGCGGCCGGCGCCTCGGCGGCCCCATCCTCCGCCGCGGTCTCGGGCTCCTCGACCTCGAGCATGACGTTCTCGTCGAGCGCCGTCTGGATCTGGGTCTGCAACTCCATGATCGGCAGCTGCAACAGGCGGATCGCCTGCTGGAGCTGCGGCGTCATCGTCAGCTGCTGCGACAGCTTGAGTTGCAGGGACGGTTTCAACATGAAGTCAGTCCAACTGGACTCTCAGAGGGAGAATCCTTCTCCTAGGTAGACTTCCCGTACGCTCTTATTCGACAGAATCTCGTCGGGCGAGCCCGATGCCATCACCGAGCCGTTGTTGAGGATATACGCGCGGCTGCAGATTCCCAGTGTCTCGCGCACATTATGGTCCGTGATGAGCACGCCGATATCGCGCTGGCTCAAGTGGCGGATGATGCGCTGGATGTCGAGCACCGAGATTGGGTCGACGCCGGCGAATGGCTCGTCGAGCAGCACGAACTTGGGCTCCATGGCGAGGGCCCGCGCGATCTCGACGCGGCGGCGCTCGCCGCCCGAAAGGCTCACGCCGAGCGTCTCGCGGACGTGGCCGATGTGCAGCTCCTCGAGGAGCTCGTCGAGCTTGGTTTGACGAGCGGCGCGGTCGAGGTCGCGGCGCGTCTCGAGGATCGCGCGGATGTTGTCGGCGACGTTGAGCTTGCGGAACACCGAGGCTTCCTGGGGCAAATAGCCGAGCCCGAGCTTGGCGCGCCGATGCACGGGCAGCTTCGTGACGTCGCGGCCGGCCAAGTGAATGCGGCCGCGGTCGCAGCGCACGAGTCCCACGATCATGTAGAAGGCCGTCGTCTTGCCGGCGCCGTTCGGACCGAGCAAGCCCACGACCTCGCCGCTCTCGATCGTCATGCTCAGGTCCTTGACGACCTGCCGCATCCGGTAGCGCTTGGCGACCCCGAGCGCCTCGAGGCGGCTCATTGCGGTGCGTCGGTCGAGGCGGGTTGCTCGTCGCGATCGCGCACGACGCGCAAGACGAACCGATCGCCGCAGTCGTCGGATGCGGTAGTGACGACGAATCCGGCATCGCGTTCCGCGGCTGCGAAGTCGTAGTCGAGATCGCAACCCGTCATCTCCGTCTGACCGCGCCGCACCCAGGCATCCCCGGTCAGCCGGAGCTTGCGCGCGACGTAGTCGTACGACATCTGTTGCGCGCGTCCCTGGATCGGTGTCTGGCGCACTTGGTCGAAGTCGCTGAACGTCACGGGCGCGCCGGTGAGCTCGCCGCGCGACAGCCGCTCGTCGTCGAACGTGAAGACCGCCGAGCCCGCCTCCATGACGGCAGTGCCAACCGTGATTTTCACGCCCGTAAAGCGCCATTCGCTTTGCTCGGTGAAATCGATGGCGGTCGCGAGCACGTGATCGGCCTCGATGGACAGATTGCCCTGAGTGATGCGGACGGCTTCCGCTTCGAACAGGTTGGTTTGGCGGTTGAAAGTGAGAGGACCCGAGGTGAGCACCAACTCCTCGGGCTCGTCGTTCTGCGCGCCAGCCGCGAAGCTCATGGCTAGCGCGAGCAAGCAGGCGCGGAGGCTAGTGAGGAGCGAAGGTGCCATGCACTTCAGATTCTAGCTTGAGGGTGTCGTCGTTCAAATTCATGCTCAACCCTTTCGCCTCGAGTTGCCAATCGCCGACACGGAACTCTACGGTCTCGTCCGATTCCGCTCTCGAGGTGTCGGGCGAAAACTGCAGTTTCGCCGTAGCGAAAAACACGGGCGCGGCACCGTCCGTGGGTGCGCTGCGCAGCTCGACGTTGCCGGCGAGCTCGAGCAGCGAGCGGTCCCTGGGCCCGCTGGCCGCCGCCGCCGTGATTTCCCAGGCGGTTTCCCCAAAGGGTTGATAGTCCACGCTCACGCCCTCGAAACGCAGGCGCTCCTCGCCGGGTACCTCGTCGAGTCGCTGCGCAGTCAGCCGATAGGCCACGTGTCCTCGCTCGTCGGTGCCGAGCACGCGTGCGCCGTGCACGTAGTAGCCGAGCGGACTCGTGCTCCCGTCGACGGCCGGCACGGGGTCCGGCGTTGCTCGCTGCCAGCGCAGTAACCCCGTCGCCGCGGCGAGCAGGGCGAGGACGATCATGACCACCGTGTTGCGCATCGGTCGGATTGTACGCGACGCTCCCGCCGCGCGCGGCCCGTGCCTTGGGCTAGACTACGCTTCCCGCAATCGATTTCTTCGCCCATGGACCCGCGCGACATCGCCGCTTTGATCGAGCAGAACCTGCCCGGCGCCACCGCTGAGGTGCACACGGATGGCCAGGGCCACTACGAGGCCACGGTCGTCTGCGCCGCGTTCGCGGGGTTGGGCAGCTTGAAACGGCACCAGCTCGTCTATGCGACGCTCGGTGCGCGCGTCGGGCGTGAGATTCACGCGTTGGCCGTCAAGACCTTCACGCCCGAAGAGCGGCAAGGGCGTTCGTCGTGAAACGCGCGGCCGCGTAGGGGAGCCTGAGTGGACAAGCTCGCGATCGTCGGCGGCAAGGCCCTCGACGGCGAGGTGCGGATCTCGGGGGCGAAGAACGCCGCGCTGCCGATTCTCGCGGCCACGCTGCTGGCCGACGGCCCCGTCGCGGTCGGCAACGTGCCGCGGCTCAACGACATCGCCACGATGCTCAAGCTCCTGCGCCGCATGGGCGTCACGGCCGAGCATCGCGACGACGGCCGCGTCGACGTCGACGTCTCGGGCGTCAAGGAGTGCATCGCGCCTTACGAGCTCGTGAAGACGATGCGCGCGTCGATCCTCGTGCTCGGGCCGCTGCTCGGCCGTTATGGTCATGCCGACGTGTCGCTGCCGGGCGGCTGCGCGATCGGCGCACGGCCCGTGAACCTGCACGTCGCGGGGCTGCGCGCCATGGGCGCGGCGATCGAGATCGACAACGGTTACATTCGCGCGCGCGCTGCGAAGCTCAGAGGCGCGCGGCTCGTGCTCGATACCGTCACGGTCACGGGCACCGAGAACCTCATGATGGCGGCCGCATGCGCCGTGGGAGAGACCGTCATCGAGAACGCGGCACGCGAGCCCGAGATCGGCGAGCTCGCGGCGTTTCTCACGGCGATGGGCGCCAAGATCGAGGGCGCAGGCTCCGACACGATCCATATACAAGGAGTCGCGTCCTTAAGCGGCGTGGCGCACGAGGTCATGCCGGACCGTATCGAGAGCGGCACGTATCTCGTCGCGGGCGCGATCACGGGCGGGCGCGTCAAGATCGCGCGCACCGAGCCGCAGCATCTCGATGCCGTGCTGCAAAAGCTCGCCGAAGCGGGCGCCGGCATCGCACGCGGCGTGGACTGGGTCGAGCTCGACATGCGCGGCCGCCGCCCGCAGGCCGTCGACATCAAGACCGCGCCGTATCCCGCGTTCCCGACCGATATGCAGGCGCAGTTCTGCGCCTTGAACGCCGTGGCCGAGGGCACCGCGACGATCACGGAGACGATCTTCGAGAATCGCTTCCAGCACGTGTTCGAGCTCCAACGGCTCGGCGCGAACCTGTCGATCCAGGGCAACACGGTCATCGCGCGCGGCGTCGAGCGGCTCACGGGCGCGCAGGTCATGGCGACGGATTTGCGCGCGTCGGCGTCGCTCGTGCTCGCGGGGCTCAAGGCCGAGGGCACGACGCTCGTCGACCGCATCTATCACGTCGATCGCGGCTACGAGCGCATCGAGACCAAGCTCGGCCAGCTCGGCGCCGACATCCGCCGCGTCGCCCGCTGACTTCTGAAACGTCACCGCGGGTTTCTCACCGCGCGCATACAAGCTCGCTCTCGGGCGGACCCTTCGAGGTGCGGCCGCCGCCGGTGATGCGCGAAATTTACTCCCGCGTCAGGCGGCGGGTTCCGGGGGGCGCTTCCTCGAGCACGGCCTGGGTTTCGATGGTCTCGATGTTCGAGCCGCTCGGCCGCGTCACGCGGATGCGGAGGCGCCCGCCGGGCTGTGTGCTCGCGACGAGGTTCATGGCCTGCTGGCGCGTGAACATGCGCTCGCCGTTCAAGTGCGTGAGCACGTCGCCGGGGCGCAGGCCGGCCCTCTCGGCCGGGCCGGTGACGCTCGTGAGGAGCACCGCCGGCCCGTCGATGCCGAGGACCCGCGTTTGCGCAGCCAGCAGGTCGCGGGGGTCGTCGACGCCGAGATACCCGCGGATTACGCGGCCGTTGGCGATGAGCTGCTGCATGACGCCGCGCACGAGATTGACGGGGATCGCGAAGCCGAGCCCCTCGGGCATCTGATCCGGCGCCCAGCTGATGACGGCCGTGTTGATGCCGACGAGCTCGCCGCGCGCGTTGACGAGCGCGCCGCCGGAGTTGCCCACGTTGATGGCCGCGTCGGTCTGGATGAAATCTTCGAAGGCCGTGACGCCGAGCTGCCCGCGCCCCGTCGCGCTCACGATGCCCATCGTCACCGTTTGGGTGAGTCCCAGCGAGTTGCCGATGGCAAGCACGACCTCGCCGACCTCGAGCGTATCGGAGCGGCCGAGCCGGACCTGGGGTAGATCGGGCAGATCGATGCGCAGCAGCGCGAGCTCGGTGTCGGGGTCCGTGCCGACGAGCTCCGGGATGGCGACGCGGCCGTCGGCCAGCTGCACGCGGATCGCGTCGGCGCCCTCGATGACGTGATAGTTCGTGACGACATGGCCGTCGCGGTCGATGACGACGCCGGAGCCGAGCAAACGATCGCGCACCCTCGCGTTGGGCGCCGTTCTCACCGTGCGCTCGGCGTACACGATGGCGACCGCGGGCGCGCTCGCCGCGACGGCTTGCGCATAGCTCGCCGGGCCTGAGGCGGTGGGTGCGGTGCGATTGATGAGCTCGGGTCGGATGAGCACGGCCACGAACGCCACGGCCAACCCGAGCGCGACCGATTGCGCGATGAAGGCGGTGACCTTCCACACGGGCGACATCGCGGCAGTCTAGCAGCTCGCTCACGGCTCCTTCGGCAACTGCTCCTGCGTTGCTCTACCGCGGGCATCCCTGCCCGCGTCCCTGCCCGCGTCGGTGGCCAAGCCGTTTCGGCGCTGTGTATAATGCCGGCCGTCTCGGAACCGCTGCGCGGCGTACGAAAGGATCGCGTGCGACACCCGCGCGGAGCTCTAAACTCAAGTGTGGCGGAAGTGGGAAATTTCCTGATGCTTGGCCCTCTCGGTCGAGGGGTGATCCGTGGCTGAAAGCGGCGGATTCACGCGGCGACATTTCTTGACCGTGGCCACGGTCGTCACCGGCGGCGCCGGGGCGATCGCGACGGCAGTGCCGTTCATCGCATCCTTCAGGCCGAGCGCTCGGGCCCAAGCGCTCGGCGCGCCCGTGACCATCGATATCAGCAAGCTCGAGCTCGGCGCCTTGCTCAGAGTCGAGTGGCGCGGCCGCGTGATCTACATCCTGCACCGCACGCCGGAGATGCTCGCCACGCTCGGCAAGGACGCTGCATTGCTGCGCGATCCGGCCTCCGAGGAGGATCAGCAGCCGGGCTATGCTAAGAACGAGCACCGCAGCATCAGGCCCGAGGTGCTCGTCGTCGAGGGCGTCTGCACGCACTTCGGCTGCGCGCCGGCCCCGCGTTTCGACGTGGCGCCAGCAGACTTGGGTTCCGATTGGCCGGGCGGCTTCTTTTGCGCGTGCCACGGGTCGAAGTTCGACCTGGCGGGACGCGTGTTCACCGGTGTCCCTGCGCCCACGAACCTGCTCGTGCCGCCGCACCGCTACATCAACGACAACACGATTCTCATCGGCTCCGACGCCGGGACCTCATAGATGTCGAGCACCGAGGTGGATGTCTTCGATCGGCTAGGCCGCGGTCTTTCCGCGTTCGGCGCTTGGATCGACGAGCGCTTCCCGATGACGAAGCTCATCAAGGAGCACGCGACCGAGTACTACGCGTCGAAGAACTTCAACGTCTGGTACGGCTTCGGCATCATCGCCATGTTCGTGCTCGTGCTCCAGATCGTAACGGGCATCTTCCTCACGATGAACTACAAACCCTCGGCCGCCGAGGCGTTCGGCTCGGTCGAGTACATCATGCGTGACGTCGATTGGGGATGGCTCATCCGCTATCTGCACTCGACGGGGGCGTCGGCGTTCTTCGTCGTCGTCTATCTGCACATGTTCCGCGGGCTGCTCTACGGTTCGTACAAGAAGCCGCGCGAGCTCGTCTGGATCATCGGCATGTTCATCTACCTCGCGCTCATGGCGGAGGCGTTCTTCGGCTACCTGCTGCCGTGGGGCAACATGTCGTACTGGGGCGCGCAGGTCATCGTCACGCTGATGGGCTCCGTGCCGTTCGTCGGCGACGAGCTGGCCGAGTGGATTCGCGGTGACTTCTACATCTCCGACATCACGCTGAACCGCTTCTTCGCGTTTCACGTGATCGCAGTGCCGCTCATACTGTTACTGCTCGTCGCCGTCCACATCATGGCGCTGCACGAGGTCGGGTCCAACAACCCGGACGGCATCGAGATCAAGGAGCATAAGGGCCCGAACGGCAAGCCCATCGACGGCGTGGCATTCCACCCGTACCACACGAGCAAGGACTTGGTGATCGTCATCGTCTTCCTGATCGTGTTCTCGGCCGTGGTGTTTTTCGCGCCCGACATGGGCGGGTATTTCCTCGAGCACGCCAATTTCGAGCCGGCCGACCCGTTGCGCACGCCCGAGCACATCGCCCCGGTCTGGTACTTCACGCCGTTCTACGCCGTCTTGCGCGCCGTGCCGAACGAGGAGATCGGCGTCGCGCTCATGGGGGCGGCGGTACTGGTGCCGTTTTTGCTGCCCTGGCTCGATCGCTGCCGTGTGAAATCGATCCGCTATCGCAGCTGGATCTACAAGGTCGCGCTCATGGGGTTCGCGGTCACGTTCATCGTGCTCGGCTACCTCGGCCTGCAGCCCCCGACGACCCTCGTGGCCCGGCTGTGTTTGACCTTCACGGTCCTGTACTTCGCGTTTTTTGCCCTGATGCCGTTCTACACGCGCCATGAGAAGACCAAACCCGTGCCGACGAGGGTCACGTGGTGAGAAACGCGGTCATCGCCTTGGTGTTGGCCGTCGGCCTCGCGAGCCCAGCATTCTCCCAGTACGAGCCGGTGCTCGACGAAGCGAACAACAACATTGCCGACTTAAAGTCGCTGCAGCGCGGCGCGAAGTACTTCGTCAACTACTGCCTCGGCTGCCATTCGGCGAAGTACGTGCGCTACAACCGGCTCGCGCAAGACCTGCAGCTCACCGAGCTGCAGCTCACCGACAACCTCATGTTCACGGGCGAGCAACCGTTCGACCTCATGGCCAACGCCATGAATCCCGTGGACGCGGAGCGCTGGTTCACGGTCGCGCCGCCCGATCTTTCGTTGATCGCACGCAGCCGCGGCAACGACTACATCTACACGTATTTGCGCAGCTTCTACGTCGCGCCGAACCGGCCGGCGGGCGTCGACAACGTGGTCATGCCCGGCACCAACATGCCGCACGTGCTGTGGCAGCTGCAAGGCACGCAGCGCGCCGTGTTCGGCACCGGCGAGCGCAACGCCCGAGTGTTCGAGGGATTCGAGGCGGTCACGCCCGGTGGGCTCGAGGCCGAGGCCTTCGACGACGCCGTGCGCGACATCGTCAATTTTCTCGATTATATCGGCGAGCCGATCAAGCGACAGCGCCAGCAGCTCGGCATTCGCGTGATCGGTTTCCTGCTCGTGTTCCTCCTGATCGCTTTCATGCTCAAGAAGGAAATCTGGAAGGACGTGAAGTAGCACTTCCGGAGCGCCGCCTCTAACGCGGAGTAAGGAGTCCTGTCAGATGACGGTCATCGCCAGCCGTCGATCCGTGATGACGCTGTTTTCGAGGCCTACCGACCCGTGGAGTCATCGGACCCGGCTCGTGTTGGCGGAGAAGAGCATCACGATCGACATCGTCGACGTCGACGACGGCAACCTGCCCGAGGATCTCCTCGACTTGAACCCGTACAACAGCGTTCCCACGCTCGTCGACCGCGACCTCGTGCTCTACGATTCGCGGGTCATCATCGAGTACCTCGACGAGCGGTTCCCGCATCCGCCGCTCATGCCCGTCGACCCCGTGACGCGCGCCCAGTTTCGCTTGGCGTTGTTCCGCATCGAGCACGATTGGTACTCGCTGGCCGGCGAGATCGCCGCGGGCCTGGAGCGCAAGCCCTCGGCACGCGCCGTTAAGGCGCTCGAGGAGAGCATCCTGTCGAGCGTGGAGATCTTCGCCGCCAAAAAGTTCTTCTTGAGCGACGAGTTCTCGCTCGTCGATGCGACGATCGCTCCGATCCTCTGGCGGCTGCCGTCGTTCGGCATCAAGCTGCTGGCGCCTGCGCGTCCCATCCAACGGTACATGGACGACGTGTTCTCGCGGCCATCGTTCCAGGCGAGCCTCACCGATCAGGAGCGGGAGCTACGGCAGTAGCCAACCCGCCAACCAAGCAGCGCCCCTATCTGCTGCGGGCGATGCACGAGTGGATGGTGGACAACGGTTTCACCCCGCACCTCGTCGTCGACGCGCGGCGCGACGGCGTGCGTGTGCCGGAAGCGCACGTCCAGGACGGCAAGATCGTCGTCAACGTGAGCCCTACGGCGACACGCGGACTCTCCCTCGGCAACGACTTCGTGATGTTCGAGGCACGCTTCGGCGGCGTGTCCCAAGCGCTGTCGATCCCCGTCGCCGCCGTGCTCGGTATCTACGCGCGCGAGACCGGCCAGGGCATGATCTTCAACGATGACGATGCCACGCCCCCGACGCCCACTACCGGCGGCCCCGCGCCACCACCGCCCAAGCCCGGCAAGACGAAGCTAAAAGTCGTCAAATAGCCAACGCGTTTCCGACGTGCGCTCCGAGTGCCCCTCCCGAGACCGTCTGCGCACAGGGATGTGCGCAGACGAGCCCCAGGGACGGTCTTCCGGCGTGTCTCGGGAGGGGCACTCGGAGCGCGCGTCGGAAACGCCACCACACCGGTCAGCGGGGTTCGAGGAGCTCGGCGTCGATGAGGTCGCAGAGGCAATGGATGATCAGGAGGTGGACCTCCTGGATTCGGCACGTGCGCTCGGCGGGCACGCGAATCTCGACGTCGGCATCGCCGAGCGCTCCCGCGATCGCGCCGCCGTCGCGGCCCGTGAGCGCGACGATGCGTAGCCCGCGCTCGTGCGCCGCGTGGATCGCGCGCACGACGTTCTCGGAGTTGCCCGAAGTCGAGATCGCGAGCAACACGTCGGCCGGCTGGCCGAGCGCGCGCACCTGCTTGGCGAATACCTCGACGAATGCATAGTCGTTGGCGATCGACGTGAGCGTCGAGCTGTCCGTGGTCAACGCGACGGCCGGCAGCCCCGGGCGCTCGAGCTCGAAACGGTTGAGCAGCTCGCTCGAGAAATGCTGCGCGTCGGCGGCCGAGCCGCCGTTGCCGCAGCTTAAGATCTTGCCGTCCTCGAGCAGGCAACGAGTCATCATCGCGGCGGCGTCGACGATCGTGGGTGCGAGTTGGATCGCGGCCTGCTTGGTCGCGATGCTTTCTTCGAAGTGGCGGCGTACGCGTTGATCCATGGTGTCGTTGAAGCGCAGGTTCGCAGCCACTCTGCCTCGAACGCCCCGAAGCTTCAACTGGCCTCGAAGGCGTTCTTGATCCACTCGATGCGTGGCTCCGCCGTGTCGATCGCGTCGAAAGTCACGACGTCGAAACGGACGGGCGCCGCTTGCCAGCGCGGGTAGCGCATCAGGAAATGGCGCGTCGCTTGCACGATGCGATGACGCTTGTGTGGGCCGACGCTCTCGGCTGCGGAGCAGTACGCATTGGTGCGACGCGCGCGCACTTCGACGACGACGACGTGCCGGTCGTCGCTGCAGACGAGATCGAGCTCGCCGAGGCGGCAGCGGTGGCTGCGCGCGACGATCGTGAGCCCTTGTTCCTCGAGATAGGCAGCCGCGCGCGACTCCCAGAGTCGGCCGCGCTCGAGCTGCATTCAGCGTTGGCCGATGAGGCCGCTCGCTTCGAGGGCCGGCGGAGTCACCTCGTAGACGACCGGGCGGCCGTTGCGGAACTGCGCGAGCGGCAGGACGCGGCGCACTCGCCCTCGCGCGTCGAGCGACAGGTCTCCCGAAAGACCGCGAATGGGCCACGCGCCCTGGTCCTCGGTGAACAGCGGGCCGACGAGCCGGTAGGCATCGAAACCCATGCCGTAGTAGCGCAGCAGCGAGTCGCGCTGCGGCCAGTACGTTGCGAGCTCCGCGCGCACGTCGGTGGCGACGTCGTCGGGTGCGATGAGCGCCGGCACGTCGGCGAAGATGATGTCGTTCAATTCGTTGTCACGCGCCGTGCCTGCGGCGTCGAAGATCTGCGCGGTCGCGTAAGTCGGAATGTCGCTCGCTCCGAAGAACCTGAGCTGCGCAGCGATGAGCCGCGCAGCGCGATCGTCGGCGAGCACGAAGATCATGTCGACGTCGTCGCGCCGGCGTGGCTCGGGGAACTGCACGGGCACACTTAAGTTCGCCGCGAGCCGGCGATGGCGGTCGCGGCTGCGCGTGACGTTGAGCAGCGCGGCAACGGGTTGCGAGAAATCGGACAACGCAGGCTCGTAGCCGTACCAATTGAGCAGTTCCCCTCCGGCCTGCTCGAAGGCGGCCTCGAAGCTGTCGCGGATCTCGTAGCTGTACTGATTGCTCGGCACGAACGCGAGCGCTGTCTTGGCGCCTGCGGCGATCGCCGCTGTCGCTATCGTCGCGACTTCGTCCTCGGGCGCCAACGCGAATTGGTGAAAGCCGCTCCGAAACGCCGTGTCGGTTTGCGCGAAGTTCAGGACCAACGTCGGCACGAAACTGGCTTCGCCGATCACTTCGTTGACCTCGGGGCGCAGCAGTGGGCCGACGATGAACTCCGCGCCGTCGAGCTGTGCTTGTAGATAGGCCGCGCTGCTGCCGAGCTGCGCGGAGTCGTAGACGCGCAGCGTCGTCGCGAAGCTTCCTGCGGCGCGCAGGTGCGCGGCCAGGAAACCGTCGCGGATCGCGCTTGCCTCCGCACGTTGCGGCGAGGACAACGGCAGCAGCAACGCGATTTGGGTGGGGAAGGCCGTGTCCCGTTGCGAGGCCAGCAGCTCCGCCAAGAGCCCGGCCGCCGCCGGGTGCGTCGTATACGTCTGTCGCCAACCGAGCAACGCGCGGCGCAGATCCGCGCCGGTGGTCGTGGCGAGCGGCGCGAGCGCGAGCCAGCCGTCGATGATCACGTCGCCCGTGGCGGCGGGCGACAGGAGCGGCTGCTGCCGGAACCCGTCCCAGATCATGCGCTGATTGGCGAGAATCGCGGCGGCATCGGTGAGCCACACTTCGCGCTCGACGAGCGCGCGCACGGCTTCGACGGGGCGGCCCACGCGGAATAGCGCCTGCCCGCGCACGGCGGCCGCGTCGCTCCCTGCCGCTTCGCCGAGCGACGGCAGCGTCGCCAGCACGTCGAGCGCGACCTGCGGCCGCCCTTCGGCGAGCTCGAGGCGCGCGAGCAGCACGGCGCTCGTCTCGAGCTGCGCGGGCGTGGCGCCGGTGCGCGCATCGTTCAAGCGCCGGCGCGCGAGCGCGGTGTCGCCGTAATCGGCGGCCAGGCGTGCGGCCGCGAGCAAGAACTCGACGCGGCGCGACCCCGTTGTCGCCGCGGCGAGCTGCGTATAGAGGTCCGCGGCCGCCCCCGCATTGCCGGATTCCTCGGCCGCCCGGGCGCGCTGCTCGAGCGCGGTGGTGTCGACGGGCGTGCGCGGCGTCGGCGTCAGCGACGTGCACGCGGCGGTCGCCGCGAGCAGCGTGAAGACGAGCGTCCTGGCTGCGCGGCGCAACCCGCTTGTAAACTGACTGTCGCTCACGAGCATCCGAGTGTCGTCCATGACCGATACACGAGCCAAGCGCGGCAAGCTCTATGTCGTCGCCACGCCGATCGGCAATTTAGCCGACTTGACCGAGCGGGCGCGCGAAGTGCTCGCGGCGGCGGGGGTCATTGCAGCCGAGGATACGCGCCACACCCGGGGATTGCTATCGCGAATCGGGGCGGAATCGCGACTTATTGCCTACCACGAGCATAACGAGAGCGAGCGTGTGCCCGAGCTGCTCGCCCGTCTCGAGCACGGCGAATCCGTCGCGCTCGTCAGCGATGCCGGCACGCCGCTCATCAGCGATCCCGGCTGGCGGCTCGTGAGCGCCGCGCAGGCCAAGGGCGTGACGGTCGTGCCCGTGCCCGGGCCGTGCGCCGCGGTTGCGGCGCTCAGCGCCGCGGGCCTGGCCACGGATCGCTTCGTGTTCGAAGGGTTTCTGCCGCGGCGCGCGAGCGCGCGCGCCGAACGTCTCGTCGAGCTGCGCGACGAGCCGCGCACGCTCGTCTTCTACGAGGCCGTGCACCGCGTCGCCGCGACGCTGGCTGCGCTGAGCGACGTCTTCGGTGCGGAGCGCCGTGCGGCCCTCGCGCGCGAGCTCACGAAGGTTCACGAGCAGATCGCGACGGGCTCGCTTGCCGAGCTTGCGGCGCGGCTCGGTGGCGACATTCCCGCTCTCGGCGAGTTCGTGATCGTAGTGGCCGGCGCGGCGGCTGCCGCGCCCGACGAGGCCGCCGCGCGCCGCGTCTACGCGGTGCTCGCGGAGGAGCTCGAGCCGGCCGTGGCGTTGCGGTTGACGAGTGCGATCACCGGCGTCGCGCGCAACGAGCTCTACCGGCTGCTGCGTACTTGAGCCCCGCTCGCGGGCGCAGCGGCGTACACTGTGCGCGGGAGTCGGCCGGGCAGCCGCTGGGGTAACACCCGGAGGAAAGTCCGGGCTCCATGGGCAGGGTGCCAGGTAACGCCTGGGGGGCGCGAGCCCACGGAAAGTGCCACAGAAAATATACCGCCGGCCGGCAACGGCAGGTAAGGGTGAAAAGGTGCGGTAAGAGCGCACCGCGCAGGTGGCAACACTCTGCGGCACGGTAAACCCCACCTAGAGCAAGACCGAATAGGGGAGCGTTAAGTGTGCCCACACGAGCTCCCGGGTAGGTCGCTACAGGTGCGCGGCGACGCGCATCGCAGATGAATGGCTGCTCTCGACAGAACCCGGCTTACAGGCCGACTCCCTCTCTACTCCATCTGGGCTGTCCGCGAGCGCGTCGACGAGGGCGTCCGAGACCGTCGGCGCACAGGGATGTGCGCCGCCGAGCCGCAGGGACGCTCTTCCGGCGTGTCTCGGACGCCCTCGTCGACGCGCTCGCGGACAGCCCCAGCTAACTAATTGTCGGAGTTCACACTTTTTCGCTGACTCTCGTTGACAGTCGGCCGCCGCTGTCAATATAGTGGCCGGAAGTGGAAAAAAGTGGGGGAGAATGGGCCATCAGGTCTCATTCTGGATATGTTCCGCGGTGCAACCAAGGTCACTTTGGACGCCAAGGGTCGGCTGGCCATCCCGAGCCGCTATCGGGAGCGCCTGTTGGCCGTTGCGCGTGGGGAATTGGTGATCACCGTCGACCGAGATCACTGCCTGCTCATCTATCCACAGCCTGACTGGGAGGAAGTCGAACGCAAGCTCGCCGCCATGCCCGCGCTCAAAAAGCAGGTGCGGCGCTTGCAGCGTTTGATGTTGGGGTACGCCACCGAGTTCGTGATGGACGGCCACGGCCGCATTTTGCTGACGCGTGAGCTGCGCGAGTTCGCGGGGCTCGAGCGGCAAGCGATGCTCATCGGCCAAGGCAAGAAGTTCGAGCTCTGGAGCGAAGAACGCTGGAATGCGCGCCGCGACGAGTGGCTCGCGGACGACGAGGGCGAAGAGGCGGTCTTACCACAAGAACTCGAAACGCTGTCTTTGTAGGGCATTGCCGCCGGTGACCAGAGCGCCTGGACATCAGCCCGTGCTGCTCCAGGAAGCGCTCGAAGGTTTGTCGTTGCGGGATGACGGTTGGTACGTCGATGCGACCTACGGACGCGGCGGGCATAGCGCCGAAATACTGGCGCGGCTTGGATCACAGGGACGGTTACTCGCCTTGGACAAAGACCCGGAAGCGGTGGTTGACGCGGGAGCGCGATTCGGGGGCGACCGGCGGTTCACCGTCCAACACTGCGGCTTCGAAGAGCTCGGAACCGTCGCCGCTGCCTGGCTCGGCGGCCATTCGTTGGCTGGCGTGCTTTTCGATCTCGGCGTCTCCTCCCCGCAACTGGATAGCGCGGCGCGTGGCTTCAGCTTCGCGCACGACGGACCTCTCGACATGCGGATGAACACGACGGAGGGGGCGACGGCAGCCGAATGGCTTGCGAGCGTTTCGGAGCAGGAGCTCGCCAACGTGCTGTTTCGCTACGGCGAGGAGCCGAGCGCACGGCGCATCGCGGCCGCCATCGTTCGCCTGCGCGCGACGCAGCCGCTCACGACGACGCGCGAGCTCGCGGACCTTGTCGCCGCGCATGCCGGCCGGCAGGCCGGCCGCAGCCATCCGGCCACGCGCACGTTCCAGGCCATTCGCATCGCGCTCAACGATGAGCTCGGCGCGCTCGAGCGCGGGCTCGCGGCGGCTCTCACATTGCTCGCCGCGGGCGGGCGGCTCGTCGTGATCAGCTTCCATTCGCTCGAAGACCGGATCGTCAAACGCTTCATGGCGCGCGAGGCGCGCGGCGACGAAGCCTACGCCGGTTTGCCTGACATTCCTCCGCAGGCGCGGGCGCGTCTCACGCGCGTCGGCAAGCTCGTGCGCCCGACCGCGGCAGAGGTCGAGCGCAACCCCCGTGCTCGCAGCGCGCGGTTGCGCGTCGCAGCGCGCGTAGCGCTCGAGCAAGCAGCATGAGCAAAGAGGCGCTCGAGCTCGTCGGCGTGCTCGTGCTCGCCGCGGCCGTAGTGGCGTCCGGCATTTGGATCGTCGACGTCGAGCACCGCTCGCGCCAGCTCTTCGTAGCGGCCGAGGAACAGGCCCGGGAGCTCGATCGTCTGCTAGTCGATTGGGACCGCCTGCAGATCGAGCAGAGCACCTACGCGACACATTCGCGCATCGAGACGCTCGCGAGGCAGCGCCTGCGGCTCACGGAGCCCGGCGACGACGCGCTGGTCGTCGTGTTCGACGAGGTTGAGCCGCGATGAGCAGGGCGACGAAGACGACCGTCGCGGAGCGGGCGCATTGGCGCAGCGCGCTGCTGCTCGTCAGCTTCGCAGCCGCGGCTCTCGGGCTCGAAGGGCGGATCCTCTATCTGCAAGTCGTGGACAAGGATTTCCTCGCCGAGCAAGCCAACGACCGGCATCTGCGCATGCGGCAGATTTCCGCGCACCGCGGCTCGCTCACGGATCGCCACGGCGAACCGCTCGCGGTCAGCACACCGATCGACACGCTATATGCGAACCCGCAGGAGCTTAAGGTCGAGCTCGATCGGCTCGGCGAGCTCGCGGCCGCGCTCGGTCAAGACGAGGAGTGGCTCGCGCGCCGTATCACGAGCAACCTCGATCGCGAGTTCGTGTTCCTCGAGCGGCGCGTCTTGCCGGGCAAGGCCGCGCAGGTGCTTCGCCTCGGCCTGCCGGGCGTCGGCACGCTACGCGAGTACCGCCGCTATTACCCCGCGGGCGAAGTCACGGCACACGTTCTCGGCTTCACGGACGTCGATGACCGCGGGCTCGAGGGGCTCGAAGCCGCCTTCGACCATTGGCTCAAGGGCGAGAACGGCCTAAAGCGCGTGCTCCAGGACCAGCGCGGCACGATCATCAAGGACGTCGAGCTCCTGACGCCGGTGCGGCCGGGCCGCGACCTGCGCACGAGCCTCGACCTGCGCTTGCAGTACCTCGCCTACCGCGAGCTCAAGGCCGCCGTGGTCGAGAGCCGCGCGCGGTCGGGCTCCATCGTGATCCTCGATCCCGGCACGGGCGAGGTGCTCGCGATGGTCAACCAGCCGTCGTACAACCCGAACGACCGCTCGCAGTACGGGGTGGAGACGTATCGCAACCGCGCGGTCACGGACATGTTCGAGCCGGGCTCGACGTTCAAGCCGTTCGTGATGGCCGAAGCGCTCGACAACGGCGAGTACACGCCGCGGTCGGTTATCGACACTTCGCCGGGCGAGCTCGTGATCAACAACCGCTTCGTGACCGAGGACCCTTCGGATTTCGGCCGCATCGATTTGACGACGGTGCTCGCGCAGTCGAGCAACGTCGGCGCGGCACGTGTCGCGCTGACGCGAGAGCCGCACGCGATCTGGGATGTGTTGTCCGGCTTCGGCATCGGCCGGCTCACGGATAGTGCGTTCCCCGGTGAGTCTGCGGGCACGCTCAACGACCCGCGGCACTGGCGCACGGTGGGCCAGGCTACGCTGGCTTACGGCTATGGCGTCAACGTCACGGCTTTGCAGCTCGCGCGCGCTTATGCGGTCATCGCTGCCGGCGGCACGCTGCGGCCGGTGTCGCTGCTTAGGCTCGACGAAGCGCCGAAGGGCGAGCGCGTCATCTCCGCCGACACGGCACGGGAGCTCACGGCCATGCTCGAGGCCGTCGTCTCTCCGGCCGGCACTGGGCAGCGCGCGGCGGTGCGCAATTTCCACATCGCGGGCAAGACGGGCACTTCGCAAAAGGCGGTCGCCGGCGGTTACAGCGACGAGCGTCACGCCGCGATCTTCGCCGGCTTCGCTCCGGCGAGTCAGCCGCGGCTGGTCGTGGTCGTCATGATCGACGAGCCCAAGGGCGCGTACTACGGCGGCGACGTCGCGGCGCCCGTGTTCGCCAACATCGTCTCGGGCGCGCTACGCGTGCTCGCGGTCCCGCCCGATGCGCTACCCGCGCCGGCGCTGACCGTCGTGGCAGAAGCGCGGGTGAGGCCATGATGGCGGCGCTTAGCGTCCGCGGCAAAACGCTCGGTGACCTGCTCGGCAGCGCGGCCGGCGGCTATGCGCGCCTCGCGATCACGGATCTCACGCTCGACAGCCGTCAAGCCGGCCCCGGCGCGGCCTTCGTCGCCGTGCCCGGGCAGCGCGAGCACGGTCTTAGCTTTGCGCGCCAAGCGCTCGAGCGAGGCGCCGCGATCGTGCTCTACGAGCCGAGCCGCGCATTCGCCGTGCCGCCCGAGCCGTGCCTCGCCGTGCCGAATCTCAAAGCGCGGCTCGGCGAGCTCGCGCGCGAGTTCTATGCGACGACCGCGCTGCCGACGCTGCTTGGGGTCACGGGCACGAACGGCAAGACGACCGTCGCCTACCTGCTCGCGCAGGTCTTGAGCCAGCCGCAGCGGCCGTGCGGCTACGTCGGCACGCTCGGCTACGGCGTCCCGCCCGCGCTCACGGTGCACGGCTTGACCACGCCGGACACGCTGACGCTGCACCGCGAGCTCGCCGAGCTCGGCGCGCCGCGCGTCGCGATGGAGGTCTCGTCGCATGCGCTCAAGCAGGATCGCGTCGCGGGCCTGACGTTCCACACGGCGATCTTCACGAATCTCACGCGCGATCACTTGGACGAGCACGGCGATCTCGCGAGCTACGGCGATGCGAAACGCAAGCTGTTCAAGATTCCGGGCCTCAAAGTAGCCGTGCTCAATGCCGATGATCCATTTGCGGCGACAATTGCCGCGGACTTGGACGAAAGTTGCACGCTGGTGCGCACGAGCATGCGCAGTTCCTCCGTCGAGCTTTGGGCACGGCTCAAGCGCGCGGATCTCACGGGCGTGGACCTCGATGTCGCGGGTGAATTCGGCACGGGCCGGCTCACGTCGAAGCTCATCGGCGCATTCAATGCCGAGAACCTGCTGTCGGCGCTCGGCGCGCTCGTCGCGCAGGGCATGGCGCTGCCGGCCGCGTGCACGGCGCTCGGCGCCGCACAACCGGCGCCGGGCCGCATGGAGGTGTTGGGGGGTCTGCCGGACAAGCCCTGGGTCGTCGTCGACTACGCACACACGCCCGACGCGTTGTTCCGCGTGCTCACGACGCTCGAGGCCGCCTTCGTTGGCGAGCTCTGGTGCGTCTTCGGCTGCGGCGGCGACCGCGATCGCGGTAAGCGGCCGCTCATGGGCGGGGTCGCCGCGGATCTCGCCGATCGCATCGTGCTCACGGACGACAACCCGCGCAGCGAGGATCCCGCGTCGATCGTCGAAGACATTCGCGAAGGCATCGGCGACCACCCGCGTGTCAACGTCGTCCACGATCGCCGCGCCGCGCTCAAGACGGCGATCGAGCGCGCGCGACCCGGCGACGTCGTGCTCGTCGCGGGCAAAGGTCACGAAACGGAGCAGCTCGTCGGCACGGAACGGCGCGCGTTCAGCGATCGCGCGGTTGCCGCCGAGCTTCTCGGGGTGGCGCCGTGATGGCGCGCACGCTCGCAGCCGTCGCTCGCGAGGCCAGCGGCAGGCTCGTGGGCGCCGACCGGTCGTTCGGCCTGGTGAGCACGGACACGCGCTCGCTGGTGCCGGGCGCGCTATTCGTCGCGATTCCCGGCGATCGCTTCGACGGCAACGACTTCGTTCCGGAGGCGGAAGCCAAAGGTGCGGCCGGCGCGCTCGTGTCGCGGCTGGCGGCATCAAACCTGCCGCAGATCGAAGTGCGCGACTCGCGCCGCGCGCTCGGCGCGATGGCGCACGCCTGGCGCGCATCGTTCTCGATTCCGATCGTGGCCGTGACGGGCAGCAGCGGCAAGACGACGGTCAAGGAGCTCGTGGCCGCGATCTTGGGCGTGAGCCGCTCGATCTGCGTCACGCAAGGCAACTTGAACAACGACATCGGCGTGCCGCTGACGCTCATGCGGCTCACCGACGAGCACGACGCCGCGGTCATCGAGCTCGGCGCCAATCACTTGGGCGAGATCGATTACCTCGCGAGCCTCGTGCAACCCACCGTCGGCATCATCACGAACGCCGCGGCGGCGCATCTCGAGGGCTTCGGGTCGCTCGAAGGCGTGTGCCAAGCCAAGGGCGAGCTGCTCGATCACCTGCCGCGCGCAGGATCTGCCGTGCTCAATGCCGACGATCGTTTCTGCAGCGTTTGGGTCGCGCGCTCGCGCTGTGATTCTACGGTCACGTTCGGCTTTGCGGCGAACGCCGACTGCCGCGTGCTCGGCGAGCCGCAGTTCATGGCCTTGGGCTCGGAGTTCCGGATGCGGTTGCCGGACGGCGAGGAAGCCGACGTCTGGCTGCCGCTGCTCGGCCGACAGAGCGTCGCCAATGCGCTCGCCGCGGCGGCCGCGGCGCAGGTCGTCGGCGCGAGCGCCGAGGACATCGTCGCCGGCCTCGCGCGTGCGGCGCCCGTGCGCGGGCGGCTGCGCGCAGTGCCGGGCCGCCACGGGGCTACGATCATCGACGACAGCTACAACGCGAACCCGGCCTCGGTCCGCGCGGCGCTCGACCACCTCGCCGCGCTGGGCGGCCGCCGCATTCTCGTCTTCGGCAACATGGCCGAGCTCGGCCCCGCGGCGCCGGAGCTCCACCAAGAGATCGGCGAGTACGCGCGCGGCCGTTGCGACGACCTGTTCGCGCTCGGCGAGCTCGCGGCCGGGGCCGCGCGCGCGTTCGGCTCGGCCGGCCAGCGCCTAGCCGACATCGACGCCGCCCGCGCAGCGCTCGAGCCGCTGCTTGGGCTGGACGTCACCGTGCTCGTCAAAGGCTCGCGCGTCATGGGCCTCGACCGACTCGTGAAGGCCCTCGAAGCCGACGGCATGAGGGCGAACTGATGCTGTTTTACGTCGCCGAGTACCTGACCCAGATCTATTCGGGCTTCAACGTTTTCAGCTACCTCACGACCCGCGCGATCCTGGGTGCGCTGACGGCGCTCGTGCTGTCGTTCGCGTTCGGCCCGTATCTGATCCAGCGCCTGCAGATGCAGCGCGTCGGTCAGCAGATTCGCCGGGTCGGGCCCGAGAGCCACTTGCCGAAGGCCGGCACGCCGACGATGGGTGGAGCGCTGATCCTGCTCGCGATCGCCGTGAGCACCCTGCTCTGGGCGAACTTGAGCAATCGGTTCGTGCTACTCACGCTCGGCGGGACGCTGTACTTCGGCGTCATCGGCTTCGTGGACGACTACAAGAAGGTCGTCCTGCGCAACTCGAAGGGACTCTCCGCACGTGCGAAGTTCTTCTGGCAAACGGTCGGCGCGCTTGCGCTCGCGGCGGCTTTCTACTACACGGCCGAGAACCCCGTCGTGGAATACGCGCTGCTCATACCGTATATCCCGAGCACGGGCATACCCCTCGGTGCCGTCGCGTACATCGTGTTCACGACCATCGTGATCGTCGGCGCGAGCAACGGCGTGAATCTCACCGACGGGCTCGACGGGCTCGCGATCATGCCGGCCGTGCTCGTCGGCACCGCGCTCGGCATCTTCGCGTTGGCCGCGGGCAACGTCATTTACTCGTCTTATCTCGGGATCCCGTACGTCGCGGGGTCCGGCGAGCTCCTGGTTTTCTGTGCGGCCCTAGCTGGCGCCGGCTTGGGCTTCTTGTGGTTCAACACCTATCCCGCGCAAGTCTTCATGGGTGACATCGGTGCGCTCGCACTCGGTGCCGCTCTGGGTCTCGTTGCGGTGGCGGTGCGGCAAGAACTGGTGCTATTCATCATGGGCGGGGTCTTCGTCGTCGAAACCGTCTCAGTCATCATCCAGGTTGCTAGCTACAAGATGACCGGCCGGCGCATTTTTCGCATGGCGCCGCTACACCATCACTTCGAGCTCAAGGGTTGGCCCGAGCCCAAGGTGATCGTGCGCTTTTGGATCATCACCGTGATTTTGGTGTTGATCGGCTTGGCGAGCTTGAAGATCCGTTGATGCTGGCGACGGCCGCGACGCAGTGGAGCTTAAGCCTGCTTTTCAGCGGTGAAGCAGTACAACGAAAGGACCGAGCGGTGGCGAGTGCCATGGCCAAACATAGTCTCATCGTCGGGCTCGGCACGACGGGGGCCGCCGTCGCGCGTTATCTCGCCGCGCGCGGCGAGCGCGTGCGCGTCATCGACAGCCGCGCCGACCCGCCGGGGCTCGCCGAGTTGCGCGCGGAGTGCCCCGACGCCGCCATCGCGCTCGAGACGCTCGACGTAAGCTGGCTCGACGGCGCCAGCCGCGTCGTGCTCTCGCCGGGTCTGCCGTACGACCTGCCGCTGGTCACCGAGGCGCGCCGGCGCGGCCTGGCCGTGATCGGCGACATCGAGCTGTTCGCGCTCGCGGCGCGCGCACCCGTCATCGCCGTGACGGGCAGCAACGGCAAGAGCACCGTGACGACGTTGGCCGCCGCGATGCTTGCCGCACAACGCTTGCGCGCGCCTGCCGGCGGCAATCTCGGCCCGCCGGCGCTCGACCTGCTCGACGCGCCGGCCGATGCCTACGTGCTCGAGATCTCTAGCTTTCAGATGGAGACGACCGACAGCTTGGCGCCGCTCGCGGCGACCGTGCTCAACGTCTCGCCGGATCACCTCGACCGCCACGGCACATTCGAGCGCTACGCCGAGCTCAAGGAAAAACTGTTGCGCGCGGCCGAGCACGCCGTCGTCAACGCCGACGACCCGCTCGTCGTCGCAATGGGCGCGCGCCACGCGCATGCGGTGCAGTTCTCCGCCACAACCGAGCTCGTGCGCGGTTACTCGGTCGTCTTGCAGCGCGGCGAGCGTTGGCTCGCGCGCGACCGCGAGCCGCTGCTTGCCGCGGCCGAGCTCAAGATCGGCGGCCGCCACAACGAGGCCAATGCCTTGGCCGCGCTCGCGCTAACCGCCGAGCTCACGACGGATTTGCCCGCGGCGCTCGACGCGCTGCGCGCGTTCACGGGCTTGCCGCACCGCTGTCAGCACGTCGCCGTGCGGCGCGGCGTCACCTTCGTCGACGACTCGAAGGGCACGAACGTCGGCGCGACGCTCGCGGCGCTGCAAGGGCTCGCGGGGCCGCTCGTGCTCATCGCCGGGGGCCTCAGCAAAGGCCAGGAGTTGGGAGCGCTCGCGGCCGGTGCACGCGGCAAGCTGCGCGCGGCCGTGCTCATCGGTGCCGCCGCCGACGAGCTCGAGCGCGTGCTTGAGCCCGTGTGCCGCACGGCGCGCGCCGCGAGCATGGCCGATGCGGTCGCGCGGGCTGCCGAGCTCGCGCAGCGCGGCGACACGGTGTTGCTGTCGCCGGCGTGCGCGAGCCAAGACATGTTCCGCGACTACAAGGAGCGCGGCGACCTGTTCGCGCGCGCGGCGTTGGGGCTGCCGCCATGAGCGCAGTCGTCAAGCCGAACACCGTCGCCTTCGACGTGCCGCTGATCTGCGCGATCGTCGGCTTGGTCGCGATCGGCATGATCGTCGTGACGTCGGCTTCCGTGTCGATCGTCGCCGATGAGCCGCTCTACTTTCTCGTGCGGCACCTCGGCGCCGTCGCCATCGGCATCGTCGGTCTCGCACTCGTCGTGTCGCTACCGACCGATCTCTGGTACCGGCTCAACTGGCTGCTGCTCGCGTTCGGTTTGGGAGTTCTCGTGCTCGTGCTCGTGCCGTCGCTGGGGCACGAAGTCAACGGCAGCCGGCGCTGGCTGTTGGTGGGGCCGATCACCGTGCAGGCTTCCGAGCCCGCGCGTCTCGCGCTCACGCTCTACATCGCGAGCTACGCCGTGCGCCGGTCGATCGAGCTCGGCGCGAGCCTGAACGGCTTGGTCAAGCCGCTCGCCGTCGTCGGCGCAGCGGCGGCCCTGCTCTTGCTCGAGCCCGACTTCGGCGCCGCCGTTGTGCTTGGTGCGACGAGCCTTGCCGTGCTGTTCGTCGGCGGCGCGCGCTTGCGCGATCTCATGCTCGCGGCGCTCGCGGGCGGCACGCTGCTCACGCTGCTCGCGTTCTCGGCCGAGTATCGCGTCGTGCGCATCATGTCGTTTCGCGACCCGTGGGCCGATCCCTACGATTCGGGCTTTCAGCTCACGCAAGCGCTCATGGCCATCGGCCGGGGCGAGTGGGGCGGCGTGGGGCTCGGGGAGAGCGTCCAGAAACTCTTCTATCTGCCCGAGGCGCACACCGACTTCGTGTTCGCCGTGCTCGTCGAGGAGCTCGGATTCGCGGGCGCGACGCTCGTCATCGGGCTGTTCGGCATCGTCGTCTATCGCGCGCTCGCGCTCGGCCGCGAGGCGATGCAGAGCGGCATGGCGTTCCAAGGGCTCGTGGCGACCGGCATCGGCGTCATGCTGGGTTTCGAGGCGTTCGTCAACATGGGTGTGAACGCGGGCCTGCTGCCGACGAAGGGTTTGCCGTTGCCCTTGATCAGCTACGGCCGCAACAGCACGGTTATCACGCTCGTGGCGCTCGGCTTGCTGCTCCGGATTCACCACGAGCTCTACGGTGGTCAGCGCCGGCTCGTGCAGCGAGGCTACGTGCGATGAGCCTAGGGCCCATCATGATCATGGCGGGCGGCACGGGTGGGCACGTGTTCCCGGGCCTCGCCGTGGCGCAAGCCTTGCGCGCGCGCGACTGCAGCGTCGTCTGGCTCGGCACGGAGCGCGGCATCGAAGCGCGCGTGGTGCCGTCGCACGGCATCGAGATCGAGTGGATCACGATCGCGGGCGTTCGCGGCCGCGGCGTCGCGGCTTACTTGAGCGCGCCGTTTCGCGTCATTGGGGCCATCGCGCAGGCGCTTCGGGCGTTGCGCCGGCGCCGGCCCGCGGCGGTGCTCGGCATGGGGGGCTTCGTCGCCGGTCCCGGCGGCGTCGCGGCATGGCTCGCGCGCAAACCGCTCGTGCTGCACGAGCAGAACTCCGTCGCCGGAACGACCAATCGGCTGCTCGCGCCGCTCGCGGCGAAAATCTTCGCGTCGTTCCCGGACAGCTTCCCGGCGTGGGCACGCGCCGAGGTCGTCGGCAATCCCGTGCGCGACTCCATCGCGTCGGCCGATGTGCCGCGCGAACGCCTCGGTGCGCGGCGCGCCGAGCGGCGACGGTTGTTCATCATCGGCGGCAGCCAAGGCGCGCGGGCGCTGAATCGCGCGTTGCCTCTCGCGCTCGCGGAGTTGCCGCGCGAGCAACGGCCCGAGGTTTGGCACCAGGCTGGGCGGCTCGGCGTCGAGGAGACGCGTGCGGCTTATGCCGCGGCCCACGTCGACGCGCGCGTCGACGCCTTCGTCGACGACGTCGCGGGCGCGTTCCGGTGGGCCGACCTCGTCGTCGCGCGCGCGGGCGCGAGCACGCTCGCCGAGCTCGCGGCCGTCGGCGTCGGCGCAATTTTGGTTCCGCTGCCGACGGCGATCGACGACCATCAGACGATGAACGCGCGCCACTACACGGCCGGCGGCGCGGGTCTCGCCATCGCGGAGAAAGACTTGGATCCCCGCTCGTTCGCGCAGGCGCTCGGCGGGTGTCTCGGCGATCTCGGTCGGCTCATCGCCATGGCCGAGAGCGCGCGCCGGGAGGCGCGCCTCGACGCGGCCGACCGCATCGCGCGCGCTTGCGTGGAGCTCGCGGAGGCCAACCGATGAAAGACCGGATGGGCCGCACGCGCACGATTCACTTCGTCGGCATCGGCGGCGCCGGCATGGCCGGCATTGCCGAGGTGCTCCTCAATCTGGGCTACGCGGTGAGCGGCACGGATCTCAAGCTGTCGAGCGTGACGGAGCGGTTGCGCTCGCTCGGCGCAAGCGTCGCCGAAGGGCATGCGGCCGAGCACTTGGGCGACGCCGACGTCGTCGTTTTCTCGAGCGCCGTGGCGGCCGACAACCCCGAGATCGTGGCGGCGCGCGCGCGCCGCATCCCCGTCGTGCGGCGCGCCGAGATGCTCGCCGAGCTCATGCGTTTCCGTTACGGCATCGCAATCGCGGGCACGCACGGCAAGACGACGACGACGAGCTTGATCGCGAGCGTGCTGGCCGAAGCAGAGCTCGATCCCACGTTCGTGATCGGCGGGCGCCTGCTGCGCGCCGACACCAATGCCAAGCTCGGCCTCGGCCGCTATCTCGTGGCCGAGGCCGACGAGAGCGACGCGTCGTTCCTGCACCTGCAACCGATGATCGCCGTCGTGACGAACATCGACGCCGATCACTTGGGCAGCTACGAGAACGATCTCGACCGCTTGAAGCAGGGGTTCCTCGACTTTCTGCACAACTTGCCGTTCTACGGGCTCGCCGTCATGTGCAGCGACGACGCCAACACGCGCGCGCTGATCCCCGCGCTCGGCCGGCGCGTCGCGAGCTACGGCTTCGGCGACCGTTCCGACGTTCGGGCCGCGAACGTCGTGCGCCAGGGTTTGCGCACGCGCTTCGACGTGCTCATTGAGAAGCGCAGCGCGCCGCTCACGATCGAGCTCAACCTGCCGGGCATGCACAACGTCTCGAACGCGCTCGCGGCCGTCGCCGTCGCCGCCGAGCTCGAGATCCCCGACGAGCCGCTCCAAAAAGCACTCGCCGAATTCTCGGGCGTCGACCGCCGGCTCCAGGTGCACGGCACGGTGCAGACGGCGGCGGGCCGCGTCACCTTTGTCGACGACTACGGCCACCACCCGACCGAGCTCGCAGCGACGATCGCGGCCGCGCGCGACGCGTGGCCCGGCCGGCGGCTCGTCGTCTGCTTCCAGCCGCATCGCTATACGCGCACGGCCGCGCTCATCGACGATTTTGCGCAGGTATTGTCGACGGTCGACGCTCTGATCTTGACCAACGTCTACTCGGCCGGTGAGACGCCGCTCGCCGGCGCCGACGGCAAGTCGCTCGCGCGCGCCGTGCGCGTGCGCGGCGCCGTCGAGCCGATCTTCATCGAGGAGCTCGCCGAGCTGCCGGCCGTGCTCCGCAAGGTCCTCAAGGCCGACGACGTCGTGCTGACGCTCGGGGCAGGCAGCATCGGCGCCATCGCGCCGACGCTCCCCCAGAAACTCGCCGTGCGCACCCCGGTCGGGGTGCAGAAATGAACCCCGTGACCGCCGAGCCCACGAGAACCGAAGCGCTGCGCAACGAGCCGCTCTCCCGGCACACGTCGTGGCGCGTGGGCGGGCCGGCCGATTGGTTCTACACGCCGGCGAGCTTCCCTGAGATCCAAGCGATCCTCGCCGAGCTGCCGGTGACGACGCCCATCCACTGGCTCGGCTTGGGCTCGAACCTGCTCGTGCGCGACGGCGGCATTCGCGGCGCCGTGATCGCGACGGGCGCCCTGCCGCGCGAGCTGGTCCGGGTCGACGACACGCGCGTGCGCGCGAGCGCCGGTCTCGCGTGCATGCTGCTCGCCAAGCGCTGTGTGCGCTGGCAGCTCGGACCCGCGGCCTTCTTCGCGGGGATCCCGGGGACCGTCGGTGGCGCGCTCGCGATGAACGCCGGAGCGTTCGGCGGCGAGACCTGGACGCACGTCGAGAGCGTTACCACGATCGACCGGCAGGGCAGGGTTCGCGAGCGCCCGCGCGCGGAGTTCGAGATCGGCTACCGCACGGTGCGCGGGATCCCGAACGAATGTTTCTTGAGCGCGACCTTCCGCTTCGAGCACGACGAGTCGAGCTCGATGGGCGCCATCAAAGAGATGCTTGCGCGGCGCAACGCGGCGCAGCCGCTCGGTATCCCAAGCTGCGGCTCCGTGTTCCGCAATCCCGAGGGCGATTTCGCGGGGCGACTCATCGAGCAGGCCGGCATGAAGGGGCGGCGCATCGGCGGTGCGATGGTCGCGGAGAAGCACGCCAACTTCATCTTGAATTTGGGCTCGGCCACGGCGGCCGACATCGAGGCGCTCATCACGGAGGTGCGCGCGGCCGTGGAGCGGACCAGCGGCGTGCGCCTCGAGCTCGAGGTGCGCGTGATCGGCGAGCCTGTGGCTCCCGTCGCGGGAGGGCAGAGCTGATGTTCGGCCCCAAGGCGAATCGCCGCAGAGCCGAGAGCCGCCCCGCGCGCCTCAATCTGCCGACGGCCGGCGCGCAGTGGCTGCGCCGGCTGCGCGCCGCGCTGCTCGTGCCCGTGGTGGCCGGCTGCCTCTACGGCACGTACAAAGGCGCCGAGCTCGTGCTCGACCAGCCCGTGCGCCAGCTCGTCGTCGAGGGCACCTTCCAACGCGTCACGCCGATTCAGGTCGAAGCCGCGATCGCCGACGAGCTCGGCGCGGGGTTCCTCACGGCGAACTTGAGCGCGTTGCGCGAGCGCGTCGAGTCGCTCGACTGGGTCGATCGCGCCAATGTCGGGCGCCGTTGGCCCGATACGCTCATCGTCCGCGTCACCGAGCACAAGGCCGCGGCGCGCTGGGGCAAGAGCGGGCTGCTCAACGTCCGCGGAGAGCTCTTCACGGAGAGCTCGCAGCACATCTTTCCCGAGCTGCCGAGCCTCGCGGGACCGCCCGGCAGCGAGCGCGACGTCGCGCGCCGCTATCTCGCCGTGCGCGGCAAGCTCGCCGAGGCCGATCTAAAGCTCGAGAGCTTGGGCGTGGACGAGCGCGGCGCTTGGCGCCTCGTGCTCGGCGGTGGCCAAGAGATCCGGCTCGGGCGGCGCGACATCGACGAACGGCTCTATCGGTTTTTCGACGTGGTCGCACCGGAGCTGGCCGCGGTGCTCCCGCGCGTCGATTACGTGGACCTGCGGTACACGAACGGCTTCGCCGTCGGTTGGCGTGGCGGCCCGCCGCAGAATCTCGCAGCCGTGGCGCAGGTGCCGGATCGTGGCTAAGGGGTTTGCGAGCGTGCGACGGAGTGGGCGTAGTGCGTAAGCGGGACGACCGCAAGCTCATCGTAGGGCTCGACATCGGCACGTCGAAGGTCGTGGCGATCGTCGGCGAGCTCTCGGCGGACGATCGTCTCGAGGTGATCGGTATCGGCTCGAATCCGTCGCGGGGGTTGAAGCGCGGCGTCGTCGTCAACATCGAGTCGACGGTGCAGTCGATCCAGCGCGCCATCGAGGAAGCCGAGCTCATGGCCGGCTGCGAGATCAACAGCGTGCTCACGGGGATAGCCGGCAGCCACGTGCGCAGCTTGAACTCGCACGGCATCGTCGCGATTCGCGACAAAGAGGTCAGTGCCGGCGACGTCGAGCGCGTCATCGACGCGGCGCGCGCCGTTGCGATCCCGGCCGATCAGCGCGTCATCCACGTGCTGCCGCAGGAATTCATCATCGACTCGCAGGAAGGTATCCGCGAGCCGATCGGCATGTCGGGCGTGCGGCTCGAGGCCAAGGTGCACCTCGTGACGGGCGCCGTGAGCGCCGCGCAAAACGTCGTCAAGTGCGTGCAACGCTGCGGCCTCACGGTCGAGGACATCGTGCTCGAGCAGCTCGCGTCGAGCTACGCCGTGCTCACCGAGGACGAGAAAGAGCTCGGCGTGTGCCTCGTCGACATGGGCGGCGGCACGACCGACATCGCGATCTTCTGCGGCGGTGCGATTCAGCACACGGCCGTGATTCCGATCGCCGGCGATCAAGTCACGAACGACATCGCCGTCAGCTTGCGCACGCCGTTGCCGTACGCCGAAGAGATCAAGATCAAGTACGCGTGTGCGCTCTCGCAGCTTGCCAATCCCGACGAGACGATCGAGGTGCCGAGCGTCGGCGACCGGCCCCCGCGCAGGCTCGCGCGCCAGACGCTGGCCGAGGTCGTCGAGCCGCGCTACGAAGAGCTCTTTCAGCTCATTCGCGAAGAGCTGCGCCGCTCGGGCTTCGAGGAGCTCATGGCCGCCGGCATCGTGCTCACCGGCGGCAGCGCCAAGATGGAAGGCGCGATCGAGCTCGCCGAAGAAGTGTTCCACATGCCGGTGCGCCTGGGCGTGCCGCAATTCGTCGAGGGTCTTTCGGACGTCGTGCGCAACCCGATCCATGCGACGGGGGTCGGGCTCTTGCTTTACAGCCGGCAGGCGCAGCAGGCCAAAGCGGAGGCTGCGCAGGCGAAATTCGGTGTCGGTAACGCCTTCGAGCGCATGAAGGCGTGGTTTCAAAAGAACTTCTAGGGCTTCACGGTTCACTCATGAGGAGAAGGGAAAAATGTTCGAGCTAATGGACGGATACAGCCAAACGGCTGTCATCAAGGTGCTCGGGATCGGGGGCGGTGGCGGGAATGCCGTGGCGCACATGGTGCGTGCGGGGATCGAGGGCGTGGATTTCATCTGCGCCAACACCGACGCTCAGGCGCTCAAAGGCGCCAAGGTGAAAACGGGATTGCAGATCGGCTGCAACATCACCAAGGGGCTCGGCGCAGGAGCCAATCCCGAAGTGGGCAGGCAGGCCGCGATGGAAGATCGCGACCGGATCCAGGAGGTCATCGAGGGTGCCGACATGCTGTTCCTCACGGCGGGCTTAGGTGGCGGCACGGGCACGGGCGCGGCGCCCGTCGTGGCGCAGCTCGCCAAAGAGATGGGCATTCTGACGGTCGCCGTCGTGACGAAGCCGTTCTCGATGGAAGGGCCGAAGCGCATGCGCATCGCCGAGCAGGGCATCGCCGAGCTCGGCCGGTTCGTCGATTCGCTGATCACGATTCCGAACGAGAAGCTGCTCTCGGTGCTCGGGCCGAGCACCACGCTGCTCGATGCGTTCCGTGCCGCGAACGAGGTGCTGCAGGGCGCGGTGCAGGGCATCGCGGAGCTCATCACGCGGCCGGGTCTCATCAACGTCGATTTCGCCGACGTGCGCACCGTGATGTCGGAGATGGGCATGGCGATGATGGGCTCGGGCGTCGCGAGCGGTCAGGATCGTGCGCGCATCGCAGCCGAGGCGGCCATCTCGAGCCCGTTGCTCGAGGACATCAACCTGTCGGGTGCGAACGGCGTGCTCGTCAACGTCACGGCCGGCCCCGATCTGTCGATCGGCGAGTTCCAGGAGGTCGGCGATACCGTCAAGCAGTTCGCTGCCGACGACGCGACCGTCGTCATCGGCACGGTCATCGATCCCGAGATGACCGACGAGATCCGGGTGACGGTCGTCGCGACGGGCCTCGGCCAAGCCTTAGGGGTCGCCGAGCGGCCGATGAAGGTGGTGCGGCGTGCGCCGCCCGCGGGGCAGAGGGGCCGCGAGCCGAACTACATGGAGCTCGAGAAGCCCGCGGTGGCGCGCAAGCGCGCGGTCGGCGACGGCGTCACCCACGACAGCCTCGAGGATCTGCTCGACATTCCGGCGTTCTTGCGGCGCCAGGCGGACTGATCATGGGAGTCGAAAGCCCGTTCCTTGCTGCGCGAAACGGCGCTATGGTAGGTTGCTCGCCCTCGGCAACCGCTGCCTGCGTTGCTCTATCGCGGGCATCCGTGCCCGCGTCGCGCGGGGCGGCCAGCCGTGTCGCCGTTTGCCGACGATCGGCCCGCAGCGAGGAGACGGAGCAACACCCACGTTAGGGAGCGACGGTCAGTGCGACAACGCACTCTCAAGGAATCGATCAGCGCCAGCGGTATCGGCCTGCACACGGGCGAGAAGGTCTACCTGACCCTGCGCCCGGCGCCGGCTAATACCGGCATCGTGTTCCGGCGCCTCGATCTGCCGGAGCCGGTCGACTTGCCGGCCAATGCCTTGAGCGTCACCGAGACCACGCTCGGCACGACACTGGAGCGCGACTCGGCCAAGGTTGGCACCGTCGAGCATCTCATGTCGGCCATGGCGGGGTTGGGTGTAGACAACGCGTTCGTCGATCTCACGGCTGCCGAGGTGCCGATCATGGACGGCAGTGCCGCACCGTTCGTGTTCCTGCTCCAGTCGGCCGGCATCGAGGAGCAGAATGCGGCTAAACGCTTCATCCGCGTGCGCGAGCGCGTCGAGGTGCAGGACGGCGACAAGTGGGTGCGGCTCGAGCCGTACGACGGCTTCCGCGTCAACGTCGAGATCGATTTCGATCACCCCGCGCTGCGCAAATTTCGCCAGAGCATGACCCTCGACTTCTCCACGCAGGCGTTCTTGAAGGAGATCAGCCGCGCGCGGACGTTCGGTTTTCTCAAGGACCTCGAAGGCGCCCGGGCCGGGGAGCGTGCGCTCGGCGCGAACCTCGACAACGCGATCGTCATGGACGACTACCGCGTCATCAACGAGGACGGCCTGCGGTTCCGCGACGAGTTCGTGCGCCACAAAGTGCTCGATGCGCTCGGCGACCTCTACCTGCTCGGCTCGTCACTGATCGGCGAGTTCTCGGGCTTCAAGTGCGGGCACAAGCTCAACAACCAGCTGCTGCGTGCGCTGCTCGCGGCGCCGGCGGCCTACGAAACCGTGGTGTTCGACGACGACCAGCATCCGTCGCCGGTCTCCTACCACCTCGCGACCAGTCACTGAGCGCGGCCTGCGTCAAGGACCGCGCGGCACCACCCTGATCTTGACCCTGGCGTGCGGCAGCGCGCTCACGGCGTACCGTGCCCGCGCGGCCCAGGCCGGCGTGTCCATGACGAGCACGAGCTCGCCGGCCTCATTGGTCGTGGCGCTCACGACGTGGGAGGCCTCCTCAGTGGGAAGCAGCTCGCGGATTCGGGCCGTCTCCGTTCGGCGACGCTCGGCCTCCCGGAGCAGGCTGGCCAGCGGGCCTTCCCGGAGCAGTTCCGACATGTGACGGGGGTCACGTTTCATGGAGTGAGACCAACGTCAACGTTTCAGCTCAATTCTCTTGAGCGGACAGGGGTTTCCCTGCATCCTGACCCCTGCTTGATCAAAGGCAAACCACCCGAAAGGGTGGGACGCAAAGCCACCGATCTGCCGGAGTCTCTCCGATGATAGCGGGGTTGCCGAGTGACTTTTGACGAATTCCGCCCCTATACTCGCGATGCATGCCGGCGCCTGCCTTGGCGCTGGATAGAAGAACTACAAGCCAGGAGCTGGGGCACCGCATGCAGTTGATACTCCTGTCGAAGGATCGTGGCCATTTGGCCCACGTGGCGCTGACGTCGGGTCGCGCATGGCTCTGCATCGTGGCCGTCGCCGTCCTCGTCTGCGCCTCCGCCTTCTACGGCGGTGTCACCGCAGCCCGCCTGTTCGGTGTCAGCAATCCCGAGACGCAAGTCGCAACGTGGCGTGAGGAGCTCGCAGAGCAGCAGGCCCTCGTCGACTCGACGCGCCAGACCTTGCAGCAGAACTTGGACGCGCTCGCTCTGCGCATCGGCCAAATGAACGCGCACGTGGTGCGCCTCGATGCCCTCGGCACGCGCCTCACGCAGATGGCTGGCCTCAAGGATGGGGAATTCGACTTCAGCTCGGCGCCGTCGCTCGGCGGTCCCGAGGAACCGCTAGCCGCCACCGAGTCCACACAGATCGACGGCGTCGTCGGCGCGCTCGACGTGCTCGACGAGCAGCTCGCCGACCGTAACACTCAGCTCACGGTGCTCGAGGACCTGCTCTTGAACCGCAAGCTGCGCGACGAGGTGCGGCCCGAGGGCCGGCCCGTGACGTCGGGCTACGTCTCCTCGCAATTCGGCAATCGCGCCGATCCGTTCACCGGTCGCCGCGCTTTCCACAAGGGTGTCGACTTCGCCGGCCGCGAGGGCGCCGAGGTCGTGGCGGTGGCCACGGGCGTCGTCACGTGGTCGGGCGATCGTTACGGCTACGGCCAGCTCGTCGAGATCAACCACGGCAACGGCTACGTCACTCGCTATGCCCACAACGTCGACAACCTCGTGGCCGTCGGCGACACGGTGCGCCGTGGCCAGGTCATCGCGCGCATGGGCGATACGGGCCGCGCCACGGGCCCAAATCTACATTTCGAAGTGCTCTTGAACGACAAACCCGTCGATCCCCTGGCGTACGTCGGCCGCTAGCCGCGCGCCGTTCCGCCGCACGCAAAGCACGACCGGTGCCCAAAACCGGCCGAGGTCCTTAGAATAGGCGGCTTTACCGCTTCCCTAGGACCCCCCCGCGTGCTCAGCTCCGTCTCGAATTTCATGGTCGGCGTGTTCGGCAGCCGCAACCAGCGCCTGCTCAAACGCTACGGCGCGTTCGTCGCAGCCGCGAACGCCCTCGAGCCCGCGCTGGCGACGCTCGGCGACGATGCCTTGACGGCCAAGACCGCGGAGCTCAAGGAGCGGTGCGCGGCCTCCCAAGATCTCGACACGCTCTTGCCCGAAGCCTTCGCGCTCGTGCGCGAGGCGTCGCGGCGCACGCTCGGCATGCGGCACTTCGACGTGCAGTTCATGGGCGCCATCGCGCTGCACCAAGGCAAGATCGCCGAGATGCGGACCGGCGAGGGCAAGACGCTCGTCGCTACGCTGAACGCCTATTTGAATGCGCTGACCGGCAAGGGTGTCCACGTCGTCACGGTCAACGAGTACCTCGCGCAGCGCGATGCCGACTGGATGGCGCCGATTTTTCGGTTCCTCGGGCTCTCGGTCGGCGTCATCAAGAGCAACCAGCCAACCGAGGAGAAACGGCAGGCCTACGCCGCGGATATCACCTATGGCACCAACAACGAATTCGGGTTCGACTACTTGCGCGACAACCTCGCGTTCCGGCCCGAGGACCGCGTCCAACGAAGCTTGAACTACGCCATCGTCGACGAGGTCGATTCCATCCTCATCGACGAGGCGCGTACGCCGCTCATCATCTCGGGGCGGTCCGAGGAGAGCACCGAGCTCTACGTGCGCATCAACCAGCTCATCCCCTCGCTCAATATCCACAAGCCGCCGGCCGGCAAGGCCAACGACGACATCGAGTCCACGCAAGTGGAGTTGCTCGGCGTCGCGGGCAATTCGCTGGGGGTCCTATCGACGGGGGCTGCGCTCGCCAAGGCGAAGGAGGGCGGCCACCACCTCATCGAGATCGATCGAGACGGCAAGCCGCCGCGCGCGCAGCTGTTCGTGCCCGGCCACTACGCGATCGACGAGAAATCGAAGCAGGCCCACCTCACCGAGGAGGGCCACGAGCACGTCGAGCGGCTGCTGCTCGAGGCCGGCCTCTTGTCCGAGGGCGAGAGCCTCTACGACCCCGCCAACATCCGTTTGATGCATCACTTGACGGCGGCGCTGCGCGCTCACGGTCTGTTCAAACGCGAGGTCGACTACATCATCAAGGACGGCGAGGTCATCATCGTCGACGAGTTCACGGGCCGCACGATGATCGGCCGCCGGTGGTCCGACGGGTTGCACCAGGCCATCGAGGCCAAGGAGGGCGTGCGCGTCAAGGAGGAGAACCAGACGGTCGCCTCGATCACGTTCCAGAACTACTTCCGGATGTACAAGAAGCTCGCCGGCATGACGGGCACCGCGGACACGGAAGCGTACGAGTTCCAGCAGATCTATGGGCTCGAGGTCGTCGTGATCCCGACCCACATGGCGATGATCCGCGACGACGCGCCGGACCTCGTGTATCTCACGCAAACCGACAAGTTCGACGCGATCATCGAGGATATCAAGGATTGCCACGGTCGCGGCCAGCCCGTGCTCGTCGGCACGACGTCGATCGAGACGTCCGAGTTCCTCTCGGGACTGCTCAAGAAGGCCAAGATCCCGCATCAGGTGCTCAACGCGAAATTCCACGAGCGCGAAGCCGAGATCATCATGCAGGCCGGCCGGCCCGGCGCCGTCACGATCGCGACGAACATGGCCGGCCGCGGCACCGACATCAAGCTCGGCGGCAATCTCGAGGCCGAGCGCGCCAAGTTGTCCGCGCCGACGGATGCCGAGCTTGCGGCGCTCGAAGCGGATTGGAGAGAGCGCAACGCCAAGGTGCTCGAGATGGGCGGCTTGCACATCGTCGGCACGGAGCGGCACGAGTCGCGGCGCATCGACAATCAGCTGCGCGGCCGTTCGGGCCGCCAGGGCGACCCGGGCTCGAGCCGCTTCTATCTGTCGCTCGAGGACAACCTCATGCGGATCTTCGGCGATCCCGAGCGCATCAAGCGCATGTTGTCGCGCGCCGGCATGAAGCCTGGCGAGGCCATCGAGAGCAAGCTGCTGTCGCGTCAGATCGAGCGCGCCCAGCGCAAGGTCGAGGCTCACAACTTCGATATCCGCAAGCAATTGCTCGAGTACGACGACGTCGCCAACGATCAGCGCCGCGTCGTGTACCAGCAGCGCTCGGAGCTCATGGAGGCCAGCGACATCTCCGACGCCGTCCGCGCGATTCGCGCCGAGGTCGTCAACGCGGCGATCAGCGAGCACGTGGCGCCCGAGAGCGTCGAGGAAGAGTGGGACAAGGAGGCTTTGAGCAAGGCTCTCGAGCGCGAGTTCGGCGTGCGCATGGACGTCGTGGGCATGCTCGAGGCCGATCACTCGATCGACGAGAAACGGCTCCGCGAGCTGATCGTCGCGGCGGTCGCGCAGGCCTACGAGCGCAAGGTCGGCGAGGTCGGGCCGAACGTCATGCACGAGATCGAGAAGCAGATCATGCTGCGGCAGCTCGATTCGCACTGGAAAGAGCACATCGGCGCACTCGACTACCTGCGGCAGGGCATTCACTTGCGCGGCTACGCGCAGCGCAACCCGAAACAGGAGTACAAGCGCGAGGCATTCGAGATGTTCAGCTCGACGCTCGACCGCGTGAAGCACGACACGATCAGCATTCTCTCGAAGATCCAGATTCGGCGGCCCGAGGACGTGCAGGCTGTCGAGCCACCGCCCCCGGATCCGCGCACGCTGCGCTTCCAGCACGCGCCGGCGCCGTCACTTGCGGCCGCGCCGCCGCCCGAGCCGCGACCGAGCGCGTCGGCATCGGGGCAGGCGCCGCGGCCCGCGCTTGCGGCCGAGCCGGTCGCGCCCTACGTGCGCGAGCAGCCCAAGGTTGGGCGCAACGACCCATGCCCGTGCGGCTCTGGCAAGAAATACAAGCAATGTCACGGTCGCCTGACCTGACGCCCCCCTTCGGGGGCTACCAAGCGGCGTCCCCCTTCGGGGACTTCCAAGGGTCGTCCCCCTTCGGGGACTTCCAAGGGTCGTGAGCGCGACGCCCGCCGTCCACGTGCAGGTTGGGCTCATCACCGACGACCGCGGCCGCTGGCTCGTCAACTGCCGCCCCGCGGGGACTCCCCTGGCCGGCTGGTGGGAATTCCCGGGCGGCAAGAGCCGGCCCGGCGAGGCGCCGCGCGCGGCGCTCGCGCGCGAGCTCATGGAAGAGCTCGGCATCGAGGTGCTCGAAGCCGAGTGCAGCCTCACGCTCGTCCACGACTATCCCGACAAGCGGGTGAAGCTCGACGTGTGGCGCGTGCTGCGCTACCGCGGCGACGTCCGGGCGCGCGAGCGCCAGGAGCTGCGCTGGGTGACCCCGGCGGAGTGTCGAGAGCTCAAGCTGCTCGAGGCCGACTGGCCGATCGTCGAGCGCCTCGCGGCTTTCGGGCGCTGAATGGCCTCAGCAGATCGCGAGGTCGAAGCGCACGTCCTGCGTGACCTGCATGGGCCGCGAGTCCACGCCGCGCCAGCGCACGAAGCGGACCGTGAACCGGTGCTGGCCGGCGCTGATCTCGGGAAAGATGCCCGCAGTGCCGGGCAGTAGGACGCGCACGAGGCTCGCCTGGTCCGACCGGTCGAAGCCGTGCTGGAACAGGCCCCCGGGGGCTACCTGCGGCCGGGCCTCGGTGGCCTCGCGCGTGAGCCAGAGCACCTCGGCCACGGCGTCGCAGATTGGCTTCAAGTGGTGGGTCCAGTCCTCGAGCTGCCGCCGGCGGTCGGTCGCGGGCAGGTGCAGCCAATAGCCGTAGTCCGGCAGGTCGAACATGCAGGTGCCGCCCGGGATCGCGCTGCGGTGCCGGATCGTGGTCAAAAAATCACATTCTTTCAATGGGTTAACGAGCAACGGCCCGGCGTCCGCGAGCTGCCGCTTGAGGTCGTCGATGTCGTCGATGAGCCCCTTGAGCCGAGCGGGATCGACCGTGGGTTGGCTCCGGTAGCGCGCGAGCTGCTCGGAGTGCCGCTCGAGCTCCTTGCTGACGTCCGTCCGGATGTCGCCGCGCCCCAAGATCGTGATGATCTCGAGCAGAGCGGAGACCGCGGCCCGTGAGCTGTATTCCGCGGGCTCGTCGAGGTGAAACAGCGTCTGCTCGTAGAGGCACTCGACCCGCAGGAACGTGCGCATTCGCTCGGTCAGGGGCTGCTCGAAGGTCATGAGCCCGTGCTCGGCAGAGGGCGCCGTCAGCTCTGCGGCGGTGTTCATAGCCCGCTATTCTGCGCGAGCGAGCTACGCTCGGCAAACTTAAAGTCGCGTGCGCTGCGCCGCGAGCTCGAGATAGCGATCGTGGAGTTGCGCGACCTGCCTGCGCGTGGCCTCGGCCGAGCCGCTGTTGTCGATGACGTCGTGCGCGGCTTTGAGGCGCGTCGCGCGATCCGCCTGTGCGCGCAGCATCGCGAGGGCTTCGGCACGCGGAATCCCATCGCGCCGCGTGAGGCGCTCGAGCTGTGCACCTTCAGGGCAATCCACGACGAGAACTCGATCGACGAGGTCTTTGAAGCTCGTTTCGACGAGCAAAGGCACGGCGACGATGGCGTACGGGGTCGTGAGCTCCTTGAGCTGCGCCCGAGTGCGGGCGCGAATCAGCGGGTGGAGGATCGCCTCGAGCGTGAGGCGCTTGTCCTCGTCGGCGAAGACGAGCGAGCGCAGCGCCGGTCGGTTGAGCTCGCCGGAGGCGAGCAGCACGGACGGGCCGAGCGCGGCGGTCACGGCGACCAAGCCCGGCTCGCCGGGCGCCACGACTTCGCGTGCGACGACGTCGGTGTCGACGAGAGCGACGCCGAGCTTGACGAACATCGCGCCGACGAGCGACTTGCCGCTCGCGATGCCGCCCGTCAGGCCCACGAGTAGCCGCGGCCCGAAGCTTGCGTCGTCCGCCATGTGCCGTTGTCGAGCCCCGTTTGGGGTGTGGTTCAGCTCGAGATTACCTTTGCGGAAACGCCCACGACTCGTAGATCTGCACGAGCCGCTCCCCCCACAGTAGGGCTATCCAGCCGGCCGCGGCAAGGTAGGGCCCGAAGGGGATCGGAACTTGACTGGAGCGGCCGCGGAACACGATGAGGCCGATACCGACGACGCTGCCGACCGCGGCCGACAGCAGGATCACCATGGGCAGGAGCTGCCAACCGAGCCACGCCCCGATCGCCGCGAGCAGCTTGAAGTCGCCGTAGCCCATGCCTTCCTTGCCCGTCACGAGCTTGAACAGGTGGGAGAGGCTCCAGAGCGCGAGGTAGCCGGCCGCGGCGCCGATGACGCTCGAATGAAGCGACGAAAATAGGCCGGCGCCGCCGTCCTGCGCGTTCACGAGCAGGCCCGCCCAGAGCAGCGGCAGCGTCATGGAATCGGGTAAGAGCTGGCGGTCGAGGTCGATGAGCGTCAGCGCGAGCAACGTCCAGGTGAAACCGAGCGCAGCGATGGTTTGCGGCGTCGCCCCGAGCACCGCCGCAACCGTGATGCCGAGCACGGCAGCGAACGCCTCGACGATCGGATAGCGCGGCGAGATCTTCGCACTACAGCTCGCGCACTTCCCCTTGAGCCAGAGGAAGCCGAGCAAGGGCACGTTGTGGTGCGCGCGGATGGGGGCGCGGCACGCGGGGCAGGCCGAGGGCGGCCACCACAAATCGAAGCGGCCGCTCGCGGTCACCTGCGCCGGCGGCGACTCGGACGTAAGCTCCTCGCACTGCGCGCGCCAGGCGCGCTCGAGCATGATCGGAACGCGGTAGGCGACGACGTTGAGGAAGCTGCCGACGACGAGGCCGAGCAGGCCCGCGACGATGAAGAGGACGACGGGCCAGGCCTCGAAGATCTCCACGCGGTTAGCGTACTCCGTGGCGCGTCAGACGACGGCGCCCATCTTGAAGATCGGCAGGTACATGGCGATGACGAGGCCGCCGACGAGCACGCCCAAGACGGCCATGATGAGCGGCTCGAGCAAGCTCGACATGCTGTCGACCGCGTTGTCGACCTCTTCCTCGTAGAAATCGGCGACTTTGGACGACATCGCGTCGAGCGAGCCCGACTCTTCGCCGACGGCGATCATCTGGTTGACCATGTTCGGGAAGAGATCCTGGTTCTCCATCGCGCGCTGTAGGCGCTGGCCGGTCGCGACCTCGTCGCGCATGCGCAACACGGCGCCTTCGTAGACGATGTTGCCACAGGCGCCGGCCACGGATTCGAGCGCCTCGACGAGCGGCACGCCGGCCGCGAACGTCGTGGACAGCGTGCGCGCGTAGCGCGCGATCGCCGACTTGTGCAGGATCGAGCCGATGATCGGCAGCTTGAGCATCGCGCGGTCGACGAAGTGCTGCACGGCGCGGTTGCGCTTCTTGGCGTAGAGGAAGCCCCAGACGCCGCCTACGGCACCGAAGAGCAGCAGCCAGCCCGTGCTCTGCACGAACTTGGAAATATCGATGACCATGCGCGTGAACGCCGGCAGGTCCGCGCCGAACCCCTGGAACAGGGACTCGAACTCCGGGATCACGTAGATCATGAGGATCACCGTCACGATGATCGCGACGACGACGACGGCCGCGGGATAGAACAAGGCCTTCTTGATCTTCTTCTTGATGGCCTCGGTCTTTTCCTTGTAGGTGGCGATCTTATCGAGCAGCGTCTCGAGGGCGCCGGCTTGCTCACCGGCGGCGACGAGGCTCACGAACAGGTCGTCGAAGTGCAAGGGGTGCTTGCCGAGCGCGTCCGCGAGCGTCGTGCCGCCTTCGACGTCGCTCTTGATCGCGAGGATGAGCTTCTGCATAGCCGGGTTCTCGTGCCCCGCGCCGACGATATCGAATGACTGCACGAGCGGGATGCCGGCACTCATCATCGTGGCGAGCTGCCGCGAAAAGATCGAGATGTCGGCAGTCGTGACCCTGCCCTGCTTGCGGAACAGCAGGCTCTGCTTGCGCACGCGCGTCGGGACGACGCCCTGCCGGCGCAGCTCGGTACGGACCGCGGCTTCGCTCGTCGAGACGACCTTGCCTTTGACTTTCTTGCCCGTGCGATCCGTGCCTTCCCACGTGAAGGGGGCTTGGGTCGCGGTCGCGGTTGCGCTTGCCATGTCTTTAGGGTCTCCAACAGGGGCTGGGTTCTCGCGACCGATCCCTCGGCCGCGAAATTCGCCTAATCAACTGTAACCCGATTGATCTCTTCCAGACTGGTAAGGCCGTCCTTGACTTTTTTGAGTCCCGACTGCCGCAGGTCTGCCACGCCTTCGGCCTTGGCCTGGGCCGCGATCTGCATGGAATTGCCGCCCTCCATGATGATGCGGCCGATCGTCTCGGTGCAGGGCATGACCTGGTAGATGCCGACACGCCCTTTGTAGCCGTTCGTGCACTGGCTGCAACCCTTCGGGTGGAAGATCGTGAAACCGGCCTCGACGTCGACCTTGGTGAAACCTTCCTTGAGCAGCGCCTCCCTGGGGATCTCGACGGGCTCCTTGCAGTTGCTGCAAAGCCGGCGCGCGAGCCGCTGGGCGATGATGAGGCTCACCGAGCTTGCGATGGCGTAGGGCTTGACGCCCATGTCGACGAGCCGCGTGAGCGTCTTCGGCGCGTCGTTGGTGTGCAGCGTCGAGAGCACGAGGTGGCCCGTCTGGGCGGCCTTGATGGCGATCTCGGCCGTCTCGAGGTCGCGGACCTCGCCGACCATGATGATGTCGGGGTCTTGACGCAGGAACGCGCGCAGCGCCGCCGCGAACGTGAGCCCGACCTTGGGGTTGACGTTGACCTGGTTGACGCCCGGCATGTTGATTTCGGCCGGATCCTCGGCCGTCGAGATGTTGCGGTCCGCCGTGTTCAAGATATTCAGGCCCGTGTAGAGCGAAACGGTCTTGCCGCTGCCCGTCGGGCCCGTCACGAGAATCATGCCGTAGGGCTTCATGAGGTTCTCGAGGTAGATCCGTTTTTGATCCTCTTCGTAGCCGAGCGCGTCGATGCCGAGCTGTGCGCTCGAAGGATCGAGCAACCGGCAGACGACCTTCTCGCCGTACAGTGTGGGGCAGGTGTTGACGCGGAAGTCGATGGCGCGATTCTTGGACAGCTTCAGCTTGATGCGGCCGTCTTGCGGAATGCGCCGCTCGGCGATGTCTAGCCGCGCCATGACTTTCAAACGCGCGGAGACCTTCATCGCGAGCGCCACGGGCGGGCGCGCGATCTCGGTCAGCACGCCGTCCTGACGCAGGCGAATGCGGAAGTGCTTCTCGTAGGGCTCGAAATGGATGTCGGACGCGCCTTTCTTGATCGCGTCGACCATGACCTTGTTGACGAACCGGACGATCGGGGCGTCGTCGATTTCGGAGGTCGAGACGTCGCCGGCGACTTCCTCCTCGCCGCCCGACACCTCGAGGTTCTCGAGGTCGAAGCCCTCTTCGTCGCCGAGGTTCGACATCGTCGTGTCCACGGCCTCGATGGCGCGCGCGACGCGGGCGTCGAGCTTGTCTTGCTCGACGACGATGGCCTCGATGCGCAGCGTCGTCTGGAACTTGATGTCGTCGAGCGCCTGGAGGTTGGTGGGGTCGCAGACGGCGATGAACAGGCGCTTGCCGCGCTGCAGGATCGGCAGGATCCGGTGCTTGAGCAGGAGCTTCTCGTCGACGAGCTTGACCACGTCGAGGTCGAGATCGACGGCATCGAGATCGAGCAGGGGCACGCCGAACTCGTGGGCGGCCGCGATGGCGATCTGCCGCGGATCGCCGAGGCGGTTGGCCACGAGGTGCGGCACGAGATTCGAGCTCTTGCCCTCGATGGCGTTGAGCGCGGCCACGAGGTCGGCCTCGGATACGACGCCGTCCTGCACGAGTCGACGCGGCAGGCCGCTCAAAGGACCTTGGGTTGCGGTGACCGCCATGGCGCTTGGGGGTGAAGTCTCTAGCCACCTTTGACAATAAGCATCGTACTTTCACCGCTGGCAGCCGCGACTGTCAACGCTCGAGTTCCCCTTTTGTGACAGAGATTTGCCGCGCTGGCGCAGCCGGGACAACGACTTACGGCATGCATGGCGGAAGGGCCGAGACCTGTGACGCCGCGCACCACACCGGCCACCCGCGTGACCCGTCAACGGCAGGCAGACGGCAGATAGCGTCCGTCGATCGTCGTGACCGTCTGGAGGGCCTGGCGGACCCCGCCCGCGAAGCCGAGCGGCTCGAGGCCGATGCCCGGTAGCGCGTTGCCGCAAACCCAGACGACGTCGCGGCCCACCGTCTCGAACGGCGTCAGCGACAGCGTCTGGCCGGCGATCGCGGCGTCGGCCGCGTCATGGTAGCGGATGTCGATGCGCCCATCGCTGACGGCGACCGACGCGACATAATCTCCGAGCGAGCTGCCGGCGTCGTGGGGCACGCCTGCCTCCGCGGCGTTGCGCGGCGGCACGCCGAAACGGCGGAACGACTCCGCGACTCGCGCTTGGAGGGGCTCGGAGCGCACCACCGTTGCGGCGATCCGGTCGCGAACGACGTGGGTACGGTAGGCGGAGAAGCCGGCGGCCGCGATCAACGCGGTGACGGCGAGCGTGGCGACGAGCTCGATGACCGTGAAACCCTTGCTGGGGCGCGGCTCGACACTCATCGGATCGGCACGTCCATTGGGCGTAAACGCAAAGGCCCCTCGCTTGCGCGAGGGGCCTTGCTTACCTTCTGCGATCAGCCACCAGCCGTGGCCGTGCTCGCGTTACCTTACAGACGGCAGGCCGACGGCAGGTAGCGCGTCAGGCCGCCGGTGACCAGCGTGCCGCCCGTGTACGCCGAGCCGGTCATGATGACCGCACCGGGCGGGGCGACGGCGCCGCCACAGCGCCAGGCGACCGAGTTGTCGGGCGTCGTGTAGGGCACGATCTCGAGGGTCTGGCCGTTGATCGCCGCGTTGGCCTCCGGGTTGCCGTACGTGACCGTGATCGTGCCGTTCGTCACGGCGACCTGCGTCACGTACTTGCCGTTCGTGTCCGTCGCGTTGACCGACATACCCGCGTTCACGCGCGCAGCCGGGGCGACACCGCGGTTCAAGAACGACTCGGCGACGGCAGCCTTAGCGGCCGCGGCGAGGTTCATGCCTTCCGACACCTGCGCACGGATCGTGTAATCCTGATACGCGGGAATCGCGATGGCGGCCAAGATGCCGATGATGGCCACCACGATCATGAGTTCGATCAAGGTGAAGCCCTTTTGCAGTTTCGTCATTTCAAAGCTCCTCTGGCGGTTTCAAAAGTAATGTGCTTGTTCACAAGTTCGACGCCCAAGCGCCTGCCGTGGACTCTGCAAGCGCTGTGCCAAGCGTCAACGCTATGTCAATTTCCGCTTAGGACATGGGTTCGTTTGCGAGGCGCTGTCGCGGCACGGCGACGCTTCGACATATTGCAGCCCCAGGCCTCTCGTGGACAGACGCATATCGGGCACAATCTGACCGAAATTGTCACCGCTTTTCGGCGGTGCGCGACAGACGTTCCGTAAAAGGAATGGCTATTCGATGCCGAGCTTCTTGATGCGATACCGCAGTGCGCGGAACGTCAAGCCCAGCAGCTTGGCCGCGGCGGTCTTGTTGTAGCGTGTTTGCTCGAGGGCCGCGACGATCGCGTCGCGCTCGATTTCCTCGAGCTGGGTGCCGAGCGGCGCGCCGCGATCGGGCCGCGGCGCCGTTTCGTCGCGGTCTTCCTCGCGCAGCTGCAAGTCCGCGACGTCGATTTCGTCGCCGGCGCACAGCGTCAGCGCCCGCTCGAGGATGTTCTCGAGCTCGCGCACGTTGCCGGGAAAACGGTACGCGAGCAGCGCGTCGCGAGCGTCGGGTGTCAAGTGCGGCGTCGGGACGCCTTGCTGGCCGGCCAAGCGCGTGAGCGCGTGGTGGGCGAGCATGAGCACGTCGTCGCCGCGGTCGCGCAGCGGTGGCACCTGGAGGCCGATGACGTTGATGCGGTAGAAGAGATCCTCGCGGAAGCTGCCCTCGGCCACGAGCTCACCCAAGTTCTTGTGCGTCGCGCTCAAGATGCGGACGTCGACAGGCACCTCGGTGGCCTGGCCGACGGGCCGAATGGTTTTCTCTTGGATGACGCGCAGCAGCTTTACTTGCATGTGCAGCGGCAAGTCGGCCACCTCGTCGAGAAACAACGTGCCGCCTTCGGCCGTTTGGATGAGGCCGGTTTTGTCGGCGACGGCGCCCGTGAAGCTGCCCTTCTTGTGGCCGAAGAACTCGCTTTCCATGAGCTCCGTGGGAATCGCGCCGCAGTTGATCGGTACGAACGGGCCCTCGCGCCGCGGCCCCGTGTCGTGAATCATGCGCGCGACGAGCTCCTTGCCCGTGCCCGACTCGCCCGAGATGTGCACGGGCGCCTGGCTCCGCGCCACCTTCGCGACCATGGCGCGCACGCGCTCGATGGGTGCGGACCGGCCCACGAGCGCATCGGTCGCCGCGCCGCGCGGCACGGCCGCGCCCTTGAGCTTGAGCGCGGCCGTCACGAGCTTGCGCAGGTCGTTCAGGTCGAGCGGCTTCGAAACGAAATCGAACGCACCGAGCTTCAGGGCCCGGACCGCCGCTTCGACGCTGCCGTGCGCCGTGATCACGGCCACGGGCGTGCCGGGCACTTCGCGCTGAATCCATTCGACGAGCTCGAGGCCGTCGCCGTCGGGCAGGCGCATGTCCGTAAGGCAGAGGTCGAACGCTTGCTCGCCGAGCGCTTGCTTGGCACTCGTCACGTCGATACACGCGCGCGTGGCGATATCCATGCGCTCGAGCGTGATCGACAAGAGCTCGCAGATGTGGGGTTCGTCGTCGACGACGAGGGCGATGGGCTTCATAGAGAGTTTTCGCTCGCCTGCCAGCGGCGCGGATCGGCGAACACGATGCGAAACGCACTGCCGCCGCCGGGTCGCGGTTGGTAGCGTAACGCCGCGCCGTTGCGCTCCGCGAGCTCTCGTGAAATGTAGAGGCCCAAGCCCGTGCCGCCGGGCTGGCTCGTGTAGAACGGCTCGAAGATCTGCTCGACCGTGTCCGGCTTGATGCCGGACCCACGGTCAGCGACCTCGAGATACGGGCGGCCCGACGGCTCGAGCACACCGCACGAGAGCTCGACGGCGATCGCGCCGGCTGTGGCGCTCGCGTATTTGACGGCGTTGTCGCAGAGGTTCCAGAGGATCTGGTGCAGGTGCGTGGGGTCCATGCGCACTTCGATGTCGGGTGCGCCGGGCGCGAGGCCCACGGCGCCCTCGTAGAGCTCGAGCGTCTGCACGAACTCGCGTGTGAAGTCCTCGACCCAGGGAATGAGCTGGAGCCGCTCGGGGTGCGTCGGCGCGCGGCGCGACAGCGCGAGCACGCTCTCGACGATCTGGCTCACGCGGCGCGCGTTGACGCGAATGATGTCGGTGAGGCGGCGCTCGGCGTCGCCGATGCCGGGCGATTCCGCGAGCAATTGGCCCGCATGGCTCATCGCGCCGAGTGGGTTACGGATCTCGTGTGCGATGCTGGCGCTCAACCGGCCAAGTGCGGCGAGCTTCGCTTGTTGCACGCGCTCGGCGATCAGCGACGTGTCCTCGAGAAAGATGACGACGCCACGCTCGCGGCCGCTCGCGAGCGGCGCGAAGTGCGGCTGGATCGTCGCGCCGTCGGGCGCAGCGAAAGCCATTTGCGTGCGGTCGATGTCGGCGTTGCCGCGCCAGCTCTCGAGCCGGTTGGCGAGCTCGGGATAGACGGCGCCTAGGCTCGCATCGGCGCGCGTCGCACCCGCGCCGAGCTGCTTGATGGCAGATTCGTTGATGAGCCGCACCTGATCGTCGCCGTCCACGACGACGATGCTCTCGCGCAAATGTTGAATGATGTACTCGTTGAGCTCGACGAGGTTGCGCAAGTCCAAGCCGCGCTGCTCGGCGAGCGCTTCGGTCTCGACGAGCCGCGCGCGTAGCAGCTGCACGACCGCCGTGATCACGAAGATCACGGCGCCGAGGATGCCCACGGGCGCGAACTGAGCGCTCGTCGTCATGCCGTCGAGCTGCGCATAGGTCTGCTCGCCGAGCAGCACGAGCGTCGAGACGGCCGCGAGCAAGAACGCGCGGTCTGCCTTCACGAGCAATGCGAGCGCGCCCACCGACACGATCAACACGCCGCCGAGACCGCTCGAGATGCCGCCGCTCGCGTGCATGAGCAACGTCGTCGTGACGAGGTCCGTCGCGAACTGCAAGTAGATCTGCCACCGCGCGCCCGGCCAGCGCCGTTGCAGCAACGCGAGGAACACGCAGCCGGCGCCGAGCAACGCCAGGAGCGACCACCAGGCGAGTGTGCCGTCGGTTTCGCCCACGATGCGCGGCGATTCGACGAGATAGAAGACCGCGAGCAGCGTGACGCCGACCGAGAGGCGGAACAAGTTCAGCAGGACCAGCACGCGCCACGCGAAGTCGCCCGGCGCGGAGGCGGCCACTGGAAGCGGCGTCGAGCTCGAGCGGGCGGTGCCGATATCGCCGACGGCGGACATGGCGGCGAATTCTACCCGAACGCCGCCAGGAACCCGGTGCACGGTTCGCGCTTTGCGGCACCCGCGCGTTTCGTGGAGAATACCGCCGCCCGCGAGCCCAGGAAGGCGCTGCATCTCAAGATGAATCTGCACGAATACCAGTCGAAGGCGTTGTTCGCCGAGTACGGCATCCCTGTGCCCAAAGGTCATGTCGCGACCACGCCGCTCGAGGCCAAGACGGCCGCCACGACGCTCGGCGGGCAGCTCTGGGTCGTGAAAGCCCAAGTGCATGCCGGCGGCCGCGGCAAAGCCGGCGGCGTGAAGCTCGCGAAATCCATCGCCGAGGTCGAGCAGCACGCGTCCACCATGCTCGGCAAGCGGCTCGTCACGCAGCAGAGCGGCCCAGAGGGCCTGCCCGTCGATTACGTCTACGTCGAGGCGGGGTCACAGATCGAGCGCGAGCTCTATTTGAGCCTCGTCGTCGATCGCAGCTCCGAGCGCATCGCCGTCATGGCCTCGGCCTCGGGCGGCATGGACATCGAAGAGGTGGCGCGCAAGACGCCCGAGAGGATCCTCACGCTGACGCTACACCCGGCGGCCGGTCTCGAGGACTATCAGGCGCGCAAGCTCGGCTTCGGGCTCGATTTGAGCGTCGAGCAGCAAGGCGAGCTGCGCGACATCCTGCGCAAGCTCTACAAGTTGTTCCGCGAGTGCGACGCGAGCCTCGTCGAGGTGAATCCGCTCATCGTCACGAAGGACGGCCACGTCGTCGCGCTCGATGCCAAGATCAACATCGAGGACAACGCGCTGTTCCGGCAGAAGCGGCTCGCGGCGCTACGCGACAAGGCGCAGGAAGACGAGCGCGAGCGCGTCGCGCACGAAAACGATCTCAACTACGTCTCGCTCGACGGCAACATCGCGTGCATGGTCAACGGCGCGGGCCTTGCGATGGCCACGATGGACCTGATCAAGCTGCACGGCGGCGAACCGGCAAACTTCCTCGACGTCGGCGGCGGCGCCACGGCGGAGCGCGTGACGCAGGCGTTCAAGATCATCCTGACGAACCAGAACGTCAAAGCGATCCTCGTCAACATCTTCGGCGGCATCGTGCGCTGCGACACGATCGCCGAAGGCGTGATCACCGCCGTCAGAGAAGTCCACGTCGGCGTGCCCGTCGTCGTGCGGCTCGAGGGCACGAACGGCGAGAAGGGCCGCGAGCTGCTCGCGAAGAGCGGCCTTGCCGTCGTGGCGGCCGAAGGTTTGACCGACGCGGCGTTGAAAGTCGTGAAGCTTGCCGGAGCCGCCGCATGACGATCCTGGTCGACAAGAACACCAAAGTCGTGGTCCAAGGCCTCACGGGCAAGCAGGGCACGTTCCACGCAGAGCAGTGCCTCGACTACGGCACGAAGATCGTCGCCGGCGTCACGCCCGGTCGCGGCGGCGAGACACATTTGAATGTGCCCGTGTTCGACACCGTGGCGGCAGCCAAGAAAGCCACGGGCGCGACGGTCAGCATGATCTACGTGCCGGCGCCGTTCGCGGCCGACGCGATCCTCGAAGCGGCCGACGCAGGTATCGAGCTCGTCGTCTGCATCACCGAAGGCGTGCCCGTGCTCGACATGGTCAAGGTCAAAGCCGTGCTCAAGGGCGGGGGTGTGCGGCTCATCGGGCCAAACTGCCCCGGCATCATCACGCCGGGCCAGTGCAAGATCGGCATCATGCCGGGCTCGATCCACAAGCCGGGCTCGGTCGGCATCGTCTCGCGCTCCGGCACGCTGACCTACGAAGCCGTGAATCAAACGACGCTCAAAGGCTTGGGCCAGAGCACCTGCGTCGGCATCGGCGGCGATCCCGTGCGCGGCATGAACTTCATCGACTGCCTCGAGCTCTTCGAGAAGGACCCGGGCACGCGCGGCGTCATCATGGTCGGCGAGATCGGCGGCTCCGACGAGGAAGCCGCGGCCGAGTACATCGCGAAGCACGTGACGAAACCCGTCGTCGGCTACATCGCCGGCGTCACGGCGCCGCCCGGCAAGCGCATGGGGCACGCCGGTGCGATCATCTCGGGCGGCAAAGGCACGGCGAAGGAGAAGTTCGCGGCGCTCGAGAAGGCCGGCGTGCGCACCGTGCGCTCGCTGGCAGAGCTCGGCGAGGCCATGGCCAACGAGCTGCCGCGGCGCTGAAGTGAAGATTGGCTTAGCCCAGATCAACACGCGCGTCGGTGCCATCGACGCGAACACCAACAAGGTCCTCGACTACGCGGCGCGCGCGCGCGCCGCGGGGTGCGATCTCGTCCTCTTCCCGGAGCTCACGTTGTGCGGCTACCCGCCCGAGGACTTGCTGCTGCACGGCGGCCTGCGCACGCGCGTGGCGGCGGCGCTCGACAAGGTACGCACCGAGGTGCGGGGCATCGCCGTCTACGTCGGCTACCCCGAGTACCAAGACGACGCCCTCTACAACAGCGCGGCGCTGCTGCGCGATGGCGTAGTGCTCGGCAACCACCGCAAGGTGGCCCTGCCGAACTACGCCGTGTTCGACGAGAAGCGCTACTTCCAGCCCGGCGACTCGGCCACCGTCGTCGCTCTCGACGGTTTGAAGCTCGGGCTCATCATTTGCGAGGACGTCTGGCTCAGCGCGCCGTGCCGGGCGCCGGCCCAGGCCGGCGCCGAGGTCATCCTCGTGATCAACGGCTCGCCGTTCAACCGCACGCAGCAGCAGACTCGCGAGCGCGTGCTCGCGCAGCGCGCCGCCGAGAACTCGCTGCCGCTCGTCTACTTGAACATGGTCGGCGGCCAGGACGAGCTCGTCTTCGACGGCGGCTCGGTCGTCGTCGACGCGGCCGGGCAGGTGCGGTTCCGCGCGCCGTTGTTCGAGGAAGGTCTCTATACGGTCGATCTCGAGAGGACGCGCGCGGGGCTCGCGCCGAGCGGTGCGGTGACGCCCGTGCCGCCGCGCGTCGAGCGCATCTATCGCGCGCTCGTGCTCGGCACGCGCGACTACGTCGAAAAGAACGGCTTCAAGGGGGTGGTGCTCGGCCTCTCGGGCGGCGTCGACTCGGCGCTGACGCTGACGATTGCCGTCGACGCGCTCGGGGCGGGGCGCGTCCACGCCGTCATGATGCCGTCGCGCTACACGTCGCAAATGAGCCGCGACGACGCGGCCGAGCAGGCGCGCACGCTCGGCGTGCGTTACGACGTGCTCTCGATCGAGCCGATGTTCGAGGCGACGCTCAAAGTCCTCGCGGACGTCTTCGCAGGCTTGCCGCCCGACACGACCGAGGAGAACATCCAGGCGCGCTGCCGCGGCGTGCTGCTCATGGCGCTCTCGAACAAGACGGGCAAGATGGTGCTCACGACGGGCAACAAGAGCGAGATGGCCGTCGGCTATGCGACGCTCTACGGCGACATGGCGGGCGGGTTCGCGCCGCTCAAAGACTGCACGAAGACGCTGGTCTACGAGCTCGCGAGCTACCGTAACGGAATCGCGCCGGTAATCCCCGAGCGCGTCATCACGCGTGCGCCGACCGCGGAGCTGCGCGAGAACCAGAAGGACAGCGACTCGCTGCCGTCGTACGACGTGCTCGACGCGATCCTCGAAGCCTTCATCGAGCAAGACTTGTCCGTCGACCAGATCGCCGAGCTCGGTTTCGATCGCGCCACGGTCGTGCGCGTCCTGCAGATGGTCAGGCGTGCGGAGTACAAGCGCCGGCAGGCGCCGCCCGGCGTGCGCGTCAGCAGCCGCGCGTTCGGCCGCGACTGGCGCTACCCCATCACCTCCGGCTACTAGCCCGCGGTGCGGCTGGGGCAGAGCTAGAGCTGTGCGGTGGCCGCTTCTTCGCCGAAGCTCTCGCGCAAGACGCGGCGCGCGTCGGCGGCCAGGTCCCGCATGCCGAGCCGCTCGTAGGCGAAGACGAGCACCTGCAGCGTCTTCTGGAGCTGCGGCGCTTCGGGGTAATGCTCGAGCGCGTATTTGGCGCGATTGATCGCGGCCACATAGGCGCCGCGTCGCACGTAGTAGTCGGCGACGTGGTTCTCGTACTCGGCGAGCCGGTTACGCAGGAACACCATGCGCTGGCGCGCGTCGGGCACGTACTCACTGTCGGGGAAGCGGCGAATGAGCTCCTGGAACGTCGAGAACGAGCGCAGCGTGTCCTTGGGCGGGCGGAGCGATAGGTCGACGCGCAACAGCCGCTCGATGATGTTCGGGGCTTGATCGAAGAGAACGAGCCCGCGCATATAGAGGCAGTAGTCGATGCGCTCGTGAGTGGGGTTCTCGCGCTCGAACTCCTCGGCCGCGTCGATGGCCTGCTCGGGCTGCAGGCTGCGGTGATAGAGATAGATGAGATCGAGCTGCGCCTGGCGCGTCTCGGGGCTGAACGGATAACGTGCCTCGAGCGCGTTGAAGTACTGGATGGCGCCGACGAAGTTCGAGGCGTTCATGGCTTCGTAGCCGCGCTCGTAGAGGAGCTCGGGACCTTGGTCCTCGACGACGTTATCGCGCCGGCCGCAGCCCATGAGCGCGGTCAAGGCGAGGCAGAGCAGCAACGAGGTTTTGCCGATTCTAAGCACGGATGGTCTGTCCGGATGAGTATTGGGCGACGATAATGCCGACGGTTCGTAGCCGCTTCGACGCTGCAGTATAGCCGAAAGTTTCCTAAGCCCCCTTGCGAGCGCCCTATGAACAGAATCTCGCGCACCCTTGCGGTGCCCGCGGATTTCGCCGGCCGCCGCGTCGATCAGACGGCGGCCGCGTTGCTGCCCGAGTTCTCGCGCAGCCGCCTGCGTGCCTGGATCGAGGGCGGGGCGCTCACGGTCGACGGCCTCAAGGTACGGCCGAGGATGCTGCTCAAGGGCGGCGAGCGCATCGATCTCATGGCGGAGCTCGCCGCGGCCGTCGCGGTCGGGCCCGAGCCGATACCGCTCACGGTGATCTACGCGGACGACGCGGTGCTCGTCGTCGACAAGCCGGCGGGCCTCGTCGTCCACCCCGGGGCCGGGAACCGGTCGGGCACGCTGCAGAACGCGCTGCTGCACCGGTACCCCGAGCTCGCCGTGCTGCCGCGCGCGGGCCTCGTCCACCGGCTCGACAAGGACACGAGCGGCCTGCTGCTCGTGGCGCGGACGCTCGAGGCGCAGGTCAAGCTCGTGGCGGCGCTCGAACGGCGCGCCGTGAAACGCGCGTATCAGGCGATCTGCCAAGGCGTGCTCACGGGCGGCGGCAGCATCGACGCGCCGATCGCCCGCCACCGCCGCGAGCGCACCAAGATGACCGTGAGCGAGAGCGGCCGAGGCGCCCGCACGCACTATCGCGTCGTCCAACGGTTTCGCGCGCACACGCATTGCGAGATCGAGCTAGAGACGGGGCGCACGCATCAGATTCGCGTGCACATGGCGCACATCCGCGCGCCGCTCGTCGGCGACCCCGCCTACGGCGGCCGGCCGAAATTGCCACCGGCCGCGAGCGACGAGCTGCGCATCGCGCTGCAGACCCTGCATAGGCAAGCGTTGCACGCGAGCCGCTTGCGGCTCACGCATCCTAAGACGGGCGCCGCGCTCGATTTCTCGAGCCCGCTCGCGGCCGACCTCACGCGCCTGCTCGACTTGTTGCGCGCCGATGCGGCGCGAGCGCCGCCGTGAGCTTCGCGACGTTAGGCTTCGCTCCCGATTGGCCCGCGCCGAGCAGCGTGCGCGCCTGGGTCACCGAGCGCGCCGGCGGGGGCCGCTACGGCGCGGGCAATCTCGGCGCGCACGTCGGCGACGAGGCGAGCAGCGTCGCGGCCAATCGCGCGCGCTTGCGCGCGGAGCTGGCGTTGCCCGCGGAGCCCTGCTGGCTCACGCAGGTGCACGGCGCGCGCGTGCTCGATCTCGACCGCGAGGCCGTCGCGCCGGCCGACGGCGCCGTGACGTCGCGGACGGGCATCGTCTGCGCCGTGTTGACCGCGGATTGTGTGCCCGTCTTGCTTTGCGACCGCGCAGGGCGGCGCGTCGGCGTGGCGCATGCCGGTTGGCGCGGCCTCAAGGCCGGCGTGCTGCCGGCGGCCGTGCGCGCAATGGCCGTGCCGGCCGCCGACCTCGTCGCCTGGCTCGGCCCCGCGATCGGTCCCTCCGCCTACGAGGTTGGCGCCGACGTTCGTGAGCCGTTCGTGGCGCAGAGCGCGGCGGCCGAGCGTCGGTTCGAGCGCAATGGCCGCGGCCGCTGGCAGGCCGATCTCTTCGGGTTGGCGCGCGACTCTCTGGCGGCCGCCGGGGTCGGCGCGGTCCACGGCGGCGGCCTCTGCACCTTCACGGCCGCGGAACGGTTTTTCTCGCACCGGCGCGAGGGCCAGTGCGGCCGCATGGCTACGCTCATTTGGGTCGGCCAATAGGCTTTAATGGGGTGCGGCCGTCAGTAGTTACCGGAATGGCGGTTGAAGACGCCTAAGCCTACCCTCATGTCACCGGCCAGCCGATTTCTAGGAGCGCCTTGCTATGCGCATGGACAAGCTGACGACCCAGTTCCAACAGGCGCTTGCCGACGCGCAATCCCTGGCCAACCGCAGCGATCATCAATTCATCGAGCCCGCGCACGTGCTGGCGGCTTTGCTCGAGCAACAGGGCGGCAGCGTGCTCGGTATCCTGACCAAGGCCGGCGTCAACGTGAACCTGCTGCGCTCGCAGCTCGGCGAAGCGCTCGATCGCATCGCCAAAGTCGAGGGCACCCCCGGCGAGGTGCACATCGGCAACGAGCTCGGCAAGCTGCTCAACGTCACCGAGAAGCTCGCGCACCAGCGCGGCGACAGCTACGTCTCGAGCGAGCTGTTCCTGCTCGCGGCCGTGCAGTCGAAGGGCGATCTTGCGCGCGTGCTCGAAAAAACCGGCGCGGTCAAAGGCGCGATCGCCAAGGCCATCGACGAGGTGCGCGGCGGCGGCCCCGTGGATGACCAAAACGCCGAGGAGAAGCGCCAGGCGCTCGAGAAATACACGATCGATCTCACGGAGCGCGCCGAGCAGCAGAAGCTCGACCCCGTCATCGGCCGCGACGACGAGATCCGGCGCACGATCCAGGTGCTGCAACGGCGCACGAAGAACAATCCCGTGCTCATCGGCGAGCCCGGCGTCGGCAAGACCGCCATCGTCGAAGGCCTCGCGCAGCGCATCGTCAACGGGCAAGTGCCCGAAGGGCTCAAGAACAAACGTGTGCTGTCGCTCGACATGGGCGCGCTCATCGCGGGCGCCAAGTTCCGCGGCGAGTTCGAAGAGCGGCTCAAGGCCGTGCTCAACGATCTCGCGAAGCAGGAAGGCCAGGTCATCCTCTTCATCGATGAGCTGCACACGATGGTCGGCGCCGGCAAGGCCGAGGGATCGATGGATGCCGGCAACATGCTGAAGCCCGCGCTCGCGCGCGGCGTGCTGCACTGCGTCGGCGCGACGACGCTCGACGAATACCGAAAATACGTCGAGAAGGACGCCGCGCTCGAGCGGCGCTTCCAGAAGGTCCTCGTCGACGAGCCGTCGGTCGAGGACACGATCGCGATCCTGCGCGGCCTCAAAGAGCGCTACGCCGTGCACCACAAGGTCGAGATCACGGATCCCGCGATCGTCGCCGCTGCGACGCTCTCGCACCGCTACATCAGCGATCGCCAGTTGCCCGACAAGGCCATCGACTTGATCGACGAGGCCGCGTCGCGCATCCGCATGGAGATGGATTCGAAGCCCGAGGAGATGGACCGTCTCGAGCGCCGGCTCATTCAGCTCAAGATCGAGCGCGAGGCGCTCAAGAAGGAGACCGACGAGGCCTCGAAGCGGCGCCTCGCGGATCTCGAGGCGCAGATCGACAAGCTCGATAAAGAGCTCGCCGACCTCGAGGAGGTCTGGAAGGCCGAGAAGGCCGTCGCGCAGAGCGAGGCACAGATCAAGGAGGAGCTCGAGCGCATGCGCGCCGAGATAGAGAAAGCAGGCCGCGCGCAGGACCTCACCCGCATGGCCGAGCTCCAGTACGGTAAGATTCCCGAGCTCGAGCGCCGGCTCGAGCAGGCGCAGCGCGCCGAGCGCGAGGGCGAAACCAAGTTGCTGCGCAACAAAGTCACGGACGAGGAGGTCGCCGAGGTCGTCTCGAAGTGGACGGGCATCCCCGTCGCCAAGATGCTCGAAGGCGAAAAGGACAAGCTGCTGCGCATGGAGCAGCACCTCGAGGCGCGCGTCGTCGGCCAGACCGAGGCGCTGACGACGGTCGCGAACGCGATTCGCCGCGCGCGCGCAGGGCTCGCCGATCCCAATCGGCCGAACGGCTCGTTCCTGTTCTTGGGGCCCACGGGCGTCGGCAAGACCGAGCTCACCAAGGCGCTCGCGTCGTTCCTGTTCGACACCGAGGAGGCCATGGTCCGCATCGACATGTCGGAGTTCATGGAGAAGCACTCGGTCGCGAGGCTCATCGGCGCGCCGCCGGGCTACGTCGGCTACGAGGAGGGCGGTTACCTCACCGAGGCCGTGCGCCGCAAGCCGTATTCGGTCGTGCTGCTCGACGAGGTCGAGAAGGCACACCCCGACGTGTTCAACGTGCTGCTGCAAGTGCTCGACGACGGCCGGCTCACGGACGGCCAAGGCCGCACCGTCGACTTCCGCAATACGGTCATCGTCATGACGTCCAACTTGGGCAGCCAGCGCATCCAGGAGCTCGCGGGCGCGGCGAACTACGCGCGCATGAAGGCCGAAGTCATGGAAATCGTCGGCCAGCATTTCCGGCCCGAGTTCATCAACCGCGTCGATGACGTGGTCGTGTTCCATCCGCTCGAGCCCGAGCACATCCGCCGCATCGTCGACATTCAGCTCGAGTATCTACGCAGGCGCCTCCATGACCGCGAGATCGCGTTCGTGCTCGACCCCGCGGCCCGCGACCGTCTGGCCCAGGCGGGGTTCGACCCCGTTTATGGGGCGCGGCCGCTCAAGCGCGCGATCCAGCAGCAATTGGAGAATCCGCTGGCTCAGCGTATCCTGCGCGGCGATTTCGGCCCCGGCGATACGATCCGCGTGGTCACCGAGGGTGATGCGCTCGGGTTCAAGAAGGGCGTGAAAGAGCAAGCCGCCTAGAGGATCAAGCGGAACCATGCCGATCTACGAGTATCGCTGCGGTGCCTGCGGGCACCATCTCGAAGCCTTGCAGAAGATGAGCGAGGGCCCCTTACGCAAGTGCCCCGACTGCGGCAAGTCGCAGTTGCGCCGGCTCATGTCGGCGCCGCAGTTTCGCTTGAAGGGCGAGGGCTGGTACGAGACCGATTTCAAGAGCAAGAACGAGGTGAAGCGCAATCTCGTCGAGGCGACCGCCGAGAGCGGTGCCGAGGCGAAGAGCGGCGACGCGAAGGAAGCTCCCGCGAAGGCCGATGCCGACAAGGCCGCAACGGCCGCGAAGCCCGACGGCGCGGACAAGAGCGCGGCGTCCGATAAGCCCGCGCGCGCCAAGAACGCGGCGCCCGCGGGCAAGAGAGCGGCCAAGACGCGCGCGTCGAAGCCCGCGAGAGCCTGATGCGCCTGCGCCGCTACCTCGTGGCGGGGTTGCTCGTGTGGTTGCCGGTCGGCGTCACGATCCTGGTCTTCGGCGTGCTGCTCGATCTCATGGACCGCGTGCTGGTCCTGATCCCCGAGGCCTATCGCCCCGAGACGCTACTCGGCTTTCGCATTCCGGGCTTGGGCGTGGTGCTCGCGCTCGCCGTGCTGTTCGTCACGGGTGTGCTCGTCGCGAACCTGCTCGGCCGTCAGCTTGTGCTCTGGTACGAGGGGTTGCTCGCCCGCATCCCGCTCGTGCGCTCGGTGTACGGCGGCGTCAAGACCTTCGCCGCCGTGCTCTTGAGCGACACGGGGCTGTCGTTCAAGAAAGTGCTGCTCATCGAGTACCCGCGCAGAGGCGTCTACCGCATCGCGCTGCAAACGTCGGACACCGTGGCCGAGATCGCCGCGGCGACGGGCAAGCACGTCGTGACGGCGTTCGTGCCGACGACGCCCAATGCGACGTCGGGGTTCATCGTGTTCGTGCCGCGCGAGGAGACCGTCGAGCTCACGATGACGGTCGAGGAGGCGCTCAAGCTCATCGTCTCCCTAGGCGTCGTCGTGCCCGAGTGGCAGCCCGAACGCGGCGCGGACGCGCTTGCAGGACCTGCCGCTTCGCCGTAACATCGCGGCCGCTCCGAGACTAATGCCACCTTTCAATTCAAAAGGTTAGGCTCAAAGGACCGACGCGATGCGCAGTCACTACTGCGGCCATGTCAACCGTTCCCTCATCGGCCGCGAGGTGACCGTAGCGGGTTGGGTACATCGTCGCCGCGATCACGGCGGCGTCATCTTCATCGACTTGCGCGATCGCGAGGGCTTGCTCCAGGTCGTGTTCGATCCCGATCGTGCCGACATATTCAAGGAAGCGGAGCGGCTGCGCTCCGAGTTCGTGCTTAGCGTAGAGGGACGCGTGCGCGCGCGGCCCGACGGCACGGTCAACCCGAACTTAAGCAGTGGCGAGGTCGAGGTGCTCGCCACGAAGCTCACGGTGCTCGCGAAGGCGAAGACGCCGCCGTTCCATCACGACGAGCCCGTGAGCGAAGAGCTGCGCTTGCGTTATCGTTATCTCGATCTGCGTCGCGAGCCGATGCTGCGCAACTTGCGGCTGCGGCACACCGTGACGCGCGCGCTGCGCAAGTTCATGGACGAGCACGGCTTCGTCGACGTCGAGACGCCGATCTTGACGAAGACGACGCCCGAGGGCGCGCGCGACTATCTCGTGCCGAGCCGCACGCAGCAGGGCAACTTCTTCGCGCTGCCGCAGTCGCCGCAGCTCATGAAGCAGCTGCTCATGATGGCGGGCCTCGACCGTTACTATCAGATCGTCAAATGCTTCCGCGACGAGGATCTGCGCGCCGATCGCCAGCCCGAGTTCACGCAGCTCGATATCGAGACGAGCTTCATGAGCGAGGAAGACATCATTGCGCTCATGGAGGAGCTGCTGCGCTCGACGTTCAAGTCGGTGCTCGGCGTGGAGCTCCCCGTGCCGTTCGCGCGCATGACACATGCCGAAGCGCTGCGCCGCTACGGCAGCGACAAGCCCGACTTGCGGAACCCGCTTACGCTCGTCGAAGTAGCGGACTTGTTCCGCGGCGTCGAGTTCAAGGTGTTCGCGGGCCCCGCGGCCGATCCCAAGAGCCGCATCGCGGCGCTCCGCTTGCCGAAAGGCGGTGAGCTCACGCGCAAGGAGATCGACGACTACACGGCGCTCGTCGGCCGCCACGGCGCCAAGGGCCTCGCCTACATCAAGGTCAACGAGCGCGCCAAGGGGCGCGACGGCTTGCAGTCGCCGATTTTGAAGTTCCTGCCCGATGCCGCGATCGCCGGCGTGCTCGAGCGCACGGGCGCCGTCGACGGCGACCTCGTGTTCTTCGGCGCCGACAAGGCGGAAGTCGTCAACGAGTCGTTGAACGCGTTGCGAAGCGCGCTCGGCCGCGACCGCAAGCTCATGCAAGGCGACTGGGCGCCGCTCTGGATCGTCGACTTTCCGTTGCTCGAGGAAGTGCCGGGCGGCGGCTGGACGCCGCTGCACCACCCGTTCACGTCGCCACGCGACACGTCGGTCGAGGCGCTCAAGCGCGCGCCGGGCGGCGCGATCGCGCGCGCCTACGACAGCGTCATGAACGGCTACGAGATCGGCGGCGGCTCGATTCGTATCCACGATCCCGAGCTCCAGTCGGCGATGTTCGATCTGCTCGGGATCTCGAAGGAGGAGGTCGAGGTCAAGTTCGGCTTCTTGCTCACGGCGCTCGACTACGGCGCGCCGCCGCACGGCGGCATCGCGTTCGGCCTCGATCGCATCGTCATGCTCATGGCCGGAGCCGACAACATCCGCGACGTCATCGCGTTCCCGAAGACCGCGACGGCGAGCGACCTGCTCACGGGCGCGCCGAGCCCGGCCGATGCCACTCAGCTCAAGGAGCTCGGCATCCGCCTTAAGAGCGGCCCGCCGGGCTGACGCGCGATGGTCGCCGTCGCGCAGTTCAAGCGACCGGAGTCCGTGCTCGTCGTCGTGCACACGCCCTCGCTCGACTGCCTGCTGCTCGAGCGCGCCGAGCCGCGCGGTTTTTGGCAGTCGGTGACGGGCTCACTGCGGCCCGCCGAGACGCCGGCCGAAGCCGCGGCGCGCGAGCTCCACGAGGAGACCGGGCTCGCGCCGGAGGGCCTGCGCGACGCGCATGTCCAGCGCTCGTTCCCGATCCTGCCCGCATGGCGCTCGCGCTATTCGCCCGACGTCGACTTGAACACCGAGCACCTCTGGTATCTCGAGGTGCCCGAACTCTGCGCTGTGCGCCTCGAGGCGGCCGAGCACGTGGCCTATCTCTGGTTGCCCGTCGACGCGGCCATCGAGAAGGTGGCGTCGTGGACGAATCGCGAAGCCCTGCAACGCCTCAAGGATTCGCGCGGCGCGTGATCTCGGTCGTCACCGTGCACGGCCTGTGGATGCGCGGCGCCGCGATGGCCCCGCTGCGGCGGCGGCTCGAGCCCCACGCCTGGCGCGTCGTGAATTTCAGCTATCCGTCGATCACGCGGTCGCTCGAGGCGAACACGACCGCGCTCGAGGCGTACATCGACGCCGTTCCCGGCGACACGGTGCATCTCGTCGGCCACAGCTTGGGTGCCGTGTTGGTCTGCGCGCTGCTCGAGCGCCGAGTGCCTGCGCGCCTCGGCCGCATCGTGTGCCTCGGCGCGCCGTTCAAGGGCAGCCGCACGGCGGCACGCCTCGCGCGGTGGCCCGGCGGCCAACGCCTGATCGGCTCCAGCCTCGGCGACGTGAACGCGCGCGGCGGATTCGCGAAATTTCCCGCCGGCGTCGAGGCTGGCAGCATCGCGGGACGCCTACCGTTTGGCGTCGGCCGATTGCTGGGGCGGTTCCCGGAGCCGAACGACGGTACCGTCGCCGTCGCCGAGACGAAGATCGACGGCCTCGCGGACCACGTCGTGCTGCCCGTGTCGCACGTCGCGCTCTTGTGGTCGAGCGCGGTCGCGGCAGAGACCGAGCACTTCCTGCTGCACGGGCGGTTTCGACGCGCGCCGGGCCCTTGAGCTCAGAGCCCCGGCGGGCGCGGAAACTTGGCCATCTCGGCCTTGAGCCAGTCGCGAAACTCGGCGAACGCAGGATGCGCGCGGCCGTGCTTCGAGTGCACGAGCCAATAGGTGCGGAAGAAGCTCAGCGGCTTGTCGCTCGCGACGACGAGGCGACCGGCGGCGACGTCGTCGCCCGCGAGGCTCCAGCGCGCGAGCGCGAGGCCGGATCCCTGCAACGCGAGCCGCACGACGGCAGCCGAGTCGTCGACGCGCGTGCCCGTGAAGGGCGATGTCGTGTCATCATCCGCCTTGCTCGCAAGGAGCCACGCGGTCCACGGCTCGCTCGCGCTGTGCACGAGCGGATAGCGGCCGATGTCGTCGCGCGCCTCGAGCGGTCCATGCTTTGCGTAGACGGCCGGCGTGCAGACGGGGACGAGCCACTCGTCGAGCAGCTTCTCGCCGGTGAGCCCCGGCCACGGGCCGGTGCCGAGCCGGATCGCGGCGTGTTGGTCGGCGCGCACCAGATCGACGCTGACCTCGGACGTGTGCAGTTGGAGGTCGATGCGCGGGTGCTCGGCGCGCAGCCGCGGCAAGCGCGGCAGCAACCAGTTCTGAAGGAACGAGGCGAGCATCGTCACGCGCAGGGGTCCGCCGCTGCGATCGCCGCGCGTATCCGCGAGCGCGTGCTCGAGATCGCCCAGCGCCTGCTGCACGCGCGGCAACAGTGCGGCCCCTTCCGCCGTGAGCTGCACGACGCGGCCGTTGCGCCGAAACAGGGGCCGGCTCAGGTATTCCTCGAGCGCGCGGACGGCCAGGCTCGCGGCGCCGGGCGTGACCCCGAGCGCCTCGCCCGCGCGAGTGAAGTTCAGGTGCTCGGCGACGGCCACAAAAACGCGCAGGCTGCCAAGTGGCAGCCTGCGCGGTGTGGGCCGACGTGCGGCGCCATCGCGCCGCTCACGCGTTCTCGTGGCGATAGTTTTCAGTTCCTCGCGGCGAGTGCGCCGGCGCTACGTGCACCTGCGGGGCTCGCCTTCGCGGCATGGTAAGCCGTGAGAGCGGGGCGATCTACTGCGGCGACACCCTGCTCGAGCGCGGCTCTCACGCAGGCGCGCCAGCCTTGCGCGAGGAACAGCATCTGGGACCGATAGCCCGTATCGCAGACCTTCTCCGCTGCGATCTTGAGGCGCGTATAGAGCCGCGCGATGCCGGCCGCGTCGTCGAGATCGAGGTCGCCGTAGCGCACCGCGATCGACTCCTCGACGAGTGTGCCGTCGGCCGCCGCCGGCAGCGTGACCGTGGCTACGAGAGCGCTGAGCGCCAGGGCCCCCAAAGCGCCGAGCGGAAAACGAGAGCTACGCATCGGTATCTCCTGAAGAGGTTGGTGAACGCGGCGCAGTGTGCGGCCGCGGCGCCGTGCGTAGCGGACAAAGAGATGACAGTGCGTTTAGAAATACTAAACGCTCGGCACGCAGTCGACTGGCGAGCTCATGCCCGCAGAAACGCGCGCAGCTCCGCGAGCACTTCAGCCGGCGCGCCTTCCTGCATGTTGTGGCCGCCGGGCATGCCCTTGCCCGTGACGTTGCGCGCCCGTTCGCGCCAGATCGCGAGCACGTCGTAGAGCCGGTCCATGGCGCCGTTCTCCGCCCACAGCACGTGCAGCGGGCAACGAATCTTGGCGTCGAGATCGGTCTCGTCGTGCGTAAGATCGACCGAGGCGCCCGCGCGATAGTCCTCGCACATGCCGTGCACGCCGTCGGGCGTGCCGTTCGCGCGCCGATACTCGGCTTGCGCAGGCGACTGCGCTCGGCCCGCAAGCGCTGCGCGCTGCGCGAGCAGCTCGTTCTCGGGCCCGGGCGCGGCGCGCAAGTAGTTGAACCAGTGGAAGTACGCTTGCACGAAGTCGATGTTCACGTGCGTGTAGAGGTAGTACGTCGGCACGATGTCGATGACCACGGCCTTCGTAACCTTGTCGGCATGATCGAGCGCCATGCGGTGCGCGACGCGCCCGCCGCGGTCCTGGCCCACGACCGCGAATCGCTCGAAGCCGAAGTGCTTCATCACGTCGACCTGATCCAAAGCCATCGCGCGCTTCGAGTAGTTCGAGTGATCGGGCAAGCCTTGCGGCTTGTCGCTGTCGCCGTAGCCGCGCAGGTCGCTCGCGATGACCGTGAAGTTCTCGGCGAGCCCAGGCGCGACGTCGCGCCACGTGTAGAGCGTGAGCGGCGCGCCGTGCAGCAGCAGCAGCGGCGGGCCGTTGCCGCCTTTGACCGCATTGATCGTCACGCCGCCGCTCGTCGCGATGCGTTCGGCCGCGAACCCGGGGATCGACAACGGCGTCGGTGCCGCTTCCGGAGCTGCTTGCTGCGCCTGCGCGCCGTCGAAGAGCGCCGCGCCGGCGACGAGCGTCGAGGCCGCGCGCAGCAAATCGCGGCGCTCGCGGGAGGCCAGATCGTCGCCGTTCGTCGGCGGCAGGTGCGGAGCAGTCATGTCCAAGCCCTCTAGTTTGCTGTGGTCGGTGCTGCGCTCCCGAGCAGGCGCTCGAGCAGCGCGATCGTCTCGGGCTTGCGCACGGGCGGGTGCGTCGCGAGGAACACGCCTTCGGCCCACGTGAGCGGCGTGCGACCCTCGCGGTCCGCGACGTCGAGCTTCGCGCCGTTGGCCGCGAGGTACTCGATGACGTCGTTGGCGCCGCGATTGGCCGCGCCGTGAATCGCGGCGATGCCCATCGAGTTGCGCGCGTTGACGTCGTTGCCGAGCGAGTGCGCCAGCTTCACGGCTTCGAGCAAGGCCGCCGGCCCTTCGTCGAAAGTCTCGGCGACGGCCCAGTTGACGCCGGCCGCGACCATGAGCGGCGTCGTGCCGGTGTCGGTCGCGATGTTCGGGTCCGCGCCGTGGTCGAGCAATAGGCGCATCACGCGCAAGTCGCCAGCGGCCGCCGCGCGCAGGAACGGCGTCTGCCCCGTGAGATCGACCCACGCGACCGAGCCCACGGCCGCGACGATATAGCGGCGCTCGTGCGGGAACTCGCGCGTGCGCACGTTGGGATTCGCGCCCGCGGCCAGCAACCGCTCGACGAGCGCGAAGGCCTCGTCGCGGATACCCGTCGCGCTGTCGGCCGGGCCGAGCTCGAGGTTGCGCAGATCGACGGCGGCCCAGAGCGGCGTCTCGCCGTACCAATCCATGGCGTCGACGTTCGCGGCGGCGTCGAGCAGCAGGTTCGCAACTTGCAAATGATCGCTCGACCCTAAGCGGCTCACGCGGAAGACGCTGGCGTTCATGATCGCAGACAGCAGCGGCGTGACGCCGTTGCCGTCGGCGAGCTCGAGGCTCGCGCCGCGCTCGACGAGCAGCCGCGTCACGTCGAGAAGTCCCTCGCGAGTCGCATACAGCAGCGCGGTTTTTGCTCCGCCCACGGGGAAACGCTTGCCGCGGTCCTCGGGCCAGCCGGCGCGCACGATGCCGATGCCGCGCGACAGCCCCGGCGGCGACTCGCTCGGCGGCACGAACCGCGGCGGCTCCTGGGTCGTCGTCGCGGCATCGACGTCGGCGCCCGCGTCGAGCAGCAGCTTCACGAGCGCAACGCTCCCTAAGCGCGCCGCGATCATGAGCGCCGTTTGGCCGAAGCGCACGTCGCGCGTGTCGACGGCGACGCCGTGCTCGAGCAGCGCTGCGGCAACGGCGGGATCCGCTAGGCGCGCGGCCTGCAGCAGCGGCGCTTCGCCGGCGTGATCGGGCAGGGTCGTGTCGGCGCCCGCGTCGAGCAGCCAGCGCACCATGGCGGCGTCGCCGGCGCCGATCGCGAGCTCGAGCGGCGTCACGCCGTAGCGGCTCGCCGCGTTGACGTCGGCGCCGGCGCGCACCAAGCGCTCGGCCGTGGCGCGATCGCTGACGCGCACGAGCCAGTGCAGCGCGGGCGTGCCGTCGCGGCCCGGCGCATCGAGGTCGAGGCCACCCCGCTCGAGCAGTGCGGCGAGGGTCTGCTTGTCGCCGCGCATCGCGGCCTCGGCGAGCGGCGATGCCGGCACGTCGGCCGCGGCCGGTGCCAGCGGCACCTCTTGTGCGGTTACCACCGAGCCCAGTAGCAGCGCGAACGTCGTGGAGACGACGCGGCCCAACGAAGCTCGCAACGCGCGCACGCGGCCGCCGTCAGATCTCGAGCGCGCCCGTGCTGTCGCCGAACGAGGCGACGGGCACGTCGAGCTTGTCGAGCACCGTCACGAGCAGGTTCGCGAACGACGTGTCGTCGGCCGCACGAATGTGCCGGCCGCCCTCGAGCCGCCCGGAAGCGCCGCCCGCGAGCAGCATCGGCAGCGGGTTGTGGTCGTGCTGATTCGGGTTTGCCATGCCGCTGCCGTAGAGGACCAACGAGTGATCGAGCAGGCTGCCGTCCCCGTCTGGCGTCTCGGCGAGCTTGCGCAGGCCGTACGCTAGACCTACGCGCGTGTGGTACTCGTTGAGCTTCGCGAGCCGGTCGACGTTCGCCGGAATTCCCGAGTGGTGCGACGCGTTGTGGAAGCCCTCGTTGACGCCGCTGCGCGGATAGAGGCGGTTGCTGAGCTCGCGCGAGACCATGAACGTCGCGATGCGCGTGAGGTCGCCGGCCCAGGCGAGCGCGAGCAAGTCGAACATGAGCATCGTGTGCTGTTCGAAGTCGCCGGGAATCCCGTTAGGCTTATCGGGCACGTCGAGGTCCGCGAGCGCGGAGTCGGCGGCGAGATTGAGACGGCGCTCGAGCTCGCGGATGTCGGTCAAGTAACGATCCATGCGCTCGCGGTCCGGCCCCGGCAAGTCGCGCTTGAGCGCTGCAACTTGCCCCGTCACCGAGTCGAGCAGGCTCGAGAGCTGACGCTGCCGCGCCGCGCGCTCCTCGGGAGTGCTGCCGTCGCCGAGCAGGCGCTCGAACACGACGCGCGGATTCGTCTCCATGGGCAGCGGCGTTTTCGGCGTGAGATACGAGATCGACGCGCCGGCCTCGAGCGCGAGCTCGAGCGACGGCAGCGGCGTCTCCTGGCCGATGTGCCGCGCCGCGAGCTGATCGACCGACGTCGGCGACGGCCCCGTGCCGTCGGGCAGGCACGTGAGCCAGCATTGCGACGAGCGCGAGTGATTCGCGGCCGCCGACGACTCGCCGACGTACGCGGCCGGCAGCTTGAGCCCGCTGATCACGTTCAAGCGGTCGCGGAACGGCTCGAGCGACTCGAGCGTCGGCGTGAAGGCGAAGTTGCGGCCCGTCGCGGCCGGCTGCCATCGGTCCATGACGCAGCCGTGCGGGATGTAGATGCACGCGAGCCGCGAGCGCGGCACGCCCGCCGCGGACGCGGTGCGGATGCCCGCCGGGATCATGGATTCCAAGAGCGGCAGCGCGATCGCCGCGCCGGTCCCGCGCAGTACCGTGCGGCGAGAGAGGTGCTTCTTCGTCAGGTAACGCATGAGACTCGCCTCCCGAGGCTAGAGCCAGGTTACAGGGATCGCCCGAGTCCGACAATTCGAGCCAAGCGCGCCGCCGCTCGTGGACGCGGCGCAACACGCGTTCGAGGCGCCGCTCGGCCATATTTGGGCGCGCCGACCGTGTTCGAAAGCGCGGACGATTGCCGCCGATAATGCTATCTGCTATAACAATATTATCGCTATAACCAATAGCAATGTGCGCTGCGGCGCGGCGATGCATCGCCACGCCGCTCACAGATCGAAACAACTTGGGGGGGAACATTCATGAGTGTGCAGAACGCTTTCGTCACGCGCGGTGTATGGAGTCCGCTTGCCGCCGCTATCGGCTCGTTACTGTTCGTCGGCGACGGCGCGGCGCAGGCGCCGGCGCAGGCCGAACAATCGGTCGAGGAGATCACGGTCACGGGCACGCGCATTCGCCGCACCGACGGTATGGCTGAGCCCGTGCCCATCACGACGCTGACGACCGAGGAGCTACAGCTGTTCGAGCCCGGCAGCACCGTGGCCGAGCAGCTCGATGCCCTGCCGCAGTTTTTTTTGACGGGAACGGCTCAACGCGGCGGCCCGGCGTTGTTCGGCGCGGGCGGCGGCAGCTACTTGAATATGCGCGGTCTCGGCCCGGAGCGGACGCTCGTGCTGTTCGACGGCTTCCGCATGCCGCCCGCCGACAAGCGCGGCTCCGTCAACGTCGACACCGTCCCGATGGCGCTCGTGCGCTCCGTCGACGTGGTCACGGGCGGCGCCTCGGCCGCGTACGGCGCGGATGCGATCGGCGGCGTCACGAATTTCATTCTCGACCGGGAATTCGAAGGCCTCAAGTTTACGGCCGGCACCGGCATGAACGAGTTCAACAGCGAGGGCAAGAACTGGAACGTCTCGGTCGCCGGCGGCACGCGCATCGGCGAGCGGCTCAACATCCTCGGCTCGTTCGAGGCGCGGCACGTCGATCAGATCTGGCGCAACCCGCTCGATCTCGATACGAGCTGGTTTCAGCGCTGGGGTCACGTCACGAACCCGGCCTGGAGCGCGAGCCAACCTCGAGGCACCGTCCCTCAGCGCTTGACCGTGCCCTGGGTGGCGCCCGCCGGCCTCCACGTCAACGGCAAGATCGGCGGCGTGCCGGCGACGAGCGGGCTCGCGAACATGAAATTCAACGACAACGGCACCGCCCTCGTGCCGTTCGACCGCGGCACGCTCTCCGACGCCTCGTGGATCTCGGGCGGCGCCGACGCAATGACTGCGCATCAGACGCTCGGAGGCGGCCCGAGCGGCTCGGAAGTCGTGCAGAACACGGCCTTCTTGAGCTTGACGTACGACGTGTCCGATTCGCTCGACGTGTTCTTCGACGCGCTGCTCGGCCATGTCGAGTCGAACAGCCAGCAGTTCATCACGGGCGCCACGATGTCGGGGCCATGGTCGGCCACCGTGTTTCGCGACAACGCCTACCTGCCTGAGAGCGTCCGCCAGGTCATGGTGGCCGAGAACCGGCAGAGCTTTCTGATCGCCAAAGGCGCGAGCTACCCCGGCGAGCTCGACATCTACAACACGAGCGAATCGCGCAACGAGTTCGATTCGAATTTGTTCCGCTTCGGCTTCGACTGGGCCATCAATGACAAATGGGACATGCGCGTGGCCGTGCAGACCGGCGAGACGGAAAAAATGACGGGCGTCTTCGATGGATTGCGCGTCGATCGTGTGGCGCTCGCCATGGATGCCGTCGAGGTCTACTCCGACCGCCGCGACACGGACGGCGATGGTCTCCCGGACCTCGTCGCCGCCACCGACCGGGGCACGGGCACGATCATCTGCAACGTGCAGCGCTATAACCCGACGCCGGCGCAGCTCGCGGCGACCCCGCTGCTCCAGGGTAGGGTCAACTCGCGAGACGGCACACCGCTCGCCTCACCGATCGGGCTCGACAACTCCGTGCAGGACTGCGTGCCGCTCAACATCATGGGCCACGGCAACATCACGCCCGCGGCCGCCGATTACGTCCTGACGCCGAAGTGGGGCGTCGGCGTAGTCGAGCAGGACTTCGCGGAGCTGCTCGTGCGCGGCGAGGTCTCCGACGGCTGGGGTGCGGGGCCGCTGTCGCTCGCGACCGGCTTCACCTACCGCGACCAGTCTTTCAACGACGGCGCTTTCCCCGAGGACGTCGACGCCCTCGGTCCGCCCGTCAATGCGCCCGAGCTCGGCATTCGCGGCATTGCCACGACGTGGCAGGGCGGCAGCCCGAACCTGCACCAGTTCTCGACGGTCTCGCTGATCTCCGGCGGCTACGACGTCTGGGAAGGGTTCGGCGAGTTCAACATGCCGATCTGGAAATCCTCCTCGGGCAACCAGTTTCTCGGCAGCAGCTTCGCGTACCGTTCGTCCGACTACTCGAGCGTCGGCCGCGTCGAAAGCTGGAAGGTCGGTGTCGACTTTCAGCTGTTTCGCGATCTGCGCCTGCGTGCGACGGACTCGCGCGACGTTCGCGAGGCGACGTTCAGCGAGCGGTACGACCAGTCGCCGGGCGGCGGAAGCGTGTTCGATCCGGCCAGGAACCAAGCGCAATCGACCATTACGCTGACGACCGCCGGCAATCCCAACCTCGCTCCGGAGGTCGCTGACACGACGGTCGTCGGCCTCGTCTATCAGCCGAGCTGGGCGCCCAACCTGCGCATGTCCATCGACAAATACGACGTGGACATTTCCGACTCGATCGCGACTCTTGGCGCACAACGCGTGGTGGAAGAGTGTTTCTTCAATAGCGTGCTCTGCGAGTACGTGTTCCGAGACAGCAACGGCGTGCTGAGCCGCGTATTGAGCCCGTATCTCAATCTCGATCTGGCGCGGGCGCGTGGCCTGGATCTCGAGATCTCGTATCTCAAAGACGTGGACTTCCTCGCTAGTCAGGATGAGTCGTTGTCGATCCGAATGTTCGCCGGTAAGCTCGAGGAGCGGACTAGCACGGTCGTCGGCGGCACGCCGGCCGAGTTCGCCGGCTCGCGCGGCTATCCCGATGTCACGGCCAACGTCACTCTGTCCTATCGTGCCGGGCGCTGGTCGGCGCAGCTGCAAGAGCGCTTCATCGACGAGGTGCTGCTGAACCGGACCTGGGTCGAGGGTATCGACGTCGACGACAACACCATCCCGTCGCGCGCCTGGACGAATCTCGTCCTCGGCTACGAGGGCGAAACCGATGGGGCCGGCGGCTGGCGGGTCACCCTCAGCGTGCAAAACCTGTTCGACAAGGATCCGCCGATCATCCCCTCGGCCGGCGACACGCGCTTCGGTGCGCAGGCGACCGATACCACGTACGATGAGTGGGGCCGACGCTATCAGCTCGGTTTCAACATGGAGTTCTAACGAGTCATGCGGCCGCCCCCCAGTCTCATCGTCGCAGTGGGACTGCTGGCGGCCGCGCTCGTCGCGCTCGTCGTGATCCTCGAGCGCCGCGCCGCGCGCTCCGAGCCGCGCGCCGTGCTCGAGCGCTATTGCGTCGGCTGCCACGACTCGGCCGAGCGCGCGGGCGGCCTCGCGCTCGACCGCCTGCCGCTCGACGGCGTCCATGCCGACGCCGAGACCTGGGAGCACGTCGTGCGCAAGGTGCGCACGGGGTTCATGCCGCCGGCCGGCGAGCCACGCCCTGAGCGCGCCGTGCTCGACGGCTTCGCCGCGGCGCTCGAACGGCGCCTCGATGCCGCCGCGCGCGCGACGCCGAACCCGGGCTTCAAGGGCGTGGCGCGGCTCAACCGCGCCGAGTACGCGAACGCGATCCGCGACCTGCTGGGCTACGACGCGCGCGCGCTGGTCGCGACGCTGCCGGCCGACGACGCGATCCAGGGCTTCGACAACGTCGCGGCGGCGCTGACCGTTTCGCCCACACTCATCGAGAGCTACGTGACGGCCGCGCTCAAGATCAGCCGCGGCGCCATCGGCGATCGCTCGCAGGGCCCGGCACAAGTGGTCTACGACGCGCCCGGCGGCTCGCAGGCGAGCCACGTCGACGGGCTGCCGCTCGGCACGCGCGGAGGTTTCAAGCTGACGCACGATTTTCCGCTCGATGCGACCTACGAGCTGCGCGTGCGCGCCCGCGGGCCTGGGGCACTCGCGGGCCAGCGTTTCTGCCCGCCGCCGCGCATCGACGTGACGCTCGACGGCGTACCGCTCGAGATCCCCGACGTGAGCGCATTCGAGCTTCGCGTGACCGCCGGGCCGCACACGCTGACCGCTGCGCTGCTCGACGAGCGCCGCTGCGAAGGCGTCAACGAGCTCTACGGCGTATTCGCGCCCGGCGGCGGCATCCAGAGCGTCGAGATCCACGGGCCGTTCGAAACGACCGGAAGGGGCGACACCCCAAGCCGGCGGGCCATCTTCAGCTGTTACCCTCCAACCAGCGGCGAAGATCTTCCGTGCGCGCGCGAGATACTGACGCGGCTCGCGACACGCGCGTATCGGCGGCCCGTGGACCTTGGCGATGCGGCCCTCGACACGTTGCTGCGCTTCTACGAGCAAGGCCGGCAAAGCGGCGACTTCGACACCGGCATCGAGCAGGCGCTCGCGCGGTTGCTCGTCGATCCGAGCTTCCTCTACCGCTTCGAGGCCGAGCCCGAGAACGTCGCGCCGGACGCGAGCTACCGCGTCAGCGATCTCGAGCTCGCGTCGCGGCTGTCGTTCTTCCTGTGGAGCAGCATCCCCGACGACGAGCTGCTCGCCACGGCGGCTGCAGGCAGCCTCCACGAGCCCGCCGCGCTCGAGCGGCAGGTGCGGCGCATGCTCGCCGATCCGCGCGCCGGCGCGCTCGTCGCGAACTTCGCGGGCCAGTGGCTCAAGCTTCGTGAGCTCGACGACGCGTTGCCGCAAGACGCAGGATTCGACGCCCAGTTGCGCAGCGCATTCCGGCGCGAGACCGAGCTCCTGTTCGAGCACGTCATGCGCGAGGACTCGAGCGTGCTCGAGCTGCTCACGGCGCGTTACACGTTCCTCGACGAGCGCCTCGCGCGCCACTACGGCATCGACGGCGTGCGCGGCAGCTATTTTCGCCGCGTCGAGCTCCCCGAGGATAGCCCGCGCGGCGGGCTCCTGGGCTTGGGCAGCATCCTGACGGCAACGTCGGCGGCGAATCGCACGTCCCCCGTGGTGCGCGGCGCCTGGATCGTCGAAAACCTTCTCGGAGCCGAGGTGCCGCCGCCGCCGCCGGGCGTCGAAGCCGACCTCTCGGGCGCGAGCTCGCCGGTCGACGCGAAGACGCTGCGCCAGCGCATGGAGGCACACCGCACCGATCCCGTCTGCGCCGCGTGCCATCGGCTCATCGACCCGTTCGGCTTCGCGCTCGAGAACTTCGATCTCGTCGGTCGGTGGCGCTCGACCGAGGCCGGCGAGCCGATCGACGCCACTGCGCTGCTCGTCGACGGCACACCCATCGACGGTCCGGCGGCGCTGCGCGCCGCGCTGCTCGAGCGCTCGGACGCCTTCGTCACGGCGTTCACCGAAAAGCTCATGACCTACGCGCTCGGCCGCATTCTCGAGGCGTACGATAGGCCGGCCGTGCGCGGCATCGTCGCCGACGCGGATGGCGCGGACCATCGGTTCTCGAGCTTGGTGGTCGGCATCGCCAACAGCGCGCCGTTTCGAATGCGGACCCAGCGCCCGGCAGACACGGAGGAACGATGAGCCACGACCCGTACTCCCTACGAACGTCGCGCCGTGCCGTGCTCGCCGCGAGCGCGGGCCTCGCGGTCGCCGCGCGCTTCGCCGCGCCGCGCCGGGCGGCCGCGCAACCGCAGAGCGGTGCGCCGCAGGCGGAGCCCACCGCGGCGCAGATCGCCGCCGCGTTGCCGCTCGACACGCTCGGACTCGAGCACATCGGCACAGTCGTGCCCGACGTCACGCGCGCCGCGCGCTTCTACTCGAACGTGTTCAACCCGCCGCTCTACAAGGAGCGCGACGAGCCGCTGCGCTATTACGTGACGCTCGACCCGGGCTACATCGCGCTCGGCAGCCGCGCCAACGAGCCGCGGGCGTTCATCGACCACGACTGCGCGCTGCTCCGTAGTTACGACCGCGCCGCCATGGCGCGGCGGCTCGAAGCCGACGGCTTGCCGGCGGGGCGCTTCGGCATCATCCCTGACTTAGACGGCCTCGGGCTCCAGTTGCTCGCCGTGCCCGGCGGGCTCGCGGGCACGACGGTAGCGGCGGGCCGGCTCGTGGAGAGCGAGCCGCTCGTGCGGCCGCGCGGGCTCGCCTACGTCGTGCGCTACGTGGCCGACCTCGAGAGCTCGGCGGCCTTCTACCGCCGCTTCTTCGGCCCCGAGACGAGCGAGGAGGGCGGCGGCCTCGCATTCCGCGCCGCGCACACGCTTTGGATCCTGCGCCCGGCGCCGGCCGGCGAAGCCGCGCGCATCGACCGCTTCGGCGTCAACGTCGCGCGCTTCGACGCCGCGGCCGTCGCGCGCGGCCTCGAGGCGCTCGGCGCGCGCGTCGTCTCGGCCGCACCCGAGCGGCTGCACTTCCGCTGCCCGGACGGGCTCGGCGTCGAGCTCAACCCTGTCGACCCTGCGCGCATCTGGGGGCTCGCGTGAGCGCGCCGTTCCTGACGCGCCGGCCTCTGTCGCGGCGCAGCGTGCTGCGCGGCGCCGGCGCGACGATCGCGCTGCCGTTCTTGAGCGCGATGCTACCGGCCGGCGAGGCACGAGCCGCGACGCCGCGCTCGCGCTTCGCCTGCGTCTACATTCCGCACGGCGCCGTCATGCGCCAGTGGACGCCGGCGGGCGAGGGCACAGGCTTCGCGTTCCCGCCGATCCTGCGCTCGCTCGAGCCGTTCCGCGAGCGACTCAACGTCGTGAGCGACTTGACGTTGCCGCTCGCCTACGGAGAGGACGCCTCGGCGGGCGCCAACCACACGCGCTCGTCGGCCGTCTGGATCACGTGCGCGCTTCCTAAGGCGGGCGCTACGCCGCACCTCGGCACGTCGGCCGATCAGGTTGCGGCGCAAGCCTTCGGCCAGGACACGCCGCTGCCCTCGCTCGAGCTCTCGCTCGAGGAAGGCGGCTTGAGCGGCGGCTCGGGCCTGTCGGGCGCCTACCGCAACACGATCGCGTGGCGCACACCGACGGCGCCGCTGCCGATGGAGGTGAACCCGCAGGTCGTCTTCGAGCGGCTGTTCGGCGACGGCGCGACGGCCGAGCAGCGCGCGCAACGGCGCGCCCAAGCCGCGAGCCTGCTCGACTCGGTGCTTGCGGACGCGGTCGCGCTCGGGCGCACGCTGCCCGGCGACGACCGTGCGCGGCTCGAGCGGCATCTCGAGGACGTCCGCGAGGTCGAAAGGCGCATCGAGCTCGCGGGCGCCAAAGTCGGCGCCGACCTCGACGTGCCGGCGCGGCCCGCCGGCGTGCCCGACGACTTCGAGCAGCACGCGCGTCTCATGTTCGATCTGCTCGCGCTCGCCTGGGCGGCGGACCTCACGCGCGTCGGCACGCTCATGATCGCCAAGGAAGTCAGCAACGCCGTCTACGCCGCGAGCGGCATCAACGACCCGTTCCACAATCTCTCGCACCACTCCGAGGTGCCTTCGAACATCGAGCGCTACGGGCGCTTGAACGCCTATCACACGACCACGACGCTCGCCTATTTCTTGGGCAAGCTCCGCGACACGCCCGATGGCGACGGCAACCTGCTCGATCACTCGCTCGTGCTCTACGGCAGCGGCATGAGCAACTCGAACCAGCACGATCACGAGCCGCTGCCGACGATCGTGGCGGGCGGCGCTTCGGGCGCGCTCGCCGGCGGCCGGCACATTCGTGCGGGCGCCGGCACGCCGCTGGCGAATCTGCTCGTCGCCCTGCTGCAAAAGCTCGGCGTGCCCGCCGAGTCGTTCGGCGATAGCACGGGGGTCGTGACGCTATGAGGGCCGTCTGGTCCGCAGCCGCGCTGCTCGCGCTGCCGCTCGCCGCGGCAGCCGAAGCCGACCACGCGACGCTCGCCGATGCCGCGATGAATCGCGACGGTGCCGCCGTCCGCGCGCTGCTCGCGCAAGGGGCCGATGCGAACGCGCTCGGCACGTTCGGCACGCCGGCGCTGCACTGGCTCGTGCGTAGCGAGGACCGCGCGACGGCGGGCCTGCTGCTCGACGCGGGCGCCGATCCGAACCTCAAGAGCCGCCAGGGCGTCGCACCGCTGCATCTCGCGATCGCGAACCGCGATCGCGCCACCGTCGAGCTGCTGCTGAAGGCCGGCGCCGACGCGACGCTCGTCGACCAGGCCGGCGAGACGCCGCTCATGCTCGCGGCGCGCGCCGGGGATGCCGCGATCGCCGCGCGGCTCCTTGCCGTGGGCGCGCCCGTCGATGCGCGCGACGCCGAGTACCGGCAGACGGCGCTCATGCTCGCCGCGCGCGAAGGCCACGGCGACGTCGCGCGCCTGCTGCTCGACGCCGGCGCCGACGTGAACGCAGCGACGCGCGCGGGCGCCGAGCCCGAGTTCCGCCGCCCGAGCGAGAACGCGGGCTCGAAGGGCGTCGGCATCATCCGCGGCGGCTGGCCCGAGCGCGGCATGCGCCCGCCGGTGCCGGGCGCAAAGACGCCGCTCTCCTATGCCGCGCGGCGCGGCGACCTCGCCGTCACACGCCTCCTCGTGGAGGCCGGCGCCGCTCTCGAGCTTGCAGACGCGGACGGCGTGACGCCGCTCTTGAATGCGATCGTGAACGCGAGCATCGCGGTGGCGCGTGGCGCGCCCGGCGAGCACGCGCATCTCGCCGTCGCGCGCTATCTCATCGAGCGCGGCGCGAACGTCGACGCGGAGGACTGGTACGGCGAAACGCCGCTCTGGGCCGCGGTCGACGTCCGTAATCTCGACGTCAACGGGCCCGAGCGCGACAACGGCATGGACCGAGCGGCCGCGCTCGATCTCATCATGGAGTTGCTCGCGCGCGGCGCCGACGTGAACGCGCGCCTCCGCGAATATCCGCCCGAGCGGCGCTTCATCGCGACGTTGGGCTCGCTTTCGTGGGTCGACTTCACGGGCCAGACGCCGTTCCTGCGCGCCGCGCTCGCGGGCGACGTCACCGTGATGCGGCTATTGCTCGAGCACGGCGCCGACCCGAACATCGCGACGTTCGCCGGCACGACGCCGCTGATGGCGGCCGCCGGCGTGAACTGGGCGGTCAATCAGACGTTCGACGAAGGGCCCGAGGCGTTGCTCGCCGCCGTCGAGCTCTGTCACGAGCTCGGCAACGACGTGAACGCGGCCAACTCCATGGGGATCGGCGCAATCCACGGGGCCGCCAATCGCGGCTCGAACGCCATCATCGAATATCTCGCGACGCACGGCGCGCGGCTCGACGTCGCCGATGCGCAGCGGCGGACACCGCTCGTTTGGGCGGAAGGCGTGTTCCTCGCCACGCATCCGCCGCAACGCAAGCCAGAGACGATCGCGCTGCTCGAGCGCCTGCTGCGCGAACCGAGTGGTAGTCCGTGAGACCGCGGCGCATCGTGCGTGCAGGCTTGCAAGCCCCTCGAGCTTCGACGAAGATCGCGGCCTTCCGCAGGGCAAGCCGATCGCGAGGAGCTGCACTGGCGACCGAATCGAAACGGCGGCGAACGACGCCGCGAGCGCCGGCCTTCGGCGTCGCGCTCGACGATCTCATGGGCTACAACTTGCGGCGCGCCCACGGAGTTCAGAAGCAACGCTTCGCCGCGGTATTCGGCCCCCTAGGCATTCGACCGGTGACCCTGTCGGTGCTCGGGACGATCTACGACAATCCGGGCATCACGCAGGCCGATCTGGGCAAGACGCTCAACATCAAACGCGCCAACATGGTGCCCGTGATGGCGGAGCTCGAAGCGCGCGGTTTGATCGCACGCGCTCCGAGTGCCAACGACCGGCGCGCTCACGTGGTCAAGCTGACGCCGGCCGGCACCAAGTTCACCGTCAAGGTGCTCGACTTGCACCGCCGTCTCGAGGACGACTTGTGGCAAGCTCTGGGTGTGCGCGAACGGGACCAGTTGCTGCAGCTGCTCAAGAAGTTCCGCAGGCTCTCGCAGGAGCCGGACCTCGGCGATACCGACTGAGCGAGTAGGTCGCGGCATCTAAGCGATGCGGCCGCGGTTACCCTGTCGCAGTCGTCGTGCGCGGCGCCTGTTGGTGCCCCGCAGCCTGCTTGTATTTCGTGACGATGCCGTCGAGCTCGGCTCGCGATATCACGTCGTCGATACGGTCGAAACCCCGCGGAGCCCGCTCCTCGACGATATCGAGGATCACGTCGATTCCCTGCTGGCGGTTCAGGCGCACGATGGCCGCCGCCATCGGCCGGCGTTTGGCTTCGTAATCGGCGAGTGCAGCCTCGACGTCCGGAATCGCCGCCAGCGACTCCGCGAGCGCCGCAGCGTCCAAGATCGCCTGGCTCGCGCCGTTCGAGCCGATCGGGTACATCGGGTGTGCGGCGTCGCCGAGCAACGTGATACGGCCAAACGTCCAGCGCTCGAGCGGGTCGCGGTCGACCATCGGGAACTCGAACACGGCGTGCGCGCCGCGAATCACGGCCGGAACGTCGAGGCACGGGAAGTGCCAGTTCTCGTAGCGCGGCAAAAAATCGGCGAGGTTGCCCGGCCGGTTCCAGTCCTCGCGCCGCGGCAGCTCCGTGGCATCGAGCTTGAGATCGCAGATCCAATTGATCATTGCGCGGCCGCGTTCGAGATGAGGCTTCGAGATCGGGTAGCAGACGAACTTCTGCCGATTCGTGCCCGACCAGATCTGCGAGCGCCCCGACAGGAACAACGCGCCTTCCGTGACCCCGCGCCACATCTGCACGCCGTTCCATTTCGGCGGCCCTTCGTTCGGGTAGAAGTGCGAGCGAACGACGGAGTGGATGCCGTCGGCCGCAATGAGCACGTCGGCGTCGAACGTGCCGACCGGCGCGTCCGTATCCTTGTCGACGAACGACGCGCGCACTTGGCTGCCGCGCGGCTCGAGCGCCGCGAGCCTGTGGCCCGTCCGTACGCGATCGGCTCCGACGCGCGCGCAAAGCGCGTCGAGAAGCAGCATTTGAAGCTCGCCGCGATGAATCGAGTACTGCGCGTGCTCGTAACCCGCAGCGAGACCGCGCGCGTCGACGAAGATCTCCTGGCCAAAGCGGTTCATGAACACGATCTCTTTGGCGTCGATGCCGGTCGACGCGAGCCGCTCGCGCAAATCGAGCGCCGTGAGCACGCCGACGGCGTGCGGCAGCAAATTGATGCCGACGCCGAGCACGCGCAGGTGACCGACCTGCTCGAACACCGTGACGTCGAATCCCTTGCGCTCGAGCGCGAGCGCCGCCGCGAGCCCACCGATGCCGCCGCCGATGATGGCGATCTTCATGTTTCCCGCTTTGCCGGCCTACTTGATCTGGTAGACCTTGATCGGGATTGCGCCGAGCCGGCCCTCGGGCGCCTGGAGTTTCACGCGGCCGTTCAGCTTCGGCCCCGCGAGCGTGCCGTGCACGGTAGCCATTTTTCGAGTCGCGCCCGGGTGCGGTGCGATTAGCGGAACAACAGCGTCGCGAAGTGATACAGGTCGTTCTTCCACACCGGGAACGTGTGGGCGCCGGCGTCGATGTGCCAGACATGCGGCACGTTCTGCGCGGCCAAATGCTCGTGCACGCCGGAGCTGATGTTGAACAGCGAATCCTCGTTGCCGCACGACACCCACAACAGCTCGAGCTGCCTCGCAACGGCCGGATCGGGCACGAGCTCTGCCGGGGGCCGCGTGTTCGGCGCCGACGAGAACCCCCCGACCCAGGCGAACGCATCGACATTACCGAGGCCGAAGTTCAACGATTGGCCGCCGCCCATCGACAGCCCCGCCAGTGCGCGCTGCATCCGGTCGCCGCTCGCCGAATAACGTGCCTCGATGAACGGGATCAGGTCGTTCTTAAGCTCGCGCTCGAACGCCGCATACGCTTCGAACTCGACGGCCATGCCGCCCATTCCACCGCCGGGGCCCGCCGCCGCGCCGCCGGGCGGACGGGCGCCAGGCGGGCCGGCACCGGGGCCGCGGCCGGGTCCGCCGAACATCGTCGACGGCGCATTCGACGCACGACCGTTCGGCATCACGACGATCATCGGCACCGCGTTGCCGTCGGCGAGGAGGTTATCGAGGATCACGTCCGCGGCGCCAGGCTGGGTCCAATGTGTCTCGTTTCCGCCGATGCCGTGCAGCAGATACAGCACCGGGTATTGGCGATCCGGCGAGTAGCCGGGCGGCAGGTAGACCGTGGCCGGCCGCTTGCCGCCGACCACGCTCGAATCGAACTCGACTCGCTCGACGCGGCCGCTCGGCACCCCTTCGCGCCGGACGTCGAAGCCGGCCGGCGCCGCCGCGAGCGTCGCCTCCGGCCGCGGCTGCGGGGGCGCCATCGCAGGCGGCTGGGCGACAGCCGAATGAGCGAGAAAACCGCAAGCGGTCGCGAGTGCGGCGCGCCGGAAGGATCCGAGGAATCTGATCAGCATGACGGTGTTCTCCTGGTCCACCGCCCAGTGTCGCGATTCACCACGTGAAGAGCCAGACCATTCCGCATTTTTCCGCTCTTTTCCGCCGGTCTTCGGGACATTCGACGTCATGGCGCTCAGCATCCTCGAGCCGGTTGGGTCTAGAGCGCTCGCTCTGAACGCCGGCGACCTTCGGGGAGGAGACGGATGGCACGACCAGTGAGGTTCCTGGCATCGGTCGCGGTCGTCGCGGTGATCGGCCAGCTGACCGATGTGGAGGCGCAGCCGCTCGTGGGACGCGGCGCGCCGTTGCCGCTGCGCGCCGAAGCGATCGTCGGACCGGACGGCAAGGGCATGGCCTTCGGCCCCGGCTTGCCCGACAACGTCGTGCCGATACTCGCTGCCAGGGACGGCGCTGCGCCGCCGGGCGTGACGCCGTTGCCGCACGACCTCTTCACGACCAAGGACTTCTACAAGGACAGGGCCCTGTGGAGCGACTCGCGGTACTTCCGCTGCAACTCGCCGCTCGGCTTGGAGAGCCAATGGGGTGCGACGGAGGCCCCGACGATCGGCGAGGATCCGCCTGCGACCGCAGCCTGGGGTTATTGCGAGCGCGACTACCCGCGTGACCAGATCGTGAGCCCCTACGCGTTCGCGACGGCCAAGCAACACTACGAAGCCATGCTGGCGGATGCCACGGCGCGCGGCGGGCCGACGGTCTACGATCAGGCCAGGCTGCCCGGCTGGAACGGCACGTATCAGCGCGAAACGGGCAAGACGGCCACGTGGTACCACGGCGGCGTGATTCAGATTCCAACGTACTTGACGCTGCTGACGCCCGAGTACCAGACGCGCTTCGTGCAGCAGATGTATCACTACGCGGTTACCAATGCGCCGCAGTGGCCGGCCTCTTATTGCCAGCCCGAGGGCTTCATGCGGCGCCTCGCGCAGTACTCGGGGTTCGCCCCGTCCGTGATGATGACGACGGACCTCGTCCAGATCCTCAATGCGACGGCGAAGAACTTCATCACGCACATCCATATGGGACGGCGCTTCGACGAGACCGGCGCCGTGCCCCGGCTAGGGCCTGCCGTGCCGCGTTGGTATGGCGAGACCATCGGCTTCTGGGACGGGGAGGCCTTGATCACCTGGACGTCGAACATTCAGGGCTGGTTCGCGCACGGCGCGTTCGAGTACAGCAGCAAGTTGCAGACCATCGAGATCTACACGCCGCGCAAGAACGATCGCGGCGAGCACATCGGCATCCTGCACGAAGCCATCCTTTACGATCCCGAGGCCCTCGTGGAGCCGGTTCGCATCGTTCATTCGTGGAACAGATCGCGCCGCCTCAACGAGGGCAGCCCGTACGCCTATATCGAATGCCTCCAATACAACTATCCGATCGACGGTTTCACGACGCCCATACCGCCGGGCACGACGATCGAGTACACGATCCCCGACATCTACGGCCGCCCCTGGGCGCAGATCTGGGAGCGTTATCACGAGGCCGGCATGGAGCGGCCGGAGCGCCCCCCACTCTTCGGCTTCCAATGAGGAGTTCTCGATGACGACGCTACGACGTGCGCGCCTTGCCGCGCTTGGCGCGACGGCGCTGGTCCTCGCCGCGGCGAGCGCGCCGCGCCCCGTGCGTGCGCATCACTCGTTCGCCATGTACGACGAGAAGAAGACTTACGTCCTCACGGGCGTAGTGACTCGTATCAGTCCCGACGCGAACCACTTGCAGATCTTCTTCTCGCCGCTCAATGAGGCGCGCAATGCCGTGGTTCGCGACGCCGCGGGCCAACCCGTCGTGTGGGCCGTCGAGCTGCGCGCCGCGAGCCAAGTCGCCCAAGAGAACGTGACCGTGGGGACGTTTCCTCCGGGAACCATCTTCAGCATCGGTCTCCATCCGTTACGCAACGGTTTACCGGCCGGGGGTCGCGGTAGGTCGGGTTTGTTCAAGTGCCCGGAGAAGACGCCCCCCGCGCCGGGTGAACATTGCGACGGCGTGGCCGGGTCGACATCGCATGGTCAGGGGGCGCTGCCCGCGCCGACCAGCGAATGGCGACCTTGAAGCGCGCCACCGAATAGCGGCGCGCTACTCGCCGCTACGGCCGGGTGAGCGACACGCGCTCGTGGTGCTCGAGATGCATTTGCGTGTCGGCCGTGGCGCCCGGCCAGTTGACCAATACGGTAATCGGTGCGCGATCCGCGTTCGAGGCGGCGCTGTCCACGAGGAACCGGCTGCCATCCGCGGTCACGGCGTAATGATCGCGAGCGTCCGCCGGCCCGCCGCCGAGCGGCGGGCGAAACAGCGGGCGCGGTGGACCGAGCAACAGCGGCGCCGAGCCCGACACTTCGACCGACATGAGCTCGCGGTCCAGGGACATGAAGAAGATCTCGCGTTGGTCCGATCGCCATTGCGGTTGCCCGCCGCCGGCATGGGAGACGCGGTATTTCTTCTCGAGCTGCGGATAACTGACGACGTAGACCTCGATCGTGCCCGATTCGTCCGAGGCGTAGGCGATCCAACGGCCGTCCGGCGAGAAGCGTGCTTGCATCTCGTTGAACGCCGTTGCGAGCAGCGGCGCGGCGCGCTCGTCGGCGACCGATACGGCCCACAGATCGAGCTTCGTCTCGCCGTTCGCCTGTGTGTAGACGATGGTGTCGCCGCGCGGAGACCAGTCGTTGAGCACCTTCACGGCGCCGTCCCGCAATAACGGTCGGGCGACACCCTCGCTGGCCGTGGGGCGGACGAGCAGGTCGATGCCGTTGCGCGAGGTGAAGGCGACGCGGTCGCCGCCCGGTGCCCAGAGCGGCGCCATGGCATCGGTCTCGAGTCTCGTGTACTCCGCTCGCGACAGGTTCGCGAGCCACAGACCCGGGTCGTTGGTGATGGAGCCCGTGGCGAGCACGGACGTCTCATCGGGCGACAGGCGCGGATTGAACAGGGTCGTCGGCACGGACAGCGAGCCGAGCTCGGCACCCGTCCGGTCGAACCAAGCGAGGTTTTGGCGCCTGGCGCCCTCGCGGAAAGCGACCAGGTTGCCGGCGGCGGACACGATGTCTCCATCCCCGAGTGACGGTGGCGAAACGTCGCGTGCGAGCAGAATCGAACGGCCCGTCGGCTCGAGGCGCGCCAGGTCGATCTCCTCGGCGACCAGCATGCCGTTTTGCACGTGCATGACATAGCGAGGGGGCGCGAAAACGGCGGGCGACTCCGTCGCGAACAGCAGCTCCGCGCGCGCATCGTCGAGGCTCGCGACATAGACGCCCGTTCGCGCTGCGTCGAGGCTCATCGCGTGGTAGAGATAGCGCCGCCCGTCCGGGAGAAACTGCGGCCACGTGTGGGCGAGCTCCCGCGCATCGCGGTCGAGCCTCCTGAGCTCACGGATGGCGCCGTCCCCCGACGCGTCTACGGCATAGAGACCCGTCGGCCAGTCGGCAAAAACGATCGTGTCATCCACCCCCCACGTGCCGCCGGCGGGTGCGATGTCGCCGTCGGCGACGATTCGCGTCGTCTCGCCGCGGAGCTCCACGATGCCGATGCTTCCGGCCGCGAAGAAACCGATTCGTCGGCCATCGGGTGACCAGAAAGGCTTCGACGCGCCGGCGGTGCCGGGCAAGCGTTTGGCTTCGGACGACTGCAACCGTCGCAACCATAGCGCGCTCTTGCCGGAGCTCACGTCGCGAGCGACGAACACGAGATGCTGCGCGTCGGGCGAGAGCACGCCGCCCGACACGATGGCGGTGCCCGGCGGCGGCGGTAGGAACAAGCGGATTGCCGCTGTCGTATCGTTGCCCGGGCTCGGCGCGCGCGACGCGAGCACGGCGAGCCCGCTCAGCGTCACGGCAGCGACCGCCGGCCAGAACAGGCGTCCGCGTCCACGGGCCGCGGCCTGCGCGGCGGTAGGCGCTGCGAAGGCCGCGGTCGGCGATTCGTGGGTCGGCGGCGCCAGGTCGGCGGCGACGGTCTCGACCGCGCACACGAAGCGATAGCCGCGGCGAGGAACCGTTTCGATGAGGTGGGGTGCATCGGGGTGATCGGCCAGCGCGCGTCGAAGGACCGAGATCGCATGGATCAAGCTGTCGTCGGTGACGATGACGTTGTTCCAGACGGCGCCGAGGAGCTCTTCTTTGTCGACGAGCCGGTCGCGATGCTCGATGAGGTAGACGAGCGTGTCGAATGCCCGCGAGGGCAGTGCAATCGTCTCGTGCCGCCCCCGAGAGACTTTCCGGGCAGCGACGTCGACCCTAAACGGGCCAAAGACATACGGGCCGCGCGCCGTGGCCGGTTTCGGCTCGTGAGTGGGGCCCGCGGACATCGTTCGTTCTTGGTTTTTCCGGAGTTTTCCGCGAGTTTCGGGACTTGCATTCGAGTCTAGCGTACGAATTCTCGGAGCGGCAAGCGGCGCGACCGGCGCGCGTGTCGGGTGCCATTCATCGCAGGGACGCGACACCATGGCGCGCGAGCGGGCGCGGCCGCGTGCTCCACCGTTCATCGATCCGCCGGGTTACGCACGCCACCGGCCCGAGGCGACGCTGCTCTACCAAGTCGTGGAGCGGCACTACCCCGAGTTTGTCGCCACGCGTGAAGCTGCTGGCCGACCTTTACCGAAGTACGTGCACGAGGAGTTCGAGGCGTACTTGAGGTGCGGCCGCCTCGAGCACGGTTTTCTGCGCGTCCGCTGCGAGGACTGTCACGCCGAGAAGCTCGTCGCGTTCAGCTGTAAGCGCCGCGGCTTTTGTCCCTCCTGCGGCGCCCGGCGGATGACGGACAGCGCTGCGCTCCTGGCCGACGAAGTGTTACCGAAGAAGCCGCTACGCCAGTGGGTGCTGTCGCTGCCGATGGCGTTGCGCTTCCTATTGGCCACGGACCCCAGGGCGCTGACGCAGGTGCTTGGGATCGTCTATCGAACGATCTCGGCACCCATTCTCAAGAGGGCGCGGCTGATGCGCGCGAGCGGTGCGACGGGCGCCGTGACGCTGATCCAGAGATTTGGGTCTGCGCTCAATCTCAATATTCACCTCCACATGCTGGTGCTCGACGGCGCGTACCTCGTCGACACCGAGCCACCGGTGTTCCGCCGGATCGCGCCGCCTAGCCTGGCGGAACTACAGGCGCTTGCGCTATGACCTGGCGCCGAGGAAATCCCGCAGGAATTCCTCGCGTGTCAAAGGGGGTCGAACGTCGTCTCCCAACAACTCCTGTGAAGAGGCTTCCTTTCTTAGGATGCGGTCATATTCAAACGGCTCTATGGTCTCGTCGCATAGCAGGATGAGGTACTCGACCGAGCGCTCCTGCCCTCTACGGTGGATGCGGTCTAGACTTTGGAGATAGTGCGCAGCTTGGTTAGACATCGACTCGTACACCGCGTAGCGCGCTCGGTGCAATGTTAGGCCAGCGCCGGCAGCCGCAGGGTTGCCGACGAAGAGCATGGTGACGTCATCCTCCTGGAACCTTCGAACGGCCTCCCGTCGGTCGTTGACCGCCGAGACTGAGCCGTCAATCCTCACAGGATTGTAGTTGCTGTAGCGAGAACAGAGCGCATTTACAGACGCCGTAAAGAATGACCATACGATGACCTTCTCGCCCTTTGCTTCGATAAGATCCGTAAGGATGCTGTCAAGCGCGGCAAGTTTCGCGGGAAGGCCGCAGCCAAAGGCCGAATCTATCCCAATTGGGTTGGAGCAAATTTGGAGGAGAGCCGTGCGCCTCGCCATGAAAGACGCCAGATTCCGTTTGAAGCTTATTTCGTCAGTGGCGCGGACATCCTCCAGCAAGCCGGACATCGCACTCTCATACAATCGCCGCTGAGCTGGCGGAAGCGGGAGTATGATGCGCCGGAACGCGCGAGCGGGTAGATCGGGCAAGACTGCGCCCTTAAGTCGACGGATGTACACGCCGCGCGCCTCAATCGTCGCCGCGACTACGTCCCTAGCGGCAACAGGATCGGTAGGCACCTCAACGCCCGAAAACGTCTCACCATCGTCGGCGATGTTGAATTGTTCAACAAGGTCAACCGCGCTATTTGGGGCGGGCGTCCCGCACAAGACGATACATCGACCAGCTTCGCGACGGAGCCTTCGTAATGCGCGAGCCCGCTGGGCTTCGGCGTTCTTCACAAAGAAGCTCTCGTCCACAATCAGTATGGCCCGCCCTTTCTCTCCCTGTAGTAGATGGCGTATCCGGATCTCAAGCTGCGTTGCCGTTTCGAAGTTGGTAACAAATATCTCGGCAGGCTCGTCCAATGTCGCACGCTTCTCTGCCTCATGGCCTACAACGGCAGCGGCCCGGTACTTGCTACCAAAAAACCTTGTGAGGTCATGCACCCATTCGAGCACCATGTTCTTCGGCGCGAAGATTACCGCGCGTCCGACCAAGCCCTGTTCGCGAAGCCTGTCAAACGCGAACAGGGCCTCCACCGTCTTACCAACACCCTGCTCGTCAAATATGCAGAGGCCGCGGACATCTGGATGCGCCGCCAACGCGACGGCCGTAACTTGGTGTGCATCCAGAGCATCGATCCGCTCGTAGCCCTGCAACCACATTTTCGCGGTCTCTGGGGAGGCAATGGCTGTCCGGCAGGCCGCGAGGGCAGCGCTGTGCCACTGACGCCGATGTCGCGCTGACGTAGCCGCCGCGAGAACGCCCGCTGAGACTGCAAAGGACCATCCGTCAAGCGCAATACGGCAGGCTTCGAGTTCCAACACGTCAACCAGCGCACCGCCCGCAACCGGATCAAGTTGCAGTGAGATGCCCGCTGTCCGAAGCGTCCGCTCTAAAGTGCGCAGTCTGGCGCTGGGACCAGGCTTGATGAAACAGCGACCATCGCGCGCGAGGTTCGCATGGGCATCAAGCTGCGGCATTGGAATCCTCAGGCTGGCTGTTGTCACCCTCGCTACTGGATTGCAGTCCGTGAAGGATCTTCACGGTGTCAGTGAGTATCTGGCGCAAATGATCAAGGCTTGTCGGCGTCAGCCGTCGATAGTCCTCCCGTTTGAAGCTGTCCAGCCAGGCCGCGAAGTGCGTAATCCGTTCGTTCGCTGCGGACTTGTCTTTGATACGCACGGGATCATTCGAGATGACCGTCTCGATAGCCCGCTTGACCCCCTCGTCATCATCGGCATTCGCGTGTTTGCGCGCCTCAGGATCTTGCAGAATCTTCGGAACCGACCTGACGTCAACGAACGATTTGAACTTGCCCTCCCAGAGCCAGCGAAATACTTCATCGCGTGCATCCGGGTTCGTCTCTAGCGTCCCCCAGACACCTGGTTTGCTGAGCTCATCGAAATACTCGAAGTTTTCTTGAATCTGCAGCTCGACGTCGACCTCCGGTCGGTCGAACTCCTCTTCGTGGTACTCCTTGAACTGGGAAGCCAAACCAAACATTTTGATCCAGCGGTCAGCTTGCCGCCAGCCACTCAGCCCAAACTCCTCCGCGATCTGCACCTTCGCCGCACGTTTGACCTGCGGATCATGCGGATCTTCCGCGGCGAGACGCTGGTAGATATTGAAGACCTCCTCCGCTTTCACGTACGAGGGCCACGGGATGTGATCCTTCTCCTTGAAGTTCAGCTCCGTCAAGACGGCCCGTTTGACGGCCGTGTCCGTCTCAGGGTCTCCTGACGGAACGTGCACGTAGGCTGGCAGCCAGCGCGCTTGATTCCGCGCGCCGCTAAACGCCGGATCAGTCATGATGTGTTGAGCGCCATACCGGCGGCGATTGCCATCCCACAGCGTGCCGTGATTACCATTCACGTGGATGAAGATTGGTTCCTGCACACCATTCGCGGCGATGTTGTGTGCCATGCGTTCCAGGTGGAACGGCTTTCTTGATCGAGCCGACTCGCCGCGATCGGCCTCCAACATGACTTCGTAAATTTCTTGCGTCGTGGGCTCCTTATTCATATCGCCCTGCCGTGCGCGCCATCGACGCAAGTAGTGTTTCAGCCGGATGTTCTCGGCCCAGCCGTCCACGTCATCGATATGAACACGCCCGTACCACACTGATACCTCGCGGCCGTGGTACCTGCGGGTCATTCGCCGAGGCTGGTGCTCGGCGTCGGCGCTCGCGACTTCGCGCACGTACCGATCGAGGATCGTCGGCCACTCGGGGCGACGACCTGCTTGGCCCGTACCGGGCGGGGTAGCAGTGTTGGCCATTTGAGTCTCCATTGCGGTTAGTGTGTGTGCATGTGAAAGACGCGCGCTGTGACAAGTCAGCTCTCGTCTTCATCGAGTTGATCGACCATAAAGCTCCCGCGGGTCTCCTCGAACGCCGCCACGAAACGAGCAGGCGGTCTCAACCCTAACTCCGTCACTACTTTCGGAATCTCGACGTGCAGCGCCGCGTAGGCTCGCTGCTTAGCCTTCCTGAAAGCGGCGGGCTTCATCCCCAAAGAGGCCGCCGCCATCTGTGACTGCACGTCGAAGTCCTTGCGAGCGAAGTCGAACTGGAACGTCGAGAGATGTCGGATCAGTGCACGCTGCTTGAGCGTCAATTTCTCAAGAGCCGCCTCGACGACAACCACTGCCCATGACCCGTCCGCCTCCACGTCGCTGAGAGTTTCCTCAACAGCGACCACAGCCCAGGCCGCGGGCACGAGCGTTGACCCATCGACGGATGCGTCTGTTGCATCTGCGCTTGCCGGCGCCGGTGCAGACAATGCCTCAACCGAACTGACCAACTCATTGCGCCGTCGGCGGTGCAGCGTAGCGCCGCAGTTCCAAGCCGATCGCGCTAGATAGGCGTAGGGATCGGAGATTCGTTGGCCGTGTCTGCGCTCGACGAACGCCTCCAGAGCCTCCGCAATACAATCCTCAGCATCCGAGATCTGTAGATTGAGACCGGATGACACGAGCCGCAGCAGGCGCGGTACTCCTTCCCCGACCATGACCTGGTAGAAGGCGGCTCGATCAGCTGCTGCCCAGAGTTGCGCCAGGCGTGTCGCCAATGACAACTGTTCCTCTTCATCTTCGTTTGACACGCCGGCCCGCTTCCCCGCCTCCGTTCTATCCATCACATAGACGCGAGCCGTGACACTCGGCAGCGATCGCGCGCTCGCACACGCCAGGGGAAGCGTAACAAGCACATAGACTTGCACGGCGCCTGCATAGATGCGTAGTTGCGCACCTATGTGCGTCAATGCTCACTGACGCACAAATATGCGCTAATACAAGCCAAAGCCCGTCTGTTTGCGTCTTACAGCACGAACCGGCAGAATCTTGCGCTGCCTTAGCGCAGCGATAACGAAGGGCGTCGATGAGCAAGACTGTGAGGTTAAGTACGACGATCGACAGCCGATTGGCAGTGCGACTCCAGCGCGAGACCGACGAACGGACGCCTCGGCTTCCTAAGAGATACGTCATCGAGCTCGCTCTCCAGAGACTCTTCGAGGCCGTTGACCGTGGTCAGCTGGAGTTAGGACTAGGCGACGATGCCCGATCAAAAAGCGAATAAGAAAAGGCTTCCCGTCATATCGCTGTTTAGCGGCGCTATGGGACTCGACCTGGGCCTCGAAGCAGCGGGCCTTCGTATCGCTGTTGCGCTAGAGTGCAACAGGTTTCCGTTGGCGACCATCCGGAAGAACCGTCCGAACCTTCCCTTGATCAACCAGCCGATCGAGGACGTTACAACGAAGGAAATCCTCGATGCCGCGGGATTAAAACCAGGAGAGGCGTTCGCGGTGGTAGGCGGACCGTCCTGCCAAGTGTTCAGCACAGCGGGAAATCGCCGATCGCTTGCCGATCCTCGTAGCACGATGTTCAAGCACTTCGTGCGCGTTATTCAGGAAGCAAGGCCGAAGTTTTACGTGATGGAGAATGTCCGCGGGCTTATTTCGGCTGCGGTGCGTCACCGCCCATTGAATCAGCGCGGACCCGGCTTCCCGCCTCTCGAAGAGGATGAGGAACTAGGGTCAGCCTTCAAAGTTGTCGCCGCGTCGTTACGAGGGCTCGGCTACTACAGTGTGTTCGACGTGTTGAACGCGGCTGACTACGGCGTTCCGCAGGCACGGCAGCGACTACTGATCCTCGGTAGCCGGGATGGGAAGAAGATACGGATGCCGGAGCCGAGTCACGACCAGCACCGCCGCGATAAACGTCTTCGCTGGCGTACGCTCCGTGATGCATTCAAAGGATGGGAAGAGGACAGTCGAGAGTTCTACAACTTTTGCCCGTCGAAGGAGCGCTATCTAAAATTGGTGCCCGAAGGTGGCAATTGGCGAGACCTACCGGAGCGCATGAAAAGTGAGGCGCTCGGGAGTGCGTTCGACTCGTGGGGCGGGAGATCCGGCTTTTTCCGACGGCTCTCCTTAGATGAACCGAGTCCCGCTCTTACCACGCGACCCGATAGCAAGGCGACGACACTCTGTCATCCGACTGAGCTAAGACCGCTAACGGTCGGTGAGTATGCACGAATCCAGCAGTTCCCCTCCCACTGGGTGTTCGAGGGAAGCGTCCGAAAAAAGTACGAACAAGTTGGAAACGCTGTGCCCATCGGACTCGGGAAAGCTGTCGGCAAGGCGCTGCTGGAGGCATCACGTACTCACGCGAATCCGCAGCGTTTGGAGCGAATTGAGTGCCTAAATCTCGACCTGCTATCAAAGCTCAGTCGCCGACCACGGACAATCGTTAACCCCCCGCGGATGCGTGTTAGTGCTAAAGATGAAACGATATCGGAGTGGCACGGCGATGGGCCACGAATGCGCCTCGACGCATTTGACTACGCGCCTCCTGGAACAGTAAAGGCATTACAGAAGCTCATCGGACGCTCAAACAGCGCTGGTTTGTAATAAGCCGAGACGCGTCAAGCGGCATCGCGGACGCAAGCGTGGTGAACTCTTCTTGTCTGAGGCGATCTAGGCAGGCGAAAGACAACTTTGCACGGTCAGAACGTGCAACCCTATTCACTGGAACCTGCGTGCTGGAGGCCACATCATCGAGCAGAATTCCGGGTGGCTTGAGTCGTTGATTAGTGCACGCGACCGAGTGAACCACTACAAGGATGGGGGCATCGAGCCAGACGTGTTTACGGTGTGCGCGATCAACGACAAAGACGATGTAACCGTGCAGATTCCGATGTGGTCTGATGAACAATCGGTGGCACAGATGACGTTCGCCGCTTTCGGTGCGCTATTTCATTTCGTCGAGCAGTTCTTTTTCGCTGTTTTGGCGGCTCGTCTCCCCGACGAGCTGGGCGTCCTAAAGGCGTCCAACGTCCCACTCTATGAGCCACAGTCGCCTATCCATATCATGCGAACCTCAGAGTTCGAAGCGATTCGCGCTAAGGGCGGATGGTCGTCGCGTGGGGATCCGCTCTAACAGGGCGTGTGCGCGATTTCTGATCGAAACGCAGAAATACAGTACTAGCCACCGGCCTACTACTGGATGGACGCTTCGCCACGATGCTTGCCAAGATCCTGCGCATGCCGCCGCCCGTTGTCCTGACCGACGAGGATCTCAAGATCGCCGAGGCAGCATGCCGCCGCCTAGCCGCGCGGTATCGGCGCAAACGCGATTTCGAGACGGCCGCGAGTTGGGAAGGGATGGCCGACAGAATCGCGCGCGTGCGGGCGCCGCGGTGACGGAGCAAGAGTTACAGACGCTCGCCGATCTAGGTGAGCGGCACGCGATCTACGCCCTCTCCAATCTAGGAGTGCCAAGCTAATGAACTGTCGCGACAGCCGCGATAGTTTTCATCGAGTTGCTCGTTTAGCAACACGATAGACGCGAGGCGGCGGATCATTGAAGACACGTATCGCGCTTCCGCCTTCGTTAACGGGCGGCCAAGGACACCTCCTTCGCGGTAGGAAAGCCATTTTTTCACGACCTGATATCCACCGATGCGAAACTCCCACACTGCCGTTGGAACGTTGCCCCAATAGACGTGGTCGTTGAGGAATACGTCCACAGGTGGTCCAAAACGTTCAAGCGCGGAATGCATACCCGGGACGTTCTGCAAAAGCAGCTTGAAGTTCGGCAATTCCTCCCAAGCTCGTTGCGCGAGCCGGCCCTTACCAGGCATCACTGTCCCTTCAGTCATACCGCCCCACCCAACGTCCAAGTAGAGATCCTTAGCCGCTAGTTGTCCGCCCCCGACGCGAGAGACGTTTCCAAGCTCCGCGAGGAGCGGAGCCATCGATTCTAAGCTCGCGTTATCGAACCCTTGATCTGGATCCAATAGCGCGGCAATTCGGGCGCCTAGCTTGGCGGAGCGAAGAAGACTGGTTTGGTCGGAGGGCAAGGGCACACGCGGCCAGTCGTTCAAGACGCCGTCCCTATTCTCCGCGAAATATTCGGGCGCGGAGAGAATCGCGGTTGCATGCATCCAGATAAGGTCAGTCACGCTACTGTCGGAATCCGGATCTCCAATTGTCAGTTCAGCGATGTACTTCCGCGCTCTAACGGACAGATTCGCGCGCGACTTGCCTTTCTCCATCTCCAACAGAAGTCCGCCGACGTTTCCGTCGGTGTTCGGTGCAAGGCGGAAGGGAATAGCGACGACGTTTGGTCGAAGAAGGTGATAGTCCGGGAGTGCCGCCGTGATCATTGCCGCGATACCCTCGTTCGGCCGCTCCGCGGACATCCGTGTAACTAGAGCCTTAGTGGCCATAGGCAGGTTGTTGACCAGAGCGGGGCGCGGCTCATTCCACAACGGCCTCGCTGCGCTCCAATAGCACCACCGATGGTCGAGCGGATAGAGCGCGTAGCGGCGAACAGCCGAAGCGCTATACGGAGCCGTCTTCAACAAAGCTGCGCGGACTTTCTGTGCGTCGAATCGCCCGCCGTCCTTGACCGGACCAATTTGTGCGGCGACGAGGGCTTGCCAGCTCACAGCCGAATCCAAATACGTGGCCATACGTTTCTCAAGCGTCACACGGTCTATCGACATGAGGGTCCCGCGGCGCATCTCCTGCAGGCCACTGATTGGCTCGGCCTCGCACAGGTCGATGACGCGCGGCCACGACAGATAGGATGCTGTTACGTTCTGAGGTTTGAACGTGAAACGGTTAATCGCCGTTGGGCTAGTCATTGCGTACTGCTCATCGAACGCAGGCACTTTGAGACTGTCTAGAACGGCCTCTCTCTTTGATGCGCCCCAGAACTCCCTAAATCGCACAATCGGTTTCTCGACGCGATCCTGCCGCAATACGAATAGGCCGATCGACGTCCCGAGCTTGATTCCCTCGCGATTGAACTCCGTTGAAAACACGGACGGGTCGGGCTCCCCAGTCGGCGTCAATTTGCCGGTCTCCCGCGAGTCGCCGTTAAGACTATCGATCCAGATGGCATCGAACTGTTTCAACAGTCGCTCGCGTAGAACAACGTAGGAAGGATCTCCGAGATACGAATAGCTGGAGATGTAGCTAAAAATTCCTCTTCCAGTCTGCGCGATCCTTCGTTCCGCGATCCGAAAGAACCTGACGTAAAGCTCATCCAAATTGAACTTTTTTATCCCCCATTTGCTATTCAATCCCGCCTTGTACGGTTCGACTAATCCCTGCTCCTCGTCCGGGCTCGTCCCTGCGTACGCGTTGTACGGCGGGTTACCAAGAATCACGAGCACCGGAACATCACGCTTCACGTGCTCTGCTGCGTCCCTTTCCACTTCGAGTTCCGGAAACATGGCGAGGGTTGCCTTTGGCCCGGTGGGCACGTCCCAGCCTGTCAAGGCGTTCGTGAGATAGATCGAGGGCCGTTCCCCTTCTTCAGGATCCAAAGGCGCACCGAAGCTTGCGAGCAGGTTTCCCACTTGCCAATGCGCAACAACGAATGATGCAGGTAGGATCTCAAAGCCAAATACACGCTCGCGCGCGGCTTCCTTGAGATCCTCCCCGATCAAGGCGTCACTGCCTTCGTCAGTCAACGTTGCGGCGATGCGCCGGAGTACTTCCACGACGTACGCGCCGGTGCCGCAGCAAGGGTCAAGAACATAGACGTTTTTATCCGCGAGGCCGCGTTCGAGGTTGAGTTCTGTTCTTAGGAGGTGATCGACGCGCTGAACCATGTACTTCACTATTTCTGCCGGTGTATACCAGACGCCAAGTTCTTTTCTCAGCTCCGGATCGAAGTCTTTTAGGAAGGGCTCGTAGAAGTGCTGAACGGCTTGGCCGCTATCGAAACTAGCGAAGAACTCTTTCCGCTTTACTCGATTCAGGGCTTCGCCGGTCCTGTCTAAGATCGCCGAAATTCCGAGTGTGCTGAGGCGAACGGGATTTGCGACTTCAGCGAAGATGCTCCGGATCATCGGAACGGTTAGCACATAGCCGGCGGTCTTCCAGTCGAATGCAGATTTGCCTTCCCGCGATACGAGTACCCACGCAGAAAACACGCCGTAGAAAAGCGTTTGGACGAGCGTCGATTTGAAGAAGTGATCTCCCTTCTTGCCGTGAAACTTGATACCAAGGATCGTCTCCAATCCCTCGCGCAGCGGTTTTAGCGCTAGATCGTCCTTCTTTTCGACCGTTTTGAGCGCTTCTCTCGCATACGACGCAAGAAACCCAGCGATGTCCCCGGGGCGCGTAAGTGGTGCCGCGCTCATCAGCACGCGCCGCGCGAACTCGGTGAAGGCGTCAACGTGATCACTCGCTGCCTTCACGGGGTCCGCACACATTAGCCAAAACGTGCTCTCGTCGGTCGCGAAGCTATAGAACTCGCGCTCCTGTGGGTTACCCGAAGAGTCTTCGCCGATTAGCCGAAAATCCCGATAGTTGCTAAGCAGAATTAGCCGATAGAGACCGAAGTACTTCGTTGCCTGATCGCTGTTGGCCGTTCGCCAAGTGTCGTCTGAAAGGGGCTTTACCTCGATTACGCCGCGCTCCGGAATCGCGCCCATTCCCTTCTTCGGAGCGCCTTTTGAAAACTGGCTCTTGGTGTACAAGCCGAAGTCAGGATGCCCTGAGCCTTGATTACGCAGTTGGCCATTGCATACGACGGCTGGTTTTAAGGTCTTCCCAATGGCATTCAGAAGGTTTTCGAGGGCGGCGTAGTAGGAGGTCTCATCGGTCGCGCTGCCTGTACTGCGGATCTCTAGCATCCGCTCGAAGTACTTGCGGATGGCCTCCTCAATGTTGTCGCCCAATCGCCGTCTCCGTGTGGACCAGGATGGCCCCAGTGGGTAGGTGTTGGCAGTTGTCCAAGTTTACAGTACTGCCGTCGATCAAAATGGCCGCGCAGGGAAACTCTAGAAGGCTGGCATCCGTGTCCCACATCAATGAAGTGGGGGCGCATTGTTTGCGCGGGCTGCGCCCACGCACCGCTCTTATCTCGAGCTCGACCCGGAGGCTGACGGCCCGATGGACGATCTTCTGGGGCACTCGATCACGGGACGACGCACATCGTGCTGGAGCCGTTGGACTTCATCGCTCGCCTCGCGGCGCTGGTGCCGCCGCCGCGGGTACACCTGACGAGGTTCCATGGGGTGTTCGCGGCGCACGCGGTGCTGCGAGCGGCGATCACCCCGGCAGGAAGAGGGTCGGGGGCACAGCAGCGAACCACCGCCCCGGAGCAGCCTAGACTCAAGGATCTTCGCATGACCTGGGCGCGCCGCCTAAAACGCGTGTTCGGGATCGAGATTGAGCAGTGCGCGCGCTGCGGCGGGCGCTTGAAGGTGATCGCGAGCATCGAGGAACCGGAGCTGATCGAGCGCATCCTCACGCACCGGCGGGAGCGGGGCGAGGAGGCGGCACCGACGACCGCGCTCGGGGCGCGAGCGCCGCCGCAGGGGCTGTTGTTCTGATTCACCTGGTCGTCGACGGGCTCGTGGTTTTCAGCGCGGGCGGCGGGCGGTGCTGCGCGCAGCGTGGCCGGAGGCCGACATCGGCCGGCCCGCGGACATTGTTCGTTCTTGGTTTTTCCGGAGTTTTCCGCGAGTTTCGGGACTTGCATTCGAGTCTAGCGTACGAATTCTCGGAGCGGCAAGCGGCGCAAACCGCCGCCTGTTTGCCGATGAGTCGCGGTAGTAGGGGGAGCGATGCCAGCCGTCCGAGCTCTGAACGTCCTTGCGTTGTGCGTGCTCGCGGCCGCCGGCCTGCGCGTTTTGGGTCAGCCTGCGACATCCGAGCCCATCGCCGTCGATTCGGACGACATCGCCGGGGTCGTGACCGGACCGAACGGCCCGGAGGCCGGGGTCTGGGTCATTGCCGAGACCGAGGATCTGCCGACGAAGTTTCGCAAGATCGTCGTGACGGACGACCGCGGCCGCTACCTGTTGCCCGATCTGCCGCCCGCCAACTACGTGCTCTGGGTGCGCGGCTACGGCCTCGTCGACTCGCCGCGTGCGCGCTCTGCCCCAGGCCGAATCGTCGCACTGCCGGCCGTGATCGCGCCCGACGCGCGCGCGGCCGCGCAGGTCTATCCGGCCAATTACTGGTACTCGCTGATCGAGCTGCCGCAACCCGACCAGTTCCCCGGTACCGGCGCCGGCGGCAACGGCATCGAAGCGGGCATGGCGACCCAGCACCATTGGATCAATCAGATCAAGACGGGCTGCGTCGTTTGCCACCAGCTCGGCAATCTCGCGACGCGCGATTTTCCGCCGGGCCTCGGGCAGTTCGAGTCCGCGTACGACGCTTGGGATCACCGCACGCAAGTGGGCCAGGACGGCACGGCGATGATCAGCGCCATCAATGCGCTCGGCCGCCGTCCCGCTCTGACGATGTGGGCGGATTGGACCGACCGCATCGCGGCCGGCGAGCTGCCGCCGCAGCCGCCGCGCCCGCAGGGCATCGAGCGCAATCTCGTGCTGACACTCTGGGAGTGGGGCGGCGAGGCGACGTTCGCGCACGACGAGTTGTCGTCCGACAAGCGCAATCCGCGAGCCAACGCCAACGGCCCGATCTACGGCGTCGATTGGGGCAACGACGGCTTCCTCACGCTCGACCCGAACACGCACACCGCGACCGAGGTGCGGATCCCGGTCCTCGACCCGACGACGCCGCCGGGTAAGCCGCAATCGATGCCGCGGCCATCGCCGTACTGGGGCACCGAGCTCTACTGGTACGACCCGGCCATCACGAATCATGCGGCGATGGACAGCAAAGGCCGCGTCTGGATGTCGTCGCGGTTCCGCCGGCCCGAGAGCCAGCCCGAGTTCTGTCGCAACCATCCGTCGGCGGCGTTGTCGCCTCAGGAGTCGAGCTTCCGCCAGGTGCAGTATTTCGACCCGCGGACGAAGGCGTTCCACCAGGTCAACATCTGCTTCGACACGCATCACGTGCAGTTCGCGTCCGACGATGATGAGACGCTCTACGGTAACGGCGTGTTCAGCGGCGCGATCGGCTGGGTCAACACGCGCGTGCTCGACGAGACCGGCGACGAGGCGGCAGCGCAAGGATGGTGCCTGCCGTATTACGACGTCGACGGCAACGGCAAGATCGAAGCCGGCGGCGTCGACCGCTATGTGTTCGCGCACCTCGGCCAACCGACCGGGCGGCTCGCGGGCATGCGGATCCCCGCGGGCGTGATCTACAGCGTCATTCCGCACCCCACCGACGGCAGTGTCTGGGGGGCCGTGCCCGGACCGATGCCGGGCCGCATCATCCGCGTCGACCCGAAGACGTGCGTTTCCGAGGTCTACGAGCCGCCGTTCAACAATCCCGAGGTCAACGTGAACGGTTACACGCCGCGCGGCATCGACGTCGATTCCTACGGCGTGATCTGGACGGCACTCGCCGGTAGCGGTCATCTCGCGAGCTTCGATCGCCGCAAGTGCAGAGTCTTAAGCGGCCCCGCGTCGACGACGGGGCAGCACTGCCCCGAAGGCTGGACGCTGTATCGAACGCCGGGGCCGAGCTTCAAAGGTGCAACCGACGCGATCGCCGTCGACATGTCCTACTACAACTTCGTCGACCGCTTCAACACGCTCGGGCTCGGCCCCAACGTGCCGATCGCGAACGGGACCAACTCGGACTCGTTGCTGGCGCTGCAACCCGACGGCCGCTGGGTCGTTCTCCGCGTGCCGTATCCGCTCGGCTTCTTCACGCGCGGCATGGACGGTCGCATCGACGACCCGAATGCGGGCTGGAAGGGTCGCGCCCTCTACGGCGACTACGGACAGAACGCCGTTTGGCACATCGAGGGCGGCAAGGGCACGCGCAGCTCCGTCGTGAAGTTCCAGCTGCGTCCGGACCCGCTCGCGAAGTAGCCGTATGGTCAGGTCCCCATCGCTCGCGTTGCGAATTCTCGCCGGCGTCGTACTCATCGGCCTCGGCATCCCCCTCGAGGCACAGCGCGATCTTTCGGGCTCATGGGGCCAACGTTTTCACGAAGATCTGCCCGAGCGCGGCGGCGGACCCGAGATCGGCGATTACACGGGCTTGCCGGTCAACGATGCCGCGCGGCTGCGCGCCGACTCGTGGGACGCGGCCAAGTGGACGATGCCCGAGCGTCAGTGCGAGCCGCATCCTGCCGACTACGGCCCGCGCGGTCCCGCAAGCCTGCGCATCTCGAGCACCGTCGACCCCATCTCTCAGGACGTCGTTTCCTGGGAGATCACGGTCATGTGGGGACTGCCGCACCGGACGATCTACATGGACGGCCGTCCGCGTCCCTCCGCGAACGCCCAGCACAGCTGGCAGGGATTCTCGACGGGGGAGTGGGAGGGCGACATGCTCGAAGTGACGACCACCCATCTGAAGGAAGGCTGGCTGCGGCGCAACGGCCTGCCCCGCAGCGACAAGGCCACGCTCGTCGAGTACTTCATCCGTAGCGAGAACTACCTGACGCTCGTCACGGCCGTCATGGACCCCGTGTATCTGACCGAGCCGCTCGTCCGCACTTCGGATTGGGTGCTCGATCCCGGCTTGCAGCTCAGCCCGTTCTCGTGCATTCCGGCGATCGAGATCGAGCGGCCGCGCGGGACCGTTCCGCATCATCTGCCGGGCACGAACACGTTCCTCCCGGAGTTCGCGACGCGTCACGGCTTGCCGTTCGACGCCACGCGCGGCGGTGCTGCGACGATGTATCCCGAGTACGTTCCGGAGCTCTCGCGCGGCCTGCGTGTGGCGAGGTAGCGGATGGTTCGAACGAGCGGCTACTGGCCTGCGCTTGGCACTGTGCTCCTCGTCGGCTACTCGTTCGAGGCCCGTGGCGAGCTAGACGTCCTGCCGGTGCAGGGTAACGTGTTCGTGATCGTGGGCCCGGGCGGCAACACGACCGTGCAGGTGGGGCACGAGGCTGTCGTCATCGTCGACGCGCAAACGGCGGCAGCTGCCGAGGAGGTCGTCGCCGCGGTCGCAAAGCTGAGCGGCAAGCCGATTCGACACATCATCAATACGAGCGCGGACTCCGACCACACGGGCGGTAACGAGATCCTGTCGCGTGCCGGGACCTATGTGCGGCTCATCGACTCGTTCGATCCCCGCGGCTCGAGCACCCAAGCGGCGATCATCGCGCACGTCAACGTGCTCGCGCGCTTGAGCGCGCCGACGGGCGCCGTGGCCACGGCCCCTGCCGGGGCGTGGCCGAGCGACACCTACTTCACGGCCGACTGGGCGCTGTTCGTCAACGGCGAGGCCGTGCAGCTGTTGCACGTTCCCGCTGCGCACACCGACGGCGACACGATGGTTTTCTTTCGTCGTTCCGATGTGATCAGCACGGGCGACATCTTCAGCCCTGCCCGCTACCCACGGTTCGATCGCGTGCGCGGCGGCAGCATCGCCGGCGTGATCGAGGGCCTGAACCGCATTATCGACCTCGCGATTCCGGGCGAGCGCCAGGAGGGCGGCACGGTCGTGATACCCGGCCACGGGCGCATCAGCGACGAGACCGAAGTCGCGAACTATCGCGATATGGTCACGATCGTTCGCGACCGCGTTGCCGCGCTGGTCGGCACGGGCATGACGCTCGAGCAGGTGCTGGCCGCCAAGCCGACGTTCGACTACGACGGCATCTATTCCGACGCGGCCGGCGGCGGAACGGGCGACTCGTTCGTCGCGGCGGTCTATCGCGATCTCAAGGGAGAAGACGAATGACGGCCCGTGCGCTAAGGCGACGCGTGCTCGAGCTGGCCGCGCTCGCGGCGCTGTGGCTCGGCGTCGCGGCGCCTCCGCCGGCTCGCGCGCAGTTTGGCCCGCCACCGCCCCCCGATACGCGCAGCCCACGCGAGCGCGCGCTGATCGACATCACGGGCCAGTGGGTGGCCGTCGTCACCGAGGATTGGCGTTGGCGCATGGTCACGCCGCCCGTCGGCGATACCGCGAGCTTGCCGCTGAACGAGCGCGGTCGGACGGTTGCAGCGCAGTGGAGTCTCGAGCGGGACCGGGCGGAAGGCAATCTCTGCCGCCCGTTCGGCGTGCCGGGTCTCATACGGCAGCCGACGCGAGTACGCATCGTCTGGGACGACGACGACACGCTCTCGCTCGAGTTCGATGCCGGCCGTCAGGTCCGGCGCTTCGAGTTTGTGGACACGCCATCCGGTGAGCCGTCGCTGCAAGGCCACTCCGCCGCGCGCTGGTTCAGGCAGCCGCAGTCGCGCGGAGTGTTCGGCGTGCGCACGCCGCCGCAGGGCGGCTCTCTCGTCGTTCGGACCACTCGACTCAGAAGCGGTTACCTCCGCGCCAACGGCGTGCCGTACAGCGACCGCGCGACGGTCAAGGAATTTTTCAATACGTTCGCGTTGCCGGGCGACGGCGGCACATGGCTCATCGTGACCACGGTCGTGGACGATCCCGAGTACCTCACGACCGAGCTCATATTGAGCTCACAGTTCAAGAAGGAGACGGGGCGAGCGGGGTGGAACCCTCGGCCCTGCGATATCGCCGCTCCGCCCCTACTCGCACCGAACGGTTAGGGACCATGCAACGCTACGCGCTCACGATCATCGGTTTGCTGGCCGCCTCGTCCGCAGGGGCGCATCACTCGTTCACGGCGACGTACGATGAGTCGGGGCGCGTGCAGATCGAAGGGGAAGTCGTGCAGTTTCTGTTCAGGAATCCCCACTCCATGATCCACGTCGCGGCGCCCGACGCGGCCGGCACCGTGCAACGCTGGGCCGTCGAATGGGCAGGCGTTGGGACGTTGAGCGGCGAGGGCGTGACGCGCGCGACACTGCGCATCGGTGATCGCGTCGTCATCTTTGGCAATCCCGGACGCAACGCCGCCGACCACCGTTTGCGGTTGTTGTCGATCGAGCGGCCGCTCGACGGCTGGAAATGGCAGGGTACCTTCGAGTGACGGTGACCCGTGCCACAAACGCGTTGGCGCTGCTACGCGATCAAAGGTTCTTTCGCTGCAGCGTCCAGCTCGCATCGCGGCAAAGGCCGCAGTCGTCGCCGACGAAGCGGCGGGCGGCCTCGCGGTCGCCACGCAGTTGCCAATCGAGCCAACTCACGGCCACGGACGCGGCTGCGCCGCCGTTCGGCTCCTGAAACGTGCCGCCGTGGCCGACGGGCAGGTTGGCGACGACGGCCGGCACCTGTGCAATGCGCTCGAAGTCGTCCATGCCGTTTAAGTAGGCGATGTCGGGTGGGCCGCCGAGGATGTAGATGACGGGCGTGTGAAAGTTCGCGAGCGCGTCTTTCGTCAGGTCCATGCCGGGAATCGTCGTGTTGGGGCCGCCGTTGAGAACGCCGGTGTTGTGCATGACGACGGTCTTCACGCGTGGATCGTTAGCGACTCGCAGTGCCTGTAGACCGCCGCAGCTCCAGCCCGACAGCGCGACCTGCGCGGGGTCGATGCGCCCGAAATACGGGCTGCCGGCGCGGCCGTTCTCGGCGAGCGCCCAGTCGATTGCGTCCGTCAGGTCGGTGGCTAGCGTGCGCGGCGGTTGCGGTTGACCTGGTTGCGCCGGTGCGCGCGGCGCGGCGGGCGGGGCGCCGGGGCCGCTCAAGATGCGCCCGCTCGCGAGCACGAGGTAGCCGTGCGAGGCGAGCTCGAGCAGGTGGAACCGGGTGCTCGCGCCGTCGTTGGAGCAGCCGCCGTTGCCCCAGGCCACGACGCCGAGTTTTTGACTACCGAGCGCGGCGAGATCGGCCGGCCGATAGACGACGTGCTTCGGCAACGCCGCGATCTCTTCCTTCATTGCCGGGAAGCGGCCCGTGCCCGGAGGGTCGGGTAGCTTGTTGTTCTCGGCGACCCGGCGTTGTGCCGCTTCGTTGTCCTGGGCGGGCGGTGCCGCCGCGGGTGCTTGTGCCGCGGCGAACCCCGCGCCGAGAAGCTGCAACGCCACGGCGACGCAAAGCCCCATCCGCAAACGCCGTCTTTGTATTCGTCGAATCATTGTCATCCCCCTGTGGAGCCGTCTCGCGACTGCCGTGATGCTGGGCCGTCACGGTTCGGTTTATGATGAGAATGCTATATGACATTACGAGATCGAGGAAGACGCCGCACGACGGTAGTAGTGGGAGTGCTGGCCTCGGTCGCCACGGCCGCCGTCGCGGTCGGCTATTACGAGATGCGTGCATGGAGTGCGGACGTTCCGCGCGTCTGGGACGAAGCGGCGCTCAAAGGTTGGGCGACGCCGCTCGCGGGTCTCGGCGAAGCGCCGACGCATATGTCGCCGCAGGAGTACTACGCGCTGCCCGAGGAGAACCTCCGCAGCTATCCGCTCTACATGCCGGATCGCGAGCCGGCAGGCTTATGGGAGCAGATCCAAATCGTCGGCCCGCAGCCGCTCATCGAACCCACCAGGCTGGCCACCAAGGCCGATTGGATCGCGGCCGGCGAGCGCGTGTTCCTCGACTCCGTCGTGCTCAAGACGTTCGATCCGCAGGTCATTGCGATGGCCCGTAGTCAGCAGGAGATGGCAGCGCGCGGCACCGGCCCGCTGCCCGACGGCACCGTCAATGGCTTGCGCTGGGTGCCGACGAAGGACGGCGTGGCACTCGGCTTCACGAACTGTAGCGCCTGTCATCTTCTCTATCTGCCCGACAATACGCCTGTGCCCGGCGCCTCGTCGTTCGCGATGCCGAACAACTTTCGTAACGGCCTCGGTGCCGTCATTCGCGAGGCCGAGCGGACGCTGCCCGGCGAAGTGCCGTTCGCGCTGGCAGGCTCGATCGGAGTCCAGGCAGCCCAAGCTTACGGCGTGCCGTGGGTCAACGATCCCGTGGGCGAAAAGCTCGAGGAACTGACGGCGTCTGAGTTCAATGCCTATATCGGCGCGGGAATTCGCGGCGGCGGCGTCGCGCGCTGGAACGGCAGCATCTTCTATCCGGCCAAGATCCCGGACCTCATCGGGCTAAAGGACCGCAAGTACCTCGATCACACCGGGACTCATCTGCACCGCAATATCGGCGACCTCATGCGCTACGCCGCGCTCGTGAGCTTCGCCGACGATATCGACTTCGCGGGGCAGCGCGTGATTCTTCCCGGCACCGAGCGTTTCCGCACGCGCTTATCGGACGAAGCGCTGTATGCGCTCGCCCTCTACGTGTATTCGCTCGAGCCGCCGAGCAATCCGCATCCGTTCGATGCGCGGGCCGAAGCAGGGGAGATGATCTTCGAGCGCGAGCGCTGCGCCCGTTGTCACACACCGCCGCTCTACACGAACAACAAGCTCACTCTGGCGGTAGGTTTTACGCCGCCCGAAGACTCGCCGCTCGACATCGTTCGAACGTCGGTCGGCACCGATCCGGGTTTGGCGCTGCGCACGCGCAAGGGCACGGGGTTCTACAAGATTCCCTCGCTTAAGGGTCTCTGGTATCGAGGGCATTACTTGCACGACGGCTCGGTCGCCAGCCTCGAGGAGCTGTTCGACCCAAACCGATTGAGCGACACTCACGTGCCCGGCGGTTTCGCGCCGCCAGGGACCGTCACGCGCGCTATTCGCGGTCACGAGTTTGGACTTACGCTCACCACCGCAGAGCGGGCGGAGCTCATCGCGTTTCTGCGTACGCTTTAGAACACTCGATAAAAGACAAAGAGGAGTCGAGCCATGCGGATAGCCGCGTTCACCGTCTACCTACTTGCCGCTGCGGCCATGCTTGCAGCCGGCGCTCAGGAGCGGCCCGGAGCCGACGCGGGAACGTCGAGCGCGCAGCTCGCGACGCTTCCGCAAACACCGGGCGCGAAGGGCGATCAGCAACGCCACTACTTGTTCGCGGCGGCGGGTGAGGAGATGCCGTACCGTCTCTATGTTCCGCCGTCCTACGACTCGGCGCGAAAGACCCCGCTCGTCGTTGCGTTGCACGGCTACGGCGGCGACCAGAACTACTTCTTCGCGGCGCTGCCGACGCTTCCCGAGCTCCTCGACCAGCATGGGTTCATCTTCGTGGCGCCGATGGGCTACTCGAAGAGCGGTTGGTATGGTGCACCGCTCGACATTCCCGGCAACCGGCCGCGCAATAGCGGCCAAGCGATCCCGCCCGTGACGCAGACGCCCGAGGAGATGCGGCGCGAGCGCGCGTTGAGCGAAGCCGACGTCATGAACGTGCTCGAGATCGTGAGCCGCGAGTACAGCGTCGACCCCGACCGCGTCTACCTCATGGGTCATTCGATGGGCGGCATGGGCACGTACGTGCTCGGCCAGAAATACGCCGAGCGGTGGGCCGCCATCGCGCCGATGTCGGGCACGCTCGCCGACGCGACGTACTCGCTGGATCGCCTGACGAACGTCGCCGTCATGCTGTCGGCCGGTTCGACGGAAACCGCGACCGTTGCCGCTGCGCAGGCGCAGGTCGGAGAGATGAGCAAGATGGGCATCGTGACAGGGCTGTGGATTGAGCCCAACGGCACGCACGGGTCGATGATCGCGCCGACCCTGCCGAAGGTGCTCGATTTCTTTGCCGACAAGGTGCGCCGATGATCCGGCGCAAGGGGGAGACGATGAATCTTTGTGATCGGCGCAGCGTCTTGACAGGGCTCGGCGCGGTCGGGGCCAACTTATGGTTGCCTCCGTCTGCCGACGCGCTCGGCCTCGCAGACGACAAGATCAAGGTCATTCGCTACTTCAGCAATGCCGGTGATGCCGCCGGGCGGCGCGGCCAGCCCATGACCAACCAGTCCTCGAACGTCGTGATCATCGAGACGGAAGGGGGCTTGACCGGCATCGGCGAGGGTGGCGAGCCCACGTCGATGGACGAATGCGCGAGCATGCTGATCGGCCAGGACCCGTTTCGCATCGACCAGCATTGGCAGCGCATGCTGCGCGGCTATTTCTTTCCGGCCGGCCGCGAGAAGCAGCACTCGCTCGGCGCGCTCGATCTGGCGCTCTGGGATCTCAAGGCCAAAGCTCTCGACGTGCCGGTCTGGCAACTCCTCGGCGGCAAATCGCGCGACTACGTCGAATGCTATTCCACGGTCTTTCCTAGGCCGGCCAACGGCACGCTCGAAGATGCGGCGCGCGCCTGCATCGACGCCGGGTTCCGCTGCTTCAGGCATGCCACCGACAATCCGCGCGAGCGCGAGGTCGATCGTTTCAAGCTCGTGCGGCGCATGCACGAGGACTGCGTGCTGTTGCACAAAGGCGCGGGCGACGGCGGTTGGGCGATCGATTTCCACACCGAGCTCGACCCGCCCGACGCCATCAACCTCGCGACGCTGCTCGAGCCGCTGCATCCTTATTTCTGCGAGGACCTGATCCGCAGCGAGGGCGTGGACTCCTACGCCATGATCCGCGAGCGGACGCGCGTGCCGATCGCGGTCGGCGAGCAGTTCGGTTACAAGTGGGACATCAACACGCTGATCGAGCGGGAGCTCATCGATTACACGCGTTGCACGTTGCCCAACGTCGGCGGTATCAGCGAGTTCATGAAGATCATCGCGCTCGCGGAGACGCATTACGTCGGCATGGTTCCGCACTTTACGGGCCCGATTGCGGAAGCCGCGCTCGTGCATTGCCTCACCGCCACGTCGATCACGTCGTTGATGGAGATGCTCGGCGACGGCAGCCGCACGTATCCTCATCTGCCGAAGATGTACGACTTCAAGGAAGGCAAGATGTGGCCCAATGACCGGCCGGGGCTCGGCGTCGAGCTCGACATGAGCAGGCTCACGCTGCTCGGCGAATACGCCACGTATCGCGCCGGCATGCTAATGAACCGCCGCCCGGATGGCTCGTTCACGAACTGGTGAGACTGGCTACGACGCTAACGACGCCAGCGGCGGCAGCACGATTACTTGGAGGAACACTCTGATGTCACGATTATTCTCGGCGGCGACGCTGGCTGCCCTGTTGCTCGGCAGCCAAAGCCAGGCACACCATTCATTCGCCGTCCACTACGATTCCAACAAGATCATCACCAAAGAAGGAGTCGCGACGGAGTTTCGCTTTGCCAATCCCCACGGCATCCTGATGTTGGACGTCACCAACGAGAGCGGCGCCGTCGAGCAGTGGACCGTGGAGACGACGTCGCCGAGTTATATGCGCCGTTTCGGCTGGACACCGGACATGATCAAGCCGGGCGATCGAGTCATCGTGGAAGGTTGGGCGTCGCGCGATGGGTCGCACCTCATGCGTATTCGTTCCGTCATGCGCCCCGACGGCACGCAGCTCGGGCGCCCCAATCAGGCGGGTGATGAATAGCCATGTTGAAGCGAAATATCGGACGCACACTCTCCGGCGGCCACGCGGTATCCGTGCTGTTGCTGACGGCCGCCCTGGTTTCGGCATCGCCGGCGGTCGCCGCCGAAGTGCCCAATCTCGAAGGGTTTTGGTGGCCGGCACGCGGCGCCGCGGGTGAACGCATGCCGGAGCTGACCTCCAAGCTGCCGGTCGACGGCGCCGCGATTCGCGATCTCGGCGCGCCCAGCCGTACCGGCGGCGACTTCGGCGATCTCAACGTGAAGCCCGCGGCCCGGGCCGAGGCCATGGCGTGGAACCCTATGGACGAAGAAACGGTGTCCAGGGCGTGCAAACCGCCCTCGATCATCTACGGCATGCCGGGGCCGTTCCCGTTCGAGATCTATCAGAGCGACACGCTGATCGTATTCAAGCTGGAATACTACGATCAGGTGCGGATCGTGTTCCTGGACGGTCGACCGCATCCCGGCGGCGACTATCCGCATACGACGGTCGGTCACTCGATCGGCCATTGGGAGGACGACACGTTGGTTGTGGACACGACGCACCTCGCGTCGTCCACCATGATGGGAAACGGACTGCGCCATTCGGACGAGTTGCACCTCATTGAGCGTTTCCGTCTCACAGAGGACGGCAAGCACCTCCACTGGACGCAGGACATCGAAGATCCCCTCGTGCTGAACAACCGTGGCATACGCTATGGCATCGTGGAGCGACGCGAGGGCCACGTGTATCCCTATGACTGCGATCCGGCCTATGGGCTCTCGATTCAGCAGCGCGGGGGGCAATCCCCGCCGGGGCGGCCCTGAGCCCGAGCGCCCAGTGAAACCCAGGTCGATAGCGGCGCCGATCGCATCGATCGTCGTCGCGGCGGTGCTGCAAGGCTGCGGCCCACCAGCCAACGACGAAAGCGTCGGCCGAGGATGGCCGGTCGCCGTGCTGGAGTTTGACTACGTCGGCGGCGGCCTCGAAGGCGAGGGCCGACAGGCCGCGCGCGAGGGCGACGCGCCTCAGGGTGTCGAGCCGCTGGCCATCGACCTGTTCACCACGAAGGACTTCTACCGGGACGTCGAGCTGTGGTCGGATCCCCGCTATTTCCGCTGCAACAGTCCCTCGACGCTGCAGGCGATGTGGGGTGCCGACCTCAACACGGTGAGACCCATGATCGGCTCCACTCCGCCCGCGAGCGCGTCATGGGGCCATTGCGCCATCGACTATCCGCGCGAGGCGATCGTCTCGCCGTACCCGTTCAAGACCGCGCAAGAGCATTACGAGGCGCTGCTCGCGGAAGCCCAAGCCCATGGCGGGCCAACGATCTATACGCGCGAGCGGCCGACGCCCGACTGGAACGGGCGCTATAGCCGCGCCATCTCGTTGCGATTCATCGCCGCGCGCGAGGGCGGTACCTACGAGGCGCCGGAATATCTGGCCGAACCGCCGCAGTGGTTTTTCACGTCGATCAGCCAGACCTCGACCATCCTCTCGCTGCTGACGTCGGAGTACCGGCAACGCACGGTGCAGATGCACTATCACCAGTCCGTGAACAATGCGCCGCTGTGGCCGGCGCAGTTCTGCTGGCCCGACGGATTCATGCGGCTGTTCTCGCGCCAGGCGCACCTCTCGATGGATGTGGTGACCACTCCAGAGCGGCTGCAGGTCATGGCCAGCAGCGCCGAGAACTTCATCCGCCACTTCAATGTCGGGCGCGAGTTCGACGTGAGCGGCGCCGTGCCGCGGCTAGGCGCGGACGTGCCGCGCTGGTTCGGCGAGAGCGTTGCGTTTTGGGACGGCGAGGCTCTCATCGCCTGGACGTCCAACGTCATCCCGTGGATCACGCACGGCGTGTTCGAGCATTCGGGGCAGATGCAGACGGTCGAGGTTTTCTCGCCACGCCGCGCTCCGGCAGGCGAGCTGGCCGGCATCGAGCACGAGATCGTCTTCTACGACAGGGAAGCGCTCGCCGAGCCGCTGCGGCTCGTTCAGGTGCTCATCAAGACGGGCGAGCTCGGCGAGGTCGACCCTTTCGTCTATTCACGCTGCATCCAGACCATTTTCCCCGTCGACGGCCGCCCGCAACCGCTGAGCCCGGGTGTCACGATCGACTACACCGTGCCCGACATCTACGGTCGTCCCTGGGCGCAGATCTGGGAGCAGTATTTCGAGCAGGGTATGGAGCGGCCCGAAGGCGAGTCGCTATTCGAGTTCTAGCCGCTGCGCCTCGGCGCAGGTGCCGAGCATCTCGAAATAACGCAGGACGGTCGCGGTATCTGTTTCATACGGATGCTTCTCGCCCGCGGTGCGCGGCAGCTGGGCGATGCGCGCGCGGTCGTAGGCGCGATCGAACTCCGTGTGATTGGTCATGAGGACAGTGGCGCCCGCCGCTGCCGCCGCGTCGCCCATCTTCTTGGCGCTGTCGCGGTAGATGGCGAAGTTCTCGGCGCGGCGCGGGAAGTTGAAAGCCGTGCCTCCGGAGTACGCCACCGTCAGCGGGCGGCCGCCGTCTTTCACCGAGAAAATATAGGAGAGAGTGCCCGGCGAATGTCCGGGCGTGGCGACGATGTCGACCGTGGTGTCGCCGAGCGTAATTCGTAGCCCTTCCGGACCCACGGCGATGTCGCGCTTGGGCACGCCGCCCGCGGCCGTTGCGGGGCGCTCAAGCGTCGACTCCCAATCCGGCGCGCCCATCACCACCTTGGCGCCGTAGCGACCCTGCAATAGCGCGGCGCCTTGGTCGTGATCGCCATGAGCGTGGCTGATCAGCACGTATTTGATGTCGCGCGGATCGAGCCCGAGCTTCGTCATGCCATCCACCATCTCCGGCTCGATGGCGTAATCGAACAGCGTGTCGATGACGATGATGCCGTCGCTCGTGGTCAGCGCCCAGGCGGAGTGGATGAGCGTGCCGACGAAATAAAGATTGTCGAACACCTTGTAGGGCGCCGCGTACCAGGTGGCGCGGTCGGGCACGGTACGGGGCCCGGCCGGGTTTGGGGGACGGGGCGCGCCGCCGCCGAGATTGTCGGGGGCGACGCAGATGCGCACGAAGGTTCCGGCGTAGTCCCGGCCCGCGGCGCGCTTGGCCGCCGCCACGAGACTGTCGGGCGTGACCGGCGCAGGAGCCTGCGCCGTCGCGGTCATCGCAGCGAGCCAAACGGTCGCCACCGGCACGTAAAGCCTCATCGCGTCCCCCCGATCGGCTAAAACAAGTCTATTTCCCCGCGGCCCAGGCTACGACGTCGAAATCCTCCGGCACGTGCAGGAACACGTTGGTGATCGGGCTGAGCGCCCGCGTGACGTGACCTTTGCCGGTCAGATCCTCGAGGTACACGAGGTCGCTGCCGATTCGGCGCCGCGTGCCATCGGTGAGCTCCACTTCGAGCGCGCCCGTCATGTTGATGGCGAACTGCTTGCGCGGCGCCGTGTGCCAATCCGGCGCGGTTGCACCCGAGCCGCGATACGCGGCGGCCGTCATGCGCGTGATGTCGATCGGTTTCGCGTCGGGCGAGATCGTGAGCTCCTCGACTCGCGATCCGCCGTCGGCCGTCGCGTAGATGCGTACGACTTTCGCCTCGTTCGCGGGCCCCGCGCCCGCCTGCGCGAGCGCGCGCCCGCCGCCGAGCAGCAATGCGGCGCCGCTCATCGCCAAGAGATCTCTTCTTTGCATCGTCGTTACCCCCTCATGAGCGCGGCGCCGAGCTCCGGGCCGCAATGGTTATAGATCATAGCGAAAGCGCTGCGCGCAGGCATCACTCGCAGCGGAAGCTGGCGGCCGATTCGAGATCGCCGGCGCCACCGTAGCGCGCGACCTTGGGCCAGTCACAGAGCGGCCGCGACCGCGTCTTGCTCCAATTCGCCGGCAGCTCCGGATTATCGGCACGCGCCGTCGCCGTCAGGCTGCCGGGCGCGGTGCCTCGCTCGACCCAGTCGACGAGCGCGCTGAACGCGTCGAAGCGATCGGTGGCGGGCCCGCCGCCGCAGTGCGCCATTCCCGGCACGGGATAGAAGCGCGCGAAGCCGGAGGCGTCGCCGCCATTGTTCGCGCGCACCTTGTCGTACCAGTCGATGGTCGCTTGCAGCGAGAACGCGCCGTCGCTCGCGCCGTGATAGACGATGACCTTGCCGCCGGCGGCTTGAAGCTCGGCGAGGCGCGGGTTGCGCCAATCGGTCGGTGCCATGAGGTCCATCGCGGACGTGGGATAGGCTGGCGTCGCGGCCTCGATCTTGGGCGCGTCGCGCTCGAAGTCGAAAGCGCGTAGATACGCCAGTAGCGCCGGCGGTGTGCCCACGACAGTGGTGGGCGGTGTCGTGAAGATCTGCGCGAGCGAGCCCGCGCCGAGCGTGGCGATGAGCGGCGAGCCGTCGAAGCCCGGGATCGGGCTTTCGAGCTTCCAGGCACGCCAATCGTTCGAGACCAAGCCCGGATCGAACAGCCACGATGAGTAGAGGCGGCGGCCGCTCCTGTCCGTCGGCCCCGCGAACGAGCGTTTCATGGCGGCGACTTGCTGCGGTTCGAGGCATTGAGCGCTGCTGCCGGCGCTGCAGGTCAGGCCCTCGAGTTCGAACGTTTGCCGACACGCCGCGAGCGCGCCGACCATGGCATCGCTCGCGCCGTCGAGCGCGTCGCACTGCGCCACGACGGCATCGGCCACGAGCCGCATGTCGTCGCGCGAGAACGCGTTCTTCACGACGGGGTCGGCTTGCGAGAAGCTCTGGATGTCCCAGGCATGCTGGAGCCCCACTTGCGGCAGGTTGTAGCCCGGTGCGCCGGCCAGGAACCCGTCGAACTCGCGAGCGAGCCGCGTGGCGCCGACGAGCGCATGCCGGCCGCCGTTCGAGCAGCCCACCATGTACGAGTATTCGGGGCGCCGGCCGTAATAGCGCTCGACGATGGTCTTGGCGAGCGGCGTCAGCGTGACGTTGGCCGCGTAGCCGTAGTCGAGGCGCGCCTGGTGGTCGAAGCCGAACAGATTGCCGCCGACTAGACCCGCGTCGCGATTCGCCTGGCCGTCGTGGCCGGAATCGGAGCTCAGCACCGCATAGCCCCGCGCGAGCGCGTTGTCGGGCTGGCTGCCGCCGAGGCCGCCGTAGGCGGGCACGACGGCGCCGTCGTTGCCGCCGTTCACCTGGTGGAAATAGCGGCCGTTCCAGCGCTCCGGCAGCCGCATCTCGAAGCCGATGGCGTACGGCTTGCCGTCGGTGCCCCTACGCTCGTTGACGGCGGCGCGCAGCACGCAGTGTGCCCCCGCGCGCGGGTCGTCGTTCACGGCCGTGGCCGAGACGATGCGCGTGGCTGGGAGATCGAGTCGCGCGAAGCTTGCGGCGTCGCAGGACACGGCGGGCTGGGCCTCTGCGTGTGCCGCGGCGACCGCGGCCGCGACTATCAGGATCGCTTCGGGAAAGCGGCAGCGGCGTTTCGTAGGCGAATGTTCGTTCATGAGCGGATGTCCCTAGTGGCTTTCGGCAGCGTAGTCGTGCACCCGCGTGGCGGCAATACGTCGGCCCGCGTGAATTGAAAAGCAGCGTTACGTGCGTCATCCGCGAGCGGTGCGCTCATCGCCTGACTCTCTGGACGGTCGTCTCCGGCGACGACTCCGCGAGCGCAAGAAGGTCGAGCTCGCGCCGCGTGCCCGCAGCCGAGACAGCGAAGCTGTAGCGATCGGCGCCGAAGTCGATCCGCAGCTCTGCAAACTCTCCGCCGTTTTGCCAGCGCAGGGCGAGCTCGGCAGCGGTGGAGGGCTCGACGGAGAACGTGCCGTGGAACGCTGCGTGCGTGTTCCGCAGGCGGATCAGCGCGCACAGATTCATGACCACCGGCCGCTCCAGTGCCGCGAGCACTTCGTGACGCCGGTAGTAGTGCCGGTTGATGTCTCTGCCCACACCCGATCGCGTCAGGAGCTCGACGTCGTTCTCGCCGGCCAAGAGACCGACGTAGTAGATCTGGGGCACACCGGGCACGAAGAACTGCAGCGCTCGTGCGAGCAGGTAGCGGCGATCGTTGCGCCCGAGCGCGTCGTAGAACGTGCAGTTCACCTGATACAGATCGAGGTTCGATGCGGCGGCGCCGGTTGCGAGGCGACTCGAGCCGCCGCTCGCCACGTGGATCATCTCCACGAGCTGCTCGAGCTCGTCCGGCGGTACCAAGCCCGCCAGACCCGCGTCGCCGCGCTCCGCGCCGATGTCGACGATGCCGATGCCGTCGTGCGTGTCGAGCACCGTGAGCGCATTGCTCGGCCGGATGCGCAGCCATTCCGCGAGCGGTCGTGCCGTGCCGAACGCGAACGCGTGCAGCACGAGCGGCGGCAGCGCGAAGTCGTAGACCCAATCCACGCGCTCGGCGCTCTCGATCTGCTTGCGATAGTGAGAGTGGATCTCGACGAGAACCTCCATGCCGAGCCCGCGAACGCGCCGCGATAGATCTGCGATGAACGCGAAAGTCTCCGGAATCATGAAGCAGCTCGTGCCGGGCTTCTTGACGGCGTAACCGACGGCATCGAGCCGCACCATGCGCACGCCGTTGGCGGCGAACGTGCGGAGAATGCCATCGATGTACTCCCGCCCCCGCGGGTGCGTGACGTCGATGTCGATCTGGCTCGGTGTGAAGGTCGTCCAGAGATCGCGACGCTCGCCGCTCGCGAGCGTGATCGCCGCGAACGGCAGGCCCGGTCGCGGCCGGTAGATGGCGCGCAGGTCCGCCTCGCTCGCGCCGTGGGGGAAAACCCGTTCGCGCGTGAGGAACAGATCCGCATGCGACGACGCCGAGCCGTTTGCCTGGAAATCGCGAAACTGCGACGAGTCGCGCGAGATGTGGTTGACGATCAGATCCGCCATGACGTCGATGTCGGCGGCCACCGCCGCGACGTCGTCCCAGTGGCCGAGACGGGGATCGACACGCGTGTGATCGCTCGGGTCGAAACCCGCGTCCGCGCCGTCGATCGGTTCGAAGAACGGCAGCAGATGAACCCCGCCGAACAGGCCGCGAAGCGGGCCGCGAAGCAGCGCTGCGAGCTCCGCGAGACCGCCGCCGGACAGTCGGTCCACGTAAGTGATGAGCTGGGCTTGGTTCTTCATCGCGACGGTTTACGCGAGCGGCGCGGCGTCGCTATGATGCAATCGTTTGCAGAGCGGGTAAAGCAGCGCCGCGAAATCGGGGGAATGATGGACGGCCCACGCGATGCACGCAGTCGCCACGAGTCGCTGTTGATCAGGGCGCTCACGTGCATGATGTTCTTCACGTTCGCCATGACCACGGACGCGGTCGGCAGCATCATTCCGACGTTGCTCGAGGAGTTCAGTCTCTCGTTGCGGGCGGCGAGCGCATTTCACTATGTCCCCATGATCGCCATCGCCGCAGGAGCCCTCGCGCTAGGCTTTCTCGCGGACCGAGCCGGCCGCAAGGCCACGATCGTCCTCGGGCTCGCGATCTACGGCGCAAGCTCCTTATTGTTCGCATTCGGCAGCTCGTTCGCGTTTTTCGTCGTGCTGCTCGGTGCGGCGGGCGTCGGCGTGAGCGTGTTCAAGGTCGGAGCGCTCGCCTTGATCGGCGATGTGTCGCGCTCGACACGCGAGCACACGACCTTCATGAACACCGTAGAGGGCTTCTTCGCCGTCGGCGCCATCGTCGGCCCGGCCGTCGTCGCCACGCTGCTGGCCGCGGGCCTGTCCTGGAAGTACCTGTACGTGCTGGCTGCGGCGATCTGCGTCGTGCTCGTCGCGATGGCGTCCGTCGTGCGCTACCCGCCGACGAACGTTGCGGAGAGCGCGTCGGCGAGTTTCGTCGCGACGCTGCGCAAGGTGCGCGACTCGTACGCGCTCGGATTCTCGACGTTGATCATGCTCTACGTGGCCGTCGAGGTCGCAATCTACGTCTGGATGCCGACGTATCTCCAGGGCTACGCCGGGTCGGTGCCCTGGCTCGCAACGTACGCCTTGACGATCTTCTTCGTCCTGCGCGCCGTCGGCCGTTTTCTCGGCGCGTGGATCCTCCGCAAGCTGTCGTGGAGCACGGTGCTGGCCGTGTTCGCCGCGGCGATTCTGTTCTGCTTTGCCGGCAGCCTGTACGGCGGCCCCGACTACGCCGTCTACCTGCTGCCGCTTTCCGGGCTGTTCATGTCGGTCGTCTACCCGACGCTGAACTCGAAGGGCATCAGCTGCTTTCCGCGCTCGGAGCACGGTGCGGTGGCCGGCGTGATTCTGTTCTTCACGGCGGTCGCGGCAGCGGCGGGGCCGCTCGCGATGGCGGCCGTCAGCGACGCGTTCGGCGACATCAAGTTCGGCTTCGTGCTCGCGACGGGGTTCGCGGCGCTGTTGTTCGCGGGGCTCCTCGTGAATCGCTTGCTCGACCCGGCCGGGCAGCGCCTCGCGAGCAGGAACGACGCGGACTACGCCGCCGTGGGAGGGCAGAAGGCATGAAAGCATCGTTCGGAGCGGTAGCGCTGGTCATCGTCGGCGGAATTCAGGGTGCGACGTTCGCGCAAAGCACCGGTCTTCGCGTGGGTGCGGCCAAGGTCGACGTCACCCCCGCCGAGAACGCGCTTCCGCAGAACTACGAGGGCATTCTCGACCGTCTGTACTCACGCGCGATCGTGATCGACGACGGAATCTCGACGGCCGCTCTGATCACCGTGGATGCCGGCAGCGTGCCCGATCCCCTCTGGCAGGAAGTGACTGACCGCCTCGAAAGCGAGCTCAAGATCCCTGCCGAGAACGTCCTACTGACCGCCACGCACACGCACAGCGCGCCACGGCAAGAGGCGGGTCCGTACACGGAGAAGATCGTGGAGTCCGTCCGGCTGGCCCAAGAGCGCATGGGCCCCGCCCGCGTCGGTTACGGCACGGGCGTCTCGTACCTCAACGTCAATCGCAACATCATCGATCCGAAGACACGGCGTTGGTGGGAGGGGCCGAACTACGAGGGTCCGTCGGACAAGACGGTGGCCGTCATCAAGTTCGAGAGCCTGGCTGCCGAGCCGATCGCCGTCTACTACAACTACGCCATGCACGCCGTCACGGTGGGCCAGCTTGATCTCGTCAGCGCGGATGCCCCAGGGACCACCTCGAAGTACCTCGAGGATTCGTTCGACGACGAGATCGTTGCCTTGTGGTCGAGCGGCGCCGCCGGCGATCAGAACCCGATCTACTTCCAGCAGACCTACGACCTACGCGAGATCCGCATCAGGGAGTACGCGCAGCGCGGCATCGACATCAGCAATGCGATGCCCCCGGGCGGCCAGGGTTTGAACAGGAACGATCCGGCCGTGATGAAGCTCATGGATCAGCAGAAGCAGATGATCCTCTCGATGGGGCAGCTCTTGGGCGAAGAGGTGATGCACGTCATGCGCCGGATGGAGCGGATGGAAGCGAACCTGCGGATCGAGGGTGGGCACACCACCGTCACTTGCCCCGGGCGTGAACGCACGAACTCGGGACGGGCCGGTTTTCCGGGCGAGTACCGGGACGCGAGCCCGGTGGAGATTCGGCTCGGTGTGCTGAAGCTCGGCGACGTCGTCATTGGCGCCGTGAACGCCGAGGTGTTCAATCCGATTGCGGAGCGCCTGAAGAGAGAGTCGCCCTACGCGCGGACGATGATGGCGACTCTGACGAACGGCTCCGCGCGCTCTGGCTACATCCCGCACGATGCGGGTTTCGGGATGAATACCTTCGAAGTTCTATCGTCGCGGCTGCAGCCGGGCTGCGCGGAGTCGGCGATCGTCGACGGATTGCTGGACCTGATGGCCGATTCCCCGCGGTAAACCGCGGGGCCCGCGAAGGCCGACGAAACCCTTCCGCTCCGTCAGGGCGGTCCGCCGCTCGACTCGCGCACGACGAGCTCGCCGGGCAGAACGACCGACTGCGTCTCCTCGCCGGCGGCGCGCCGCAGTAGCAAGTCGACCAGCAGCGTCGCTCCGCGAGCCAGGTCTTGGCGCACCGTGGTCAACGACGGATGCACGTGTGCGGCCATCGCGATGTCGTCGAAACCGACGATGGCCACGTCGCGCGGAACGGCCAGGCCCGAAGCCGCGATCGCGCGCATCGAGCTGATCGCGATGATGTCGGTGGCTGCAAAGACCGCGTCGAATTTCGCGCCCGACTCGATGAACCGGCGCATCGCCTCGTGCGCTGCCGCCGGCGTCATGTGGGCTTTGATGACGTGCGGCGCCGCGCTGCCGCGCGGCGCTCGTTTGAGCGCAAGCTTGTAGCCGTCGCAGCGCAGCCGGATCTCGGGGATAGAGGCGTCGCCCACGAACACGATGCGGCGCCGGCCGGACGCGAGCAGGTGCTCCGTCGCCATGCGCGCGCCATTGACGTTATCCGTTCCCACGACGCAGTAGCTCTGCTTCGGTAGGTGACCGCCCCAGACGACGAGCGGAGCGAACGTCGCCGCAGCCTGCTCGAGCGCGGCATGCTCCGTGCTCTGGCCGATGACGATGATGCCGTCCGAACGATGTGCGGCGATGAGCTTCGGCAACCAGTCGTCCATCGGCGGCAGAATCTTCTCGAGATACATGCCATAGCCGCGCCGCGTGATCTCGTCCGCGAGGTGGCCCAGCATGTCCGTGAAGAACGGATCCGTGAGCGGCTGGCCGCGTTCGTGGGCGAGCGGAATGACGACGCTCAACGTCTGCGTGCGGCTCGTGCGCAAGTTACGTGCGGCGCGGTTGACGACGTAGCCGTGCTCGGCGGCGATCCTGAGGATCGTGTCGCGCATCTGCTGCTCGACGAGCGGGCTGCCGGCAAGGGCTCGCGAGACAGTCGATACGTGCACGCCGGCGAAGCGTGCGATGTCGGCCATTTTCGGCGCAGCAGTCTTACGGCGTGTCATGGGCGCAGCAGCAGGAAGCACTGCCGCCCATTCTAAAGCGGGGAGCCAGGTGCAATCGATTGTAATCGGCTCCAGAGTCACTATGATTCGATCGCATCGACCGCACGTCCTTGGGGAGCACGATGCTGAAGTCGCACGACCGTCTCGCTGGCTTATGGATCACCGTTGTCGCCGTCGCTGCGGCCGGCAGCCCGGGGGCTCTGCTCGCGCAATCGCCAGGCGGGACGCTCGAGCGAATACGCGTGCACGGCCCGGCCCTCGACGGCAATCTCACGGGCGACGACTCCACGCGCGATGTGTTCGTCTACCTGCCGCCGAGCTACGCGCGCGAAATGCAGCGGCGCTATCCCGTCGTGTATTTCCTGCACGGCTACACGGCGACCGCCGAGGCCTACGTCGGAGTTCTCGAGCTGCCGCAAGCGGCCGATCGGGCGATTGCCAACGGCGGCCGCGAGCTGATCATCGTGCTGCCCGACGCGTTCACGTCGTACAGCGGCAGCATGTACTCGAGCTCCGTGACGACGGGCGACTGGGAGACCTACGTCGCCACGGACTTGGTGGCGTACATCGACGGCCACTACCGGACGCTGCCGAATCGAGAGAGCCGGGGGCTTGCCGGCCACTCGATGGGTGGCTATGGGACCGTGCGCATCGGCATGAAGCGCCCGGATGCGTTCGCAGCGCTCTATGCCATGAGCTCTTGCTGCTTGCTCATCGATCCGGCGCGCGGCGGCGACGTCGTCATGCGCGCGGCGCGAGAGCGGGCCGGCTCGCAGGCCAGCGAGCGGCCCCCGGGGCGTCCGGATCCGGCTGCCGGCTTCGCCAATGCGCTGTCCGCGCAGGCTGCAGCCTGGGCCCCGAACCCCGACAATCCGCCGCAGTTCTTCGATCTGCCGTTCAAGAACGGCGAGCTCGACCCGTTGATCGCAGCCAAATGGCTCGCGAACGCGCCGCTCGTCATGGTCGACCAGTACGTGCCGAGCCTCAAGCGTTACCGCGCGATCGCGCTCGACGTCGGCAATGCCGATCCGCTCGGCGCCGATAACCTCAATCTCGATGCCGCTCTGACTCGGCTGCGAATCGAGCACACGTTCGAGCAGTACGAAGGCGATCATGGCAATCGCATCAGAGAGCGCTTCGCAACGAAGGTGCTGCCGTTCTTCTCGGAGCACCTCGACGCCGCGAACTGAAGCGAGGTCAAGCACGTGCAAAGCGTCACTCGCTCCGTGATAGTCGCAGCGCTGCTGCTTGGCTCGAGCGGCGTGGCGGTTGGCCAGCCGCCAACGCCAGGCCTAACGGATTCGCCGTGTCCACGCGCAGTAGCCGATGCCGCCCCCGACCTGTCGAGGGATTGGCCGAATCTCTGCCGCTACAAGGAGGCCAATGCGTTGCTCGTTGGTGCGACTAGGCCGAAGGTCGTGTTCATGGGCGACTCGATCACCGAGGGGTGGGTAGCGGGCGACCCGGCGTTGTTCACGGACGACGTGGTCGGTCGCGGCATCGGCGGGCAGACATCGCCGCAGATGCTCGTGCGTTTCCGGCAAGACGTCGTCGCGCTGCAGCCGCGTGTCGTGCACATCATGGCGGGCACGAACGATATCGCGGGCAACACGGGCCCGGCCACGGTGCAGGACTACCAAAACAACATCCTGGCGATGATCGATGTCGCGCGCGCCAACGGGATCGCCATCGTATTGGCGGGCATTCCACCGTCGCAGCGACTTTACTGGCGCGGCGACCTCGATCCGCGCCCGCTGATTCGCGAGCTCAACGCGTGGTTGAGTGCCACTGCAACGGAGCAGGGGCTCGTGTTCGTCGACTACGGAACGGTGTTGGCCGATGCCGACGGCGGACTACGCGCAGACTTCGGCAACGACGGTGTCCACCCGAATCGATCCGGCTATGCGGCCATGCGGCCGCTCGCCGAGCGCGCGATTACCGCCGCTTTCGAGCGCCGCGACGTGTCTGCGCGATGATGCGGAGGATATCGGGAATGTCCCCGCGCCGGCTGCTCGCCGCCGTTGCCGTGACATTGATGGTGGCGCCGAGCTTCGCGCAGGATGTGAGCGTCTGCCTCATCACGAAGACCGATACCAACCCGTTTTTCGTGAAGATGAAGGAGGGTGCGCGCGCGAAGGCCGCCGAGCTCGGCATCGGGCTGACGGCTCTCGCCGGCCGCGAAGAGGGCGATAACGAGGGACAGATCGCAGCGATCGAATCCTGCATTGCGCGGCGCGTAGACGGCATCCTGCTCGCGCCGACCGACAGCAGCGCCATCGTCGATAGCGTGAGGGCGGCGCACGCCAACGGCATCCTCGTCATCGCGCTCGATACGCCTCTCGATCCGATCGACGCGGCTGACGCGACGTTCGCCACCGACAATTTCAAGGCCGGCGAGCTGATCGGTGCGTGGGCCAGAGCCAAGCTCGGCGCTGCGGCGGCAACGGCCAAGATCGCCTACCTGAACCTGATGCCGAGCCAGCCGACGGTCGACGTGTTGCGCAACCAGGGTTTCATGAAGGGGTTCGGCATTGCGCTCGGATGCAGTGGCCTTCATGACGGGAGCCCACGAGCCGCCGATCCCTGCGCAATAAGTCGTCGTGCGCCTCAGTTGACGCGCTGCCGCTTCCGCTCTACGGTGAGTCGAGTGGCGCAGCAGCGCCGCGACCCATGTCTCGAGCGAGATCACTTGAGGGCAATCATCGTGAAAGCGTCAACCGGGTTGCTGGCCGCACTACTGGCCGTGTCGTCGTTGCCGCTCGCCGCGCAGCCGCCCCCGGGACCGCCTCCGCCGCCGTGCACGCCCGCGGCCGACGTCGTCTGCGGCCAGCAAGCGCCCGAGGATCTCGTGGCGCTCGGCTCGCAGTGGGTCGCGGCGGGCGCGTACTCGGGCACGGGCGGCGTCGTCCTCATCCGCGTCAGCGACCGCACCTCGCATACGGCGTATCCCTCGGCCACCGCCGTCAACCGCTACGACGCGAAAACCTATCCCGACTGCCCGGAGCCGCCGGGCGAGCGCGGCGCCCGCTTCACGACGCACGGCGTGTACGTCGAGCCCGGCGTCGGCCCCGTGCACAAGCTGTTCGTCGTCGGTCACGGCGCGCGCGAGTCGATCGAGGTCTTCGAGGTCGACACGCGGCCCACGCTGCCGGCGGTGACGTGGCTCGGCTGCGTCATCGCGCCCGACCCGATCGGGCTCAATTCCGTGCGCGGCTTGCCCGACGGCGGGTTCATCACGACGAACTTCCTGCCGCGCGGCGGCACGCGCGAGGCGACCCAGGCCATGCTGGGCGGCGCGCAGAACGGCGAGCTCTGGGAATGGCACACGGCGACCGGCTGGCAGAAAGTGCCCGGCAGCGAAGCGGCCGGCGCCAACGGGGTCGAGCTTTCGGCCGACGGTAAGACGCTCTACGTCGCGGCCTGGGGCAGCCAGTCGTTCTTCCGCGTCTCGCGTGGCGTCACGCCGCCGACGCGCGACGAGATTCCGCTCGGCTTCCGCGTCGACAACATCCACTGGGCGCGCGACGGTTCGTTGTTCGCCGTGGGCCAGGCGGGGCAGAACTGGAAGGCCGTGAAGATCGATCCCAACACGCTCGCCGTGCGCGACGTCGTGAGCGTGCCCGACACGCCGGAGTTCGGCGCGGGCACGGCGCTCGTCGAAGTCGGCGACCAGCTCTGGGTCGGCTCGTTCCGCGGCAACCGGATCGCGATCGTCCCGGCGCCGTAACCGCGGCAGACACCGCGCCACACGCGGCTCTGCCAGCGTGGGTGGCTCGACTGTGCTTAGGTAGGCCGCAGTGCTTGACGAAGTGGCGGAAGTCCTGATCGCAGCAGCGCGATGTCATGATCGATACACGGCCGAGCCGTTAGCGCAGCGGCGACCTTCGCTCGAGTCGGCGCGCTTGAAGCTTCGCACGCGATCACCGGCGGCCCTTCATTGCTTCCCACGTCATCGAGAACTTGACCTTACCGCGTAATGCCAAGAGCTCTCTTTGGGCGCGGGCCGACGCCAGTTTCTTCAACCCTTCGCGAATGGTCTCGGTGACACCCGTTCCCGTCTCCTTTTGAGCGGAGATCAGCAGGTCCTCCGGGACCAAGACGGTAATCCTGCGCTGTCTATTCATGCCAGTGACCATACCAGCACCAAAGATGGCAGATAAGTTTGGCTACCGGCGATGGCGACCAACCCGGCACGTTCAGTCGCGCTTGGGATCGAACAGCGCGGCGCGCGCGACGCGGCCGCGCTCGACTTTCACGCCCTCGCTCGTGAGCCGCCGCGTCTGCTCGAGGTAGCCGCGCGAGCCCGGCGGAAACACGATCCGGCCGCCGGCGCCGAGCACGCGGAACCACGGCAGCTCGTCGGGCGCGTGCCGCAGCGCGTAGCCGACTTGGCGCGCGCGTCCCGGCAGCCCGGCCGCCTGCGCGACGTCGCCGTAAGTGGTGACCTTGCCGCGCGGGATCTGCGCGACGACGTCCCAGATCGCTTGCAAAGCGGGGTGTTCCTCGACGCTTTGGCCCGGGCGGCGGCGCGTCCGTCGACCCGGCGGCGGCCCGCGGCGAACGGTCTTCGCGCGCGCCATGCGTCAACGTGTCGCGAGCGCCTCGGCGCGCGCGTCGCCGCCGGTCTTCACGCGCTTCGTGAAGGCGTCGCTCGCGACGATGGCCTGCACGAGCGCCGCGAGCGTCATTCCTTGCGCCCCGGCCTCGCGCACGACGCTGCGCACCACGGGCTGGTCGTAGTATTCGAGCTCGCGGCCCAACGCGTAGGTCATGAGCCGCTCGGTCAAGGACGTCACGAACGCGTCCGAGCGCGACAGCAGCGCGCGGCGGAGATCGGCCGGTCCTGAGAGGCGCGTGCCGTCCGTGAGCTCGGTCGTCGCATCGATCGCGTGGCCGTCCTCGTGCTCGCGCCAGCGACCCACGAGATCGAAGTTCTCGAGCGCAAGCCCCATGGGGTCGATGATCGCGTGGCACGCGGCGCAGGTGGGATTCGCGCGGTGCATCTCGAGCCGCTCGCGCACGGTGTCGCCGGTCAAGCCCTCGGCCTCGCTCGCTTCCTTCGCGAGATCGGCCTCGACGCCGGGCGGCGGGCTCGGCACCGCGGCGCCCAAGACGTTCTCGACGATCCACTGCCCGCGCTTCACGGGCGAAGTGCGGTTCGGCGCCGAGGTCGCCGTCAAGATGCTGCCGTGGCCGAGCAGCCCGCGCCGCGGGCTGTCCGGCGGCAGCGCGACGCGGCGCATATAGGTGTCGCGCACGCCGTCGATGCCGTAGTGCGCCGCGAGGCGCTCGTTCAAATACGTGTAGTCGGCGTCGAGCAACTCGAGCACGCTGCGGCGCTCGCGTAAGACCTCGGCGAACAAGAGCTCGGTCTCGGTGCGAAACGCGGCGCTCAAGCTCGCGTCGAAGTCGCGGTCCTGTGACGGCACCTCGTCGAGCTCGCGCAGCTTGAGCCACTGGCCCGCGAAGTTCGCGACGAACCGCTGCGCTTTGGCGTCGGCGAGCAGGCGCTCGACCTGCGCGGCGAGCACCTGCGGCTCGTGGAGCCGCCCGTCGACGGCGGCGGCGAGCAGCTCGTCGTCCGGAGTGCTGCTCCAGAGAAAGAACGCGAGGCGCGAGGCGAGCTCGAGATCGCTGATCGAGTAAACGCCCCCGACGGCGACGTCGGCGGGCTCGCGCTCGAAGCGATAGAGGAAATTCGGGTCGACGAGCAGGCGCGACAACGCGTACTGGATGCCGGCCTCGAAATGGCCGCCTTCCTCGCGGCCTCGTCCGTAGAACTCGAGCAGCAGGTCGAGCTCGTCGCTGCCGCTTGCGATCGGCCGGCGGTAGGCGCGCATCGCGAGCCGCGCGAGGATCTGCTCCGCGCACGGCGTTTCGGCGGCGCTCGAGTCCGGGTGGCAGACGAAAATCTCGCGCCGGCTCGGCGTGTCGCCGGCGCCGGTCGCGTCATAAGGCCCCGCGACGACGAGGCCCATGACCGCGCCGCCGAGCTCGACTTCGCCCGCATAGAGCTCGTTGACACCCGCGCAGCGCTGCTCGTCGACGAGCGCGGCCGCGATTTGCTGCGGACCCGCGGGCACGCGCAGCCGCGCGCGGCGCCGCGCGTCGAGCTCGATGGGCGCGCCGTTGAACGTGAGCATCACGCTCGGGCCGTCGCAGTAGACGAGCCGGCCCGTCGGGTTGTTCCAGCCGGCTTGCGGCAACGCGGCTTGCACGGTGAGCTCGTACTCGGCGTCGAGCGGGAAGTTGTGCTCGACGGCGAGGCCCCCGCGCGTGCCGAGCGGCAAGCCTTCGACGTGGCGTCGCTGCGCGGAGCCGCCGGCCGCCGCGTAGCGCGTCTCGCCGTGCCCCATCGTGCGGTCGCCGACGGCGCGGCGGCCGATCTGCATCGCCGCGAGCGCATAACCCTCGAGCAGCGTCGGCGAGATGCTCAAGGACGCGGCGATGTTGTCGAAGCCGTCGGCCGAGGCGTCGGGCGGCAGCGTGCCCGCTATGGCGCCAGCGTCGAACGCGAGCAGGTCGTGGATCGCGTTCGCGTACTCGGTGCGGTTTAAGCGCGCGAGCGGCTTGGCGCCAAAGTTCGGCGCGCGCGCCGCGGCCGTGTCGAGCGCGCGCTCGAGACCTTCGGCCATGCCGTCGAGCACGCCGCGGTCGGGGCGCGGCTCGCCCTTGGGCGGCATCAGGCCCGTCCGCAGCTTGCGCACGACGGCCTCCCAGGCCTCGGCGTCGGCGGCGACATCGTCGCGGCTCAGGCCCTCGAACGCGAGGCCGCCCGATAAGTCGATCTCGTTGTGACAGCCGACGCAGTAGCGCTCGACGACTTGGGTGTGCTGCGGCGCCGAATGCCGGCGCAGCGCGACGACGCTGCCGATGACGATGACCGCGACGACGATGGTGGCGATCAGCGCGCGCTGCATTTAAGGACCCTCGCGTTTAAAGGAATGTGTAAGTGAATCCCACCGACAAAAAATCGGCATCGTCGCGGCCGAAGTCGAATCGTTCGTACTCGGCGCGCAATGCGAAGCTGCCCACGCGGGCTTGCAGGCCGAGTCCGTACGTCGCATCGGTGCCTGCGCCTTCCTGTAGCGAGCCGAAACGCACTTGGCGCTCCGTTTCCCAGCGCGCCGCGCCCAGCCGCGCGTACAAGTCGACGAGCGGCAACGCTAGCATGCCGAGCACCGATACCGACACCGCTCGAGCGTCGAACGTCTCCTCGTTCGGACACGGGAACCCCGGGATGGCGGGGCAGGCGACGAGCAGCGGCACCGAGGTTTCGCCGAGGTCGACGTAGTTGGCCTCGATGGCGAACCGGTCGAGCGGCCGGGCGCCGACGATGGCTTTGAATCCCTTACCCTCGTCCTCGGGACCGTGGCTGGTGCTCCAGTCGAGGTTGGGCGACGGAGTGCCTAGAGATCCGCCGAGGTAGATGCCGTTGTCGGCGCACCAGCCGACGGCGGGCGTCAATGCGGCGAGCAGCAGCAGCGGTAACCGGTATAGGCCGCGTCGATCGTCAACGTTCGTCATGATCGTTCCTCCGGTCGGTTGCGACACACGTCAATGCTAGCGCTGTCAGCGCGACTTTTGCGCGTCGCGCGCGAGCTCGTAGAGCAGGTCGAGCGCCGCGCGCGGCGTGAGCTCGTCGACCGCGAGCGCGGCGAGCCGCTCGAGCACGCCCCGCTGCTCGGCCGTCGGCTCTGCCGCCGCGGGCTCGAAGCCGAGCTCGGTTTGTGGGCTCGCCGGCAGCAACTGTTGCTGATGCTTCTCGAGCCGACGCAGGTACTCGCGGGCGCGCTCGACGACGTCGCGCGGCACGCCCGCGAGCTCGGCGACGTGCAGGCCGTAGCTCTGGCTCGCGGGACCGGGCTTCACGGCGTGCAAGAAGATGAGCTCGCGGCCGTGCTCGGTAGCGTCGAGGTGCACGTTGCGGCACGCGGGCAGCTCCTCGGGCAGGCTCGTGAGCTCGAAATAGTGCGTCGCGAATAGCGTGAACGCGCCGATTTTCTGCGCGATGTGCCGCGCCGCGGCCCAGGCCAGCGACAGCCCGTCGAACGTGCTCGTGCCGCGGCCCACCTCGTCCATGAGCACGAGGCTCGATCGCGTCGCGCTGTTCAAGATGTTGGCCGTCTCGGTCATCTCGACCATGAACGTCGAGCGCCCGCCCGTGAGATCGTCGGCGGCGCCGATGCGCGTGAAGATGCGGTCGATGGGGCCGAGCGTGGCGGCCTCGGCCGGCACACCGCTGCCGATGTGCGCGAGGATCACGATGAGCGCGGTCTGGCGCATGTAGGTCGACTTACCGCCCATGTTGGGGCCCGTGATGATGAGCATGCGCTCCTGCTCGCGGAAATCGAGGTCGTTCGGCACGAACGGCGTGGTACTCGACTGCTCGACGCCGAGATGACGGCCGCCGCGATACTCGAGGCGCGGCTCGGCAACGAGCGTGGGCAGCACCAGGTTCAACGCGCGGGCGCGGTCGGCTAGGTTGACGAGCGTGTCGAGCTCGGCGACGGCGTCGGCCGTGCGCTGCAGGCCCGCGAGATCGCGCGCGAGCAGGTCGAGCAGCTCGTCGTAGAGCTGCTTCTCGCGCGTCAGCGAGCGCTCGCGCGCCGACAGCACCTTGTCCTCGAACTCCTTGAGCTCGGGCGTCACGTAGCGCTCCGCGCCCTTGAGCGTCTGCCGGCGGATGTAGTCGGCCGGCGCGCCCGCGGCCTGGCCGCGCGTGAGCTCGATGTAGAAGCCGTGCACGCGGTTGTAGCCGACTTTGAGATTCGCGATGCCGGTGCGCGTGCGCTCGCGCGTCTCGAGGTCCTCCAGGTACTGATCGGCGTTCGTGCTGATGCGCCGCAGCTCGTCGAGATCAGCGTCGTAACCCGCGGCGATGACGCCGCCGTCGCGCAGCAGCACGGGCGGCACCTCGACGAGCGCGCGCGTGAGCAGCTCGCGCTCATCGGCGTGCTCGCCGCACCGCACGGCGAGCGCTTGCAGCCGCTCGGCCGCGAGCGGCGCTGCGAGGCGCTTGAGCTCGGGCAGGCGGCCTAAGCTGTCGCGCAGCTGCGCGAGGTCGCGCGGCCGCGCCGAGCGCAGGCCGATGCGCGTGAGGATGCGCTCGAGGTCGCCGATGTCCTTGAGCACGCCAGCAAGCGCCGCGATCGGGCCGCTGCGTTGCAGCGTATCGACGGCCTGCTGGCGGCGCTTGAGCTCCGCATGGTCGCGGATCGGCCGGTTGAGCCAGCGGCGCAGCTGCCGGCTGCCCATGGCCGTCGCGCAGCGGTCCATGAGCCCCGCGAGCGTGTATTCGTCGCGGCTTCCTAAGCTCGCTTCGATCTCGAGGTTACGCCGCGTTTGCGCGTCGAGGATGACCGCCTGCTCGCGGCGCTCGCGGTTGAGCACGCGCAAGTGCGGCAGCGCCGCGCGCTGGGTGTCCTTGGCATATTGAAGGAGACACCCGGCGGCGCCGACGCCGGCCGGCGCGTCCTCGGCGTCGAAGCCCGCGAGATCGCGCGTGCCGAATTGCTCGCAGAGTAGCCGCTTGCCGGTCCCCGGATCGAAGTGCCACGGCGGCCGGCGGCGCGCGCCCGCGAGCGCGGCGAGCCACGGCGGCGCGTCGGCGTCCTCGGCGAGCAGCAGCTCGGCGGGCTTGAGTCGCTCGATCTCGGCGTGCAGCGCGTCGAGATCGGCGGGCTCGGTGACCGTGAAACGCCCGCCCGCGAGATCGAGCCACGCTAATCCTAAGTGCGGCGCGAACGTCACGGCCGCGAGCAGCCGCGTCTCTTTGTCGGCGAGCAGCGCCGCGTCGGTCAGCGTGCCCGGCGTGACGACGCGCACGACCTCGCGCGCGACGGGGCCCTTGGCGAGAGCGGGATCGCCGATCTGCTCGCAGATCGCGACCGACTCGCCGAGCCGCACGAGCCGCCCGAGATAGGTCTCGACCGAGTGCACGGGCACGCCGGCCATGGGAATCGGCTCGCCGCCCGATTGGCCGCGGCGCGTGAGCGCGATGTCGATGAGCTTGGCCGTGCGCCGCGCGTCGTCGTAGAACAGCTCGTAGAAGTCGCCCATGCGATAGAACAGCAGCGTGTCGGGAAACCGCGCCTTGATGGCGTGGTACTGCTGCATGACGGGCGTGTGCTGCGCAGAGGTCATGTGTCATTCAGGGCTCTTCGATGGGCCCATTGTAGTGGCGGCGCTCCCGGTTTGTACGAGCGGAGGTTCCTAGACGTGGCCCCGGCGGAGCCGCGCGATGCGCTTCACAGAATCCGAAAGCACGCCGTGCCCAACGCCGCGGGGCGCCGCTCGCGGACCGTGCGCCGTGCGCCTATGCTGCAGTCGATGTACCGCAGTCCGCATCCGCCGCTCGACATTCCCAAGCTGCCGCTCGCGGACTTCGTGCTGGCCGGCACGGCGGCGAGGGGAGAGCGTCCGGCGCTGATTTGTGCCATCACGGGCCGCACGATCACGTACGCGCAGCTGCGCGACGTCGTCGAGCGCACCGCCGCCGGCCTCGCGGGGCTCGGTATCGCGAAAGGCGACGTTTGCGCAATCTTCGCCGCGAACTCGCCGGACTACGTGATTGCCGTGCTCGCGATCGTGCGGTTGGGCGCCGTCGTCACGACGGCGAGCCCGATGTACACGAAGGACGATCTCAAGAAGCAACTCGAGGATTCGCGCGCACGCGTGCTGATCACGCAGATGGCGTTCGCGCCGACGTGGAGCGAAGCCATCGCAGGCTCCACGGTGGAGCGCGTCGTCACGTTCGATGCGCCCGGCGCCGCGGGCGGCTCGGCCGAGCTCATTTCGTTCGCGACGCTGTCGGCCGCGCGCGCCGCGCCGCGCGTCACGATCGCACCCGACGACCTCGTCGCGCTGCCGTATTCGAGCGGCACGACGGGCTTGCCGAAGGGCGTGATGCTCACGCACGCGAACCTCGTCGCGAACATTCTCCAAGTCGACGGCGCGGGTCATTATGTGGACGGCGAGGACGTGACGATCGCGTTCCTGCCGTTCTTTCATATCTATGGCCTGACGATCATCGTGCTGATGAGCTTGTGGGCGGGCGCGACGGTCGTCGTCATGCCGAGGTTCGAGCTCGAGCAGTACTTGGCGCTCGTGCAACGTTATCGTGCGACTCTGCTGCACGTCGTCCCGCCCGTGGTTGTCGCCCTCGCGAAGCAGCCGCTCGGGGCCGGGCGCGACTTCTCGTCGATCCGCAAGCTGTTCTCCGGCGCCGCACCGCTCGGCGCGGACGTCATCGGGCAATGCAGCGCGCGCATCGGCTGCGTGCTCCAGCAAGGCTACGGCCTCACGGAGACGAGCCCGGCCACGCACATCACGACGGAAGACGTGGCGAGGCGGAAGCCAGGGTCGATCGGTAAACCCGTCGCGAACACGGAATGCCGCGTGGTCGACGTCGAGACCGGGCGCGACGTGGCGCCCGGCACCGACGGCGAGCTTTGGCTGCGCGGCCCGCAGGTGATGCGCGGCTACTTGAATCGCCCCGACGAGACGCGCGCGATGATCGACGCCGACGGCTGGCTGCGCTCCGGCGACATCGGCCACGCGGACGCCGACGGCGACTTCTACGTCGTCGACCGGCTCAAGGAGCTCATCAAGTACAAAGGCATGCAGGTTCCACCCGCGGAGCTCGAGGCCGCGTTGCTCTCGCACTCGGCGGTCGCCGACGCTGCCGTCGTGCCGCTCAAGGACGCCGAGAGCGGCGAGATCCCGCGCGCATTCGTCGTGCTGAAAGGCGCCGCGACGGCCGACGAGCTCATGGCGCACGTGGCAGAGCGCGTCTCGTCATATAAGAAGGTGCGGCGCGTCGACTTCATCGACGCGATTCCGAAGTCCCCGTCGGGGAAGATCCTGCGCCGGCTGCTCAGGGACCGCCCAACCTAAGGCGGCGCCGCGAGCCCGCCGGAACCCTCCTGCGGACATCGCGCAGCTTGCCCGCGCGCGAATACTCAGGCGCGTCAGCGCACGTAGGCCTGCGCCCGCTCGATCTCCGGCCGCCGCGAATCGGCGTCGCGCGCGATCTCGAGTGCCCGCTGATAATGCCTGCGCGCGGCAGCCGCGTCGCCGGCGGCTTCGGCCGCGCGCCCGGCGCCATACGCGCCGCGAAAGCGGTTCGGCTCTTTCGCGATCGACGCCTCGAGCTCGCGCAGAGCGGCCGCGGGCTGGCCCGCATCGAGCAACATCTCGCCGAGCAGCTCGCGCGCCGGCGCGAGCGGCCCCGGTGTCACGGCTGCCTTGTCGGTAGCGTCTTCGATGTCGGCCGCGGCGCGCATCGCGTCGATGGCCTCGGCGCTCCGCCCTTCCGCGAACGCGACCCACGCGGTGGCCACGCGCCATTGAATGTCGACCTGCTCGGCCCAGTACGCGTCCCGGCCCTCGAGCTGATCGCGCAGCGCGGCGAGCCGCTCCACGTCGGGGCGAGCCGCGGCCGGGTGGCCGCTGCGCGCGGCGCCGAGAGCGCGGGCGAAATGCGTCATTGCAGCCGTGAACGGCGGGCCGCCGGCCGGCACCTCGAGCGCAACGGCTTCGGCCCACGCGCCGCGCTCGAGCGCGTAGCGCGCCGGGATCGCGGCGAGCGCGTAGAAGCCCGCCATCGGCGGCGCCGCGCCGCCGGCGGTCGCATTCGCGTCGAACAGCTTCGCCACCTCCGGCAGGCGCTCCAGCACGGCGTGCGCCGCGCCGTCTTGCGCCATCTGCAAGTACGCGTAGGTCTGATAGTCCAGCGCGTGCAGCGCTTCGGCCCCGGAGCGGCTCTGCACGGCCGATTGCTCGGACAGCCGGTTCGTCGCAACCGACTCCTGCCACGAGCCGACGCGCGTGAACGTGTGCGACGGCATGTGCAGCGCGTGCGGCGCGGACGGCGCGATCGACGAATAGCTGCGCGCCGCAGCGAGCGCCCGGGCCGCCAGCGGGGGATGGTCGTACGCGTGAATGATGTAGTGGGCGAGCCCTGGGTGATCCGGATACTGCTTGAACAACGGCTCGAGAATCCCGGCCGCGCGCAGCTGCGCCGCGTAGGTCTTGTCCGCCGGCAGCGCGGTCTGATTGATCGCCAGCGCGTGGAAAATCTGCGCTTCGATGTCGTTCGGATTCGCGCGTGCGAGCTCCGCCATGCCGCGTTCGTACGCGGCGATGCGATCGCTCTGCGAGACCGTTTGGTAATTGTCGAACAATGCCCCGGCCGCACCGATGAAGCCGCGCTCGCGCGCCGTCGGCGAGCCGGTCGTGCGGCCTTTCTGCACCGCCGCGAGCCCTTGCTCCAACGCGGCTGGAGAACGCGCGCCCGCGAACGGGTTGCTCCAGTACGACAGCGCGATGCCCCAATACGCGATCGCGCAGCTCGCATCTTTCGCCAGCACCGAATTGAAGCCGTCGATGGCGGGACGGAACTCGAACGAGTGCAGCAGCGCGACCGCGCGATTGAGCTCCGCGCTCACCGCGCTCGAGCAGCTATTCGCGAAGTTCACGCTGCCGAGCTTCTCGGCGGACTGCGCGCCGGCTGCGTGATCTTCGTGCTGGGCGCGGGCGGGCGAGGCGGCCCCGAGTGCGGCGGTCAAGAGGGCGACAGTCAATGTGCGCGACATGTTCGTGTTCTCCTACGTGATCGGCTCCAACGGATCATAGCGCGGCGCCGAGCGCCGGCGGTACGCCAGCGACATCGCGGGACAGAGCCGCGACCTTGCGCGGGGGATAATGCCGGCATGAGCGCACGCCTCGACGAGACGCGTCGGGATGCCCATCGAGATTCGCCAGGGCGACCTCGCGTTCGGCCCCGAGAACGTCTCCCATCCCTACTTGTGGTGGAGCCGCGCCGACCTCGGCGCGCGGGAGTTCTGGGGCTTCGGCGTGCCGCCGCAAGGCAAGCGCGAGGAGACGCTCGTCAACCTGGTCGCCACCAAGCCGGCGTTATGACACATCGCAACCGCTGAGCAGCCTACGCCACTTGCAGAACGAGACTCCCGCACTCCGATCGCTCGCGTTGGCCTACGAGAATCTTGCCCACATTTGTCCCGTGGGAGGAGCCAATGAGGAACTGGATCATCGGTATAGCCATCGCTCTCGGCGTGTATGGGCTCAACTCTGCGATGCGAGCCGATCGCGACGAGACCGGCGCTATCGTCGGAGAAGGGAGCATCGACGCCTTTCAGATGCAAGTGGGTGATTGCTTCGACGACGGCTCGGCGTTTGGCGACGACAACCCCGAAGTCAGTAGCCTGCCGGGCGTTCCGTGCTCCGACCCTCATGACAACGAGGTCTACGCGATCTTCGACGTCAGCGTGGCGAGCTTTCCCGAGGGCGACGAAATGGCACGCATGGCGTTCGAGGCCTGCGAGCAGCGCTTCACGGCATTCGTCGGCCGGGACTATGAATCGTCCGCGCTCGACATTGCGACGCTATACCCGTCGCGGGACAGCTGGCACACGCAGAACGACCGTGAAGTCGTGTGCGCCGTTTACGACGTGGCCGCGAACAAGCTCGAAGGCAGCGTGAAGGGCCGGGCGCTGTAGAAAAAACGGCGGCGCATCCTAAGCGCCGCCGTCTCTCGTCGAACCAAGGGCTCGTGTGAGCACGCCGTGCGTCGCGCCGCCGCTGTTGGCGCTCAGCGCACGCAGGCCGCCGACGAGCACCGTCGTCTCCGGAACACTACGTGCGGCGCTAGCGGCCGTGAAATACTTTGACCCTATCGCCACGATAGGGAAAACCGATCGTGGGGCCGGGCGCCTCGCGTCAGGGTAGGCTGAGCGCCACCCACTCGGGCTCGACATCGCGGCCGCCGACGGCCACGACGATGTACTGCTTGCCGAGGTGCATATAAGTGATCGGCGCACCCGTGGTGCCCGCCGGCAACTCGATCTCGGCGAGCACCTCGCCCGTGGCTTTGTCGTAGGCGCGGAACCACGGCTCGCCGTAGTTCGGCGCCGTGTCGAACGGCATGTCGGGCGGGATGCGTGCCGCTCGGACCATCGCGTCCGAACCCTCGCCGACGAACAGCAGCGTCTTCGTGACGAGCGGCGCCGCATGTCCCGGATTGCCGAGCGGTCCCAGGTTCAAGTGCCTGATCGCGGGGTGATCGCGCGGGCCGTCGCCGTTGGCGACCTGCCAGAGGATCTCGCCGCGGTTCATGTCGATGGCGCTGATGCGGCCGTAAGGCGGCTTGAAGAGCGGCAGGCCGCGCGGTCCCGCCGGGCCCCAGAGCCGCTTGCCCTTGAGGTAGCGCAAGTTCGTGAAGGCCGGGTCGCCGGGCTCGACGTCCGCGACGAAGGGGGCCGTCGTCGACGGCACGTAGAGAATCCCCGTCTCGGGATCGGCTGCGGCCCCGGTCCAGTTCGGTCCGCCGACCGAGCCCGGTAGTTGAATCGTGCCGGGGTTGCCGCCCGGACCGTCGTCGCGAATCGACGGCGGCGTGAACAGCGGCCCGTGCGTGTAGCGCCGGAGGATCTCGAGCGCTTCGGCACGCAGCTCGGGCGTGAAATCGACGAGGTTGTCTTCGGTCGCGCCCTGCCGATCGAACGCCGGCGGCTTCGTAGGTATCGGTTGCGTGGCCGCGGTGCGTTCGCCGGGTACGTCGGACTGTGGCACGGGCAGCTCGACGATCGGCCAGACGGGCTCGCCGGTGACGCGATCGAGCACGTACGCATACGACTGTTTCGTGAGCAGCACCACGGCTTTGATCGGCCTGCCGTCGACCGTCACGTCCATGAGAATCGGCGCGGCGGGCGGATCGTAGTCCCAGAGATCGTGGCGCACCGTTTGGAAGTGCCAGACGCGCTTACCGGTCGCGGCTTCGACCGCGACGATGCTTTGCGTGAACAAGTTGTCGCCGAGCCGATGGCCGCCATACATGTCGCTCGTCGGTGCCGTGACCGGCATGTACACGAGCCCGAGCTCGGGGTCACCGGAGAACAAAGACCAGACGGGCGCGTGGCCCGTGTAGCGCCACGAGTCGTTCTCCCAGGTTTCGACGCCGAGCTCGCCTGCTTGCGGGATCACGTGGAACGTCCAACGCAGCGCGCCCGTGCGCACGTCGTAGGCGCGCACGTCGCTGCGCGTGGCTTCTTTGTTCGCGAAATCGTCGAGCGGCGACATGCCGAGCACGACGACGTCGCCGATCACGAACGGCGCGCCGGTCCACGTGTAGCGCATGTCGGGGCCCAGGCCTACGGACAAATCGACGCGGCCGTTCGCGCCGAAGGACGGCACCGGTCGGCCCGTCCGCAGGTCGAGGGCGTAGAGGTGCTCGTTGTGCTGCACGAGCAGGCGTGAGTCGTCGCCGCTTTGCCAGTAGCCGATGCCGCGCGTCGAAGCACCGGCGTAGCCATTGGGCCCGGCGTCGAGCGGCGGCTCGACCCAGAGCGTCTTGCCGGTGCCCGGGTCGAACGCCTCGACGAAGCCGACGCCGTTCGGCGCGTACAGCACGCCGTCGATCATGAGCGGCGTCCCGCGGAAGTCGCGCGCCGCGCGCATCTGCGGGGCTTGCGCAGCCACGGCCGCGTCGAGCGCCGGCCGCCGCCAGGCGATGCGCAGTCGCGCGACGTTGTTCTCGTCGATCTGATCGAGCGGCGAGTACTTGCTCGCGCCCAAGTCGCCGCTGTACTCGCGCCATTCGCCTTCGGGGGCGCTTCCTTGGCACGCGGAGCACGTCAGCACGACGGCGGCGGCGAGACCCATCATTCGCACGAGCATAGTTCCCCCGCAACGACGCGTCGGATGCGCGCGGCCGAGTATATAGTCGATGCTGCCTGAGCACCCGGAGTCACTGCGTGGAGCCGCGTTCCGTTACCACGGCGCCGAGAACTCCGTAACATTGCGCGCGCTCGTCGTGTCACACAACGTGCACATTGCCCACGTAACGTCGCCCCTTCGTTCCACAGCAACGGAGACTGGCGATGCGTTTTGGGAAGCTCACTGTTTTGGCCGCTGCCTGCGTAGCGGTGTTCGCGACAGGCACGACGGCCGTGGCCGGCGAGGTCGCAGGGGGTAACTCGACCCTGGGCGTGAAGCTCAGGTTCCTCGGCCGCTACGATTCGGGAGTCCGCGGGCAAAGCGCCGCGGAGATCGTCCAGCACGACCCGTTGAGCCAACGTTTGTTCGTCGTGAATGCGCAGGCGAAGAGCATCGACGTCCTCGACTTCGCCGAGCCGGCCAACCCGACAAAGCTGGCCACGCTGACCGAGGCCGGTGGCAACGCCAACAGCGTCGCGATTTTCCAGGGGCTCTTGGCCGTCGCGTTCGAAGCGCCGGTCAAGACCGATCCCGGCAAGGTCGTGTTCTACGCCGCCCAGAGCCTGGAGCGGCTGGCCGAGTTCCCGGTCGGCGCGCAGCCCGACATGTTGACCTTCACGCCGGATGGAGAAGCCGTGCTCGTCGCCAACGAGGCGGAGCCTAACGCCGGCTACACGATTGATCCCGTGGGATCGGTCAGCATCATCGATTTGCGCTGGGTGGAGAATCGCTTCGACGCCGCCGAGCTACAGCTGCTCGGCCTCGTCCGTACGGCCGGGTTTGAGCAGTTCAACGCCGAGGTCGACGACCTGCGCGCGGCCGGCGTGCGCATCTACGGTCCCGGCGCGAGCGTCGCGCAGGATCTCGAGCCCGAGTACATCGCCGTCGCCCACGACGGCAAGAGCGCGTGGGTGGCGCTGCAGGAAGCCAATGCCATCGGCGTGCTCGATCTCAAGGATCTCGCTGCGCCGTACTTCAGCGACGTCTTGCCGCTCGGCCTGAAAGATCACAGCCTCCGCGGCAACGAGCTTGATGCGAGCGATCGCGACAACCGCACCAATATTGGCAACTGGCCCGTCAAGGGCATCTATCAGCCAGACGCCATCGCGAGCTACGCGATCAAGGGCAAGACGTACTACGTGCTCGCCAACGAAGGAGACGACCGCAACGACTTCCTCCCCGGCGAGGAGACGGCGCGCGTCGGTAGCGCGGCGATCCCACTCGATCCCGCCGTGTTCGGCGACGTCGCGGCGATGAAGAACAACGCCAACCTCGGGCGGCTCACCGTGACGAAGATGCAGGTGCCGCAGAACGCCGCGGGTCAGTTCACGGAGCTGCACGTGCTCGGCGGCCGGTCGTTCTCGATCCGCAACGCCGAAGGCGAGCTGCTCTACGACAGCGGCTCCGACTTCGAGCGCATCACGGCCGCTCAAAATCCCGCGTTCTTCAACGCGAGCAACGACAACAACCTGTTCGACGACCGGAGCGACAACAAGGGGCCCGAGCCCGAGGGTGTCGCGGTGGGCAAGATCCGCGGCCGCACGTTCGCGTTCATTGGCCTCGAGCGCGTCGGCGGCGTCATGACCTACGACGTCACGAACCCGGAGGCGGCACGGTTCGTCGACTACGTGAACACGCGCGCCTTCAACCTGCCGCCCACCGGGGCTGCGCCGACGGATGCCGGGCCCGAGGGCGTGGTCTTCATTTCGGCCGACGATAGTCCGACGGGGCAGCCGCTCGTCGTCGTCGGCAACGAGGTCAGCGGGACCACGGTTATCTTCGCCGTCGACGTCGCCAAGAAGTAGTTGCAACGACGGCACTCGTCGCGCCTCGCCGGAACGCGCGGCGAGCGCGGCATGGAGGACACCTCGAGACCGCGGCGCCGCGTATGATCGCGGCATGCGAATCGCGCATCTCGAGGCCGGCCGGCACCTGTACGGCGGCGCCGCCCAGGTCCGCTATCTCGTCGACGGGCTGACGGCGCGCGGCGTCGACAACCTGCTGCTGTGCCCGGCAGGCAGCGAGCTTGCGGCCGCGGCGCCGGCCGCGCGGGTCGTCGAGCTGCCGATGCGCGGCGACCTCGACGTGCGGGTGCCGCTGCGGCTCGTGCGTGAGCTCGCGCGCTTTCGCCCCGACGTCGTCCACGTGCACTCGCGCCGCGGCGCGGATGTCTACGGCGGCCTCGCGGCCGCGCTGGCCGGAGTCCCGGCGGTGCTCACGCGGCGCGTGGATTCCTCCGAGCCCGCCTGGCTCGCGCGCTTCAAGTACAGGCCGTACGTGGCCGTCGTCGCGTTGTCGCGTGCGATTGAAACGCAGCTCGCCGCAGCCGGCGTCGACGCGGCGCGCATCGTGCGCATTCCGAGCGCCGTCGACACGGTGCGCTATCGGCCCGACGCCGCGGCGCGAGCCCGGCTGCTCGCCGCGTTCGCGTTGCCGAGCGACGCGCTCGTCGTCGGCGTCGTGGCGCAGCTCATCGAGCGCAAGGGCCACGACGCGTTGCTCGCATTACTGCCGGAGCTCGTCCGCGTTGAGCCCAAGCTTCGCGTGCTGTTGTTCGGCCGCGGGCCGCAGGAGTCCGCGCTGCGCGCGCAGATCGCCGCGCGCGGCGTCGGGAGCTACGTCGCGCTCGCGGGCTTTCGTGCGGACCTGCCGGAGCTGCTGCCCGGCCTCGACGTGCTCCTGCACTCAGCCGTGCGCGAAGGTTTAGGTGTAGCGCTGCTCGAGGCCGCGAGCGCCGGCGTTCCGGTCGTCGCCTACGCCGCGGGCGGCGTGCCCGACGCCGTCGTCGACGGCACGACGGGCCTGCTCGTGCCCGTCGGCGACACGGGCGCGCTGCGCGCCGCGCTCGCGCGTTTGCTCGCCGGGCGCGTGGAGCGCGCCCGCCTCGGCGCTGCGGCACGCGCCCATGCGGAGCGGCACTTCGGCATCGGCGGCCTCGTCGATGCGCACCTGTCGCTCTACGGCCGCGTGCTCGGTGAGCGCGCGGCGCGCACCGCGCCCACGGTGGCGCGGTGAGCGTCTCCGATCGCAAGCTCCTGGCGTTGGCGGCAAAGCTCGGCCGGGTGCTGCACGCGCGCGGGTGGCGCCTCGCGACGGCAGAATCCTGCACGGGCGGCTGGATCGCCAAGGCCGTGACCGACGCGCCGGGCGCCTCGCGGTGGTTCGAGGGCGGCGTCGTCACCTACTCGAACGCGGCCAAGGTCAACCTGCTCGCCGTTCCGGCGCGAGTGCTTGCGCGCGCCGGGCCGGGGGCAGTCTCGGAAACCACCGCACGCGCCATGGCCGAGGGCGCGCGCGCGGGCTTCGGTGTCGACCTCGCCGTCGCCGTGAGCGGCATCGCCGGGCCCGATGGCGGCACGGCCAAGAAGCCCGTCGGCACCGTGTGGTTCGCCTGGGCCGCCGCGGGGCGCACGCTCGCCGAGCGCCACGTGTTCGCCGGCAACCGCGCGGCCGTGCGCCGCGCGACCGTCGCGCTCGCGCTTCATGGCCTCATCGAGCTCGCGGCCGCCGATGACTGAGCAGCCTCCGGCCCGGCCCGATCGTCACCGCGCGTTCTTCGCGCTCTGGCCCGACGAGGCCACGCGGTCCGCTATCTCGCGCGCGACGCGCGCCGCCGTGCAGGCCTCGCGCGGCCGGCCGATCGCCAAAGACCGCCTGCACCTCACGGTGGCGTTCCTCGGCGAGCTCACCGCGGCCGGTCTCGCCGTCGCGCGCGGCGTGCCGCCGCTCGAGGTCGGCGCGTTCGAGCTGACGCTCGACGCCGTCGGTGTCTGGCCCGACTCGCGCGTGCTCTGGCTCGCGCCGCGCGCGCTGCCGGCGCCGTTGGAAGAGCTCGAAGCACGCCTCAAGGAGCGGCTCGCGGCGCAAGGTTTCGCAGGCGAGGACCGCCTGTACCGCCCGCACGTCACGCTCGCACGCCGCGCGCGGCCCGTCGAGGCGGACTTGGTACCGGTCCACTGGCGCGTCGAGGATCTCGCGCTCGTCGAGTCGTTCCCCGTGGGCCGCAACGTCCATTACGACGTGCTCGAGCGCTGGCCGCTCGACGGTGCGAAACGCGGTACTGGACAAAACACCAGTAGCGCGGTTCAATAGGGTTTCTGGTCGAACAGGCCGGTTTCGGCGACGGGTGGCGGCGGGGATCTATGAAATAATCCTTGCCGTCGCGCCACCGCCGGTGCGGCCCCGACTACCCACCTTTCATTTCATTGGACGTGCACATGGACGACAACCGCAAGAAAGCCCTCTCCGCAGCCTTAGGCCAAATCGAGAAACAGTTCGGCAAAGGCTCGGTCATGCGTCTCGGCGACGCGATCGCCTCGCGCGACATCGACGTCGTGTCGACGGGCTCGCTCGGGCTCGACATCGCGCTCGGCGTCGGCGGCCTGCCGCGTGGCCGCATCGTCGAGATCTACGGGCCCGAGTCCTCGGGCAAGACCACGCTCACGCTGCAAGTCGTCGCCGAGGTCCAGAAGCTCGGCGGCACCGCGGCGTTCGTCGACGCCGAGCACGCGCTCGACCCGGCTTACGCTCAGAAGGTCGGCGTCAACGTCGACGATCTCCTGATCTCGCAGCCCGACACGGGCGAGCAGGCGCTCGAGATCACGGACATGCTCGTGCGCTCGGGCGCCGTCGACGTCATCGTCATCGACTCGGTCGCTGCGCTCACGCCCAAAGCCGAGATCGAAGGCGAGATGGGGGACTCGCACATGGGCTTGCATGCGCGGCTCATGTCGCAGGCGCTGCGCAAGCTCACGGGCAACATCAAGCGCTCGAACTGCCTCGTCATCTTCATCAACCAGATCCGCATGAAGATCGGCGTCATGTTCGGCAACCCCGAGACCACGACGGGCGGCAACGCGCTCAAGTTCTACGCCTCGGTGCGGCTCGACATCCGCCGCATCGGCTCCATCAAAAAGGGTGACGAAGTCATCGGCAGCGAGACGCGCGTCAAGGTCGTCAAGAACAAGGTGTCGCCGCCGTTCAAGATGGCCGAGTTCGAGATCCTCTACGGCGTCGGCATCTCGCGCGAGGGCGAGATCGTCGACCTCGCCGTCAAGCAGAACATCATCGAGAAGTCGGGCGCCTGGTACAGCTTCGAGGGCGAGCGCATCGGCCAGGGCAAGGAGAACGCGCGCGACTTCCTCCTCGAGCACAAGGACGTCGCAACCGCGATCGCGAAACGCATCCGCGCCGAGCTCTTACCCGCGAAAAAAGGACCCGTCGAGGTTCCAGCGGCCGCCGAGGAGGAGGGTGCCGCGCTCCAAGCCTGAAGCGCTCGACGAGCCCGCCTGCACGCGCGTCGCGCTCGGCCTCCTCGCGGGGCGCGAGCACGGCCGGCGTGAGCTCACCCGCAAGCTCGCCGCGCGCGGGTTCCCCGCAGAAGTGGTCGAGGCCGTCGTCGCGGCGCTCGAGAGCTCGGGCGCGCTCGCCGAGGCCCGGTTCACCGAGACCTTCGTCCGCTCGCGCGTCGCCAAGGGACAGGGCCCGCGGCGCATCCGCAGCGAGCTCGCGCAGCGCGGCGTCGCGGAACCCGACGTCGAGACGGCATTGCGCACCGCCGACCTCGATTGGCTCGCGACGGCCCGCGCCGCGCGCCGCAAGCGGTTCGGCCCGGAGCTGCCGCGCGATTTCCGCGAACGCGCTCGCCAAGCGCGGTTCCTCGAGTATCGCGGCTTCAGCGGCGAGCACGCCCGCGCCGCACTGGAAGTCGACGCCGATTCCGATTAGCGTGCACATCCTTTAGCCTTTAGTTGTTGAATTTTCGAGTGTTCTCGATGAGCTTCACGAGTAGCCAGCTGCGCCAGGCCTTTCTCGACTACTTCGCCAAGCACGGCCACAAGATCGTGCCGAGCTCGTCGCTCGTGCCCGTGAACGACCCGACGCTGCTGTTCACGAACGCCGGCATGGTGCAATTCAAGGACTGCTTCTTAGGCTTGGACAAGCGCGACTACGTTCGTGCGGTCAGCAGCCAGCGCTGCGTGCGCGCCGGCGGCAAGCACAACGACCTCGAGAACGTGGGCTACACGGCGCGCCACCACACCTTCTTCGAGATGCTCGGCAACTTCTCGTTCGGCGACTACTTCAAGAAGGACGCGATCCATTTCGCCTGGGAATTCGTCACGGGCACGCTCGCGATCGACAAGAAGCGCCTCATGGTCACGGTCTACAAGACTGACGACGAGGCCTACGACCTGTGGCACAAGATGATCGGCTTGGCCGCAGGCAAAATCGTGCGCATCGGCGCCAACAAGCCCGACGGCGGCTCCGACAATTTCTGGCAGATGGGCGATACGGGCCCGTGCGGTCCTTGCACGGAGATCTTCTACGACCACGGCCCCAGTGTGGCCGGCGGCCCGCCGGGGTCGCCCGACGCGGACGGCGATCGCTGGGTCGAGATCTGGAACCTCGTGTTCATGCAGTTCGATCGCTCGGCCGACGGCAAGCTCACGCCGCTGCCGAAGCCGTCGGTGGATACGGGTGCCGGCCTCGAGCGCATCGCGGCCGTGGTGCAAGGTGTCACGAACAATTACGACACCGATTTGTTCGTCGACCTCATCCGCGCGGCCGCGAGCATGCTGGGCACGAACGATTTGCAGAGCCCCTCGCTGCGCGTGATCGCGGATCACATCCGCGCCTGTAGCTTCCTCGTCGTCGACGGCGTCATTCCGTCGAACGAGGGCCGCGGCTACGTGCTGCGGCGCATCGCTCGGCGCGCGATGCGCCACGGCTACAAGTTCGGCGTGAGCCCCGCGTTCTTTCATGAGCTAGTGCCGACGCTGGCGAACGTCATGGGCGCCGCGTATCCCGAGCTCAAAGCCAAGCAGAAGCTCGTCGGCGAGGTGCTGCGGAAGGAAGGCGAGCAGTTCGCGCGCACGCTCGAGACCGGCATGGAGATTCTCGACGCCGCCATCGCGAAGCTCGGTGCCGGCAAGGTCATCGACGGCAACACGGTCTTCAAGCTCCACGACACCTACGGGTTTCCCACCGACCTCACGGCCGACGTCGCGCGCGAGCGCGGCTTCACCGTCGACATGGAAGGGTACGAGCGCGCGATGGACGTGCAACGCAAGCAGTCGCAGGCCGCGAGCCAGTTCGGCGCCGATCTCTCTGCGGGCGTGACAATCGAAGGCAAGACGGATTTCTTGGGCTACGAGGCCGTGAGCGACGTCGGCCAAGTCGTCGCGCTCCTCAAGGGCGGCGCGCCGGTCGACGAGCTCAACGCCGGCGACGAAGGCGAGGTCGTGCTCGACCGCACGCCGTTCTATGCGGAGTCCGGCGGTCAGGTGGGCGACACGGGCGAGCTCGGCAACGTCGGCGCGAAATTCGTCGTGAGCGACACGCAGAAGCGCGGCGCGGCGCACTCGCATATCGGCAAGCTCGCGAAGGGCGTCATCGGGATCGGCGACAAGCTCGCCGCGCAGGTAGATGCCGAGCGCCGCGCGGCCATCGTGCTCAACCACTCGGCCACGCATCTCTTGCACGCGGCGCTGCGCAAGGTGCTGGGCGCGCACGTGCAGCAGAAGGGCTCGCTCGTGGCACCCGACCGCCTGCGTTTCGACTTCTCGCACTACGAGCCCGTGAGTCCCGCACAGCGGAACGAGATCGAAGCGCTCGTCAACGAGCACGTGCGCTTGAATCACGACGCCGACGTCCGCGTGCTGCCGTACGACGAGGCCATCGCGGCCGGCGCGCTCGCGTTCTTCGGCGACAAGTACGGCGACAAGGTGCGCGTGCTCAAGCTCGGCGATTTCTCGACAGAGCTCTGCGGCGGCACGCACGTCGGCCGGTCGGGCGACATCGGCCTGTTCAAGATCGTCAGCGAGGGCGGCATCGCGGCCGGCGTGCGCCGCATCGAGGCGGTGACCGGGCAGGGCGCGCTCGACCTCGTCAATGCCAACGAGGCCGTGCTGCGCGAGGTCGCCGGGCTCGTCAAGGCCGGCCGCGACGACGTCGCGGCCAAGGTCACGCAGCTCGTCGATCGCACACGCTCGCTCGAGCGTGAGCTTGAGAAGCTGCGCCAAAAGCTCGCGAGCGGCGGCGGGCGTGACCTCCTCCAAGAGGCACAGGTCGTCAACGGCATCAAGGTGCTCGCGGCGCGGCTCGACGGGGCGGACTTGAAGGCGCTACGCGACACGGCCGACCAGCTCAAGGACAAGCTCGGCTCGGGTGTCGTCGTGCTCGGCGCCGTCGAAGGCGACAAGGTGTTCCTCGTCGCGAGCGTCACGAAGGACCTGGCCGGCCGGCTCAAGGCCGGCGAGCTCATCAAGCCCCTGGCCGAGCTCTGCGGCGGCCGCGGCGGCGGCCGCGCCGACTTTGCCCAGGCCGGCGGCACGGAGCCCGACAAGGTCGATGCCGCCTTGGCGCTCGTACCGGGGATCGTCGCGGCCGCCTGACTTCCCTGGAGCTTGTCTAAATCCCGCGCCTGCCACAAAAGTGGGCATTCTCCCAGGCATTTGGCTACTATGAAGCCGGGTCGCAGATTGCCGACATGGGATCTGCGAACAGGGGGAACCGGCCAGAAGCACTAAGAACGAGGCCGGTCTAGCACGGAGGCTCATGGCTTTACTTGTCGCACGCGGCGCGTGCGGCCAGGGCCGGTCGTGGGCTTTCGGGCGGCCGAACCCGCAACAAAAAACGAGCTCCGCGAAACAGCGAGAGCAACGGGACGGCGAGCAGGGCCTAGAAGGAGTTGGCAATGCTGATCTTGACCCGGCGCGTGGGGGAAACGGTGGTCATTGGCGATAACGTCACCGTCACCGTACTGGGCGTGAAGGGCAACCAAGTGCGGCTCGGTGTGAACGCACCGCGCGAGGTTGCAGTGCACCGCGAGGAAATCTTCGAGCGCATCAAACGCGAGCAGAGCGAAGAAAAATCGCGGCCGCACGTCAACGGCGCGGCCCACCCTTAGCTCGAGCGGGTCTTCGCGACCCGCTCCCGCCGATCGTCGCGAGCGCTCAAGCGCCGGCGTCGCGTTCGTCGCACTCCATCCAGTAGAATCAGCCCCGCAACCACTTAAGTTTGCATCACGGAGAGATGGCCGAGTGGTCGAAGGCGCACCCCTGCTAAGGGTGTAAGGGCCAAAAGCCCTTCGAGGGTTCGAATCCCTCTCTCTCCGCCAACTTTCCAGCAGCTGCGCCGCCTACAGCCTGTTATGGAAACCTGTCCCATAAAGCAGCCCTAAATCAATCGACCGTGCAACACGGTAGATTGCGCCCACCATGGCAAAGCAGACGGACAGGGAACGGATAGCCGACGCGCTCTACATGCTCGCGGCGGGCGCCAATCAAGTAGTGCTAATGGACACGCTGCGCGCCTACGTCGTAGCGCACAGCAAAGAGCAGTCGGACGTGTTGGCGCTGCTTAGAGAACTGCACGAAGCGCAGCCGACGCTGACAGTGACGGCGATCAAGCGGATTAAGCCGACCAAGAAGCCGAACGCAAAGCGCAAGAGCACTCGCGCGACGACGCGCACGCACAGAGCCTCTGTCCGCACCTAGCCGCTCAGCGGTCGCTATCAGTGACCCCATAGCACGCTGCTATAGTCTCTAGGACATGGCGACCGTTCCCGTAAATCCCAAAATTCTCCAATGGGCGCGCGAGACAGCAGGGCTCTCGGTTGAAGAAGCCGCCAGACAAATACAGCTCAATAAAGCGCGCGGCATAGAGCCGGCTGACCGGCTCGCCAGATTGGAAAAAGGCGACGACGCGCCAACACGTCCGTTGCTGGTGCGCATGTCGAAGAAATATCGACGGCCGTTGCTCGTCTTCTACATGCAGCAACCGCCGCCAGCCGGGCAGCGCGGAGAAGACTTTAGAAGGTTGCCCGCGGCATACACTGGCGACGAAGAGCCACTAGTAGACGCGCTGCTGCGTGACGTTAGAGCGCGGCAGAGCATCGTGCGGGCCGTCGTAGCCGACGAAGAGGAAGGCCGTCAGCTCGACTTCATTGGCGCCGTTTCGATAGCTGCGGGCGCGCAGCAAGTCGCCGACACTCTGCAGCAGCGGCTGAACTTCGAGCGTGCAGCATTCCGCGCACAAGACAACTACAACGCCGCCTTTGCGTACCTGCGTGGGCGCGCTGAGCAGCTCGGCGTATTTGTCCTGCTGATTGGCGACCTTGGAAGCCACCATACAGCCCTAGACACAGCTGTATTCCGCGGGTTTGCGCTTGCCGACAAGGTAGCGCCGTTTGTGGTTGTCAACGATCACGACGCAAAGGCTGCTTGGTCATTCACGCTGTTGCATGAGCTAACGCACCTTTGGCTAGGGCAAACAGGGATTAGCGGCGAAGCGGGAGACTCGCAAGCCGAGCAGTTTTGCAACGATGTGGCCGGCCGCATTCTTCTACCAGCGGCGGAGCTGGCGGACTTACAGGTAGCACAGAACACTGACGTTGCGACGGCAGCGCAGCGCATTAGTGAATTTGCTGCCGCGCGTTTTGTTAGCCGCCCAATGGTCGCATACAACGCCCACCGCGCGGGGCGCATTACCGATGCGACGTATAGCGCACTCACTGTGCACTTCAGGCAAGAATGGTTTGCGTTTAGAGAGAGGGAACGCCAGCGCGCGAAGGAGAACGAAGGCGGGCCTAACTACTTCGTTGTGAAGCGTCACAGGGTAGGGCGTGCGCTGCTCGCTCTTGTCGCTCGTGCTCTTTCAACGGGCGCAATCAGCTCGACGCGAGCCGCCAGGGTACTTGGCGTCAAAGCGCACAACGTCTACCGGCTGTTAGCCGAATAGGCGCGCCTATGTTGTACGTCATAGACGCAAGCGTGCTGATTACTGCTCACAACACCTACTACGCCATGGATGTTGTTCCAGAGTTTTGGGAATGGCTGCTACATCACGCAGCCGCTGGAACAATCAAGATGCCGAAAGAGAATTTAGACGAGTGCACAGACGGCGATAACGACGCGCTCGTTGAATGGTGCAAAGAGGACGCGACGCAAAAAGTGCTGCTACTCCCTGAAGAAGCCGACATGGCGCTGGTGCAGGTCGTGACCGACAACGGTTACGGTACTGGCCTAACCGAAGACCAGTTAGCGCAGATCGGCAATGATCCGTTTCTAATCGCGGCTGCTCTGTCGGGCGCGCCGAACAGAACAGTAGTCACGACTGAAGTTTCTAAGCCATCAAGGCAGCGTCACAATCGGCACGTACCGGATGTGTGCGGCACGTTCGGCGTACCGTGTTGCAATCCGTTCGAGCTAGGCCGCGCGCTCGGCTTCAAAACATCGTGGAAGAAATAGGCCGCTAGTTGACCTGCCCGCTGCTCTTGCGGCCAGCAGTGGTTTGAGTAAACTTGTTAGCGCTGCGGGAGTACCGCAGCAAGAGGCGGGATTTAACCGCCGCTTTCGTCACAACTAGATGAGCCTCGTCGGCTCAAAGGAAGGGTCGTACCCATGCCCGAAGATAAAATTTCGTCCGCCCTGCGTGAGCTTAGCGTCTCTGCGAAGCAGCTCAACGAATTGGGCGACACCGTCAACCAAGCCTTCAAAAGCGTAGAAACCGCCATCGTAAAAACCGGTGTCGGTCTGCCTACGACGATTGATATAGGTGAGTACGACGGCACATCGTACAAGCTCGGTTTCAGCAAGATGAGCGGCATTTGGCGCGTCGTCATCGGCGAGCCTAACCTAGACGAGCTGGACAACCCCTACACGTCCTATTCTCCCTGGGAGAACCAGCCGCGAGATATCAAGGTCTTTGCGGTGACGCACCTTCCACGACTAATCGCCGCACTTCACGACCTGGCGAAGAAGCGAATCAACGACGCGCACAACACGGTCGCACAACTCGCGCGTTCGCTACCAGCGCCCGATGGCGAGTAACGACCATGGCAGCAAACATCGTTTTGCCCGTGCCGACATGGGCACGGGTCGCTGTCGTGCTCGCGGCCGTCACACTCTTCGGCGGTAGCGTTGTTGCAGTGTGGCTCGGTAACGTCGCCGCGTTGTGGGTAGTCGTTCCGTCATCTGTGCTCGCGTGTAAAGCAGTGCGCTTCGCGTTCAACAGGTAACGCCGCGAAGCGTGCGCGGCCCGCGTAGTAGGTGCACGCGCGGTCAGCGCCGCCGCTCTTCGACTTCGACGCGTAGGGCGTGCGTGCGCTTGCCGCAGCGAGTGCAGCGTAGGCGGGCGCGTATGTCGTTCAAGGTGACAAGCGCGCCGAAGCGGTGCTCTAGCTGCCTAGCGTCCAACAGCACGCGGCGACCGCACGGCTCGCAGATCGCAACGAGCTTCTGAGCGTTCGCCAGCTCGCGGACGTACTTGGGCTCGAATAGGTGCCGCATGGCGACAACTGTACGAAAAAACAGTATAGTCAGCCAAGTACAGCGCGGCTCTGCGGCAGAGTGTAAAGAACTTCGACACTAGGGCTACGGCTATTTAGAAAGACGGCTGCACCGCGGGGTGTCCGCCCGATCACGAAAAATTCTGGACCCACCCGCCCCTGGGGTTAGGCGAGCAACCCGCGTCTATTCGAGCGGCAGAGGCCGCTGCGGGCTCTCGCGTCGTGCGCTTCTGCGTCGGCGTCGCTTACGAAGCCTCGTGCGCGGCTTGCGTGTCGCAGCCCCCAGAGCCTCAATGAACGCAGTTGTGTCCAAGTAATAGTTTGGAAATGCCGTCTGGAGCGCGGTCACATCTTCGACAGCCACTTGCACTACTTGGACGTTGCGAGCCATTTCATAGCGTTTCTCTAAGCTCAGATAGTCCTGCTGCGCCTGCTCCAGCTCGTCGGCCGCATAGGCGGTGATTTGCACCGTTTTCTCGCCAGAGTTCAGCAGCAGGATGAACGTCTGCGCCTTGGTTCGGCGAATGTCGGGACGAGCAACCATGCTCACGGCTGTGCCAAGGCCCGACAGGATCACCTCTGCGTCAATCTCGCGCGCGACCGCGGCAAGCTCGCGCCGTAGCTCCAACTGGCCTAGCGGTGTGTCCGGAACAGGCGGCCTGCCTTCGCGCAGTGCGAGAGCGGAGCCCATGAGCGCGAAGAAGCGGCGCCAACGCGCATCGCCGATGCGAGACTTCAGAGCGGTCTTCAGGCTCTGCCCCGTGAATGCATCCACGATCTCGACGGCGGTCGCCCATGCGTGCTGCAAGCGCGTTCGTAGCTGAATCTCAATCAGATGCCCGTTGTAGCACTTCAGCGCAGGCGACTCAGTTTGGTACTTGAACACGTAGTGAATACTTCGATAGCCGTCCGCTTTCGGGTTCGCTACGTAGTCTTTCTGTCGCTTCAGGACGTGACGAGACTTCGGGCTCTTCGCTTGACCCTGGATGAACACCTTCACGAGCTTGTTGAGCGCCGCGGTGTCTTTCACGATTGCACGGCAGCCGCCAACGTCCTGCATCTGCATGAAGCGCATTGACGCTTCGCGCTGGAGCTTTGCACGAATTGATGACAGACGCTTGAGGCGTTGCGCAACCGTAGCCTGCGGGTCCACGTGCTTGGCGCGCATCTTCAGTAGCATCTTGATGGTCTGTAACGGCGCGCTATGCGACGAGCGCCAGTTGTTGATTACCTCTAGGTCCTCGTCCGACTCGGTAGCAGACACAAGCGCGCGGCCAGCAAGGTTACGCCGCTGCTGGTCGAAACGTGGTACGGTCCAAGCGCCCATTTGGCGGGGCAGCATGAGGCCACCACGAGCGTTTGTCACTCGCAGCCTGTCCGTAAGCTCGACAAGGGGATAACCGCGATGTTCTGGCGACGAGCACGGCAGCGTGAATTCTTGCCCTGGTATCGAGACCCAAATTACAAGGGCGACCTAAAGGAAGCTGAAAAGCGAGAGCTTGACGCTCTGCGCACGCAGCCGAAGCATCCTGCAGCCCGATACGAAGACTTGCCGGACGAAGTACAGGCTTATATCGCTCGATTGGAAGTAGAAGCGTATGACGCAAAGCAGGATAACGCGTCTATCTCTTCAATTTCTTGCACCCTTTTCGGCGTTGCGTTGCTTTGCTTCCACTATCTTGGAACGCCACCCACTTTCTGGACGTGGACGTGCGGATTGGGACTTCTGATCGTGCCTTGGTTTGTGTACCGGCATCGATGGAACAAGAATGCCAAAGAGTTCTTCCCGGACAGTGGCGGCACGATTTCACCTGCCGACGAAGCGATACGGAAAGAATGGGAAGTCCGCAATGTCGGCCGTAGTCGTTCAGCGTCCGTAGCTCGTTAGCGGCTTCCCGCAACGTAATTTCTCTGCGATCAATCCGCCGCAACACTTCGCGCACTGGCTCGCTGTCGTAACCAAGCGCGAGCATCGCTTGTCCGAATTTCAGCAGGTCGCTGGCTCTGTCTGTATTCACTCACCGGAACTGTCTTCCCGTTCTGCGTTTCGCTCAAGGTGTTTATCTAGGGAGTACGTACAGAAAGTCGCTGATAGCTCAATAGGAGCGTATACGCTCTATTGGTTTTATGAGTTTTAGTAGTTGAGTAGTGTTGGTAGCTTAAGTAGCTACTATCTCTTCATTCTCTAGGACGTTGGTTAGCTTCCAGGAATGGAAGTAGCCTGCTTGGCGCGTTGCTCAGCGTGCGCGGCCGCTTCGATAGCTTCTATGTCAGCCAAGCGCCAGCGCCTAACGTTGCCAGGCAACTCTTCGGGCTTGGGTAGCCTGGCAGCTTCGACCCAATTCCATATCGTGCGTCTAGACACGTTGTAGCGCGTCGCCAGGTCGCGAGCTGATAAGTACAGTTGCTGCGTCATTCGTCGTACCCAGTACCGTAGTAGCGGGTACGCCAAATGTCGGACGTACACGCAAGCAGTGGCGCGGGTTTCAGAGGCACGCTTTTAAGACCCTAGCTCGCGCTTCTTGCGTGCCTGTGCATGCGCGCCGTAGCGATTGCCTTCCGCGAACGTGCGACCTTTGCCGCGCTCGCGCTCGACGCCTGGCACTTCGTCTAGTGGCGACACGCTGCCGCTGTCTTGCCAAATGCCGCGCGTCTGCCACATGCCGAGGCGTTCAAGTTGCCTATCGGAGTAGCACGGCACGGTAGGGTTTGTTGGCTCAGTGATTGCTGCGCGACCTTCCGGCCGATGGCGCAAGAACACCCAGCGATTGAGAAACACGCGCGAGCACAGATTGCAGCGCTTCGGCTCTACTCGCGGGTGCGCTTCGCGCGGGTCAAAGTCCGCTGCATCGTATGACGGTCGCGTGGGCGCGCGCAGTGTGTCGTCTACCCAAAGCATTGTCAGCTCGCCGTAGGACGTGCGTAGCGGTCTTATGGGCACGCTCCAAAGCCCTGCTGCATTTAGCTCGTCATCGCGCAGGCACTTGCCCAGCTCTTTGTGCTTGTCGAAGACGGCGCGATTGACGAAGACGCGGCGGCAACCGCCGCAGACACGTTGGTAGCTCGTGTCGTAGCTCGTCGTAGTCACGGTGCTGCCTGCTGGTTTCTAGGCGCCCAGCGAAGTGGACCCCACTGCTTGCCAATTCGTGCTGCTGCATCCCGCGCCATACAGCCACAAGAGCGCGTGCTGCCGTTGCGCAGCTCCGAGCCGCGAACGACGGTTAGGTGACCGCACTCGCAACGACAGCGCCAAGCGACGTGCCGACCTGCGCGGCCAGCCGAACAGAGAACGAGCAGCCGACCGCAACGGCGGCCAGTCATATCAACTATTTGGCCCATGTTGGCTATGCCTCATAGAAAGCCCGGCGCTGCCGCGTTTGAACCGCGAAAGCGCACGACAGCGCCGGGCTGCGGGGACTAGTCGCGCTCTAATAGCTCGTCGTCGTCGTCGGGCCACTCAGCGAGCCGCTGTAGCTCCGCTTCCTGACTGTCGCGAGCGCTTTCAAGCAATCCCTGCCGTTCGCGCTCACTGTTGCCAGTTAAAGCGCTCATCGCTCTATTTAGGTAGCGCGTCATGCGACTCGCTCAACTAAACAGTCCGCGAATCGCAAGCTCTCGCTCTGCTGCAGCGTCTGCGGACAGGAAGCGCAAGCGCCCTTGCGCGTACTCGGCGGAAGCCAGCTCAATACCTTCCGCGAATTCCTCATCGCTGCTGCCTTTGCGTGTGCAGTGCTCAAAGAATGCTGAAGCCCGTTTGTTTTTGAAAACCAGCGCACTACTGCCGTCTGCGTGCAGATGCCTTTCCCAAGCGGCTACGAGCAGCTTTCTATTGATCTCGTCGGCAGGGCTTTCGACTGTAGGAAGGCGGGCCAGGAAGCCGCTTGCTAGTGACGTAGGCGCGGCCAATGCGACGCGCCTACGTTGCACTTGCTCCAACGCGGAACCGAGCGTGTCAGGCGGTCTGCTTCGTTCGTTTTGCATTTTTCTTTTCTCCGGTGCCAGCTCGAAAGAGCAGCGGGCCGAATGGCCCGCCACCCTTTGTGAGCAGCAACTAGTGCTGTGCTTAGTCCGTTGTGCTCGACGCGTTGCCGTAGTGCGCGTCGCTGATCCACGCTACGCCCGCGTTGGCATTGCCTGCCGTAACGCGACGCTTCGCAAAGTTGATCGAGCGCACGACTTTGATAGCCGTTGACTCGGCTTGGAACATCGACACGACTTCTTCGCTCGTGCCAGTCGGCCCAAGCGCGTCTTGCGTCGGGACGCTGTTCATTTCAATGCTCGCGTCGCGCGAGACACTGACCTGCACGCCGCTGTCGCCGATCTTGTAAACGTCGGACGGCTTGATTAGCGCGATAACTGACGACGAAATGTTGTCACCAGTCTTCACGGCGATGCCTTCGAGCGTGCCGCCGTTGCGGGTAATGTCGGGGAAGGCCTTGTTGCCAAGCTCGTTACGCATGAGCGCGAGCGCCTGGGCAAGCACCTTCGACATGATGAAGCTCAGCTCGCCGCCAGCGTTCTTGGCCGTAATGAACGCCGTCAGCAGCTCCTGCAAGTCGGCGTACACGGCGTCAAGGTCGAAGCCGTTGCTGCCGAGCGCTGTAATGCCGTTGAACAAGCCCGCGGGCGACTCATTCGAGACAGCAGCCGTGTTGCTTGCAAACGTGCCGTCAACGCGTTGCGCCGAAGCCTGCACGAGCGCGTCGCGCAAGAGCAAGTCAGCAGACGGCGAAGAGTCGCGCAGCAGCTCGTTAGTCACGACCGCGAGTGCGGCGACCTTGAGCGGCGCGAGCGTCACAGTCGAGAAGTCGCCCGACGTGACAGGGATCGCCTTGCCTTGCTTGACCCAGTAGCCCGTGGCGGCGCCGTCTTGGCCCTTGACCGTCACGTTCGCCGGAATCTCGCGAAGCGCGAGCTGGTCGAAAATCGTCGCAGCGTAAAGGAACTCGATAAAGTCGCCCGTGTAGCGCGCATCGGCTTGCACAAGCTCCGCGCCCCATTCACCAGACAGCGAGCCGCCGCCTGCAACTTCGTTCGCCTTGATCCACGAAACCAGCTGCGGGTGCGTCTTGCCCCACAAGTGCTGGGCAACCGCGCTGGGCGTTGATTGGTTGATATGCGCGAGTGCGCGAGCCTTGACGGCGCGCACGAAGGATTGACCGGCGAATTGATCTTCGCCCGGATTGTTTCTGACAAAGGTTTTCATTGTTTTACCGTTGCAAAAGTTACGGGCAGCAACATGCCTGCCCAGATAAAGCCTGTTTGCATCGGCCCAACGCGGCGCGATTGATGCCAGCAGCGCGCACGAATGCACGCGCTACCGTTTTAGGCGCTTCGACTCGCTACGGCGTAGGTGACTGCCCAACGCGGCATCTACCGTGAGCGAATGTCGGCGAGCGCTTCGCTAAGACGTGCTTAGCGAAACACTCCGCGAACTTCGGTACTCCGGCTGCCGTCTATGGCGGCAGACGGCAGCCGTTTCCCGAACACAAACGAAACATGAAACTGCAAGAGACTACGAAAGCAGCAACGCCAAACGCGGCTTACTGCGGTTACTAGGGCGCTCGACGGCGTGGCGGCTTCCGAGCACCCTCACTTGGAAAGGTAACACGCGAAACTGAGCACTTTGTGCGCTCACCAAGAATGCGCACTACAGCGTCACGCGAAATGACGCGCCCATAGCGTGCGGAAAGAATCGTTGCCACGTCTTCTGTAGGTAGACCGCGCTTCCGTAGCATCCGTGCTCGACGTTGCCAAGGCTCAAGCGATTTACCTTCCACGGGTATAACGTGCCGCAAGCACGGCGCCTGCCGTGTGCACGGGCACTGCTTGGGCCACTTGCGCGGCCCAGTACCTAGATTTTCATACAACCACGGGCGCCAGGCCCAGTCACTCGCCGCCATTTTGAAACCGCCATAACTAACCGCCAGGCGGAATGGTCGCGGGCGTGCACGGCGCCCGGTAGTGACACAAATAGCTAGGCTAAGTCGTCTAGCTCTTTGCGCTTGCGATGTAGCTGCTTTAGCAGAGCTTCAGGCGTCGTGCGGTATCTATCCGCGTTGAGCGCAGCCCATTTCTCTTTGCCAATGCCGCTCGCTAGCCACGCGTCGAAGGGCGCGTAGTTGTCATGCACGGGCGGTCTTCCGCGCGCTCGGCGAGTAGCCCGCTTCTTAGCCATGCGCGTTCGCTCCGCTCAAGAAGTCGGACCATTCCTGCATGAGCTGCCCGCGCAGCTCCAATAGCTCGCCGCGCGCGTAGGCGGATCGCGTTTCGTCGCTGTTGACGTGCGCCAACTGAAGCTCGCTAACTTCGTCTGCGTACTTGGTCAGCCGCGTCTCGCGGTGCCAATCCTTGAACGAGCTGCGCGCCGTACCGTGCGGCGTGGCAGGCGCGTTGAGCTTAGGATCAAGGTAACCGACGCCGCCGCGCTTCATGTCCGCTGCGTGCATATCCTTCATGAGTTTGGATAGCGTGTTGTCGCTTAGGGCGCTGCCCTTCTCGCTGGGGAACATCAAGTCATCCGGCTTGCCCTTCGGCTGCGCCTGGACTAGCTCAAGCGCACGGCCAACGAGCGGCACGCGGTGTTCAAGCTCCGCTTTCATGCGCTCGGCCGGCACGGTCCACACGCAGGCGTCAAGATCGAACTCGCGCCACGTCGCAAGGCGCGCTTCGCCGCTGCGTGACGCTGTCAGGATGGCTAGCTCAAGAGCCTTCGCGGCGACCGAGCCGCGCGGACGGTTGCGCAGATCGGCCATGAAGGCCGGCAATCGTTTCCACGGCAGCGCCGGATGGTGGCGCTTCTTGCCGCGCTTTTTCTTGAGCTTGCTCGGCTTGGGCAGCAGCGCATCTAGGCCGCCTTTCCAGCGTGCCGGATTGTCTGCGCCGCGGTGCCCTTTGGCGTGCGAGTAGTCTAGAACTTGCTCGATACGCTGACGCACTCGTGTAGCAGTCTCGGTCTTCGTGTTCCAAATTGGCTCAAGCACGCGCAATACGTGCTTGCGCTCGATGCTGCTCACTTCCATAGCGCCGAGCAGCGGGAAAGCGTAAGTCTCTAGAGTGTTTATCCACTGCGCCGAGTGCTTGGCGTTCTTGAACTCTTGCGACTTGATGATGTGCAGGTCTTTCGCGTCTTGCTCGAACGTAACCCGGCTAAGCTCTACAGCCTTGCGCTGCTCAGCTGCTGCCGTCTTTGCTTTCTCACGTTCTGCGACAACGTCTGCGCCTTGCCGTATCTGCAAGTAAAGCTTGCGCGCTTCTTCCCGAGCTGCTTGCAGGTCAATGATTGGATAGCCGCCTAGCCCAATGTCGTGAGCCTTGCCCGCGTACATGGAGCGCATGACCCATTGGGCCGAAAGCGTGTCAGTGACGCGCAAGCACAGACCGGGCACGCCGCCGACTGAGTGCCTGCCTGGCTTCTTAGCCAGCGCCTTCACTGCAACGGCCGACAAGACCTTGGCTACCTTTGGCATGGGTGTTCTGTCCCTGAACCTGTCCCATAACAAGAGTAGCATAGCTGCTCGTCGCGAAGCACAGCCATGCGCTGATATGCGCCAGGGCTGCGAGGCCGCGAGCTAGGCGGCGCCTAGGCTAGAGCGGCTGAAACCCGCGCGGCTGTTGGGTCTGGCAGGATGCCGCCTGCGGACTCTCTCTCCGCCAATTACTGATTTCACGCCAGCTCAGGCAGTCCTAAGAAACGCGGTAAAGGCCCTGAATCCCAGGGTTTTTCATTCTCACGGCGTTTCGTAGGCTCTCGGTGTGCCTCAACCAGACGTGGGTACTTTTTGGCTCTGGTGCATTGGCGGGAATCGGGAGGATCGGGCGCTGGCGCAACCTCTGCCTTTCGATCCACCGCCGGAACGCATTCCTCCCGCTCGACCGCCAATGCACCAGAACTCACGGGTAAACACTCGCAGTGAGACTGAGCCTCCTGGCATTGAGTCGTTACGATACGCGCGAAAGATCTTCGACGGGCGTCGCTTGTATTTGCTAGTGATGCCGAACGGCGGCCGGTACTGGCGCTACAACTATCGATTCGCTGGCAAGCTAAAGACACTCGCCTTGGGAGTCCATCCTGATGTTTCGCTCGACAAGGCGAGGGCGCGACACCGGGTCGCGCGCGCGCTTCTTGCGGATGGCGTTGATCCGTCCGCCCGCAAGCGGGTGCTGGGCAACCGTGTCTTTGCGATGCCGATTGGCGACCCGGGAGGGGATTCAGGCCTTGGCGGCGTCGATCTGTGACCTAAGCCCGCGCAATGGGGGTGGCTGGTCGAAGGCGCGGCTTTATGCCAGATATTGCATACGTATGCGAGATCGGGCATAGTCTGCCCGTGAAACCAGTCGTCTGGATGGGCAGCAGCAGGGAGGATCTAAAGGAGTTTCCGGAAGCAGTGCAGGATGCCGTGGGTTTTGAGTTGTACCGGGTCCAGTGTGGGCTCGAGCCAAAAGATTGGAAGTCGATGACGGGTGTCGGTACTGGGGTCAAGGAAATTCGCGTGCGGGACGAAGCCGGAATCTTTCGGATGATCTATCTAGCGACGCGCCCGGAAGGGGTCTACGTATTGCACTGCTTCCAGAAGAAGACTCAACGGACGAGCCGTTCGGATTTGCAATTGGCGACGAAGCGATTTGATCGATTGCAAGGTGAAGATATGAGAGTCAAGAAGGTTGCGGGCAGTGCACACGGTCCCCGTCATGTGACGCCTGCAGGGCGCAGTGTCTTTTACGATCTTTTCCCTGCGGAGAAAGCAGCCGAGATGGAAATGCGCGCACAGCTGCTGATTGGTCTGGAGCAGTGGCTGGAAAAGAGCCGCATGACGCAAGCCGCGGCTGCCAAGGTGCTGGGTGTTACCCAAGCGCGCGTGTCGGATCTGAAACGAGGCAAAATCGACCGATTCAGTATGGACCTATTGGTGCGGCTGGCAGCACGCGCCGGACTCAAGCCCAAGCTGAATCTCGCGGCGTAGGACCGGCGCGCATTGGGACGTCCGACAGCAGGACAGGTTCGATCCCGCTGCGAAGGGCTCCTTCGATGTCCATCGGAGGTCGTCTCCGACGAACAGCGTGCGCGAGCCTTCGTGCCGGAAGAGGAGCGTCTCGAGGACGTGTAACGTGTCATGTCGGCTGATGATCGCACCCCCTCGGCCGTCAACGCGCTCAAGCAGCGCCTCGAGGCGCTCGAGGTCGAGAAATGGCAGCTCCTGGCGGAATTGACCCGACTGCAAAGGACGGACGATGGCGTCGCTGAAGCGAGGGTAACGCCATCATAGGAGCGAGCGCCGGACGACCTGCTCCTTCGTACTGCGCGTGAACCTATCGTTTGTTCGCCGGCGTGAGTTCCCGAGGGTCCGAAGTCGCGCGCGAATCGGGACGTTGAGCGTTCAAAGCTGGGAATGGCTCGAATCCGCTCGCAGCCGGTCATTCACAGAGCTAAGCTCAACGCTGGATCGATCGACCGAGGTCGACCCAGAGCTGACATTCGGGCTCCGGATTTTGCGAATCATCAGATGGCAAAGATTGTGCGAATCGCTCTTCCATTGCTCGCGTGCATGTCGGCGCTCGCTCAGGATTTCGATTACGCCTCGTATACTGAAAAGACGTTCAGCGAGGTGATCGATACTCATACCCAAGACTTCACTGTTGATGCTGATATCGCTATCGAAAGGGCTGTTAGTGCGATCCCATTCAAGTACAGATCGAAGATTCGATTCACAAGAGTACTTAGGGACATACCGCAAGAGCGTCTCGATTTTATCAAGGGCTGGGGCGCGTCCCTTCAGCAACCCGTTGACTTCGTAGAAACTTACAGACGTGAGTTCTTGATCGAGGTTGACGGGATGGAGATCTGGCTTCCAATGCAGGAACAGATCTTGCCATTTATGGGCAATGAGCTTGCCGTGGGAGACGAGTTTTATGTGTTTTACGTCGTCGCTGGAAAGTATCAGGATCAGTGGATATTTCTCGGGACGGAGTTCCAAGCGCGATAGCCAGCGACCGCAATTGGCCGAACTCGCGCGTACGCACGACGCGTTGCCAGCCAAAAGCCAACGTCCGCAGAGCGTGGCGAAGTGGTCATTCGCGGGCATCGTGATCGGCCGGGCCCGCCCATTCTGGGCGAGGCCAACAACGCATCCGCAGCGAGCCTTCAACACGTTGGTGAAACGCGGGGCACGAGACGGGGCGTGTGCCACGCTCGGTGCAGCGACTCGACGTTGCGGGACTTTTGCGGGACACGGTCAGGAGCAGTAGTGGGCGGCTCTGATAGCTTGCAGCGGGCACCGTCCGCGCTGCGTACTTAAACAACAAGTTGCTGTTCATATTGGCGTTCGCAATGCGGAGGTCGGTGGTTCGCTCTCCTCAGCTCCGGCGCTTCGCTAATTGCATCAAAGGTCGCGCGTCTTGCGTGGTTCCGCGAACGTGTGTGAGCTATAGTCCAACCGGAGCCGAGAGATGCTTGAGTCGGCAGAGCGTGTTGATTTACGCGCGGGTTTTCAAAGGCAACTTTGAAGGTACCGAAATTCGCGCCAAGGCAGACACGCTCGAAAATCAATCGGTTGCGGCGGCGTTCGAATCCCTCTCTCCCGCCACTCCCTTACTTCTTCTCCAGGCTCGCGAGCCACTCGTCGTCCGAGCCCGCGTTCAAGTCGTCGAAGAGGTACGTGCCGAGATAACGCTCGCCCGTGTCGGGCAGCATCGCGAGCAGCACCGAGCCGGGCTTCGCCGTCTCGGCCGCTTTGAGCGCCGCGGCGAGCGTCGCGCCGGCCGAGATGCCGACGAAGATGCCTTCCTCGCGCGCGAGCCGGCGCGCCATCTCTTTGCCTTCCTCGTCGGTCACGGGCAAGAGGTGGTCGACCACCTTCGGGTTCAACACGTCGGGCAGGAAGTCGGGCGTCCAGCCCTGGATCTTGTGCGGCGCCCAGCTCTTGCCGCCGAGCAGCGACGCGCCCGCGGGCTCCGTCGCGACGATCTGCACCTCGGGACGCGCGAGCTTGATCACCTCGCCGGCGCCCGTGAGCGTGCCGCCCGTGCCCCAGCCCGTGACCCAGAAGTCGAGCCGACGACCCGCGAAGTCCTTCAAGATCTCGGGGCCCGTCGTCTGCCGGTGATAGGCGGGGTTCGCGGGGTTCTGGAACTGGCGCGCGAGGAACCAGCCATGCTTCTCGGCGAGCGACGCCGCGAGCCGCACCATGCCCGTGCCGCGCTCGGCGGCCGGCGTCAAGATCACTTTGGCGCCGAGCGCGCGCATGATCTTGCGGCGCTCGACGGAGAACGTCTCGACCATCGTCGCGACGAACGGATAGCCCTTGGCCGCGCAGACCATCGCGAGCGCAATGCCCGTGTTACCCGAGGTCGCCTCGACGACCGTCTGGCCCGGCTTCAAGACGCCGCGCCGCTCGGCGTCGTCGATGATCGCGAACGCAAGCCGGTCCTTGACCGAGCCCAAAGGATTGAACGCCTCGATCTTCACGTAGATCGTGACGTGCTTCGGCGCAAGGCGGTGCAGCTTGACGACCGGCGTGTTGCCGATCGTGTCGAGAATGCTCTCGTAGATCATGCGGATTCCTTGTTGTTGCTCAGTAGCTTACTCGGGCGCGCACGTCAGCGATCTCCTCACCGTAATGCTCGACCTTGCTCGGCGCGAACCAGCTGAAGCGTTCCGCGTAGCGCGTCGTCTCGCCGACGATGAGCAGCGCGGGAGGGCGCACGTCGAGCGCGGCCTGCGCTGCTCCTAAGTTGCCGAGCGACGTGCGCACGACGCGTTGCCGCTCGGTGGTGCCGCTCTCGACGATGGCGACCGGCGTGTTGCGCGCATAGCCGTGGGCGACGAGCGCGTCGCTGATCTCGGCGTACTGCGCCACGCCCATGTAGAGCGCGAGCGTCTGCTCGGGCTGGAACTTGCCGAACGCCGGCGTGCCGTCGTCGCGCGTGTGCCCGGTCGTCAGCAGCACGGCCTGCGACACGCCGCGGTACGTCAGCGGGATGCCCGCGTACGCGGCGCAGCCTTCGACGGCCGAGACGCCGGGCACGACCTGGAACTTGAGCCCGGCTTCGGCGAGGGCCTCGAGCTCCTCGCCGCCGCGGCCGAAGATGAACGGGTCGCCACCCTTGAGGCGGCAGACGCGCTTGCCCGAGCGCACGAGGCTCACGAGCAGGCGATTGAGCTGCTTCTGCGAGATCGACGGCCGGCGCGGTGTCTTGCCCACGCAGACGAGCTCGGCGTCGCGGCGAGCGTATTGGAGCAGCTCGGCGCTCACGAGCCGGTCGTAGAGCACGACGTCGGAGTGCGCGAGCAACTGCCGGCCGCGGATCGTGATGAGGTCGATGCCGCCGGGACCGGCGCCGACGAGATAGGCCTCGCCGCGGCGCGCCACGTCGTCGCTGCGGAAGGTCGCGAGCGCTTCCTCGAGCGCACGCTCGGCGTCGGCGTCGCGCCCCGCGAACGCGTGCTCGGCGACGACGCTCGTCACGACGCGCTCCCAGAAGTGCCGGCGCTCGGTTACGTCGGGCACTTGTTCGCGCACGCGTGCGCGCCAACGGCCCGCGAGCTCCGCGAGCGCGCCGAGCCGCGCCGGCAACAGCGTCTCGATGACACCCTTGACCCACCGCGCGAGCACGGGCGAGAGCCCGCTGCTGCCGATCGCGATGGTCACGGGTGAGCGGTCGACGATCGCGGGCATGATGAACGTGCAGAGCTGCGGGTCGTCGACGACGTTGCAGAAGCGCTTAGTCGAAGTCGCGGCCGCGGCGACGGCGGCATTGACCTTGGGATCGTCGGTGGCCGCAACGACGAGCCAAAAAGGCTCGAGCGAATCCCCGGCGAACGGCCGCGCAACGTGGGTCACGCGGCCCTCGGCCGCGAGCTCCGCGAGGGCTTCACTGAGCTCCGGGGAGACGACCGTCACGACGGCCTGAGCCTCGAGCAGCAATGCCACTCGCCGCTCGGCCACGGCGCCGCCGCCCACGACGAGGACGGCGCGACTCTTGAGATCGGCGAACAGGGGTAGATGCTGCATGGGAGGGTCTATCTCGGGCCACGATACCGCGCCCGCAGAGGCCTAAACAACAACATGTCCGCCTAGGTTTATAGCGCCGCGAAATAACGGGCGCCTCGTTGACACCCGAATCTAACCGATGGTTATATGCAGCCATGGCCGCCTACTCGCATGAGGAAGCGGCCTTTTCATCCCCAAGGGATTAGTGCCGCGTGACCTTGAAGCAGCTCAAATACCTCGTCGGAATTGCCGACAGCGGCTTGAACATCACCTCGGCGGCGGAGCGCCTGTTCACGAGCCAGCCCGGCATCAGCAAGCAGTTGAAGCAGCTCGAGGCCGAGCTCGGGGTCCAGCTCTTCACGCGCAAGGGCAAGAGTCTCGCCGCCATCACGCCGGCCGGCCGCGAGGTCATCGCCCGGGCCCGCAAGATCCTGCGCGAGGTCGGCAACATCGCGAGCCTCGCGAGCGACCTCACGGCCGAGCTCGACGGCACGCTCTCGATCGCGACGACACACACGCAGGCGCGCTACGTGCTGCCCGAGGTCATCCGCGCGTTCCGCGAGCGCTATCCGCGCGTCGACCTCGAGCTGCACCAAGGCACATCGGAGCAGATCGCCGAGCTCATCAGCACGAACAAAGTGGACTTCGCGATCGCCACGGGTTCGCAGGATCTGTTCTCGCATCTCACGCTCATGCCGATCTATCACTGGCATCGCATCGTGCTCGTGCCGAAGGGTCATGCGCTCGCGAAGCGGCAGAAGCCCGTCGATTTACAGTCGCTCGCCGAACACCCGCTCGTCACCTACGTGTTCAGTGGCACGAGCGAGTCGTCGTTCAAGCGCGCGTTCCGCGAGCACGGCCTCGAGCCGCGCGTCGTGTTCACGGCGCGCGACGCCGACATCATCAAGACCTACGTGCGCATGGGCATGGGCGTCGGCGTCATCGCTTCGATGGCGTTCGAGTGCGCGGATCGCGAGGATCTCGTCTCGATCGACGCGAGTGAGCTGTTCCCGCGCGTCACGACTTGGCTCGGTTTTCCGCGCGACATGGTGCTGCGCGGCTACATGGTCGACTTCGTGCACTTATTCGCGCCGCACTACTCGGCGCGGCAGATTCGGGATGCGGCGCGCGCCCAGTCGCAAGAGGAAGTCGACGAGCTGCTGCGCGAGGTTGCGCTGCCGATCAAAGCCGGCTGCGAGCAGGAGCCTCCGAAGTAGCGGTGTCGTGCGAGGGTGGGACGCGCGCGTGTCGGCGGAACGGCTAGAGATCGCCGAGATTGATCTCGTGAATGCCGCACTCGCGCTTCAGGCCGTCGAAGCGCGTCTCCTCGAGCGTGCCCACCTCGTGAATCGGCCTGGTGCTGTGGCGGTCGCCGATCGACACGTAGCCTTGCTCCCAGAGCGGGTGGTAAGGCAGCTGGTGCTTGGTGAGATAGCGGTGCACGTCGCGGTCGGTCCACTCGGCGATGGGGTGCACTTTCCAGCGCCCGCCCGACCACTCGAGATACGGAATCTGCGCGCGGCTCTCGGCTTGCCCACGGCGTAGGCCGGCGAACCACGTGCTCACGCCGAGGTCGCGCAGCGCGCGGCGCATCGGCTCGACTTTGTTTTCCTCATTGTAGGCGTTCAGGCCTTCGAGGCCTTGCTTCCAACGCTCGCCGTAGCGCGCTTCCTGCCACGCCGTCGAGCGCTCGGCGCGATACACCTTGAGGTTGAGCTTCATGCGCGCCGTGAGCTCGTCGATGAAGCGATAGGTTTCATGGAAAAAATAGCCTGTGTCGACGAGCAGGACCGGAATGTTCGGGCTCACTTGGGTCACGAGGTGCAGCGACACGGCAGCCTGCGCGCCGAAGCTCGAGGTCAGGACATGATTGCCGGGCAGATTCTCGAGCGCCCACTCGATGCGCTGGTCGGCCTTGAGCGCGGCGAACTTGCGGTTGCAGTGCTCGAGCGCGTGCGCGCGGCTCGCTTCCTCGTCGTAGGCTTTCGCGTCGTATGCCGACGCCGTGGGATCGGCGAGCGGTAGGGCGACATCCTGTAGTGCTGCGTTCATAAGCGGCCTTGGGCGTCCCCGGTGCCTAGAAATTCGCCGGCCCGGGGTTTGGTGTTCGAGCGGCTAAGGTACGGGGCGGCCTTATGAACTTGAACGGTTAACTTCTTCTACCGCTATGCACAAACCGAATAAAGCCAGGATGGGCTCGGAAACCCAGCAGCGGCAAGGGTCCTAGCCGTCCGCAAGGATCGCCGCCACGGCCTCTTCGGCGGACTCCATGGCGCCCTCCATTCCGCGGCTCTCCGTCGCGAGATGCTCGCCGCAAAAGTGCAGGCGCCCGTGCGGCAGTCCGAGCACCACGGCAAAACGCGTGACCTCGCCGGGCCGAAAGTAGGCCCAGGCGCCGGCCGCGTAAGCGTCGGCGCCCCACGAGTGCATCCCGATGAGCTCGAGCTGGCCCTTTGCGGAAGGACGCAGCGTTTCGACCGCCGCGATCACGGCGCGACCCGCGTCAGCCGGGCCGAGGCGGTCGAGCTCCGCGGCGACGTCGCCCGTGACCCACGCCGTGAGGCTCGTGACCTCGGTGGGCCGGTCGCGATTTCGCGCGGCGGCAAGCATGCCGGCGCGCGTGTCGGTGAACAGACTCGCCGCATAACCGTCGTTCTCCCAGAATGGACTGCGCGGCGCGAGATAGACCTGCGTCAACGGCTGCGCGGGCAGCGCCGCGACGGCTGCCGCTTGCGCCGGCGGCAATGGCGGATCGATCGCGATGCGTTTGAGCACGCCCGTCGGCACGGCCGCGACGACGTGCCGCGCCGTGAACGTGCGGCCGCTCGAGCAGCTCACGCGCGCGCGGTCGCCATGAAGCGTGATCGCGGTGACGGCGTGGTCGAGCTCGACGCCGCCGGCGACCGCCGCGGCCATCGCCTCGGGAATGCGCTGCACGCCGTGCCGCGCCGTGAACCCCAGGCTGTCCTGCGGGGCCTGCGCACGCTGGCTCTTCGAGAACGCGCCGCGGAACAGGAGCAGCAGCGCCGACACGTCGTGGGCGTCGCGACCGAAGCTCACGTTGAGCCCATAGGCGAGCGCGATCGCTCGCTCGCTCAGGCCCAGGCTCCGGAACCAGTCGTGCGCCGACACATCGAGAGCCGCATGCCGCGCGTCGAGCCAGTCGCGTGGGCTTTCGAGCGGGTTGTCGCGCAGCGTGAGCACGCGGTGGTAGGTCCACGGCAAGTGCTGCTTGTCGGCCGCGGGGAAATCGTTCTTGGGATGCGCCGCCCAGTCCTTCTGGCGAATGATCTCGCCGTCGAGGGCCAAGTCTTGCTCGCGAAAGAACTCGAGGACCGGTGCGACGTCCATGAGCTCGACGCCGTGGCGCTCGGCCGCGGCAATGACGCGCGTGTAGCCCGCGCCGATGTAGGTGCCGCCGGCCTCGGCCGTGCCGCCAAGCTGGCGCATCGAGTGGATGCGGCCGCCGACGCGTCGCTGAGCCTCGAGCACCAGCACGCTCGCGCCGGCGGCTTCGAGCGTGAGCGCCGCGTGCAAACCTGCGAGCCCGGCGCCGACGACGATGACGTCGCGCTCTGCTGCCGTCACCGAGAAGCTCGGCGTCCGCGGAACGGGTCGTCGACGCCGCAGAGCGCCGGCTTCTTGGGCCCGCCGCGACCGCTTAAGCAGCAATCTGCCGGGCAGAGGTCGTGACTCGGTCCGAGCGAGCCCAACGAGCGCCGCGCCGCGTCGGGCGTCAAGCGCTCGACGATGAGCTCGCGCACCATGGCCACGTAGGCCGGATGCGTGCCGACGGTCGCGGCGCGCGCCATCGGCATCCCAAGCTCGTGCGCGATCGCGGCGGCGTCGATGTCGAGATCGATGACGACCTCCATGTGGTCGCAGACGAAGCCGATCGGGGCGACGACGACAGCCTCGACGCCCTCGGCGTGCGCCTCGCGCAGCGCGTCGCGGACGTCGGGACCGAGCCAGGACCCGCGTCCGTACGACGCGTTGTTGCTTTGATAGGCCAGCCGCCACCGTTGGTGCTCGAGCGCGTCACCGACGAGGCGGCAGCTCGCGGCGAGCTGCGCCTCGTACTCGCAGCCGCGCGCCATCGCCTGCGGCAGGCTGTGCGCCGTGAACAGCACGAGCGTGCCGTCGCGTCGCCCGGCCGGCAGCGTCTCGAAGGCCTCAGTGACGCGCGCGCTCACGGCCTCGATGAAGCCCGGGTGGTTGTAGGGCGCGCGCAGCTTGTCGATGCGCGGCGCGTCCGGCAGGCTGCGCGCGGCTTCGTAGAGATCCTCGCGGTAGCGGCGGCAGCCGCTGTACGAGCTGAACGTGCTCGTGACGAACGCGAGCGCGTGCTCGACGCCGGCCTGCGCCATCTGCGCGACCGTGTCGCCGAGCAGCGGGTGCCAGTTGCGGTTGCCCCAATAGATCGGCAGCGCGGGCCCGTGGGTGTCGAGCTCGAGCTGCAGCGCTTTGATGAAGGCGCGCGTGTGTGCGTTGATCGGGCTCACGCCGCCGAATTGCTCGTAGCGTTTGGCGACGTGCGACTTCGTCTCGGCCGAGACGCGCAAACCGCGGAACACGTTGTCGAGAAACGAGTCGACGTCGGCGGGACCCTCGGGGCCGCCGAACGACACGACGAGCAGCGCGTCGTAGTCGCGCTCTACTGTTTGGCCTGCCATGCTGCCCTGCCGACGAAGAACGGCCCGAGGCTGTCGAGATACTGCGAGGTCTGCTCGGTGCGGCGCATCTCCTGCACGACGGCCGAGAGCGGATGCAGCGCCGGCCCGTGCAGGCCGACGACGAAGTCGTTGTCGTTCTTGTCGAGCCCGTGGCACGCGAGCCGCACGTCGGCAGCGTGCCCGCCCGCGCCGTAGCGTTTACCGAGCGAGGCGTGCTCGGCAAAGATGCGGCGCTGATGCTCCGCGGGCAGCGTCTCGAATTTCTTCGCGCGCTGCAGCGGGTACCACACGGCCCAGCGATGCGCGGGGTTCAGGATCTTCGAGCGCGGTTTCGTGAACAGCGTGTCCGTGAGATCGGGCTCGTAGCCGATCGAGTAGGTGCGGCCCAGCATGTCGAGCTCGGCCTTGTGCGTGAGCTCGGCGAACGGGCGGTGGTTGAACAGCGCCCGCAGCGTCGTCACGAAGTAGTCGGGATCCTCGGCCATGACGATGACGCCGATGCCTTGCGGGTCGCTGGCATCGAGGTACAGCGCACCGTCGACGCCGTCCTCGGCAAGCGCCGCGATGGCCGCATGCGGATCCGCGCAACGGCCGAACGCCGTGAATTTCATGAACAGGCGCCGGTCGAGCGAGATGACTTGCCCTCCGCGGCGGCCTTTCTCGGCGAGGTCTAGGGGCGTAAGCTCTTCGGGCGTCGCGCTGGCGGGTGGTCTCTCGCTCATAGCTTCTCCGAATGCACGACGTCGACGAGCGTCTGGACGCTCTCGAGCGGGGTCTGCGGCAGGATACCGTGGCCCAGATTGACGATGTGACCGCGCGGCGGCGTCGCGGCGAGCAACTCCTCTGCCGCGGCGCGCGTAGCGGCCGCGCCGGCCGTGAGTATCGCCGGATCGAGATTGCCTTGCACGGCCCGTTGCGGATAGCGCTGCTTGAGCAGCGGGAGCTCGATGCGCCAGTCGACGCCGAGAACCTCGGCCGGCAGGCTCGCGTAGGCATCCATGAGGTGCGGCGCGTTCTGCAGGAACAGGATGCGTGGGATCCCCGCCTTGCCCACGGCCTCGAGCAGCGACAGAAGATGCGGCCGGACCAGCCGCTCCCAGCTCGCGCGCGACAAGAGACCGGCCCAGGAATCGAAGATTTGCACGGCGTCGGCGCCGGCAGCGGCTTGCGCGACGAGATATTCGGCCATGAGGCTCGACAGTCGGCCGAGCAACGCGTCGAGCAGCTTAGGCTCTGCGGCCGCGAACGCACGCAGCGTCGGGAAGTCTTTCACCCCTTTTCCCTCGACGAGATAGGCCGCGAGCGTCCACGGTGCGCCGCAGAAGCCGAGCAGCGCCGTGCTGCTCGGCAGCGCCGCGCGCGTGAGCTTCAGCGCGGCGATGACTTCAGGCGCGATCTCTGCAGGAGCCGGGCGCCGCAACCGCTCGATCGCGGCCGCGTCACGAATCGGGTTCGCGACCACGGGACCTGGATCGAAATCGAACTCGATGCCGAGCGCGGGCATCGGGCTCATGATGTCGGCAAAGACAATAGCGGCGTCGAGCGGATAGCGCTTGAGCGGCATGAGCGTCACTTCGGCCGCGAGCTCGGGCTCGCTCGCGAGCGCTTTGAAGCTCACCTTCTGCCGGAACGCACGGTACTCGGGCAAATAGCGTCCCGCCTGCCGCATGATCCACAGCGGCCGGCGCGGCGTGGCTTCGCCGCGAATGGTCTTGAGCAGCAGCTTGTCGTTGCGCATCGGTTCCTCAGGCGCTCGGCGCTTCGCTCGGCTGTGGCTCGTTGCTGAAGCGATAGCCGACGCCGCGCACGGTGTGGAAATGCGCCGGCAGCTCGGCGTTGCGCTCGAAACGTTTGCGCAAGCGCACGATGAAGTTGTCGATCGTGCGCGTCGACGGGAACACTTCGTAGCCCCAGACGCGATCGAGGATCTCCTCGCGTGTGACGATTTGGCCCGGCCGATCCGCGAGCACGCGCAGGATCATCGCCTCCTTGTGCGTCAACGAGTGCTGCGACCCGTCCCAGGCGCGCGCTTCGTAGGTCTTGAAGTCGACACGGTTGCCGCCGAACTCGAGCGCCGGCGCGGTACCCGACTGGTACCACGAGCTGCGCCGGAGAATTGCCGCGACGCGCAGCAGCAGCTCCTGTAAATGAAACGGCTTGGCGAGATAGTCGTCGCCGCCGGCCTCGAAGCCGCGCACGCGGTCCGGCGCGTCGCCTTTGACGGTGAGGAACAGCACGGGCGTCTGATTGCCTTCGCGGCGCAGCTGCGCGCAGAGCTCGAGACCGTCCATGTTCGGCATCATCACGTCGAGCACGACGAGATCGAACTCCGCGGCGCGCAAGCGCGTAAGCCCCGCGAGCCCGTCGTGCGCGACGTCGGCGCGATAGCCCTCGGCTTCGAGGTTCTCGCGGATGCCGGCCGCGAGGTGTGCCTCGTCGTCGACGACGAGAATGTGGGCGGGCTCCTTCATCCGTGGCGATTACGTACCGGCCAACACAGCGTGACCGTCGCGCCGCTGCCGGGTCCCGCACTCTCCGCCGCCACGCTGCCGCCCGAGAGCTCGACGAGCCGTTTGACGATGTATAACCCTAAACCCGTGCCCGGCGTCGCGCGGCGCAGCTCGTCGCCCAAGCGATGGAACTTCTCGAAGATCATGCCGGCGTCCTCGGGCGCGAAGCCTAAGCCGTCGTCGCTGACGGCGAGCGCGATGTTGCCCGCGTCGCGCGTGCCGCGCACGCGGATCGTGCCGGTCTTGGCCGCGACGCAGGACTTGAGCGCGTTGTCGAGCAGGTTGCGGAGCCCCGACTCGACGACCGCGGGATCGACCTCGAGCGTGAGGTCGGCGGGCGCCTCGAGCGTCACGGTGACGCGCGACAGCCGCGCGCGCTCGGCGATAGCGCCGATGGCCGCCGTGGCCGCGTCGTGGAGGTTCGTGAGCTGCGGCGTGAGCTTCTGCCGGCCCTCCTCGAGGCGCGTCGTGTCGAGCAGGTTGTCGATCATGCGCAGCAGGCGCTCGCCGTCCTCGAGAATACGCTGGCCGAGCCGCCGGTTGTCCTCCTCGCGCGAGCGCAGCACGAGCGTCTCCGCCGCGAGCTGGATGCTCGCGAGCGGGCTCTTGAACTCGTGCGACACGGCTGCGAGGAAATTTTGCTGCCGGCGGCGCAGCTCCGCGTCGTGGCGCAGCGTGCGCGTGAGGACGGCCATGCCGCCGATGAGCACGACGAGGAAGAACCCGCCCTCCCAGAGAATGCGGTTGATGCGCGCCTCGCTGTCCTCGGCGACGGCGGGGTTGGCCGGGAAGCGCTGCTCGACGCTGCGCGCGTAGTGCACGTGGTCGTACATCCACCAGCCGACGGTCGCCGCCGAAATCGACAACAGAGCGAGAAAGCCGATCTGCATGGCTTTGGTCGGATCGCGTCTCGCTGTCATCCCTAAGCTCCGCGCTGCATCAGTCGAGATTCACCGCGGCGAGCGCCGCGCGCAAGCCCTCGGCGAGCCGGTCGATGTCGCGGCGCGTGTGCGCCAGCGAGAGGAACGCGATCTCGAACGCCGACGGCGCGAGCGCGATGCCCTGGTCGAGCAGCGCGTGGAAAACGCCCGCATAGACCTTCGCCGCGCCTGCGTCGAGCGCCTCGGCCGAGCGCGGCGCCTCGTTCGTGAGCCACGCGATCCAGAACAGCGACCCGAGCCGGCAAAGTTTCGCCTTGATGGGCGCCTCGGCGAGCGCGGCGTCGAGCGTGCGCTCGAGGTACGCGCCGAGCGCCTCGAGGCGCTTCCAGCCGTCTTCCTTTTGCAGCACGCGCAGCGTCGTCAAGCCCGCCGTCATCGCGACGGGATTACCCGACAGCGTGCCCGCCTGATAGACGCCGCCCTCGGGCGAGAGCTGCTGCATGATCTTGCGCCGCCCGGCGAACGCGCCGACGGGCATGCCGCCGCCGATGACTTTGCCGAACGTTGCGAGATCGGGCCTGACGGCGTAATGCGCGGCCGCGCCGCCGGCGCCGAGCCGAAAGCCCGTGATGACCTCGTCGAAGATGAGCAGCGCGCCGTGTTTGGTGCACAGCGTGCGCAGTGTCTCCAAGAATTCGGGCCGCTGCAGCAGCAGGCCGTTGTTCGCGGGCACGGGCTCGATGATCACGGCCGCGATGCGGTCGCCTTCGGCCGCGAACAGCCGCTCGGCGGCCGCCGCGTCGTCGAGCGGCAGCACGCGGGTGAGCGCCGCGACCTCGCTCGGCACGCCTTGCGACGAGGGTTGGCCGAACGTCACGAGGCCCGAGCCCGCGGCGACGAGCAGGTAGTCGACGTGGCCGTGGTAGCAACCCGAGAACTTCACGAGGAGGCTGCGGCCCGTCGCGCCGCGCGCGAGTCGCACGGCGCTCATGACCGCCTCGGTGCCCGAGGAAACGAAGCGCACCTGGTCGATGCCGGGGTAGGCAGCGACGACTTCCTCGGCGAGCTCGATCTCGGGCTGGCACGGCGCGCCGTACGACGTGCCGCGCCGGCACGCAGCCTCGATGGCCGCGATGATCTTGGGATGCGCGTGCCCCAGGATCAGCGGCCCCCACGAGCCCACGAAGTCGAGGTACTCACGGCCGTCGGAATCGGTGACGACGGCGCCGGCCGCCGAGCGGATCACGAGCGGCGTGCCGCCGACGCTGCCGAACGCGCGCACGGGCGAGTTCACGCCACCCGGCGTGACTTTCCGCGCGCGCTCGAACCACGCTTGGCTTTGCGGGTGCTTGCCTTGGCCCGCACCCTTGGGCGTCGTCACAGCCACCCTCCGGCGAGCGCGTCGCGCGCGTGATAAGTGATGATCTGCTCTGCTCCCGCGCGGCGAATCGCGAGCAGGTTCTCGCGCACGACGCGCGGCTCGTCGAGCCAACCGTTCGCAGCGGCGGCCTTGACGGCGGAGTACTCGCCCGAGACGTTGTAGGCCGAGAGTGGCAATCGGCTCGCCTCGCGGACCGCGCGGATCACGTCGAGGTAGGGCAGCGCAGGCTTGACCATGAGCCAGTCGGCGCCTTCTTCGACGTCCTGGAGAGCTTCGCGCACGGCCTCGCGGCCGTTGCGATAGTCCATCTGATAGCTGTGACGATCGCCGCTCGCGGGCGTCGAGTCCGCCGCTTCGCGGAACGGACCGTAGTACGCCGAGGCGAACTTCACGGCGTAGGACATGAGCACGGTGTCCTCGAACCCCGAGTCGTCGAGCGCGTCGCGAATCGCGGCGACGCGGCCGTCCATCATGTCGGACGGCGCGACGACGTCGGCGCCCGCACGCGCGTGGGAGAGCGCCATCGCGACGAGCGGCACGAGCGAGGCGTCGTTCACGACTCGGCCTTGGTGGAGCAAGCCGCAGTGCCCGTGATCCGTGTACGCGCAGAGGCAGACGTCGGTCATGACGACGAGGTCGTCGCCGAACTCGCGCTTCAGCCGCTCGCAGGCCCTCTGCACGGCGCCGTTCGCGGCCGCGGCCGCGGCGCCGTCGGGCGTCTTGCCGTCGTGCTCGGGATGGCCGAACAACAGCACGGCGCGAATGCCGAGCGTAAGGTCCTTGCCGATCTGCTTGACGACGTTCTCGAGGCCTTGCTGCGCGATGCCGGGCATCGACGAAATCGGCTCGTTGGCGCGCCGCGCCGGCAGCACGAAGTGCGGCATGATTAAATGCTCGGCGCTGACGCTCGTTTCGGCGACGAGGTTGCGCAGCGTGCGCGTGCGGCGCAGGCGGCGCAGCCGCGTGCGGCCCGGCGTCGTGACGATCAGTTCCGCCATCGCATGGCCTCCAAGATTCCTTCCAAGCTCGGCTCGCGCGCTTCCGCCGTCACGACGAGCCCCGCGGCGCGGGCCGCGGCCGTCGTCGACGGCCCGATCGTGAACACGCGCGCCGGCACGTCGAGCTCGATCTGGTTCACGAATCCGGTGACGGCCGAGGGGCTCGCGAGCACGACATTATCCACGCGCAGCGCCGACAAGGGGCGTTTCCGCGCCGCCGGCGGCGCCGGCACCGTGCGGTACACGTTGAGCCGCGTGCAGCGCGCGCCGGCGGCCGCGAGCGTGCGCTCGAACGCGTCGCCGGCGTTCTCGGCCACGGCGAGCAGCACGTGCGGGTGGTGCTCGAGGTCGCCGTCGTCGACGAGCGTGGCCGCGAGGCTCGCCCCCGTGCCGCCGCGCCCGACGAGATCGACACGGCCGAGGCTGCGCTCGGCCGCGGCGGCGGTCGCGGCGCCGACGACCGCGATGCGCGAGCGCGGCGCGGCGCGTGGCGCGAGCGCCGCGAAGGCTTCGACGCCGCGCCGCGACGTGAACGCGAGCCAGTCGGCGCTTCGGCTCGCGGCCTTAAGCTCGGCCCGCAGCGCGGGCGTGTCGAAGGCCTCGCAGTGGATGCAGGGCAGGGCCAGGGGCTCGGCGCCGTGCGCCGCGAAGCGCGGCAGCCACTCGGCGTTGTCGTCCTCGCTGCGCGTGAGCAGCACGCGGCGGCCACCGGCCGCTGCGGTCTGCGGGCTCATGGCAAGCCTCGGTCGAGCTCGGCCATGACGGCCGCGCCGAGCGTGCCCACGTCCGCGCCGCGCACGCGTGCGGCGCGGACCATGCCCGCACGCTCGTGCATCGCGTACAGTTCATAGCCGCTGCCGGTGGAAAAACAGTACGCGCCGAACGCGATGTCGCAGCCGCCTTCGGCGCGCGCGAGCGCATCGCGCTCGGCGCTCACGGTCGCGCGGCTCGGTGCATCGTCGATGAGCTTCAGCGCCGCGAGTACGGCATCGTCGTCGCGCCGGCATTGCACGGCGAGCGCGCCTTGCGCCGGCGCCGGCACGAACCGCGTGGGGTCGAGCCGGATCACCTCGAGCCCGGCGAGCGCATTGCCGAGGCGCTGCTCGGCGCGCAGGCGCTCGATGCCGGCCGCGGCGAGCACGATGGCGTCGAACTCGCCGTCGGCGAGCTTGCGCACGCGCGTCGGCACGTTGCCGCGCAGCGGCACCACGTCGAGGTCGGAGCGGAAGTGCGTGAGCCATACGCGACGGCGCGCCGAAGCGGTGCCGACTCGGGCGCCTGGTTTCAGCGGCAGCCAGCTGCCGGCCGCGCCTAGCGCCGCGCGGCGCACCAGCAGGAGATCGGCGGGATCGATGCGCGCAGGCACGGCCGCGACGACGATCTCGGGCGGCGACTGCGTCGGCAGATCCTTGAACGAGTGCACGGCGAGCTCGACGCGGCGCTCCACGAGCGCCTGCTCGATCTCGCGCACGAACACGCCTTGCGGGCCAATCGAGCCGAACGGCGCCGTCGCGTTCTGGTCGCCCGCGGTCTTGATGATCGTGAGCTCGACGTCGAAGCCGGCTTGTCGCAGCGCCGCTGCGACCGTGCCCGATTGTGTGCGCGCGAGGTCGGAGCCGCGCGTGCCTACTTTAAGCTTCGGCCGCGCGCTCATGCTTCACCGTTGCGGCGTGCGCGCGGCAACTCGCCTGCAGGCGCCGCCACGGCGCCCTTGAGCGCGGCGCGCAGCTCGTCGGCGAACTCGGGCTCGAGGCCGCCCAAGAATGCCTCGAGGGAACCGTCGGGGCCGTCGTGGAGCAGGCCGCGCAAACCCAGCGAGGGAATGTGCGCGAAGCGCCGCGCGAGCACTTCGGCCCACGTCTCGATGGCCGCGCGCTCCGTTTCCCCCAAGCCCTTGAGGTCCTTCTTGAGCAGGCGTTTGACGCCTTCCTCGGCCGTGCGCCGGTAGCGCTGCTGGAGGGCGCCGAACAACGGGCCGTAGTAGCGCTCCGTGAAGCGATCCTGGAGCTCGTCGAGCGCCTGGTCGACTTGCTCGCGCGCCGGTCCGGCTTCGAGCAAGCGCGCGGCGCGATTATGCTCGGCATATTGCACGATCTCGTCCATGCCGACGCGTGGGATCGCGAGCGCAGTGCACTCTGCCGCGTCGACGTCGCCCGGCACGGCCATGTCGACGACGAGCGGCGGCTGGCCCGAGCGCGTGTGCGCCGCCAGGCGCTCGAGCGTCGCGCTCCCCAAGATCGGCTCGCCGGCGCCCGTCGCCGTGAGCAGCGCCTCGACTGCCGGCGGCTCGCGGCGGAACGCATCGAGCGCCAAGTGCTGCGCGCCGTGACGCCCGGCGAGCGCCGCGGCTTTGTCGACGCTGCGGTTGACGACCGTGAAATCGAGCCCCGCCTGCGCGAGCGAGACGGCCGCGCGCTCCGTCATCGGCGAGATGCCGATGAGAGCGATGCGGCCCGGCGTGCGCGCGACGCGCTCGCGCAGCTTCGCGACTGCGATCTCGGCCAGCGACACGCGCCCTTCGGCGAGCTTCGTGCCGCCGCGCACGCGGCCCGCGATGCGCAGCGCTTCCTCGAAGACCAATCCTAAGCTCGGGCCGCAGAGCCCGAGCTCGAGCGCCCGCTCCTGACAGAAACGCACCTGTCCCACGACCTCGGTCTCGCCGACGCACGCGGAATCGAGCCCGGCGGCCGTGAGGAACAAGTGCTCGGCTGCGCCCTCGCCGGTCCAAGCGCGGAGCCGGCGCTCGGCTTCGCCGTGCGCGGCCGCGCGGCCCGTGAGCAACTGGAAGGCGTCGCGCCGCAAGTCGTGCACGGGAGTGCGCTCGCTGCGCGCGAAGATGAGCTCGACACGGTTGCAGGTCGCGAGATACGCGAGCTCGGAGAGCTGTAGGCGCCGCGCGAATTCCTGCAGCACCGCAGGCGCGCGCTCGTGATCGAGCGCGAACTCGGCGAGCGCTTCGCTGCCGTTCTGTCGCCACGAGACGCCGATGAGGCCGAGATGTTCGAGCAAGCCCGCTGCCCTCGAGAACGAACGGTGCCTTTAGCGTAGCCCGGGCGGGCGCGGTTTTGTCACAGCCGTGTCACGGGCGGACTCGGGCCGCTGTAATTGCGAACTGTTTCGCTTAAGAAGCGAACGCCGCGGCCGTCGCGTCCTCGAGCGCCGCGAGCTCGGCGCGGATGCCGGCGGCCAGCAGCAATTGGCCGTGGACGCGGGCTTGGTTGTGCGCGCTCGCGCTCTCGTAGCGCGCGGCGTTCCAACCGAAATAGCTCTCGCGCAGCGCGTCGGTGCAGAACCGCGCCGCGAGCTCGATGGTGATCGTCAGCGTGCCGCGCGGGATCGCGCTCCACTCGGCGGGCGCCAGCAAGCCCCGCGCGGCCTCGGCATAGCCCGCGATCGCGGCAGCGAAGAACGGGCGCACGAAACGCGCGCTCGCCGCGTCCTCGGTCGCGGGATTGCACCACGAGCGGAGCGCGTCGCCGAGCTCGAGCGCCACCGGCATGCGCGACAACGTGTCGAGGTCGATGAGGCAGACGACGCGGTCCGCGTCCGGCGCGAAGACGAGATTCGAGATCTTGGGGTCGCCGTGCACGATGCGCTCCGCGCTCGGCGGCAGCGGTGCGAGCTCCGCCGCGGCTTCGAGCACGCGTTCGGCGAGACGCGCGATGGCGTCGTAATGCCGGTGCCCGCGGTGCTCGACGAGCGCCTCGCGCAGCGTGCGTAGATGCCGAGGCGTGTCGTGCACGCCGGGGCGGCGGCTCAAAAAAGTGTGCTCGAGATCGCTGACCGCGCGATGGAACTCGGCGACGAAGCGGCCTGCGGCACGTGCTTGGCTCGCCGACTCGAGCGCGTCGCGGCAGAGGCCTTCGACGCGCGTCAGCACGCGCCAGATGCCGCCGTCATGCTCGAGCCAGAGCTTGCCTTCGCGAGTCGGCACGAGCCGCGGCGTGACGAGACCCTTGCGAGCGAGATGCTCGGTCACGGCCGCGATGTCGAGGTTCACCTCGGCCGGAAAGATCGGGTTGACGCGCTGCAGCACGAGCGCTCCGCCGCGCCGCGAGCGCGCGTACCACGTGCTGTTGATGAGCCCCGACTGGGCGCGCTCGAGCGATCCGTCCGCGAGCTCGAACGCTCGCAAAACGGCGCCTGGCGGAACGATCCCGGTGGTGGCGCTCATGCGCCGAATCATAGCCGGAACGGCGCGGTGCGCCGCGGCTCAAATCTGTATGTCGAACTGCGCGAGAATGCGCCCCGTGCCCGCGGCGCACGTGTCGCTGTCGAGGACGCCTTCGCCGCGCAAGCGGTAGTGCTCGCGCATCTCCCCGCGCAGATACGCGGACGTATCGGCGCCGATGCGCTCGACGGCTGCCTCGATCGCCTCGCTGAGCACGGGGACGAAAGCACGGAAGCGCTTGATCGAGCCGAAGTTGGCGAGCAGCCGCAGTACGACGACCCGGCCGTGCAGCGTGCGGAACTCGGTCGCCTCGTAGGTTCGATAGACGCCGAAGTAGAGCGCGATGGCCGCGGCCAGCACGACGGCGCCGAGCGCCGGTGCGGCAAACGCGTACAAGGCCTCGAAGCGCAGCAGAAAACCCGCAAGCGCGGCCGTGGCGCCGCACCCGAGCGCGACGAGGAAGCTGCGCGCCGCGAACACGCGCTCGATCCGGGGCACGGGGTCCACGAACCGCAGGTCGAGGAAGAACGACCCGCCCGTCTTCTTGCCGCTGCGCTCCGCGACTTTGACGTAGCCTTCCTCGAAGAGCGTCACCTCGACGCCGCGACGGCGCACGGCGTTGTCGAGCTTTCGCGTAGCGAGAACCGTGCGCGCGGCCGTGGCCGGCTCGACGCTGAAGTCGTCTCCGCCGATGTAGATGTGCTCGGACGGCGAGTCGTCGGGGACGGGAGCCGGGGCGCTGACCGCAGGTTTCGGGCGTGGGTTCATGGGGTTAGGGGAACAGCACGTTGGCCAGCGCGTGACGAAGGAGCATCGTGGTCGTCCCAGCGGTCTAACACCTGCACTTTAAGGGGCGGCGCGGGCTGGCGGCGTGAGGGCGTTCACACTTGGTGGCTGTCCGCCGGCCGGCCGCCAGGCTTGGGTCTCTTTCTCGGCGGGATGGCGCTAAGCTATACGGGCGCTGTTCGCGACCATCGGAGGTGCTCCATGTTTCGCGCTTCTAAACCGGCTTGGCTCGCTGCGGCAACGGTCGTCGCGGTGTCCGCCGTCGCGCAAGATGACACCTCGGATGTGGAGGGCGCGTTCGATCGGACGCCGCAGAATTGCATCATCGTTTCGTCGATCGACGAGACCGATGCGATCGACGATCAGAACCTGCTCTTCCGGATGCGTGGCAAAAAGGTCTATCGCAATCACCTACCGCGCAAGTGCCCGGGCCTCGAACGCGAGAATCGCATTGCGTACGAAGCGCGGAACGCGCGGCTCTGCAGCATCGACACGATCACCGTGCTCGAGCAGCGGTTCGGCGGCGGACTGCAAGGCGGCTTCACGTGCCGGCTCGGCGAGTTCATTCCGCTGTCGCCGACCGAGATCGAGGACCTCGATCTGCGCGAGCGAGAAGGCAGGCGCGGGCGGCGCGGCATCACAGCGCAACCCGTCGATGCCAATGCCGATGAGGCCGCGGCGGCCGACGAGGCGGCGCCCGCCGATGCGGCCGCGCCGGCCGAAGCCGCTCCGCAATGACGGTTACGGCAAGCCGAACGGCAGCGCGTTGCCGTTGAGTGTCAGCACGCCGTCGGCGAGCTCGAGCCTGCACACGTAACCATCGCCGTCCTCGACGAGCACACCCTGCCCGACGAGCATCGTCAGCAGGACCCCCGACTGCGCCTCTACCATGTACTCGAGCTGCTCGGACGGGAGCGAGCGGTCGGCGGCGAGCTGCATTCCCGCCGCGAGCAGTGCGAGCCGCCGGGCCAGCGCCTTCGACAGCCGCACCTCGGCGTCGGTGTCGAACAAGCCGAGCATGAGCAGCGGGTTGTCGAAGTTGAGCGCCCCGGCCGGCGGCAGCCGGGCCGTGTTGGTCGACACCGCGATGCGCCCCTCGAACGGCTCGGCGTCGAGCCGCAAGCGGATCGGGTCCAGCGTCAGGCTCGGCCCCGCGCGCAGCGCGCGTTCGAGCTGTGGCGCGAGCGTCGCCAAGAGCTCGCTGGGGGCGCTCACGGTGCCCACGGCGTCCTCGATGGCTGCGCCATACGCCTCGAGCGCCGCGACGTCGAGATTGCGCAGCGCCATGCCGACCGTGGCAGCCGTGACCTCGTTCTCGGCGAGACGCGCCGAGTCGAGGCTGTAGTCGACGCGCATCTCGAGCAGCTCGCCGGCCGCGTCGAGCTCGGTGTTGCTCGCGACGCGTAGGTTGGCGGCTTCGAACAGCGGCACGGCGCCGCCTGCCTCGCTGATCGCCACACGCTCGATCGAGAGCGTGGCCTCGCCCGGCAAGACGTAGCGCGAGCGCAGCTCGTTGTCGGCGCTGGCGCGCAGGCCGTGGATCGCGAACGTGCCCGTCGGCGAGGTGAACATGACGACAGCGATGTGTGCGTCGGCCGCAAGCAGCGGGTCGGCGAACGTGCCGTCGAGCGTGGCGCCGGAGAACGTGACGAGCGTCTCGTCGATGGGCAGCTCGAACGGCGGTGCGTCGGCGTCGAAGTCGAGGCCCCCGAAAATTCGCGTCCGGCCGCGAAACTCGAAGACGTACGGCACGCCGAGCGTTCGCTCGAGCTCGACGACGCCGGGCGCCCCGGTGTCGAGGCGCGCGATCATTCTCGACCAACCGAAGGACACGCCGTCGAGCACGGCGATGGGGCCGTGCGCGAGGTCGACGCGGATCGGCAGCGTGCCCGCGGCAAGCCCGGCCTGCGCGCCGTCGAACCCGAGCTGCAGGTCGTCCGGCGCGAAGCGCAGCTCGATCTTCGCGGTGCTGCGGAACCAGCCGCGCTCGAACGACGTGATCTCCGCCGACGCCATGTCGCTCGCATCGATGGCGGCCACGCGCTCGCGCACGCGGGCCTCGGTGCTCGAGCCGACGACGCCGGGCAACCCAAGCAATACGAGGGCGAGCACGACGGCGGCGATGACGAGCTTGTTCATGGAGTCCCTCGCGGGGAAGGGCGGCGCTCGCGATCATCGCGAAGCGCCGTTTCGCGGTCAATGAGCTGCGCAGCTCGCCTCGCTATGATTCGCCCTCGACGCACGACCACGGAGCGACCGGCATGTACATCCCGAAGCGTTTCGAGCAACGCGACGGGGCCACGCTCGCGCGCCTCATGACGGTCGCGGCACCGCGAACCTAGGCGCACTGCGCGAAACCTGCGACGATGGGCGCGTTGGGGGGAATAACAATGCGTCACGACACGATCGCCACAGCCGCCGGCGTCGGCCTGCTGCTCGGCTCCGCGGCTGCTTGGGGCCAACCGACCGCGGGCGAGGACAGCCAGACGATCCTCACGGTCGATCACTACGTGCCGAACCGCTCGATCGTGCCGGCCATCGAGGGGCAGACGGTGCAGCTCTACGTGCGCGAGCGCGTGAAGCCGGCCACCGTGCAGCGCGGCGCGCCGCGCGATGACCGCGTCGTGCTGTTCGTGCACGGCGCGGGCACGCCGGCCGAGGTCGCCTTCGACGTGCCGTACGAGGACTACAGCTGGATGGCGTACCTCGCGGCCGCGGGCTTCGATGTGTTCTCGATGGACATGACGGGCTACGGCCGCTCGACGCGGCCGCACGTCATGAACGAGGTCTGCAATCTCTCCGCGGAACAGCAGCAAGCCCTCGGGCGCGAGCCGTGCGACGCGACGCATTCGTCGCAGCTCACGACGATCGCTTCGGACTGGGACGACATCGACGCCGTCGTCGAGTACGTGCGCGCATTGCGCGACGTGCCGCGCGTGAGCCTCGTCGGTTGGTCGCTCGGCGGGCCGCGCGCCGGCGGTTATGCGGCGCGCAATCCCGACAAGGTCGCGAAGCTCGTGCTGTTGGCGCCGGCGTATCTGCGCGAGCGCGGCCAACAGCCGCAGCCGATCCCCGCGGGCGTCGCGTTCAATGCGCAATCGCACGCCGATTTCACGGGGAACTGGGAGCGCCAGCTCGTCTGCCCCAATCAACAGGATCCCGGCGCCGCGGCCGCCGTGTGGCGCGAGATGCTGCTATCGGATCCCGTCGGCGCCTCGTGGGGGCAGGGCGTGCGGCGCGCGCCGAGCACGACCGTCTGGGGCTTCGGCAAAGCCGATGTGGAGCGCATGCAAACGCCGACGCTCATGGTCGCCGGTGTCCACGACAAGCAGGTCGTCCCCGGACGCGTCCGCGAGTACTTCGCCGATCTCGGCGCCGAGAACAAAGTGCTGCTCGACTTGGGCTGCGCCTCGCACAACGCCATGTGGGAGACGAACCACGAGATCCTGTTTCGCGCCTCGCTCGAGTGGCTCACGGCGGGCACCGTGCAAGGCATGAGCCAGGGCGTCGTGCGGCTCGGTTATTACACGGAGTAAGCGGCGTTGCAGGCCCGGCGAGGCCCAGCCGATAATTCTTTATTCGGGGCGCCGCGGGGCGCACGGTACAATTAGCCCGTTCCAAGAAGAGAAAAAGCAACATGACCAAATTGCTCACGATGCTGGCGGCCTCGCTGGTTCTCGGCCTCTCGGCCACCGCGGTGGCACAGGAAGGCCATCCGCTCAAGGGCTCGTGGCTCGGGGAATGGAAAGGCAACGCCGTACACGGCGACAACGTCTTATTGATCCTCGATTGGGACGGCAAAGCCATCACGGGCATGATCAATCCCGGCACCGACAACATGCCGCTCACGCGGGCCACGCTCGAGCCTAACGGCTGGGTCGTGAGGTTCGAATCCGAGGGCAAGGACAAGGACGGCAGCGCCGTGCGCTACGTCGTCGAGGGCAGGATCGAGAACCTCGAGCTGCCGAATCGCTCGATCAACGGCACCTGGTCGAGCAACAAAGGCCGCGGCGCGTTCACGGCGAGCAGGCAATGACGGCAGGCGTCGCCAAAGTCTGCGCCGCTTTGGCCGCCGCGCTTTGCGCGTCCGTGGCTGCGGCCCATCACCCGCTCGCGGCGAAGTTCGACGAGCAGAAGCGCCTCGAGATCAGCGGCATCGTGACCGCCGTCGATTGGCGCAATCCGCACGCGCACGTGTTCGTCAACGTCGCGCGCAGCGGGGGCGCCGTCGAGAACTGGGCGGTCGAGCTCGAGAGCACGGTGCTGCTCAAGCGCAGCGGCTGGCAGCGCGATACGCTCGAGCCCGGCGATGCGATCGAGGTCAGCGGACCCACGGCCCGCGACGGCTCGCGGCAGGTGTGGGGCGAAAGCGTGATCGCCTCGGCTACCCAGCGCCGCGTCTATAACGTCGTCGACTTGGGACCCACGGCGCCGCAATCGCCGCGGCCCACGCCACGCGGTCCCGACGGCAGGCCGCTGCTGGGCGCCACCGACGGCACGGGCGGCTACTGGGCCTATCCCACGAGCACGGTGCTCATGCAGGCCGGCGCCAACGTGGCCATGAACGAGGACGGCCAGCTCGCGCGCGTCGCCGACGCGGCGCGTGTCGCGCCGTTTCAGCCGTGGGCGCTCGGCGTGTATCGCCACCGCCAGCAGCGCCATCTCGCCGACGACCCCGGCTTTTTGAACTGCAAGAATCCCGGCGGCGTGCGTCAGTACCAGTCGCCGTACGGCGTGCAGTTCGTCGAGGACCCCGCGCGCCAGCGCATCTTCGTGATGATCGGCAGCGGCAACCGCAACTACCGCATCCTTTATATGGACGGCCGCAGCCAGCAGGGCCAAGTCCAGGGCGACGACGACAACCCGCTCTACTACGGCCGCGCCGTCGCGCATTGGGAAGGCGACACGCTCGTCGTCGCGACCACGGGCTTCAACGAGGACTTCTGGTTCACGAACGGCGGCCTGCCGCACACCGACCAGCTGTCGCTCGTCGAGCGCTTCTCGCGTCCGGACTACGACACGTTGCGCTACGAGGTTACCGTCACCGACCCGGGCGCGTACACTCAACCGTGGTCGAGCGGTTGGGAGCTGCGTTGGGTGGGCGGCGAAGAGCTACCCGTGTATTTTTGTCAGGACAATCGTTCCTAAGCGGCGCCGTGCCGCGGCATGAATCGGAGGATCGCATCATGAACATTCGTAAATTGGCCGTATTGGCCGTCGCCGGCTCTCTCGTGACCGGTGCGGCGTTCGCGCATCACTCGTTCTCGGCCGAGTTCGATGCCGCGAAGCCCATCAAGCTCGTAGGGATAGTGACGAAGGTCGAGTGGACCAACCCGCACGTGTGGTTCTACATCAACGTCAAGGACGAGGCCACGGGCGCCGTGACGAACTGGGGCGCGGAGATGGGTCCGCCGCACGGCTTGCAGCGCGGCGGCTGGCGCCGCGAGACGCTCAAGATCGGCGAGTCGGTGAGCGTCGACGGCTTCATGGCGCGCAACGGCGAGAACCGCATGAACGCGCGGACCGTTACGCTCACGGCCACGGGCGGCCGGCCAGGCCAGACGCTCGACGCCGATTCCAGCAGCCGCCAGGGTAACTAGTCGTTCAAGCCGGGCGCGGCCCCGGCTCGTAGCGGAGAGAGCTCATGAAGCTGACCGTGTTCGCGTCCGTGTTGCTCGTGACGGCCGTCGTCATCGCCGATTCCGCCGAGGCCCAACGCCGCGGGCGCAACCCGAATGCGCCGCCGCCCGGGCCCGCGCCGCGCGACGCCGATGGGCGCGCGATCCTCTGGAGCGCCACGCCCGAGGACAAGGGCGTCTGGACGCCGATGTTCGGCATCACCGATCCCATCAACCCCGCAGAGCAAACGCCGTTCCAGCCGTGGGCGCGCGCGCTCTACGACGCGCGGCAGATTCACGAGCTCGAGCCGCACACGCGCTGCAAAGCGAGCGGCACGGCGCGGCAGTTCCAGACGCCGTACGGCGTCGAGTTCGTCGACATGCCGGCGTCGAAGCGCCTCTACATTTTCGATATCGGCGGGCCGCACACGTTTCGCACGGTCTACATGGACGGCCGTTCGCATCCCAAGGATCTCGAGCCGAGCTACTACGGCCATTCGATCGGCTGGTGGGAAGGCGACACGCTCGTCATCGACAGCACGGGCTTCAACGAGAGCTTCTGGCTCGATCGGCGCGGCATGCCGCACACGACGCAGCTGCACACGGTCGAGCGCTTCACGCGCAAAGACTCCGCCACGACCGCCTACACGATCAAGGTCCACGATCCCGGCGCGTACACGGCCGATTGGACGGGTGGGTTCGATCTGAATTTCGAGCGCGGCGTCGAGCTCTTCGAGTACTCGTGCCAGCAGGCAAACTACGCCGGCGAGCTCATGGTCGGCGGCGAACGGTCGAGCGTCGATCGCAGCAGCCCGATCGTTCCGTAACCCGCGCGGCCGGAGTAGGGTCGACTTACGAGTCGAACGTGTACCAGCCCGTTGCGATGTATTTGTCCGTCGAATAGACGGGATTACCCCGGTGAGTGTGCGTGAACTGCGTCGGCCAGATCAGGCATTTTCCCGCTTCCGGCTGCACTCGCAACTTCTGCCAGATGAATTCCGTCTCGCCCTCGCCGGGCGGGATGTCGTTCAGGTAAATCATCCAGGCGAGCACGCGCGGTCCGGTCTCCTTGTTGAAGTGCTCGCAGTGCCAGAAGTGGTAGCCGCCGCGCGGCGGGGTTTTTTGTAACTTCACTTCCTTGGTGGACGCCCGAATCTGTTTGACGACGAAGTAGGCGCGCGCGTATTGCTCGAGGCACTGCTGTAGCACGTCGTCGACGATCTTCGCGGCCGCCGGCAGATGCAGGGTGGCGTTGAATGAATAGTCGAGCCGGCCAAACTCGAAGGTCGGCATTTGCGCTGCGCCTTGCGTGACGATGTTCCGTGGCTGCGCCGCGAAAAGCGGTTCGGCATCCTTGATGATGCGCTCGCAGGCTTCTCTGCTGAGGCAGCTCGAGTAGAAGCCGATGAAGTCCCGATACTCCTGCTGCAATCGCCGACTCTCTTTGCACGTGCACGGGAACGACCGGGCGTCGGCGCGCCCGGACCGGATCACGGACGCGCGCGTGTCAGAACTCGAACTGTACCCCGACGGAGTAGGTTCTTCCGAGCGTGTCGAACCGATTGTTGTCCGTGTAGGCCGCCGTGCCGGTCGTGGCGCCGACTCCGCCCGCAACGAGCGGTGGGTCCTTGTCGAACAGGTTGCCGACGTAGAAATACGCCTGTCCCGTCGCGGTACCCCACTCGAGATCGTAGGATAGGTTCAGGTTCGTATAGGTGCGCCCCGAGACGCTGTTGTCCTCTATGTCGATGCCTTCGACCCACAACATCTCGCGAATCGTCGCATCGCGGTACCGCGTCTGCCAATTGAAGCGGAACGGGCCGTTCGTGTAGGTGAACGAGCCCGTCGCGAGCCACTCGGGATACGCGAGCTCGCCGGCCTCGTTGAGCGGGGCGACGCCGACGAACTGTGCCGACACCTCGTCGAGATAGTTCGCGAAGAAGCGAATCGCGATCGACTCGTCGCCGCCGAAGATTCGCATGTCCCTGCGGTAGCTCGCCTCGATGTCGACGCCGCTCGTCTTCGTCTCGGCGATGTTGATGAAGACGTTGAAAATCTGCCGAATGAGAGGCGTGCCCGTGTCGGCACGGGAGATCAAGGCGCAAATGTCCTGCGCGCCTTGAAGGTAGCAGCGGTCGAGGATCTCCTGCGCACCGAGCTGATCGATCGCATCCTGGATCTCGATGTTGTAGAAGTCGACCGAGAGATTGAAGTCGTCGGCCCAGTCCGGTTGCCAGACGACGCCGACCGTCGTGGTGTCCGCGAGCTCCGGGCGAATGTCCGGGTTGCCGCCCGTCGTCAAGCCCGCGATGTAGGCCGGCTCGTTCGGCAGCTCCGGGTCTTCGCCGGCCGCGATGCCGAAGCCGGCGCCTTGCGTGTCGAACCGCTCCGACAGTGTGCCCGCGCGCGTATCGCGCGACACGGTCGCGCGGAACCGAACCTGCGGGTTCACGCGCCAGTCGCCGCCGAGCTTGCCCGCCCAAACGCCGCCGCTGCCGGCGTATTCGGCATAGCGCGCCGCGAGGTGCAGCTCGAGGCCGCTGTCGGAGTCGCCGAGGATCGGGACGATCGACTCGCCGAACACCTCCCAGACGTCGAACTCGCCCTGGATCGGCCCCTGGCTGTTGGGATTGCCCGTGACGAATATACCGCGATCGCGGATGAACCCGGGTAAGCCGCGAATCGGAATTTGGTCCGCGGGATTCAGGAAACTGCTGAAGACGCCGAAGTCCTGAAGGCGGCGCGGATCTTCGGCACTGCCGAACGCGTCTTGGAAGACCTGCTCGTCGCGATAGCTGATACCGCCGCCCACGGAGATCGAGCCTTGCGGGCGGTCTTCGCCGATGTCGGTCTGCAACGTGAGCTCGAAGACGTCCTGCGTGAGCTCCTGGTCGTGGAAAATCCCGCCGGTGACGTAGTCGATGACCGCCGGCGGTAAGTGCGTGGCGAACGGGTCGAACGGTATGCAGCCGCGGTTGCTTTCGGGATCCGCGAAGACTTGTTGCCCCAGCACGTTCTGTTTCGTCACGAGCGCTTCCTGCTCCGGCGTGATCCCGCCGAACGCCGGCAGGTTCGCACGGCACGCGATGCGGCCCGTCGCGGGGTCCATGATCGAGTCGAGGGCGCGGTAGAGGCGATCCGTGCGCACCAACAGGCCGTTCTCGGAGTAATCGGCGATCTCGTCGTTCTGGCCCTTCTGGTAATACGCGCTCAAGAACAAGTCGTTACCGATCTCGCCGTCGAAGCCGACGGTGAACGTCGTCGTCGTATCTTCGAGTTGCCGCGAGGGCGCGAGATCCTCGAACACGCGGTTGTACGGGAAGCTCGTGGCGCCCACCGCGTCCATGCGCTGCGCGAGCGACGCCGGTATGTACGGGTTGTCCCTGAAAATCGTCATGCCCCAGCCCGGCGCCATGCCCGTCGGCGCGGGCAGCGAGGTGTTCTCGTGCACGCCTTGCATGACCTGGATGTAGCCGGTCTTGTCTTCGGTGAAGTCGTGCTTGTAGTGCAGGAACGTGCTGTGCCGCTTGTCCGCGGGACGTATTCCCGCCCATTGCTGGTTCAAGTCAGGACCGCCGCCGCCGATTTGCGTCGTGCCGATGATCTGGGAGCCCGTGCCGAGCGGAACGGGGTTGCCGTCGATGAACTGCGTGCCCCCGAGGGGGCCCGACGGGATCAGGCCGCCCGACGTGATCACGCGCGAGCGTCCGTCCGGCGCGTAGAAACGCCGCGGCGTCGCGGTGGCGCCCCGCGTGAACAGCGCCCAACCGTCAGCACCCCAGTCGCGGCCCTCGTAACCCTGGACGCTGTCGGCGTCGTAGTAGTCGACGGAGCCGATGATGTGGCCACGCTCGCCGATCGCCGAGCCCGCCGCGAATTCCACTTGATAGTGCCGGTGGTCGTGCCGGTCCGTCATGCCGGTTTGGAGGTTCGCGCTCGCGCCCTCGAACTCGGTGTCGAGGATGAAGTTCGTCACGCCGCTGATGGCGTCCGAGCCGTAGGCGGCAGACGCGCCGCCGGTTACGACCTCGACGCGCTGAATCAACGCCGTCGGCAGGATCGCGACGTCGACGGTGCCGGCCGTCTGGCCGGGCACGAGCCGGCGGCCGTCCAAGAGCACCAGCGTGCGGTTCGAGCCGATGCCGCGCAGGTTGACGGCGTTCGAGCCGCCGCCGCTCACGAAGATGCTGCCGGTTTGCGATAGCTGGTTGTCGCGGAACTGCGGCAACTGGTCCAACGCGTCCATGAGCAGCGTCGGAGCCATTTGCCGCATCTCGCCGATGTCGAGCGCAGTCACGGGCGTCGGCGTCGACATGCCGTCGCGGCGCAGCCGCGAGCCGGTGACGGTGATCTCCTCCGTGTCCGCCTGGGCCTGAATCGGGTCCTGGGCTTCGGCCGCTGCGGCCCACAGTGAAGCGGCGGCCACGGCCGCGAGCCCGAGGTCGTTGGTGGACGATCGTCGGTGTCGCGTGCAGAGCAAGCGGATGGCCGCAGCCAATTCGGAAGTGCGTCGTGCCGGCATATTCCCCCCCTCGCGAAGTTCCAAGCCAATGTTTTTCGAGCTATCTTTTTCGATAGTAACCGAACTGACGCGAAACCCCAGGACCGCCCGGTTCGTGTAGCATCGGCAGCCGAGCTTTTGAACGACAAAAACGAAGCGATCGGGGGTTCCTATGGTCTCGCTTACCGCTTTGTGGCTGCCCATTCTCCTCTCGGCGGTCCTCGTGTTCGTCGCGAGCTCCATCATTCACATGGCGACGCGCTGGCACGCGAAGGACTTCAAGAAATTCCCGGCCGAGGACGCCGTCATGGACGCGCTGCGGCCATTCAACTTGGCGGCGGGAGACTACGTGGCGCCGCTACCGGACAGCATGGCGCACATGAGCTCGCCGGAGTTCAAGGCGAAGATGGCGCGCGGGCCGAATGTCGCCCTGACGGTGCTCGGCGGCAACTCGATCGCGCGCAACCTCGTCAAATGGTTCCTGTACTCGATCCTGATCGCGCTGTTCGCGGCTTACGTGGCGGCCATCGCGCTGCCCGCAGGCGCGGCGTATATGACCGTGTTTCGCGTGACGAGCACGGTGACCTTCGCCGGCTACGCGCTCGCGCTCTGGCAGAACTGGATCTGGTACTCGCGCGGCCTCGGTTACACGGTTCGCACGACGATCGACGGCTTGATCTACGCCTTGCTGACGGGCGGCGCATTCGGCTGGCTTTGGCCTTAGCAGCGTTCCCATGCGCCGGTGACCGCGAACTACCTGCTCTGGCTGCCTGATCGCGTCGCTCGAGCGCCGGTTCGAGATTCCCGCCGGCATCGAGGGAGTCGACGGCATCGTCGTGCTCGCCGGCGCGGAGAACGTGCCGCTCACCGAGCTCTATGCGCAGCCGCAAGTCGGCGGCGGCGATGCGCGAGCTTGTCTTCACGAACGATCTCAATCCGGCGCCGACCGGGCTATGATCCCAAGCAGCGAAGCGCGGCGTGCTGCGCGAGGACGGTAGGCCAGAGTCATGATCTCGGTTCACCCGCTCGAGCTCGAAGGCCACGGCGTGCGCCTCGAGCCGCTCGACCTGCGCCACGAGCGAGAGCTCGCCGCAGCGGCCGCGGACGGCGCGCTGTGGGAGCTCTGGTTCACGGCCGTGCCCGCGCCCTCCGAGACGAAGGCCTACATCGCGCACGCCCTGGAGCGCCAGCAAGAAGGCCGCATGCTGCCGTGGGCCGTGCGCAACCTAGCGACGGGCGCGGTCGTCGGCAGCACGCGTTTCCACGACATCGCCGCCGAGATCGACCGCGTCGAGATCGGCTACACCTGGTACGCGAAGAGCGTGCAGCGTAGCCACGTGAACACGGCCTGCAAGCTGCTGCTCATGACGCACGCGTTCGAGGCCCTGGGCTGCAAGGTCGTCGGTTTTCGCACCGACAAGTTCAATTTCGCCTCGCAGCGCGCGATCGAGGCGCTCGGCGCGCGCAAGGACGGCCTCATCCGGCATTTCTCGACGCGCCGCGACGGCTCCGCGCGCGACGTCGTGATGTACAGCATCATCGCGAGCGAGTGGCCGGAGGTGAAGCATCACCTCATGCGCCGGCTCGCTCGCCACGGAGTGCCGGCGTCGTAGCGACGCGGCGCGCGCAGGAGGAATGCCAATGCCCACGATGAGACACGGCCGCTCTGTCCGCCGCTGCGGGTTCCGCAGCGCGCTGCTCGTCGCGGCGCTCGCGACCGCAGGCGTCGCGCACCCTCAAGCGCCCGACCTCGTGCTGCTCGACGGCAAGATCGTCACGGTCGACGCGCAGCAGTCGGTGCACGAAGCGCTCGCGATTCGCGACGGCAAGATTTCGGGCGTGGGCACGACGGCCGAGATCCGCGCGCTCGCGGGCCCGGAGACGCGCGTCGTCGGGCTCGGTGGGCGCACGGTGATCCCGGGCCTCATCGATTCGCACCTGCACGCGATCCGCGCGGCGTTGTCGTTCAGCACGGAGGTCAACTGGATCGGCGCGCGCTCTCTGCCCGAAGCGCTCGACCGCATCCGCGCGGCCGCGCGGCGCCGGCCGCCCGGCTCCTGGCTCATCGTGGCCGGCGGCTGGAACGAGCTCCAGTTCGCCGAACGGCGGAGACCCACGCAAGCGGAAATCGAGGCCGCGGCGCCCGACAATCCCGTCTACGTGCAGCTCGGCTACGGCTGGGTCGTGATGACCGACGACGGGTATGCTGCGCTCGGCATCGCGAGCGACGCCGATCTGCCCGGCGGTGGCACGCTGGGGCGCGACGGCGACCGGGTCACGGGCGAGGTTAGCGGCGGGCAGGGCGCGATCATCGCGCTGTTCGATCGCCTCCCGAAGCCTACGTTCGCCGACCAGGTGCAGGGCACGAAGGAGTTTTTCCGCGAGCTCAACCGGCTCGGGCTCACGGGCGTCGTCGATCCCGGCGGCAACAATCTGTTTCCCGCAGACTACCAAGCGCTGTTCGATGTTTGGCGGCGCCGCGAGCTCACGGTGCGCGTGGCCTACAGCTTGAACGGGCAGACGGCCGGCCAAGAGCTCGCCGAGCTGCAAGGCCTCACGGCGCTGCTGCCGATGGGCTTCGGCGACGACCTGCTGCGCTTCAACGGGCTCGGCGAGCGCGTCACGTTCGCCATGAACAACAACCCCGAGCCGACGGCCGAGCACGAAGAGCGCTACTACGAGATCGCGCGCTGGGCCGCCGAGCGCGGGATGGCGATCACGATGCACTGGGGCCCCGACGCTACGGTCGGCCATCTGCTCGACATCTTCGAGCGCGTGAACCGCGAGGTGCCGATCGCGCCGCTGCGCTGGTCGATCGCGCACTTGAACGACGCTTCGGAAGCGACGCTGCGGCGCATGAGCGCGCTCGGCGTCGGCTGGACGGTGCAGGACGCGATGTACTTCGGCGGCGAGGACCTCGTGCGCCGGCAAGGCGTGGATGCGGCGCGGCGCATCCCGCCCGTCGTCACGGGCCGAAGGCTCGGCGTGAACATCGGCGCCGGCACGGACGCGCATCGCGTCGCGTCGTACAACCCGTTCACGGCACTACAGTGGTTCCTCGACGGCAAGACCGTGGCCGGCACGCCGATCCGCGGCCGAGAGGAAACGCCGGATCGACTCGCCGCGCTCGCGCTCTACACGCGCGGCAGCGCCTGGTTCTCGTTCGACGACGACGTGCGCGGCTCGCTCGAGGTCGGCAAGCTCGCGGACCTCGCCGTGTTGTCCGACGACTATCTCACGGTCCCGCTCGACGAGGTTGGGAACATCGAGTCGGTGTTGACGCTGCTCGGCGGCGACGTCGTCTACGCGGCCGGCGAGTTTCGTTCGCGAGAAACCGGCGGGCTACCTGGACGGTTTGCGCAGCCAGAGTGACTGGAAGCCGGGCTTGAGGCCGATTCAGCGTCGCGATCAGCAGGCGGCTTTGACACCATGACCGTTACGCGCTACTCCTGCCAGCGCAGAAGGGCGGTTCAAAATACCTATCCGCCCCGAGGAAATCGCGGCGTGCAAGACGTCGCACACCGGCAAGGCTTTGGCTCCGTTGCTCTAGAGGAGAGAACGCATGCGTGTCGCAGCACTGATCCTCATCCAAGCGCTGGTGTCCGTGGAGGCCGGTGCGGAAGCTCCCTACTTCCCAGACGTGTATCTCGCGCCGCAGTACGAGGCGCCGGCAAACGCGCCGTCTCACGTCGTCGTAGCGGGAGCCGATGAGCCAGGCGAGCGACTCGTCGTGTCCGGCCGCGTGCTCGACGGCGGGCGCCCCGTTGCGGGCGTGTCCGTTTATGTGTTTCAAACTGACGTCGACGGCCGGTACGCAAAGGATCGCACCGGCAACGATGCGGAGCTCTATCCTCGACTACACGGAGCAATGCGCAGCGACGCCGACGGCGCGTACGGATACGAAACGATCCGTCCCGGCCACTACGACGGCAACGCGGCACACGTCCATTACCTCGTGAGAGCGCCGGGCTACCATCCGCTCCTGTTGGATCTCTGGTTCGAGGACGATCCCGAGCTGCTCTTGAGACGCCAGGCAGGCAGGCCCGAGATTCCGCCCTCGTTTCCAAAGAACGTGGTCGCGATTCGCCCGATCGCGCGCGACGCCACCGGCGTGTGGCGCACCACACGGGATATCGAGATGGTCCGCGAATGACCGGCGAGCGAACTCGTTAGCGGAAGTCGATCATCGTGCTCCCGCCGTGGTCCGGAGCGCGGCGCGTCGCGCAGTTGGCTATGGAACATTGCGCGGCGACTGAAGTCGAACGGGCTGACAATCATTCTCCCTCGACATGATCGAAACCGATCCGTTCTTTTGGTTTGTTGCAGTTCTTCTCAGTGCGGTCGCTGTTGCCGTTCTGTTGATTCCCGCGTGGCTGCACAAGCGCAAAAATGGCCGATGGTGTCGTACCTGCGTAGTCAGTGCCGTGTTGATCGTGCCCGCTTCGGCGTTCCTCTACTTTCAGGTGACGACGTGGAATCCCGCTGAAGCTGCGCGAGCCTCCGAAGCAGTTCGGATCGTTGAACTTCTGGCATCGCGGATGCGCGAGAATCCCGACGACGTACGAGGCTGGCGCCTTTTGGGCAACAGCTACATGTCGATGGGACAGTACGTCCAGGCGCGGGCGGCGTTTGCCGAAGCGTGGCAGCGCACGCCGCTACCAGACAATGCTCTGAAGGTTGAGCTTGCGGAATCGCAGGTCTTCGCAGAGCAACAGGGATTAACCGGACAAGCGATCAGGCTGTTCGAGGAAGTGCTGGTCAGCGAGCCCACAAATCAGAAAGCTCTGTGGTATGCCGCTCTTGCCGCGGAACAACTAGGGAACACCTTCGTTGCGAGGCGCAATCTGTCGAAGTTGCTCGAACAGACTTTGCCCTACGAAATCCGAAGCACGGTCGAGAGAAAACTTGCAGCTCTCCCGGCTGAAACGTTGAACGCCGCGCGTGCATCCGATGTGGTGCTTACCGCGCAGATTGAGCTTGCCTCCCAGTTCGCGGGTTATGACATAGGACCGCAAGCCTTGCTGTTCTTAATCGCACGGGCTGCTAGTGACGGTCCACCGATCGCCGTGGTCCGACATCCTGCTAGCGCAATTCCTGGAGAGTTCACGCTGAGTAACGCCAACAGCATGGCCGGGCAGTTGCTTGGTGACTATGAGACTTTGCGACTCATCGCGCGTGTTTCGCTTACTGGCCAAGCCGAGGCGACGAGAGGCGACCTGCAAGGCGAGGTCATGATCAACACAAAGGCAGGTAGCGTTGCTCTCGCAATCGACTCGATCGTGCAGTGAGCGTTGAGCTCGGCGAATCCGTACGCTAATTTCGGCCAAGGCGGTCCAGGATCGGACAGGTTGAATCGCTGGCGTTCGTGTCGCATTGCGCCACAAGCGCCGCAAGTCCCTCGTCCAAAGGTTTGTAAGTTCCTCTATCAGCCGATTGCGCGACGCTGGTCACGGCCAAGACTGACACGGCGGCGAGACCTTAAGACCCCGTATCGAGACGGAACGACGCACATCGTGCTCGACCCGTTGGACTTCATCGCCCGGTTGGCGGCGCTCGTGCCGCCGCCGCGGGTACATCTGACGAGGTTTCATGGAGTTTTCGCGGCGCACGCGGCGTTGCGAGCGGCGATCACTCCATCCGGAAGAGGGACGGGGGCACAGCCGCGAGCCGCGGCGCCCGAGCGACCTAGACCTAAGGACATTCGGATGACCTGGGCACGGCGCCTGAAGCGGGTGTTCGGGATCGAGATTGAGCAGTGCTTGCACTGCGGCGGGCGCTTGAAAGTGATCGCGAGCATCGAGGAGCCGGAGCTGATCGAGCGCATCCTCGCGCACCGGCGGGAGTGGGAAGAGGAGGCGGCGCCGACGGCGTCGCTTGGGGCAAGGGCGCCGCCGCAGGCATCGCTGTTCTGATTCAGTTGGTCGTCGACGGGTTCGTGTTCGCGCGAGCAGCGGGCGGTGTGCGCGCGGTGAGGCCAGAAGCGTCCATCGGGTGCGTTGGCGCGATGAAACCCCGCTACGAAGCCGGGTTTGAGGCCGATTCGGCGTCGCGATCAGCAGGCGGCTTTGACAAAATGACCGTTACGCGCCGTTGCCGCCGACGTGAAGGGGGTGGTTCAAAACACCTATCCGCAATCTCCGCACCGACAAGAACAATTTCCGCACCCTATGCGGAGATTACGGGTTCCAAGCTCCGCACCATCAGGCCACAACCCGACTAACCCACTCGGGCCTTTGGACCCCGGTGGCTGGCTACAGGGAGTAGCGACTGATACCCGCCGCGCCGTGAAATACGCCGAGCACCTCGACTCGCCCGGGTTTCACGAGGTCCAGGATTCGGTAGTGCTTCCTCGGTCGCGAAACTGCGCAGAAATCGCTACGTCGACCGAACCCTACTCCGCCCGCAACACCGTCATCGGATCGATACGCACCGCTCGCCGCGCGGGCCCGTAGCACGCGAGCAACGCCGCGACCCCGAGCACCACCTTTATCGGTTCAACGGCCGCGACAACGCTGCTGCAGCAGATCTGTTCCGGCGGGCGATCGCGCTGGATCCAACGTTGGCGCGCGCGCACGCGGGAATGTCGTTCGTGCACTTCCAGAACGCTTTCATGCGCCACACGGACGATCTAGGCCGTGCGATCGATGAGGCGCGCCGTTGCGCCAACCGTGGCCTCGAGCTCGATCCGCTCGATCCGTTCGTCAATTTCACCATGGGCCGGACTGGTTGGATGGCGACCTCGACACGAGTCTCGAGTGGCTCGAGCGTGCGATATCAGCCCGTACTACGCGCAGGGGATCTATGCGCGGGCGTGGGCGGAGGCAATGGCAGGCCGAACGACCGAGGCTCGTCGACATGTCGATCTCGCGATGCGCTTGAGCCCACTCGATCCGCTGCACTACGCGATGCTCGCTACGCGCGGGCTGACGCACATGATTGCGGGCGGGGACGCGGACGCCGCGTATTGGGCGGAGCGCGGCGCGCGCTCACCCGGTGCGCACGTCCTGATCGCGATGATCGCGGCTGCGGCCCACGTACTGACCGGCGATGAGGCGCGGGCCGGCTTTTGGGCTGCCAACGCACGCGAACGCAACGGCGTGCTGTCGCGTGCGGATTTCTTCCGCGCGTTTCCGATGAAGTCCAACCCGGCGCGCGCGCGTCGAGCGGGGGCTCGAGCAGGTGGGATTCCGCTAGGTCCGTGCGTTGGCCCGAGGCTTGCGAGGACGGCGCAGCCGCGGCGCGAGAGTCGATGCGGCCACGGACCGCGCGGCGCCATCAATGTCGGGCCTCGTCTGGCGGAACCGCGGGTCCGACCGGCACGCCATCGCGTTCGCGCGCGAGCTCCTCGATCGATGCCGATACCGGGCACGGAAATCTCCAACCTGCTCTCGCGCGACGCTGGCGACAAAGTGCGCGACCCCGATCGCGCGTGGGACGCGCCCGAGCGCGACGAGCGTGAAGGTCGTCTCTTTTTACCAGGCGTCAGGACGCGATTTCGGCGGCCAGATGGCGCAGCAGCAGGCGGTCGATCTTGCCGTTGGTCAGCGTTGGTAGGCTGCCGAGGCGGATGTGTCCGGGCAGCTCGTAGGGGGCGAGTCGTGCCGCGAGAAAATCGAGCAGACCGAAAGTATCCACCGTTGCCTGCACCTTGAGCTCGACGAATGCCACGACTTCCTCATCGGCCGCGCGTGGCGCGGCCACGACGGCCGACAGTGCCACGTCAGGATGCTCGTTCAACTCGGCTTCGATCTCGGCCGGGTAGAGCGTATAGCCTGAACGCCTGATGGTTTCCTTGGCGCGACCGGTGATGAACGCGCAACTCGACGAGTCGAGGTAGCCGAGATCGCCGCTGCGCAGCCAGCCGTCAGCCGTGAATGCCGCGCGCGTGGCGGCCGGGCTGCGGTAGTAGCCGAGAAACACGTTCGGGCCGCGAACCTGGATCTCGCCGCGCTCGCCGCGCGGCAGGTCGCGGCCGTCCGCATCGGCGATGCGAACGCTGACGCCGGGGAGCGGGGAGCCGACACTCGTGTCGTCGCGCCAGCGGTCGACTTCGGTTTGGAACACGAGTCCAGACTCGGTCGATCCGTAGGAGTTCTGGAGCGGACAGCCGTACAGTTCCTCGATCGCCTGTTTGAGCGCTTTGCTCAAGGGCGAGGACGACGTGGTGATGAGCCGCACCCGACCGCGCTCGAACTCGCGCGGATTCTCCGCCACCCATTCGACGAACTTCCGATGCAGCGGCGGCAAGCCCGGCACGACGCTGATACCTTCCTCACGAATCGCGCGCGCCAAGTGCGCCGGCACGAATCGCGGTTCGAGGTAGAGACAGGCGCCGGCCGCCACGACGCACAGCAAGATGCTGAGTGCGCCGACATGGGCGAGGGGCAAGGCGCAGAACGTCTTGTCGTGCTCCGTGTAGCGGCGTCGCCGCTGTTGGGTGAGCGCCAGGAACACGAGATTGCGATGCGAGAGCATGGCGATTTTCGGCGTGCCGGAGGTGCCCGACGTGCAGATCATCGCGGCCACGTCGTTCTCGCGACGGGCCGCGCGTACTTCAGGCGGCGACGCCGACGATTGGCACTCGACGCGTACGTCGTCAAGCGCCGTGAAAGAGTGAGGCATCGCACCGCGCCGCGCCGCGTGGGCCACGGTGTCGGACTGTGCGCCGACGAACAGCGTGAGCTTGGGCTCGCAATGATCGATCAGCGCGTCGAGCTGAGCCGGCGCGACGCGCGCGTTCACGAGCAGCGGTCCGCAGCCGAGCTCGTTGAGGGCGAAGAGCAGCGCTACCTCTTGAACACGGTTCGTGCCGATGACGACGACGCGTTCGCCGGGTCGTAGGCCCAAGCGCTTCAAGTCGACGAGCGTCACTTCGACACAGTGCGAGAGCTCCGCGTACGTCCACGTGCGGCCGTCGCTGTGAAGCGCCGGGCGACCGGCGAACTGTGCGGCAGCTCGCGTGAGCAAATCCCCGAGGCAGAGCCGAACAGGCACGACGCTCGCGTCAACCGACATGGCTCAATGAGCCATGCTCATGCTGACGGCGTGTCGTGCCGCGCCGGGGCTGTGCAAGATGACCCGTCGGCCGAGAATGCGCAGCGAGACAATCATGCCGATGCGCCTCGTTCCTGCGAGCCGCGAGTTCGCGCGCAACGATGCGAAGTTGGTGGCATCGATGTAGCCGATCACGTGCGTGTAGCGGCGAGCCCGCAGTTCAGCGTCGGAGCGCTGCGTCGAGTACGCGTGCAAGTTCTTGCCGCGGTGATCGGGGTGAGTGAACGTCCGGTAGCCGTAGGCGCGGCCCGGGTTAGCGTAGCGAATGATCAGGTCGTCTTCCATGGGTGTTACTCCCGAGAGCGCGTACCACCGAAACGCGACGAGGTGGCCGCGGTAAAGCACGCCGAAGAACAAATCGCCGTCCCGCTGCGCTGCGCGAACGCGCTCCGCGGAGAGCTGAAAAGCGGGATCGGTGGCGATGTCGAGCAGATCAGCGGCCGTGACGGAGGCGACCGTGTAGTCCGGTTCCGCGCGCGCGGTGCCCGCTCCGGCAACGGCCATCGATCGCTCAAAAATAAGGAACACGCGAATCCACCGCCCGAGCCGCCGCAACCCCCCGCCATAGAGGCGCTGACAGAGGGGCCAACGTCGATTGGCGGGCGTGCGCCGCGGCCGGGTGTCGACATCCGCGTCAGTCACCGATGTTCTTCCGTACTGACCGGCGATGAGGCGCGGGCCGGCTTTTGGGCTGCCAACGCACGCGAACGCAACGGCGTGCTGTCGCGTGCGGATTTCTTCCGCGCGTTTCCGATGAAGTCCAACCCGGCGCGCGCGCGTCGAGCGGGCGCTCGAGCAGGTGGGATTCCGCTAGGTCCGTGCGTTGGCCCGAGGCTTGCGAGGACGGCGCAGCCGCGGCGCGAGAGTCGATGCGGCCACGAACCGCGCGGCGCCATCAATGTCGGGCCTCGTCTGGCGGAACCGCGGGTCCGACCGGCACGCCATCGCGTTTGCGCGCGAGCTCCTCGATCCCGGGGCCCATCGAGATCCACTGCGCGAACAGGCTCTCGTCGTCGACGACGGTCTCCGCCCAGTCGCCTTGGCCCTCGTGGCGCGCGAGGACGTCGGCGAGTCTCGTATGCGGCCGGTGCACTCCGGTTCAGCCGCCCGATGTGGCTTTGGGCGAGAGTACGAGCAGCGGCGGCTCTTGACCGACCGCCGGCGGCGTGAGGGAGGCTGTCACTAAGACCAGCATCGTCGCGAGCGTGAGGAGGACGGATCGCCGCAAGAGGGGTCCACGCTGTAGCGTGCGTTTCATGCCACAAGGATGCCCAAAACGAGCCTCGGCTACCAGTTCGACATACTCGACGCCCGTCCGGAGGTGCAGAGCGGCTGCACTGCTTCCATCCCTTCTACGCGCCCCTGCGGCGACTCGTTCTCGGTCGAGAAGGTCTGGGCTTGACGTTCGGTTCACGGTCGGGACGGCGCCGACTGTCGCAGCGCGGACGAACAAGGCAAGCAAGAATCACGCCGACAGCGAAAGAATGATCGGCATCGCGTAAGGCGACGACCGAGTTCGATAGAGTCTGACCGCCACGGACGGAGTCGGATCGGAGCATGGATAAGTACGGAACATCTGGGCAGTGCTCGTGCTAGCGTTGACCGCGCAGCTCTTCGAGGAAGCGAAGGGCCAAGGCGTGACGACGTATTTCAAGTCTTCGGGTACTGCAAAAACCGCGCAGCAACGCTGGATTGTCCGTGCAAGGGGACAGGCTACGGATGCGCGTGGACCTCGCGCTGCAAGCGGGGCAGAGAGCCGGGCAGATTCGTCGAAGACCCTGCTGATTCCCGAGTCGCCGAAGAGGTACGAGTTCTCGGCAAGGCTCTGGTCTTCGAAGGAGCCGGGGCTTATCTCGCCGGCACCGAGCCACTGGTGTTCCGGCGAATTGAGCCCCCACGTCAGGAGGAGCTGCAAGCGCTCGTCGAGCGGCTGGCCGAGCGCATCGGCCGCGCACTCGAACGCCAAGGCGTCTTGGCCCGCGATGCCGAAAACAGCTATCTCGAGCTCGATCACGCTGCCGGCGGCCCGCTCGATGATCTGATCGGCCACTCGATCACGTACCGAGTGGCGATGGGCCCGCGGGCGGGGCAGAAGGTGTTTTCGTTACAGACGGTGCCGGCGCGAGAGGACGAGCCAAGGAACGGGGCCGCGCAGTACGCGGGGTTTTCGCTGCATGCCGGCATCGGTGTAGAAGCCGAGCAGCGGGGGAAGCTAGAAAGGCTCGCCCGCTACGTGAGCCGTCCGCCGGTGGCCATCGAGCGGCTCGATCTCACGGCGCAGGGGCAGGTCCGTTACCGGCTTAAGATCCCGTATCGAGACGGGACGACGCATATCATGCTCGCCCCGTTGGACTTCATGGCCCGGTTGGCTGCGCTGGTGCCGCCGCCGCGGGTACATCTGACGCGGCGCCCGAGCGGCCGAGGGCCAAGGACATTCGGATGACCTGGGCACGGCGCCTGAAGCGGGTGTTCGGGATCGAGATTGAGCAGTGCGTGCACTGCGGCGGGCGCTTGAAAGTGATCGCGAGCATCGAGGAGCCGGAGCTGATCGAGCGCATCCTCGCGCACCGGCGGGAGCGGGAAGAGGAGGCGGCGCCGACGGCGTCGCTTGGGACAAGGGCGCCGCCGCAGGCAGCGCTGTTCTGATTCAGTTGGTCGTCGACGGGTCGTGTTCGCGCGAGCAGCGGGCGGTGCTGCGCGCGGTGAGGCCAGAAGCGTCCATCGGGTGCGTTGGCGCGATGAAACCCCGCTGCGAAGCCGGGCTTGAGGCCGCTTCGGCGTCGCGATCAGCAGGCGGCTTTGACACAATGACCGTTACGCGCCACTCCTGCCAGCGCAGAAGGGCGGTTCGAAATACCTATCCGCACGATCGAAGTCGCTCATTTCGCAAGCTATGTAGCGAGTGGGATCAAAGAATGGCAGTGCCGTGATCGACGCCAGGGATCTTGCATTGCAATGCCGCTGCGGCGCCGTGCGCGGCGTGGCGCGCCGCGTGACACCGAGCAACAGTAATCATTGCGTCTGCTACTGCGACGATTGCCAAGCGTTCGCACATTTCCTCGGCCGCGCCGACGACGTTCTCGACGCGCACGGCGGCACGGAGATCACGCAGATGTCACAAGCGAACGTCGGTTTCACGGCTGGCGCCGACAAGATCGCCGCCATGCGGCTCTCGGCGAAAGGAATGATTCGCTGGTACACGAGCTGCTGCCGCACGCCGATCGGCAACACCATGGTCACGAGCGCAATGCCGTTCGTCGGCGTAATCAAAGCGTTCATCGATGCGCCGTCGACAGCGCTCGGCCCGATTCGCGGCCGCGGCTTCGCAAAGAGCGCCAAAGGCGGCCGCGCCGCGGTTCCGAAGGACGGCTTGCCGGAGCTCGTGATGATTGCACGCGTGCTCGCGAAGGTGCTGCGCTGGCGCTTGCGCGGCGACCACCGGCGCTCTGCACTGTTCGATGCTGCGACGGGTCAGCCGCGCGTGGCTACGCGTGTGCTCGAGACCGCCGAGCGCGAGGATCTCAAGCGGCGCTGTGCTGCGTGGCGCTCGTAACGCGCGCGCCGCGGCGGTGGAGGAGCAGCTGCGCCGCGAGCGTCACGGCGGCCGCGGCGGCCAAGTAATAGCCGACGGACGCTATACCGTAGGTAGCGGCGAGGTCCGTCGCGATGTACGGCGCCAACGAGCCGCCGAAGATCCCGGCCAGGTTGAACGTGAGCGACGCGCCCGTGTACCGCACGGCCGTGGGAAACAGCTCGGCGAGCGCGGTGCCGAGCGCGCCGTAGGTGCAGCCCATGAGCGCGAGCCCGAGCGACAGGAACAGCGTGGTCGTCACGGTGTCGTGCGACGAGAACAATGGCGCGAACGTGAAGCCGAAGGCGATCACCGCGACGCTCGAGGCGATGAGTATCGGCCAGCGGCCAAAGCGATCGGCGCCGAGCGCCGTGAGCGGAATCGTCACGGCGAAGAACAGCACGCCGATCATCTGCAGCAGCAGAAATTCCTGGCGCGTGTAGCCGAGCTCGCTCGTCCCCCAGGCCAGCGTGAACACGGTCATGAGATAGAACACGACGAACGTCGTGACCGCGGCGAGCGTCGCGAGCACGACCGTGCCCGTGTGCTCGCGGCAGACGACGAGGATCGGCACGCGCACGCGCTCGGCGCGCTCGATGGCGCGCTGAAACGCCGGTGTCTCGGTGAGCGTGAGCCGCACCCAGAGGCCGACGAGCACGAGCACGGCGCTCGCGAGGAACGGCACGCGCCAGCCCCAGGCGAGGAAGTCGGCGTCGCTCAGCGTCTCGGTCAGCACGACGAAGATACCCGTCGAACAGATGAAGCCGAGTGGCGCGCCGAGCTGCGGGAACATGCCGTACCAGCTCTCCTTGCCACGCGGCGCGTTCTCGGTCGCGAGCAGCACGGCGCCACCCCATTCCCCGCCCAACCCGAGCCCCTGGCCGAAGCGGCAGAGCGCAAGCAGCGCGGGCGCCGCGATGCCGATCGCGGCGTAGGTCGGCAAGAGGCCGATCGCGACGGTCGACAGGCCCATCGTGAGCAGCGCGGCGACGAGCGTCGCCTTGCGGCCGATTCTGTCGCCGAAATGGCCGAACAGCGCCGAGCCCACGGGCCGCGCGAAGAACGCGAGCGCGAACGTCGCGAGCGATCGTAGCGTCGCCGTCGCCGGGTCGGCGTCCGGAAAGAACAGCTGCGGAAACACGAGCACGGCGGCCGTGCCGTAGATGTAGAAATCGAAGAACTCGATCGTCGTGCCGATCAAGCTCGCGAAGAGCACGCGGCCTTTAGTCATTTAGGGCGGGGATTATACGGGTGCGTCAGACCGAACGGCGCCGGCGGCGCGCCGCGAGCAGGGCGCTCGCGAGCAGCGCGAGCCAGCCTAAGTCCGTGCTGCCACCGCCACCGCCGCCGCTGCGCGGGGGCGCCGCGTCGTTGTCGTCGATCGTCACGACCAGCGTGCTCGCGCCGTCGATCGTGGCGCCGTTGGTCGGGGCGGACAGCGTCACGGTCAGCGTTTCGGGGCTCTCGACCGCCGTATCGTCGATGACGGGAATGGCGACGACCTTGTCGGCGAGGTCGCCCGCGGCCCATGACAGCGTGCCGCTGCTCGCCGAGTAGTCCGTGCCTTCGACGGCCGAGCCGCCCGCCGTCGCGTACTGGACCGTGACGGCGCCCGCGCGCCCGCCGACGCGCTGCACGCGCACGTTGATGCTCGCGGTTTCGCTGCCGCTCGTCGCGAGCGCGGTGAAGCCGACGCGGCCAACGTTCTGATCGAGCGTGCGCGCGTGGTCTCGCAGCACGAACAGCCCGTTCTCGATATCGCTGACGAGGATGTTGCCCGACGGCAGGAACGGATAGACGCCCCACGTGCCGTCCGTGCCGGCGGAGTTGGCGGCCGGCGTGAGGTAGTTGTCGAAGTGTGCGACCTCGACGAGCTGGTTCGGATTCGTTGCGTCGAAGACGACGACGCCGCGCCGGTAGTGCGCCACGTAGTAGAAGTCGCCGACCGTGTAGCCGTTGTGGTCGGTCGTCGTCGTGTCTCCTTGGTAGCTGATCGCGACAGTGGGCGCGCGCAAGTCGGCCAGATCGAGCGTGTAGATGCGCGTGCTCGTGCCGAATTGGATCTCTTCGAGCTCGTCGTGGAAGAACACGTAGCGCTGATCGGCCGTGGGCCAGCCTGAGTGGATGTAGCGATTGCCCGGATTCGTGGCCGCACTCAAGAAAACGGCCTGCACGGGATCGGTGACGTCCCAGAGCTCGACTTGGTCGACGTCGAAGTCGACGAGCACGTCGCACGGGTTGTGGCCGGGCGCGCATTGCGCGGTGCGCGCGTCCGTGATGCGCAGGCTCGTCGAGTCGTGCATGTAGTGGCCGTTGTTGGCGGCCGAGCGAAATTGCGGCATGGCGGGGTTCGCGAGGCTGTAGGCGCGCCACGAGCCGCCCGCGATATTCGACCCCGCAACGTACAGATAAGGTGTCGCGCCCGGCAAGGCGACGTTGGTCGCGTAGTCGATGTTCGAGACGTAGAGTGTGTGCTGCGAGCTCGTGTCGTGGTTCGTCGACGCGAGTGCGGCGCTGTTCGGCAAGCCGGACATGTCGATCGTTTGCAACCCGCTGTTGGCTGCCTCGGTCGTGACATAGGCGTACACCCGCCAGCGGAGCGCGACCGGATCGTGGACCTGGTACACCTTCACCTCGCGCCACGCCGACGGGTTGCCCGGAATCGTGACGACCTGGCGCGGGCTCGCGGGGTCCGTGACTTCGACGATCGCCGTGCCGTTGCGCAAACCCACGACGGCGTATTCGCGGTTGTCGTTGAGATCGACGAAGCCCCAGACGTTGGCGGCCGACACGGGCTGGCTCGCGAACGTCGCGAGAGGGATCTGCGACTGAAAGTCGAGGTTGCGGCACGGGAAGGTTCCGGCGCTGCCTTGCGTGCACGCGGCGGGCACGGCGGCGGCCTGCTGGAGCGCGCTACCGCCTGCGAACGAGAACCGGCCGCGTACGGCGGCAGCCCTGCTCTCGGCCCAGTGAAAGCCGCGCAGCGCGAGCGTATTGCGATAACGCGCGTCGACGCCGAAGACGATCGTTTGCACGTCGTGCGGGCGCGATTCCACGAAGTGATCGGCCTCGTCGTAGCTGCCGGCCGCGTGCACCGGGCCGTGGAGGTAGGTCAAAGGATCGATGCCGCTGAGATCGAAGATGCCGGCGCCGACCTTGACCGTGTTGCCGGGCTGCGCCTGTGCGAGCGCATAGCGAATCGAGATGCACGGGGCGTGATGATCGAGACAGTTGCCGGCGTCGACGCCGCCGGGTAGCACGAAACGAGCCCCGACCGATTCGTCGTGCGAGGCGCGGATCGTCGTCAGCAGTGCAGCGGCCGCGAGCGCCACGGCGAGGTTCCGAGCTGTGCGCATGCCTTCAGTCCTTGTTCGCCGTTAAGCCCTTGGTCCGCGCCGATCCACCGCGAGTTCAACGCCGGCGCGTGGACAGCGCGCACCCGCCTAGGGCAGTATCGTTCCAAGGCCAAGAACTCTAACAGAGGGGGTTGTCATGTTGCGTGCATGGTGTGCTGCGTTGGTTGTCGGTCTGCTGCTCGCGGCGCCCGTCGTCGCGCAAACGCTGATGACGAATCAATCGGTCATCGACCTCGCGAAGGCCAAGATGAGTGACGACATAATCCTGGCTGCGATCCGCGGCTCGAGACCGGGCTTCGATTTGTCGGCCGACGGCCTCATCGCGCTCAAGAACGCCGGCGTCTCCGATGCCGTGCTCCAGGAGATGCTGCGGGTCAACAGCGGCGGTGGAGCGGCGCCCGCGGCTGCCCCGGCCGCAGCGGTTGCCGGCGGCCTCAATCCCGAGGAGGTCATGCTCATCGATGGCGGTGCCGAACAGGGCATGAAGTATCTCTCGCCGCAGCTGCGGGCCGCCGCGCGCGCCCTGGGTCTCGGCGGTATGGCGCAGTACGCAGTGCTCAGCGGCAAAGCCGCGAGGCTGCGCACGAGCCCGACGCCGAAGTTCCGCATCGCCGTGCCCAACAACGCCCAGCCCGAAAGCTACGTCACATTGGCGAGCTTCGCGGTGCGCAACAACGGTAACCGCGAGGTGCAGGTCGGCGGCGGCTATATCAGCTACTCCACGGGCATCAATCGCGATCGTGTGATACCGGTGAGCTACGAGCAGGCGGCCGATCAGTCGAAGGCGCCGCCGAATTTCACGGTCTACGAGGTCACGCCCGAGAAAGCCCTCGACAAGGGCGAGTACGCCGTCGTGCTCTACTCGAGCCAGATTCGCTCCACGGGCTACTTCCAGTCGGGGCTCGATAGCTACTTCGACTTCGGCGTCGACTGACGCGACGGCGGCCCGCCGCGGCCGCGGCTCGCTAGGCATCCACGGTTTGTGGGCCCGGCCCAAGGTGTAACCTTTGGCCGGGCCGTCCGTGTGGGTGTTTGTGGTGCAACGGAAGAGGCGATGCCGCAACCGAGCCGACAGACCGAGCCTTCCTTCGAGCCAGCGGTGGCCGACCAACCGCGTGAAGATGGCGGCGTGATCTCGGCCTGGCGCTTTCGGCTCGCCGTGTTGCAGCACGATCGGGCCGTCTATCGACTGGCGGCCGCCCTGTTGCGTGATGCGCGCGAGGCCGAAGACGTGGCACAGGAAGCTTTTTTAAGTTACTGGCACAACGGCGCCAACGTGGAGCGGCCGCGCGAATGGCTGCTGCGCGTCGCGCGCAACGCCTGCCTCGATCGCTTGCGCAAGACGGGCCGGCTCGTGAGCCACGAGGAGGCCGAGATACCGGAAGCCAGCCACGACCGCGACCCGGCCTGGCACTACGAGCAGGGCGAGCTTAAGGCCGCTCTCCGCGAATGCTTAGGTCAGCTGCCGGAGCCGCAGCGCAGCCTCATCGTCCTGTTCGACGTGCAAGGCTGCGATGGGGCGACCTGCGCGCGCGTGCTCGGGCTCAACGTGAATCAAGTGAAGGTTTATCTGCACCGCGCGCGGCGGCGGTTGCGACTACAGATGGAGCGCTCCCAATGACGGACCAAGAGTTGAGCGGCGAATGGGCACGGAGCCAAATCGAAGCATGGGTCGACGGCGGCCTCACGGAGGCCAACCGCGAGCGCATGCGCGCGGCGTTGCAGCGCGATCCGCAGTTGCGCGCCGCGGCCGAGCGTGCCGCGGCAGTGCACCGGGCGCTGCGCGAAGGGGCGCCGGCGCCGCTGCCGCGCGGTCTGCGCCGCCGGCTGCTCGCGATCCCCGCGCAGCCGGGGCGCCGCGTCTGGCCGCGCTTTGCGCTGCCCGTCGCGGCCGGCGTCGCCGCGCTCGCCGTGGCCGTCTGGTGGCAGCGGCCCGTCGAGCCGACGCGCGATGAGCGCGTCGCGGCGATCGCGGACTTCGAGCTCGCAATGCACTACTTACAAAAGAGCGCCCGCATCACTGAGAACGGAGTGACGGGAGCCGTCGGCTCGGGGCTGCAAGGAGCTTGGGCCACGAGCCGCGAGTCGCTCGAACGATCAACCAAGGAAAACGGAGGCTGACAACATGGAACGCACTACCACTCTCATCGGAGCCGCATTGCTCGCGGTTACGACGACCGCGGGCGCGCAAGGCTACTTCTCATTCGGCGAGATTCCGGGCGTCGACGCAGAGCCCACCGTCGAGATTGATCTCAACCCCGCGCTGCTGGGCTGGGTTGTCGAGGCTGGTAAAGGCGCCGACATCGCGGAGGCGCAAGCCCTCGCCGGAATCACGAACATCCGCGTCCACGTCTACGAGGACATCGGCGACGATATCGCGGGCATGCGAGAGTTCGTCGAAGAGACGTCGAGGAGGCTCGAGCGCGAGGGCTGGCACCGCGCAGTGAAGGTGAACGAGGACGGCGAGCAGGTGCGTGTCTACATGAAGCCGTTGGCCGCGGGAGCAGGGGCGGCGCCAGGCAGCATCGGCGGGCTCACGGTCATGGTGATGGATGAAGGCACGGGCGACGAAGCGGTGTTCATCAACATCGCGGGCACGATTCAGCCCGAGCAGCTCGGCCGGATCGCGGGCCGTATCGGCATGAACGGCATGTTCAACATGGTGCCCGGCGCGGGCGTGACGCCCTAAAGTCGCGAATTCGACCAACGTCGTACCGCCTGCGAACAAAGAATGGCCCAAACGCCGAGCCTCGCGCCTCGTCGTTTGGGCCGATTCAGCCGCTGCGCCAACGACTTGCGTCGCTTGCGAAGGGTTGGCACGGAACCTGCTAATCAGCGGTCGGGGCGGCTGCGCTAGGCGGCGATCGAACCTGCCCCTCCCTCCATAGGTCCGTGCCGCCAGCGCAGCCGCCGCTTTTTCCGAATCGCTGGGGCAGCCGCCGCTCCTTCACGAGCAAGTCGCTCTACGGAAGGAGGCTTTCACTCGCACTGAAGCGCTGTCGCCGGCTTCGCATTGGCAGCGAGCCATGCTTTCGCCGCGACCGAGGCCCAGGCGATCAACACGGCGACGATCGATGCAGACAGGAACAACCAGGGCGGCAGGCTCACCCGGTAGGCGAAACCATTCAGCCACTGCGCCGTCGCCCAGTAGGCCAGCGGCCAGGCCACGAGGTTCGCCCACAACACGGGCTTGGTGAACTGCCAGAGCAAGAGACGCACGACGTCGAACCGAGACGCGCCCATGGCCTTGCGCACGCCGATCTCTTTGGTGCGCCGCTCGGCGGTGAAGGCGGCCAGCGCGAACAGGCCGAGGCATGCGATCACTATCGCGAGGCCGGCGGACGCGCCGATGATGCCGCCCTGAATCTGGACGCCGCGTAACCACTGCCGCGTGATCTCGCCCATGAACTCGAACTTGATCGGCCGCACGTGGCCGGTGCTGCGCCAGAGCGCGTCGATCGACTGCAAGGTCTCGGGCACGCGTTGACCTTGCACCTTTGCGGACAGGAAAGGCGTGGAAATCGGATCGACGAAGTACATCGTCGGATCGGCCACCGTGCGAATCGAGTAGCCCAACAGGGTGAAGTCGCCGACCACGCCGATGATGCGCGAGCGGAGATACGAAGGCTGCGCCTCAGTGGGAGGCGCGGCGTACGGCCGAATCCAGTCAACGCTCTTGCCGATGGCGTCCTGCGGTGAGTCGAAGCCGAGCTGCTGAACTGCGCTCTCGTTCAGCACCAGGCTCGGCTGGTCTTGCGGACCCGCGTTCGGCCCGTCGAGCACCACGTCCTCGCCGCGGTCGCCGGAGAAGAACCGTCCTGCCAGCGGCCGCAAACCGTGCATCTCGAAGAAGCCGACGTCTGCCCCCGCGGTATTGATCGTGATGTCGCCGCGCACCGGATCCTTGACCAAGGTCTTGGTGGAAGACTCTCCGAGCGCTTCGTACGAGAGGCAGGCCGCGGCATTCACGCCGGGCAAAGCTGCGACCTGCTGCTTGAAGCCCGGCTCGCAGTCCAGGAGCAGCATCTGATCTTGGTTCAAGCGCAGCACGTTCTCCAAAGCGAAGGACGCTTGGCGATAGATCGTCGCGGTGCCGATCATCAGCACGATCAGCGCGGCGAACTGCGCCACGACGAGGCCCTGACGCACCGCCGCCGAGCCCGCCCGCTGTCCGCGGGCGCCTTTCAGCGCCGGCGCGGGCGCGAAGCTGGACAGCACGAGCGCCGGATACGCTCCGGCGAGCAGGCCGGTGAGCAGAGCGGTTCCGGCTATTCCCAACGCCAGCGCCGGGTCGTTCAGATAGTCGAAGACGATGCTGCGCTCGAGAAACGTGTTCGCTGCCGGTAGAGCCAGCCCGGCGATGGTCACGCCGAGCAACATGGCCGCGAAGACGTAGAGCAGGGCTTCGCCCATGAACTGGACGATCAGGTCGCGCCGGCGCGCGCCGATGGCCTTGCGCACCCCTACCTCGATCGCCCGGCGGACGGCGCGCGCGGTCATCAGCGTGACGAAGTTGATCGCCGCGATGACGATGATCAGCAGTCCGACGATAGCGATCTGCCGAACCACCGCGCGGCGTTCGGCGGTGAGGTGCAGATCCGTCAGCGGCTCGAGCCTGAAGCGCCTGCCCGAGGCGCCCGGGTAGTGGCGGGCGGCGAAGGCTTCGAGCCCTTCCCGGATGCGGTCGGCGGACATGCCCGGCGGCAACCTTGCGTAGGTCCAGTAGAAAAGTCGATTTTCGGGCGCGCGCTGGGCCCAGGCGGCGTTGCCCGACGCGAAAATCTTGAACTGCTCCAGGTGGGTCCGGCGCGGGACGTCCTCGAGCACCGCCCTCACCTGCATCGGATGCGGGGTCGCGGACAGCGGGTCATCGCCCTCCGGGGCCAGTACCAGTAGCGTCTCGCCGATAGGCGCGTCCACGCCGAAGTACTTGCGTGCCACCTGTCGGGTGAGGACCAAGCCGTTGGGATCGTGCAAGGCCGCGACCGGGTCTCCCGCGAGCACCGGATAGGGCAGCACCTTGAAGAAGTCGGGGTCGGTCCAGGCCACGCGCTCCCACGTCTCGGCCTTGTCCCGACCCACCCAGCGGCTGGAGCGCGCGAGCCGCACGACGCCCTCGAGGTCCGGAGACGAGATCCAGGCGCGCAGTTTGCTGTCGATCGCCAGGTTGAAAAGCGCCAATGTGCTGATCCTCGACAAGGCGCTCACGCTCACGCAGTTCGAAGACGCGGAGCTTTGCGACAAGCTGAATCGCGCGCGCGAGGAAGCGTCGTCCGGCCAGACCACGGCTTGCGCGGCACGGCCAGGTCGCGGTGCCCGTCGGCCGCCACTGGCGCGAACGAATCGAGGGTGCAAGCCTGGTTGGAGACGACGGGCCGAGTCACGGCGGATTGGGCACTCGCCGGCCCCCGACCACGCGAGATTGACCGCGATCGCGGCCAGAAACGCGCGCTCGTCGATCAGCGGTGCTGCCGTTCGCCGTCGCCCGCCATCCCGCCGCTCACTCGTGCCGCAACACTTCTGCCGGTGTGGTCCGCGCCGCGCGCAGCGTCTGGCCCGCCACCGCGAGGCACGCGATCACCAATGTGATCGCAACAGCCGTCAGAAAGGGCCACGGCGTGATCGGGATCGACTCCGGAAACTGATTCAGATACGCACGCGCTGCCAGGTAACCGGCAGGCCACGCGAGCACGCTCGCGACGAGCACGGGCCGCGAGAAGCTCGTGAGCAGCAGCCGGATCATCTGTGTCGTGCTGCCGCCGAGCGTCTTGCGCACGCCGATCTCGCGGCGGCGGCGACCCGCGACGAACGTGGCCATGCCGAACAGCCCGGCGATACAGATCGCGAACGCCGTGACTGCGAGCGTGCCGAACAACTTGGTGACGCGCAGGTACTGCGCGTAGGCCCCCTCGAAAATCTCGTCAACGAAGCGGCGGCGGATCGCGACGTTTGGCGCGAGCTCTTTCCAAACGGCGTCGATGCTGCTGAGCGCGGCTTCGATGTCGGTCGCCGCGAACCGCGCGACGGTGAACTGGAGATCGTCCGCGACGGTGTACATCGCACCGCCCGTGTCCACGGGCGTCTTGAAGAAGCTAAAGCTGCGCTCCTCGACGACGCCGATGATGCGCAGCGGCGGCGGCGCCTGCACCGCCTGCGTGGTCGCGAACGGAGGGGGCGGGCGGTACACGAGCTTGTCAACGGCCTGCTCGGGTGTGAGGCCAAGCATCGCGGCGAACGCGCGGTCGACGACGATGTTGGTCGGCGACCGCTCCGTTGGGCTCGGCAGCACCCCACCGGGCGTCCCGCCCGGGAACCCCCCGGCCCCCGCGCGCGGCGCGTCTTCGCCAAATGCGCGGTCGAACACGCGGCCCGCGAGCAGCGGCACGTCGAACACGCGGAAGAAGTCGAAACCCACGGGCCTTGTCACTACCGTCCGCCGTGCCGCCTGCGGATCGGAACTGTCGGCCACCGTCGTGATATTCAGCGACTCCCACGGCACGCCCTGCATCTCGGTGACGACGCGAACCTGCGGCAGCGCCTCGAGCCGTTCGCGCAACGTCGCCGCGCTGACCTTCGTCGTGCGCGTGGGGTTCTCGATGACGAGCAGCGGATCGGCGATCGAGCGCAGCGCCGTGCGCCGCATCTCGGCGTTCTGCAACAGGATGATGGTGACGGTGATCAGCAGGAAGCTCGCCACCGCGAACTGTGCGCCGACGAGCAGCGTCGAGAACAGCGGCGAGCCGAAGCTCGCTTGGGCGGTCGCGAGCGCGCTCACCGGCCGCACGCGGGACAGCGCGAACGCGGGATACGCGCCGGCCGCGAGCGTCACGCCCACGACGAGCGCGGCGAGCGCCGGCCACACGCCGAGGGTTGAGAAGAACACGGCGTCGAGTTCCGTGCCGAGGAGCGTTCTCACGAGCGGCTGCAGCGCGACGAAAGCCGCGAGCGCCACCAGCAGCGACAAGGCCACGAGCAGGCCCGCCTCGAACAGGCTCTGCACGGCGATCTGCCGCGGCGACGCGCCGATCGCCTTGCGCACGCCGATCTCGCGCACACGCCGCGCGGCCCGCGCCGTTGCGAGATTCGCGTAGTTCACGCACGCCACGCCCAGCACGAGGCCGCCGAGGAGCAGCAGCACGGCCGTGAACGACAGGCCGGTGCCGAAGAAATTGCCGTTGCCGGAGCTCACTACCTCGGTCACGGGCATCAACCCGAACACGTAGTCGTTGGTCCGCAGCAAGTCGGCGGGCACGTGCCGACCGGCGAAATCCTTGAGCTGCGCAGTCAGCGATTCCGCGGACAGGGCCCCTGACGCCGGCAGGTGGAGGTACGTGATCGCGCTGCCGAACTGGAACCAGCCGGCCGCGTTCGGCGGACGGGGTCCGCGAACTACGTCGAGCACGTCGAGCGACGCGAGCAGGTCGAACGGCATCGCCGCGTCGGCCGAGCGGCCGAACTGCGATGGCTCGCGGATCGCGTCGATCACACCCGTGACCGTGGCGTCGACAGTGTTGCCGACGACGACGCTCTTGCCGAGCGCCTCGGAGTTGCCGAACAGGCGGCCGGCGGCGTCGCGCGTGAGGATCACGCTGCGCGGCGACGCGAACGCAGAGCTCGCATCACCCGCGACGAAAGACAGATCGAAGATCTCGAGGAACTCGGGATCGACTGCGACGCCGAATAGACGCACGGCCTGTCCGCCGCTCGCGACCGTCATCGTGCGGTCGATCGTGACAGCTTGTGCGACCTTGACCCCCGGGTAGTCGTTGCGGAGCAGCTCGGCAGCCACCTCGGGCGCGCGCGGCGAGTTATTGACGCCGCCGATGCCGGGCGCGGTGGTGTCGCGATTCCTGACCGTGGCCGTGAGCACGTAGGTGTCGGCCGCGTTCGCGAAGTGCCGCTCCGCGCCGCCCCAAAACCCGACGAACGCGTACGCCGTGACGAAACACACGAGCCCGACGGCGAGCGTGACCACGTTCACGGCCGTGGCCAACGGGGCGCCGCTCAGGCTCCGCAGGGCTACAGTAACGTAGTGTCGGAACACCCGATCCCCCTACGAAAAATCTAGCTGACTGCGCGGTGGAGCGCCAGCATTCGCCGTGCTTGGCGCAGTTTCTGGAGGAGGTTCGACTGGAACTCGTAACAGGCAGATATCAATCCCAGCCGAATCGCCGGATTGACATACCGAAAGAGAACGAGAAAGTCCGAAGTGCACAGATCCCGTGCATCCGCGATTGCGTGATCTTGTCGCTGACTCCGGCCCAGCAGCGAGCGCGCCCCGCAAGGTCCGGTCACTCATTCGACGTTCGTCCCGGGATCACTGCCATTTCGTCGATACGTTCCTGCAACAGCTTCCGATTTTCCCGGCTCATCAGCGGTAGTCGCAACAGTTCGTTATACAGAGGCAACCGTTGGTCCGAGGATACGGACTGGTTGGTTGAAGCTTCGACCGCAAGCCACGTGGACAACAGTAGCGGATAGGTCTCGGTATTGGTGGTGGAGATCAGCTTTGCGTGCAGCACCGCCAGTAGGGAATCAAGTTCCCCAGGCATGGCCTGGAGCGAAAGAATCTCAATCGAACCGCCGTAGTTCGTGATTGGACCGTAGTTCGTCTCGTCTCGTAGCGCTTGAATGAAACGCACGGACAGCTTTTCCACTTCGTCCGGCGACAACCTCAAGTCGAAACGCTTTATCACGCCGCGCACGGATTCATCATGTCCGTCGAGCGGATCGATCTGATCGAGAAAACGCACTATCGCTGCGCGCAAGACGGTTCTATCGTTCGCGTCGTCCACGCTACTGCGCCGGAGTGTACGCGTTGCGTCGAATAGATAAGCGAGGTCCGATCGCTCGGTGCTCGCGGCGATTTTGCCGAGTATGGCCTGCTCTAGGGCGAAGGGCTCGCTGAAGGGCTGGGAAAGCTTGGGTACGATACTGATGTCCTGTGTTTTATCGATCGCCGCGACCAAAAACTCGCCAATCCTCCGCTGATCGCCCGGAGCTATCCAGCGGGACGTAATGTGCAGCACCGACACGAGCGATGCCACGTCCGCGGGATCCGTCAGCGCGAAGAAGTCCTGCAGTCCCGCCGCGATCAGCTCTGAGCGTTGCATATCGGGAAGTGCTTCCAACAAAAATGTAAGCCCCACTGATGGGTCGGGCGCTGCCTTAGCGATCATGGCGATCAGGTCAAGGTAGAAGTCGGGGGCTACCCCAAATTTCCCTCGGACCGCGGCAATCGCCAGATCGGTAAGACTACGCGCATCGGGGCCACTCTCCATCGCGGTGGCCACGGCCGCTTTCAACTGATTGATTTGCGTTGCGGTTAGATCGGCTCCGAGCAATCCGAGCAGTTCCATCAGACTGGCAACACGCCGAGTAGAGTCGCTTGCGCCAGATTGGCTCGCCGCTTCCAACGCGCTTAGAACGACGAGAGCTAATTCTGACCTATCGCTCGATTCCAGCCGTTCCACCAGCGCCGGGTCATGCAAACACTCTCGTTGAAAAGTGAAAGCCTCGTTGTGCAACTGTTCCACCAGCAACTTCGCTCCCCGCTGCAGGACTTCGTAAGGGAGTTCCGGACTGATCTCCAGAAAGCGCTTGCAATAGGGCAATATGCTGCTGCCGTATTCCGGTTCGCCCATGTTACGGATGCCGTCTAGCAAGGCGCTTCCCAATGCAGCCTCGCTACGCACGTCGACGCCGTACTGTTCGCTCAGACGCAGCACACCTGAGTAGTCTTGTATTTCGACCGACTCACCATAGCGGTGAAGACCCCGCATCAGGTAGTCGGCGCGGGCACCAAAGCTGATCTCGGGATGCGATATCTTCAAATCGAGTAGCGTGACGTAGATGCTGAATTTGGCGTCGACGTCATCCTGCACCAACACCTTGTTCAACGCCGCATCGATAATGATGGCCAGTTGGGCTGGTTTCACTTCAAACTTCAGATGATCGATCGAATCGAAAAGGTTAGACACGTCCGCGGTCGATTGGGCTGCTGAAATGCGCCTTGTGAGCGTTTCCACCGCCCTGCTAAATTCGTCCGGGAACTCTGCACTATCCACATCCCGCAAGGTGCTGAACAAGGCGGCCATATCGGCGGCGGTGGCAGAATTCATCAGATCGACGATCGCGGCGACGTGGAGGCGGGATTTCTCCGTCGGCAACCGTCCTAATACCGTGGACAATAGTCTTGCTCTTGCAGCCAGCGTGTCAGGATTACCGGCGAGCAGACTACCGGAGAGGACGGAAGCACAGTAAGCGGAATCCAAACCCGCCAGATTGAGCCAGGCCGCCATGTAGAGCGACGCGGCCTGACTGGAGGCACGCGGATCCGACTCCAGCTTTTCGCAGATCAGCTGCTCGACCAATTTCCGTGACATCTGACCATCCTGGTCAAGCCCGATCACGGTATTGCTGATCAGTTCTGTTGATTCAAACAGCAGTGCCGCGTAGCGGTTCTGCTGGAACAGTCTTGCAACTTCCAAGCGTGTCTCCGGCTCGGAATTGCTTATTTGTTTCCAGGTTTCGTACTCTTCCGCCGTAAGCTCCCCATCAGGGACAAGCTGCGCCACCAGAAATTGTGCGGATGCAACCGCCGTCCTTTTGCTGTTGAGGCTCCAGGTAGTGACGGCCAAAATTAGAACCACTGCCAGCACGGAGCCGGCTGATACGCGCGAGGTGGTCTGAAAGCCGTGCTTCTTTAAAGCAAGCAGCGGCGTGAGCGAAGAATAGCGTCCGAACATGTGGCCTTATTGGTAGCGCAACGCTTCAACGGGACGAGCGCCCGCTATCAGCCATGTGTTCATGGAGACAGCCGCGACGGCCACCGCGAGAGTGAGGGTTCCAGCGCCCGCGAACATCCACCACTCGAGCTCCACGCGCCGCGCGAATCCCTGGAGCCACCCGCCATGACGTAGTACGCGACACGCCACGCGATCACGTTCGCGAGCAGCACGGGTTGTGAGAATTGCCAGAGCAGCAGGCGCACGATCTCTCTGCGCCCGCCGCCGACGGCTTTGCGGGTGCCGATCTCCTTCGTGCGCGTCGGCGCCGAAGCCGATCGCAAGCCCCGTGACGCTGATCACGGCGTAAAGCAGGTTGCGAGCGACGTGACGAAAAGCCAGCGACAGATAATGTCGCAGCATGCGCCGGCTACTTCAGCAGGTCCTTGGGATCGAGCTCGAGCGCTTTGATGCGCTCGCGGATCAGCGGCCACTCGTCGCGTAAGAACCGTTTCTGCTCGCGGCGTAGCAGCAAGTCGCGCACGCCTTCTTTGACGACGAGGCCGATGCCGCGCCGCGTTTCCGTGAGATCGCCGAGCTCGCGATAGGCGCGCGCCGCCGTCAGCGGATTCACGAGATAGTCGCTGGCGATCTGCCGCACGGACGGTAGCAACTCGCCCTCGGGGTACGTCTGATCGATGATCTTCGCCACGATCTGCTGCATGAGCTGGCGGTAGATCGGGCGGTCGTCGTCCCAGGTTTGTGCGTCGTGTGCCATCGCTGAAGTCCCTCGCTTGACGGCATTGTATTACGTCTCTACTGTATTGCATAGGTAACACAGCAGGCCAGCGATTGGCAATCCTCGTCCTGAAGCCGAAAAAAGACTCGGACGCCGCGCCGGACAGCGACGAGGTCGTCCTGTCTGCAATGGACACGCGCATCGAGCAGCGGCTGATCACGCCGCAAAGAGTCGCCATCGCGGCTGCCGCGCTGCTGCTCGTGGCGCTCTCGGCGTACGCCTACGTCGAGTTCGGCTTGACGCGCACGCTGACGGTCGGCGCCGAACGCGTCACGGTCTCGCGGGTGGCCTTCGGCACGTTTCGCGAGTACATCCCCGTCACCGGTAACGTCGTGCCGCGAACCACCGTGTATCTCGATGCCGTCGGGGGCGGGCAGATCACGGCCGTGCACGTCGAGGAGGGCGCGTTCGTGACGGCCGGCCAGCCGCTCGTCACGTTCAAGAACACGAACCTCGAGCTGCAAGTCATCGGCGCCGAGGCGCAGCTCACGGAGCAGCTCAACTTCTTGAGCACCACGCGGCAGAATTTCGAGCAAAGCCGGTTGCGCAATCAGCGCGAGCTCATCGAGATCGACTACCAGATCGACCGCCTCACGCGCGAGCTCGCGCGGCGCCAGCCGTTGCTCGCGACGGGCGGCGCGACGAAAGGCCAGATCGACGATCTCGAGGCCGAGCTCACGCGCTACCGAAACCTCCGTATTCCCGTGCGGCAGCAGCTCGAGCTCGACGAGGAGTTCGGCGCGAACCGGCTCACGCGCATGAACGACGCGCTCGATGCGATGAACAAGAACCTCGCCATCGCCCGCGATAACTTGAGCAATCTCGTCATCGTGGCGCCGATCGACGGCCAGCTCACGTCGCTCGAAGCGAACGCCGGCGAGTCGAAAGCGCCGGGGCAGCGCGTGGGCCAGGTCGACGAGCAGGATGCGTTCAAGGTCTCCGCGTTCGTCGACGAGTTCTATCTGTCGCGCGTCACCGTCGGCCAGCTCGCGGAGGTCGAGATCGACGGCAAGAAGTACGTGCTCGAGGTCAGCAAGGAGTACCCGGGCGTGCGCGACCGGCAGTTCCAGATCGACCTCAAGTTCACGGGCGACGCCTCGCCGCCGATCCGCCGCGGCCAGACCGTGCGCATGCGACTCGAAATCGGCCAGCCGGCCGATACGCTCGTGCTCGCGAACGGAGCGTTCTACGACGACACGGGCGGGCAGTGGGTGTTCGTCGTCGACGAGTCCGGCGATTTCGCGGTGCGGCGCGACGTGCGGTTCGGCCGGCGCAATCCCGAAGGCATCGAAGTGCTCGAAGGACTGCGCGACGGCGAGCGCGTCATCACGTCGGGCTACGAAAGTCTCGAGCGTTTCGATCGCATCCAGTTCAACCGCGGCATCTGATTCGGGGGCAAGCCGCAATGATCAGGTTAACGCAGGTCAGCAAGAAGTACCGCACGACGGAGCTCGAAACGGCGGCGCTCGACGGCGTCGATTTCGCGCTCGAATCTGGCGAGTTCGTCGCCGTCATGGGTCCCTCGGGCTGCGGCAAGTCGACGCTGCTGAACATCGTGGGCCTCATCGACAACCCGAGTAGCGGCGAGTACTTCTTCTTCGAGCGCGAGATTTCGCAGTACTCCGAGAGCCGGCTCGCGAACCTGCGCAAGGGCAACGTCGGCTTCATCTTCCAGAGCTTCAATCTCATCGACGAGCTCAACGTCTACGAGAACGTCGAGCTGCCGCTGCTGTATCAGAAGGTGAGCAAACCGCAACGCCGCAACCTGGTGCGCGAGGCGCTCGAGCTCGTGGGACTCAGCGCGCGCGCGAAGCACAAGCCCGACCAGCTCTCGGGCGGTCAGCAACAGCGTGTGGCCGTCGCGCGCGCCGTCGTCGGCAACCCGAAGCTGATCTTGGCCGACGAGCCGACGGGCAACCTCGACAGCAAAAACGGCGAGGAGGTCCTAGGCATGTTGACGACCCTCAACGAGCAGGGCACCACGGTGCTAATGGTGACGCACTCGCCAAGCCACGCGGCGCGCGCGCACCGCATCGTGAACCTGCTCGACGGTCGAGTCGTGGCGGCGAACGAGCTCGCGATCTGATAGCCACGAGAGCGGAGCGGTGCCGTGCTGAAGAGCTATCTCGCCATGGCCATCCGGCAGCTACTCGCGCAGAAGCTGTACACGGCGATCAACGTCGCGGGGCTCGCGCTCGGCCTCGCCTGCACGCTGCTGATCGCGCTGTTCGTGCGCCACGAGCTCAGCTACGACCGCCACTACTCCAATAGCGACCGTATCGTTCGGATCTCTGAGGACGCGGCGGTCGACCCCCCGCTGCATTTCGCGGGGGCGTCGCCGGCGATTGCACCGTTGCTCAAGGACTTTTTCCCCGGCATCGAGACGACGGCGCGGCTCCTGAGCTGCTTCGACGTCGGGGGCGGCTCGCTCGTGACAGTTGGCGAGCGGCGGTTCCTCGAGCCGCGACTCATGGCAGCCGACAACGAGCTCTTCGACATTTTCAATTTCGACTGGCGCCGAGGCGACGCGCGGACCGCGCTCGCGCAACCGAATGGCGTCGTACTAACGGAGAGCACCGCCCGCAAGTACTTCGGCGACGCGGATCCGCTAGGTGCGACCATCGAGGTGGGCGAAGGGGCTACACTGCCGTTCGTGGTCACGGGCATCGTCGCGGATCTGCCCGATAACACGCATCTTCAGTTCGATCTACTGCTTTCAATGAGCTTCTTGCCGGCGGAGACCTTGGCGGGTCAAAGCGGCAGCTGTTACCACACGTACGCGCGTCTCACTGACGGAGCCGATCCGGGCGCGATCGGCAGCCGCTCGCGCGAGTTCTTCAATCAGCGCTTCAAAGACGTGGGCTCCGACCAATTGCGCGGTTTCACGGCGGTGCCGGTCCGCGACATTCATCTACGCTCCGCGCGCGAAGGCGAGCTGCGCACGCCGGGCAGCGCCACGACCGTCTACGGGTTCGCCGCTATCGCGGTGTTCGTGCTGCTGATCGCCTGCATCAACTTCGTGAATCTCGCGACGGCGCGAGCGACGCAGCGCGCGAAGGAGGTCGGACTGCGGAAGGCCGTCGGCGGCACGAGAGCGCAGCTGATTCGGCAGTTCATCGGCGAGTCGTTGTTGTTGACGCTCATCGCCGTCGCGCTCGCGATGATCATCGCCGTGGCCGTATTGGAACCGTTCGCGAGCTTCGTCGAACGAGATATCGATCTCGGCGACGTCGGGAGACCGGAAGTCATAGCGGCGATCGTCGCGGTTACCCTGTTGGTGGCCATCGGTGCCGGAAGCTACCCGGCGTTCCTGTTGTCTGCGTTCAATCCCGTGCGTGTGCTGCGTGGCACTATCACGCGCGGCGCGACGGCAGCGACGTTCCGCAAGATCCTCGTCGTTCTACAATTTGCGCTTTCGATCGCGCTGATCGTGGCGACGCTCGTCGTGTTCGATCAACAACGCTTCGCCCAGAGCTTCGACTTGGGCTACGACAAGGACCAGGTCGTCGTGCTGACCGGGTCTCAGGCAGGGAGGCTGGGTCCGCAGTGGGAGTCCATGAAACTCGAGCTCGAGCGCGTGCCCGGCGTCGAGGCCGTGACGGCGTCGAATGTCGTCCCCGGAACCCGCGGCAGTCTTCGATCGCAAGTCAGGAATCTCACTGACGATGACATGGGTGGCATTGCCGCGCAGGTGATGCTCGTGGATTTCGACTTCCTAGCAACCTACGACATCGACGTGATCGCGGGCCGCGGGTTCTCGGAAGCGAGCGGCGACCGCGAGATCGCACAGCAGGAGGGGCAACCGCCGCCACCGCCGGCGCCGTTCATCCTGAGCCGACTCGCCGTCGAGCGCCTCGGCTCGACGCCCGACGAGTTCGTCGGCCGCATCATCGAAGGTCCGGGCGGTCGCGGCGTTGTGATCGGTGTCGTCGAAGACGTGTATCTCGAGTCGGTGCGCGATCTCTTGCTACCGGCTATCTACCTCGTTCAGCCGACGCAGCGGGCGGCGCGGCTTGGCCAAGCCTCGATCCGTGTGACGGGCGCCGACCTCGAGCGCACTTTGGCCGGCATCGACGCGGTCTGGGAGGATCTCGGCCCCGATGTCCCCGTCCTCCGCCGCTTCCTCGACGACGACTTCAAAGCGCTGTACCGGGGCGAGCGTCGGCAGGCACAGTTGCTGACGACGTTCTCGTTGCTGGCCATCGCGATCGCATGCCTCGGGCTCTACGGGCTGGCCTCGTTCAGCACGACGCGGCGCACGAAGGAGATCGGCATCCGCAAGACGCTCGGCGCGAGCGTCGCCGGCATCGTGAAGCTGTTTGTCACGGAGTTCGGCGCGCTAGTCCTTATCGCCAATCTGATCGCGTGGCCCGTGGCTTACTTCGCGATGCAACGGTGGCTAGCGGGCTTTGCGTATCGCATCGAGCTCGGCCCGCTCGTGTTCGTCGCGAGCGGGTTGTTGGCGCTCGCCATCGCGACCCTGACCGTCGCGGCCGTCGCGAGTCGTGCGGCGCGCGCCAAGCCGGTTGACGCGCTGCGGTACGAGTGACTGCACAGGTGGGCGAGGGCTCACGGAGCCTGCTCGTCAGCCGCCGCTCTCGGTGCCGCATGTAAGGTTCTCGTGCGCAACGCCTGTATCGGCCGTTCTCCCCGGATTCGGGTGCTGCTGGGCGCATCGCGTTGCGTTATTTGTGACGCCAGGGGGGAGTGGCGCGCGGCGGCAAGGCGCGCGGCGCGATTCATGGCTGAAATGATCAAAATGACCAAGTCGGCTAGTATGGTCGAAGAGCAGCTGAAGGAACCGCTCATGGACACCATGACCGCAGCCGACGCAAAGACCAATTTCGGTGTTTTGCTCGACAAGGCCCAGCGGGAGCCCGTGACCATCTCGAAAAACGGGCGTCCCGTGGCGGTGGTCATGTCCGTGACCGCCTATGAAGAGCAGCAGCGTCTCAAACTCGACCTTTTGCGCCAGGAGGTAAGCAAAGGGCTCGACGATCTCAAGCGGGGCAGAGTCGTTAGCGCCAAGGAAGCCTTCGCCGAGCTCGATCGCGAGCTTGGCGATTGATGTCACGTTGTCGCCTGACAGCGCTCGCAGCGAAGGATCTACGCGAGATCGGGCGTTACACGAGGCAGACTTGGGGCGTACCGCAGGCGCGCCGCTATCGCGAAGAGCTCGACCTCGCGCTGCAGAAACTGAGTCTCATGCCGAACGCCGGGCGTACGCGCCCAGAGCTTGCGCCCCGACTACGATCCCTCGTAGTCGCGTCGCACATCGTGTTCTATGTGCCGCGCCGCGGCGGCATTACAGTCGTGCGGCTCCTTCACGCCAGCATGGATGTCGAGCGCGCACTCGGGGCGCATCCCAGTTCACCCGCTGCCTCGAGCCGATCCCTCACGTGAGGGATTTATTGAATGCGAGTTATTCGCGATTGAGGCCAGGCGGCGCGACTAACTAATATAAACTTGACCAAATAAGCCGAAACGCTAAACTCTTTGTTATGCCAAAGAGCCCGAAAGCGTTGAGCACCCTGCCGCCGGCGGTCACGCAGGCGCTCGCTCGCCTCGGCGAGAACCTGGCGATCGCGCGGCTCCGCCGCCGCGAATCCCAGCGCGCCTGGGCCAAGCGGCTCGGGATTTCGGTGCCGACGCTGATTCGCCTGGAACGCGGTGACGCCGGAGTCGGCGCGGGCATCTACGCGACGGCGCTGTGGCTCATCGGCCGGGCGGGTGACATACCCGATCTTGCGGCGCCGAGCGAAGATCGCGGCGCCCTCGAGAGCGACGTACGCAAAGCCCTGCACCGGCGTTCGATCCGCTCGCCGCACTCGGCCGATGCGCGGCTCGGTCGCAAGAGCCAGAGCTGATTCCCATGAGCGCCGCCGACTATCGTCCCACCGACCAGCTTTATCTCTGGCTGCTCACCGAGCCGACGCGGCCGGCATTCGTCGGCGAGCTGAACCTCGTTCGCACGAGCCGCGGCGTCTCCGTCCGGTATGCCGATGCGTGGCTCGAACGGGGCTTTGCGCTGAGCGAGGATCTGCCGCTCGTCGCCGAGGAGTTCCTGCCGGTCGACAAGGAAACGGCCGCAGGCGCGGTCGACGACGCACGGCCCGACCGTTGGGGCGAGCGCGTCATTCGCTTCGTCGACAAGCCGCCGCGGCTCTCGCTGCTCGAGTACTTGTACTTTGCCGGCGACGACCGGTTCGGCGCGCTCGGCGTCTCGACCTCGGCGGCCGAGTATCGGCCGCGGCGCTTGGGGCCGCTGCCTGCGCTCGGCGACGCGGGCCGCATCCAGGAGCTGATTCGCAAGCTCGAGGACGGGGAATCCGTGCCCGACAACGAGCGGCAGTTGCTTGCGCCGGGAGTCACGATGGGCGGCGCGCGGCCGAAGGCGCTGCTCGACATCGACGCCGAGCAGTGGGTCGTCAAGTTCGGCGATGGCGACGCCACCGACGCGCCGCTCGTCGAGCACGCGGCCATGACGCTGGCGCGCCAAGCCGGCATTCAAGTGGCTGAAACCATGCCCGTGCGCGTGCCCGCTGGGCATGCCGTCGCCGTCAAGCGTTTCGATCGGCGGCGCGGCCGCCGCATTCACTGTCTCACCGCGCGCGTCGCGCTGCGCGCCGCCCACGAGCGCTTCGGCTATCCCGAGCTCGCGCAGCTGCTGCGCCGCAGAGGCGTGACGACGGCGGATCGTTACGTCGCCGACATGCGCGAGCTGTTCCGGCGCATGGTCTTCAACATCCTCATCGACAACACCGACGATCACGAGAAGAATCATGCGCTGCTCGTGACCGACGCGCAGCAGTACGAGCTCGCGCCCGCGTACGATGTGCTGCCCTCGGGCCAGGCGCTGGGCTTTCAGCAAATGCGCGTCGGCGAGCTCGAGGCCGATTCGACGATCGCGAACGCATTGTCGATGGCGCAGCTCTTCGGGCTCAGCGATGAGCAAGCCACCGCGCAGGTACGCCGCGTCGCGGGCGTCGTGGCGGGCTGGCGGCAGCACTTCGTAACCTGCGGTGTCGCGCGCCGCGACATCGAGCTGCTAGCCGAGCAGATCGATCGGCCGTTCCTCAAGGACCAGCGCGCGGAGTTTCTCGCGCGCGACTGAACGTCGACGGCCGCGGGCCGTAATGCGGCGGCTCCGTGCCGTGCTCATACGCGCCGAGGTCCGGCGCTGCGCCGCCGAAGCCGTCCGTGATGCCGGGCAGCACGGTGCCCGCATCGATCGCGCGCGAGCGCGGCGCAAGCCTGAGATCGACGTCGTCGGGCGAGACGAGCCGCGTCGGGTTCGTGAAGTCTGGCGCCGCCGCGTTCACGAACACCGAGTAGTCGACGGCACGGCTATGCCGGTCTTGCCCCGTCGCGCGCTGGTACTCCGCGAGCGTCTTGAAGCGCCGCACCTCGCGCGGCGACGTGAAGTCGACGGGCCCGCCGCGCGGCGGCGAGCTCCACTGGAACGAGTACTCGGCCTCGGCGTTCACGTGGAAGCCGTTGTAGTCCGACGAGCTCCACGGAGTGTGCGTGTCGATCGCGAACAGCACAGGCCGCGCCTTCTGGCCCATGATCAAGTTGTTTCTGAAATGCAGGTTCGAGGCCGGAGTGATCTGCTGGATCTCGCCGACGTAGGTGTTCTGGTAGACGAGAATCCCCGACGGGTCCGCTTGGACCTTGAGCGGCCCGTAGACGCTGTTGTAGACGACGTTGCGCACGAAATAGACGGGGCCGCCGAAGATCGGTTGCGGGCTCATCGCGCCCACGGCCGCGTTGAAGCAGCGATTGCGGAACACGCGCATGTTGTGCATGCCGCCGTCGGTCTCGAAGCAGTTGTCGTGCATGTTCGAGACGTCGTTGCCGTAGATGTCGTTCGACACGGGCATGCGGTCGCGCGGCGTGCTCGGGTAGCCGTCGGGCATGCCGTAGGTCGCGTGATCGATGCCGTCGTGGAAATTCGTCACGCGGTTGTAGGCGACGACGTGGCCCGAGCCGTAGATCGCAATCGCGTAGTACGACTTCATGCGTTGCTTCTCGAGGAAGCCATCGACCTCGTTCCAGGGCCAGATGCTGAACCAGCCGATGAGATACGTCGGGTCGTTGCGGCCGTTCATGACGTTGTCGGCGATATAGAAGTTCTTCGAGCCCGACCAGTCGCTGTGGATCGCCACGCCGACTTGGTCGAACGTCGAGTGCTTGACGGTCAAGCCGACAGCGCCCGCGATGTTCTTCTGGCCGGCCTCGACGGCTAAGTTCGTGTTGCGGAAGGTGATACCTTCGAAGTACGTGTGGTCGGCGCCCATGACGTTGAACAGCACGTTGTTGCCGTCGCCGTCGAAAATCACCTCGCCGTCGCCGGCGGCCTTGATCGCGATCGGCCGCTCGGCCGTGCCGTCTTGCGTCAGATAGAACGTGCCGTCCCACGGCGTCGCGCAGCAGGTTCCGTATTGCGTGCGGATCTCGTGGCTGTAGCTGAAGCGGTCGAAGTCCTTGTACACGCCGGCGTGCACGAGAATCGTGTCGCCGGGTTGCACGCGCGGCGGCGCCGCGCGGCTCCAGTCGCCGCCGAGCGCGTTCTGGTAGTACGCGGCGAGCAGCCCCGTGAACGCAGGCTCCTGCTTCGGACCCGTGTGGCCGAACGGATAGACGTGATACGTCGTGCCGCCGGCGTAAGGCTGCGGCTCGGCGCGCGTGCGCACGCTCACGACGCGCTCGGCCTGGCCGCTCACGCCGTCGGGATCGGCTAAGGCAAAACGAACCTCGTACTCCGTGTCCTCGGCGAGCTCGAACACGCTGCCCGCGAACATGTTGGGTGCCGTGTAGTAGAGCGTCTCGACGTAGAACGTGCGCTCGTTCTGCACGCGCAAGAGTGGCAGGCTCTCGCGCCAGTCGCGCTCACCCTTACGGCGGTACGCTACGGCCACGGCCGCGTCGCGGTCGGTGTCGCCTTCGACGTACCACTCGAAGCCGAGCGAGATCAGCGTCGGCGGCTCGACGACGAGCTCGCCGGCCGTGACGCCGACCGCCGTCTGCGCCGCCGCCCTAGCGCCGCAAGCGAGGCCCAGGATCCCGACTGCCACGATTCCGACGTTGCGCACGCGCATGAGTCCCCCCGCCGTTCTTCGCCGCCGAGCGCCAAGAATAAGGCCGCGCTACGATTCCGACCAACACACAGTAAAAACCGCGAGGGACCCATGAAACTCGTGATCACGGGAGCGTCGGGACAACTCGCCCGCCGCGCCGCGGACCTCGTGCTCGCGGCGGTGGACCCGCGGGACCTGATCCTCACGACGCGCACGCCGGCGGCGCTCGCGTCGTTCGCCGCGCGTGGCGTCGCGGTGCGTCACGCCGACTTCGCCGACCCGCGCTCGCTGCGCGCCGCGTTTGCCGGCGGCGAGCGCCTGCTGCTCGTGAGCGCCACCGATCTTCGCGAGCGGACCGCGCAGCACCAGGCCGCGATCGACGCGGCCAAAGCCGCGGGCGTTCGCCACGTGATCTACACGTCGGGCTTGAAACCCGAGCCGCCGAACCCTGCCGTGGTTGCCCCGAGCCACCACGCGACCGAGCAAGCGTTGAAGCAGAGCGGTCTCCCCTCAACGATTTTGCGCAACAGCCTCTACGCCGACTACCAGCTGCCTGAAGCCAAGCGCGCCATCGAGACGGGCGAGCTCGTCCACAACCGCGGCCGGGGTGTCACCGCTTACGTGGCTCGCGAGGACTGCGCTCAAGTCGCCGCGGCCGTCTTGCTCGAGGCCGGGCACGAGGGAGCCATCTACGAGATCACGGGCAGCGCGGCGTTCTCGGCCGACGATCTCGCGGCGCTCTACGGCGAGGTCGGCGGCCGTCCCGTGCGCGCCCGCGCGCTCGACGATGCAGCGTTCGTCGCCACGCTCGTCGGCGATGCGAAGGGCGACGACCACTTGCGCTACGGCGCCGAGCTCGTCGCTTCGTTCGGCCGCTCGATCCGCGAGGGTTACATGGCTAGCTGCTCGGGCGCCGTCGCGACGCTCGCGGGGCGCGCGCCACTGACGCTGCGGCACATGCTCGCGCCGCTCGAGGGCAAACGCTGAGCGCGCATCGCGCGCCCACGGCGCTCACTCGCTTTCGATGACGCGAATGACTTCGGCGATCGTCGTGTTCGCCTCGAGCGGGTGCCGCAACGGCTGATCGAGCGACAGGGTGTAGCTGTTCTTCCGGCCGTTGCGCTCGCGGGTAACCACCCCGGCCTCCTCGAGATCGCCAAGGATTCGCTGCACGGCCCGTTCGGTGATGCCGACCTTGCGCGCGATCTCGCGCACGGTTTCCTCGGGGTTGCGGGCGATGCACACGAGCACGTGCGCGTGGTTGCTGAAGATCGTCCACTGGGGCCGACGGCCGGACGGGTTTTCGTTGGGTGGCGCGGGGTTATGAGACATCGCGGGCCGCATCATACGACCACTTGTACTGGACTTACAATACATGTATTATATTTCCGGTATCAAAAGACGTGAAACAAACGAGTGAGGTACAACATGAACACCCAAGAGCTCACGACCTGGAAACGTCTTCGCGCCCTCGATCTCGACGCCGCCGACGCGGCCCTGCCGTTCTCCGCGCGACTCGCGCGCGACAATGGTTGGTCGCGCGACTTCGCGGCGCAGGCCATCGACGAGTATCGCAAGTTCTGCTTTCTCGCCGCGCACGCCGGTCATCCCGTGACGCCGTCGGACGAGGTCGATCAGGTGTGGCATCTGCACCTGCTCTACTCGCAGCACTACTGGGAAGCGCTGTGCCGCGACACGCTCGAGAGGCCGTTGCATCACGGGCCGACGCGAGGCGGCGCCGATGAGGGCCGGAAGTACCAGTCGTGGTACGACAACACGCTCGCGTCCTATCGCCGCTACTTCGGCAAGCCGCCGCGAGATCTCTGGCCGGCGGCGGGCGAACGATTCCACGAGCATCATGACTTCGTTCGCGTCGATCGGCGCGACGTCGTCACGCTCGACCGAGCGCTGCTGCGGCGCGGTGCGATCGCGACGCTCATCGGCGGCAGCGTGCTCGCCGTGACGCACGCGCTCGCGCAAGCGGACGATGGAGGTCCATCGGGCGTCGGCGTCTGGTTGGTCGGACTCGTCCTCACTGCCGTCGTGGTCGCCGGGGTGTTCGCAGCCGTTCGCGGTAGCGCTGCGCGGAAGCGCAACAAGCGCGCAGTCGGAGCCAAGCGCGCGGCCGCAGCCGGCGCTACAGGCGCCTGCGGTTACCTCGCCGGCGCGCCTTCGTCGAAGGATTCGAACGGCGGCGACAACGGCTCCACGGATGGCGGCATGGCGGATAGCGGCCAAGGCGGTTGCGGAGCCGCCAGTGGCTGCAGCGGAGGCGGCGGAGGCGGCGGAGGCGGCGGAGGCGGCGGAGGCTGTGGTGGCGGTGGTGGTTGTGGCGGCGGTGGTTAGAGGGCAGCAGGTTGTGCACAAATCGGGAGAAAACCTATGAAACGTTGTCCAGCGTGCGACTCCAACGAGCTATACGAATACAAGAAGTACTATTCGTCTTCGGACGGGACGAGTCCGGAATTGCTCCCGAAGCTGGGCGCGAACTTTTTTTCCGCCGCGAAATTCCGCCCGACCGTCTGCCTCGATTGCGGCCATATCGGGCTGTTCGCCTCCGAGGACGCGAGGATGAAGCTCAAGGCATCGGAGCATTGGCGGGCGATTCGTCAGGCGCGCTAGCCTGCGGTCGACCGAGCGGCCCGGCGGACTCGCTACTTCAGGGTGCGCGGAACGCGAGCAGCACGTTGCCCGGCATGCCGCCGTTGCGCGGGTAGCCCGAGCTCACGAGCACGAGACCGTCAGCCACGACCACGCCGGGGCCGTCGAGCGAGCCGCCGCGCGCGGGCACGCCGTTGACGGTGGCGAACTCGCGCGCCGTGGCGAAATCCCAGAGCACGCGGCCGTCGTCCGTCGCATGCGCGCGCACGTGGCCGTCGTTCGAGGTTGCGAACACCGCGCCCGGAATCAGCGTCACGGCGCCCGGTTGCGCCGGGCTGCAGCCGGCCGGCGCGCCGTCGGGGCAGGGCGCCGCGGACGCGTGCCAGACGCGGCTGCCGTCGGTGACACGCAGCGCCGTGAGGCCGCCGCCGCGTTTCGGGTCCAGGATGTAGCGGCGCGTGTCGAACGGGTCACCGGTCCAGCGCGCGCGGCCGACGTCGGAGGTCGCCGCGTATACGTGCTCGCCGTCCGTGGCCATGCCCCACTGCACGCCGCCGTTGAGTCCGCCTTCGCCGACGCGCGTCTGCCAGAGGATCGCGCCCTCGCGCGCCGCGTCGAGCGCATAGACGATGCCCGACTTCTGGCCGGCGAGCAGACGCTCGCCACCTCGCAACAGGATCGCGGGCGAGCCGAAGTCGTAGTCGGGACCGGACTCGAACGGGCAATTCGAGCGGTGCTCACGGTTGCACGAGCCGTTGTAGGCGTCGCCGGCCGTCATCTGCTTCGTCCAGACGAAGCGGCCGTCGGCGAGCGCGAGCGCGACCACCGCGTCGCTCGTCGGCGTCGCGGGCTCCGTGTAGTTGTCGCCCGTCGCGACGTAGAGCAGCCCGCGGCTCGCGTCGACCGTGGGCGTGGCCCAGATCGCGGCGCCCGACGGCCCGTAGAGCGGCGCGCCCGTGCCGTTCTTGCCGAGCTCACGCGGCACGTCGGTCATGTAGCTCTGCCAGAGCCGCGTGCCGTCTTGCACGCGCAGCGCGACGACGCTGCCGCGGAACGTGCAGCACGGATAGGCGGGGTCGCCGGCGCGCGACTCCTCCCACGACGACACGGGCACGTAGACGACGCCGTCGTGCACCGCCGCGGCCGCCGTGAGGCGCGTTGAATCGTGCGTCTCGATGCGCGTCTTCCAGACGAGGGCGCCCGTCGCAGCGTCCACGGCGTAGAACCAGCCGACGAGATCGCCGAACAGCAGCACGGGGCGGCCGTCGCGCGCGACCGCGAGCGGCGCCGCGCGCACGGGCCCGTCGGCCTGAAACGTCCAGAGCAAACAGCCGCTGTCCGCGCGCAGCGCGTGCACGAGCCCGCCCGCGCTGCCGACGAAGATCCGGCCGTCTAAGATCGTCGGCGCCGCGAACGCCGTGACGTCGCCGGCGTATCCGAACGCCCACTGAAGCCGCAAGAGTGGCACTTGCTCCGGGCTTAAGCCCGCGCGCTCGGCCGGTTGAAAGCGAGCGTTGTCGGGCGTCGGGCTCCAGCCGTTCCAGCCCGCGCGCGGCGTCGGCGCAAACGTCACCGTCCGGTTCGAGCAGAAAGCTGTGGCCGGCATAGCCGTGTCGGGCACGTCCGTGCCGAGATACTCCGCGACGGCGAGGCGCTCGTCGCGATTCATCGTCATCGCGATCGCGAGCATGGCGCCCGCGTCGAGGGCGCGCACGATACGCGCGGCCGGCATCTGCTGCAACGCCGAGCGATGCGGAATGCGGTCGTCGACCTGCTCGTGGCAGAGCGCGCAGTGCTCCGCATAGACGACCTCGCCCGAGGTTTGCGCGGCCGCCGGCGCGGGGCCGAGCAAGCGCTCGCCGAGGTTGAGCAGCGTCTGGCCCGCGAAGATGTAGAGGGCGCAGATCGCGCCCTCGCCGACGAGGACGCCGAGCATGAAACGCCCGAAACGGATGCGCATGACGCCGCAAACATAGCAGATGAGATCCGTCGGCACGACGGGCAAGAAGCTCCACGCCGTGACGATTTTCGTCGGGTGGCGCTCGAGCGCGGCCCGCACGCGCCCCGCGCTGCGCGCGTGCTTGCGCTCGAAATACCTCGCGAGCCCGAGCGACCCGGCGAACGCGTAAATGCTCGCCGACGAGATCGCGATGCCGACGAGCGTGAGCACGAGCAGCGGCCACGGCGGGAAGATCGGGATCGCGAGCACGACGAGATTGGTCACGGGAATCAGCGCGAAGCCGCGCAGGGCGCCGACCACGACGTAGGTCGCATAGGCGAACAGCGCCGACGACTGCGCGAGTCCCGTGATCTCATCTCCCCAGGAACCCGCGTAGCGGTAATAAAGGAACGCGAACGCCACGACGAACAGCGCCCAGGCGCCAACGCGCAGCGCGCGCATCGTCGTCGTGTTCGAGCCTTCGCCCATGGCTCGCTCAGCGAATCGCGAGCGGCCGCAGCGGCGAGCCCGTGGCGCCCTCGAAGCGGATCGGCGTCGCGACGAACAGGAACTCGTAGGCGCGCTCGGCCGCGAGCTCCTCGAACGTCATGTTCTCGATGTTGAAGATGCCGCTCTTCATCATGAGCTCCTGATGCACGGGGATCGCCGCGCCGCTCACTGGGCTCGGCGTCACCTCGGTGACCGACGTGTCGCTGCCCGTGACCGTGATCTTGCGCTCGACGAGCCAATTCGCCACGTCGAGACCTATGCCCGGTAAAGCCGCGGCGTTGTACTCGGCCGGGGTGCGCCAGAGCTGCGCCCAGCCGTAGCGAAACAGCACGGCGTCGCCGGGCCGGATGGAGCTCTCGGCGATGTTTTGGCGCGCAAGCGCGCCGCGCACGTCCGCGAGCGTCACTTCATAGCCGCCCGCTAGCCGCGCGACACCCTTGAACGCCGGCAGATCGACGAGCACGCCGCGCGTGATGATGGGTTTCACGTGCTCGATGCCGAGCTGTCGGAGCCCGGTGCCCGCGTTCATCTCGGCTGTCGTGAAGCCGTTGTAGAACACGCGGTGTAGCGAGCCGTCGGCGTAGCGCACCTCGCCGCCGATGTGACCGAGCCCGTCGAACTGCGTCCCGACTTGCCCCACTTCGGCCGCGAGGAACTCGTCGTTGTAGAGCACGCGGTTCGAGCCTGCGGGCTCGATCGCCGGCACGAGGCGCAGCGCGTAGTCGCGCGTGCCGCCCATGGGCATGCCGCGTTCGTAGATCTGGCCGAGCTCGTAGACGCGACCGGTCTTCACGAGGCCGACGGCCTCGACAATTTTCGCCGGCGTGATGCGGTTCGAAGCGCCCGCTTGGTCCTGCGCGCCCCACTCGGCGTGCGGCCACCACGGCCCGGCTTCGCGCGTCTGTGCGCCGGCCGCGAACGAGACCAGGGCCGTGAGCAGCAACGACATGATGCGCATGTTTCCTCCCAATTGAGCGATCACGAACGCCGCGCGTCGCGTTCGCGTGCGACCGCGCCTACTGAAGAACGAACCGACTCGGCACGAAGTGCGACGAAGGCATGCGGCAATTGCGCGGTGTGCCCGGCTCTCGCTCGACGCGCCAGCGCTCGGCCACCGCGGCGACTGCCGGTTCGAGGCTGGCAGACGGGACGGACGCGATGACCTCGCGGTCTACGACTCTGCCGCGTGCGTCGAGCCGCATGTACAGGACGACGGCGCCGACTTGGTAACGCTCGAGCGCGTCGCCGGGGTACCCGGGCGACGGATCCGCGTTCGTCTGCAGCACGCAGACGCCGGTTCGGTCGAACCGCGGCGCGTCATCGGTGTACGGAGTCGTCGTGGGCAGCGCACTCCCCTGGCTTTGGACCTTGGTGAGCAGCGCGCTCTGCCAGGCGAGCGCTTCCGCGAACGCTTGTTGAGCAGGCGTGACCTCCGCTGCCGCGCCGTCGCCGAGCGCGGCCGGCATGAGCAAGCGTTGCGCGACGGTGAGTTTGTCGTTGACGATTTGCGCGTCGGCGGCCGACAGTAGCCGCGGCCCGCCGTCGGTCGGCGGCGGCAAATTGCGATCGGTGCTCGCGAGCAAGATCGCGGCACCTTGCCCCGTGAGCGCCCGAGCGCGGGCGAGCGTGGGGTCGTCGGTCACGTGCGCGAGGCGCTCGGCGACCATCCATGCGTTCAGCGCCTCGCCGTACCGTTGTTGTGCGATGCCCCAGAGACCGAGCCTCACGGCGGCGTCGTAGACGTCCGTCGTAAGCCCCGCGGCCTCGGCGGTCGCGAAGGTGCCGCGCAGCCGAGCAACCCCGGCCGCGTCGCCAGCGGCGAGCTCGGCTTGGCCGAGGGTCAGCTCGGCCGTGAGCGGATCGACGCCCGCATCGGGCGCGGCGGCGAGCCTATGCGCGGTACGCGCCGGCCGCAGCGCGTTGGAGCCGCTGCCGAGCCCGAGCCGGAGGTTCGCGAGATTCAGCGCGAGCACGGCCGTGCGCGGGCCGTTGCTGGCTTCCGAAGCCGCGAGCGCCGCGGTGGCCGCGGCCTCGGCCGCGGGTAAGTCGTTGCGTTCGATTGCGGCGCGGTACTCGCGAAAGTGGGCGAGCACGGGGTCCTCGGGCGCCGCGGCCGGCTGAGCTTGGGCGACACTCGCGGCCGCGGCCGCGAGCCAGAGCGTGGCTAGGGTCCGCATGGGCTACCGCGGCCAGAGCGCGCCTTGCGACTCGCCCGGGATCGGCGCGAGGCCGCGATAGACGAACTTCTGGATCCGCTTCCCTTCGTAGGTTTCGGTGGTGTAGATGTTGCCCTGCGAATCGACGGCGATGCTGTGCACGCCGAAGAACTGCCCGGGCTGGCGCCCGCCACCGCCGAAGCTCGTGAGGATCCGCATCGACTCGCGATGAATGACGTAGACACGCTCGTTGAGACCGTCGGCGAGATAGATGTAGGCCTGCCCCGGGTCCTTCGACAACGCGATGTCCCAGACCGAGCCCGCGCCGCGCGTCTCGGGCGCGACGCGCAGCTCGCTCACGAACGTGCCGTCCTTGCGGAACACTTGGATGCGGTTGTTGACCCGGTCGCAGACGTAGACCAAGCCGTCCTGCGACGGCTCGGCGCAGTGCACGGGATTGCGGAACTGCTGCGCGAGCGGCGCCGCGGGATCGTAGGGACCCAAGTCGGTGTCGTCGGGCGCGTTGCCGTACGCGCCCCAGTAGCGCTTGCGCTCGCCCGTCGTCGCGTCGATGACGACGACGCGCTTGTTGCCGTAGCCGTCGGCGATGTACGCCTCGTTGGCCGCGGGATCGATCGAGATTTCCGCGACGCGCCAGAAATTCACTGCGTCGTTGCTGCCCTGGTTCTGCTCGGGCTTGCCGAGCTGGAGCAGGAACTGACCGCTGCGCGAGAACTTGAGCACGTGCGCGTCTTTGACGTCGTTGCCGCCGATCCAGATGTTGTCCAGGTGATCGACGGTGATGCCGTGGTTCGACGACGGCCAGTCGTAGCCCTCGCCGGGCCCGCCCCACGAGCCCGCGACGTTGCCCGCGGCGTCGAGCTCGATGACGGGCGGCGCGGTGGTGCAGCACGTGCCCGTCGGCGTGTTGACGCCGGCGCTCGCTTCGGTTTGAGCGTTGAGCGACTGATAACGGTGGATGATCCAGACGTGATCGCGCGAGTCGACCGAGACGCCGATCGTCGACCCCAAGATCCAGTGATTCGGCAGCGGCTTCGGCCAGAACGGGTCCACCTCGAAGCGTGGCGCGACGCCCGGCGCGCCGGGCTCGGCGGCCGGTGCGGCAGCGGCAGCGGGCGCGGGCGCGGCGCCCGTGGCGGGCGGTGCGGGGTTGTTGCAGGCGGCGAGTAGTGCGCCGGTCCCAAGAACGAGGACAGGTCCGATCCGATGGTGCATGGTTCCCCCCGGTGTCGTCAGCGGCGCCCTTTTGAAGCCTGGGCTTGTTCTTCGCTCGGATAATAGCGGAAATTGCCTCCTCACCGAGAGCCTCAAATGGAGCTTCGAGCAGTGCGGCGTGTGGTTTGGCTCATCGCCTTGGGCGCAGCGCTGCTGCCGCCGCTCGCGAGCGCGCACGAGGTGCCGAGCGACGTGACCGTGCGCATGCTCGTGCGGCCCGAGGGCGACCGCGTTCGGCTGCTCGTGCGCGCGCCGCTCGAGGCGATGCAAGACATCGTCTTTCCGACGTTCGGCTTAGGGTTTCTCGACATCCCGCGCGCCGAGCGGCAGCTCCGCGACGCCGCGCAGCTCTGGCTCTTAGGCAACGTCGAGCTCTACGAAGGCGAGCGGCGATTACCGCTCACGATTGTCGCGGTGCGCGCTTCGATCCCGAGCGACCGGTCGTTCGACGATTACGGCGCAGCGCTCGCGCACTTCGCGGCGCCGCCGTTGCCGGCCGAGATCGAGCTCGTCTGGCAGCAGGCGTTGCTCGACGTGTGGTTCGAGGCGCCGATCGAATCGGCGAGCTCGCTGTTCTCGCTGCGGCCCCGGCTCGAGCGCCTCGGCATGCGGGTCGTCAATGCCGTGCGCTTCACGAGCGCGGCCGGCGTCGAGCGCGTATATCAGATCGAAGGCGAAGTGGGCCTCGTGCCGCTCGACCCGCGTTGGCACCAATCGTTGCTGCGCTTCCTCGAGCAGGGCTTCACGCACATCCTCGACGGCGCCGATCATCTCTTGTTCTTGCTCTGCCTCGTCGTGCCGTTCCGGCGCGAGCTGCGCGCGCTCGTGGCTATAGTCACGGCGTTCACGGTGGGGCATTCGGTAACGCTGATTGGCTCGGCGTACGGCTTAGCGCCCACTGCGCTCTGGTTCCCGCCGCTCGTCGAGACGCTGATCGCGCTGTCGATCTTCTATATGGCCGTCGAGAACGTCGTGGCGCCGAACCGGCGCACGCGGTGGGCGATCGCGCTCGGCTTCGGCCTCGTCCACGGATTCGGTTTTTCGTTCGCGTTGCAGAACACCTTGCAGTTCGCCGGCGACCACGTGCTCACGTCGTTGTTGTCGTTCAACTTAGGTCTAGAGCTCGGGCAGCTGCTCGTGCTCGTGCTGCTCGTGCCCGCGCTGAATCTCTTGTTTCGATACGTCAACGAGCGCGTCGGCGGCATCGTGCTCGCCGTCATCGTCGGCCACACGGCCTGGCACTGGCTCGCGGAGCGCTTCGCCGCGTTGCGCAACTTCGACCTCTTCCCGTGACCCATGACTACGAGCGAGCCGCGGGAGAGCCTTTCCAACGCCCTTGGGCTCGGCCAAAATCCGAGCGCCCTTAGGACCTCGTCGGGAGCCTTCGCATGAAAAGTAGAATACTCGTCTCAACGGTCTTGGGCCTGAGCCTCGCAGTGGCCAGCGCTCGGGCGCTCGCGCATCACTCTTTCTCGGCCGAGTTCGACGCGAACAAGCGCGCCACGTTCGCGGGCGCCGTTACGAACGTCGAGTGGCGCAATCCGCACACCTGGTTCTACGTCGACGTCAAAGACGAAGCCGGCAACGTCGTGAACTGGGGCTTCGAGCTCGCGAGCCCGAACCTGCTCATGCGCAACGGCTGGAGCCGCTCGTCGATGAAGGTGGGCGACGCCGTGATCGTCGAGGCGTATCTCGCCAAGAACGGTCTCCCGATCGCGAACGCGCACGTCGTCACGTTGACGAGCACGGGCCAGAGCTTGTTCACGGGCTCGAGCAAAGGGAGCGCGCCATGAAGCGGTTCGTCGCTGCGGTTGCGACCGCGTTCGTCATTGCGGCCCCGCGTGTCGAGGCGCAGTGGGAGAGTGTGCTGCACCCGTCCGTGCCGCGCACGCGCGCGGGCGAGGCGATCCTCACGGCGCCGGCGCCCAAGGCCCGCCAGCGCAAGCCTGATCTATCAGGCGTTTGGCTCGCGGATGGCGAGCCGGCGCCGCAAGAGATCGGGCCTCTGATCGAACCCGGCTTGCCGTTGCCGCGCCACATGATCAATGTGCTGGCCGACGTCCCGGCCGAGGAAGTGCCGCTTCAGCCCTGGGCGGAGGAGCTGTTCGTGCAGCGCCTCCAGGGCGGCGGCAAGGACGACCCCGTCGCCAACTGCAAGCCGACGGGGCTGCCGTTGCTCAACACGCTGCCTGTGCCGCTCAAGATCGTGCAGATGCCGGCGCTCGTGATCGTGCTCTACGAGGAGAACACGGTGTTCCGCCAGATTTTCCTCGACGGCCGTAAGCCCGTCGAGGATCCCGTGCCGCAAGCGCTCGGCTATTCGACGGGCCGTTGGGAAGGTAACGAGCTCGTCGTCGACACGATCGGCTTCAGCGACCGGCACTGGCTCGATGCCATGGGTCATCCGCTGACGGAGCAACTGCGTCTCAGCGAGCGCTTTCGCCGGCCCGACGCCGGGCACCTCGAGATCGAGACGACGATCGACGATCCGGGTGCGTATACCAGGCCGTTCACTTACACCGTGAAACTCACGCTGCTGCCCGACGGCGAGCTCATCGAGTACTTCTGCACCGACAACGAGAAGGACGCGCAGCACTACCAGTGATGACGCTGCGCATGCGTTTCCTTGGCGTACTCGCGATCCCTGTTGGGTTTTGTACCTGCTTGAGCAGCGCGCCCCGAACTTCGGAAAAATAGAGCCGCCGCTCGCGCGGAGCCGCCCGTCGCCGCGCCACTGAAAAGGACTTTCGGTTATCGTTCGCGTTTTCCTGACTGGTCGATCAGAAATCATGCGGCTCTCGCGTTCGGGCTGGTGGGCGCTGCTCTGCGTCGAAGCGGCGCTCGCGCAAGCGCCGGTACAACTCGTCGATCCCGGTCAACACTCCGTGCGCATCGTGCGCACGACGACGGCGCCCGTCATCGACGGCCAGCTTGACGAGGAGGCCTGGAAGATGGCCGCGCTGGTCGACAACCTCCATCAGACGAGCCCCATCGAGTACGCGGTGCCCGAGGAGCACAGCGAGATCTATCTCATGTACGACGACGAGGCGCTTTACGTCGGCGCCCGTCTCCACGACCCCGAGCCCGACAAGATCACGGCCAACAACCTGCGCCAGGCCGACAACGTGGGGCAAGACGACCGCTTCTACGTGACGATCGATCCGTTTTTCAGCCGCATGCGCGGCTACTTCTTCGGCCTGAATCCGAACGGCGTGCGCGCCGACGGCTTGTACCAGAACGTCACCGAGTTCTACGGCGCGTGGGACAGCATCTTCTACGCCGAAGCCGGGCGTTTCGAAGGCGGTTGGATCGCCGAGATGGCGATCCCGTTCAAGTCGATTTCGTTCGATCCTTCGACCGACACGTGGGGCCTCAACTTCTCGCGCGGCGTGGTGCGTAAGAACGAGAACATCGCCTGGGTGTCGCGCAACCGCGCCTACAACCCGGCCGTCTCGGGACTCGCGATCGGTTTCGAAGGGCTCGACCCGCGCGGGCTCGACATCGTGCCCTCCGCGAGTTTGCGGCAGACGCGCATTGCCGGGGCCGGCTCGGACGGCGACTTCGAGCCGTCGCTCGATCTCGTCTACAAGCTCACGCCGCAGCTCAACGGCTCGCTGACCTTCAACACGGATTTCTCGTCCACCGAGGTCGACGACCGGCAGGTGAACCTCACGCGGTTCGGGCTGTTCTTTCCCGAGAAGCGCGACTTCTTCCTGCGCGAGGCCGACATCTTCGAGTTCGGCCGAATCGGCGCGCAGCAGGACAACATCTCGGTGAGCCAGCCGTCGCGCGAGAACGGCCGGCCGTTCTTCTCGCGGCGCATCGGCCTCTCCGGCGCCGGCGAGATCGTGGATCTCGATTACGGCGCGAAGGTCAGCGGCCGCGTCGGCAATTGGGACTTGGGCGCGCTGTCGATTCGCCAGGACGAGTCCGAGCACGTCGAACGCGACCCCGTGACCGGCGCGCCCGTGCTCGTGCAGCGCCTCGGGCCCGAGACGCTGTCGGTCGTGCGCGCGCGAACGGGCGTGCTCGGCGAATCGACGGTCGGGCTCGTCGCGACGAGCGGCGACCCGCGGCGCGACGTCGAGAACTCGCTCGTCGGCGTGGATTTTCTCTATCGCAACACGCGCTTGCCCGGCGGCCGCTCGCTCGAGACCGAGGCCTGGTACCAGCAAAGCGACACGGCAGGGCGCGAAGGCGACGACGCGGCGTGGGGCTTAGGGATACGCGTGCCGAGCACCAATCGCTTCCGCGGCGGCGCGGCCGTGAAAACGCTCGAGGCGAACTATGACCCCGCGCTGGGCTTCATCGACCGCACCGACGTGCGCGTGGCGTCGTTCGACTTGGGCTACACGCACCGGCCGCCGCGCGGCTCTTATCTGCAATCGCTGTTCGTCTCGCTGGACGGCGAGCGCGTCGACGAGCTCGCCGGCGGGCTCGACACGCAAACCTGGACGTTCCGGCCGTTCCTGTTGACGAACCGCACGGGCGACACACTCATGATGGTGTACCGCCACCAGCGCGACAATTTGCAGAGCAGCTTCCCGATCTCGAGCCTGATCCAGCCGATTCCGATCGGCAATTACCGCTTCGACGATCTCGGCATGCGCGTGCAGACGAGCAACCACCGCAAGGTCGGCGGCATGCTCATGGTCGTCGACGGCGACTTCTACGGCGGCACGCGGACCAACATCAACGGCGATCTATCGTGGCGGCCTTCGGAGCACTTCCGCGCCTCCGTGGGCTACAACTACAACGAGATCGATCTGCCGCAGGGCAGCTTCGAGACGCGGCTCGTGCGGCTCGGCCTCGACGTCGTATTCTCGTCTAAGCTGTCGCTCGTCAACCTCGTGCAGTACGACAACGTCTCCGAGACGGCCGGCGTGAACGTGCGGCTACACTGGATTCCCGTGCCCGGACGCGAGCTCTACTTCGTCGTGAACCAGGGGTTGTTCCGCGACCTCGTGCTCGACAAGGAGTTCCGCACGCAGCGCACGGATGCGACGGTGAAGATGAACTACACCTTCAGGTTCTAACGGTGTGGACCATCCACCACACCCTCGCGACGGTCGCGGCGCTCGCGTTCGCCGGCTTCGCTGTCGCGCAGAACGTCGCACCGAGCGACCCGGGCCAGAAGACGGTGCAGATCGTGCGCACCGCCGCACGCCCGACGATCGACGGCGCGCTCGACGACGCGGCTTGGGCCAACGCCGCGCGCATCGACGACCTGCACCAGGTCAACCCCGTCGAGTACGCCGCGCCGTCCGAGCGCACCGAGATCTATCTGCTCTACGACGACGACGCGCTTTACGTCGGCGTACGAATGCACACGCCACCCAACGAGATCACGGCGAACATCATGCGCCAGGGCGCGTCGATCACGCAGGAAGACACGTTGTTCGTGACGCTCGACCCGTTCAATACGCAGCGTGGCGGCTACTTCTTCGGCTTGAACGCGCACGGCGTGCGCTTCGACGGGCTCTACCGCAACGTCTCCGAGTACTACAGCGACTGGGACAGCATCTGGTTCGCGGGCGCGCGGCGCTTCGACGGCGGCTGGACGGGGGAGTACGAGATTCCGTTCAAGTCGCTGTCGTTCGACCCGGGCAGCGACACGTGGGGCTTAAACTTCTCGCGCAGCCTCGAGACGCGCAACGAGGACATGGCCTGGGTGTCGCGCAACCGGCGCTGGGATCCGAGCAGCGCGGGCCGCATGACGGGCCTCTCGGGCCTCGACCAAGGCATCGGCCTCGACATCGTGCCGTCGGCGAGCTTGGTCAATCGGCGCGTGCTGCGCACCGACGATCCCGCGACGGTCGTCGTCGAGCCCGACGTCGACACTTCCGACGACGACTTCGAGCCGTCGCTCGATTTGTTCTACAAGCTCACGCCGCAGCTCAACGCATCGCTCACGTTCAACACCGACTTCTCGGCGACCGAGGTCGACGACCGCCAGGTGAACCTCACGCGCTTCGGCTTGTTCTTTCCCGAGAAGCGCGACTTTTTTCTGCGCGACTCCGACATCTTCGAGTTCGGCCGCATCGGCGCGTCGGACGGCACCGGAGCCTTAAGCAACGCCGAGCGGCAGAACGCGCGGCCGTTCTTCTCGCGGCGCATCGGGCTCGGCGGCGCAGGCGAGCCCGTCGATTTGAACTACGGCGGCAAGGTCAGCGGCCGCGTCGGCCGGTTCGAGCTTGGCGCGTTGACGATCCGCCAGGACGACGATCCGAACTTAGGCCTAGACGAGACCACGCTGTCCGTCGTGCGCGCCAAAGCCGGCATCGGCAGCGAGTCGACGGTCGGCGCCGTGTTCACGGACGGCGATCCGCTGAATCCGCGCGACAACTCGCTGGCCGGCGTCGACGTGCTGTACCGCAACTCGCGGCTGCCGGGCGGCCGCACGATCGAAGCCGGTGCTTGGTACCAATCCACGAAGACGGAATGGCTCCCGGGCGAGGCACCGAATCCGTCGCGGCCCGACGACGAGGACTCCGCGGCCGGTTTCGGCATCTCGGTGCCGAGCAACAACAAGTTCCGCGGCGCGTTCTCGACGCGGCGAGTCGAGGCCAACTTCAATCCGGCGCTCGGCTTCACGAGCCGCACCGACGTTCGCGACTACGCGGGCCAGATCGCCTACACGCATCGGCCGGCCACGGGCCGCTGGCAGTCGCTGTTCTTCAACCTCGACGGGCAGCGCATCGAGGACTTGAACGGCCAGTTGCAGTCGCAGCAGATCGGGCTCACGCCGCTCCAGATGCACAACCGCACCAACGACATGCTCTACATCCGCTCGAACTTCGAGAAGGAAGTGCTCGAGGTACCGTTCGAGATCCGGCCCGGCCTGTTCATCCCGACCGGCGAGTACTCGTTCACCGACCACGGCATAGAGTGGGGTTTCTCGGCGCACCGCCGGTTCTCGGGCCGCATCGCGCGCACCGACGGCGGCTTCTACAACGGCGGCCGCGTGCGCACGTTCGGCAGCTTCACGTGGGCGGCGTCGCCGCGCTTCCGCACGGGCGTCGGCTTCAACATCCAAGAGATCGACCTGCCTGTGCCGAACGGCACGTTCTCGACGCGCATCATCAACACGACGTTCGACATCGTGTTCTCGTCGCGGCTCTCGTGGACGAACTTGATTCAGTACGACAACGTCAGCGAAGTCATGGGGCTCAACCTGCGGCTCAACTGGATTCCCGAGGCCGGCCGCGAGCTCTTCTTCGTCGTCAACCACAACCTGCAGGACCTCGACGGCGACAACCGCTTCCACTCGCTGACGAGCGACGTCGTCGCGAAAGCGAGCTACACGTTCCGGTTCTAGCGGGCCGCTGAAACTCTCCGATTTCGCTGCTTTCTGTGCTCGCCACGGCTTGGGTGTCGCGGCGATGATCCCGTCATGTCGAGCAGCTTGACTGCGTGCTTTGCGCGGGGTTTATGATCGGATGCCGATGCAGGCGGAATCGCTCGAAGTTCTTGAGAAGGCCGACGTCGCACCGGCGCAGGCGCGGGCGATCGTGCGCGCCATCGAGATCGAGATCACGGGAGCTAAGGACACGCTCGCCACGAAACACGACCTGGCGACGCTGGACAGGCGAATCACAGAGCTCGGTGCCGCGCTTCGCACCGAGATGGCGCAGCAGGGCGCGGAGCTCCGCGCGGAGATCCACCGGAGCATCGGCGGCGTGACCCGCCAGATGTATCTGGCGATCCTGGGCCAGATGGCCATGCTGCTCGGCTTCGCTTACTTCTTCGCCACGCACCTGCGCTAGCAGAGGGTGCCTAGGCCTTCGGTACACCGAGCGCCGAGTCGAGCAACGCGGTCGCCGCGGCCGTCACGGTCGCGATCTGTTGCCGGCCGTCGTAGACGAGGCGTGCGGCGAACGCGCCGCTGAACAACAAGCTCAACGCGTCGCCGAGCACGTCGGGCTGGCGCGCGCCCATCTCACGGCAGAGCTCGCGTAGGCGCCGAGCGATCTCGAGCTTGTGCTTGCGGATCAGAGTCCTCGCGGGATGATCGTCTTCGACCTCGACGGCTGCGTTCGCGACGGCACAGCCGCGGGCCGTGTTCTCACAACACATCTCGTCGCGAAAGCTCGCGAACAGCGCTTCGATTTGCTTGCGCGGTTGCTTGGGATGCTCCGCGACGATTGCGTCCCACCACTGCTGGAATAACCGCGCCTGCTCTTCGAGCACTTGCACCACGAGGTCGTCCTTCGACGAAAACACGCGGTAGAGCGTGACCTTGGTGGTGCCGGCCTCGGCCGCGATCGCGTCCACGCTCACGCCGCGAATGCCGTGGCGATAGAACAGGTTCGTAGCCGCGTGAAAGATCCGATCGCGGGCACAGGCGTTCGCCTCGCAGCTGCCGACGCCCGCGAAAGGCGAGACGGGCGAGGGAGCGGGGGGAGCAGGGTGGGGTGTTGACATGTGACTAACCGGTAAGTATCCTGCGCGACCTGACGTTACTGAACGGTATAGTAACACCGGACCAGAACTCACGCGAGCCCTTTCGAGCTCCGGATTCCGGCTCGGTGCCAACACCCACAACCAATTGACTGACAAGGATTTTCGTATGACCCCGCCCGGACCGCATCGCTTTATGTCGCTCGCTCTCCCACTGATCCTCGCCGGCTGCGCAGTGGGTGAGGCCAGCAACGCGCCGCCCGCACCCCCGGCGCCCGACGTGACCACCGCCGAAGTCTTCGTGCACGAGCTGCAGAGCTCGGCCGATTTCACGGGCCGTCTCGAGGCCGTCGAAAGCGTCGAGATCAGGGCGCGGGTCGGCGGCTACGTCGAGTCCGTGCACTTCGCGGAAGGCGGGCGCGTCGCAGCGGGCGACCTTTTGTACCAAATCGATCCGCGGCCGTTCAAGGCGGAAGTCGACCGGCTCGTGGCCGAGCGAGAGCGCGCGGTCGCCGAGCTTACGCTCGCGCGCTCGTATAGCGATCGCGCCGAACGGCTGTTCGCGAGCAACGCGACTTCGAAGGAGGAGCTCGAACGGTTCACGGCCGACGCGACGGTCGCCGCCGCTCGCCTCGCGTCCGTCGCCGCCGGACTCGAGGCCGCCGAGCTCGACCTCTCGTTCACACGAGTGACTGCGCCGATCTCGGGTCGCGTCTCGCGCACGGCCGTCACGCCCGGCAACCTCGTCGACGCATCCACAGCGCTCACGACGCTCGTCTCGGACGGCGCCGTGTACGCGTACTTCGATGTCGACGAGCAGACCTATCTCGACCACGTGCGGCAGCCCAATGCGGCCGAAGAGAGCACGGTCCGCGTCGGCCTCATCAACGAGCAAGGCTATCCGCACGTGGCCCGTCTCGACTTCGTCGACAACCAGGTCGATCCGAATCACGGCACGATCCGCGCACGCGCCGTGCTCGACAACCGCGACGGGCAGTTCGTGCCGGGTCTGTTCGCGCGCATGCAGCTCGTGAGCCCGCAGCGTTACAGCGCGGCGCTCGTCGACGACCGCGCCATCGGCACGGATTTGGGACGACGGTTCGTCTTCGTCGTCGACGGGCAAGGCGTCGTGCAATACCGGCCCGTCGAGACGGGACAGCTCGTCGACGGTCTGCGCGTCGTGCGCAACGGTCTCGAAGCGGGCGACGTCGTCATCGTCAACGGCTTGCAGCGCGTGCGCCCCGGGGTGGCGGTCGGCCAAACCCGCGTGGCCATGGGCCACGACCTACCCGCGCTCGCGCACCTCGAGACCACAGAGGCGGACAGCGAGCCAGCGGCGCTCTGAGGTAACGAACCATGAAGTTCTCACAGTTTTTCATCCAGCGGCCGATTTTCGCTGGCGTTCTGTCGGCGATCATTTTCATCGCCGGCGCGCTGGCGCTGCGGCTTTTGCCCATCAGCGAATACCCCGAAGTCGTTCCGCCGACCGTCGTCGTGCGCGCCATGTACCCCGGTGCGAACCCGCAGGTCATCGCGGAGACCGTCGCGTCGCCGCTCGAGCAAGCGATCAACGGCGTCGAGGACATGCTCTACACGTCGTCGCAGTCGACGGCCGACGGGCTCATGACTCTGAACGTCACCTTCGAGCTCGGCACCGACCTCGATCAGGCGCAAGTGCTCGTGCAGAACCGCGTCGCACAGGCGTTGCCGAAGCTGCCCGAGGTCACGCAGCGGCTCGGCGTCGTGACGGAGAAGTCGTTGCCGGACTTCACGCTGCTCGTGCACCTGGTCTCGCCCGACAACCGCTACGACATGCTGTACCTGTCGAACTACGCGCAGCTCCGCGTGCGCGACGAGCTCAAGCGCATCGACGGCGTCGGCGACGCCCAGGTGTTCGGCGCCGGCGAGTACTCGATGCGCGTGTGGCTCGACCCCGAAAAGGTGGCCGCGCTGAACCTGACGGCGAGCGACGTGGTGCGCGCGATCCGCGCGCAGAACGTGCAGGTCGCGGCCGGTCAGCTTGGGAGCCCCCCGGCGCCGAGCGCCGCGCAGTTCCAGCTCCTCGTCGACACGCAGGGCCGCCTCGTCACCGAGGAAGAGTTCGAGGACATCGTCGTCAAGACGGGCGAGCGCGGCCAGATAACCCGCTTGAGAGACGTGGCGCGTGTGGAGTTGGGCGCCAGCACGTACGCGCTGCGCTCTTTGCTCGACAACGAGCCGGCCGTCGCTATCCCTGTGTACCAGCAGCCCGGCAGCAGCAACGCCATCGACATCTCGAACAAGGTGCGCGCGAGGATGGCCGAGCTCGCCGAGGATTTCCCGCAAGGCGTCGAGTACCGCATCGTCTACGACCCGACCGTGTTCGTGCGCGAGTCGATCGGCGCCGTCGTCACGACGCTCGTCGAGGCGTTGCTGCTCGTCGTGCTCGTCGTCGTGCTGTTCTTGCGCACGTGGCGCGCGTCGGTCATTCCGCTCGCGGCCGTGCCCGTGTCGCTCGTCGGCACGCTCGCCGCGATGCATCTCTTGGGGTTCTCGCTGAACGCGTTGTCGCTGTTCGGCCTCGTGCTCGCGATCGGCATCGTCGTCGACGACGCGATCGTCGTCGTCGAGAACGTCGAGCGCAACATCGCGAAGGGGCTCCGCCCCATCGACGCCGCGAAGCGCGCGATGAGCGAAGTCACGAGCCCAATCATCGCGATCTCGGCCGTGCTCATCGCCGTGTTCGTGCCGACGGCGTTCATCAGCGGCTTGAGCGGCCAGTTCTACGAGCAGTTCGCGCTGACGATCGCGATCAGCACAGTGATCTCCGCGATCAATTCGCTGACGTTGTCGCCGGCGCTCGCAGCCCTGCTGCTGAAGCCGCACGGTGCGGCGCCGGACCGGTTCCAGCGCGGCATCGATTTCGCGTTGGGCTGGGCGATCGGGCCGTTCAATCGCTTCTTCGAGTGGTTGTCCGTGCACTACGTCGGGCTCACGGGCAAGACGCTGAAGCGCGCGGGCGCGGCCACGGTCGCGTACGTCGCGCTGGTCGGTGTCGCCTGGCTCGGCTTCAAGAGCGTGCCCGAAGGCTTCATCCCGCAGCAGGACAAGGAGTACCTCGTCGCGTTCGCGCAGCTGCCAGAAGCCGCGACGCTCGATAGGACCGAGGAGGTCATCCGCCGCATGACGGACATCATGCTGGCGGAGCCCGGCGTCGCGCATTCGGTCGCGTTCCCGGGCCTCTCGGTCAACGGCTTCGTCAACGCGCCGAACGTCGGCATCGCCTTCGTCGCGCTCCGCGACTTCGAGGATCCGAACTTCGAGAAGACACGCTCCGCGAACGAGATCGCGGCCGCGCTGAACCAGAAGTTCGCGGCGATCCAAGACGCGTACATCGCGATCTTCCCGCCGCCGCCGATCCAGGGCTTGAGCACGATCGGCGGTTTCAAGCTCCAGATCGAGGACCGCGCGGGCCTTGGGGTTCAGGCGCTCTACGAGGAGACGCAAAAGATCGTCGGCGCCGGTTGGCAAACGCCGGGGCTCACCGGCTTGTTCTCGAGCTACCAGGTCAACGTGCCGCAGGTGCGCGCCAACGTCGATCGCGACAAGGCGATGGCGCAGGGCGTGCCGCTCAACGAGATCTTCGAGACGATGCAGGTGTATCTCGGGTCGCTGTACGTCAACGACTTCAACCGCTTCGGTCGCACGTATCAGGTCAACGCGCAAGCCGACATGCCGTTCCGGCTCGAGCCCGAGGACATCCGCCAGCTCAAGGTACGGAACGCGCAGGGCGACATGGTGCCGCTCGGCTCGTTCGTCTCGCTCGAGCAGGCGGCCGGCCCGGACCGCGTCATGCACTACAACGGCTATCCCTCCGCCGAGATCAACGGCGGCCCGGCGCCGGGGTACTCGTCCGGCGAGGCCGAGGCGCTCATCGCCGGTCTTGCCAAAGCGTCACTGCCGAACGGCATGCACGCCGAGTGGACGGAGCTCACCTATCAGAAGCAGCTCGCCGGCAACGCGGGACTGTGGGTGTTCCCGATCTCGGTGCTGCTGGTCTTCCTCGTGCTCGCGGCGCTCTATGAGAGCCTGACGCTGCCGCTCGTCGTGATTCTGATCGTGCCGATGACGTTGCTGTCGGCCATTGCCGGCGTGTGGCTCGTCGGCGGCGACAACAACATCTTCACGCAGATCGGGCTCATCGTGCTCGTGGGACTCGCGGCCAAGAACGCGATCCTGATCGTCGAGTTCGCTCGCGCCCGCGAGCAGGAAGGCGCGAGCACCTGGGATGCCATCATCGACGCCGCGCGTCTGCGGCTTCGTCCGATCTTGATGACTTCGATCGCGTTCACGGCCGGCGTCGTCCCGCTCGTGCTTTCGACGGGCGCCGGCGCCGAGATGCGGAACGCGATGGGCGTCACGGTATTCGCCGGAATGATCGGTGTCACGATCTTCGGGCTCGTGCTGACGCCCGTGTTCTATTGGCTCGTGCAGCGGCTCGTCGCCGGCGCGCGTTCGCGTAGCGAGCGCCCGTCGATCGGCGACATGAGCTCGGTCGCCACCGCGTTGATTCCGTAGGGAGAGACTCATGAGAAGCGCATTCGTGCTCGGTGTCGCCGCGCTGCTCGGCGCCTGCGCCGTCGGACCCGACTACCGGGCCCCTGAAACTACCGCGACGCCGTTCGTCGCGGCGCAAGCCGCGAGCGTGGCCGAGCGGCCGTTCGAGGTCGCGTGGTGGGAGCAGTTCCAAGATCCCGTGCTCGACGATCTCGTCGAGCGCGCGCTGATGGCCGATCTCGATCTCAAGATCGCGCTGGCGCGCGTCGAGGAGGCGCGTGCTTTCTTCGGCGCCGCGCGGCGCGACCGTTGGCCCGGCGCCGCGGCCGAGATCGCGCGCACGGAGAGTCGCGCGCAGCAGCCGGGTTTCACGACCGGCCGCGCCGAAGTCGAGAGCTACGACGCCGGGCTGGCGACGCTCTGGGAGCTCGACCTGTTCGGCCGCGTGCGCCGCGGCGTCGAGGCCGCGCGCGCCGATAGCGACGCCGCGGTCGCGGAGTTGCGCGACGCACAGGTGCTCGTTGCGGCCGAGGTCGCGCGCAACTACGTCGAGCTGCGCGGTGCGCAAAAGCGCCTGCGCGTCGCGCGAGCCAACCAGGGTTACCAGAGCGAGACGCTCGAGCTCACGCGAGTGCGGCTCGAGCTTGGCCGCGGCACGGAGCTCGACGTGGCGAGCGCCGCGGCGAGGCTTGCCGCGACGGAAGCGACGATCCCGCCGCTCGTGGCAGAGGAAAGGATCGCCGCGAACCGGCTCGCGGTGCTGCTCGGCGAGCGCCCGGGCGCGCTCGATGCCGAGCTCGGCTTCCGCGAGATCGCGCCGCACTTGACCACAATCGCGGTGGACTCGCCGGCGGCGTTGCTGCAACGCCGGCCCGACATCCGCGCGGCCGAACGCGACCTGGCGGCCGCCACGGCGCGCATCGGCGTGGCGAAGGCGGACCTGTTCCCGCGCCTGTCGCTCTCCGGCTTCATCGGCTTCGTCGCCGGCGACGCCGACGAGCTCGGCGAATCGACCAGCCGCGCGTGGAGCATTTCGCCCGCGCTGTCGTGGATCGGGTTCGATCGCGGCACGTATGCCCGCGTGCTCGTCGCCGAGGCGCGCGCGTCGGCGACGCTCGCGGCGTACGAGCTCACGGTGCTGCGCGCGCTCGAGGAGACCGAGAACGCGTTCGTGACCTACGGCTCGCACCGGCAACGGCTCGGAGCCGTCGTCGAGCAAGCGACGGCGTCCCGAACTGCCGCCGAGCTCGCGCGCATCCAGTATCGCGAAGGCGCGCTCGATTTCCTGCGCCTGCTCGACGCCGAGCGCACGCTACTGCAAGCCGAGGACGCAGTCGCGGCGGCCGAGACCGACTTGAACTCATCGGTCGTGCTGATTTACAAAGCGCTCGGCGGCGGTTGGGAAGCGGCGCCGGCACCCGTCTTGTAGCGTCTAGCGGCGCGGGGCCGCGAGCGCTCGCAAGTAGTCCTCGGCAGTCGCCCGGTGCCGCGGCGCTTGCGCGGCGGATTCGAACCATTCACGCGCCTCGGCGAGACGGTTCTGCCGAAAGAGCGCGACACCTAGCAACAGGTCCGCGTGCGCGGGATCGGTCAGCGAGCCGCGCTCCATGGCGGCATACAAGGCGGCGACGGCCGCGGGCCACGCTTCGCGCGCCACGTGCACGACGGCGAGCCGCACGTAGGCGTCGCCGGTGCTCGCCATGCGCGAGGCGTTCTCGAGCGCGAGCACGGCCTTGTCGAGCTCGCCGGCGTTGTACCACGCGGTCCCGATCTTCGTGTACACGGCCTCGTCGGCGCGCACGGTTCGCGCGGCGAGCCCTTGCTCGAGCACCTCGGCAGCCTGTTGTGGTATGCCGCGGTTGATGAGCAGATCGGACAGCCTACGGAACTCGGGGTCCTCCGTGAGCAGCGAGGCCGTGTGCGCGAGCCGCATCGTCGCGAGCGCGCGGTCGTAGTCTTGCGTTTGTTCGTAAGCGAGGGACAGCTCGAGCCAGTACGTTTTGCCGTCGGGGGCGAGCTCGATGAGGCGCTCGAGCCACGGAATCGCGGCGCGGTGGTCGCCGCGTTGCTTCCGCAGCGCGACGACGAGCTCGAGCCAGCTCGCGGGCGCATCGGCCGCTTCGGTCGCGGCGCGCTCTGCCGCGGGCAGCGCTTTCGCGTAGTCGCCGAGCTGATAGTGAGCGAGGCCGAGCAGATAGAACGCCTCCGGGGGCTGCGCCGGCTGGGTTGCGAGAAACGTGTCGAGGATCACGATGGCGTCGGCGTAGTTCTCGGCCTCGATGAGCGTCGCGGCGTCGTTGACGGCGAGGTGCGGCGTGAGCTCGATGATCCTCACGCCGTTGGCGGGCGCTTGTGCGTGCGCCGCAGGCGCCGCGAGGGCGAGCACGAATGCCGCGAGTGCGGCGACGCGCAGCGATTCGTCACGAACGCGTTGCAGCAAGGACATCATGCGACGGCCCGCTCGAGCGCGCCGAGCAAACGCGAGTACAACTTGCATTCAGCGGCAAGCACTTGCGCCGCCCGGGCGTCGTCGAGCTCGCCGCCGGCCGTAAGGCGCTCGGCCATGTCGGCGAGATGCGCCTGCTCCTCGCCGAGCACACGCTTCAGCGACAGCGCGTGGCGCGCGCGCTGCAACGCTTGGCTGTAGAGGCCGTAGAACCACAGCGCGCGGAACTCGACGATCATCGACATATAAAGATAGGCGGCACGGGCGCTGCGCTCAGGTCCCAGCGTGCGCACGGTCGCGCCTTCGAGGCGCTGGAAGTACATGCGCGCAGCGGCGGGGGCGAGCAGATCGTCGGCCGTGTAGTCGAGCGGCCGCTCGGCCGTCTTCTCGGCTTGCCGCTTCATGAAATAGGCGTGCTGGGCTTCCTCGGCCACGTGCTTGAGCGTGGCCTGATCGATGCCCGCCGAATGCTGCGTCAACAGGATCTTGTGGCTGCCCATGTGCTCGAGCAGCGACAGCGTGTTGAGCATGCGCGCGTGGCGCTTAGGATTCGTGACGATCGCCTCGAGCACCGACCGCGTGCGCGCGACGAGCTCGTCGTTGTCGGCGGCGAAGCGCGCAAGCGCGCCGTCGAGCCAGGGCTGCGGCGCGAGTTGGGAATTCGGTAGCATGATCTCGAAGATTCTCCAGGTACCCCCGGGGGCACGGGCCACCCGGACTGCTAGTGTATAGGGGGAGCACGGGGGAGAAACATGTTGCGCCAGGCTTGGTTAACGATCGCACTTGTCGTTACGGTTCCGCTGCACGCGCAGTCGGGGCCGCAGGGCGACACCTGGGAATCGATCGCGCAGCTGCCGGATTTCGGCAGCTTGTGGGAAGTCACGTTCGGCGGCGGGCCGCGCGGCGGCGGCGAGCCGGCGGCGCTGACGCCGGAATACGCCGCGAAGCTCAAGGAATATCAGGACGCGACGGCGCGCGGCGAGATCGAGGACGGCCCCACGGCGAACTGCGTGCCGAACGGCATGCCGTCGATCATGACGCAGCCGTACCCCATCGAGATTCTGTTCACGCCGGGCAAGGTCACGATCTTGATCGAGGCGTACGCGCAGTGGCGGCAGATCTTCACCGACGGCCGCGAGCATCCGGAAGATCCCGACCTCACGTTCAACGGCCACTCGATCGGCCACTGGGAAGACGGGACGCTCGTCGTCGATACCGTCGGGTTCACGACGGACACGTCGCTCGGTGGGGGCGGCATGCGCCACAGCGACAAGATGCGCATCGTCGAGCGCTTCAAGCTCGCGGCGCCCGATCGCCTCGAGATCGAAACGACGATCACGGACCCCGAAGCGCTCACGAGGCCGTTCGCGCGCACGGCCGCTTACGGCCGTCACCGCGACTGGACGCTCGCCGAGTACGTGTGTCAGCAGAACAACCGCAATTTCGTGACCGATGACGGCAAGGCCGGCATCGATTTGAGCTTCGAGGAGTAGTTAATGAGAACGAACGGTCGGGGTCGCGCCCGCTCTTTGCGTCACTTAGGTCTGGTGCTCGGCACCGTCATCGGCATTCTCGTGCTCGCGTCCTGGACTTCGCGCGCCGAGGCGCATCACTCGTTCAGCGTGTTCGACACGCAGACGAACAAAGAGCTCGAAGGCGAAGTCATCGAGCTCCAGTGGACGAACCCGCACATCTTCTTGTGGATCAACGTCATGAACGCCGACGGCAGCAAGACGCGCTGGGGCCTCGAAGGCATGAGCCCGAACTTTTTGGGCCGCCGTGGCTGGACGAAGAACACCTTCGAGCGCGGCGACAAGATCAAGGTCGTCATCTGGCCGCTCAAGAGCGGCGAGCCCGGCGGCACGCTGCAGCGCGCGACGTTTCCGGACGGCACCGAGGTCGTGAACTTCGGGCGCGCGGGCGGCGGCTAGACGCGTCTCGTTCGCGGGCGAGTAGGGGCGAGGGCGCTGGCTCCATTACAATCCCACTCACGCGCCCGTAGCTCAGTTGGATAGAGCATCAGGCTTCGAACCTGAGGGTCGGGAGTTCGAGTCTCTCCGGGCGCGCCACTCCCAGTTGCCGAGAAAGGCCGCCCGATTCGACGAGCTTCAGCTCACCGCATCGCTGAGCCTGCGTGCGAGTGCCTCGATCCGCAGCAGCGCGTGCATGTCGTTCTTGCGCGAGGCGTGCTCCATCGCTGCGAATAGGTGGGACTGCTCAAGCTCCAATCGCTCCGGGTGACGCTCGAGCAGCGTTACGTAGTGCGCAAAGACGCGCTCGGCATCGGGCTTCGTGCGGCGCGCGACGGCGTGACGAACCACCGCGTGCAACGTGTAGCGTTCGCGCACCGGCTGCTGCACGAGGCGCCAGCGCGCGAGCTCGATCAGCGCCGCACCGAGCCGCGCGACTCGTGCAAGCTTGGCCAGCGACAACGCATCCACGTGATCGCCTTCTACGTGGGCGAGCACGGTGAGCGTGCGGCGCGCCGCGACGCTCAGGCGCGGCCAAGCCCAATCGACGAGCAGCGCGATTTCGGGCAAGTCGTCCTCGTGGTCCAGTGCTCGCACTCGTGTCACACCGGCGTCCCGCAGGAACGCGCCGAGCGCCTTCACGTTCGCCGCGCGCGACGCCACGATACCGTCGGCGACGTCGAGCGCCAGCGGGTTCCAGCGCAAGAGACGAGTCAGGGCCGCCACGCGTGGAAACGCACTCTCGCCGGAGGTGACGAGCGGCGCAACGACGGGGAAGATGAATACGCCCGCGAGCAGGCAGCGGCGAGCGGTGATGACGAACGTTGCCTGGGAGCCTTCGAACGTCTCGAACAAGCGCGCGACGGAGACATCGTTTTCGTGGTTGTCGAGCACGATGAGCCGCTGCGGGCCGCGCGCCAGGAATTGCTGCAATCGCTGCACGCGACCATCGCCGCGCCCGGTCCCGAAGCGCAGCGCGAGCATTTCGCTCAGCGTGTAAAAGTCCCAAGCGCCGGAGCGGAACCAGTCGATGCGGCCGCCGAACGCAGCGCGCAGCCTATACCCAAGCGCCGCCGCCAACATCGACTTGCCGCTCCCGCCCGAACCGACCAGTGCGACGCGCGTGGGTCGCGTCGCGACGATGGTACGTGCGAGCGTACGCACCTCGGCGCTGCGTCCTTTCATGCCGCGGGGGCGCGGCGGAAAGGTGGAGCGGGGAGACGCTTTTCGAACGCTTGCTCTCGGTGGGATATTCGACATTCTCGCGATGCCTCGGCCACTCCACTCTACACGGTGCTCCGCCGCGCCACTCAAGCTTCCTCAAGCACGGTTGACACCTCTACAGCCGTAGACGTATATATCTACGAGCGTAGAGATGGAGAGTCCGATGAACGAGAAGCTGGCTACCTTGGCGGTGGCGATCACGGCGCTTGCTTGCGTGGGCTCAGCTCGAGCACATCACTCCGTTGGCATGTTCGAGCTCTCGATGCCCATCTGGGTGAAGGGCACGGTCGTCCGTTACGAGCCTGTCAACCCTCACGCTCTGTTTGCGCTCGAGGTAAGGAGAGACGACGGGCAGGTTCAACGGTGGACCGTCGAGGGCCCGAGTCTCAACGGGCTCCGTCGAAACGGTGTCCCCGAGGACTTTTTGAAAATCGGCGACGTCATCGAGGTTTGCGGCTTCGCCTTCAAAGAGGACGTTTTGGCTCGAGTAGCGGTTGCCCGCCGCGCATCGCAGCCGTTCGTGCACGGGCACGTGCTAGTGATGCCGGATGGGGGAATGCGGAACTGGGGATCGTATGGAAGGCTCGACAACTGTGTCCGCACGGGCGACGAGATTGAGACATGGCTCAACTTTTTGAATAGCGACGCGCGTGCCCGGGAACGCTGGTGCGGCAGCCAGCACACGCCCGTAGGCAGCCGGTACTTCCCCGTAGCACCGATCGCGCCGCCGGCGTTGGTAGGCGAGATCACCCGTCTCATGGCGCGTCCGTGCGAATAGCTCGGGCGATCTAGTTATCTTCCATCCTTGGGGACGCTGGCCCAAAGCAGCTCGCCCGTGCTTGCCAAAGTGACCGAGGCCGCGTTGGCGGTATTCGTGCCGTTTCTCGCGCCGAACCCGTCAACGTCGATGACGTCGCCCGCTTTCACTTTGTTGCGTCCCCAGCCGAGCCGGAGCAGGTCGTTGATCCCGACGAGCTCGATCGCCCAATTCTGGACGTTACCGTTGTCGTCTTTGCTGTCGACGAAGAGCCACGCATGCGGATTCGTCCACTCGATCTTGGTGACGGTGCCCGTCAACTTGACGGGCCGGTTGATGTCGAACTCGGCCGCGAACGCGTGGTGTGGCGCGGCAGGCGCGGCCGCGAGAAGCCACGCCGCGCCAACGACAACCACCAAGACAAATCTCATGACCGGGCTCCTGCGAATTCTTGACCGGGTCACGCATAGTGACCGGCGTTAGAGATCGGCTACGATGGGTTCAAGCCTAGCACCAACCTTCGGCAAGCAGCATGAAACGGCGACTCGCGACGTTGGTTTTGTTGGCGTCAGCCATGTCCGCCACACCGGTGGCGGCACAGTGGCTGACACTGCCCACACCCGGTATCCCGCGCACGGCCGACGGCAAGCCGGACCTCTCCGCGCCCGCACCGCGCACCGCCGATGGCCGTCCCGAGCTCACCGGCTTGTGGCGCTCCGCGGGCGTGCGCGGCGACCTGCGCGACGAGACCAAGGTCCAGGCGTGGGCGCGCACCGCGATGGCCGAGCACGAGAGTAACTACTACCGCGATGGCCCTCACATGCAGTGCCTGCCGCAGGGGCCGAGCTACATCGCGGGCCCCGGCGGCGGTGGCGGCAGCTTACGCAGGATCGTGCAGAGTCCGACGGTGATCGCGATGCTCAACACGGATCTGACCTATCGTCAGATCTTCACGGACGGCCGCGCGCTCGAGCCGGATCCGTTGCCGATCTGGCAGGGCTACTCCGTCGGCCGTTGGGACGGCGACACGCTCGTCGTCGAGAGCAACGGCTTCAACGACAAGACCTGGTTGCACCCCGAAGGGCTAGGGCACACGGAGCGCCTACGCATCACGGAGCGTTACCGTCGCCTCGATTTCGGACACATGCAGGTGGACGTCACGTACGAGGATCCCGGCACGTTCGACTCGCCGCTGCAGGTCGTCGTCGCGCTGGAATACGCGGCGGACGACGAGATGCTCGAGCTCGTCTGCAACGAGGCCTCCGAGGGAGGTACGAAACATTGGGTCGGCGACAAGGCCGCCGACGCTCGGTCGACCGCCGTCGACGTCGCTCCCGAAATCCTCGCCAAGTACGTCGGCACGTATCAGGGCATTTGGCTCGAGTTCCCGACGAGGGTTGAAGTCACTCTCGAAGAGGGCGCGCTGTTCTTGCGAAGAAACGGCGGGGGAAAATCGGAGCTGCTCGCGCAGTCCGAGACCACGTTCGTGTGCAGCACGTGCCAGTGGGGCCAGCCGTACGTCTTCACTCGCGAGGGCGACGGGATGGCGACCGAAGTCCGCGAGGTCCAGGTTTCCGGCGCGTGGATCTTCAAGCGCGTGCCATAACAACCGGGCTCGATCAGTCCCAAAATTTCCACCAGGGTTTCGCCGCGGCCGGCGCTTCGGACTGCGCGGGCTGCGCTTGTCCTTCCTTCGAATAGTCGACGAACGTGAGCTCAGTGCACTCGTCCGGCGAGTACGGGACGTCGGCCGGCCCGAGCATGTCGCTGCCGCTGTAGGTGCCGCTGAAGTAGACGGGATCCTCGGCCGTGTAGCTCCGCATGAGCGTCGGCCCGGCCCCCGTTGGGTCGACCGAGAAGCGCTCGACGACGTGCAGCTGGTTCGTGTGCAGAACCGGCGGTGACAACACGCCGGGCGCGAAGCCCACGCTGTCGACGACGAGCACGTCGTTCTCCCAGCGCCCGATCGAATGGCCTGCGCGGGAGGGCTCGAGGGTCGCCGGATGCTCGGTCATGTTGATGTGAATCGTGCGCGTGAAGCCGAGCTGGCCGTACTCGAGCGTGACCGTGTCGGCCGTTTGCGTGACGCGATTGACGGCGCCGTCGTAGGTCCAGTCGAACAGAATGCTCGTCGTCTCGCAGCGCATGCGCGGGCTGTGCTGCGGGTTGTACGTTTCGAACGCGTCGGCTTTCTCGCGGCCGGCCGGTGTGAGCTCGACGTCGCGCGTGCGGTACTGCCGCGCGTTCTCAGGAGTAGTCGCACCCGGCTCGAAGCCCTGCGCTTGCGAGAGCGGGACGAGCGCGCCGCCGCGGCCGCGCGGGTCGGTCATCACGAGCTGCTCGGGCGCCCAGTCGCCGGAGAGGTTCGGCTCGCCCGAGGGCAGGCGCGCCGCGCGTTCGACCACGGCGCGGGGCGCAGGCGCTTTGGAAAGCTGGCCGTAGCGGTCGGCCGAGCTGCCGTCCGCGAAAACTATCGTCGAGAGGTAACAAGAGCTCGGGTCGCTGCGATCGGGTGCGCCCGTGATCGTGACGGGCTCACCTTGCTTGAACATCTCGGGCGACCAGCCCGAGCGCCGCAGCGTCGTCGCCGAGCGCATCTCGCAGCGCCACGCAGCGACTTTGCCGTCGGCACCGGTTACGTCGAGATAGAGGTACGCATGCGGGTTGACGAAATCGACGCCGGTCACGGCGCCGGCAATAGTGACGTTTTGTCTGGTATCGAAAGTGCCGATCCCGTGATGAGCAGCCGCAGGCGCCGCAACGAGCGCGGCGGCTACGACGAAGCCGGTACGAGCCGTCATCTTCCCCTCCGAAAAATGCTAGCCAGCGGCCTCCATGGTAACAGCGGACCCGAATCCCACGGGCGGGATGCCGCGTTCGAGATTGGGATGGGCGGAGCTCCACTCCACAGCGGTTGGTGTTGTAGATCAATGAGTTGTGCGCTGCGTCCGCGTGGCACGCGCGATGCAACATGCCGCTGGCAGCCGGGAGGGTAGAGCATGCTTCACAACATCGGGCGAGATCTTCACCACGCGGCGCGATCATTGCTGCACAGTCCGGGCTTCGCGGCCGCGGCGATCGTCACGATCGCGCTCGGCGTCGGCGTGAACACCGGCATCTTCTCCGTGCTGAACGGGTTGCTGTTCCGCGACTTGCCGGCGACGGACGCGCACGAGCTCGTTTCGATCCAGCAAACGTTCGAGGGCGTACCCGATCGTCGGTCGTCGCGGCTCGGCGAGGTTTCCACGGCGGAGTACGAGCGTTACCGTGACTCCACGACGACGCTGTCCAGCGTTCTCGCGCACGGCGATCCGTGGCGACTAACGCTCGGCGGCGAGAACGCGCAGACGACGGCGGGCCTGCTCGTTTCCTGCAACTACTTCGACGTGCTCGAGCAGCGGGCCGCGCTCGGCCGCGCGCTGCAAGCGTCCGACTGCGTACCTGGCGCCGACATCGCGGTCATGATCGGTCACGAGTTCTGGACTGCGACGTTCGGCGCGGATCCTTCCATCGTCGGCCGCACGTTCGATATCAATCGGCAGCTCGTGACGGTCGTCGGTGTGGCGCCGCAGGGCGCGTACGGCGGCTCATACCACGCGGCGTTCTTCGGGCCGATCTCGGCGCAGCCGCTGCTCGACCCCGCGGACGGCAACCCTGCCCGCGGCGGCGCGTTCGGCGACGAGCAAACGAGCTGGCTCTCTATGATCGGCCGGCGCGCCGACGGCGCGAGCATCGCAGAGGTGCGCGCGGAGCTCGCGGTCATCGCGGCGCAGATCGACCAAGACCAGCCCGGCCGATCGACGACGCTGCGCATCGAGCGCGCGAAGCCGATGTTCGCGCCTATCGTGCTGTTCCCGGTCCTAGCCTGGGCTCTACCGGCCGTCGTGATGACGGCCTTCGGGCTGATCTTGCTGATCGCGTGCGCGAACGTCGTGAACCTGTTGCTCGCGCGCGCAACGGTCAGGGCGCGCGAGATCGCCGTGCGGCTGTCGCTCGGCGCGAGCCGCGCGCGCGTCGTGCAGCAGCTCTTGGCCGAGAGCGTGCTGATCTCGTTCGTCGGCGGCGTGCTCGGCTCCGTGCTCGCGCTTTGGTCGTCTCAAGTGCTCGCGACGAGGGCGATCCCGTCGGTCTCGCCCCCCGGCATTCCGCCGCTCGCGCTCGATCCGAGCCCCGACATGCGCGTGTTGGCGTTCACGCTCGCGGTTACGTTCGCGACGGCGCTGCTCTTCGGCTTGGCGCCGGCGCTGCGAGCATCGAATCCGAACCTCGACACCGTGATTAGGCAAGACTCGGCCGGCGCGGGCGGCAGCCGCCGCGGCGGCAGGCTGCGCGGCATGCTCGTGGGCGCGCAAGTCGCGCTGTGCATGCTGCTGATGCTCGGCACCGGGCTCATGCTGCGCGGGTTGTATGCGACACGGACGGTGGATCCGGGGTTTCGCTACGACGACGTGGCCTACGCGTCGTTCGACCTCCAGGGCGCGGGTTACGGTGCCGCGGAAGCCGCCGTCTTTTGGCCGCGCCTCCTCGAAACGGCGCGTTCGCTGCCGGGTATCGATGCCGCGGCCTACGCGCGGCTCGAGCCGTTGTCGTCTCAAGGGTCCGGCGCGGGCATCCGCCTTCCGGGCGAGACGAACGCTCAGTGGCGCCGCGCGGAACGCAACGACGTCTCGCCGGATTATTTCTCGGTCGTCGGCATTCCGATTGTCCGCGGCCGTACGTTCACGGACGCGGAGCTTTCGGACGACGCGCGCGCCGTCATCGTCAGCGAGACGACGGCCGAAGAGCTTTGGCCGAACGACGAGGCGCTCGGCAAGACGCTGTCGTTCGCGACGGGCCCGGGCCAGGAAGCCGTCGCGCTCGAGGTCGTCGGTGTGGCGCAGGACGCGCAGGTCACGAACCTCGGGCAAGTCGATCCACGCTACGTTTACCTGCCCGCGGCACCGCGCTTCGCGCTCGGCGAGCTCGAGCTATTGGTCAGGAGCCGGCTCGACTTCCCCGCGACGGCGGCCGCGTTGCGCGAGGCCGTTCGCTCGCTCGACGCGGGCCTCGCCGTCGTCGTGAGCCCGCTCGAAGCGAACCTCGACTGGTGGCGCGGCCTCGCGAGCGTCGTGACGACGCTCGCGGCCACTGCCGGCGTCTTGGCGCTCGTGCTTGCGGCCGTCGGCGTCTACGGCGTTGTGGCGTTCTCCGTGAGCCGGACGCTGCGCGAGATCGGGATCCGCCTCGCGCTCGGCGCGAGCCCGCGCGCCGTGCTGCGACTGGTCGTCAAGCAAACGATCCGGCCCGTCGCGATCGGAGCTGTGCTCGGCATCGTCGCCGCGCTCCCGGCGTCGCAAATCCTGTCGAGCGTGCTGTTCGGCGTCAGCCCGCTCGATCCGCTCGGCTTGGGCGGAGCCGCAGCGTTCGTGATCGGTGTCGCGCTGATGGCCGGCGGTCTGGCCGCGCGGCGCGCAACGCGCGTGGATCCGATGGTGACGCTGCGGCACGACTGAGCCCGCGTTATGGCGCCCGTGATACTCGGTCGCGCGGGCCGTATATTGCTCCGATGGCAATCGAAGGCGACATGGCGAACGTCCTCCCGTGGCGCGTAGCGGCGGCAGAGCCCAATTGGGATGCCGTGTATACCGAGCAACTCCCGCGCGTCTACAACTTCTTCCGCTATCGCTTCGGCAACGACGCGCTCGCGGAGGACCTCACGTCGCGCACGTTCGAGAAGGCGTGGGCGGCGCGAGCGCGGTATCGACGCGATCTCGCGGGTTTCGCCACGTGGCTCGTCAGCATCGCGCGCAACGTGGCAGTCGATCATCTGCGAACGCAACGGCCGCACGCGCCGCTCGAGGCTGCGGAGAACGTGCCGGCGAAAGAGACGCCGCACGACGACGCCGCGCGCTACTCCGACATCGAGCGCCTCGTGGCACTCGTCGCGAAGCTGCCGCAGCGCGAGCAGGAGTTGCTCGCGCTCAAGTACGGGGCCGAAGCCACGAACCGCGCCATCGCCGAGCTCACGGGTTTGAGCGAATCGAACGTGGGCACGATCCTGCATCGCGTAGTGCAGACGTTGCGTCGTGACTGGTAACGAATCGAGGTACCGACAATGGACGACCAATTTCTGCGTGATCTTAAGAAGCAGCCTTCTCCGGAGTTCGCGGGGCGACTGCGCGCGACGTTGCGTGCCCTCCCTCCTAGCGCCGTCGCGCGCGTCGCGCCTGCGGCCGCCTTGCGAAGATGGTTCGCGGCCGCGGCGTCCGTCGCCGTCGTCGGCTTCGCGTTCACATTGCCGCCCGTGCAGGCTGCGGCTGAAGCGTTTCTCGACTTCTTCCGCGTCAAGCAGTTCACGGGCGTGCGGTTCGACATCGAACGGCTCCGCAGCTTGGAGTCGAGCGGCTTCCGTCCGGAAGCGATCTTCGGCGACGTGGAGCCGCTCACGACGGAGCCGCAGCCCGTCTCGTACGCCACGGCAGCCGATGCCGGCGCGGCCGCGGGTATTCGCGTGCGCACGCCGGCCTGGGTTCCGCAAGGCTACTCGAGCGCCGAGATCATGGGATCGTCGGAGGTTGCAGCGCGTATCACGCTGAACACGGCCGGTCTTCAGGCGCTGATCGACGCGCTCGGGCTCGCCGACGTCGAGCTGCCGGAAGGTCTCGACGGTGAAGCGGCGACGGTGCGCGTTCCGCCGATCGTCACGCAGAGATACGTGAACGGCGATCGCAACGTGTTCGTGATCCAAGCGCGCAGCCCCGACGTGTCGTTCCCGGCCGGCATCGACCTCCCGAAGCTCGCGTACGCGGCCTTGAGAGTGCTCGGCATGCCGCGCGACGAGGCTTACCGCATGTCGGTCACGATCGATTGGCGTTCGACGTTGATCGTGCCCGTGCCCTCGCGGGCCGTCGCCTATCGCCCCATCAACGTGGCCGGCAACGAGGGTCTCTTGATCGAGGGTCTCGCGCACAACGAGGATCGCCCCGGCGGCGTGCTGATGTGGTCCGCGGGCGACGAGACGTTCGCGGTCACGGGGCCGGTCAGTGGTGAAGAGCTGCTCGAGATCGCGCAAACTCTGCGGTAGATGCCGGAATATGCAATCGAAACCGCGGAGTTGCGGCGCGAGTTCGGCCGCAACGTCGCGGTAGCGGGTCTCTCCCTCGCCGTCCCGCGCGGCGAGGTTTTCGGCTTTTTGGGGCCGAACGGCGCCGGCAAGACGACGTCGTTGAAGCTGTTGCTCGGGCTCGTCGCACCGACGTCGGGCGGCGGAACCGTGCTCGGCGCGCCGCTCGGTAACACCGAGGTGCGTGCGCGCATCGGCTTCCTGCCCGAGCACTTCCGTTTTCACGATTGCCTGAACGCTCGCGAGCTCCTCTATTTCCACGGGCGCTTGCTCGGGCTTGCGACGCGCGGGCTCGACACGCGCATCGAGGCGCTGCTCCTGCGCGTCGGGCTCGACGACGCGGGGCACCGGCCGCTGCGCACGTACAGCAAGGGCATGACGCAGCGCGCCGGGCTCGCGCAAGCGCTGCTCGGCGAGCCTGCGCTCGTGTTCCTCGACGAGCCGACGTCGGGCCTCGATCCGCTGGGCCGCTTGCTCGTGCGCGACGTCATCGAGGAGCTGCGCGCCGGCGGGTCCACCGTATTCTTGAACTCGCATCTGCTCGGCGAGGTCGAGGCCACGTGCGATCGCGTCGCGTTCGTCAAGAGCGGCGTCGTCGTGCACGAGCTTGCGCTCGCCAGCGCCCAGGGAACGCTCGACGTCGAGTTGCGCGTCGGCCGCGCCGACGACGCGCTGCTCGAAGGGCTCGCGGCGTTCGGCACCGGAGTGACACGCGACGATACGCTCGTGCGCATGCATGCCAACGCCGAGAGCGTTCTGCCGGACCTTGCGCGCTGGCTCGTCGCCCGCGGCGTCGCGCTCTACGAGCTGCGTTGCCGCAGAAAGACGCTCGAGGAGTGGTTCGTCGAAATCATGGGCGAAGACCAGAGACCCGGTTGACGATATGCGCGGCGCACTGCTCATCGCTCGCCTGACTTGGCTCGAGACGCGCCGCCGGCGCATCGCGCTCGCCGCGCTCATCTGCGGCTTACTGTTCCTCGCGGTGTTCGCGTCGGCGATCTACTTCGGTTTTCGCCACGTAGCCGCGCAGGGCCCCGTCAACGTCGTGGAGATGCGCGTCGCCGCGGCGGTGTTGACCGTCGCCGGTCTCTACGTCGTCAATTTCCTGGTGGTCGCAGTCGCGATTCTGCTGCCCATCGATTCGTTGTCGGGCGAGATCGGCTCGGGCGTCATCCAGACGCTCGCGTCGAAGCCCGTCGATCGCGCGGCGATCGTCGTCGGCAAGTGGCTCGCCTATTTGGCGATGACGGCCGCGTATCTCGCGTTGCTCGGCGGCGGCGTCGTGCTCAGCATGCGCTGGTTCGCCGACTATCAGCCGCCCGCAGTGCTCGTGCCGATGGGGCTCATGCTGCTCGGCGCCGCGGTGATGCTGTCGATCACGATCGCGGGCGGCGTGCGGTTTTCCACGATCACGAACGGCATCGTGGCGTTCGGCTTCTACGGCGTGGCGTTCATCGCAGGCTGGATGGAGCAGATCTTGAGTATGTTCGGCAACTCGACGGCGCGGCACGTCGGCACCGTCGTGAGCCTGCTGAGCCCGTCGGACGCCATGTGGCGGCGCGCCGCCTACGAGATGCAGCCCTTGGCGACGGTCGTGCTTCAGAACGGGCCGTTCGGTGTCGTGTCGGTGCCGAGCGCCGCCATGATCGTGTGGGCCGTAGCGTTCGTCGTCGGCGTGCTCGCGTTCGCCGCGTGGCTGTTCCGCCGCCGGCCGCTCTAGCCTTACGGCGCAAGGTCCGCGCGACGACCTGAGACTCCGGACGGCGCGGCTCGCATTGCGCGCGCCGAGCGTGGACAATGACGGTCGGCGTGGGAAGGGAGATCAGCGATGAGGCGAACTGCATTGGCCGCGCTCGCGGGCGGGGTGTTCGCGCTCGGCGCCGCGGCGGCGGCTTGGGCGCATCACTCGTTTGCGGCGATCTACGACATGAATCAGCCGATTACCGTGCAGGGCGTGATCGTGCAGGTACGGCTCACGAACCCGCATTCCTGGTTCTACGTCGACGTGAAGAACGAAGCCGGCGAGGTGGAGCGTTGGGCGTTCGAGGCCGGCACGCCGAGCGGCATGATCCGCAACGGCTACAAGCCGAACATCATCAAGGCCGGCGCCGAGGTCACGATCACGGGCTTCAGGGGCCGCGTCGAGTCGGACAACATCGGCATGTTGCGGCAGCTCACGACGGCGGACGGCAAGGTCTTCGGACTGTTCGGCCCTCAAGAGGGGCCGGACGCGCGCTGACGCGCGTGGGGGCGGTGGCTCGAACGGAGGATGTGGTCATGAATCGTGCTCTAACAGGCTCCATCGCGGTGCTGTTGGCGGCCGCGTTATCGCTGTGGCTCGCGCCCGGCGTGGCGGCCGCGCAAGCTCAGGCTGCCGGGGCGCCGGCAGGAGACGTGCCGCGCATGGCTGACGGCCATCCCGATCTCTCGGGAGTGTGGTGGGGCGGCGC
>CAZCZE010000021.1:0-82746 GCA_964503125.1 uncultured Gammaproteobacteria bacterium
CCGACCTGAAGCTCGAAGTGAAGCGCATGCACGCTGCTGGTGACGACGTAGTCGTCACCGAATTCATCGTCCGGGCCACGCACCAGGGCGAACTTATGGGCATCGCGCCGACGGGCCGCAAGGTTGAGGTGCCAGTGTGTACTGTCATCGAGGTGCGGGACGGCAAGATCTACGCCGAGCGTGAATACTTAGATACGGCGCACCTGCTGCAGCAACTCGGCGTTGCGGCGGGACCTGCCTCGGCGTCGGACTCTCGGGTGCGCTAGCGCGGCTGCGCGCCAGAAACCCTCGCCCCGCCTGCGTGATCGCCGCACGCAATGCGTCGGCGCGCATCCGCGGCGACTGAATTCGGCGCGGGTCTGCGGACCAGACGCTTACAGCCAGTATGCGCCGACCCGCGCCATGCGCTCCTTCATGCGAAACAGCAACGACCGCCGCCTCCATTGCGCGAGCTCGATCGCGTCTGACTCCCTCACGTCGTCTGCGAACATCGTTTCCATTTGCGTGGCGAAGCCGCGGCCCAGAATCACGGCGTTGATCTCGTCGTTGTGCAGGAAACTGCGCCAGTCCAGATTCGTCGAGCCGACGGTGGACCAGACGCCGTCGACGCACGCCGTCTTGGCATGCATCATCGCCCCGCGCAGCTCGTAGATCTTCACCCCGGCGCGCAGCAGTTCCTTATAAAACGAGCGGCCGAGGTGGAAGACCGCGCCGGAGTCGGAGAAGCTCGGGAGCACGAGCTTCACGTCGACGCCGCGCCGAACGGCGTCTGAGAGGGCGGTGAGTAGCTGTGGATCGGGCGCGAAATAGGCGATGGTGAGATGTATCGTCGATTCCGCATGGGTGATTGCCGACATCAACGTGAGATAGATCTCGCTCTCCGGGTTGTCCGGCGTGCTGCCGATGGCGCGCACCACCTCGTCGCCCTGGGCCGTCAGCTCGGGAAAGTAGTTCCGCTCCGCGAGCGGCTCTCCCTTCTGCCGCGCCCACGTGTCCATGAACAGCTTCTGGAACTCGGCGACGACGGGTCCTTCGATCTGCACGTGCGTGTCGCGCCAGCCCTCGGCCGGATTGGCTGGCAGGTCGCGATTCCTACTGGCCACCCTGCCTGAGGGCGCGCTCGAGTACGTGTCGCTGATGTTGACCCCGCCGGTGAACGCGATGTGGCCATCGATTATGAGCTGCCTGCGGTGATCGCGCCGGTTGAGGCGCCACTCCGCCTTGTTGCCTTTCAGGGGGTTCACCGGATTGAACTCAAGCACCTCGATGCCGCCGTCTCGCAACCGGTCGAAGAACGGTTCCGGCGTGAGGAGGGTGCCGACGCTGTCATGGATCACGTTGACTTGAACGCCGGCGGCCTGGCGTTGCAGCAAGAGAACGGAGAACTCCTGGCCGGCCTCGTCATCTTCGAAGATGTAGGTCTCGAGGTTGATGTGGTCCCTGGCCGCGCGTATGGCCGCGAACATGGCCTCGTAGGTCGCCGGGCCGTTCTTGAGCAGCGTGAGCTTGTTGCCTAGCATGAGCGGGCTGGTGGCATTCACGGCTTGCTCGAATGAGAGGTGCTTCTCCAGCAAGTCGGAAGCGCCGACCGCGCCCTCGAGCCGGTCGATAATCGCGTCGCTTCTTGCATCCGAGACCACCCCCTGCGCTGTCTCGAAGTCCACTTGTTCGGCGCGCGGTGCGGCGATTTCGGCCTCGACATCGGGGAGCGTCGCGCAGCCGTGCAAGCTCATCACGCCCGTCATGGCCAGGGCGATGCGCCTCAGTCCAGCCGTATGAGTCAGCCGCCCACCCTGCCCACGGCGTGCGCGCACCGAATCAGCCAGCGTTGATCGCCTCGTTGGAATGGCCGGGTACCCCTTGACCAGCTGAGACTCGGTTTACGAAGAAGCGTCGACGCGGTCAGGCGGATAGTAAATTCAAACGCCCAGTCGCGCGAGGGAGAATCCGCTCGGTGACGATAGCAGGCCCGATTTTAAGGTCACTGCCGGTGGTCATACGACGCCGCCGGTGGGCTTGCCGTGGAGTCGTTAAGCGACGCTTCCGCAGTGGCCGCGGAGCGCAGTCTCATGCGCTTGCGCGGAGCATCGCCACGATCCACCTTTGGGCCAGCCTGAGCGATGCCGCGTGACGCACGCGCGGCGCTTCGGTGGACTACACTTCCCTGGTGTCCCGAACACAAACCGAGGAGGGCAAAACCATGTTGAGTCCGCTACGTAGCGCCGTGTTCACGCTCACATTATCCTGTCTCGCGGCGGGCTGCGCGAGCTTGGGCGCCAACTCCGAGGCTCCGCGCGCGACGGCACGCGAGCCTGAACCGGCCGCGGAGAATCCTCTTAACCTGAGCCAGCAGCGCCTGTTGCTGAGCGAAGGCTACAGCATTCTCTATGATGACGCGTCCAATCTCGATCTAGTCGGGTTGATTCTCTACGCGAAAGCGGAGTCCGATGCGGTCGATGATCTCGTTACGTCCCTCGGCGACTTCGGCGGCAAATTGAAACTGGATCTGGAGCGAATTGCCAGAGACTATCCCGGCGTGCGCATCGATCTCGACCCGTTACCGGAAATGGAGAAACGCAAGCGCTTGGCGATCGCAACGGGCCGCGTGAAGTACTTCGCTCCGCTCATCGGCCGCAGTGGCCGCGAATACGAGCGCACAGTGCTGCTGTCATTTTCCAACGGCGTCAATCACGAACGGCATTTGTGCCAAGTCATGGCCGAGGAAGAGCCCGATGCCGGCCTGAAGAGATTCCTGCTCGATACCGAGAAAGGCTACAGCGCTCTCTACGACCGCCTCCAGGCACTGTTGGAAAGCGAATACTTCAAGGACCCCGACGGCCCGACGCAGTAGCTTGAAGGACAGCATGACGAACACCCACGCTCGTGTTCTCTCGTGCGAGCAGCGGGCGGTGCTGCGCGCGGTGAGGCCGGAGGCCCCCATCGGCAGCGCCGACGCGCTGAAACACCGGTCCGACGTGCGGATAGTAGTGGACGATCAGATATGGCGCAGGTTTCAGCCGTAGCGGTCGGGGTGAGTCCTTGTCTAGGTCTTAGAAAGAGCGAGAATGATCGAATGTCCACGGCGTGGCGCACACGGATTGTCTTGGTGGCGGCCATTCTCGCGTCGCTGCTCGTGGGTTTGATTTTGCGGAACGACGCGCCCGGACAGGTTGGAGAAGCGCCATCGGCGGTTCGACAGGCGCCGTCACAAGGTGAAGCGCCGGATGAAAACGTGATGAATTGTCGTCTCCAACAGCACGCGAACGGTGTGATACGCGTCTCTCCGATATTTCGGATCGACGTCAAGGCGACCAACGACGACTGGGCCGAGCTCACTGGCCTCTTACACGGGTTTGCCGAGTCTCATGGGTGGTCGTTTAGGGACCAAAGCGAGACGCGCCCGGGAGTTGTCCAGACGCTGTACCTCACTCTTTGCGCGCCGAACCAGCCGCGCATCGAAGTCGGTGAGCAGCGTTGGGCTTCACAGAACTGGGCGCCGCTACCTGGGCGCGGGACCACGCTCTATTTCTACGGCGACGTTGCCGAAACGGCATGGCATCCTGTGGCGATTGAAATCGTAGAGATGCTCGAGAAGCGGTGGCAGTTTGGCTTTATCGATGATGGCGGATACAAGATCGATCGCCCGGAATTTCTCGGCGAACCCACTTCGCCGGCCCAGCAATAGCGGACGGCGACCGAGGCAAACGAGCCATGAACCGCATACTCGTCGCGCTCGCCGTCGGCACTGGGATCGCGATCGGCACCGCAGCCATCTTCACACTGGTCACCGAACGCTCGACCGATGCACGAAGCGCCGACTTCGAATTCGACACCGGAAGTCCCGCGCGCGAGCGCGGCGCGGCGGCTTCGGCCGCGGCCGTATCCACCGACGACCGCGCGGCAGCGAATCGACGCGCCGCGGCAGCGAGCAAGTGCCCTCCGAAAACGACGCCCGCAGCGGCAGCGCGACGTTCGCGTGAGGGTGGCGCGTTTCGTTTCGTGGTTGTCGGCACCCGATGGCCGCCCCGCCCCGGTCGGCGCACGAACGACGCCCTGCCGCGAGCCTGAAAAGCCGCAGACGAGCAGCGAGGCGATTTTCGATTTGCCGGAGATGACGAAGGTCGTCATCCCGAACGCGAACACGGTGTTCTACGGTGGCCGCATGGGCGGCGGCCCGCCGCGTTGGCGAGGCGTCGAGGACGAGGACGGCCGGCTCATGGTGCTCATCGCCTACAACAACGACGTGCAAGATGCGTGGCAGTGGGCCGACGATCCGCGTTATCCCGGCGAGCTCGTGAATCTCGCGCTGCGGCTCGGCGCCAACGTCGCGATGTACGCGATGACTCACTGATCGGGGCGGCGGCGCAGAAAGCCCGTCGGGCGCTCTCCCCTTGTTAGGGCTCGACGCCCAGTCGCTGCAGCAGTGCGGCCGCCTTCTCGTACGACGGGTCGAGCGCAAGCACCCGGCGCAGGTCGGTGATTGCCGGCTCACGCCGTCCTTGCACCGCATTCACCGACGCGCGTTGAAAGTAATACTCGGCGTTCTCGGGCTCGAGCTCGATCGCGCGGTCGAGGTCCGGCATCGCCTCGGCGAAACGCCGTTGGAAGAAACGCGCGAGGCCGCGATTGAGGTACGCCGACCCGTAGCTCGCGTCGAGCTCGAGCACGCGATCGAGATCTGCGACCGCCTGATCGAGGCGGTTCGTCGCGAGATACAGCACGCCGCGACTCAAGTGTGCGTCAGGATTGTCCGCATCGATGCGCAACGCCGCGTCGAAATCCGCCATCGCACGCTCGACGTCGCCGCCGAGCTGATAAGCGCCGCCGCGACTGATTAGACTATCGACATGCCGCGCGTCGACCGCGAGCGCGGAATCGAACTCCGCGAGCGCCGCGTCGAGATCGCCGCTCGCAAGACGAATCCGGCCGCGTGTGTGACGACTCTCGGCCGACGTTGCGGGCGACAACCGGATCGCTTCGTCGAGGGCCGCGAGGGCCTCGTCGTAGCGTCCCTGGAAACTGTAGACGACGCCGCGGTTGTGATACGCATCCGCGTTGCTCGGATCGCGGCGGAGCGCCTCCTCGATGTCCGCCAGCGCCGTGTCCAGCTCGTCCTGCAAGGTGCGGTGCTTGGCGCGAGCGACATAGGCAGCGGCGACGGCGTCCGCGGACGTTGCCGTCTCGATCAAGCGCGTACACGCAGGAATGCCGGCGGCGGGGTCCGGGCCGATGCAGTCCGCCGTATCGTCCGCGGCGGCCGGCCCGACTCCCAAAAACAGAGCTAACGCTACGGCAACCGCAGGAACCGACGACAGTGAGTTTGGCATGCGCATCAGAAGTCCGTGACTTGCCCCGCCTCGATCGCGACCGCTTCGGTTTGGCCGGCGATCTGCACGCCGACCTCGCCGATCGGCAAGCCGTACGCGCCGGCTCCGAAGCCGCCCGTCAAGCCTTTGCCGTCTGCTCGGTCGACCAGGTCGACGCGCGTGCTGTCGCTCGCGGTCACACGCAGCACGCCGACCTTGATCTGCGTATCGTTGCCGGAGCGCACCGTCACGCCCGTGACTCGCTTACCCGAGATCGTGACGTCGTAGGTCCCGGGAAAGAGATCGAACGCTGCATCGCCAAAGCCGCCCGCAACCGACTGCGTTTCACCGGCGCGAAACACGTCGATGCGCGCCGACACTTTTTCGGGGTAGGCGACGACCACGCGGCCGAGCCGCCGCAGCGCGGGATTCGCGACGACGTTGCAGCAAGGTACTGCTGCCGTGCTGGGTCCTGTCGGCGGCGCGGTCGCGGCCGGCGAGGCCGAAACGATACTGCAGCAGACCTCGGCGCCGTCCGGCTCCACGGAGACCTGCATGGTCGTGAAATCGGCGTACACGGGCTGCCCGGTCTTTAGAGTCGCGAGCAGCCGCCGGTCGGCGACCTGAAACTCGAGCGTTCGGCCCGTCGCTGTCTCTCGCGCCGTCACGAGTCCGGACGTGTCGATACTGACGATGCTGCAGCAAGGTACCGCGGCGCGAGACTCGGCTGCGGATACGAGCAACAGCGCTCCGATCGACAGCGCGACGAGTGTACGAATGTTCATTGAATTTCTCCGTTACGCGTGCTCAAAACTCGGTGATTTGGCCGTCCTCGATCAGCGCGGTTTCCCGTTGGCCCGCGATTTGGACGACTACTTGACCTACGGGTAAGCCATACAGGTCATCTCCGTAGCCGCCCGTCAGCGTTGTGCCGCTCTGATCGAGGAGATCGACGCGCGTCCCGTCAGTGGCGTACACGTGCAGCACGCCGACGCGAATCCGAGTGTCGTGCCCGGCCTGCACGCCGACGCCTGCCACGCGCTGGCCGCCGACCGTGACATCGTAGGTGCCGGGCTTTAGCTCGAGCGTCGCGTCGCCATACTCCGTGCCGATCGCTTGGCTCGCATTGCCCGCAGCGTAGACTTCGACCCGCGTCGACTCCGCCCCGTCGCCGGGATAACTCACGACGATGCTTCCCAAGCCCTCCGGCAGAGCCGCATTCGGTGTGAGCTCGCAGCAGCCAGCCGCGTCGCTCGCGGGCGGCGCGTCTGCGCCTCGCTGACAGTGCGTGGACGCGAGCGCGGCGCTGAGCACGAGTCCTAAGAGCGCGAGGCGTCGAAGCGACCTGCACATCGGGGCTTCCTTGGGTGAGACGTTCAATTCCCGCCGCGTGTCTCGCGCGCGAGCAACTCCAGGTAACGTTGCGGCTCGGGATCGGCGACACCGTCGGCGGCGGCTTTCGTGAACATCGCGCGAGCGGATTCGAAGCGCTCGTTCTCGTAGTCGTACTTGCCCGTCGCGACCACGATGCCGTGTATTGCCTGCTGAAACTCGTTCGTGTTCACCGTCAACGTCGTTGATTCGAGTCGCGCGGCGTTCGCTTGCGCCCACGCATCGGCTCGCGCCATGCGTTCCTCGTTGCGCGGATGACTCGAATAGAAAAACGCCTCGCGTTTGGATGCGTCGCCGTATTCTTTGAGGAGCGCTTCGAACGTACCGCTCGCTTCGCGCGCGTCGTAACCGGCCATGAACATGTACTCGAGACCGAGCTCGTCCGCTTCGGATTCCTGCCCCCGACCGTGACCGTTGATCGCCGCGTTCATGCTGTACTGATAGGTCTTCTCGAGCACGCCACGGTCGATTCGACCGGACGCCGCCGCGGCCTGTCCCGCGAGCTGGCCGAGCAGGTTGATGCCTGCATCCGCTTTCATGCCCTCGGTAACGTGGGATTCGGCCGCGTGCGCGATCTCGTGCCCGAGCACCATCGCCACCTGCGCCTCGTTCTCCATGCGCGCGAGCAAGCCCGCGTTCACGTACAGAAACCCGCCGCCAAACGTGAACGCGTTGATGTTCGCGTCGTCGACCACTTTCACGCGGTACTCGAACGGTCTCGGTTCGGCGTGTGCCGCGAGGCGCTGGACGATTTCGTTGAGAAGGGTGTCGAGGCGCGGGTCGTCGATGAGCTTGGCTCCCGCGTCGAACTGGGCGGCGTTCCCCCGCGCAATCTCGATCTCCTCCTCTTCGGTGAACCCTTGGAAGGCTGCGCGGTTCTCGATGACGGTCTCGACGACGCTCGAAGCAGGACCCAAGCGATCCTTGAGTCGGTTCAGCAGGCCCTGCGCGTAGACGGGTGCGGCGATCAGGGCGCCGGCCAACGCGATCTCGATCGACACGAACTTGAATCTCATCTGGTTCCCCCCATAGTCCGGGCTCGTTCCGGCCGAAGCAGGCCGTCGTCCCGAAGAGTAGAGTCGCCGCTCGCCGCGATCCGTTACAGCGACGGGCTAGCGCCAATCGCCCGACGCAATGAACGGCGCCCAATAGAGCGGATGCGGCTCGCCGTGCTCGCGGCGAGCTGCCGCGAGCGCTGCGCGGTAGCCTGCGCGCATCGCGGCGCTCGTGGATCGGCCGGCGTTCAATCGAGACTCGTAAAGCGCGGTCATGAACGTTTCCGCCGAGCGGTCCTCGACAGGCCACAGGCTCATGACGAGCGTGCCGGCGCCCGCGATGCGAAACGCGCGCCGCAAGCCGAGGATGCCTTCGTCGACCTCGATCTGGCCGATGCCGGTATCGCAACCGGACAGCACGACCCACTGCGCGTCGCGCAAGTCGAGCGCCGCCACTTCCTCGGCGAGGAGAATCGCATCGCCCGTGCCCCGGCTGGCCGCCGAGAAAGCCAATCCGGAGAGCCGCAACGGGCTCGCAACATCGCTTTGACCGGACGAGCACTCGTCGGCGACGAAGAAGCCGTGCGTCGCAACGTGCACGACGGCCTTGCCGGGCGCTTGCTCCTTGAACGCAACCTTCGTCGCCGCGGCTTGCGTGAGCTCGGTGACGGGCCGCGGCGCGCCGGGCGCGGCCCTGAAGATCGATGCGACGCGGCGCGCTTCGCGCAGCGAGCCGGGTAACGCTGGGACGTCGAGTCGAGCGAGCGGATCGCACGCATCGGCGGCCGGAGTCGCCGCGTCGACGGCTTCGCCGAGAGTCTCGAAGGCGGCGCCGCCGACGACCAAGACGTCCGAGCCCGCAGCTCGGCCGGGGCCGGCGAGGAGCTCGCGCTCGCTCGAGAGATAATGAATGAGCACATCGGCTTCGGCGATGAACCCAGCGCTCTGCAGCGGCAGCGCCGAGAAGTTGACGAGATGAATGGCGCCGGCCGGCACGATGAGCACGAGCCGATCGCCTCCGGTCGGAAGGCCCAACGGATCCCACAGCAGCTCGCGCAGCCGTTCGCCGGTGGCGCGGTAGCGCGACGCGTCGGTCGCGGCGACTTCAGGCCGCAGCTCGCCGCGCCAGCGGCGAATCGCGGTTTCGAGTTCGCGGGCGGGCCCGAGCGAAACGACGCGCGGCGAGCGGCCGGCAGCCTCGAGCACGAAGGCGAGATACGACGCTTCCGGGACGGCGGAGCTCGGGTCGCCTCCGATGCGCGCAAAGCCGACGAGCGTCGCACCGTCCGGCAATGCGGCGCCCACTTCCCTAAACCCAAGCTCGCGCTCCGCCACTGCGGTGCGCACCGACTCGCTCGCGGCTGCGACGCGGCGCTCCGCGGCCTCCTCGGCGGCGCGGAGCTCGGCTACTTTAAGTTGATACTGCTCGACGCCTGCGGTCCCCGGTCCACGGAGCAACACGTTCACCAATCGCTCCGCCGCGGTACGGTAAGCGGCGAACGGCTCGCGCACCGACACATCGCCCTGCGCTGTGAGTCGATGGCGCGTCGCCATCTCGTCGAGCACGACGGCCCGCGACCGAATCAGTGCATCCCAGCCAGACGCCGACAGCGACGGGTCCTGCAAGTCTGCGGCGATGGCTAGCGCGAGATCGAGGCTCGACAGGCGCTCCGCCGCGTAGTGCAGCGCCTGGCGCTCCGGCGCGCCGCGAGCAGTGAGGCGCAGGTGGTTCCTCCCGATCGACTCCGCGCGCAACGCGAGCTCGAACGCCTCGCGGTCCCGTCCGGCGCGTAGCAAGACTTCGCTCAAGAAATGCAGCGGCTCCGCCACGAGCGGGTTGTCCGGACCGAGAGCGTCCGAGCGCAGCTCGACCGCACGCTCGAGCGTCGCTCGAGCCCCTTCATGATTCCCGCGCGCGGTCTCGGCGCGCCCGAGGCTAATCAGTCCGTAAGCGAGGTCGACGTGAGCGGCACCAAGCGCGCGCTCCTGGATCTCGAGCGCGCGCTCGGCGAGAGATTGCGCGGCATCGAGCTCCAGGCGGTCCGAAGACAGATAGCTCAGGTTGCTTAAAGTTAGCGCGAGACTCGGATGCGCGGGGCCGAGCACCTTCTCCTTCAAGACGATGGCCTCTCGATAGAGCGCGATCGCCTCGTCGTCTTTGCCCATCCTGTGGTCGAGGTCGGCGAGGTTGTGCTTGGAGCTCGCGATCAACGGATGCTCGGTCCCGAGCGCAGTTTCGAGACTGGCCAGCGACTCGCGATACAGCTTCAGCGCTTCACCGTGGTCGCCTATCTTGGCGAGCAGCGTCGCCAGGTTGTTCGCGGTCATCGCGACTTGCGTATGCGCTGGCCCCAGCGTCTCCCGGAACACCTCGAGCGAGCGCTCGTAGTGCTCGCGCGCTGTCGAGTACTGGCCGAGCTCCTGAAACAGCGGCCCGAGGTGCGAGTGCACCCTGCCGAGCTCGGCTTCGTGGCGAGGATCGCTCGCGGCCGCGCTCGACAGGATCTCGAGCGCGCGCTCGTACAGCGGCCGCGCGCGCTCGTAGTCGCCGCGCACGAAGAACAGCACGCCGGCGTTATCGAGGGTCGTGGCGAGCGCGGGGGCGTCGGGGCCAAGTAGGCTTTGCTTGATCGCGATGGCGCGCTCGGCGAAAGTCGCCGCTTCGGCATCCGAGGCCTTGCCGCCGCGCCATAGCGCGGCCACCAACAAGTCGAGCACGTCGGCGGCTCTCGCCGATGCGGCGGTCCCCGCCTGTTCCATGGCCGCGAGCACTGCGCGCGCCTCGCGCTCCGCGTCGGCGTAGCGGCCGCCGTCGAGCAAGCGGCGCAGTTCCTCGACCGTGCCGCCCGCTTGCTGCGCGCTCACCGCCGTTGAAAAAGCGAGGCCGGCGATCAGGAGGCCGGAGCACAGCGCTCGAACGGTCACGTGACTCCTCACGAGGTCAGCGATCCGGCAGTGCAAGGCGGTCCGAGCGTTGCAGCGTTTGGCCGAGCTCGTCGAGCGCGCTCACTTCTATGAAGGCCGGTGCGGAGGCCGAGTCGGCCGGCGTGCTGAGGTCGAGTGCCGCCGCCGTGCCGTCCGCCTCGAGGCTGCGCAGCACGCGGCCATCGCTCGCCAACACTTGGAGCTCGTAACCGGCCGCGCCGGCGATCGGTTGCCAGCGGGCGCGCAGCGCTCCCTCCTCGACCTCGACCTCGAGCCCCATACGCTGCTCGACACCCCGAAACACCGGTGCCGTCGGGGGCCTTTGCAGCCAGGTGACACCGACCGCGAGGACCGCAGCGCTCGCTGCGGCGGCGAGAGCGAACAACACGCGCGCTGGCGGTCTGCCGGCCCGCCGCTTCACGCCTGCATGCAGCGTGGCGGCACGGATTTCGAGCGCGCTTTGGGCTTCGGCGGCGAGCTCGTCATCCGTGAACAGTCGCTCCTCGAAGAGCTCGGCCTCGGCCGCATCGAGACGGCCAGCCAGGTACGCCTGTATCCGGCTCTCGTCGGCGGCAGATAATGTCTGGTCCTTCAAGCGCTCTCCCACGAGTCGCTCCGGCGGCTGCGCAGCGTCGTACTTAGAGTGCCCGCACGGCTCGTTGTGTTACTTCCGCGCCGAGCACCGCCGAAAGCCGCTGCAATGCCCGGTGCTTGCGGACGCGCAATGCGCCCGAGCTGATGCCCAAAAGCCCTGCGAGCTGCTCGGGATCGGCGTCGCGAGTATAGAGCTGCTCGAGCAGCTCTCGGTCATCCATGGCCAACGACTGAAGCGCGAGCCGCACGACGCGGCGGCGTTCTTCGTCGATGAGATCGGTCAGCGGCTGGGCCACGCCGTTCTCTTCGAGCGACGAGCGCGCGTACGCCTCGAGCGCGTGCCGTTCGCGATAGCGTTTCCGCAAAGACTGCTGGCAGACATGAAGCGCCGTCTGATACACGAACGCCGGCAACGCGCCCGGCTCTCGCAAGCGATTCTCCTGCAGCGCTTTCGTCACGCGCTGGAGCGCGTCTTGCGCCATATCCTCGGCGTCGGCGCGATTGCCGAGGCGGCGCACGCCGAGAATGAGCAGGCGTGCGTGAAATCGACCCCAAAGATCGCCTGGATCGACGGCCTCGGAGCCGCGGGCGCCTTCGCTGTCGGATGGCTGTCTGACGTAGTCCCCCTCGGTCACGTGGAAAATTGCCGGGAAGCTTCTCGATTGTTGTGCAGCCAGTATACACGGGCATCCCACGCGGACGTGGCCGCGTCGAATTGGCGGATAGTACGGATAATCGGGGTCATGTCGACCGATGAGCTCGGCGCTCGTCGGCCGTGCCCTCCGAAAACGACGCCCGCAGCGGTCGCGACGACGTTCGCGTGAGGGTGGCGCGTTTCGTTTCGTGGTTGTCGGCACCCGATAGCCGCCCCGCCCCGGTCGGCGCACGAACGACGCCCTCCCGCGGGCCTGAAAAGCCGCAGGCGAGCAGCGAGCACGATGGTGACGCCAATCGACAAGCCGGTAGAGCAGTGTCTGCTCGGGCCGATGCTGCGCATACCCTGGCGGATCGACAAACGACGGCGCGCGTCGCGGCGCCGCCCGGCCGCTCGCCATGCGTTCGCATCCTTGCGATTGACAGTGTCGCCAAGACTACGCGGCGCCACACGAACAGCTTCGTCGCAATTCCTGGCGAAACGACGGGATTAGGCGCTCGGGGAGCACGTGATGGCCGCGCAGCGGCCGATTCGCGCGGATGTGGTTGCTCGCACCGGTGAAGCGATTGGTGCCGCGCAGACGTCGCGGATCGTGGCAGAATTCGCGCCTATGCCCGACAAGTCGAACCGCATCATCGTGACCGTGATCGGCGCCGATACCGTCGGCATCATCGCGAAGGTGTCGGCGGTGCTCGCCGAGGCGAATGCGAACATCATCGACATCTCGCAAACCACGGTGCGCGAGTTCTTCGCGATGATCATGCTGGCCGACATGGAGAAGGCTTCCGTGCCGTTCGACGAGCTCAAGCGCCGGCTCAACGCCAAGGGCGAGGAGCTCGGGCTCAAAGTAGACGCCCAGCACGAGGACGTCTTCAAGTTCATGCACCGTGTCTGACGCGCGGCGCGAGCGTCCGATCAATACGGGAACGGGGCCAGCGCGGGCGTAGCACCGGCGGGCAGCGGCGCGCGCGACGTGTTCAGTATCATCGAGATCATCGTGTAGTAGCCCATGAGGCTCACGACCTCGATGACACCCTGCTCGCCGAATCGGGACACGGCCCTGTCGTAAGTTGCATCGCTGACGCTGTGGTTACGGTGCAGCTCCATGCAGAAGTCGTAGAGTATTTCCTCTTCGTCCACCATGCCCTCGGGACGTCGGCCTTCCGCGATGGCCTGCGCCATCTCGGCCGATAGCCCCTCCTCGATCGCGATTCTGTAGTGGGCATTCCATTCATAGTTTTGCCCCCATTGCCGCGCTGTCATGAGGATCACGAACTCGCGCAGCCATCCCGGCACCACGCTCTCGAAACGCAGGTAATCGCTGAGCGCGCGCGTACGCGTCATGAGCTCCGGGCTGCGGAGAAGCGCAATCCAGGGCCCGGTCGGTTGACCGCGCGCAGCCACGAAACTCGCCAACGCTTGCGCTTGTGGCTCGGTCAGCGCGTCGCTGGGTAGCGGCGGCATCCGGTCTTGCGCGCCGGCTCGCAGTGCGGTGACGGCAAGCGCCGTCGCAACCAGGATACTCATTCGCCGCTTTCGGCTCTGCATGACTTTTCTCCGCCCTTCACCGAAGGCTCGCGGATAGTATGCTCGTGTATCGCGTCTAGCGAGCCGCTCGGGACCAGCATGACCATTCAGTTCTCGCCCGAAGAGATCCTCGAGACCATCCGCATGGTGCAGATGGAGAACCTCGACATCCGCACGATCACGATGGGCATCAGCCTCCGCGATTGCGCGCACCCGAGCCTCGAGGCGGCGGCGAAAAAAGCCTACGACAAGATCTGCCGCAAAGCCGCGCGCCTCGTCGCCGTCGGCGCCGAGATCGAGCGCGAGTACGGCATTCCGATCATCAACAAGCGCGTGTCCGTGACACCGATCGCGCTCGTCGCCGAAGCCAGCGGAAGCGACGACTACGTGCTGTTCGCCGAGTATCTCGAGCGCGCGGCGGCCGAGGTCGGCGTCAACTTCATCGGCGGCTTCTCGGCGCTCGTGCACAAGGGCACTACGCCCGGCGATGACGCGCTCATCGCCTCGCTGCCCGAGGCGCTCGCGCGCACGGAACGCGTCTGCGCGTCGGTCAACGTCGCGACGACGCGCGCCGGCATCAACATGGATGCCGTCGCGCGCATGGGTGAAGTCATCGTGGCGACCGCGGCGCGCACCGCGGAGCGCGACGGCATCGGCTGCGCCAAGCTCGTCGTGTTCTGCAACGCCGTCGAGGACAACCCGTTCATGGCGGGCGCGTTCCACGGCATCGGCGAGCCCGACTGCGTCGTCAACGTCGGTGTCAGCGGCCCCGGCGTCGTGGCCAACGCCGTCGAAGCAGAGCCGCACGCCGACTTCGGTGCACTCGCAAGCGTCATCAAGCGCACGGCATTCAAGATCACGCGCATGGGCGAGCTCGTCGGCCGCGCGGCCTCCGAGAAGCTCGGCGTGCCGTTCGGCATCGTCGATCTGTCGCTCGCGCCCACGCCCGCACCCGGCGACAGTGTCGCGCGCGTGCTGCAAGCCATGGGACTCGAGCGCGTCGGCACGCACGGCTCGACGGCGGCGCTCGCGCTGTTGAACGACGCCGTCAAGAAAGGCGGCGCCATGGCGTCGAGCTATGTCGGCGGGCTCTCGGGCGCGTTCATCCCCGTCTCCGAGGATGCCGTCATGATCGACGCGGCCGCCGACGGCGCGATCACGTTCGACAAGCTCGAGGCGATGACCGCCGTGTGCTCGGTCGGCCTCGACATGGTTGCCGTGCCCGGTGACACCCCGGCCGCGACGCTCGCGGCCATCATCGCGGACGAAGCCGCGATCGGCATGATCAACCGCAAGACGACGGCCGTGCGTTTGATCCCGGCGCCCGGCAAAAAAGTCGGCGACGTCGTGTCGTTCGGCGGCTTGCTCGGGCGCGCGCCCGTGATCGCGCTGCACCGCGAGTCGAGCGAGGCCTTCATCGCGCGTGGCGGGCGTATTCCCGCGCCGCTCCAGGCGCTCAACAACTAGAAATCGCCCCGGGCAGCGCGAAAAAAAAACGAGCGCAGCCGGCGGGGGGATACACCGGCTGCGCCCGTAGGCGCACTCGTACGATCAGCGAGCCACGACCTCCTCGGTGCGTCCTGTAGCCGAGCGGTGTAGCGACGCCAACAGCGGGCTGCCGACGTCCCTGACGGCGTTCTCGACTGCCCGCGCCCGGCACTCATGCTCGAGCCTGTAGAACTCGTGACGGCAAACCAACCGCGCGGCCTCCTTGATTCGGCCGTACAGCGTCTGCACGCCGACGGCCGTAGAGAGATCGAGGTCTGCGACGCGGACGGTTCGCGTGGCGATTTCGGGAGCCCGAATCGGGGCAGCCAACGCGGCGGTCGAAACACCGAACGACAGGAACAACGCCGGGATCAAGCGAACTGAAGTCTTCTTCATGGGGTGCCTCCTTGGCAGTGGGATGGATACAGCAACGAACCTCGTACGTGCGTATCGTTACTCGCCCCCGTTAAAGTCCGATGACGCTTCGCGTAAATATCGATAAGCAGCAAACGTGCCAACTGCCGGGCGGCGCGTCGTTCCGCCATTTTTCGTCACCCGCGACACGCCGTACGCCTTGCGCCGCACCGGCGCGGAGCGCTCCGGCGAGCGCGCGGCGCGCTTCCGGTGCGAAGCGGCGGCGCGAGTAGGCAGTAATACGGATACCGTGCCCGCGAAACGCCGCGTACGGTCAGGCGCATGCGCAGTTATCGACGGAAACTCGGCATCGCGGGGCTCGCCGTCGCCGCCACGATCGCAGCCATCAGTTACGGATTCCACCGGCGCGACCTTGCGGCAGCGCACGCACGCCTCGCGGGAGCCAGCGACGTCGTGACGACACCGTGCGGGCCGATCGAGTACGCAACGGTCGGCGCCGGACCGCCGGTGCTTTTCGTGCACGGGGCGGGCGGCGGGTTCGATCAGGGCCTCGCGATCGGTGCGCCCGTCGCCGCACGCGGCTACCGTGTGATCGCGATGTCGCGCTTCGGCTACTTGCGCACACCGCTGCCGGCCGATGGCTCGGCGAAAGCGCAGGCGGCCGCGCACGTTTGCCTGCTCGACGCGCTCGGCCTCGAGCGCGCGGCCGTCGTGGGCGTCTCGGCCGGAGCGCCTTCGGCGCTGCAGCTGGCCGCGGACCATCCCACGCGTGTCGCCGCGCTCGTGCTCCTCGTGCCGGCCGCGTTCGTGCCGCGGCCCGACGGCGCGGCGCCCGTGCGCACGCCGCCGGGCACGCGTTGGCTGTTCGACACGGCGCTGCGTTCCGATTTCTTGTTCTGGGCCATGCGCCGCGCGGCGCCGGGCTTGATGACGCGCGCGCTGCTCGGGACGCCGCCGGAGCTCGTCGCGCGCGCGGACGCCGCGGAGCGCGCCCGCGTCGCGGCCATTCTCGACGACATCCTGCCCGTGACCACGCGGCGGCTGGGGTTACTCAACGACGCCGACGTCACGACGCACCTTACGCGCCCCGCGTTCGAGCTCGTCACGGCGCCGACGCTGACAATCAGCGCGGCCGACGATCTCTACGGGACTTACGACGCGGCGCGCTACACGGCCGAGCAGATTCCGGGCGCGCGGTTCGTGGGCCTTGCCGAAGGGGGCCACGTGTTCGTCGGCCATGACGCGGAAGTGACCGACACGATCGCCGACTTCCTGCGCGCTCCGTAGCTCGCTGATTCGGCTAGTCGCGGAACGCCTGAGCTACCTGCGGCGGGACTTGGCCTTGCCTTTCTTGCCCGGGCGCTTGGCCGCCTTTTTCTTCCGCTTCGGCGCCGAGCTCGCTTTCGCCGCCGGGGACTCGTGGACGACGCAGGCCTCGATCTTGTTGCCGTCCAAGTCGCGGACGAAGGCGCCGAAGTAGTGCGGACCATAGATCGGTCGCGGTCCCGCCACGCCTTCGTCCTTGCCGCCGGCGGCAAGCGCCTCGCGATGAAACGCCTTGACGGCGGCGTGGTTGCGCGCCTTGAAAGCGACGTGCACGCCGTTGCCGAGCGTCGCCGGGGCGCGATTCATCGGCAACTGCACCCAGAACTCCGGCTCGCTTTCGCCGTACGCAGCCGCATAGGGCAAGAATTCCATCAAGCGCTCGTAGCCGAGCGTCGCGAGCACGCGATCGTAGAAGCGCACGGCCTCTGCGACGTTTGCGACACCGACCGACACATGGTGCAACATGCGTATCTCCGTGGTTGAAGCGGCAAGAGTCAGCTAGACGCGCCGCGACCGCACACGACGCACTCGGGATCGCGCTTGAGCGCGACGCTCTGCCATTCGCCGCGTTTCGCGTCCCAGAGCAGCAAGCGGTCGTGCAGCGCCGACGGCCAGCCCAGCACGAGCTTGAGCGCCTCCTCGGCCATGAGCGTGCCGATGACGCCCGGCACGGGCGCGAGCACGCCGTTGCCCTGGCAATCGCCGAGCCACTCGTCCTCGTCGTTGTAGAGGCACGCGTAGCAAGGTCCGTCGCCGCGATTCGGGAACACCGCGATCTGCCCTTCGACGCGCACCGCGGCGCCCGAGACGAGCGGCACGCGGCGCGTGACGCAGGCGCGGTTCACGGCGAAGCGCGCCGCGAAATTGTCGGTGCCGTCGAGCACAACGTCGACTTCCGCGACGGCCGTGTCGAGCGCGGCGCCATCGAGACGCTCGGCCAAGCACACGACCTCGACCTCGGGATTGAGCGCCGTGAGCCGTTTCTTGGCCGCTTCGACCTTGAGCGCACCCACGTCCTCGGGCCCGTAGAGAATCTGCCGCGGCAAATTCGTCTCGTCGACGCGGTCGAAATCGTTGAGCACGAGCCGGCCGATGCCGCTCGTCGCGAGATAGAGCGCCGCGGGGCAGCCGAGGCCGCCCAAGCCCACGACGAGCACGCGGGCGCGGCCGAACTTGGCTTGGCCCTCGGCGCCGACGTCCGCGAGCGCAATTTGGCGCGCGTAACGCTTGCTCACGACGCGGCACCCCGCTCGAGCTCGAGCACGCGCGGCCGGCCCGCGAGATCGTCGCGCATCGCAGCCACACGCCAACCGTGCCGCGCCGCGAGCTCGACGAGCGCCGGGCGCTGCTCGGCACCGTGCTCGACGAGCAACGCGCCACCGGCGTTCAGATGCCGCGGCGCTTCGGCGAAGAGCACACGGTACGCCTCGAGCCCGTCGGCGCCGCCGTCGAGAGCGAGCCGCGGCTCGAACGTAAGTCCCCCGACGATGTCGGTCGTTCGCACGTAAGGCGGGTTGCTCGCGATGAGGTCGAAACGCTCTTCCGGAATCGCTTCGAACCAGCGCGACACGAGCCAACGAATGGTGGGTTCGGGCGTCTCCAGCACGAAGCTCTCATTCACCTGCGCCTGTTCGATCGCTTCCGGGCTTACGTCGAGCGCCGTCATTCGTATGTCGCGGCGGCTGTGTTTGACCGCGAGCGCGATGGCGCCGCTGCCGGTGCCCACGTCGAGCACCGTGGGCACCCGCACCGACGCGCAACGCGCGAGCGTCGCTTCGACGAGCAGCTCGGTCTCCGGCCGCGGAACCAGGACATCCGGGCACACCAGGATCGGCAACGAAAAGAACTCGTGGCTGCCGACGATATAGGCGACGGGCTCGCCGCGCACGCGCCGTGCTACGAGCTGCGCGAACTCGAGCCGCGCGAGGCGCGGAACCAAACGCTCGGGAAACGCGAAGAACGACGCCTGCGGCCGTTCCGTCGCCTGCCACAACAACAGCATCGCATCGAGCCGCGCCGATTCGCCGACGCCGGCGGCCTCGATGGCGCGCGTGGCGGCCGCCAACAGGTCGTCGGTGCGCTCGCACTGCGCCAGCGTCGCGGTCGGTGGAGACGACTCTGCCGCGTTCATCGTTCAGCCCTCGAGACCCAGCGCGCCGAGCAGGTCGGCCTGGTACTCGTTGGCGAGCGGGCCGATGACGTCGTCGAGATCGCCGTTCACGATGTCCTCGAGCTGGTAGAGCGTCAGGTTGATGCGGTGATCCGTGAGCCGCCCTTGCGGGAAATTGTACGTGCGGATGCGCTCCGAGCGATCGCCCGTGCCGACGAGGCCACGGCGCTTCTCGGCCGTCTCGGTCGCCCTCTTCGTCTCTTCGGCATCGCGCAACCGCGCCGAGAGCAACGACATGGCGCGCGCGCGATTCTTGTGCTGCGAGCGCTCCTCCTGGCATTCCACGACGATCCCCGTCGGCAGGTGCGTGATGCGAATCGCCGAGTCCGTCTTGTTGACGTGCTGGCCGCCGGCGCCCGACGCGCGGTAGGTGTCGACCTTGAGATCGGCCTTGTTGATCTCGATCTCGCCGACGTCCTCGGGCTCGGGGAACACGGCCACGGTGCAGGTCGAGGTGTGGATGCGCCCTTGCGCCTCGGTCTCGGGCACGCGCTGCACGCGGTGCACGCCCGACTCGAACTTGAGCTTCGAATACGCGCCCTTGCCCGCGACGCGCGAGATGACCTCGCGATAGCCGCCGTGCTCGCCGGCATTCGAGCTCAACACCTCGACGGTCCAACCCTGCCGCTCCGCGTAGCGGCTGTACATCCGAAACAGGTCGCCCGCGAAGATCGCGGCCTCGTCGCCGCCCGTGCCGGCGCGCACCTCGAGGAACAGGTTCGCGTCGTCGTTCGGGTCCTTCGGCACGAGATGCAGCAGCAATTGCCGCTCGAGCGCCGCGAGCCGGCCGGCGAGCTCCTTGTGCTCGTCGTCGGCGAGCGCACGCATGTCGAGATCGGCGCTGGCGCGCAGCTCCGCGGTCGCAGCGAGATGCCGCTCGAGCTCGCGATGGAGGTTGAAGTCGCGGGCGACGGCGTTGAGGCGCGCGTACTCTTTCGAAAGCTCGCGGAAACGATCCTTGTCCGTGATCGTAGCGGTGTCACCGAGCAGCCGGGCGACCTCTTCGTGCCGCTCGACCAACTCCGTGAGCTTGGTGCGCAGCGACTCCTTCACTTGGTTGCCGTGGCGCTTGCAATCGCCAGCGCGAGCGCGGCGAGCACTCGACCGCTCCAGAGCAAGGCGATATCGCCGAGTCTTTCGGGGTCGAGCCAGATCGCAAAAAGTTCGCGCAGCTCCGCCATCGGCAAATTGTCGAAGAATCATTGGGGGATCACAAGCAAGGCCCGTGTGGCGCGAGGCCGCGGCGCCGCCGCAAAGTGCGCTGCAATCGAGCATTAATCGGCCGACGGCTGGGGTATATTGAAGCCATGAAGCGCGCCTTCCTGTTGATCCTCGCTGCAACGGTCGCCGCGCCCGCCCTGGGTCAGACGATCGATCTCAGCATCCCCGAGGTCGAGGTAGATTCGCACCTGCTGCTCGGCGAAATCGCGCTCGACCGCCGGGATCTCGCGACGGCCGCGAACGAGTTCTTAGCGGCCGCGATGCTCGCCGAAACGCCCGGCCCCGCGGAGCGCGCCACGCGCATCGCCCATGAGGTCGAGCTCACCGAGGCGGGCCTCCAGGCCGCGCGCCGCTGGCGCGAGCTCGCGCCCGAGGACGAGCGTCCCGCCTGGTACCTCGGCGTATTCGAGACGCGCAGTAATCGCGTGCCGCGCGCGATCGCCGAGTTCGAGACGTTCATCCGCTCGCTCGACGAGGTGCGCACCGGGTTCGCGCTCGTGCTCGAGGCGCTCGGCGACGAGCCGTACACGGCCACGGCGACGGCCATCATGCGGGCGCTCAACGCCACTTTCCCCGACGTGCCCGCCGGGCAGTACGCGCTCGCGCGGCTCGCGCTGCGCTCCGGCGACTTCGAGCTCGCGCTCACGAACGCGGAGGCCGCGAGCAAGTCCGACGCCGATTGGATCGAGGCGCAACTGCTCTACGCGCGCACGCTGCTCGTCACGGGCCGCAGCGAGCAGAGCCTCGCGATTGCGGCCGAGCTCGCGGAGCGTCACGACGAAGTCGAGGTGCAGCTCCAATACGCCGAGCTGCTGCTCTCGGCCGCCCGGCCGCGCGAGGCTGAGGCGCTCTTGAACGAGATCCTCGCCGAGAATCCCGGCTTGCCCGAAGCGACGCGCGCGCTCGCGTTTCTTGCGATGACCGAGGAGCGTAACGAGGACGCGAAGCGCTACTTCAACGACCTGCGCGCCGAGCCCAACTACCGCAGCGAGGCGTTCTACTACTTAGGCAGGCTTGCCGAGACCGAGCGCGACTTCTTGCAAGCCACGCGCTCCTACGCGCGCGTCACCGAGGGCACCCACGCCGTCGAGGCGCAACTGCGCACCGCGCGCATCCTGTTCGGCGAGCAGAACGACGGCGAGGGCGCTATACGGCATCTGCGCGATTTCGGCGAGGCCAACTCGCGCTTCGCGACCGACATGCTCGTCGCGCAGGCACGGCTGCTGCTGCAAATGGGGCAGCCCGAGGAGGCGATGCGGCTCTTCGACACGGCCCTCGCCGCAGCGCCCGACGACCCGGCGCTGCACGCCGCGCATGCGCAGCTCTACGTCATCCAAGTACAGGGCCGAGTCGAACGCGGCGCGCTCGACGAAGCCGAAGCGCTGCTCACCGAAGGGCTGGACCGCTACCCCGACAACGTCACGCTGCGCTACTCGCTCGCGTTGCTCTACGAGGATCAGAACCGCAACCGCAGGGCGCTCGAGGTGCTCGAGGCGCTCGCGGAGGAGCATCCCGACGACGCGGCGATCTTGAACGCCTACGGCTACTTGCTCACGGACGAGTTCGGCCGCCACGAGCAGGCGCGCGACTACATCGAACGCGCGCTTGCGCTCAATCCCGACAGCGCCGCCATCATCGACAGCATGGGCTGGGTGCTGTTCAAGCTCGGGGACCATGAGGCGGCGCGCGATCACCTCGAGCGCGCCTATCGCCTCGAGCCCGAGGCCGAGATCGCGGCGCATCTCGTCGACGTGCGTTGGCAGCTCGGCGAGCGCGACAGCGCGCTCAAGCTGCTGCGCGAGTCGCTCGAGGCCGATCCCGACAGCCCTCATTTGCGGGAGCTCACGGACCGCCTCGCGCCATGACGGCCGGCCGCTCTGCGGCGGCCCTGCTCGTCGCGGCATCGCTCGCCGCGGCGTGCGCGACACTGCCGGTCGGCACCGACGGGCGCAGCTTCGACGAGCGGCGCGAGGTGCTCGAAGCAGTCGATTCGTGGGAGATGCGCGGCCGGCTCAGCGTCGATACGGGCGATCGCGCGTTTCAAGGCCGCTTCGCCTGGCGCCAGGACTTGACCTCGCTCGATCTCGTGGTGCGCAATTTTCTCGGCGCCGGCGTGCTGCAAGTGGCCGGGCCGCGCGACGCGCTCACGGTCACGGCACGCGGCGAGACGCGGACGCTCGTCGATCCCGAGCGCGAGCTCTCGGAGCTCGTCGGCTGGTGGCTGCCCATCGGCAGCCTGCCCGCGTGGCTACTCGGGCTGCCCGATCCCGATTTTCGCGCGGCGACGGAGCCCGGCGCCGACGGCACGCTCGCGGCCCTCGAGCAGCGGCTCTGGCGCGTCGCTTACCCCGTCTATCAGCTCGCCGACGACACGGGCGCTGCGAGCGCCGTGCTCGTGCCGCGCCGCATCGACCTCGCGCACGAGGGTCTCGCGCTGCGCCTCACGATCGACGAGTGGCTTCCTAAGGGCAGCGCACGCTCGCCTTGAACGAAGCGCCACCGGCCCGCCACAATAGTGGCTTGGGGCGTAGCCAAGCGGTAAGGCAACGGGTTTTGATCCCGTCATACGTAGGTTCGATTCCTACCGCCCCAGCCACTCGTGCCGAGTGAACTCGAACCAGGAGCCGGAACTTGGACCCGATCTCGACGACCATCTTCGCAGGCCGTGCCCACCCCGCTCTTGCGCGCGACATCGCCTTTCACCTCGGGCTATCGTTGGGCCGCATCACCGTCGGCCGTTTCAGCGACGGCGAGATCAGCGTCGAGATCATGGAGAACGTGCGCGGCCGCGACGTCTTCATCGTGCAGCCCACGTGCCCGCCCGTGAACGAAAATCTCATGGAGCTCTTGATCATGGCGGATGCGTGCCAGCGCGCCTCGGCGGCGCGCGTCACGGCCGTGGTCCCCTACTTCGGCTACGGCCGCCAAGACCGGCGCCGACGCGCCGCGCGCGTGCCGATCACGGCCAAGCTCGTCGCCAACCTCATCGCGACGGCCGGAATCGACCGCGTGCTGTTCGTCGACGTCCACGCCGACCAGATCACGGGGTTCTTCGATATCCCCGTCGACAACGTCTACGCCTCGCCCGTGCTGCTCGGCGACGCCTGGAAGCAGAAATACAAGGATATGGTCGTCGTGTCGCCCGACGTCGGCGGCGTCGAGCGGGCGCGCGCGCTCGCCAAGCGGCTCGACGACGCCGGCCTCGCAATCATCGACAAACGCCGCCCGCAGCCCAACATGGCCGAGGTCATGAACGTCATCGGCGAGGTGTCGGGCAAGAGCTGCGTGCTCGTCGACGACATGGTCGACACGGCCGGCACGCTTTGCCAAGCGGCTTCCGTGTTGAAGCAGCGCGGCGCGGTCCGTGTCGTGGCCTACATCACCCACCCCGTGCTCTCGGGCCCTGCCGTGGAGCGCATCAAGGAGTCGGCGCTCGACGAGATCGTCGTGACCGATACGATCCCGCTCAGCGAGGCAGCCCGGGCCTGCTCGCGGATCCGGCAGCTCTCCGTGGCCGAGCTCCTGGCCGAAACGCTGCGCCGCATCAACGAATCCGACTCGGTCAGCTCGCTGTACCTCGACTAGCCTGGCCGGGTTTGGCCCTGCTATGATGCGCGGCTTCCTGGAGGTGCCGCCCCGTGAACGTGAAAGCCACATTCGAATTGGCCGGAGAGCCACGCCCGCAGCTCGGCCGCACGGAGAGCCGTCGCCTGCGCAAAGCGGGCAAAGTACCCGCCATCATGTACGGTGGCGGCGAGCCCCCGGAAGCCGTGGTGCTCGACCACAACACGCTGCGTCATCAGATGAGCCGCGAGGCGTTCTTCACGAGCATCCTCACGCTCAAGGTAGGTGCGAAAGCACAGCAGGTGGTCGTCAAGGGCGTCGAACGCCACCCGGTCAAACCACAGATCATGCACCTCGACTTGCAGCGCGTGCGCGAGGACGTCGAGATCACGCTGTCGGTGCGCATCCACTTCACGGGCGAGGCCGAAGCCAAGGGCGTCAAGGACCAAGGCGGCGTCGTCGATCACTTGATGACCGACGTCGAGATCCGCTGCTTGCCGCGTCACTTGCCGGAGTACCTCACGCTCGACGTCACGAACCTCGAGCTCAACCAGATCTACCACTTGTCGGACATCAAGCTGCCCGAAGGCGTGACGCTCGTGGCGCTCGCGGGCGGCCACGATCACCCCGTCGTCGCGATCAACCCGCCGCGCGCCGAGGAAATCGACATCCCCGTCGAGGCCGAGACGCCCGCGGGCGAAGTGCCGGCCTTGGCCCAGGTCGAGCCGGCCGCCGAAGGCGAAGCCGGTGCCGAGGCGAAGCCCGACGCCAAAGGCGCGAAACCCGAAGCGAAGGGCGCAAAGCCCGAGGCCAAGGCCAAGCCCGAAGGCAAGAAGTAGCACGCTCCCGTTTCACCGCCCCCGAAAGGCCGCCCACGAGGCGGCCTTTCTGTTCGCGCCGGGCGACCCGCCGATGTCCTATGCAATGATGCAGCCCTGATTCGATGACCACGCCAATGGGCACGCAGATAGACTTGATCGTCGGCCTCGGCAACCCGGGGCCCGAGTACGCGACGACCCGCCACAACGCGGGCTTCTGGTTCGCCGATCTGCTCGCCCAAGAGCACGGCGGGACGTTCACGGCCGCGCGCAAGCTCCACGGCGACAGCGCCGAGATCAAGATCGCGGGCCACCGGATTCGATTGCTCAAGCCGATGACGTACATGAACCTCAGTGGCCAGTCCGTGAGCGCGACGATCAACTACTACAAGATTCCCGCGGAGCACGTGCTCGTCGCCTACGACGATCTCGACTTGCCACCGGGCCGCGTCCAGCTCAGGTTCGACGGCGGCAGCGCGGGACACAACGGCATAGCCAACGTCATCGAGCACATCGGCCCCACGTTCTGGCGCCTGCGCTTCGGCGTCGGGCACCCGCGCGATGCGGAGCGGGCGGGCCGCAAGCAAGTCATCGACCACGTGCTCGAGCGCGCCCGCGGCGCGGAAGAGGAGACGCTGCGCGAGACGTTGCGCGAAGCGGCCGATATCCTGCCCGTGCTGCTCGACCAAGGCGCCGAGCGCGCGAAGAATCGTTTGCACACGCGCAAGCGGGCCTTGGGGGCCGACTGACCCATGGGAATCAAATGCGGCATCGTCGGCCTACCGAACGTCGGTAAGTCGACGCTGTTCAACGCGCTCACGGCCGCGGAGATCCCGGCCGAGAACTACCCGTTCTGCACGATCGACCCCAACGTCGGCGTCGTGACGGTGCCGGACGCGCGTCTCGATGCGCTCGCCGAGATCGTCAAACCGGAGAAAATCGTCCCGACGATCGTCGAGTTCGTCGACATCGCGGGGCTCGTCGAAGGCGCGAGCCAGGGCCAGGGGCTCGGCAATCAGTTCCTCGCCCACATCCGCGAGACGCATGCGATCGCCCATCTCGTGCGCTGCTTCGAGAACGACGACATCGTCCATGTCGCGGGCCGCATCGACCCGCTCCACGACATCGAGGTCATCGACACGGAGCTCATGCTCGCCGACCTCGAGACCGTGCAGAAGGTCCATCAGCGCGCCGAGCGCGCGGCGAAGACCAACGAGAAAACCGCGGTCGCGCGGCGCGACGCGCTGCACAAACTGGTGACGGCGCTTGGGGAAGGCAAGCCGGCCCGCAGCGTCACGTTCGCCGCAGGCGAGGACGAGGTCCTGAACGAGCTGCACCTCATCACGGCGAAGCCCGTCATGTACGTCGCCAACGTCGCCGAGAGCTCGCCCGCCGACAACCCGCACGTGGCCGCCGTGTGCAAGCTCGCGGCCGCGCAAGGCGCCGAGGTCGTCATGATTTCTGCCGCCATCGAGGCCGAGATCGCGCGCTTGCCGGAAGCCGAGCGCGCCGAGTTCCTCCGCAGTCTCGGGCTCGAAGAGCCGGGCTTGAACCGCGTGATTCGCTCGGCCTACAAGCTGCTGGGGCTCAAGACGTTCTACACGGCCGGCCCGAAAGAGGTGCGCGCGTGGACCGTGAAACGCGACGCGACGGCGCCGCAGGCCGCTGGCGCGATCCACACGGATTTCGAGCGCGGCTTCATCCGCGCCGAGGTCATCGGCTACGAGCAGTACGTCGCGCGGCGCGGCGAGCAGGGCGCGCGCGAAGCGGGCGAGCTGCGTCTCGAAGGCAAAACCTACGTCGTGCAGGAAGGCGACGTGGTCCACTTCCGGTTCAACGTTTGACTAGCGCACCGCGGAGGATGCCGTCGTGCACGTGATCGTACTGGGCGCGGGGTTGTTGGGGGTCACGTCGGCGTATTTCCTGCGCCAACTTGGGGCAGACGTGACGGTCGTCGACCGGCAGGCCACGCCGGCCGCCGAGACGAGCTTCGCGAACGGCGGGCAGATCTCGGTGAGCCACGCCGAGCCGTGGGCGAATCCGAGCGCGCCGCTCAAAGTGCTCAAGTGGCTCGCGAAAGAAGACGCCCCACTGCTCTTTCGGCTGCGCGCCGATCTTCACCAGTGGCTCTGGACGCTCGAGTTCCTGCGCGAATGCACGCCCGCGCGCACGCGGCGCAACATCGAGCGCACCGTGCGCCTCGGCACCTACAGCCGCGAGATGCTCCAGCAATTGCGCCGCGACATCGGCATCGACTACGACCAGCGCACGCAGGGCATTCTGCATTTCTACACGAGCCAAAAAGAGCTCGAAGCCGCAGAGGCGCCGGCCGCCCAAATGCGCGCGCTCGGTTGCGACCGCGTGGTCATCACGGCCGACGAGGCCGTGCGCATCGAGCCCGCGCTGCGCCACATTCGCGTGAAGCTTGCGGGAGCGACCTACACGTCGCAGGACGAGTCGGGCGACGCCAACCGCTTCGCGCGCGAGCTCGTCGAGCACTGCCAAGCCGACGGCGTGCGGTTCCTCATGAGCCACACGGTCACGGCATTGCGCGCGGCCGCGGGACGTCTCGAGCACGTCGAAGCAACGGACAGCGAAGGCCGGTTCCAATTCCTGCGCGCCGACGCCTACGTGGTGGCCCTCGGCAGCTGGAGCCCGATCTACGTGCGGCCTCTCGGGATACGGCTGCCGATCTACCCCGCCAAGGGCTACTCGGTGACGATGCCCGTGCGCGATCGCACGCGAGCGCCGGAAGTATCGCTGACCGACGACGAGTACAAGCTCGTGTTCTCGCGGCTCGGCGAGCACCTGCGGATCGCGGGTACGGCCGAGCTCAACGGCTACGACCGCGACTTGAACCGCGTGCGCTGCGAGGCGATCGTGCGCCGCACCGAGGACCTGTTCCCGGGCGCCGGCGACGCGGAGCGCGCGCAGTTCTGGACGGGCCTGCGGCCCGCAACGCCGTCGAACGTACCGCTCATCGGCCGCTCGAAGCTGCCGAACCTATATCTCAACACGGGCCACGGCACGCTCGGCTGGACCCACGCGTGCGGCTCGGGCAAGAGCATCGCCCGCATCATCAGCGGTCTGAAACCCGAGGTGGAGTTCCCTTTTCTCGGCATGCCGACGTGACCGACCTGTTGCTGCCGCTCCTGGCCGGTGTCCCGATGGGACTCGCCATCGGCTTGATCGGCGGCGGCGGCTCGATTCTCGCCGTGCCGTTGCTCGTCTACGTCGTGGGCGCGGCATCGCCGCACGTCGCTGTCGGCACGGCGGCCGTCGCCGTCACGCTCAATGCCGCCTGGGGCCTCGTGTCGCACGCACGCGCCGCCAACGTCAAATGGCCGTGCGCAGCCGTGTTCGCGGCCACCGGCGTCATCGGCGCGGCGCTGGGCGCCGAGGCAGGCAAGGCGCTCGAAGGCGAGCGCTTGCTCGCGGCGTTCGGCGTGCTCCTGATCGTGGTAGGGGCGTTGCTGTTTCGGCCGCGCCGCACGCCGGCGCAGCCTGACGTTCGGCTCTCGCGCGACACCGCGGCGCACCTGTTGCCTCGCCTGCTGCCCATCGGGCTTGGCGTGGGGCTACTTGCCGGCTTCTTCGGGATCGGCGGCGGCTTTCTCATCGTGCCGGGGCTGGTGCTGGCGACCGCGATGCCGATGAGCACGGCGATCGGCACCTCACTCGTCATCGTCACCGCTCTCGGCGCGACGACGGCCGCCTCGTACGCGTGGTCGGGGCTCGTCGACTGGCGGCTTACGGCGCTGCTCGTCCTCGGCGGAGCGGTCGGCTCGACCATCGGCATGCGGTTGGGCCGGCGACTCGCAAGCCGCAAACGCGCGCTCGACGTCGCCTTCGCCGGCATCGTGATCGCCGTCGGCGTTCTCGTGATCCTCGAATCCGCGCAGACGATCGGCGAGTGAGCTCCGCCTACCCTACTGCACGACCGTCGCGGTCACGATCATCGTCGGCTTGACGGCCAGCGAGTCGAGGTAGGCGCCGCCGTCGGCCCATAGCCGGCCCTGGTCGAGCCCGCCGTTCGGATCGCCGACCTGCACGAAACGGTCGACGACGTCCATGCCGCTCACGACCTTGCCGAACGCCGTGAAGTTGTACTCCGGATCGGCGAGCCGGTTGTTCTCGCGATAGTTGATGAACACCTGGGTCGAGTTGGTGTCGACGCCGGCCTTGGCGAACGCGAGCGTGCCGCGCTCGAGCGCGAACAGCGTCGGGTCGTCGCGAAACATGCGGTTCTCCCACGCGCGATGCGGCGCGCGCCAGTTGATGCCGAACTGGGCGACGAATCCGGCGACGACGCGCGACACGGGCGTGTCGTCGAAGAACCCGCTGCGCGCGAGCTCGATGAACCGCTGCGCGGCGTTCGGCGCGGCCTGTGGATAGACCTCGATCACCACGTCTCCGGCCGTCGTCGCGAGCCGCACGGTCGTCACTTCCGTGATCGCAGGCACCGTGCCCTCCTTGCCCGGCAGCGGCACGAGCTTCACGGCCGGCGCGGGGGCCGACGCCGCGTTGGACTCGGGCGCGGCGGTCGCCTCTTGGCTGTCGGTGCTCGGTTGGCAGGCGGACAGCAGCACGCCTGTCAGCACTGCTGCGAGCCGTAGCCGCGAAGAATGGTTCATGCCGAAATCCTCCAATAGGGTCGCGTCGCCGCAAACTGCCAAACCGGCCGCGAAAAAGCAATGCTAAAGTCTCGCCGTCGCGAGCGCGTCCAAAGGGGGGGCTCATGCAGTCGGCGTCGTCCATCTCACGCGCGGATTGGCGCGTGATCCTGCTCGCGAGCTTAGGCGGCGCGCTCGAGTTCTACGACTTCGTCGTCTACAGCCAGTTCGCGCGGTACATCGGCAGCAACTTCTTTCCGAACGACGACCCCATGGTGTCGCTCGTCGTGTCGTTCGGCGTGTTCGCCGTCGGCTATTTCGCGCGGCCGCTCGGCGGCCTCTTCTTCAGCCACATCGGCGATCGCATCGGCCGGCGCCGCGTGCTGATCATCACGATTCTCGCCATGTCCGCGGCCACGGCCGGCATCGGCCTGCTGCCGACCTACGCGCAGTGGGGCATCGCGGCCTCGGTGCTGCTCGTCGCGCTGCGTATCGTGCAGGGTTTCTGCCTCGGCGGCGAGCTGCCGGGCGCCATCTCGTACGTCGTCGAGACCGCGCCGCGGCGCTCGGGCTTCTCCGTCGGCGTCGTATTCTTCTGCGTGAACACGGGCGTCCTGCTCGCCGCACTACTCAATGTCGTCGTGCACGAGACGCTGACCGTCGAGCAGATCGGCGACTGGGGCTGGCGCATCGGCTTTCTCGTGGGCGGCGGTTTGGGCCTCATCAGCTTCTTCTTGCGGCTCTCGCTCGAGGAGAGCAAAGAGTTCGCGCGCATTCGCAAGGTCGCGGGCGCGTCGGCCGTGCCGATCGCAGAGCTCCTGCGTACGCATTCGCGCGCCGTGCTCGTCGGTGTCGGGATTCTCGCCGTGACGGCGGGCTTCAACGGCCTGCTGTTCGCGATGCCGGCGTTCCTGCCGCAGACGATGGGCTACGAGGCGGCGCACGCGAGCGCGGCGCAGACCGTCGCGCTGGCGATCATGTCCGCAGGCCTATTGTTCGTGGCCTGGCTCAGCGATCGCGTGTCGCGCGCGCGGTTGACCCTCGTCGGCACGGCGCTGCTCGTGCTGCTCGCGTGGCCGTTCTTCGCGGCCGCAGAGAGCCGCAGCGTCGACTTGCTGTTGCTGTTCGCGCTGGCCGGCGCCGTCGGCTCGATTTGCGCCGGCACCGTGATCGCGATCTCCGCCGATCTCTTCCCCACGCGCATTCGCTTCTCGGGCGTGGCGCTGTCCTACAACCTCGCCTTTACGCTGTTCAGCGGGCTCGCACCCGTGATCGCCGCGCTGCTGGCGCGCAACACGGGAGTCGCAGCGACAGCCGCGTACTACATGATCGGCTGCGCCGCGCTATCGTTCGGCGCGGCGCTCGTCATGCACCGGTACGACGGTCGGATCCTCGCAGACGCCGCCGCGCACGATCGGCCCGGCTGAGGCGCCGTCACGGTCATTGGCGGCATTCGTAGGGATGTAGCTCTTCGCCCGGCCGCCACTCCCAAGCCTTGCGCAAGGTGACGGGGCGCGAGAAGGTCGAGGGATCCGTCACGATCATCGTGTATTCGAGGCGGCTGCCGTCGGCGTTCAGCGCGAAGCGCTCCTCGAGCGCCGCGTCGGGACCGAGCGGAATGCCCGTGCCGTTGAGCCAGCCGTAACCGAGGTTCGTCGTCGACACGACGAGCGTCTGACCTTCCCACCGCCCGTGCGACACGCCGAGCAACGTGCGTGCGCCGGTGCCGGCCGGCGCCTCTCGCGCCATCGCGATGCGGCGCACCGTGTCGTACTCCTCCATCTTGAGGAGGATGTCGTCGCCGTCCCTGGCGAGCTCCATAGGATACGGCTGCTCCATGATGTACGGCATACCCTTCGGTGCGCAGTTCGCCGTGGGGTCGTCGCGCAGCGGGTCGAACTCGGCGCGCACGGCCACGGCCGCTTCCGTGAGCGGTAGCTCGCCGCCCCAAAACGCCGGCGGGCTCGTGGCGTTCGTCCAAACGCGAAAGAGCCCGAGGCCTTGCGAATCGGCGGCCACGGCGCTGCGGATGTCGCGGCCGATCGTTTGCTGCGACCAACGCGGCCTGACCGCCGCGCCGAACAGGATCTCGTTGCCGTTCGGCAGCAGCATGTTCGTCAGCCACATGACGTTGTTCGCCTGCCGCCCGCCGTTGCCGGCGATGCGCACGCGGTTGCCGATGCTCACGAGCTCGGCCGTGAGGCCGAAGCGGCTCACGATGCTCACCGAGTTCGTCTCGATCTCCCAGAGCCGCTCGACGCCGTCGGCGCCCGCGCCGCGCATCTTAAAGCGGACGTGCGGGTTGACCCACGCCACTTCGGTAATCACGCCTTCGGCCTCGATGAGCGGGCCGGCGCGGTCGTAGACGGCTGCCGTCGAATGGTGGGCCGAAGCGGCTGCCGCGGCGACGAAACTCGCGGCGACGATGCTCACCCGAGCGGTAAACACGACTGTCATCGTTCGACTCCTTTGGCCGCGAACGTCGCGACCGCGGCCGGCGCCGCGACGCAGTCGACGAGCGCGCGGGCCGCGTCTTGGCTCGTCGCGTGCGCACCGAGTGCCGCCGCGAACGACACATAGCTCTGAAACTCCGCGGGCAGCGGCCCGACGAGCTCTAGGCCTTCGACGGGCAGAACCTCGCTCACGAGCGTGAACAGAAGCTCGGCCTCGCCCGCGACTACTTTGGCCGCCGCGCGCACCGAGCCCTGCTCGAGCAGCGCCTTGGCCTTCATCTCTGCCGAAATCCCTAGGTGCTCGAACATGCGCTCGATGTATATGCGGCTCGCACCGTCCTGCGCGTAGGTCACGGACTTCGCAGCCAGCAGCGTTTGCTTGATGCCGGTGGGCGTCGCGATGTCGGGATGGCGCGCGCCCGCGCGAACACCGACGCCGATGCCGGAGCGACCGAGCGGCGCAAGCGAGTCCTTCGTGAGATGGCCCGCCCCTGCGAGCTCGGCGGCGACCTCCGTCGTCGCGAACACCACGTCGACGCCCTCGCCCGCCGCCACACGTTGGCGAATCGACGCCGACGTGCCGTAGTCGATGGTCACGCTGCGCCCGAGCGTGCGCTCGCACTGCGGCACGAGCTCGTCGAGCGCGGCGCGCACGCCGTTCGAGGACAGCACTCGGACGTCCGCGCTCTGCGCCGCGGCCTGGGACGTGCTCGCGCCGGCGAGCGCCACTAGCGCGGCCGCCAGGGCCGCACGCGGCGCTGCCGCCGCCGCGCTCATCGCGTTTCGGCCGCGGTGCTCGTGGCGGGGCCCATGCCCCAGACTTGGATCAACGCCGGCTCCTCTTTCGCGCCGTCGTAATGCACCTGCCCGGCCTTGTGGTAGACGTAGGTGCCGGCCTTCACGGGCACGGTGCTGTCGGGATCGAACGTGTTGCCCGTGCCGAGCCACCACGTGCCCTCGAGCACGACGAAGAACCGGTCGTTCGGGTGGAAATGCGGCCGGCTCATGTTGCCGGGCAGCCACCGCAGCTGAATGACGTACGGGCCGGGCTGCGACGGGTCGCCAAACAGCACGGCTTGCTCGTTGGTGCCGGCGGCGTTCCTCACGAATTTGATGTCCTCGGGAGCCACGAAGTCGACGGCGTTGCGGTCGATGTCCGCCGCCCCCGAGCCCGTGAGCACGACGGTCAGGATTCCAAGGGCGGCGGTGCAGAGGCGAATGGGGCCTTTCATGGTGCGTCCTTCTTGGTGCCGGTGTTACGGTTTCGGTTAGACCGAAAGGTGCCGGTGTTACGGTCTAACCGAAACCGTAACACCGGCACCTCCTCGCCGCTAGGTCGACGACGACGCCGGGCGCGGCGACCAATCCCCGGGGCCGAAGAACTGCTCGATGAGCCCGCCCAAGCTCCCGCCGAACACTTCCTCCGCGGCCGATTCACCGCCGTCCCGGAACGACGCCCGGCGCGTGAACTCGATGAGCGCAGCGATGTCGTGGCCCAGCGCGCGCACGCAGTAGCGCGCGAGCTCGTAGCTCAGGCCGTTGCCTTCGTCGGTGCGGGCGAACGAGCGCCCGCTCCAGAATTCCTGAATGGTCTGCTCGTTCCAGAAGTCCTGGTGCTCCGTCATTCGCTCCGGGTCCATGCGCAACGGCCGGTTGCCGCAGATCTCGTTCTCGAATGTCACGGCAAACCCCTCGTTGAGCCAGAGCGGCAGCGGCAGGTTCCTCAGGTGACAGTGCGTGAGCTCGTGGGCGATGACGGCCTCGGTTTCGGGCAAATCGAAAAACGGGATGGCGACATGGCCGTATTCGGCGTTGAGGAAGACACCGCTGCTCAACGGGTGCTCGCCGTCGGGATAGAAGTAGGCGCTGTACTCGTAGTACGCCTCCTGGCTCGCGAACAGCATGACGACGCTCTTGCCGTGACCGCCATCCTCGACCGCGCTGTCCAGCCCGGCGCGAATCTGCTTCCAGGCGCGCTCGACGAAGCGCTCGACGAGCGCGGACACGCGCGTATCGAGCGGCGTCAGCACCAGGAAATTCGCGGTCTCCGCCACCCTGTACGGGGAGCCGAGATGCTCCGCCGTGACCTCGAGCCACGTGCGCGCGACGCGGCACCAGTGCTCGTGCGCCCCGGTCTGCGGCAAGCGCTCGACGAGCGCGTCGAGAGCCTGCCAATGGGGGCGCGGGAAACCCTCGAGCACGGGCATGTGGCGCGCGACGGACTCTCGATCGAGCACATCCATTGGAGCACTCCCCGACGATTTCGCCCCAAATCGAACACGGCGCCGCGGGTCCGATAGACTCGCCTTACATCCTAGCGAAAGGAACCGTGCAATGGAGAGTCTATTCTCTGCGGAGCGTTGGCTGGCGGTGTGGAACACCGCCGTCGACTGGCTGCTCGCGAACGTCCTCGTCGTCGACACCGGAACGCAACTCGCGCTCGTCGCATTCGCATTCGGCGTCGCGGCGCTCTCGGCCCGCCGCTTGCGGCCGGTGCTCGACCGCCTGAAAACCCACGCGATCCTGGGCCGCGGCGCACAACTGCTGGCGCAGCTGTTGCTCCCGCTCATCTGGCTCATAGCGTTGTGGCTCGGTCTCTCCGCGGCCATCGCCATGGGCCAGCCTTCGGGCATCGTGAGCACCTTCGCGACGCTCGTGGCGGCGTGGATCGCCATCTATTTGGCGTCGCAGCTCGTCAAGAACCCGATCTGGGCGAAGCTCTTCGCCTGGGTCGCGTGGTCGATCGCGGCCCTCAGCATCGTCGGGCTGCTCGACCCGGCCGTGGCGTTGCTCGACTCGGCCGCGATCCAGGGCGTCTCCGCCTATGACGTCATCAAATCCACGATCGCATTCGCTGTGCTGCTGTCGGTCGCGATGTACTCCGCGGGATTGATCGAGTCGCGCATTCGCACGAGCAGCGCGTTGTCGCCCACGGTGCAGGTGCTATTCACGAAGTCGCTCAAGATCGTCCTCGTCTCGCTCGCGATCCTCATCGCGATCAACAGCGTCGGCATCGACCTCACGGCCCTGGCCGTCGTCGGCGGCGCGATCGGCCTCGGCATCGGGTTCGGCTTCCAGAGGACCATCAGCAATTTGGTCAGCGGCCTCATCCTGCTCATCGACGAGTCGATCAAACCGGGCGACATCATCTCCGTGTCGGGCACCTATGGCTGGGTCACGACGCTCGGCGGCCGCTACGTCTCGGTCGTGACGCGCGACGGCGTCGAGCACTTGATCCCGAACGAGACGCTGATCTCCGAACGCGTGGAGAACTGGACGCACACGCACAGCCGCACGCGGCTCAAGCTCGACGTCGGCGTGCACTTCGACTCGGACCTGCGGCGGGTGATCGGCCTCTGCGAGGAGGCGGCGCGCGAGACCGAGCGCGTGCTCGCAGATCCCGAGCCGAGATGCCTGTTCATCGAGTTCGGCGACAGCGCGCTGAAGCTCCAGGTGCGTTTTTGGATCGCCGACGCGCAGAACGGCGTGCAGAACGTCAAGAGCGCCGTGCTGCTGCGCATCTGGGAGAAGTTCAAGGAGCACGCCGTCGAGGTGCCCTACCCGCAGCGCGACCTGCACGTGCGCTCGCCGGGGCCGAGCCCGCTCCCGGCGCCCGAACGCACCGCCCAGCGCTCGGCGTAGGAGCTCGACGCGGAGCGACACGAGGAGTTGTTGGCCAAGCTCGACGCGGACGAGGAAGGCCGTGCTGCGGCGAGCGGCCGAAGAGTACCAGACGTGATTCTTGCGATCGATCAATCCAGGTTGCTGTCGTTCGTGGGTTCGCTGAGCGCAGCGCAGATGCGGCAGGTGTGCCGCGCGTTGGCGATCGCGGCGGGATGCGCGGATTGAAGGCTGCCTAGAGAGTCACGCCGCTATCGTCGACCAGCTCGCGATCACGCGCTCGGCCGTGCGCCAGGCGAGCGCCTGGGCCGTGAGCGTCGGATTGCGCGCGCCGCTCGTGCCCATCACGGACGCGCCGAGCACGCCCAAGTTCGGCACCTCGTGACAGAAGCCCCAGCGGTCGACGACGTTGCTCTCGGGGTTGTCGCCCATGCGCGTGCCCCCGTACGCGTGCGTCGAGACACCCATCGTGCCTATGGCCAAGCGCACCGTCGCGATCGCGCCCGCTTCGAGGAACCACTGTTCCATCTTGTCCTGGATGAAAGCGGCGACGCGTTTCTCGTTTTCTTGGTGATCGGCCGTGATGCGCACGACGGGGTCGCCGAGCGGATCCTTCACCGTAGGGTGCAGATCGAGGTAGTTCACCTCGTACGGCAGCGTCGTCTTCTGCAAGTACGAGTTGACCCAACGGTCGGCGTTCTCCATGACGAACGCCTTCCACTGCGAACCCCAACGCGGCGCGCGGTCGAACGTCGGCATGCTCGCGGCCGCGATCGGCCGTTGGTCGGAGTACACCCAGAGATTGCCGCCGCCGACGAAGTCGAGACCCGCGTGGTCGAAGTTGTCGTCGGCAAAATCGTCGATCGCGACGCCTTGCGCCGGGAGCCCGTACCAACGGTTGAGCTTGTGCGGAAACAACGCGAGCACGCCGCCGGCCTGGTTGTGCGTGAAGTAGTGGCGGCCCACCTGGCCGCGATTGTTTGCGAGCCCGCGCCTAAAAGCGCGCGACGTCGAGAGCAGCAACAACCGTGTGTTCTCGTACGTGTAGCCCGCGAGCAGCACGACCGACGCCGGCTGAATGTAGGTCTCGCCTTCCTTCAGATACTGCACGCCCGACGCGCGCCCTTCCCCATCGACGTCGATGCGCGTGACGTGTGCCTCGGTCACTACGCGCAAGTTGCCCGTCGCCTCCGCGCGCGGAATCGTCGTCACGGCCGTCGAGTTCTTCGCCGACACGTGGCAGCCGCCGCGATTGCAGAAGCCGTGATAGAGGCACGCGCTCCGGCCTTGATAGGTCTCGGAGTTGACAGCCGCGGGACCGGGGAACGGGTGCCAGCCGAGCCGCCGTGCCGCACCGCCCATGAGCTCCGTGAACTCCGTGCCGCGCAGCGGCGGCATCGGGTACGCCTGCTCGCGCGCGCCCTCGAAGATGTTGCCGCGGGGATCGATGGCGCCTTTGACGTTGCCGGCCTGCCCCGAGACGCCGAGCGCGCGCTCGACCTTGTCGTAGTAAGGCTCGAGCTCCGTAAGACCGAACGGCCAGTTTTCGACGGTCGAGCCCTTGGGGATGCGCGCCGCGCCGTAGCGCCGCGTGGTGTCGCTCACCACCTTGAAGTCCCAGGGGTTCAAGCGCCAGCTCTGCGCCCAGTAGTGCAACGTCGTGCCGCCGATGCCGTTCATCATCGGGTGAATCGCGCCGCGCGGGTTGTCGGGCGCCGCGGCGTTCGGCCGGTGCACGGGCACCTCGCGATTGGCCTTCTGCGCAGCGTGAGGCCAACCGCGGAAATTGTTGCGCAGCTCGTCGGGCGCGAAGTCGCGCGGCGTAAGGCGCGTGCCGGCCTCGAGGCCGACGACCATAAGCCCCGCGGCCGCGAGCGGCTCCACGGCCACGCCGCCGGCACCGCCGAGGCCGATGACGACCACGTCGGTCGGCGTAAGCCTAGTCGTCATCGCGCTCGCCTTCCGTCTCGTGCGCGTCGAACTGCGCGTGGTCGTAGGCGGAGCGGTAGTCGGGTGACGGCGCCGCGCTCATGCGCTGTTGCTCGGCCGTGACCGCGAGCGCGACCCCGGGATAGCCGAGCAGCTCCCAGCCGACGAAACCCTGATTGCCGCCGTAGTGCGGGTCGCCGAACGTGCCTTCGAACGTGTGGCCGAGCACGAGGTCGAAGAACGCGGCCGACGACGGCGTGAAACCGGTCGCGCGGTTCTGCTCGAGGTCGGTGAGCACGGCGTCCTGCCGCTCGGGCGCGAGCGCGGCAAACCCGGCGCCCGCTGTTGCGCGCGCATAGGATTCGAGCGCTGCGAGGCCGGCGGCGTAGGCCGGCCGGTGCGCCCCAAGCGCGTCGCCGAGCGCGCCGTCGATGTAGCGTGCGGCGCCGGCCTCGAGCGCACCGGGCCCGTTCGCGTCGTTCGGGATGAGCCGCGCGACGACGGCCTCGAGCGTGGCGGCCTCGGCCGGCGACAGGTTGACGTACGGCGCAGCGCGCGCGGCCTGCGCGAGCGCTGCCGCCGGTATGACCGTGACGGCGCCGACCGCAGCGCTGCCGCGCAGCACGGCACGGCGCGACCACCGCGGGCTCATGGCGCGAGCTCGGGCGCCACGCCTTCGGGCAACGGGTGCTCGTCGACGTTGAGCAGCATCGACACGAGCCCGTAGTAGCCGAGCGTGAAGACGATCTCCGTGACGCCCTGCTCGCCGAACGCCGTTTTCGCGGCGGCGAACGTGGCATCGTCGACGCGCTGGGTCCCCAGCAGCGCGGAGCAGAAGTCGTAGAGGGCCGCCTCGGGCGCCGACAGCCCGCCCGGCCGTTCGCCGCGAGCGACGGCCGCGATGATCTTGGGGTCGAGCCCAGCCGCGAGAGCCGCGTTCTTGTGCGCGTTCCACTCGTAGTGCGTAGTCCAGTGGCGCGCCGACAGCAGAATCGCGAGCTCGCGCAACGCCGGCGGCAGCGACGAGCTGAAACGCACCTGCGCGCCGAGCTCCTGTGCGAGGTCGCCCATGACCGGCGAGCGCAGCATGACGTTGAACGGCCCGCTCATCGCCGTGCGCGGGCCGTCGAGCACGTGACGCGTCATGGTCTTCTGCGCCTCGGTCATCTCGGCCCACGTGAGCGCGCGGAAGCGGTTGCCGACGAGCTTGGGGTCGAGCGTGTCGGGCAGCGCGGCCGCGTCGGCCGCAGGCGGCGCCGCGCCCTGGGCCGCGAGATTCGCCGCCCCGACGATCGACAGCATCGATGACCCGAGCCAAACCGCGACGAATCGAGCTTTCATGACCGCCCCCTTATGGCACCTGGTCCGCCGTGCGAGACGATACACCAGGCCCGTGTTGCAGCGTACAATCCCGGCCGCGAGCCCCACGAATCACGAGGCTACCGCCATCGCCACCGAGCCCCTCAGCGAAACGCTGGTTCTGCCCGCCCGCTCGACGTTGTTCCATGTCATCGACCCGCGCGTGTTCGAGCGCCCGTTGCTCGACGAGCTCTGCGCGCTCGCGACCCGTGTGCGCCTGCTCGCCAAGTCCGACGAGGGCGCCCGTGCGCTGCGCGACCTGCTGCCGACGCGCCGGGCCATGCTCTATTTCACGCAGCCCTCGACGCGGACGTTCCTGTCCTTCAACAACGCCTGCCACATCGTAGGCATGCGCACGAGCGAGATTCGCGACCCCTCGACGTCGTCGGAGGTGAAAGGCGAGAGCTTCGAGGACTCGATCCGCACGTTCAGCTCGTACGTCGACGTCATCGTCATGCGCACCAAGGAGTCGGGCCGAGCCGCGCAGGCCGCACGGCTCATGAACGGCATTCCACGCCCCGTGCCCGTCATCAATGCCGGCAGCGGCAGCGACCAGCACCCGACGCAAGCCCTGCTCGACATCTACACGTTGGCACGCAGCTTCGCAGCCAGCGGCGGCATCGACGGCAAGGTCATCGGCATGATGGGCGACTTGAAACGCGGCCGCACCGTGCGCTCGCTCTGCTACCTCATGAAGAGCTACGTCGGCGTGCGGCTCGTGTTCATCGCGCCCGAGCACTTCGCCATGCAGGCCGACGTCAAGGCCTACCTCGACCAGCACGACATTCGCTACAGCGAGACGACGAGCCTCGACGACGTGCTGCCGACGCTCGACGCGCTCTACGTGACGCGCATGCAAACCGAGTGGGACACGGCCGGCGAATCGAGCGCGCTGGATCTGCGCCGCTTCAGCGTCGGCGAGCGCGAGCTCGCGCAGCTCAGGCGCGATGCGATCATCATGCACCCGCTGCCGCGCGGTCCCGAGATCGACCCCGTCGTCGACCAAGATCCACGAGCGATGTACTGGCGCCAGGAGCGCAACGGCATGTGGATGCGCGTCGCCGTGCTCATCAAGATCTTCGCGGCCGAGAGCAGCGTGCTCGAGACCGAGCCGCGCTAATCGCCGTCGCTCGCCGAGCCGGCGCTCTCTCGATAGGCGTCTGCCTCGCCGGGCCGGTCCTTGAACTTCCGGTGGGTCCAGAAATATTGCTCGGGACATTCGCGGATGAAGCTCTCGAGGACGGCGGTGAGCTTGAGAGTGTCGTCGAGGACGTCCTTGCTCGGGACATCGGGAGGCGGCGCCTGGAAGCGCAGTAGATAACCCGAGTCGTCCGGAAGCCTACGGAAGAACATCGGCACGATCGCCGCGCCGCTGAGCCGCGCAAGGCGGCTCGGCGCCGTGCTCGTCATGGCCGGATGCGAGAAGAACGGCACGAGCTCGCCACTGTCGATACGCGCCTGATCCGGCGCATAGAAAACAGCGGCGTTCTGCGCGAGCAAGGCCAGCATCTCGCGGATGCTATCGTTCGCAACCGAAACGTGGGCGTAGCCGGCGCGGCCGCGTCTCTGCAACGCGTTGAGCAGCGGATTACGCCGCCCGCGGAACATGAACGCATAGAGCGGCACCAGCGGCTTGACCATCGGCGCGCAAATCTCGAGCGTCGTGAAGTGCCCCAAGTACAACAGGACGCCTTTGCCCTTCGCGAGCGCGTCGTGCAGGTGCTCGACGCCTTCGATGCGAAACAAGTGCGCGCGCCGCTCTGCCGAGCCGTACCACGCGAACGCGAGCTCTGCGAAGAACGCGCCGACGTTCGCGAAGTGCCGCGCCATGATCGCGTTTATCTCGCGCGGGGCGAGCTCGGGGAAACAGAGCTCGAGATTGCGCTTCACGATACGGCGCCGGCGCCGCGACAGCGCGCCGGCGATGCGTCCCAGCACCTTGTGAAGCCGGATCGCCGTGCGCCACGGCAGAGCCGCCGTTGCGCGCAGCCAGAACGCGAACGCCCATACGGGCCAATACCGCGGCGAGCGGCAACGCGCAAACACGACCTCCGGCGGAGCGTTGAGCAGCTCCTGAACGTCGGCGCGCGTTCTGCGCGGCTGACTCGAAGGGGATACGGGCACCGGAACGTCGTGCTGGCGGGCGGCGCGCTCGCGCCGTCCGCCGGCCCTGCGGCTATTGCGGCGGCGGTGCGCTGCGGTAGCGCCCCACGTAGGCCGCCTTCGCAAAGATCTTGCCCGCCATCGCCGCGAGCAGCTCGTCGCGGCCCGCCGTGTTCGGCAAATCGAGGTTGGCGTTCAACGCGTAGAGCTCGAACACGTAATGGTGATAGCGCGGTCCCGGCGGCGCGCCCGGGCCGAAGTACGAGTTCTGGCCCGCGATGTTGCGGCCCGTCACCGAGCCCTCGGGCAAGCTGCCCTCGGGGATGCCTTTGGCCGTGGCCGGGATGTTCCAAGCGAGCCAGTGCAGCACGTCGTTGGTTCCGCCTTGGAGCGCGACGTCGAGGTCATGAAAAATGAGCGCGTAGCTCACGGTCGTGTCGGGCGCGTTCGAGAACGTGAAGCCGGGCTGCACGCCTTCGCGGCCCGCGTACTTCTGCGGCACGATGCCGCCGTCCTCGAACGCCGTGCTCTCCATGAGCAGCGGCGGTAGCCGGAACCCGCCGCCGCCTTGAGCGAGCGCCGGCGCGCCGGCGAGCGTTGCCAAGATCACGAGCGCGGTCGTCCCGCACACCTTAGTCAATTTCATCGTCATGTTCCTCCTAGTAATCGAATTCGTAACCGGCCGCGAGATGCAGACCGACCACCACGGCGGCTGCAATCCCCGCGATGAGCCCCGCGCGTTTCCCGCGCGAGGGCGCGGGCACCCGCAACTCCCAGACTTCGGCACGGCTCACATTGACGCGCTCGTCACGCAGCGTTTTGAGCTCGATCGCACTGTCGGTCAGCGCCACGACGTTGACGTCGTCGTGCCAACCGGTCGGCGTCAGCACCGACACACGGTCGCCGGGCTCGAGAGCCGCGACCGTGGCCGCTAGCTCAGGTGACTCGACCGGGCGCATCGTCGTGCAGCCGGTCGCCGCCCAGGCAGCGAAACACAGTAACGAGACGCGCAGAACACTCGGCATTGCCCGCTCCTCTGGCCCGACGTCAGTCGACGATCGCCTGATAGGCGAGCGTCTGGAAGCGCGCCGCGAAATCGAAATCTGCAATCATGTACTGAGCCATGAGGATCAAGACGAGATCCTCCTCGGGATCGAGGATGGCCCAGGTCGATGCGGCGCCCGCCCAGCCGAACGTGCCCTTCGATCCCAAGTTGCCGGCCTGCGCCGGGTCGAGCAGCACGGACACGCCGAGCCCGTAGGCCAGCGAGCCTCCTCCGCTAGCGCCCGGCGCGCCGATACTGATGGCGGGGATGCTCGGCGGTAGGTTGTTGCTCGTCATGAGCTCGACGGTCTTCGTGCCGAGCAACCGCTGGCCGTCGAGCTCGCCGCCGTTGACGAGCATCTGGCCGAAGCGCGCGTAGTCCATGGCCGTCGACGACATGCTCAAGCCGCCGAACGGAATGTCGGTGTAACGCGCGTAACCGCCGCCGACCGGCCCGTTCGTCGGCGCCCCGGGCGGGGGCACGCCTTCGCGCGTCTCGACGCGCACGAGGCCGGAAGCGGGATTCGTAGGGTCGTTCGGCGCGTAGTTGGCCGTGTAGCGCCCGACGTACGAGCGCGGCACGCCGAACGTCGCGTCGCTCATGCCGAGCGGCTCGAAAATGCGCTCGCGCACGAAGTCGTCGAACGGCATGCCCGAGAAATGCTCGACGAGATACGCCTGCACGTCGTGCGCGACGCTGTATACCCACTGCTCTCCCGGGTGGTAGAGCAGCGGCACCTTCGGCAGGTTCTCGGCGACGAGCTGCTCAAGCGAGGTCGTCGTGACGAAGTCGACGCCGTTCTCTGCATACGCGCGGTCGAGGACGGGCGCGGTGCCGAATCCGTAGCTGAACCCCGCCGTGTGGCGGAACACGTCGTGGATCGTGGGCTTGCGCCGCGGCGCCGCAAGAAGCATGCGCTCGCCGTCCATGCCGTCGAGCACCTGTACGTCCTTGAACGCCGGGATGTACTTGTCGAGCGGGTCGCTGAGCTGGAACTTGCCCTCCTCGTAGAGCATGAGCAGCGCGACGCTCGTGACGGGCTTGGTCATCGAGTAGAGCCGGAACAGGCTGTCGGCGCGCATCGGCATGTTCGTCTCGCGCTCCGCCATGCCGTAGGCCTTGAGATGCGCGACGCGCCCGCGCCGCGCGATGAGCACGACGACGCCGGCCTTGCGGCCCGCATCGACCTCGGCCTGCATCGCGGCGTCAAGTCGTGCGAGGCGCTCGGCCGAGAGGCCGACCTCGGCCGGCCGCGCCGTCGGCAGCTCGGCCGCGGTCACTGTCGACGCCGCGCCCGCGAGAAGCAGCGCCGCAACGAACGGGAGCTGTCGCGCGCGCCGGCGCGATCCCAAGGTAGCCATGAATCCCCCTTCGTGACCGGCCGAGGGCCGGCGTTTTCCAGGCATCGTAGTCCGTGGCCGCGCCTGGCCGCAACGGCGAGCTCGCACTCGTCGCTCTCGACGGGCGACGCGAAGTGCTCGGCCGGCTACCGGGCACCGTCTACGCGCCGCGGCTCACGCGCGAGGGCTTGCACGTGGCGTTCGACGATCAAGCCGGCGGCACGTCGAGGGTATACGTCGCCGCGCTCGACTCGCGGCAGCCGCTGCCTTCGGTCGAAGGTGGTAGCTCATTCCCGCTCTGGTCGTTCGACGACGAGAGCGTCTTTTTCATCGCGACCCGCAACGGCGAGCAAGCGCTGTTCGCGCAGCTCGCGGACGGCACGGGTGCACCGGAGCTCATCGTGTCGCCGGCGCGCGCGCCCGAGGCCTGGACTCCGAACGGTCGCCTGCTGAATTTCATCACGCCGCGCGACGGCGACTACGCGATCTCGGCCTGGGACGCGTTCGACCGCACCGTCACGCGGGTCTTAGGGCGTGACGGCTCGCTGCAGCACAGCAGCCACTACTCGCCCGACGGCCGGCTGCTCATGCTGTTTTCCGGTCGACTGAGGCCGTTCGCGGATAGGACGGATAATCGGGTTGTGTCGGCCGATGAGCTGCGCGCGCGACTGGAGCGCGCGACGGCCTGCCGATGCCGGCATGCGCGGTGCTCGCGGTTTCCGTGGCGCTGTGTCTCCTTTGCGGCGTTCGGGTCTTCCAGCTCCCGGGACGCATCGAGGTCGCCCAGCAATACGGATATACAGCGGAGCGTGCGCCGCATTCGTCGACGAGTTGCGCGAGCGCTTGGGTCAGAACGACGCCATCGAGTCCGTCTCGATCCTGCACAACGTAGACGGCATGCAGGGGGGGCCTCCGATCGCCATCGGGGAATTGGCGCAGGGCCAGCATTGCAAGCTTGGTAGCCTGTTCCCTTCAACGGGCGTACGCTTGGCGATTAGCTCCCCGCCAAGAGGGAGGGCCACGATGAATTGTCCGCGCTGCGGAACGCCAAACCGCGACGATCGACGGTTCTGCTCCGCGTGCGGGATGCGTTTGACCGTCGCGTGCCAGGATTGCGGCACGCAGAACGAGCCGCCCGTGCGTTTCTGCGGCGGGTGCGGCAAAGCCTTGCCGAGCGCGGACGCGGCAGCGGCGCGGAGTCCTTTCCACGATATCGAGCGCCGTCAGCTGACGGTGATGTTCTGCGATTTGGTCGGTTCGACCGCGCTGTCGCGCGAGCTCGATCCGGAGGATCTACGTGACCTGCTGCGCCGGTATCACGAGCAAACGCGGCGGGTCATCGCGCGCTACGGTGGATTCATCGCGCGTTACGTGGGCGATGGGCTCCTGATCTACTTCGGCTACCCGCATGCGCGCGAGGACGCAGCCGTGCGGGCGATCCACTCCGGCCTCGAGATCACGAGCCTGGTTCGGGAAACGGCTGAACCTCTCCGCGGCAATCCCGCCGGACTGGCAGTTCGAATCGGCATCGCAACCGGTCTCGTCGTCGTCGACGACTCGATCGGCGACCGCGTCGCCGAAGACGCTGAAGCCGTCGGCGAAACTCCGAATCTCGCTGCCCGCCTACAGGGTCTCGCGGAACCGAACAGCGTCGTCGCCGCCGACGCGACACGCGAGCTGGCAGGCGGCCTATTCGTCTACGAAGATCTCGGCCTACAGCAACTGCGCGGCTTCGACCAGCCGGTCCGCGCATGGCGCGTGCTGCGCACGAGCGAAGCCCAGAGTCGGTTCGCGGCGGCACGCGGCACCCAGCAGACACGTCTGATCGGTCGCGACACCGAGCTGGGCCTCTTGCACGGTCACTGGCGAGACGCGGCGCGCGGCGATGGCCGGCTCGTTCTGCTCACGGGCGAGGCCGGCATCGGCAAGTCGCGGCTCGCCGAGTCTCTCGCCGATCAAATCGCCGGCGAGCCGCATGTGACCATTCGATATCAGTGCTCGCCGTATCACCTCAACACTGCGCTGCACCCTTTCATTCACCAACTGGAGCTCGCGGCGAATCTGCGGCGCAACGACGATCTCGCGAGCAAGGTCGAAAGGCTCGAAGCGTTGCTTGCCGACGCGCGCATGGAGAAGGAGGAAGGCGTTCCGCTGTTTGCCGCATTGTTGTCGCTGCCTGCGTTGGATCGCTATCCGCGCCTACAAATGACTCCGCAACAGCAGAAGCAGAAGACTCTGGTGGCGTTGCTCGACTATGTCAGGAGCAGCGCTTCGCACAGCCCGGCACTCCTCATTTTCGAGGATTTGCACTGGATCGACCCGACGTCCACGGAATTTTTGACTCTGCTTGCGCCGCTCGTCGCGAGCATGCCGGTTCTGGTCGTCGCGACTTCACGGTCGACGACGCAGCACGACTGGCTTCAACTACAGCACGTTCATACGCTGCAACTCGAAAGGCTCGACCGCCGCCATGCGGCGACCATGATCAGCCATCTTCTCGAGAACGAGAACCCGCCGGCCAACCTCGTGAATGAGATCATGGCGAAGACCGATGGTGTACCGCTCTTCATCGAAGAGCTCGCGAGAACGCTACTGACGGCCGGGCTCCCGAAGGAGCACGATCCGGCGTCGCTGCGCCAGCCGGCGACGATTCCATCTACGCTGCAAGATTCGTTGATGGCGCGACTCGATCAGCTCGGCACCGCTCGAAAGGTCGCCCAAGTCGCGGCTGCCATCGGACGCGAGTTCTCTTTCGAGCTGCTGGCGGCGATCGCGCCGCTCGACGAGACCGAGCTACGCGATGCGCTGTCGACGTTGACCGATGGAGCGGTCCTGCTCGCACGCGAGGAAGGCGCGACGACCACGTTCCAATTCCGGCACTCGCTGGTGCAAGCCGTGGCGTACTCCAGCTTGCTGCGCAGCACTCGCCGCGAGCTTCATCAACAGATCGCGGCAACTCTCGAGAGCCGCTATCCGGAGCGCGTGCGCGTCGAGCCCGAAATCATCGCGCATCACTACACCCAGGCTCACGAGGATTTGCGCGCGGCGACCTACTGGGCGGCGGCAGCGCTGCGCGCGCTCGAACGTTCGGCGTTCGTGGAAGCACAAGGACACGTCACCAAGGGACTGAGCCTGCTCGAAGGCGCCGACGAGACGGACCGCGACCGCGCTCGGTTGACGCTCAACCTCGAAGTGCTGCGCGGCGCTGTGTACCGCGCCGTGAAAGGCTTCGCCTCGTCGGGCGCAGAGCAGAGTTTCACGCACGCACTCGACTTGTGCGAGCGCCTCGGCGACACCCGCAGGCTCGTGGATGTGCGTCGCGGGTTGTTCGCCTGCTACTACTCGCGCGGCACGCATGCGCTGGCGCAGGAGCAAGGCCAAGAGGTCAAGGCATTGGCCGAACGACTCGGCGATTCGGGCGCACGCATGCTGGCTCACTGGATGCTCGGCTGCGTCGCCTTTTGGAGAGGCGAGCTCGTCGCGGCCGATCGCGAGCTCGAGGAAGCGATCGCGCTTTATGACCCGAAGCAGCAGCAAGCGAACACGCTCGCGCTACAGATCGATCCGGGCGCCAACGCGCTCTGCCATCGCGGCTGGCTGCAGTGGACGCTCGGTTATCCGGACCGCGCCCTGCAGACGAGCGAGCACGCGATAAAAACAGCGCGTGACCTCAACCAACCGTTCGCTTTGTCGATGGCGCTGTTCTTTGCGATCGTCACACGCACGTGCTGCGGCGATTGGGAGATCGCGGCGCGCCAACTCGAAGAGCTTACGTCCGTGACCACGGAACACGGGCTAGAGTATCTGCGCAGCGTCGCGCGAGTGCTCAAAGGCCAGGAGCTGATCGCATCCGGCGAACTTGCGGCCGGCGTCGACGAGACGTTGCTCGCGCTCTCCGAGCTCGAAACTCAAGAGGCAGGTTTGGGAGTGCCCTGGACCTTGTCGATCCTCGCGCTCGGGTACACGCGGCTCGGCAAGACTGCCGAGGGCTTCGATACGCTGGACAAGGCGTTCGCAGTGGCCGAGCGAAACGGCGAACGCCACTGGGAAGCCGAGCTGCACCGCCAGCGTGGCGACCTGCTGCTGTTAGGCCCATCGCCCGATCAGACGGAAGCCGAGCGCTGCTACCGAAACGCGATGCAGGTCGCGCACCTCCAAGGCGCGACGTCGCTCGAGCTGCGGGCCGCGATGAGCCTCGCCCGGTTGCTCGAGCGCCAGCGCCGGCAGGCAATGGCGCAAGACGTTCTCTCCGAGGCTCATGCCCGGCTCACCGAGGGCTTCGACACCGTCGACCTGCGCGAGGCGAGCACGCGGTTGGAATCTTTCGTCGCCGCTAGGCATGACAAGCTGCGATCTTCGTAGGAGCAGGGAAAAATGACCAACAACAGACTCACGAGCAGCAAGATATTCGAGCCGATCAAGATCGGTAACGTGACGTTCGATAACCGGATCCTGCGATCGTCCGTCGGCGGACGTCATTGCACTTACGACGGTACGGTCACCGACGTCTGGAAGAACTTCGAGACGCGCTTCGCGGAGGGCGGCGTCGGCGGAATCATCGCGACGACATTTCACGTGAATCCTCATCGGCTTTCACCGATGCAATATCCCTCGATCGCCGACGACAAGTTCATGTTGAACCTCGAGCGGCGCATCCGCGAAATCAAGCGCGCGCGCCCGGGATTGAAGTACATCATCCAGATCGGCGACCCCGGTTACGTCACGTACGAAAGCCTTTTCAGAGATCCGAAGGACGCGCTGTCTGCGTACGGTGGATTCGATCTCGCGTTCGGCTATCAAACGTGGCGCAAACCGATGTCCGAGGGGGAAATCTGGCAATCGATCGCCGATCACGCAGAGGCCGCGAGGCGCGTGCGAGAGGTCGACGCCGACGGCGTCGAGATCGCGGCCGCCAAAGGCTACCTGATCCACCAGTTCCTGAACCCCGGCATCAATCGCAGGCGGGACCAATGGGGCGGAAACCCCGAGAACCGGTTTCGGTTCTTTGAGGAAGTCGTCAAGGCAGTACGGAAAGCAGTCAAGGACGACTTTCTCGTCGGAGTCAGGCTCGCGGCCGCCGACCACAACCTGAGCCCATTGGCCTTTGCGGCGATGCGCTGGCCGTCACCGTTGCTTGCGTTATCGCGAGAGCGCCGGCACGGCAACGACGAGGCGCAGATGATCGCCTACGCGCAAAAGCTGCAGAGACGAGTCGACTATCTGCACATCGTGTCGGGTTTCGGTTTCCCGAGCCCGCGCGAGACACCCGGCGACTTCCCGTACGACGAAGTCAAGATGTTCTTTCACGCGACCCATACGCTGACGGGGAAGACCCGGCTGCGATCGGGGCTGTTGACGTTGATCCCGAAGCACGTCCTGCGATGGGTGCTGTCGCGCGGGTGGAAGTACGTTCCGGCGATCAATCGCGACGCCGCAAAACGGTTCAAGGAGCAGGTGCGGGACTGCAAGGTCATCGTCAACGGCGGTTTCCGCGAGCGCGCCACGATCGAAGAAGCGCTCGACTCGGGCTCGGCCGACATGGTGTCGATGGCGCGCGCATTGCTCGCGAACCCCAACTTGCTGAACTTGCTCCGCGACGGTCACGACGCACCGAACCGTTGCTCCGGCTGCAACAAGTGCGTCGGACGGACCGGAACGAGCCCGTTGGGTTGTTACGACGTACGCCGGTTCAACGGCGATGTACAACGGATGTACGAAGAGATACTGAAATGGAACGAGCCCGATCGGTTCGACGCCGCCGACCGCGAGCCCTCCGAGCGACAGGATGAAGAAGAAACGGCTCCGCCGCCGAATGTCGAGGTCCTGAGGGCTGAGCTCAGCCGCCTATCCCCTGGTGCGCAGCCGGCACCGAAATGACGGCGGCCGCTGCGCATTCGCCGAGGCGGCGGTAGCTTTCCCACTGCTCGTCGGTGAAGAACTGGTCGAGCGTCGAATCGTGCGGAAAATGCAGATTGCGGGCCGCGTATGAACGGAGGTCGAGCGGCATATCGCCAAGCCGGCTCGCATTGATCATCAACAACCAACACGGCGTCCCACCGTTATCGTAGTCGACGCGCGCCAACGCGCTGGAGTGACGTCCGAGACGCCCGATCTCCCACAGAGACCCGACGCCGGCGGGGTCGACCCACTCTCGAACCCACTTTGGAACGTGGCCGTTCGGGTCGAGAGCGGACCAACGGCCACCACCGGGCGGCGCTGGTCTCGGCTCGAGCCAACTGATCTCGGCGCCGAAGTCCAAACGGGCGCGCCGCATGAGCAGCGCGATCGCCGCCAGCTGATAGTCCTTATCCTCCGTCGCATTCGCGCAGATCATCAAAGCCACACGCCGGCGCAGCAACTCGTAGACGCCGGTCTCCTCGAAGTGCCCGCCGTCGCTCAGATACCAAAGCCGCTCGGAGGGTCCCGTGAAGTACCCCCGCCACTCGTTCAAGATCGCCGCGTGCGCGGGGAATATCCGCGCAACCGAGGACTTCAGGCGCCGCAGCAGTGCCGGCGGGTAGCGGCCGGGCCTCGCGCCGCCTTCGATGCCGGAGTTCCACCAATAGCCGAGCCGGATGTTGAACAAGCCGAGCAGCAGCGACGTCGGCAGGCTGGTGTGCCGCCCCAAGCCGGTCCCGAGCGCCGCGCCGGACGTCGAGATCCACTGGCTCAGCATGAGCGGCTCCACGGGCGCCGGCTCGCCGCTGCGCTGTGCGAGCACATGAAATGCGCCCGGATCCGTGCCGCTCGTGACGGCCGTGAGGCCCGCCCGGAGCGCATGCGGGTCGTCCGCATCGGGTTCCCACAGCGCGTGGAACCGTCTACCGACGCTGACACCGCTCGGACCGACACACATCGACAGACCTTTGTCGAGACGCAACGGGCGTGCCGAGGCTGCATCGACCGTCTCGTTGACGCAGGCGTTGATGAGGTGCAGCGGTCCGCCGTAACGCTGTGGGTCGTACTCATCGAACGGCAAGTCGTCCCCGGGATCCGCCGCCTGCACTTCCGAGTTCGCGTCCGCGGGCCTTGCATGCACGCGGGTTGGGTTCGCGGCTCCGAGGAAAGCGCGGCTCAAGCGCGCGGCATACAGCGCCTGCAACGAGAGCGTGTTCGGAAAGTCGCTCGACTGCCCGATCGCGAGCGACAGCCCGAGCGCGGCGAGCAACAGCCAGATCCCGAGAGTGCGGCTCGACTCGAATGCCGAGTGCACGAGAAGATCCAGGGTGAACAGCAGGAAGCCGAGCAACACGAACGCCAGCACCCACCGCACGAATCGGCGCAACCAGCGACTCAGAACGGAGAACGACCCTTCTTCGCCGCGGACGAGATTCTCGACGAACGCGCGCAACACGGGCAGCGCGGCCGCAATGCCGGCCATGCCGACCGTCGCCATCGGCAGCATGCCCGTCACGGTTGAGCGGCGCGCGAGCGCGTCGAGCGCTACCCAACCGGCGCAGATCGCGACGAGTAGCAAGCTTTCGCCGGCCGCGCGCGTGAGCCGGTTGCGGGCGAGATCGCCGCGCAGCTTGAGCGGCGCCGCGGCACGCCAGCGCACCGCCTCCTGCGCGACCCAAGCGAGCACCAGCAGCAACAAGGCGAGCGGCGCGTAGGGCCGCAACTGCGGCACGCCGAGCGCGGATACCGCGGCCGCGAGCCCGAACAACCAGACTGGAATCGAGGCGCGCGGATGCTCCAGCGTGCTGGCGCGCGGCGGAGCGAGCCAGTACGCGAGCGTAGTCGGCACGAGCGCGACTGCGGCCACGACGACCGGCAGCCACCACCAGGGCCCGAGCGGGATCCCGAGCAGCGTCACGCCGTCGATCTGCGCGAACACCGTGTCGGCGGCCAACCGCAAAGTCGCGAGCGCCGCGACGAAGAATGCGCCGATGCACACGTGCACCGCGAGCAGGTTGCGCCAGATCGTCGCGATGTTCGACGTCAAGTCCGAGCGACCTTCGCCCGAGATGTAGTTTGCATGCGTGCGGAGCCACCACATTTCCGGGGAACCCGTATCGGCGAGCGCGGCTTGCACGCGTCGCGGCATGTGAGCCATGTCCTTGCCGCGCATGAACAGTCTGCCGAGAAAGGCCCCGATATAGCCGCCTCCCGATACGGTCGATAGGAAATCGATGCCGCGGAACCGATCGCAGCGCGCGAGCGCCTGCACGACGCCCAGCGCGAAGGTCGCACTGCGGATACCGCCGCCCGACAGAGCGAGCCCGACCGCGTCCGCGGGCAACTTTGCGTCGGCCGGGTTCGCCGGAGGCGGCGGTGGCCGATCGATCGCGAGCTCACGCCGCCTATGCACGGCCCTCGCCTCGGCGGCGCGCAGGTGACGCGGATATTCGCGGCGGTCTGCGAGCAGCACGTCGGCTGCCTTCTCGCCGATCATGAACACCGACGCAGCGATGAAGTAGCCGGGGATCTCGGGAAACACCGACGCATCGACGACGCGTAGACCCTCGACGCCGTACACCCGGAAATCGCTCGAAACGACTGCGTCGGTCTTTTTCGTATCGGGGCGCCACGCGTCGGAACCCATGCGACACGTGCCGCACGCGTGGTGGCCCCAAGCTTGGTACTTGACCCACTCCTCGAGCACACGCGAGTAGTCCCCGGCCTGCGGGCCGGGCTGAAGCTCGGACTTGAACGGCTTGATCGTCGCGTTGAGCTTGCGCACCCACTCGATTCCCTCGAGCAGCGTCGTGACATCCTTGTCCGCCTCCTCCGAGCTCTCGTCGAAGTAACGGAAGTTGATCACCGGCTGCTCGAACGCAGAATCCGACCGAAGCTCGACCGTACCGCTGCGATTGCGCGTGTGGCCCTGCAGGAGGACCCACGTCCACAGCCTCCGGGTCAGCGCGTGCTCGGGCGGCCACGTCATGTCCCCGAGGCGCAGGACGGTGCTCAGCAATTGTCTCGACCAGCCGTGGTAGTAACCACGAAACGCCACCGGGAAGCCCACGATCAGCAGGTCCGGCTCCTCGCCATAACGAGGCTCGTCGGTGGTCATGAAGATCGCGAGCGCACCGCCGTTCGTCGCGTAGAGCCCGCGGCCGGTCCTGAGCCACTCGTCGCGCGCGCGATCCCCGTCGTGCCCTGGCTGGAACGACACGGTGCGTAGCGTCCGGAATTCCTTCTTCGTCTCGCTGATGATGCTGATCTCGTTGCGGTCCTGAAGGTAGCGCCCGACCGCCGGCAAATGGACGATTTCGCCGACCTTCGCGCCGTCGTGGCCCTGCAGTCCGTCGATGCCGTGCTTCTGCAACTGTTCCTTGTCGCCGATGCCGCTCAGCATGAGCAGCTGCGGTGTGTTGAAGACACCGGCCGAAAGAACGATCTCGCGCGAAGCATAGAACCGCTTCAACGGAGCCTTCTCCGCGGCCTGCGCGCAGAAGCGTGGACTCGCGTCGTAAAGGTGCGCCCCGCAACGCACTTCAACGCCGATGGCGCGCGGCGTTTCACCTTCGACGTGGTCGGCGAAAATCACGCGCGTGACGTGCGCGCCGGTCAGAATCACGAGCCGATCCGGATGCCGGGTGGCAGTCTCGCGCAAATGCTCGCGAACACCGACGCGACGGCTGCCGTCGGTGCCGATCGGGATGAACGACAGCGTCGGGTTGTCCGTCGCGCGCGGCGTGTCGAGGTTCGGGTCGAGATACTTCACCCACTGCGTCACCAACACGCGCTTGAGCAGCTCGCCGATACCTCCGGCTCGGAGCAGATGGCCGAATACTCGCAGGATTATGCGGCGGAAGGTCCCGTCTCGCAGTGCGATACCGACGACGAGCACCGGATCGATGAAGCTCGTCTTCTGCCAACCGGCGAACCCGTGCCCTCCGCCGTCGAGTGTCAGGCGCGGATTCAGGAAAGCGACGAGGTGACGCCAGCCGCTGTAGAAAAACCCGAGGGCCCTACGAAAGAACCCGTGGTACTGCGTGTAATAGAGGCAATTCTCGACGCGAGTGAAGTAGCCGTTCATTTTCTCCGCGCGCCAGCTATCGTCGTGCGTCAGGCTGGCGATTCGGTTCCAGTCGCCGGCCGGAGGCTTGACCACGATCATGGCGTGATGCGCCGTGCAGCCGCCGAGCGCGCTGGAACGCGGATAGTGCACGCCGCCTTTCGGCCCATCCCCGCCCTTCGAGGGGTCGGTGCGGATGTCGTACTTCAAGTCACGCTGTTGCAGCTCGTCGTCGTCGTAGTGACGCACCGAGTAATCCCAGTTCAGCACCTCGTCCTCGGCCGCGGCGGGGTGATAACCGGGGATGCGATAGACCTCGCGCTCCTCGCGATCGTTCGGGGCGCCGTCGGCATCGGCGCGCGGCGGCACGAACGGACCGCCCGTTTCCGTGTGCGGCAATCCGGGGTCCAATCCCGACTCGATGACGAGCACGCGCAGGCCTTCGAGGGCGAGGCGCGCCGCCAACGGGCCGCCACCGGCTCCCGACCCGACGACGATGTAATCGAACGGGGTCTCCTCGTGAGCCTGCGCCTTCTCGATCAGCTCGTGGACAGTTGGCATCGTGCTCACCTCGTTGCCGTGCGGCTGAAGCGGACGCTCGAGCGCTAGAGCGTGCGTAGGAACGCTTTGAGCTGCCGCTTTTCGTCGTCCGACAGCGGCTCTGCGAACCAATGGCCCCGGTCGAGCACGAAGTCCGGGCTCTTGTTGATGCGCAGCAGCGCGAGCCCGGCCTCGCGCTCGAACTCTGCAAGCACGTCCGCGTCCGTCACCCTATCCGCCTCAACCTCCACACAAGGTTTGTGCGCCGCTAGCAGCCGCGCCTTGAAACCGGCGCGTAGCAATGCCGAGAGTCCGTTCGCAATGTCGCCTCCGGCCGCCGACGAGCTCGCGTTGATGACGAGACTCACGGGCGTGCCTTTCGGTATCGGTCCGACGATGAGGTCTCCGCGCCGGCCCGACGTGAACTCGTTGAGCCACCAGCCGAGGTACAAGCTGAGGGCCGCGAGCAAGGCGAATGTCGCTCGTGCGAGCCAGCGCCGACGATCGCGTGCCCAGAACAACAACACGACCGCCACGGCTACGGTCGCCACAGGCCCCACCCACGGCCAGATGCCGAAGACATAATCGAGGCGGGTGACGACGAGAACGGCCGCGTTGAGGACCGCGATCAGAAACAGTGCAAACGCCGCATGGCGGGCGCGCCCCGCGGCCGCGAACACGAGGCACGCGGCGGCGAGCGCAATCCAGAGGTACAGGGTTGCGACCCGCGTCCCGAACGGGCCCAGCACGCTCTCGAACAACGAACGAATGAACGGCTCCCGGAAAATGAAACAGCTCTCGGCTGTCGTCCGGTAGATGAAACCCGGGTCGTTGCCGGCGAGCTCGGGGTGCGTCAAGCGCAGGTCGCCGGGCCGGGAATTTGCGCTGGGTTGCCGCCGGTCTTTCCAGAGCAGCTTGTCGATACCGTCCTCGAACGCGAGCAGTCGACCTTCGATGGACGGATCTCGATTTAAGAGCCCTAGCGCATTGTTATGCAGGTACGGTGCCGTCGCCCAGAGGCCGATCAGGGACGGCGGCCGGTAATAGCCGGGTCCGCCGGACGGCGGGTAGTAGACATCGTTGTTGCCCCAGACATCGAGCGGCGCGCCGGAATAGGGATTGTAGAAATGCACGGGCCCGACGGCCGGCAGGCTCTTGTAATCCTCCGAGGAGAAATTGTCCCAGACCTGTCCGCGCATCGCGTTCGTGCCGACGGCACGCTGAGAGTTCGTGCCGACGAGCGTGACCGGGACACGGATGTCCGTCGAAAGAAAATTGTCTTCGAGGAAGGGGTCGGTCGCCGCGGCCGGCGTATCGGCCGGGGTACCTGCGATCGTACTGATTTGCCGCACGTAGCCGGCATACGCCGCGCTGTTCGTGAACCTCTCCCAGTCCGCGAATGTGCGCGGCAACACGAGCCGCGTGAAGGGCCACGCCGTCGATCCCGAGTGCTCTTCCCAGTCGTCCGCGAACTGAAGTGCGAATCCTTCGGGCTGCTTGCTCGAGTGGCAGATCGCGCAGTTCGCGATGAACACGGCGCGGCCGGCGCTCGCGCGCGCGCGCTCCTCCTCCGAGATCGGCGGGGCGCCTCGCGCGCTCGCGAGCGGCATCGGTGGCGCGACGTTGGCTCCGGTCCGCGGGTTCTCGTAGAGGAAGTAGTCGAGAATCGCCGGCACTCGATACTTTAGCGAGGTGCGCCAATAGACGGAATTCGCGCGCAGGCTCGCGACCGAGAACGGCCGTTGCCCGCGGAAACCGATGATCGGCCGCGACGTGCGGGCCCACTCCTCCGAAAACGTGCCGATGTTGAGGTACACGCGTGCGACGGAGGCTACCGCGCCGATGCTGTCGCCGCCGTCGACGAGCATCCGCGGCGTATGGCGCGGCGTAACCCTCGCATCGCTCTCCTCGAGCGACGGCACGAGCAGGCTCGCGCGACCTTGCTCTTCGGGCGGGTTTCGCATCGCGCGGTCGACCCGGGCCGGCAAGTCGAACACCGCGTTGATCGTGTTCGAGTTGTTGATGTGGTCGGAGCTGAGCAGCGACGTGTCGACGGTGCCGGGCTGTTGGCTGTTGAGGAAGTGGAAGAAGAAGGACTTCTCGTCCGTGAGATTCGCGAAGAGTCGGACGGGCGTCCAGTATTGATTGCCGATCGTGCTCGACAGATTGCTCCACGCGGGCTCCGCGGGATCCGCCGGCGGGTTCAGCGGGTGCGGCGCGACGTGGCAATACGCGCACGACATGCCGACGCGAAACGGCCGAACCAACTTGGGGTCGCCGTGGACGTCGCGAGCGAGGTCGTAGAACGCGTCGCTCGAGTCCTCGACGCGCTCCTTCCAACGGAGACGCGCTTCTCCGGCCTCTGTGGTGTTGCCGAAAAAATCCGGGTTCAGCATCAGACGTAACCCGATCACGCCGCTCGGATACCCGTAGACGAGCGGGTCGACGCCGTCCTTCGGCAGGCGCTGGATGGTGTCCTCGTAGAGCTCGCGGTCACCCGGCTCGAACGGCTCGTAGAGCCCGGTCGGCTGCGGCCGAGGCGGCTCGGACATCCCCACATCGGCGTCCGCTTCCGGCGGCCGCAACAGGATCTCGTCGCCGTTCGCTTCGTCGAGATAGAGGCCGAGCAACTTGCGGGCGGGATCGGTCTGCGCCCGCATGCCGGGCTGATTGATCATTCCGCGGTCGCGGAAGCGAAACGCGCGCTGACGCGAATCGAGCAGAACTAGAAAGTCGACGAGGCCGAAGCCGTGCTGCTGTGCCCAGTTCCAGAATTCGTCGTTGCCGCCAGCCCACAGCATCCAAGAGTTCTTGCCGCGAATGGCGTCGCGCGCGTCCGGTGTAACGCGCGCGTCCGCGGGGACAGGCGCGCCATCAGTGAAGTCGAACGGCTCGAGTTGACCCGTGGGCCCGACGATCTGATCCATTTCGTGGAACAGATTGCGTGGTTCCACCGGAAACGAGTCGTCGTCGCGCTGCCAAACAGGCGTACCGCTTGCCGTGTGGCCGCGCTGAGGCTCGTCTTGCGGCGCGGCGGGATCGGCCTCCGTCTGCCACTGCTCCCACCCTTGTTCGGAGGAGGGTGCCCGCGCGGCCTGAGGAAGAGGTGTCGCGCCCCGATCGTCGCCGCCCTCGCGCACGAGCAGGACGACGACGGCGACGAGAGCCGCCGCATAGAGCAAAGATTGGCGCCTCGCCCCGTGACGCTGCTGCCGACGCTTCATTTTCGTTTTCTCCCCCAGGCTCGAGCCGGGGTACGCGGTTATACGAAGCGGAAAGGAGCCTCAGCGCTGCTATCTTATGTAAGTTCTCTCCAAAACGTTAGCTCTCGTAGCCAAGACGGCTGCGCGCGGCCGGGTAGTGGCGGTTGCGAGGACCGTGAACCGGTCGCCGGCCGTCGACATCGCACCCGACGGCCGGCTGCTCATGCTGTTTCCCGTCGACTGGGGCCGCGTTGCCGGCGAGGGCCCCGTCGAACTTGGCCTTAGGACCGCAGTCGAACTCGAGTCGGTCGAGCCGGCGCCGTGCTACCGTAATGGCAACAATAATGAGCTCCGGGGGATGCCCATGAAGTCGCTCCACGCTGTTCGCGTTTGCTGCCTGTCGTTCGCCCTCCTCTTCACCGCCGTCGCCGCCGCGCAGGGGCCGCTGCCCGCCGGCATCACGCACGTCACGACCGTGGAAGGGATCGCCGAGTACCGGCTCGCGAACGGTCTGCGCGTGCTGCTGTTCCGCGATCCTTCGAAGGCGACGATCACCGTCAACATGACGTACCTCGTCGGCTCGGCCGACGAGAGCTACGGCGAGACCGGCATGGCGCACCTGCTCGAGCACATGCTGTTCAAGGGCTCGACGAAGTACCCCGACATCCTCGCCGCGATCCGCAGCCGCGGCGCACAGTTCAACGGCACGACGTCGTGGGACCGCACCAACTACTTCGAGACGTTCGACGCGACCGACGCCAACCTCGAGTGGGCGCTCGATCTCGAAGCCGATCGCATGATCAACGCCTTCGTCGCCCAGAGCGACCTCGACACCGAGATGACCGTCGTGCGCAACGAGTTCGAGTCCGGCGAGAACAATCCGACCGGCGTGCTCTACCAGCGCGTACTGAGCACGGCGTACCTCTGGCACAGCTACGGCAAATCGCCGATCGGCAGTCGCAGCGACATCGAGGGCGTCCCAATCGAGCGCTTGCGAGCGTTCTACGAGCGCCACTACCAGCCCGACAACGCCGTGCTGGTCGTCGCCGGGCGGTTCGAGGAGCCCCGCGTGCTCGAGCTCATCGCCGGTAAATTCGGCCCCATTCCGGTACCCACGCGCGTGCTCATCGACAATTACACGATCGAGCCGACCCAGGACGGCGAGCGCGAAGTCATCGTCCGGCGCGTCGGCGACGTGCAGATCCTCATGGCCGGTTATCACGCACCCGCCGGCACGCACACGGACTTCGTGCCGTTGCAGTTCGCCGCGGACGCGCTCGCCGACGAGCCCGGCGGGCGACTCTACAAGGCACTCGTGCAGACGGGGCTCGCGTCGCAAGTAGCCGCGCAGACCCTGCAGCTCCGCGACCCCGGCATGATCGTCTTCTTCGCGCTGGTTCGCGAAGACGCGTCGCTCGACGAGGCGCGCGCCGCGATGATGAAGACGATCGACGACTTGCGCACGAACCCGATTACGGCCGAAGAGGTCGAGCGCACGCGCAACCAGGCGCTGTCCGGCTTCGAGCGGCAAATGAACAACACACAGGCCATCGCCGTGCAGCTCAGCACTTGGGCGTCGATCGGCGATTGGCGTCTATTGTTCCTCGACCGCGATCGCGTCCGCGCAGCGACCGTCGCCGACGCGCAGCGCGTCGCGCTCGAGTACTTCAAGAGCTCGAACCGGACCGTCGGCCTGTTCATCCCCGGCGAGCCGGACCGCGCCGAGATTCCGGCGCGGCCCGACATCACGGCCATGTTGCAGGGCTACAAAGGCGACGAAGCGCGCTCCGAAGGCGAAGCGTTCGAGCCGACGCCCGCGAACATCGACGCCCGCACGTCCCGCGTCGACCTACCGAACGGCATCAAGCTCGTCATGCTGCAAAAGGAGACGCGCGGCGATGCGGTCAATGCCCTGATCCGTTTGAACTACGGCGACGAGAACAGCTTGAAGGGTGTGGGCCAATTCGCGGGGCTCATGACGCCGATGATGACGCGCGGCACTCGCGAGCGGTCACGGCAGGAAATCCAGGACGAGCTCGCGCGCCTACAAAGCACGCTCGGCATCGGCGGCAGCCCGGGCCTCACGTCCGCGAACATCCAGAGCACGCGGGCGAATCTTGCGGCGACGCTCGAGCTCGCGATCGACGTGCTGCGCGAGCCCTCGTTCCCGGAAGACGAGCTCAAGACGCTCAAGGACCAGCTGCTCACGAGCATCGAGGCGCAGCGCAGCGAGCCGCAGGCGATCGTCGCGCGCGCTTACGGCCGGCACTGGGGGCGCAACTATGCGCGCGACGACGTGCGCTACGCCGCCACTGTCGACGAGGACATCGAGTTCATCACGCGCGCCACGGCAGCCGACCTGCGCAGGCTGCACTCGGAGTTTTTCGGCGCTACGCAGGCCGAGGTCGTCATTGTCGGCGACTTCGATGCCGACGCGATCCGCGCGCTGCTCACCGAACGGATGGGCGATTGGCGCAGCCCGAAACCCGCCAGCGACGTGTTGAACCTCTATGCCAACCTCGCAACCGACCCGAAGACCGAGCTGTTCAACACGCCCGACAAGGAGAACGCCTTCTTCCTCGCCGGAATGCGGATCGAGATGCGCGATTCGCATCCCGACTACCCGGCGCTCGTGCTAGGCAACTACATCTTAGGCTCAGGCGCGGCCTCGCGGCTGTTCGGCCGCATCCGCGGCCGCGAGGGCTTGAGCTACGGCGTGGGCTCGGGCTTCAGCGCGTCGCCGCGCAGCGACGGCGCCTCGTTCACGGTGAACGCGATCTCGGCGCCGCAGAACAGCGAGCGTGTCGAAGCGTCGTTCCGCGACGAGCTCGCGACGATCTTGCGTGACGGCTACACGGAGCAGGAGCTCACCGAAGCGAAACGCAGCTGGGCGCAGCAGCGCCAGGTCGCTCGCACCCAGGACGGCGGGGTGGCCAACACGCTCGGCTTATGGACGCACGTCGGCCGCACGATGGCGTGGGACGCGGAGCTCGAGGCGCGCGTGCAGGCGCTGACCGTGGAGCAAGTTCGCGACACGATGCGCCGGCATCTCGACGTGAGCAAGATGACGTTCATGCGCGGCGGGGACTTCGAGGGCGCGGCGGGCGGCTCGCAGTAGGTCGCGACGCCGTTCCTCGGGCAAGTAGATCTCGCAAGTCCGCGCTGAATCGTCTTGAATCGTTCTGATCGGGTCGCCGCGCCCGCCCGGCGCAATTTCCGGTATCGTCGCGCCATGAATCGCCCCCGCTCTTCGCGCCAGCACTACGACGTCTTCCGCAAGCACTACCGCGAGGGCACGCTCGACGACGTCACGCCGGGCGCGACGCCGGCCAAAGCGGCGCCCGGCGCGAAGCGCCGCGACTACCTCAAGGACTATCTGCGCTGGCTCTGGCCCGAGCGCTGGGCCGTCGTGGTCATCTTCTCGCTCGCGATCCTCACGGCGGGGCTCGAGATGATCGAGCCGCTGTTCATGCGCTTCATCACCGACCGCGTCCTGCTCGACAGCACGGCCGCGACGCCCGACCGCCTGAGGCTCCTCAACCTCGCGGGCGGCGCGTTCCTAGGCGTCATCACGCTGTCGGCGGCGCTCAACCTCACCCGCGACTACCGCCAGCGCCTCGTCAACACGCGCGTGATGCTGTCGCTGCGGCGCTCGCTGTTCGAGCGGCTGCTGCGCTTGCCGCTCGCGACGCTCTGGGACATGAAGACCGGCGGCATCCTGTCGCGGCTCTCGGGCGACGTCGATTCGACGACGGGCCTGCTGCAAATGGCCATCGTCTCGCCGTCGATCTCGGTGATTCGCTTAGCGATCGCCGTGACCGTGCTCACGGTGTTGAACTGGCAGCTCGCGCTCGTCGCGCTCGCGGTCATTCCCGGTGCCGTGCTCATCAGCTTCACGTCGGCGAGGCGCATTCGGCCGATCTACCGCTCGATGCGCAAGGACGTCGAGGGCATCGACGGTCGCGTCGGCGAGACGTTCTCCGGCATTCGCGTCGTGCGCGCCTTCGGCCGCGAGCTGCGCGAGATGCTCGAGTACGCGCGGGGCCGCAACTCCCTCGTGCGCAAGGAGCTGTTCGCGCGCCGTCGCGAGCTCTGGCTCTGGACGTCGTGGGGCTTCGCGCTATCGGCCGTCAACGTCGCCATCGTCTGGTACGGCGGCCACCTCTACATGGCGGGCGAGGCTTCGATCGGCGACATCATGGCGTTCCAGTGGTATTCGTTCCTGCTGCTGAACCCCGTCTGGCAGATCGTCAACTCGTTCTCCGAGCTCCAGCGCTCGCTCGCGGCCACGGAGCGCGTGTTCGAGGTGCTCGCAATGCCGAGCGACAAACCCGACCGGCCCGACGCGCGCGACGCGCCGCCCGCCGTCCGCGAGATCGAGTTTAAGGACGTCGAGTTCGAGTATCGTGAGGGCCGGCCCGTTGTGCGCGAGTTCAACGTCAAGGTGCCGGGCGGCACCGTGGTCGCGCTCGTCGGCCGCAGCGGCGCCGGCAAGACCACGGTGACCGATCTCGTCGCGCGGTTTCACGACCCGACGCGCGGCCGGATCTTGCTCAACGGCGTCGACGTCCGCGACTTGCGGCTGCGCAGCTACCGCGACCTGTTGGCGATCGTGCAGCAGGACGTGTTCCTGTTCGACGGCTCGGTGCGCGACAACATCGCTTACGGGCGCCACGCTGCGACCGACGCCGACGTCGAGGACGCCGCGCGGCGCGCCAACGCGCACGAATTCATCGTGAACCTGCCCGAGCGCTACGACACGTTCATCGGCGAGCGCGGCGTGAAGCTCTCGGGCGGCCAGCAGCAGCGGCTCGCGATCGCGCGCGCGATTCTCGCGGCGCCGCAGATCCTGATTCTCGACGAGGCCACGAGCAACCTCGACACCGAGAGCGAGCAGCTCATCCAAGCGTCGATGGCCGAGCTGCTCAAGGGCCGCACGACGTTCGTGATCGCACACCGCCTGTCGACGGTGCGCCGCGCGGATCTCATCCTCCTCATGGACGACGGCCGCATCGTCGAGCGCGGCACGCACGCGGAGCTCATGGCGCGCCGCGGCCTGTACCACGAGATGGTCGTGCGGCAGATGGCCGCCGACAGCCAGGAAGTCGGCGCCGCGTGGCAGTGAGGCGCTACGCTAGCGCTTGCCCGTGAACACGAGCAGGCCGAGGCCCGCGACTGCGGCGACCGCACCGCCGATGAGGTACAGCATCGTCTGATCGCTGTACTCACCCGTCAGCGTCTCACGCACCTCCTCGAGCGGCGCGTCGGTTGCTTGGAACCCGAAGTACAGCGCTATGGCGCCCGCGACGAGCAACACGAGGCCGGCGATCTTCTTGCTGGGCATGATGGGCTACTCCGGTAACGCACACTCGAAACTCGTGGCATCGTTGGTGTCACCGCGGCCTTCGTAGCGCGCCACCTGCGGGTGTGGGCACAGCGGCCGCGTCATGGCGACGTTGCCGTCGCGCACGGCGCGTGCGGTGATGCTCGCGGGCTTGACTCCCTTCTCGACCCAGCCCGCAAGCGCCGCCATCCAGTCGACCTGATCGGGGCCCACTCCGCCGCGGCAGTGGCCGACGCCCGGCAGCATGAAGAGCCGCAGGTAGTCGTCGGTGAGCGCCGCACCGTCGCCGCCCGTGGTCTTGCTCGCGAACTCGACGACGTCGTCGTAGTACTCGAGCGTCTGCTGCGGCATGACGCCGGGATCGTTCCAGCCGTGCCAGACGATGAGCTTGCCGCCGGCGGCCTTGAAGTCGCGCAGATCGGGATCGACGGCATTCAAGACGCCGAACAGCTTCGCGTCGATGAGGTCGACGTCGGAGTCGAAGTCGAACGTCTTCCAATCCCAATTCGGATTCTCGAAGCCCAAGCCGTTGAGCACCGCGCCCGAGATCGCGAACGGCGTTTGGCCGTTCATGAGCATGCCCCACCCCGGATTGCCGGGCTGCGGGCCCTCGCCGCCGGGCTCGAGGCCGGCATAGATCTGCGCGCCCGTGCGCGGATTCACGGCGCCCTGGTAGGCAAGCTCGAGTGCCTCGATCTGCGGCGCACTCAAGCCCGGCACTTTGCTCGGATCGAAATCGCAGGTACTCGGATCGGTGAGGATTCCATCTTTGACCCCATCGTTGGCGTCGCACTGCGCGAGCGCGGCTTCGCCCACGCGCGTGAGGTCCTCGCGCGTCAACACGGCACCGGGCTTCTTGAGCGTGGCGTGCGCCATCCAGAGCTGTCCCATGTGCAGCTGTGTGAAACGGTTGACCGGCGCGCCGGACGCGATGCCGTCGTAGTCGTCGGGATAGCGTTGCGCGGTCATGAGGCCTTGCCGCCCGCCCGTCGAGCAGCCGTTGAAGTACGAGTACTCGGCCGCCCGCCCGTAGTGCGCCTCGATCACGGCTTTCGCCTTGACGGTCATCTCGTGGATCGCGCGATAACCGTAGTCGATGACGCGCTGACGGTCGGCCATCCAGGTCGTGTCGGAAGCCACGTGACCCGTGTCCGTCGACGACGAGGCGTAGCCCGCACGCACGGCTTCGGCCATCGCGGGATAACTGATGATGCCGGCGAGCCCGCCGCCGCCGACGGCTTGGAAGCGGCCGTTCCAGGCGCTGCCCTCGGGCAACCAGACCTCGAAATTGATCGCCGGCGCCACCGTGCCCGCGACGCGACACATAGCCGGCACCGCCAGGGGCTGCTGCATGCCGGGCGCCGCGAAATTACCGGCGGCGACACGCTCGGCGACCGTGATTTTCGCCTCCGGGAGCGCGAGCTTGGCTAGCTCTGCGCACGCCGTCGCGGCGTAAGCCGGCGCGCCGAAGCAGAACGAAACGGCAGATGCGAGCGTCGAGAGCGTGAGCAACGGGCGCTTCATGTTCTTGGTTCCTTGTCAGGTGGACGCCGGGCCCAACGCCGGCGGAGCTCTTCAGCCGAAAAGCATAGGGCGTTTACCGCTGCGCTGTCACGAGTTTTGCCAAGACACGTCCGCTCGGGGTCCCGTTCGTCGGGGCTGCGCTACCATGGCCCGCAACGATCTCGAGGGGGTGTCACATGTCGAGCGTTTCGAAGCTTGCTGCCGCGTCCGTCGGCATGGTCGCGGTCATCGCCGCAGCCTGGCCCAGCGCCACGCTGGCCGGTTCGCTCCCGACCGCCCGGCCCGAGGAGGTCGGGTTGTCGTCCGAGCGGCTCGCGCGTATCGGCCCAGCGATGCAAAGACACATCGACGCCGGCGAGATCGCGGGCGTCGTGACGCTCGTCGCGCGCCGCGGGCGAATCGCGCATTTCGAAGCGTACGGGTTCGCGGACATCGCCAAACGCACGCCGATGCGCACCGACCACATCTTCGGCTTGGCGTCGTCGTCGAAGCCGATCACGGCCGTCGCTATCATGATGCTCGTCGAAAGCGGCGAGATCCGGCTGACGGATCCCGTCTCCAAGTTCATCCCCGAGTTCGCGGCGCCGGCGCAGGTCGCCGTGCCGAAACAGGGGGGACCCGAGGGCTCCTACGATCTCGTGCCGGCGACACGACCGATCACGGTCGCCGATCTTCTGAAGCACGGTTCCGGCCTGGTCAGCGGCGGCCTCGGCGCCCGCGCGGCGAACACCATCGCGCCGCGCACGCCTCAGGACACGCTGGTCACGTACATTGCGAAGCTCGGCGCCGTGCCGCTCGATTTCCAGCCGGGCACGCTCTGGCGCTACAGCGGCCTCGCGGGCTTCGATGTGCTGTCACGCATCGTCGAGGTCGCGTCGCAGCAGACGTTCGACGAGTTCTTGCGCGAGCGCATCTTCGAGCCGCTCGACATGCCCGATTCGGGGTTCTACTTCACGGGCCGGCAGGTGGACCGCCTCGCCATGATGCACGCGCGGCGCGACGGCAAGCTCGAGCCGGCACCGCGCGAGCTGTCCCAAGTGTATTTCTCGGGCGCCGGCGGGCTCGCCACTTCGGTCGAGGACTATCTACAGTTTACGCAGATGCTCTTGAACGGCGGCGAGCTCAACGGGCGCCGCTTGCTCGGCCCGCGCACGGTTGAGCTCATGACGGCCAACCACACGGGCGACATGGTCAACGGCCAGTTCGGGCGGCCTGCGCGCGGCATGGGCTTCGGGCTCGGCATGCAAGTCGTGCTCGATCCCGTGGCCGCGGAGCTTGCCGTCTCGAAAGGCGCGATTAGCTGGCCCGGCGGCACGGGCGTCGCTCATTGGATCGAGCCGGCCGAAGAGCTCGTGTCGATCTACTTCATCCAGGGCGGGCAAGGCGGCCCCGCGCGCCAGGCGTTCGAGAACGCCGTGCGCCAGGCCATCATCGACTGATTCAGCGGCTCTACGCTCAGCGCTTGCGCCGGCCCGCGGCGCGCTTGAGGTTGACGGATTCGTGCGACGCCGAATCCGCGAGCTCGCGCACGTATTCATCGTAGAGCGCGAGGTTGTCGCTGTCGCGGCTCACCACTTGCAGCACGGGCTGCACGTCGAGCACGTGCGTCTCGGCCCAGACGTCCCCTTGTTCGCGTCGGTTGCTCATTCGTCACCACAACAGCTGTATTAAGAGCACACGGTACGCGTAGAGGCGACGTGGCGCCTCGAAGGCCGTCACGATCGGACATAACGCATTCGGCGCGCCCACATGCGATGATTCGTGCGTGACCCGTCGCCCTGTAGCCGCCTCGGCAGCGATAGTCGCGCTCCTCGTGGGCGGCGGGTGCACGGACGTGACGCAATCTACTGAACCGCAATGGTCCTTGGTCTTGCACGGCGGCGCCGGCACCATTGAGCGCGCCGAGCTCACGCCCGACGTCGAGGCCCAGTATCGCGACGCGCTCGGCGAGGCGGCGAAGCGCGGCGGCGCCATCCTCGCGAGCGGCGGCTCGGCGCTCGACGCCGTGACGGCGACCGTGGCGTATCTCGAGGACAGCGAGATCTTCAACGCGGGACGCGGCGCGGTGTTCACGGCCGAGGGCCGCAACGAGCTCGACGCGTCGATCATGGACGGGCGCACGCGCGCGGCGGGCGCCGTGGCCGGGCTCACGCGCACGCGCAACCCGATCCGCGCCGCGCGCGCGGTCATGGAGAGCTCCCCGCACGTGATGCTCGTAGGCGACGGTGCCGAGGCATTCGCGCGCTCGCAGGGGCTGGAGCAAGTCGAACCCGGCTATTTCTTCACCGAACGGCGCTGGCAGCAGCTACAGGAACTCCTACGGCAACAGAATCTGCCGTTGCCGCCGCGCCCCCCCGGCGCGCCACCCGCCGAGCAAGCGCGTGCCGCCGGAACGCCCGACGACCACACGTTCGGCACCGTCGGCGCCGTCGCGTTCGATCAAGCCGGCAACCCCGCGGCCGCCACGTCCACGGGCGGCACGACCGGCAAACGCTGGGGCCGCGTCGGCGACTCGCCGATCATCGGCGCGGGCACCTATGCACAGAACGGCGTCTGCGGCGTGAGCGCCACGGGCACGGGCGAGTTCTTCATCCGCGCGGGCGTGGCGCGCGCGATCTGCGCGCGCATGGAGCTCACGGGCGAGAGCGCGGCGCAAGCAGCCATAACGGCGATCGCCGAAGTCGGCGCGCTCGGCGGCGACGGCGGCGTCACCGTGCTCGACCGGAGCGGCCGACACGCCTGGGCGATGAACACTTCGGGCATGTACCGCGCGTATCTGGCCGACGGCGGTGAGCCGTCGATCGAGATTTACGCGGGCGACGAGTAACGTCGGCGCCTGGGGGTTATTGCTCGGCCTGCCCGCCTTCGACCGTCGGGTCGCCCGGCGTGCCGACGCCCGTCGAGCCCACGAACAACCGCGAGCCGTCCTTGACGAGCGTCACTTGCGTGCCCGCGGCGCGGTGGGTGCGGTCGCGCGCTTGGAAGCCGCGGATGCGGATCTCGGTGCCGGCCGGCAGCGAGTCGCGGTTGAAGCCGCGGCGCAGCAGCGCATTCGGCGCAGCGCCTTCGAAAGCCCAGTCCTGCACCTCGCCGCTGTCGGTCTTTACGGTGATGTAGATCCACGAGTGCGGATTGCTGAAGCGCATTTCCTTGACGACGCCGACGACCTCGACGGGCCGGTTGGCATCGAACTCCGAGGCGAACGAGTGGTGGCCCTCGCCGCGCGCGCCAGCGAGCAGCGCCGCGGCGGCAACGGCGGTCAAGAGCGATAGCTTCGCGTTCATGGCTCCTCCTTACTTGATCGGTTCCTTGAGGAGCTCGCCGTAGAGCAACGGCTCGGCGAGCTCGACACATTTGTACTCGAAGATCTCGGCGTTCGGCTCGACGCGTCGATAGAGCGGCATCGCAATTTTCCAGGGCCGCGAGTAGGTGCGCGGATCGGCGATCGTCGCTTCGTACCAGAGGTGGTTGTCGCCCATCGGCGTGTAGCGCTCGGTCACGGTCATGCCCTGGTGGTAGTTGCCGGCGCGGTCGAGCCAGGTGTCGCGAATCTGGCCGAACACCTCGATGACGAGCGTCTCACCCTCCCAGTGGCCGTTCGACCAGCCGAGCCATTGATCGACGAGCACCTCCTGCGGATTCAAGTGGTTCGTCATGCGCACGGTGCGATTCGACGTGGCGAACTCGTAGACGAACATGATATCGCCGTCGCCCTGCACGATCTGGAACGGATACGGCAGGTACGTCGAGCGCGGAATGCCGGCGCGGTAGCACTTCGCCTCGGGATCGTTGGCGGGCCAGCCGGCGTGGTTCTCGTCGCGCTGCTCGAGGGCTTCGGGCAGGTACGGTATCGTGCCGCCCTCGACGACGCTCTGCCCCGGCGGCACGCCGAACAGCGCGCCGAGCCGCCACTGCCCCGGCACGGCCTGCATCGGGCCGCCCTCAAGGTTCCAGTGCGCGGTGTTGAGCGCCTGCCACACACCGTTCAAGTTCGGATGGCCGTCGATGCGCGCGGGGCCCGAGATCGTCGGCGCTGCAGACGCGGCGGCCTGCTCGGTCGACGTCTCTGCGGCGGGGCCGCAGGCCGCGAGCAACGTGCAGCACGAGACGAGCGCAGCGAGTTTTCTTGTTGGCACGGCTCGATACTCCGGCGGCTACTCGCGCTCGTGCTCTTGGCGGTTGGCCTGCGCCTCGCGCACGCGCGCTTCATAGTTGCGCTCGGCCGTGTCCTCCGCGGGCGTGGTCGCGACGACGATCGGCACCTGCGCCGCGGCGGCCGTGGGCATGACCACGCTGGCGCATACCACTGCCCGGCGCAACGCCGCCCATTCGCTGCTTCGCATAGCCCCCCTTCTACGCCGCGCGCTCGAGCGCGAGCGTTCTTTGCTCGATAGTAGTACTGCCTCTTCGGGCAGCACAACGGGGAGCCCGGCAAGCCGGCCGACGGCTCAGAGGCCGAAGGCGTAGAGCAGCGTGTCGTTGTACATGATCATTCGGCCGAAATAGATGACGCCGAACCAGGCGACGAGCGACACGACGGCCACGACCTTCGCGGCCGGCGCCGCGTCGCCCGCGGCGGGGACGGCTTCGGCGGCCCGCGCAATGCCCGTGAAGTAGTACGCCACGAGGTTGAGCGCGGCGATGAGGATCAGCAGCATCTTTATCTGGAACGCTAGATTGCCGAGGTAGGCCATCGGCCCGCCCGCGATGTTGCCCGTGACGAATACGAGCCCGGTGCCGACGTTCAACAAGAACCCCACCACGCCGACGGGGATGAGCTTCTCGAGGCTCGCAATCGGCACACCTTTGCCTAGGCCTAAGATCCGTAAGTCGAGCCAGCCGACCGTGCCGATCAAGAGCGCCATGCCGATGAAGTGCAGCATTTCGCAGATCGGCCACACCCAATCGTAGTCGTTGACGAGCTGCGCGAGCCAACCGAGGTCGAGTATTGCCGCCAACGCTTCCATCAGTGCCTTTCCCCAACGCGTCAGCGCGTCAGATGCCGAAGTAGTACTCGATGAGGTACGGGTACGCCGTCAGACGACCCGCGATGATGGCGAGGCCCCAGCATGCCAGCGAGGCGATCGCGAGCTTGCGCGCCGACGCCGGGGCGTCGCCGGCGCTCGCGAGCTCGCTCGCGAACACCCGGTGGCGCAGCAACCGCATCACGAGCACGCCGCCTGCGACGAACACGAGCTTCGCGTAGAACAACGGATTCGCGAGCATGCCCGTGGCATTGGCCGCGAGCAGCGCGAGGCCCGAGAGCGCGTTGACCCAGAAACCCACGTACATGACGGGAAACAGCCGGCCGAGCGGCGCGAGCGGAATGCCCTTCGCAAAACCGAGCAGGCGCAGCGCGACCGCGGAGCTCAGGCCGACGACCACGGCGAGGCCCATCGCGTGCAGCGACAGCACGAGTGTGTACGCCCAGAGCGACGGGGACTCGCGAACGAACGTGGGATAAGCGCTGTTCTCTATGGCTTCGAGGAGTTGCAGCACGGCTTCCGTCACCTCTCGGCCCACGCGCTTGCAGCAAGCGCCCAGGCGTCGTCGTTGTCGCGTGGCAATGTGTCACGCAACGGCGAGCGCGCTGAATACGTAGAAGCACGTACGAGCGGTTGAGAGTCCGGCCCCGCCGGATCGAGTGGACGCGGCCCGCGCGTCAGCGCGTCTTGGAATCGCGTGCGCGGCGGATCAGGTCAGCCATCGCCTCGAGATCCGCCGGATCGAGCCGCCCCAGCATCTCGGCAATTCGCTCCAACGTGCGCGCCATTCCCTTTTCGAGGGTCGCGCGTCCTATCGTCGGGGCAGTCACGGCTTCGACGACGGAGAGCTCGGAGATGGAGACCGGCTCGCGTCGAGCCACGACGCTGAGCGTGCTCAACCGTTCCCACGTCAGGTCGCGCAACAAGGCCGCGTTCTTCAGGCCTCGGGACAGCCGATAGAACGCCAGGACAGCCTTTGGAAAGGTCGAGCGGCCGGAAGCGAGACCGGCCCGGGGCGGCCCCGAGACTTCGTTTGCGCCGTTTTGCGGCCTGACACTGCGGGTCAATACGCCTGCCTAGTCCGAATGGACTACGTGCTTTTCGCATTTATATACGTGCATCACGCAGCTAAATATGGCCTTTTTGTGACGCGGGCGGCGTTTCCGTTCGTGGCATTTTGCAATGCTTCGCAACTACCCAGGGACGGATTCCCTGGGCCGGGAGCATTGAATGCTCGTGGTCTCGCGCAAGGAGAATGAGTGGATCCGGATCGAGCCCGTCGAGGGCCTCGATCCGGCCCTTACGTTGCATGACGTTTTTGCGGACGGACCGATCATCGTCGAGGTGATGCACGTTGGCCGGCGCGCGCGGCTGGTCATCGACGCACCTCCCGCACTCAAGATCTCGCGCGGTTCGCCGGCCGCCCCGGGTGAGGCGCCCGCCGTGCCGGAGCCGGGCGTTGCCGCAACCGCCGTCGCTGCACTGCTGCAAAGCTCGCCATGAGACCAGCGACGAGCACGCTACCGGCGCGCCCAGAGATTCTGCCGAAGTCCGTCGACGGCAGCGGTCTGCTCGCGGCAATTCTGGTTTCGCCCCGCGGCCGCGTGCTCGGCGTGAACAAAGAGCTCGAACGGCTGCTCGGCTATCCCTCACGCGAGGCGCTCCTGAACAGGTACGTGCCGGACGACCTCCTCCGGCAATCGGGCGACTGGGCGCGCTGGGCGCAGGTAGCGACCGACGGCGACGCCAAAGACATCGAGACCGAGTTCGTGACGGCCGACGGGCGCAGCGTTTACCTGCGCGGCAAGATCGAACGCGTCACGCGGCACAAGAGCGGAGCCGCATCCGTGCGGGGCATTTTCGTCGACGACACGCCACTGCACCGGCTCCGCGAGCTCTCGCTCGAGACGGCGAGAATCGAGGCTGCGCTCAGTCTCGCGGCTGGAGTCTCCCACGACTTCAACAACCTCCTGACCGTTCTCGTCGGCAATCTGTATCTCGTTTCGGAGCTCGTCCGGACGGACGCCGCATTGCACGAAAAAGTACGCAAAGCACGCGACGCCGCGAAACGGGGTGCTGCTCTCGCGCGGCAGCTTCTCGACGTCGCTCGAGGCGCCGACGCCGACGTCGGTGCCGCGCTCGTCAACGCTAAGCAGGTCGTCGAAACGCTGTCGCCGCTTCTGAAGGCTGTGCTCGGAGCCCGCATCAGTCTCAAGACGACCGTCGGCCAGAACGTCCCTGCGGTCAACGTCAATCGAGCACAGCTCGAGAGCGTCGTCACCAACCTCGTCATCAACGCGCGCGACGCGATTCCCGACGGCCGCCCGGGGACCGTCACGATCACCGTGGGCAAACGAGAAATCCCGGCGGCCAACGTGACGGCGGTCAAGGCCGGCTCGTACGTCGAGCTGGCGGTCGGCGATGACGGCTGCGGGATTCCGTCCGAGCTCATCGAGCGCGTGTTCGAGCCCTTCTTCTCGACCAAGGCCAAGACCAAGGGGAATGGCCTTGGGCTGCCGATGGTCCGCTGGTTCGCCGAGAAGGCCGGCGGCGCCGTATCGCTCAAGAGCCGTCCCGGCGAAGGGACCGCCGTCGCCGTCCTCTTGCCCGCGCATCACACGGAGGCTGCGGACACGGCGGGTCTCACGATGCCGCTATCGTCGCTCCCGAGCGGTAACGAGCAGGTCATCGTTCTTTCGGACGACGACGAGTTCCGCGTGACGGTAGAGCAGATCCTTAGCACGTTGGGATACCGCACGTTATCGCGAGACCACGGTAGCGACGACGACGCGCTGCGCGCCGTGCTTGTCGTGGACGCGCAAGCGCTTCGGACGGAGGCGGCCGAGCGAATCGATGCGCTCGTGCGCCGTCAAGGCCGAGCGCTCGGCGTCGTCGTGGTCGGCGAATGCCAGGCCGACTGGCCGATCACGCCCGTGACGATCGGGAAGCCATTCACTTTGCCCGAGCTCGCCAAAGCTGTTCGCACTGCGGCCGAAGGAGTCTGACCATGCCCCAGAAGGATCCCGTTCTCCTTGCGCTCGACGACGAGGAGGAAATAGCCGAAACCGTGTGTGCCATCGGCGCCAGAGCCGGTTTCCGTACCATCTCATCCACGACGCCGGCGCGAATCCGCGAGCTCGTCGAGCAAAACCACCCGGACGTCATCGTGCTCGACCTGCAGATGCCCGGCCTCGACGGCGTCAGCGCGCTCCGGCACCTCGCCGACGTGCGTTCAACCGCGAAAATCTTTCTCGTGACCGGGATGGACGAGCGCACGATCGCCTCCGCAGAGCAGTACGGGCTGCGCCGTGGCCTCACGATTTTCGGCACGCTCCAGAAGCCCTTCGATCCCGACGAGCTCTTCGCGCGGCTGGAGCGCGCGCATGCGGCCATTCGCCCGTTGACGGCTCACGACCTCGAACAGGCCATCGCCAACGGCGAGCTCGTGGTCCACTACCAGCCGATCATCCGGCGGTTCGCGGACAACACTTGGGACATCGCGGCAGTCGAAGCCTTACTGCGCTGGAACCACCCGATCCGCGGGCACCTGACGCCCGACTCGTTCGTGTCGATGGGCGAGGCTGGCGGCTTGAGTCGCGCCATCACCGACTTCGTTCTCCAACGCGGCATCGAACAGCTCAAAGGCTGGGAGGCGCTGCGTCTGCGATTGGGGCTTAGGATCAACGTCGCCGCAACGCTGATTTCCGACATCGGCTTCCCGGATCGCCTCGAAGCGATGCTCGTTCAGCACTCCCTCGATGCCGAGATGCTCGCCTTGGAGATCACGGAAACGGCGATGCTCGAGCAGACGCCCGACGCGTTCGACATTCTCACGCGGCTCAGAATCAAGAACATCGGCCTCGCGATCGACGACTTCGGCATCGGCTATTCCTCGCTGACACAGCTGTTTCGGATGCCGTTCAACGAAATGAAAATCGATCGGTCCTTGGTCGGTCGAATCATCGAAGCGAAAGAAGCCATGATCATGGTCGACGCGCTCGTGGCGCTGGCGCACAAGCTCAACCTCGTGGTGTGCGCGGAAGGCGTGGAGAATCAGGCGACGCTCGACGCTCTCGGCGGATTCGGCTGCGACTTCGCGCAGGGCTATCACATCAGTCCGCCGGTGCCGGCCGCGGAGATCCCGAAGATCATCGCCCGCTGGGATCAGCAGCAGCACCGCCAGCCTGCGGCCAAGTCGCGCTAGCTGCTACCCGCGACGTTCTCGCCCGCGAGCGCTCGCCGGCTTGCAAGCGGCGGGCGTGCACGTCAAAGTCCTGCCCTTCGCGCGCGATTACCGCTAAGGGACGATCATGAAAGTCGGATTCGTCGGCCTCGGCCGCATGGGACAGGGCATGGCCCGCCGCCTGCTCGATGCGGGGCACACGCTCACGGTGTTCGATCAGTTCCCCGCGCAGGCCACGGCGCTCGGCGCCGCGGGCGCGCACGTCGCGGCGTCCGTGGCCGAGCTCGCCGCACGCAGCGACGTCGTCGTCACGATGCTCGTCCAGGACTTAGGTCTAGCGCAGGTCGCGCTCGGTCCCGGTGGCATCAAAGACTCGCTCGCGAAAGGCGCGATCCATCTCGTCATGGGCACGCACGGCGTCGCCGTGGTGCGCGAGCTCGAGGCCGGCCATCGCGCCGCAGGCCAGACGCTCGTCGCCGCGCCCGTGCTCGGCCGGCCCGATCTGGCCGCGAGCGGCCAGCTCGGCATCGTCGTCGCGGGGCCCGAGCCCGCCGTCGCGCGCTGCAACGAGCTACTCCAGTCGATGGGCGGGCGTATTTTCGCCGCGGGTGTCAAGCCCGAGTCCGCCACGGCCATCAAGCTCGCGAACAACGCCGTGCTCGGCTGCGCGATGGTCGCGATGGCCGAGGGCTTCGCGCTCGTGCGCAAGTACGACGTGGCGCCGCAGGTGTTTCAGGACGTCATGGTCGAAGGCTTGTTCGCCGCGACCGCGTACAAGGTGTACGGCCAGAAGATGGTCGACGAGAGCTTCGATCAGGTCGGCTCGCCGATCCATGTGGGACTCAAAGACTCGAACTTGATTGCGGCCGCCGCCGACCTCGCGCGCGTGCCGATGCCAAGCCACAACGTCTATCGCGACCGGCTGCTCGGCGCCGTCGCTCACGGCGACGGCGATCGCGACCAGGCCGTGCTCGCGCGCGAGCAGGCCCGCGCGTCGGGGCTCGAGTAACGCGAGTTAGGCTGCCGAGAGCGTTCTAGCGGGCTGCGGGCGGCCGAGATACAACAGGTGCGCCGCGCCCATCGCGGGCAAAGCCACGAACATCACGTAGAACCCGCCCCACTCGATCGAGAACTCGGTGCCGCTCGCGAGGTTCGCCACGACGTAGACCGCGGCGAGCAGAATCGGCCCTCCGACGAGGGCCGCGCTGACCCAGCCGCGCCGCAACGCTCGACCGAGCACGATGTGGCGCATGGCGACGACGAGCCCGAGCGGGCCGAGCAGGCCGATCACGGCACCCACGAGCATCTTCGCGAGCATCGCGACGCCTACGGGCGTGCCGACGTAGAGGTCGATGGTCGCGCCGTCGAGCCACGCGACGCCCGACGGGTCGAACATGACAGCGAACCAGCCCAACGTCAGCGGAACAAAACACAGCGCCATCTCGAGCGCCAACACGAAACGCGAAACTCGCAGAGTGCCCATGTCCATGTCAGTTCTCCTCAAGTTGATGGCGGCGAGCGAGCAACCGCACGCCTAGCGCAATCCTTCCCTCAGCGCACACGATCCACGGACATGGGTCCATACGGCGTCGCCGCGTCGAAGCCCAGCACCGCGCCACGGCCGTCGACACGGAACTTCACGTCGACGTCCGGGGACTGCTGCAGGAAGAACTCTGTTTCGGACGTCCCCAGCATCTCGAACGGCACGTACCCGGGGCTCTGCGCGTAGAGCCGCCCATCCTTCATGCTGAGATCGACCGCGAAATCCGCCCGCCCTTCGTAGCGACCGACGTAGCGCTCGAGAATCGCCGGATCCAGCGTGATCGAGGCGCGCACCGGCCGGGCGATGCGAGGAGTTCTCACCGGCGCGAGCGGCGACTCCACGGGTTTGAGCCAGAGCCATAGCGCGCAAAACACCACGCAGGCGGAGAGGAACACGGCGGGATGTATCGTGATTTTCATTGCACTCGCCTCAGGCCGCCGCACGCACGGTGGCGTCCGCTCGGCAGCGCATCCAATCGAGCTGCGCCCAGCGGCGCTGCGCGATGCTCCGGAAGGTGAGCGCAAGCACCGCGAGCGCGCCCTCGAAAACGTAGACCACCGTCGCCGGCGTCGCCGGCCTGGACGCGTAGTTCGCGGCGATCATCAATAGGACCATCGCCGCAACCGCGAGCGCGGCATCGAGCCAGCCGATCGGCGCGGTGATCATCATGCCGAGATAGGTGCTGAGCGCGATGCCAAGCATCGCGAGACCCATGCCGAAAACGAGCACCTTCGTCGGCACGTACGCCTCCGAGCCGAGCACGACGAGCAGCACGAGCAGCACGCCGAGCGCAAAGCTGTTGTGGCGCCAGAGCGCTTCCTCGACGCGTCTGAACAGCTCCGCGCGCGTCCAGCGGGCTCGCAGCCACAGCCTGCGGCTACGCGTGGCCGCCATGCTTGCGATCGCGCCTGCCAGGATGCTTAAGATCGACATAAAAAACAGCCACGGGCTAAATGCTGACGGCGCCGCGACTTCGAATCCGGAGAGGAAATACCAGGCCATCAGAATCGCCACGACTTGCCCGAGCGCCAGCGCCCACGGCCGCCCGGTCCCGATCAAGAAATCGACCTCCCCACCCCCGTGGTACGCCGCGCCCTTGAAGCGCGCCGCGATCGCTTGCCGGATCCGGCCGACGGTGCCCTTCCACCGCGGGGCCAGCAGAAATGCGGCGGCGAACACGCCCCAGATCAGAAACGACGCGGCCCATGGGGCGGTGAGCGATCTCGACGGCGCCGCGATGAAAGGCAGCGGCACGATGAGCGTCGCGATCATGACGATCGACCCGACGAGGAGGCCGATCGCAGAGCTGGTCCTACCGATGATCCAAAGCACGACGTACAGCAGATTGCTCGTGAGTAGCGCCACCACGAACGCACGCTCGAACACGACGTCGAGCTGCAGCGGCGTGCGCATGTAGTAAACCGTGGTCGTGCCGGCCACGACCAAGGCCACAAGAGTCAGCGTGACGAATACGCTCGCGAGGAGCTTGATGCGCCCGTGCGGCAACACGTACAGGTAGTGGCTCGCCGCGAGCCGCGCAAACAGCGTCGGCAGCAGCGAAGCGCCGAACGCGACGGCTACGACGCCGGCGACGGGCGTCAAGAATATGAGCGTTTCTACGCCCTGCGAGAAGCGCGATGGCTCGCCCTGGCTGCGGAGAATCGGCGGCAGGTACAGAAACAGCACGCTCCCGCCGAACACGCCGAGCGCACCGAGCGTCGTCGTGATTGCGAGCAGCGGCGTGCCCGTGAAATACGTGCGCACGAGCCTGAGCAGGGCTTTCATCGATGCAGCTCCAAGAAGATGTCCTCGAGCGCGAGGTGCTCGACCTCGAGCTCCGCGTCGAGCTCCCTGCTCAGCGTCTTCTCGGCGTCCGGTCCCCAGTCCTTCACGATGGCCGTCGCCGAGATGCCGTTGCGCTTCAGCTTCAGCACGTTGGGGATCGGGAGGGACTCGGGTAACGGGCTCGTCGCGCGCACGTGCAACCGCACGATCGACTCCTTCAGAGAATCGAAGTCGCCCTGCCAATACATTCGCTGATCCTTGAGAATCCAGATCTTGTTCGCGAGCCGCTCGACGTCCGATACGATGTGCGACGAGAAGACCACGGCGCGGCTGCCGTCTGCTGCGACCTCGACGATCTGCTCGAGGAATTGGCGCCGTGCAATCGGATCGAGGCTGGCCACGGGCTCGTCGAGGATCAGGACGTCGGGCTTGTGGCCGAGCGCGAGCAGGATCGAGAGCTTCTGTCGCTGCCCGACCGACATGCTCTTGATTCGCTGGCGTGAATCGACTTCCCACTCATCGCACAACCGCGCGACGAGCGCATCGTCCCAGCGCGAGTAGAACGAGGCGATCACGCCGATCTGATCCGCCGCCGTGAGTTGATTGACGAGCTCGTCTTGCTGCGGCACGAAGCCGATGCGCGCTTTTGCGGCGCCCGGCAAGCCATAGCTGTCGTAGCCGAAAATCTGCACGCTGCCGGTGGTTGCCGGCGTGAAGCCGAGAACGAGCTCGAGCAAGGTTGTCTTGCCCGCACCGTTCTTGCCGAGCACGCCGACGACGTCGCCCGGCCCGACCGCGAACGAGGCGCCGGCGAGCACAGTCTTGCCCGAGAAGGACTTACCGAGGTCGTGCGCGACGATGTACGGATCGCTCATCTTTGATCTCCCATGCGTTGCGTAAAGCCGCGACGACCTCGCCCTCTCCGAGCTCGAGCTGCCGGGCCGCGAGGACGAGCTGCTCGATCTGCGGCTCGAGCTGCGCCACTCGTTTCGCCGGCGGCGACTGCGTGCGGCCCGGCTTTGCGACCGTCATCGGCTTGCCACGATGCCGTTCGAGCACGCCCTCCGTCTCGAGCAGGTTGTAGACCTTCGATACCGTCATCGGATTGATCGCATGCTCCAACGCCAATGCGCGAATCGACGGTAGCTCCGTGCCCGGCGGCAGCTGGCCGCTCGCGGCCATGCGCCGAATTTGCTCGGAGAGCTGCCTGTAGATCGGTACGCCCGAGTGAGGTTTGAGGATGAACATCGGTAATGGCTAGCCGCCTAAGTGCACTAGTACAATGATGCACTTATGCGATGTTGCGGCGCAAGGCTTCGATGGCGCCGAAATGCAAAACTGTGACGCTCCGCACGTGCGAGCGTCGAGGCGCGCTCGATGGGGACCGCCTTAGCCCGGGCAACGCCGATCTCGCGGAGTGATCCGAATCGCCGCTAGACGCGTACGCCAAACGGCCGGGGTTGAGGCTAGAATACGCGTCCGCGCTCAAGTAGCGCGGGCAGGCGAGATCGCCTGCGCTCGCCGGCGGTGATGTAGCTCAGATGGTTAGAGCGGCGGATTCATGACCCGTCGTTCCGCTGAGCGCGAGACTGGCCGGGCGAGTGGATTAGAGACGTTTTTCTTGAGAGCTAGGAGCAAAAAAATGTTGAACATCGGTATCGCTGGTCTCGGTTGGTGGGGCAAGACCCTCGTCGAATCGATGTCTGGAAGCGAGCACGGCCGCATCGTTGCCGGGGCGGATCCGGCGATTACACCGGAGCTGAAGGATTTCGCCGGGCTTCACAAGATGAAGCTGGTTTCCGGTGTGGACGATTTGCTGGCCGACCCGAACGTTCACGGCGTCATCCTAGCGACGCCGCACTCCATGCATCATTCGCACGTGGTGGCAGCGGCAAAGGCGAAGAAGCACATCTTCGCCGAGAAACCATTCGCGCTTCGAAGGAAGGACGCTGTCGAAATGGTCGATGCCGCGAAGAAGGCCGGCGTCACGATCGCTCTCGATTACAACCGCCGCTTTCATCCTGAAATGCGCAAGCTGAAAGAGCGCATCAAGTCCGGCGGGCTCGGTACGATCCTGCATACGGAATCGACGATGACCTTCCCCAATGCCCTCTACCTGAAACCCGGCGCGTGGCGCGCCGACCGCAACGAAACTCCGTGCGGCGGTTTGACGCCCTTAGGCCTGCACGCGATCGACGGCATGATCGATTTTTTTGGCGAGATCGATACGGTCTATTGTCTGAGCTTCCGCCGCGTCGTCGAGGTCGATTCGGACGACACCACGTCAATGATCTTCAGATTCAAGAATGGAATGTCCGGGTACCTCGGAACCATGACGGCCACCGGGCCGGGCTTCAGCTTCCAGGTTTACGGCTCTAAAGGTTTTGTACGGCTCGAGGGACTGACTCACGTGGCAGGCGCCTCGTCCGAGGAACGGCGCACGAGGCTATTTGCAGGTTGCAAATTCCAGCCCGCCAAAGGAGAGGCTGAGAACTGGACGACGCCACCTTTTGATCTGCCGCGCGCGGCGATCGAAGCCTGGGCAATAGCGGCTCAAGGTGGAGAGCCTTACATGATTCCAACCGAGCAGATGATCCACGGCGCTGCGGTCACGGAAGCGATCGTGAGATCGGCCGAAAAAGGCGGCAGCGTCGAAAAGGTCGTCTAGCCTTAATGATCAACGCTGCGATCGTCGGCCTCGGCTGGTGGGGCAAGACGCTGGTCGAGTCGGTTCAAGGTACGAGCGAGGTTATCCAGTTCAAAGCTGGTGCCGCTCGTACGATTTCCCCGGAATTGACGTCCTTTGGCGAGCTTCACAACATGAAGCTCGTCCAGAGCGTCGACGAGTTGCTCGGAGATCCGAAAATCGACGCGATCGTTCTGGCAACTCCCCACTCCCTTCATTCACAACAAGTGATCGCCGCGGCAACGGCGGGCAAACATGTCTTCTGCGAAAAGCCCTTCGCTCTTCATAGGACCGAAGCAGAGGCCGCAGTAGCTGCCGTGCGCGCTGCGGGAGTCGTTCTAGGTCTCGGTTACAACCGAAGATTTCATCCTGAAATGACGAAGCTTCGCGCGCGGATTCGCTCCGGCGACCTCGGCACGATCATGCACGTCGAGGCGACGATGACGTTCCCCAATGCGTTGCTGCTGCAAGCGGAGCAGTGGCGTGCGGACAAAGTAGAAACGCCGGTCGGCGGACTCACCCCGATGGGTGTTCATGCGATCGATGGCATGATCGATCTGTGCGGTGAGATCGATTCGGTCTACTGCCTGAGTCTTCGCCGCGCGATCGAAGTCGATGCAGACGACACATCATCGATGATATTTCACATGAAGGCCGGCATGTCGGGATATCTCGGAACGATGACGGCCACCGGGCCCGGCTTCAGCTTCCAGGTTTTCGGCTCGAAAGGCTTCGTCCGGCTCGAAGGCATGACTCACGTTGCGGGCGCATCATCCGATGAAAGACGCACGCGCCTGTTCGGCACCTGCAAATTCCAACCAGTAAAAGGAGCGCCCGAAATCTGGGAAGGCGCGCGGTTCGATGTCGTGCGCGCAGTCCTTGAAGCTTTCGGCACAGCCGCAGCCGGCGGCGCTCCGTTCCCCATCACGCTCGATGAAATGGTTCACGGCGCTGCCGTGACCGAAGCCGTCATCCGGTCGGCAGAATCCGGTAGCGTAGAAAGAATCTAACTGCGCAATCGGTCGCTATATAATCGGTTTTCGCGTGGTGATGTAGCTCAGATGGTTAGAGCGGCGGATTCATAATCAGACGACCGAACGCGCCTAACTCTTTGTACTGACAATGAAAAGCGGATCTGGGGTTTTCAATAAACTTCGGCCGATTTGCGCGTAAGACGCTCTTTGCCAGTGTCGTCCGAAGAAAATATTGGAAGATTCTGGGAGCCTCCCGAGCACCATCACGGAGCCTTCCGCGAGCACCGCCACAGTAGTGAAGAATACGGTGCGATAGGCTCCTTCGCCGCTCCGAGTTTCGGGCATGGCTGAGCGTTTTGTTTACCGCTTCGCCTGGGATCCTGAGAAGGCCGCCGCTAACCGCGGAAAGCACGGCGTGACCTTCGAGCAGGCTGGGACCGTGCGCTGAGGACATCGCAGATGCGACGGATGAGTAGGTTCATAAGTTCACCTTGAGCCGTACCCGATTTCCGCGAGCCCCATGCCTAATGGCATGTGGTACGGGAAATATAACCTTGCGTTTTTTGGGCGGTCGAAAAGCCGTGCTGGACCGCGGGGCAATCGCGCTATGCTCTTCCTCGAAGCACTGGGTCATCTTCAAGTTTTGGGGGTTGATGTCATGACCGATAAGAGTCGCTCGTTCCTTCGCGTGTCTGTCGTTCCTGCACTGCTGCTCGGCGGCGTATGCGCGATCGCACAGGCCGCTCCGACGAACTGGTCCGATCCCGCGACCTGGCCGAACCGCAAGGTGCCAATCGCCGGCGACAAGGTCACGATCGGCCGCGACAAGGACGTGATCCTCGACGTCAGCCCGCCCGCGCTCGGCGGTCTCTCGATCGACGGCAAGCTCACGTTCTCGAACGACGCCGACCTCGAGCTGACGACCGAGTGGATCATGCTGCACGGCGAGCTCGCGATCGGCAGCGAAGCAGCCCCGCACACGCACAACGCGACGATCACCTTCACCAACACCGTCCCCAACGAAGACGTCATGGCCGGCATGGGTGACCGCGGGATCATGATCTCGGGCGGCACACTGAACCTGCACGGCGATCGGACCCACACTTGGACCAAGCTCAGCAACACGGCAAAAGCCGGCAGCACGTCGATCGAAGTACTGGACGCTTCAGGCTGGCGCGTCGGTGACGAGATCGTTCTCGCGTCGACGGACTTCGATCCGCGCCAGGCCGAACGGCGCACGATCGCCGCCATCAGCGGCAACAAGATCACGCTCGACGGCAAGCTCGACTACATGCACTTCGGCGAGATCACCTTCGGCGTGGATGAACGCGGTGAGGTTGGTCTGCTCACCCGCAACATCAAGATCCAGGCATCGGAGGATGCGGCGCAGTCCTACTTCGGCGGCCACATCATGGCCATGCCGTCGAGCAAGATGTTCGTCTCGGGTGTCGAGCTGAACCGCATGGGCCAGCACATGACGCTGGCCCGCTATCCGATCCACTGGCATCTGGTGGGTGACGCGAAGGGCCAGTACATCAAGAACGCCTCCATCCACGACACCTACAACCGCTGCGTGACGGTGCACGGCACGAACTTCCTGCGCGTTGAGAACAACGTGACCTACAACATCGTCGGTCACTGCTTCTTCCTGGAAGACGGCATCGAGCACGGTAACGAGTTCGTCAGGAACCTCGCCATCCAGATCAAGTGCCATCCCACCAAGACATGCGCCCCCTACAATCTCGCCCCAAACGGAGAGATCAGCGAGAATCGCCAGACCATCAGGCAAGCCAGCATGTCCGGCAACGACACTCTGTTGCCTTCGGACAACACGGTGGCCGCTTACTGGATCACCAATCCGGACAACACCTTTATCGACAATGTGGCCGCCGGTTCCGATGAGAACGGTTTTTGGTTGTCGTTGCCGGAGCACCCGCAAGGCCAGTTCCTGGGCACGGACATCGCCAAGAACATCTGGCCACGCCGCACCAAGTTCCGCGAATTCAGGAACAACACGGCCCACTCCAACTTCGACGGGTTCATGTTCGACCGGAACATCAATGTGGAAAACGTCTTCGGGTTGGCCGGCCCCTCGTACATGCCCAAGGAAAACCCTGCGGACCCGAACAGCAAGAGCGTGGATGCGCTCCTCGAGAATCTTACCACCTACAAGAACCGCAATGGCGGCGTTTGGGGCCGAGGCGAACGGCACGTCTTCAGGAACCTGAAGTCGGCGGACAATGCCATAGGCTTTACGCATTCAACCGGTTCCTTCGGCGATGACTTGTTCACCTCAATGGTGGTTGATTCGCTGTTCGTGGGCGAAACCGACAACATCGGCAACCCCGTAACGCCGGAGGAAAAGGCCTACGGTCGCAGCCTGCCGAAACGCCTGATTCCCGACTTTCCGATCCGCGCCTACGAGTACTACGACTACCGTCACGACGTGGTGAACACGACATTCGTGAATTTCCAGGACAACCAACAGCGCGGATCAGGAGCGCTTTCATGGCTGTTGTTTACGGGCGCCGGGGTTACCACCGAAAACACCGTCAAGAGTGCGAAGTTCGTCAATGCCAAGCCCGTCTACTTTCCGAGAATCGACCCCAGGTTCGATAGTGACAACCGGGGTGGTTCGGCCTACCGAACCTTGGCAATCCACGATCTGGACGGCTCGACGACCGGCATCCCTGACTCCTATGTTCTGATCCACGACGGCGAGAACGACAGCGTCGCCACGGACGACACCTGCGAGATTCATCCCACCTGGAACGCCTCTGTGTGCGCGGGTGATATCGGACGCATGCAGTTCAGCATCAGGAGGGCCGGACCCACAAGGGGTGCTGGTCTTGCGCTGAGAGATGTTGCTGTGCGGTCAGCTGCGCCTGCGCAGGCGGCTGCCCCTCGCGCCGCGGGGGCTGGCCCGGGCGCGCGAGCTGGTGGTGCCGGCGGCGCTGGTGCTGCCTCTCAGCAGCCAATCGTCCTGAGCCGCAATGGCAAGGACTTCAAGATCACGGCCAACCAGAGCACTGTGCGCGCCGGTACCGAGATCCGTGTGAAGACCGAGAGACCGGAAGTTGCTATCAGTTTGAGTGAAATGGCCAAAGACTCATGGGTCGTGTTCGAGCTGCCGGGTTTCGCCAACGCGGCCTCCGGCAAGCAGCAGGACAGCATCGACGCCCTGCGCAAGGCGACC
>CAZCZE010000022.1:0-12957 GCA_964503125.1 uncultured Gammaproteobacteria bacterium
GCGCCGCGGCGGCCGCGGCCGCCTCGGCGCCGGCGTCGACGAGCGAACGCGAGAACTGCATCCATGCGCCGTCGTCGACGGCGCGCGGCTCCATCATCAAGAGATTGCCGGACTCGGCGAGCGCGAGCGCGGACGCCCACACGAACTCCCAGTCCTCGTCGGTCTCGGGCTTGCGCTCGTGAACCCCGTCCGCATCGACGGTCACTTGCACGGACTCCCAGTAGATCTCGGCGGCGTGCGCGATGACGCTCTCCATGAGCTCAAGCACCGTCGTGACGGGCTTGAACGGCGGCGGCGCGGGCGGCTGATGCGCGCAACCGAGGGCGGCGAGGCACGAGCCGATCGCCGCGAGTCGAGTTAGAGCAGTGGATGGCCGCACGCGCGCTCCTCAAGTCTCGTGGAAGATGTCGCGGTATCCGGTATAGACCGACACCATGACCACGGGTCCCAGCACTAACCAGCCGAGAAGGATCGGAATGCTTGCGGGGATGGCGAGCACGAGAACCATCACGCCCCAGACGAGAAACGGCAGAATGTTCTTCAGGCACGCCGAGAAGCTCGTCTTGAGCGCCGCGCCTATCTCGAAGTCGGCCAGCACGATCAACGGCGCCGCGAACCACAGCAGCATGTACACCGGGACGCTGATGGCCAGCGCGACCAAGACGGCCAACAGGATCGTCATTCCCATTCCGGCGAAATCCTCTGGGGTCGGCTCCGCGCCGCCGAGGAAAAACCCGGCAAAGCTCACGCCGACGATCGCGAGGACGACGAGCGCAATCAAGATGCCCAAGCCGAACGACACGGCGCCGAGCGCCACGAGCTTGCCGAGGTGGCGCTGAAATCCCGCGAACAGGTGCCCGACTTCGAGCCGCTCGCCGCGCCGCACCGCCTCGCAGCCGAGCATGAACCCGCCGCTGATCACGGGTGTCAACAGCGCCACGGCGATAGGCCCGAGAATCGGTACGAACTGCACGGCAATCGCCATGAGCCAGTAGAGCAGGCAGACGCCGAGGAACGTCCAGCGTTGGGCCCCCATGAAGTTCCAAGCATCCGCGATCCAGCGCCAACCGTTGCCGGCCGCGACGCTGCGCCCCTCAGCGATGAAATCGCCTTCGGGCATCGTCGCGTCCGTGTCCGCGACGTGACTCTTCGGTGGTGCGTACGGATTGTCGGTCATGGGCGTGTACCTCCCCTTAGTAACGCCGCGAACGAGAAGCGATCAGCGCCGGCCGTCCGGCACGAGCATGCGAATCATGCCGTCCTGACGCGAGGTTAGAAAGATCTCCCCGTCGCGGCTGACGCTCAAATGCAGATCGGTGCGCGACAGCGAGACCCCCATCGTGCCCTCGACGAGCTCGCGGAACGACGTGTAGATGCGCTGGCCATCGGCGCCGCGGACATAGAGCTGAATCTCCTCGAGCGGCGCCACGGTCTCGGGCACGCCGTCGTCGGCGGCCTTGATCGCGGCGAGGTCGGCCGCGAACAAGCGCCCGCGGTTGACGTCGCCGAAGATGAGCTTGCCGCGCAGCGCTTCGATGCGGCCGTGGTAAGCGAACGCGCCCGTGATGGCCACGCCCTCGTTGTGGTCGTAGATCGCGACGGGATAGGTGAACTCGTCGCGATTGCGCCCGCGCAGCACGTCGCCCGGCAGCTCGTAGAGCTGATTGAGTGCGCCGCCGGGCCGAATCATGCCGTTCTCCCAATACCCCTCGCGCTTCATCCAGCCGTAGTTGCCGCCGTTATGGACGATGTTGACCTCCTCGATGTGGTTCATGCCGATGTCGCCCACGAACATCGTGCCGTCGGTCAGGTCCCACGACAGCCGGTGCGCGTTGCGGAACCCGTAGGCATAGATCTCGCCGAGCGTTTGCGGGTCGCCGTCGGCCGCGAACTTGTTCGCCGCCGGAATCGTGTAGTCGCCGAGGCCCTTCATTCCTCCGGTTTCGCGCGGGCTGCGCGGGTCGATGCGCAGGATCGCCGTGATCACCGAATCCAAGCGCTGCGTCGCGCTCGGGTTGCTCGCGTTCGGCCCGCCGCCGTTGCTGAAGCCGAGATCGCTGCCGCTCGTGTAGAGCAGCCCGTAGTCCGGCGAGCCTGAGCGCGCCGTCGGATTGAACTCCACGGCGCCCATGGGATGGCTCGAGAACTGCACGACGTGCGCCACGCGCAGCAGCTCGCGGCGCGTGCCCGTGAACGTGCTTGCGCGCGGATCGTTGGCCCGCCACTCCGTGATGACGTTGTGGAAGGTCACGTCGCTCGGCCCGTAGCCCGGCGGAATGAAGTCCGGCGTGGCCGGATTACCCGCGGCGCGCTCGAGGTGCACGCTGTACCAGAGGCCGTTGCGCGCGAACTCGGGGTGAAAGGTAAAGCCGATGAAGCCGCTCTCGAGGCGATTGTAATGCGCGTGCGGAAAGACGGCCGCCACGTCCGCGTAGAGCGAGGTGCGGCCGCCGTCGATGAGATAGAGAAAACCGCGCGAGTCGTTGGCGAAGCGGCGCCCGTCGGGCGCATCGCGCACGAAGCTCACGCGCGCCCAACCCGTCGGCGTCACGTCCTGCTCGACGGGGCGCAGCTGCCGCGTCTCGGGCAGGCGCACGACGTCGCGCACCTCGACCGCGAGCCCGCGCTTCACCACCGGCGCCGGCAGCGGATTGTCGGTGATCTGCGCCCCTGCGCCGGCGGTGAACGAGAGCAACAGGGCGAAGGCGCCCCACGATTTCATTTCGACCATGCTTCCCCCCAAGAGAATTGCGCGTCGCGTCGCGGCACGGCCGGGACGCGTGCCGCAAGAATCGCCTCGAGATCGGGGGCTGGTCAAGCCCGGAGCCTAGCGCTGCTCGCCGTCGAGGCTGCGCTGCTCGGCCGTGACGCCGAAACGCCCGTCGACGCTGCTCTCCGGCAGCGCCACGGCGCAGTCGAGGTCGTGCGTGAAGAACAAGCGCACGCCCCGCGCGATCTTGTCCTCGAGAAACCGGCGCTTCTCGTCGATGAGGAGCTCAGGGTTTCGGTCGTAACCCATCGTCACGGGCAAGTGCGCCCACGGGCGCCCCGGAATCAGATCCGAGCAAAACACGACCCCGCCCTCACCGCCGATCTCCGCGAGCGCGAGACCCGGCGTGTGGCCGTCGCTGTAGTCGAAGCGCACGGCGGGCCCGAGCAACGTCGAAGTCGGCCGGTCGACGATTTCGAGCCGGCCGCTGCGGGACAGCAGCGCCTGCAGCGGCGCGATGAACGAGGCGCGATCGCGTGCGTGCGGCGTGCAGGCGCGCTCCCACGCGCGTTTACTCACGATGAAGCGCGCTTTGGGGAACAGGAGCTCGGCCTCGCGACCTTCGACGTAGGCCGCGAGCAAACCGCCCGCATGATCGAAGTGCAGGTGGCTCAGCACGACGACGTCGATGTCCTCGTGACGGAGGCCACGCGCCGCGAGCGAGCGGAGGAGCACGTGCTCGGGCTCGTGCACGCCGTAGCGCGCGCGGAGCTTGGGCTCGAAGAACGCACCGATGCCCGTCTCGAACAGCACCGTGCGCCCTTCGAGGTCCTCGACGAGCAGGCATCGGCACGCGAACTCGAGGCGGTTCTCGGCGTCGGGCGCGAGCCACTGCCCCCATAGATTGCGCGGCACGTTGCCGAACATCGCGCCGCCGTCGAGGCGCTGGCGATTGCCCTCAACCGACGACAGCCGCATCGGGCACCTCGTCGAGCGCGGCGCTCGCCGCGCCGAACTGAAGCTCCGCGAGCCGCGCGTAGAGCGGGCTCAAGGCGAGCAGCTGCGTATGCGTGCCGCTCGCCACGATGCGGCCGTGATTGATGACGACGATGCGATCGGCTTTCTGCACCGTGGCGAGCCGGTGCGCGATGATGATCGTCGTGCGCCGCTGCATGAGCTTCTCGAGCGCGAGCTGCACGAGCCGCTCGCTCTCGGCATCGAGCGAGCTCGTGGCTTCGTCGAGCAGCAGGATCGGCGGATCCTTGAGGATCGCGCGCGCAATCGCGATGCGCTGGCGCTGCCCGCCCGACAGTCGCATGCCGCGCTCGCCGAGAAACGTGTCGTAACCCTGCGGCAAGCGCCGCAGGAACTCGTCGGCCTCGGCCGCACGTGCCGCGGCCTCGATCTCGGTATCGGTCGCCCCGGGCCGGCCGTAGCGAATGTTCTCGCGCGCCGAGGCGCCGAACAGCACGGTGTCCTGCGGCACGAGCCCGATGAGCCGCCGCACCTGCTCGGGATCCGCGCGCGCGACGTCGACGCCGTCGACGAGCACGCGCCCCTCGCTCGGGTCGTAGAAGCGCAGCAGCAGCTGGAACGTCGTGCTCTTGCCCGCGCCCGACGGGCCGACGAAGGCGACGGTCTCGCCGGGCTCGATGCGTACCGTGAACCCGTCGAGCGCAGCGCTCTCCGGCCGCGACGGGTAGCGGAACCGCACGTGGTCGAACTCGATGCTGCCGCGGCTGCGCGCCGGCAGGGCGACGGGCGTGGCCGGCGCCTTGATCGTGGGCTCGGCCGAGGCGAGCTCGACGAGCCGCTCCATCGCGCCGGCGGCGCGCTGCACTTCGCCCCACATTTCGGAGAGCGACGCGGCGGCAATGCCCATATAGCCCGCGTAGAGCACGAACTGGCTGAGCTCACCGAACGTGAGCGCGCCGGCGAGCACGCGATGCGCGCCGATCCAGAGCACGAGCGTGATCCCGCCGAACACGAGCATCGTGGCGAGCGCCGTGAGCCAGCCGCGAATGCGGATGCGACGCACGGCCACGTCGAACGAGTGCGCGACGGCCTCGCCAAACCGCTGCGTGTGCAGGGCCTCTAGATTGAACGCCTGCACCGTCTGCACGGCGTTGATCGTCTCGCCGGCGAGCGCGCTCGCGTCCGCCACGCGGTCCTGGGAATCGCGGGACAGCCGCCGCACGCGCCGCCCGAGCATGAGCAGAGGACCTACGACGAGCGGCATGAGCGCTACGATCATGAGCGTGAGGATCGGGCTCGTCCACACGAGCATGATGAGCGAGCCGAGCAGCGTGAGCGCCGAGCGCAGCGTGATCGAGATGCCGACACCCGAGATCGACTGCACGAGCGTCGTGTCGGCCGTGAGCCGCGACAGCACCTCGCCCGTGCGCGTCACCTCGAAAAACGTCGGGTCCATGCGGATGACCTTGGCGTAGACGGCATTGCGCACGTCGGCGACGACGCGCTCGCCGAGCCACGACACGAGATAGAACCGCAACGCCGCAAACGCGCCGAAGACCACGGCAGCGCCGAGAAACAGCGTGAAGTAGCGATTGATCGTCGCCGCGTCGCGCACGGCGAGCCCTTCGTCGATGAGGAAGCGCAGCGCCACGGGCAGCGAGAGCTGCGCCGCCGCCGCGACGAGCAATGCTCCGAGCGCGACGGCGAGGATGCGCCAATGGGGTACGAGAAACGGCAACAGCGCTCGCAGCGGCGCGAGCGATTTGCCCTTGGGTCGGTCGGGAGGAACATGAGCCATCGCGCAAGCCTAACGGCCGCAGCCGCGGCGTCAACCGCTTGCCGAGCCGGCGCGCCGCAGCGCGCCGCGCCCTATACTTCGCCGCGACGGGGCACCCGCGAGCGGAAGCACATGCGCAACATCGGCCTGACGATTCTGTTGCTGGGCTTGAGCAACATCTTCATGACGTTCGCGTGGTACGCCCACCTCAAGGAGCTCAATCAGCGGCCGTGGATCGTCGCGGCGCTCGTGAGCTGGGGCATCGCCTTCTTCGAGTACATGCTGCAGGTGCCCGGCAACCGCATCGGCTACACGGTGCTGTCGATCGGACAGCTCAAGCTCATCCAAGAGGTCATCACGCTCGTGGTGTTCGTGCCATTCGCGGTCTACTACCTCAAGGAGCCGCTCAAGCTCGATTATCTTTGGGCCGCGCTCTGCATTCTCGGCGCCGTGTATTTCGTCTTTCGCAGCCGGCTCGCGGGGGCGTGATACTTGTGGTTAGCGCTTTCGGCCATTTCGAGACAGTTACTGCGCCACGAGCAGCCAAGACCGCACACCCTTACTCCTCCCGGAGCGCGTTCAGCGGATCGATACGCGACGCGCGGCGCGCAGGCACCCAGCTTGCGAGCAATGCCGCGCTCGCAATGCCCGCAAGCGCGATCGCGAACACGGCCGGGTCCGATGCGCTGACTTCGTAGATTTGCGACGCCATTGCGCGGCCGAGCGCGAGCGCGGCGACAAAGCCGAGCACGAGCCCGATCAAAATGAGCCGGCCGGCCTGCTTCAAGATCATCCCTAAGATGTCGTCGCCGCGCGCGCCCAGCGCCATGCGCACACCGATCTCGCCGAAGCGCTGGGTCACCGACCAGCTCAGAACGCCATAAATGCCGATCACCGCGAGCGTGACAGCGATCGAAGCGAACGCGAGCGTCAGGGCCATCGGCGTGCGCTGCGGAGCCAGCGATCGAGTAACACGCTCCTCCATGGACATCGCGTTCGTCAGTACGAGCAGCGGATCGATCCGTCTGATCGCGTCAGTCGCAACACGCGATAACTGCTCCGGGTCGAGCGTCGTTCGCAACGTGAACACGCCTGCCGGCTGATCGGTCTGCTTGTAGTGCCAATAGACGGTTTCTTTGTTCGGGTCTTCCGTGAGGCTCGTGTGCTTGATTGCCGGCACGACGCCGACGATCGTGTGCCATTGCGCTTGCGACTCGACGCTGTCGTTGGCGACACGCCGGCCGAGCGGATCCTCGCCCGGCCAGTACCTGTTGGCGAGGTTCTCGTCGACGAGCACCACGCGCTCTGCTTCCGTCGCCGCGAAATTGCGGCCCCTCATCACGGGAATGTCGAGCGACGGAAGGAAGCCTTCGTTGATGGCACGGTGTTGCGCATGCGGGGGCGAGGCGCCTGCCGGCGGCACATAACCGTCGACCGAGTAGCTGCCCTGCCAGTTGTTGCCGGTGAAAGGCAGGTGCGACGTAAAGCCCGCATCGACGACCCCGGGAAGCGCCGCCAATTCCTCCAGCGACCGCTCCAAGAGCAAGGCCCGCGCCTCGGGGCTTTCATAGCGCGCTGCGGGCACTGCGATGCGCGCCGTCCAGACGCTCTCGACGTTGAAGCCCGTGCCGGACTGCTGCATGCGGAAGAAGCTCTTCGTCAGGAGGCCCGCGCCGACGAGGAGCGCGACGCTGACGGAGATCTGCACGACGACAAGCGCGCTGCGAAAGCCATGCGCGTGGCGCCCGCCGCTACCGAGCCGGCCGGCCTCGTGCACGGCGCGAGCCACGTCCGCTCTACGCAGCGCGAGCAACGGCAACGCCGATGACAAGAGTGCGGCGATGAGCGCAGCGGTTGCGCTGAATGCCAAAACCATGGGATCGATCGCGAACCGGAACCCCTGGCTGGAATGATCGATGCCGAGCACACGCACGAGCTCGAGACCGCCGATGGCGATGGCCGTTCCCACCGCGGCCCCGAACGCTGCGAGCACGAGGCTTTCGACGAGCACGAGCTTCGCCAAGCTGCGCGTGCTTGCGCCGAGCGCGACGCGCGTGGCGAGCTCCTTGCGACGTGTCAACACGCGCGCGAGCTGGAGGTTCGCAACATTGGCGCACGCGATGAGCAGAACCGCGAGCACGATGCCGTGGAGAACAGCGAGGATCGGTCGGTAGTCGCCGATCATCCGCTCCCGCAGCGACTGGGCGCGGCCCGTGAAGCCCGTCGTCCGGATGAACCCCTCGCTTTGCAGCCGACCGGCCTCGAGGTTTCCTTGCACGATCGCTGCAAGCTCCGCGGTCAATCCTTCTATCGTGGCCCCGGAGCGCAAGCGACCGACGCTGCCCGCGAACTCGTTACCCCTCTCGTTGTCGCTCATCTGCTCCGGCGTAAACGCGAAGGGCATCCAACCATCGAAACTCCGGTCCGGGAACACGAAATGCTCGGGCATCACACCGACGACCCTGAAGCGTTCACCGTCGAGGTCGATGCCGCTACCGATCATCGCTTCACTCGCCCCGAAGCGCGTCGACCAGAACCTGTAGCTCAAGACGATGACGCGTTCGTTGCCCGGCACCGCTTCCTCTGCGGTAAACCCACGCCCGAGCATCGGCGGTACGCGAAAGACGTCGAAGAACGACGGAGAGACGCGCGTGATCGTGAGCCGTTCCGGCGATTCATCGACACTCAGTGTCCGCGCCGTGTTCGCGAAGATCGCGAGCTGCTCGAGGGATGGCGCGCGATCGCGCCTGTCGAGATAGTCGGGGATCGAGTTGGCTGCGACATCGAGACCCATGCCCGGATAGGAGTTGAAGACGACGACGAGCCGCTCGTCGTCCGGGTACGGCAGCGGCCGCATGAAGAAGCCGTTGGAGATGCTGAAGACCGTCGTGTTCGCGCCGACCGCGAGTGAAAGGACGAGCACGGTCACGAGCGCATAGACCGGCCGTTTGGCCAGCGCGCGCAGCGAGTATCGAAGATCCTCAGGAATGGCTGTCACTGATGTCCGTTCTCGGCACTACTACCATCGCCCAACCGCGCCGCGCTGACACGCAACTCGCAAGTGCGGCGAACGCGAGTCTACAGCCTTCAGAGCGAGCCGGCTCGCGGGGGTGTGATTGAACGGGGCTACTCTGCCTTCAGCGTCTCCACGGGATCGATCGCCGACGCGCGCCGCGCCGGCAGGTAGCTCGCGAGTGCGGCCGCGGCGAGAATGACGCCGATCGCCGCGACATAGGTCACGACGTCCGTCGGCTCGGTTTCGAAGAGCAGCGAAGACATGAAGCGCGTCAGCGCCAGCGCGGCCACGAGGCCTACGCCCACGCCCACCGCGCTGAGGGCGAGACCCTGCCGCAGGAACATCGTACGAACCTGGCCGCTCTTTGCGCCGAGTGCCATCCGGATGCCGATCTCTCGCGACCTTTGGGCGACGATGTAGGCGATGACGCCGTAAATTCCGATGATGCCGAGTGCCAGCGCCATCGAGCCTGCGATCGCAAGCATCACGAGCGCGAACGACGTACGTGCGAGTGATTCCCCGTAAAGGACCTGCATCGTGCGCTGCAGCGCGATCGGCACGTCCCCGTGCACCGACCAGATCGCCTGGCGCATCTCATCGATGAGCGTCGCGGTGCCCGTGCGGTCGCTGCGGACCACGAACGCCACGGGAGGGGCGCCGACTGTCGCATTACCAAACGCGTTCTCCATGAGCGCCGGGAAGTACACGATGCTCGGCGCGGCGGCGTAGAGCCCGTCGTCCTTCACGCTCTGCACCACACCGATGACCTCGCGCCAATCGTCGCTGTCGACAGGCGTGCGAATGCGTCGCCCGAGCGCGTCCGCGGGGCTCCGCCCGAGCTCGCGAGCGAACTCCTCAGAAATGAGGACAACGCGGCCGCCGGCTTCGATGTCGGCCCACGTCAGGTCGCGTCCGGCGATGAGTCGCGTGCCCAACGTCTCGAAGAAACCCGGCGAGATGAGCTTGACTCTACGCTGCTGCGGACCGTCGCCGGCCGCCAGCGTCGGACCTTCGACGACGATTGGCACAGGTAGAACGAACGGCGGCCCTTCCATCGGCAGTGCGCTCGTGAACCCGGCTGAAGCCACACCCGGCAGCGCCGCGATCGCGTCGAGCATCTCGTGCTGCAAGCGCACGAATTGCCGTGGGTCGCCGAAGATCTGGTTCGGCGCCCAAGTCCGCACGGTTTGGAGGGTACTCGGATCGCGGAACCCCGCATCGACGTCGCGCAACGCCTGGAAGGTTCGCAGCATGAGCACGGCGCTCACGACGAGCACGAGCGCGAGCGCGACCTGCACGACGACCAAGGCGCTGCGCGTCGCGCTGCGCTGGCGGCCGGCAGTCGAGCCGCGCTCCCCGCGGAACGCGGACATGTCTACGCGCAGCGCGTGCTTGAGCGCCGTGATCGAGCCGAACACGAGCGTCGACGCGAGAGAAACGGCGACAGTGAACGCGAGGACGGGAAGATGAACGGCGATCTCCTCGAGCCGCGGCAGGTTGGTCGGGCCGATCGCGACGAGCAGCTCGAGCCCGCCGTAGGCGAGCACCAAGCCGAGCGCGCCGCCGACTGCACCGATGACGAGGCTCTCGGCGAGCAGCTCTCGCGCGATGCGCGCGGGCACGGCGCCGAGCGCGGCACGCACGGCGAACTCTTGCCGCCGCGCATCGGCGCGCACGAGCATGAGATTCGCGATGTTGGCGCAGGCGACGAGCAGCACCGCGCCGATGGCGCCCATGAGCACCCAGAGCGCGCTCGCGACGCCCCCGACGAGAGACTCCTTCAGCGGCCGCACGAGCGGCGCGATGCGCCAGTCCTTCATCGCTTCGCGCGTCACGCTGAACCCCGGCACCATCGGCCATGCGTCGAGCCAGATCGGCAGCATGCGTGCGATGTCGGCGGCGGCTTCCTCGGGAGTCACGCCGGGCTTGAGACGTGCGAGCGCGTTCAAGCCGAACCCGCCGATTGCTAGCTGGGTCGGGTTGAGCCGCGTGGCGACGATGATCTCGAACTGCGGCGACATGTCGAGGAATCTGAAATCGCGCGGCATGATGCCGACGACTTGCGCCGGCTGCCCATCGATGACGAGGTCGCGCCCGAGGGCCGTCGCATCGCCGCCGAAGCGGCTCTGCCAGAACGCATACGAGATGATGATAGGGGCCGGACCTTGCGCGTCGGGTCCGTGCTCCTGCTCCGTGAACCAGCGCCCGCGAAGCGGCTGCACGCCGATCGCCTGCAGCAACCCGTCCGTCGCCCGTAGCGAGCGCACGCGCTCTGTTCCGTCGGCGCCCGTCAACGTCTGGCCGCCGTCCGACCACATGCCGATCTCGGCGAACGTCCGGTTCTCGGCCCGGTAAGTGAAGAGCATCGTCGGCTGGGACAGCAGGTCGCCCGTCTCGAGGGCGGCAGGTGTGTGCCCGATCCGCACGAGCTCGTCCGAATTTGGATACGGCAGCGGCTTGATGAGCACCGAGTAGACGACGCTGAAGATCGCCGTGGTCGCGCCGATGCCGAGCGCGAGTGTGAGTACCGCGGCAAACGTGAACGCGGGGCGCCGCAGCAGCGCGCGCAGCGCATGGCGCAGGTCCCGCCCGACGGAATCGACGAAACCGATGACGCTCATGCGACAGCCTCCCTCGGACACCTCGTCGAGATCGTAGTCAGCTGCAACAAGCGCGCCAAAGTTCGGGACGCGCATAACTCGTTGATTTAGAGCGAATTAGCCGTTCTGTGCTCGAGGTTACGGCCACGCGTGTGTCCCGGATCCGCACCGCGTGTCCCGCATGCGGGACGGCCCGACGCGCCGTCCACGGCGGCGGCGTCAGCGCCGCCGCGGCTCGCGATACGCCGAGTCGAAGCTCGCGCGATTCGGCATCACGACCTTCGGCAGCGTCTCGGCGTTCATGACGTCGTTGTCGCCGATGACTTTGTTCAAAGCCAAAAGATACGCGGTCAGCGCGTAGGTCTCATCGGGCGTCAGCGAGTGCGGGGTCACGTACGGCATGGCGCGCCGCACGTAGTCGAAGACCGTCGTCGCGTACGGCCAATAGCTGCCGACGGTGCGAATCGGCGCCGCGTCGCGTAGCGTGCCTTGCCCCCCGGCGAGCCGATCGTTGGGTTGCCCCGCCCCGTCGACCCCGTGGCACGCGACGCATTTCGCGTCGTAGACGACCTTGCCCGCGGCCGCCGTGCCCGAGCCCGGCGGCAGCCCGGCGCCGTCGGGCCCGATGCTGATGTCCCAGCCCGCGACTTGCTCGGGCGTGGCCGGTACGCCGAGCCCCGGGCCTTCCTGGGCCAACGCGAGCCCAGCGATACCGCAAGCGGCGAGGACAGCGATTCGCTTAGCCATAAACGTTGCTCACGTCGCCGGCCGCGGCGACCCTCCAGCTCTGCACGGCGTTGTAGTGGTAGCGGAACTGCGCGCCGCGGGCGGCCATGAGCGCAGGGCGTGTCGGCTGCACGGCGCCGGTCTCGTCGATGGCGCGGCTCTGGAGCACGCCTAAGTTCCCGTCCCAGCGCCACGGCATGCGGAAGCGCGTGAGCGCCTTCGGCAGCGCCGGGCCTTCGAGCGCGGCCTGCGCCCACGACTTGCCGCCGTCCGCGGAGACGTCGACGCGCCGGATGCGGCCGAAGCCCGACCATGCGAGCCCCGAGATCTGATAGAGCCCGGGGCCCTGCATCTTCTGCATGCCCGACGGCGAGGTGATGACCGACTTCACTTCCATCGGGAACGTGAACAGCAGCGAGCGGCCGCTGGCCTGGAGGTCCGAGTACTTCGACGTCTCGTCCTTCGTCATCGTGGGTTCGGCCGTGACTTTGATGCGCCGCAGCCATTTGACGCACATGTTGCCCTCGTAGCCCGGCAGGAACAGGCGCACGGGATAGCCCTGCTCGGGCCGCAACCGTTCGCCGTTCTGGTAGATCGCGAGAATCGCGTCGTCCATGGCTTTGGCCATCGGCACGCTGCGGCTCATCGCCGCGGAATCCGCGCCTTCGGCGAGGAGCCAGCGGCCCTCGGGTTTGACGCCGGCTTCCTCGAGCACGATGCCGAGCGGCACGCCCGTCCAATCGCTGCACGAGACGAGACCGTGGATGCCGCCGGCCGTTTGCTGCGGAGCGTCCGCGGCGTTGTTGCCGCCGCTGTTGCCCGAGCACTCGAGGAACTGGATGCGCGAGACGAGCGGATAACGCGCGAGCGCCTCCATGCTGAAGATCAACGGCCGCTCGACGAGCCCGTGAATGAGCACTTGGTGCTGCGCGGGATCGATATCGGGCACGCCGCTGTGATGGCGCTCGAAGTGCAGCGAGCTCGGCGTGATCATCCCGTCGAGATCCTGCAGCGGTGTCCAGCTCGAGGCCTCCTCCGGCGTCGTCGTTTCGGGCAGGCGCCGCGCCGCTTGCTCGAAGGGAGATCGCTCGCCGTAGGGGCTGATGCCGCGACCGAGCAGCGACGGGGCGTCCCCGGCCGGCTCGTTCGCGCA
>CAZCZE010000023.1:0-38993 GCA_964503125.1 uncultured Gammaproteobacteria bacterium
CTGCTCGCCCCGGGGAATATCCGGATTGATCCATTTGACGAATTTCGGGTCTGGACTCACCGCGGTCCGGACCAGCACGCGTTCGTTGGTGTAGTCCAGGTCCCAGTCGTCGCCAGGCAGATGCTGGTAATACCAGACCAGCTTGCCCGTGTCGGGATCGAGCGCCACGGTCGAATTGCTGTAGAGATCCGCGGGCGCTGAAAGAGGAATCGCTCTGGCGTTCCCGCCGTGGCGGGCGGCGCGGGTATTCGGCATCGGGTTGGCGATGCCCCAGTACAGGATCCGGCGCGCGGGATCGTAGGTGCCGGGCAGTCCCCAGGCCGCCGCGCGCCGCTCGTCGACGGGCGTGCCGCCCCACGACGCGTCGCCGGGCTCGCCGGCGCCGGGGCTCGTGTAGAACCGCCAGGCCTCTTGGCCCGTGCGCGCGTCGTGCGCCGCGATGTAGCAATTCGAGCGCGCCGTGTTGCACGCGCGGCCCGAGATGACCTTGCCCTCGACGACGAGCGCGCCGGCCGTATGCGTCTCGACCGTGACGGCGGTCTGCCAGCGCACGGCGCCGGTGGCGGCATCGAGCGCGATGACGGGGTTCGGCTCGCCGCTCGGCGCCGGCGCCGTGTAGTAGATCAGGTCGCCGTAGATCGCGAGCGCTTTGATGCGCGACGCCGCCGAGTTGGGCGGCACGTACTCCCAGAGCGTCTCGCCCGTCGCCGCGTTCAGCGCGATGACGCGGCTGCCGCCGTCGCGGCTGCCCGGCGTCGTGAGATACATGACGCCTTCGTGGACGAGCGGGATGATCTCGAGCGGTCCCGTTGCGAGCGGCTTCGACCAGGCAAGCCGCAAGGAGCCGACGTTGGCGCGGTCGATCTCGTCGAGCGGGCTGAAGCGCTGCGCATCGTACGTGCGGCTGTACATGAGCCAATCGGCGGGATCGGGATTACGCAGCATCGCGTCCGTGACGGGGGCCGCGGCGACGGCGGCCAGGCGCGGGTCGGTCGGTGTCTGCGCGAGGGCTTGGCTCGCGAGCAGAGCGAGCGCCAGCGCGCAGCAGGATAGCGTGTGCGGCATCGCTGTATGGTAGCCGCGTCCGGCGGCCGCTGCATGGTCGGCCCGGCAGGGCGGGGCGCAAACGCGCCCCGCCCGGACACGTCAGAACTTGGGCCCGCCGTCGTAGACGAGGCCGAGAGGCGCGGCCTGGTCGCGCACCGCCTCGTAGATCTGCTGATCCAGCGAATCCGCGGCGCCGCCGGCCTTCTCGACCTCGGCCTCGATGAAGGCGTCGCGCTCCGTGCCGAGCTTGGCGATCTGCCGCTGCAGCTCTTCGCGCTTCTCCGCCGTCGCTTTGATTGCGGCCTGCTGCTCCGCGGGCGGCAACGCGGCGATCGTCGCCGGCAGCTCGGCTGCCGGCACTGCGCCTAAGTCGACGCGGCCGCTGGCGACGTCGGCGACGAGCTCGCGCCCGCCGATGAAGTTGCTCTCACCGGCCTCGCTGACGTTGAACACGCCGCGGCGCGCCCGTGCGCTCACCGAGGCTTCCTCGTTGAGCCGAGTCGTGGCCGCGACCTTGTCGGCCATCTGCGCGCGCTCGTCGCTCGAGCCGTAGTAGAGGCGCGTGTCGTCGAGCTCGGCCGCGAGCGTCGCGATCTCTGCATCGAACGGCGTCGCGATCGCGACCGCACCGCCGGCCTGCTCGACCGTGAAGTAACGGCCGCGCCCGAGTGCAGCGATGTGCTGCCACGGCCCGACGGTCTCGCTCGCGCCGCCGCATTGGATCGTGTTGACGACGATGCCGCGGGCCGCGGCGGCCGCCACGACGGCGGGGTATTTCACGTCGTCCTGGTAGTCCATGTGCGGCGGCGCGTCGCCGACGAGGAACACCACTTTGTAGGTGCCGGGATCCTGGCTCCACGACACGCGCTCGATGGCGGCTTCGAGCGCTTGGTTGACCGCCTCGGGGCCGTCGCCGCCGCCGTCGGCCGCGAAGTCCATCAGCTGCGCATACATCGAGTCGAGATCGCGGTCGAGGTCGATGACTCGGGTCACGTAGGCGTCGCCGCGGTCGCGATAAGCGACCAGGCCCATCGAGATCTCGGGCGCCTGGTGCGCCTGCGCGAGCGTGCTCGCGATCGACCAGATCTTTTCCTTGGCCGTCTCGATGAGGCCGCCCATGCTGCCCGTGGTGTCGAGGACGAACACGACCTCGACGCGCTTCGCCTGGTTCGGCACGACGACGGTCGTCGCGCGTGTCGGCGTGGTCGCGTGGCCGCGCAGCGTGGGGTAGACGAGCACCGTGCCGACCGTGGCCAGCACGAGGCCCGTGACGAGAATGTGGGTTTTCATGAGCTTGCTCCTTGCGTTTGCAGTGGGGGGGAATGAGGGATCAGTGAGCGCCCGACGTCAGTCGCCTGACGGCGGCTTCGGCGGCGCGATGTGCGTGCGCGAACGCGTCCTCGGTCTCTGCGCCAGAGTCGCCGCGTTTCGCCAGCGTCGCCGGGATCAGCGTGTGGAACGCCTGGACTAGGAAGAAGCACCAGAGCGCGAGCCAGACGCTGCCCGAGCGCTGCGCGGCCCAGACGCCGAACGCGGCGCCGAGCAGGCTCAAGGCCAGATCGACGAGCGCAGGCAGCATGCCCGAGTAGCGGTAGAGCGAGCGCACGAGCCACACGAGGCCCACGTGCACGAGCACGTAGCCCACGAGCGGCAGCCCGGCGAGCCACGCGCCGCCCGCGGCGACGCACCAGCAGGCGATCGTCGTGATGCGGCCGATGCGCTCGCCGCTCGCACCGATGACATAGAGCACGTAGGCGAAGGCGACGAGTGCGATGACGGCGCGCAGTGCGGTGGCGCCGCCGAGCCAAGGCGCGAGCGCGGCGAGCACGGCGCCGCCGCAGAGCGCGAGCACGAACGCGGCGCTTAAGTTCCGCGCGAACGAAGGTTGCCGGGCGCTCATGACGGCCGCCTCTTCTGGCGCTCACGCAAGAACGCGACCTCGACGTCGGCGTCGCCCACGGCGAGCTCGGCCTTGGCGCGGCCCCATGGGCCGTCGTCGCCGCTCGTGCTCGTGAGCAGCTCGGCCTTCTGGCGCATGACGTCGAGCTGATCGCGTTGCTCGTCGAGCACCGCGCGCCTTACCGCGAGCTCCTTGTCGACGGCCGCGCGGCGCTCGGTGACGTGCCGTTCGAGCCGTTCGGTCTCGAGCCGGCGCTTCACGACCTTGCGCGCGAGCTCGTCGTTGCCGTCGGCGAAGCAGACGTCGAGCTGCTCGGCGAGCTCGCCGAGCGCGGTCTGCACCTTGGCGCCGCGGTCCGCAAGCGCGCCGCGCTCGTGGTCGAGCGCGCGCACGCGCTGCTCGCCGCGCGCGAGCTCCTCTTCCATCTCGCGGATCGCGTGCTTGAGCAGCACGTCGGGCTCCTCGATGCGGTCGAGCACGGCGTGCACGTCCGCCGTGAAGAGCCGCGATATTCGGTTGATCAAAGCCATGAGACTTGCCTCCTCGTTTGAGCGGTGAATTCGCTGTGCCGCCAATCTAGGGAGGCGCGCCCCGGGGCTCTATCGCGGCAATGCAAAATTTCGCGGTCCGGGTTTACTTGCGCGTTACATTGCGTGCGGAACGCCCGATTTCGCGAACCGTGCCGCGCTTTTACAAAGGATTTACAGGACGGAAGCGCGCGAGCTGCTAGCCTTGTCGGCGCGTATGACAAAGGAGAAGCCCCGCATTCTCGTCGTCGAGGACGAGGCCGCGATTCGCGACGGCCTCGCCGACGTGCTCGTCTATCACGGCTACGAGGTCGACGCGGTCGGCGACGGCCACGTCGGTTTGCAGAAGGCGCTCAGCGGCCGCTACGACCTGCTGCTGCTCGACGTCATGCTGCCGGGGCGCGACGGGTTCGCGATTTGCGACGAGGTGCGCAAGGGCGACCGCGATCAGCCGATCATCATGCTCACGGCCAAGACGAGCGACGAGGATATCGTCAACGGCTTGGCGCTCGGCGCCGACGACTACATCGCGAAGCCGTTCTCGATCGCGCAGCTCGTGCTGCGCGTCAAGGCCGTGCTGCGCCGCTCGCGCTTAGGTTTAGAGCAGGCCACGCACATCGCGCTCGCCGGCGTCGAGATCGACACGCGCAACTTGAGCGGCCGCCGCGGCAGCGAGCCGCTGACGTTCACGCGGCGCGAGATCGAGATCCTCCAGTACTTGCACCAGAACGCCGAGCGCCCCGTGTCGCGCGACGAGCTGCTCACGCGCGTCTGGGGCTACGACCGCACGGCCGAGATCGAGACGCGCACGGTCGACATTCACATCGCCAAGCTGCGGCGCAAGATCGAGGCCGACGCCAAGGAGCCGCGCCATCTGCTCACGGTGCGCGGTGCGGGCTACCGGCTCGTGGTGGGCCCATGAGGCGCGGCGTGCTCGGGCGGCTCGACGAGCGCGGGCTCAAGCTCGTGCTCGTGGCGTTCTTTCTGGCGCTCACGATTCCGTCGGTCGTGCTCGTCGTGCAGGCCTACAGCCAGCTCAAGTGGGCCGCGTTCCGCAGCACGCAGCTCGCGGCAGAGGAGCTCGCGACGCGCATCGACACGACGCTGCGCGCCGCGATCGCGGCCGAGGACGCGCGCTCGTTCGGCGACTACTCGTTCCTCGTCGTCGAGGGTGACGTGGCGGCCAACTTCGTGCAACGCTCGCCGTTGTCCGCGTTCCCCGTCGCGAGCGCCGTGCCCGGCGTGCTCGGCTACTTCCAGGTGGATGCCGCCGGCAAGCTCACGACGCCGCTGCTGCCCGAGCCGCAAGCCGCGGCGTCGAGCTACGGCATCGGCGCCGACGAAGAGGCTGCGCGCGAGGCGCGCGCCGCCGAGATCCGCGACGTGCTCGCGCGCAACCGGCTCGTACGCGGCCCGCGCGAGGATCCGGCGAGCTTGGAGCGAGTGGAAGAGCTGCTCGAACGTGACGACGTCGGCGCGCTGCGGTCGTCGGCGCGGCGCAACGTCGAGGCGCCGGCTGCGCCGGCGCCCGAAGCGATCGCGACGGCCGCGCCCGACGTCGAAGCGCAGGCCGCGTTCGACCGCTTGGGGCTGGAGCGCGAGAGGCGCTCGGGCGCGGGCGGTGCAGCCAATGCGCCGCCGGCGCGCGCCGCGGTCCTCGACGCCGTGGCCGAAACGCCATCCGACGTGCGCCAGAAGCGTGTCGAGCAGGCGCTCGTGCCGGCCGTCGCCACGGCGGCGAACGAGAGCGCTGCCGACGCCGCCAAGCTCGAGGTCGGCGTGCGGACGTTCGAGAGCGAGGTGGATCCGCTCGAGGTCGGGGTGCTCGACACGGGTCACCTCGTGCTGTTCCGCAACGTCTGGCGTGACGGCCAGCGCTATATTCAAGGTGCGCTCGTCGATCGCGCGGCATGGGTCGCCGCCGCCGTCGCCGAGCCGTATCGCGCGAGCAGCGTGGCCGGCGTGAGCCGGCTCTTCGTGGTCTTCGAAGGCGGCACGCTCGAGACGCTGACGGCCGCGAGCGCCGACTATCGCTCGACGGCGCCCGAGCTCGCGGGCGACTGGCTGCACCGCGCGCGCCTATCGCCGCCGTTCGGCGGGTTCGAGCTCGCATTCGCAGTGGACGCGCTGCCGCGCGCGCCGGGCGCGGTGCTGCTCGCCTGGGTCGCCGTGACGCTCGCGACCGTGCTCATCGGCGGCTTCTGGCTCATGTATCGCTTCGCCGCGGGCCAGATGCGCCTCGCGCGCCAGCAACAGGACTTCGTCTCGGCCGTGAGCCACGAGCTTAAGACGCCGCTGACGTCGATCCGCATGTACGGCGAGATGCTCAAGGCGGGTTGGGCCGACGACGCCAAGAAACGCGTCTACTACGACTACATCCACAGCGAAAGCGAGCGCCTGTCGCGCCTCATCGAGAACGTGCTTCAGCTCGCGCGCTTGACGCGCCAGACGCAGCGCTTCGATTTGCAGCCCGTGAGCATCGCTGAGCTCGTCGACATGCTGCGCTCGAAGGTCGCGAACCAAGTCGAGCGCGCGGGCTTCGTGCTTCAGCTCCGCAACGATGTACCCGCGGACATCGCCTTGACGGTCGACGCGGATGCTTTCGCGCAGATCTTCATCAACCTCGTCGACAACGCGCTCAAGTTTTCGGCGAGCGCCGCCACGAAAGTCGTCGAGATTACCAGCCGGCGCGAGAGCGACGGCGGCGTGCTGTTCACCGTGCGCGACTTCGGGCCCGGCGTGCCGAAGGGGCAGATGAAAAAGATCTTCGAGCTCTTCTACCGGCCTGCCGACGAGCTCACGCGGGAGACCGTGGGCTTAGGTATCGGCTTGGCCCTCGTGCAGCAGCTCGCAACGGCCATGGGCGCTCGCATCGACGTGCGCAATCGCGAGCCCGGCGCCGAATTTCGGCTGCATTTCTCGAGCGCGCAGAACACGGAGTAAGCTCACGGGCTCGTCGGGAGATCGCTCGTGCCGCTGTCGCCGCTGCTCACCGCCTGCCTCGCCGCCACCTGGTTCATTTGGGGGTCGACGTATCTCGCGATCAAATTCGCGCTCTTAAGCTTCCCGCCGTTCTACCAGATGGGCTCGCGGTTCCTCGTCGCCGGCTTGCTGCTTCTCGCGTGGCTCAAGCTGCGCGGTCGCCCGCTGCCGACGCTCGTCGAGTGGCGTAACGCCGCGATCATCGGCATGTTGCTGCTCGTGAGCGGCATGGGCTTCACGGCCTACTCCGAGCAGACCGTGGCGTCGGGCCTCATCGTGGCGTACATCGCGATCATCCCGATCATCGTCACGGCCATGAACCTGCCGTTCGGCATCAAGCCGAGCCGGCTCGAGCTCGTCGGCATGCTCGTCGGCGTGGCGGGCGTCATCATGCTCGTGCGCGGCGAGGCGTTCACGGCGTCGCCCGTGGGGCTCGCGGCGATCACGATCGCCTGTGTGAGCTGGTCGCTCGGCAGCGTGCTCTCGCAACGCGGCTTTCCGCTCGCGCCGGGCGCGATGGGCTTCGCGAGTGAGATGCTCTGCGGCAGCGTGCTGTTGTTGCTGCTCGCGGCCGCCGTTGGCGAGCAACCCGAATGGCCGCCGCAGCCGCTCGCGGCGTGGTCGTGGGCCTATCTCGTCGTGTTCGGCTCGCTGCTCGCGTTCAATGCCTACATGGTGCTGCTCAGCCGCGTGAGCGCCGCGCTCGCCTCGAGCTACACGTTCGTCAATCCCGTGATCGCGCTCGCGCTCGGCATTTGGCTCGGCGGCGAGATCGTGACGGCGTTCGAGTGGGCCGCCGCGGCCGTGATCACGGCCGGTGTCGTGCTGCTCGTGCTCGGCCGGCAGCCCGTCAAGGCGGCGGCTTGATGCGCGCGCTCACGGGCATCGCAATGCTGCCGTTGCTCGTCGTCGTGGCGGCGCGCGCCGGCGCGGCCGAGACGTTCGACGTCGGCCGCAGCGGCGGAGGTGAGGTCATTTCGGCCGCGTTCGTGCCCGCCGGGCGCGCGGCCGCGCCGACCGTGCTGCTCGTGGGCGGCCTCGCCGGCACGGACGACAGCAGCGCGACCGTGCAGCGCGAGCTCGCGGCGTACGAGCGGCTGCGGCCGCGGCAGCGCCGCGTCAACGTCGTCGCCATCGCGCGGGCGAATCCCGCCGGCGCGGCGCTGCAGTTCCCGCCGACCGGCGTCGCCTACCGCGAGCAGCCCGAGGCGCACGTGTTGTGGCGCTGGATCGGCGCGCACGGTCCGGACCTCGTGCTCATCGCGGGCGACGACCGGTTCGGGCTCGGCGCCGCGCTCGCGGCGCCGGCGCCGCTCGACGTCGGCCGCGTGCCGAGCCGCGTGTGGGCGGCGGCGATGCGGCTCGAGGATCTCGACGCCGCAGACATCGCACCTTCGGCCGCGCGGCTCGAGCTTACGCGCCGGCTCGCGCGCTCGCCGCGGCAGCTCGCCGAGGAGCTCGCGCAGGTCTACGGCCGCAATTTCGATCAGCCGACGTACATCAATGCCGTGGCCATGGTCGCGCGCCTTAAGCTCGGCCACGTCGACGAGATCCGTGCGCTCGTGGCGCCCTACGTGGACGGGACGCGCGACAGCCTCGAGCGGCCGAGCTCGCTGACGATGGCGGGCCACATCGTGTTCACAGAGCTCGCGCGCGTCACGGGCGACGCGCGTTATACGGCGCTCGTGCGCAGAGTGGCCGAGCTCGGCTTCGACGGAGGTGGCGCGATGCGCGAGTCGCTGCCGTACCACAACGACTTCAGCGACTCGATCTTCATGGGCACGACGCCGGCCGCGCAGGCCGGCGCGCTCACGGGCGAGCGCAGGTATTTCGATCTTGCGGCGCGGCACGTCGCGTTCATGCAGCGTATCGACTTGCGCCCCGACGGGCTCTATCGGCACCAGCCCGCGACCGACGCGGCGTGGGGCCGCGGCAACGCGTTCGCGGCCATCGGCCTCGCGCTCTCGCTCGGCGAGTTTCCCGCGGATCATCCGGGCCGCGCCCAGCTGCTTACGAGCTATCGCGAGCACATGGCAGCGCTGCTCGGCTACCAGAACCGCGACGGTCTCTGGCGCAACGTCGTCGACGTGCCCGGCGCCTACGCCGAATACTCGGCGACGGCGATGATCGGCTTCGCGATGCTGCGCGGCGTCGAGAGCGGCTGGTTCGAGGACGCAGCGCCGTATCGCGCGGCCGTAGATCGCGCGTGGCGCGCCGTCAATGCGCGCACGGGCAGCGACGGCGGCGTCTTGGACGTCTGCGAGTCGACGGCGCGCATCGAATCTCTCGAGGGCTATCTCGGCCGCGCCGCGCTCGTCGGGCGCGACGCTCGCGGCGGCGCAATGGCCATGCTGTTCGCGACCGAGCTCATGGACTAATAGGAGGGTGAAATGACTTCCGTCATCGACGATCTCGTCACTCGCTTCGATCGGGGCGCGCTGTCGCGGCGGCAGCTCGTGCAAAGTCTCACGGCGTTGGCCGCAGCGGGTGCCGCGCTGCCCGCAGGGGCGCAGACGGCGCCGTTCGCGTCGACGCGTATCGATCACATCAGCATTCAAGTGACCGACATGGCGCGCTCGGTCGCATTCTACGAGCAGATCTTCGGCCTCAAGGTGCTCAACGAGGATAAAGCGAACGAGATCGTGCGCATGGGCGTCACGAGAATCATCGTGTCGCTGCACCGCAAGCCGCCCGTCGGAATCGTCGACCACTTCGCGATCGCGATCGACGGTTTCGACCGCGCCGCCGTCACGGCCGAGCTCGCGAAGCACGGGCTCACGGCCGAGGAGAACCTCGATTACGGCTTCTTCGTGCGCGACCCCGAAGGCATCCCGGTCCAGATCGTCGGCAGCTGACCAGCGTGACTCAGCGCGCGCGCCGCGAGGCCGCGGCCGCGAGATACGCCGCGATCGCATCGAGGTCCTCGTCCGTGACCTCGGTCTTGCGGAACGGCGGCATCGATGCGACGCCGTTGCGCACGAACGCGCGGATGAGCTCGGCCGGCAGGTCCGTGCGCTCCTCGAGCAGCCCCGGCTTCGCGCCGCCGTATTTCAGCGTCAGCGCGTGCGTGCCGGGCAGCATCGGCGCGCCGTCGTCGCCGCGGCCGTCGCCGTGGCACGGCGTGCAGTGGTGTGCGAACACGAGGGCGCCGCGTGCGATCGCAGCCGAGTCTTGCGCTTCTACGCCTGCGGCGAGGGCTGCTGTGCAAACGACGCAGAGCACCCGCAACGTCTTCATGCGCCGTCTCCGCGCAAGTGCCGCGGCCAAATGCCGCCGCGCCCGGGCGCCAAGATGCCGTTCGGATCGGCGGCGTCCTTGAGCGTCTCGTTGAACCGCCGCAACGCGTGGTCGTTGAACGAATACTCCGCGGCGACGGCGTCCTGGAAATAGGGCGCCGCGCGGTACTCGCCCCAGCCGCGCTCGCCGGCCGCTTTGAGCAGCGCCTTAAGGCCGTCGCGCATGCGCGCTTTGCCTTCGGGCGTCGCAACGAACGTGCCGCCGCCCGTCGAAAATCCAGCCGAGAACAGGAAGGTGAACTGATACCAATTGAGCGGCGTGCTCAAGTGCGACACGGCGCTCATGAGCTCAAGCTCGCGCTGCGTGTCGATGAAGACGCGCTGCGCCTCGAAGACGGCCTCGGCGCTGCGTGGGATCACGGCGAACAAACCGATGTGCCCCTCCGCCCAGACGTCGGGTGCGGCATCGGTGCGGCCGAGCGCCTTCCATATACCTAAGCCCGGCACGCCCTGCGTCACGTTGCGCCGCATGTTCGTGGGATACGGCCCCGTCGTTTGCTCGATTTGCTCGCGCGTGAGCGGCACCGGCAGCGACTCGCCGTCGACGGTGCGCGCCGCGGGCACGGCGCGCGCGACGAGCTCCTTTGCGTACTCCCAGTTCGCGAGCGTCGTGCGCTCGGAGCCGTAGAACTGAAGCTCGACCTGCCACGAGTGCAGCCCGGCCGCGGCCGCGAGCCGATCGAGCTCGTCGTCGTTCGCCCCGCCGCGGCGCGTCGCCGCCTCGCGGACTTCCGTGTTGCCGAGCAGCGCGCGCAGCGGGCTGCCGTACCACGGCTCGCCGATGATGAAGAGATCGGTGAGGTAATTGACCGTCTTGACGAGCGCGCCCAAGTCGCGCCGCTTCGGGACCGTGATCAAGCCGTTGCGCCAGTGCTCGGGCTGCGGCATGAGTCTCAACCCCATCTTCGTGACGATGCCGAAGTTGCCCTGCGCGAACAGGCCGGAAGGGTCCGGCCCGAAGCCGTATTTGTACTCGGCCAACGTCGGCGCGTTCGGCACGGCGCCCATGCCCGTGCGCATGACCTCGCTGTTCGCGAGCACGACCTCGAAGCCGCACTGCGCACCGACATGATCGCGGTAGGGTCCGAGCGTGTAGCCGATGCCGCGCTCGAGCGTGTTGCCGATGGGACTGCCCCAGCCCGGGTCGGGCGTGTCGAGCCACACCGGCAGGCCGCGCTCTTGAATGTGGCGATAAAGATCGAAGTACGAGACGCCGGGCTCGACGATGGCGAAATTGCGGTCGGCGTCGACCTCGAGAATTCGATTCATGCGCTTCAAGTCGACGACGACGCTGCCGCGCAGATTCGGCGCCGGGCCGCCGTAGGCGAAGTTCTTGCCCGTCGAGATCGGATAGAGCGGCACCCGGTAGCGGTTGGCCGTGCGCACGATCGCTTGGACTTGCTCGACGGTCGTCGGCGCGACTGCGGCCGAGGGGATGAGCTCCTCGTCGGCGAGCGGCACGGGCGAGTAGTGATCGCGGTAAGGAGTGAGGTCGGCGTCGCTCGTAAGTACCCACTCGGCGCCGACGGCGGCGGCGAACTCCGCGCACGCGGCTGCGAAATCGGCCGAGCTCACGCCCGGCGGTAGTACGGCCATCACTCCCCCCAACGGCGCTGCTCGGTGTGGCGCCGATGCGGTATGGTAGTCGGTGGGGCACGACTTCCGGGAGTAGCTCGATGCGAGTTTGGGGGCGGTTCGTGGGGGCCGGGCTCGGTGGCATCGCATGTGCGGCCGGCGCAATGGCGCAGCCGGGGTCGGCCGATCGCTCGGCCATCGAAGCCGAAGCGTTGCGGCACTTCCAAGCGATGGTGCGCATGGACACGACGAGCCCGCCCGGCAACGAGAAGCCCGTGGCGGACTACGTGGCGCAGGTGCTCGAGCGCGAAGGCATACCCGTGCAGACGTTCGCGCTCGAAGCGCACCGGCCGAACGTCGTCGCGCGGCTCACGGGCAACGGCCGCAAACGGCCGCTCCTGATCATGGCCCACACCGACACGGTCAACGTCGACCTGGCCAAGTGGCAGCACCCGCCGTTCAGCGCGGCGCGCGACGGCGGCCACATCTACGGCCGCGGCACGGTCGACGACAAGGACAGCGTCACCGCGGGGCTCATGACGATGCTGCTCTTGAAGCGCAACTTCGTGCCGCTCGATCGCGACGTGATCTTCCTCGCCGAAGCCGGTGAGGAAAGTTCGACCGAGATCGGCATCGAGTTCATGATCGAGCAGCACTTCGACGCGATCGACGCCGAATACTGCCTCGCCGAGGGCGGCAATGCGGCGCGCGTCGACGGCGATGTTCGCTACGCGGGCGTGCAGACGGCCGAGAAATTCCCCAAGGGTATCGATCTCATCGCGCATGGCGTCGCGGGCCACGGCTCCGTGCCGCTCGAGAGCAACCCGATCGCGCGTCTCGCGCGCGCCATCACCGCCGTGACGCAGTGGCAGCCGCCCGTGGTCTTGAACGAGACGACGCGCGCGTACTTCGCGCGGCTCGGCGAAATCGAGGCACCGGCCGTGGCGCGCCGCTATCGCGACGTCTTAAGCGCCGATCCCGCGGTCGTCGCGGCCGCCGACGCCTGGCTGCGCGCCAACGAGCCCGGCAAAGCCTCGATGTTGCGGACGTCGGTCTCGCCTAACATCGTGCAAGGCGGTTACCGCAACAACGTCATTCCGTCCGAGGCGCGCGTAACGCTCGACGTGCGCATGCGCCCAGGCGAGGACCCCGAGGCATTCCGCGCCGAGCTTACGCGCCGCATCGGTGACGACAAAATCGACGTCGTGTTCAACGGGTTCGGCGAGCGGCCCGCCGGGCTCGTATCGCCGATCGACGGCGAGGCGTTCGTGGCCATCGAGCGCACGATTCGCGCGCACTACGACGCGCCCGTCGTGCCCATGATGAGCACAGGCGCGACCGACATGGCGTTCTTGCGAGCCAAGGGCATTCGCTGCTACGGCGTCGGGCCCGCGGTCGATCAGGAGGACGGCCCGCTCGGCTTCGGCGCGCACAGCGACCAGGAGCGCATCCTCGAGGAGGAGCTCTACCGGTTCGTGCGCTTCCATTACGACGCGGTCGTGGCGCTCGCGGGCGCCGCGCTACCGGGACGCTGACATGGCGCGGAACACGCGCCACCTCGTCAGCGCGCTCGTTTGCCTCGCCGCCGGTGCGCACGCCGTGTGGTGGTTCGCGACGGGGCGCGCGGCGCTCGCCTCGGGCTTCGAAATCGGATTCACGGTCGCGCAAGCCGTCGTCGGTTTCGGCGGGGCGTTGTGGTTCTACGTGCGCTCGCGCGGTGCGACGCTGTAAACCGCATGTCCCAAGTTGCCGCCAAGCTCGCCTCGCTCGGACTCGTGCTGCCGAAGGCCATTCAGCTGCCGCCGGGCGTGGTGCTGCCGTTTCGTCCCGTCTGCGTCCGCGGCAGCCGCGCCTATGTGTCGGGGCACGGGCCGCTCAATCCCGACGGCACGCTGGCGCCGCCGTTCGGCAAGGTCGGGCGCGATCTGTCGGTCGAGCAGGGTTATCGCGCCGCGCGGCTCACGGCGCTTGCGATGCTCGGCAGCATCGAGCGCGAGCTCGGCGACCTCGACCGCGTGCACGCCTGGACGCGCGTGTTCGGCATGGTCAACTCCGCGACGGGTTTCAATCAGCAGCCGCGCGTCATCAACGGGTTTTCGGAGCTGATCCTGGAGCTCTTTGGGCCCGACCGCGGCGCGCACTCGCGCAGCGCGGTTGGGATGGCCGAGCTGCCGTTCGACCTGCCCGTCGAAATCGAAGCCGAGATCGAGATCGAGCAGTAGCCGCGGGCTACGGCGCGGCCGCGACGCTCAAGATTTGTCGGTCGCGCGTCGGGAAGCGCGCGCGCGCGGGCTATGATCGACTGCGGAATCGCCTGACTCTTGGGGGAACCATGCAGACATCAACGATCGGCTCGAAGGCATTCTCTCGTCGTACGTTGCTGCACCTCTGTGGCGTCGCGCTCGCCGTGCTCGCGTTCGACGCACCCGAGGCCGCGGCCCAGGAACCGCTCAAGATCGGCATCATCGGCACTGGCCGCATCGGCGGCGCGCTCGCGCGGCACTGGATCGACGCGGGGCACGAAGTTTTGATGTCGTCGCGCCACCCCGAGGAGCTCGAGCCGCTCGCGAAGGAGCTAGGGTCCCGAGCTCACGTCGGCACGCCGCGCGAGGCGGCCGCCTTCGGCTCCGTCGTGCTCGTGTCCGTGCCGTACGGCGCAATGCCGCAGATCGGCAACGACTACGCGGCCGAGCTTGCCGGCAAAGTCATCCTCGATACGAGCAATCCCGTCGAGCGGCGCGACGGCTCGCAGGCGCTCGAGTGGCAGCAGAAAGGCGCAGGTCTAGCGACGGCCGAGTTGCTCAAGAACCGGCGCGTCGTGCGCGCGTTCAACTGCATCCCGGCCGCATCGCTGGCCAACCTCGCGAACCGTCAACCTGCGCGCCTCGCGATTCCGATCGGCGGCGACGATGCCGCGGCGATCGCAATCGCCGAGCGACTCGTGCGCGACGCGGGGTTCGATCCCGTCATGGTCGGCAACCTCGCCGAAACACGACGCTTCGACTTGGGTCAGCCGCTCGCCGCCGGCAACTTGAGCGCCGCCGAGCTGCGCGCCCGAATGAATCGATAGCTTCGGCGGCGCCGACCGTCAGTCGGCGTGGCACTCGTAGATGACGGGCACACCGTGCTCGACGGCGTAGCTGCGGGCGATGAACATCGCGTCTTCCTTCGACATCGCTTCGCAGTCGACGATCGTCGTGCAGCTCCAGCCCGAGCGGCTGCCGCCGCCTGACGCGCTATAGGAGAGATGCTCGATCGTGGCGAGGCGTTGGCCGCGCGGGTCCGGCTCCTCGGCCGTGTAGACGCGTAAGAAGTTCGGCTCCGTGTAGGTTTCGGTGGGCCTGATGCTCGGCTTCACTCTAGCCATGGCTGAAGTCCCGCTCCCATCCCGCGCGCTCGCCGGCGCTCGCAACTATCCGAAGCAAGCCCCGTGCCAGTGCCGCTGCACCTCGGTTTGCGGCAACGCGGCGCGCGGTTATGTCAATAGGGGCTGACGCGGCTCGTCAGAAGTGGACGGCGCTCCGTCCGTTGCGTGAAGCAGTGCCGCCGTGCGGCGTCGTGACTGCTCTCACAGCCGCGAGTGACCGATTCTGCTCAAATTGCGTTCCCCGTGCCTAGCAGGATGCTAGTGGAACGAAAGCGAGTGAGCGAAGATCGAGAAGAAAACGGTTCCGGCAAGAAGGGCAGCGCACGCCTTCGCTTCATCGAGCAATTCTTGCGGCAGGGCCAGCAGAATCGGCTCGCCGGTTTGCTGCTCGGGCAGCTCGACGCGTTCAATCGCATCGCGACGACGTTCGGGCACGAGCAGTGCGAGTCGTTCTGCGCCGGCTACACGGACCGGTTGCGCGAGATCCTGCCGCCGCGGACGCCGATCATCCGTTTGTCGGAGCGCCGCTTTGCGGTGCTGCTCGATTGCGACTCCATGTCGGCGGTCATGGACTTCGCGACGCTGCTGACCGAGGACAACCCGCCGCAACTCACGGTCGGCGGCGATCACTTCCTCGTCGACCTCACGCTCGGCATCGCCGTTTATCCGTCGCATGCCGACGATGCCGCTACGCTGTTCCGCCGCGCCGAGCTCGCGCTCAAGGAAGCGCGCGAGAAGGAGCTCGCGTACGACATCTATCGCCCCGATGCGACGCAGCAGCAGGCGGCGCTCTGGAAGTTCGAGTCGGAGCTCCAGAACGCCGTGCAGCGCGGCAAGCTCGAGGTTTACTTCCAACCCAAAGTCGAGATGGTGACGCGGCGCGTTTGCGGCGTCGAGGCGCTCGTGCGCTGGCGCATGGAATCGGGCAATTTCGTGGCGGCCAGCGACTTCATTCCGCTCGCCGAGACCACGGGCATCATCGTGCCGCTCACTTGGCTCGTGTTCGACCGCATCGTCGAGCGGTTGCCCGATTGGGCCGCGATCCCGCGGCCGTTCTCGATGGCGGTCAACGTCTCGCCGCAGTTGCTGTCGCATGCGGAGTTCTCGACGCGCGTCAAAGCGCTCAAGGCCGCGCTCGACGAGCGCTCCATGGGGCTCACCATCGAGCTCACCGAAGACAGCTTGGTGCAAGGCGACGAATCCTCGCTCGCAAGCATCGAGGGCCTGCGCAAGCTCGGCGTCGACCTCGCGATCGATGACTTCGGCAAGGGCTATTCGTCGCTGACGTATCTCAAGCAGATTCCGGCCGCCGAGATCAAGATCGATAAACGCTTCATCGGCATGATCGCGATCGACCCGACCGACCGCGAGATCGTCAAGACCGTCATCGCGCTCGCGCACGCGCTCGGCATGCGCGTCGTGGCCGAAGGCGTCGACAGCAGCGAGGCGATGGAAGCCGTGGCCGAGCTCGATTGCGAAACGGCGCAGGGCTACTTCATCGGCCGGCCGATGCGCGGCGATCTCGTGCCCGAGTGGATCGAGCACTATCTCGCGTCGGCGACCGCGCACAAGTCCGCGATCCGCGAGTGGCCCGTGCACGTTCTCGCTTAAGCTCCCCGCTAACCCGCCTCGACTGGAGTAAACTCCGGCGCTTCCCCCGGCCGGATCCGTCGATGCCGTTGTTGCTCGATCTAGCCTACCTCGTCGCGTGCGTGCTCCTGTCGCCGTGGCTGCTGTACCGGTTGCTCGGTGCCTCGCGCCGCGACGTCGCGCAGCGCTTGGGGCTAGGCCTGGGGCAGCCTCTGCCGTCGTGCGTCTGGCTCCACGGTTCCTCGGCCGGTGAGGTCGCGGTCCTCCGGCCGCTCGTGGCCGCGCTCGAACGCGACCACCCCGGTGTGCCGCTCCTGATCTCGGCGTTCACGGCCACGGGGCTCGAAGCTGCGCGCAAGCTTTACGCGGGCCACCGTGTCGTGCCGCTGCCGTTCGATTTGTCTTTCGTCGTCGCGGGATTCTTGCGGCACTTCAACCCGCGTCTGCTCGTGGTCGCGGAATCGGAGTTCTGGCCGAATCTCATCGAGGTCGCACGCCGGCGCGGCGTGCCCGTGGCCCTCGTCAACGGCAAGATGTCGGCGAAGTCGTTTCGCATGCACGCCCGCACCCGGCTCATACCACGGGCGCTTGCGAAGTTGACGCTCGCGGCCGTGCAGACCGAGGAGCACGCGCAGCGCCTTACGGCGCTCGGCGTGGAGCAGCGCCGCTTACACGTCACCGGCAACATGAAATACGACCTGACGCGCGCGGCTGCGAGCGTCCCCGAGGCCCTCGAGCTCCGGCGCGCGCTTGGCTACGGCGCGGCCGACGTCGTGATCATCGGCGGCAGTCTGCACGAAGGCGAGGATGACGCGTTGCTCGCGGCGTTCGCCGCCGCACGGCAGCGCTGCCCCGAGAGCGCCCTCGTCATCGTGCCGCGCTATCCCGCGGAGGCCGAAGCAGTCGAGCAGCGCGTGCGCGCTCGCGGCTACGCGACGACGCGCAAGACGGCCATCGCTGCCGGCGCGCCCGCGCCGGGCCGCGCGGGCGTGCTCGTCGTCGACACCGTGGGCGAGCTCGGGCGCCTCTACGCGATCGCCGATCTCGCGTTCGTCGGCGGCAGCTTGTTCTTCCGTGGCGCCAACAAGGGCGGTCACAACCTCATGGAGCCCGCGATTCTCGGCGTGCCGGTGCTGTTCGGGCCATACAACTTCAGCTTCAAGGAGACCGTCGACGACTTGCTCGCGGCGAAGGCCGGCAGGCTCGTGCGCGACGTCGCCGAGCTCTCCGCCGCCGTCGTCGCGCTCGTGTCCGACCGCGACTCGCGACGCGAGCTCGGGCGCCGCGCGCAAGAAGTCGTTTACTCGCACCAAGGTGCGACGTCGCGCAATTACGCGTTGCTCGCACCGCTGTTGCGCGCGCAGCCGTAGCGCTTGCCACGCCCGACCGTAAGGCCCCAAAATGCCGCGACACTCCAAGGACTTGGACGCTCAATGAGCAAAAAGCACGTCATGATCCGCGACATCGATTGCGGTTCCGATCGATTGTTCCTGATCGCCGGGCCGTGCGTCATCGAAGAAGAGTCGCTCATGATGCGGACCGCCGAACGGCTCAAGAAAATCGCGGCGAACTTGAGTATTCCGCTGATCTTCAAATCGTCGTTTTCCAAGGACAACCGTAGCTCGCTCGACTACTACCAAGGCCCGGGCCTCGAGAAGGGGCTACGCGTGCTCGAGAAGGTCAAGCGCGAGTTCGATCTGCCGATCCTCACGGACATCCACTATCCGTATCAGGCGGTACCGGCCGCCGAGGTCTGCGAGGTCATCCAGATCCCCGCCTATCTCTGCATGCAGTCGGAGCTCGTCGTCGCGGCGGCGAAGACGGGCGCCGTCGTGAACATCAAGCATGGTCAATTCTTGGCGCCCGAGAACATGGCCAAGCCCGTCAAGAAGATCGAGGTATCGGGCAACGAGCGCATCATCGTCACCGAGCGCGGCTACACGTTCGGTTACAACGATCTCGTCGTCGATCCACGCAGCTTCTTCTTGCTGAGCCAGATCGGCTACCCCGTCGTGTTCGACGCGGGCCACTCGATTCGCAAATACGGCATCCCGAGCAAGGATCCGCGCGGCAGCTCGCGCGAGTTCTTGACGACGCTTGCGCGCTCTGCCGTGGCAGCCGGCATCGACGGATTCTTCATCGAGGCGCATCCGAGCCCGCCCGATGCGCTCTGCGATGCGGCCAGCCAGTACGCGCTCGACGATCTCGAGCGTTTCATGCGGCCGCTCATCGCCGTCCACGACTTGGTTCGCTCGCAATCGGTGCACTAGAGGAATGTATGGAGCTGTATCTCGACTCCGTCGATTTCAAAGAGATCGAAGCCGCGCTCGACTTCGGTTTCGTCAAGGGGCTCACGACGACGCCCACGTTCATGCATCGGCACGGAATCACCGACATCGACGGCGCCATCAAGAAGCTGGCGAAGATGGTGCCCGAGCTCCAGGTCGAGGCGCTTGGCGAGACACCCGACAAGATCGTTGCCGAGGCGGAGCGCATCATGGGGTTGGGCCTCGAGCGTCCGCCCGTCTTCAAGGTGCCGATCTCGAACGACGGCGTGAAGGCGTGCCAGCGCCTGCGCGCACGCGGCTACCGCGTCAACGTGCACTTGATCTACACGCTCAATCAGGCCTACATGGCGATGGAAGCGGGCGCCTCGTTCATTTGTCCGCTCGCGGGCCGCATGCAGGATCAGGGGCACGACGCGATTCAGCTTTTTACGCAGTGCGTCGACGTCATCGATCGCTACGGCTACGACGCCAAGGTCATGTTCTCGTCGGTGCGGCACGCCGAGCACGTGCGCCAGGCGATGCTCACGGGCGTGCACGTCTGCACGATGCCGTTCTCGGTGATGAAGAGCCTCTGCGAGAACACGCTCACGGCCTTGGGGACCGCGCAGTTCCGCGAGCACACGGCGCTCATGACGATGCGCGTGAAGGAGGTCGTCCGTCAGGCCAACCCCGTGTGTCAGACGAGCGAGACGTTGACGGCGGCGATGCTCAAGATGACCGAGTCGCGGCTTGGGCTGGTGACGCTCGTCGACGCCGCGGGCAACGTCGCCGGCGTATTCACCGACGGCGATTTGCGGCGCAAGCTCCAGAGCGACGGCCGCGGCATCCTCGACAAATCGCTCGCCGCGATCGGTTTCTCGAAGACGCCGATCACGATCGATCGCGAGGCGCTGCTCAACGACGCCGTCAAGTCGTTCAAGAAGGCCGAAGTCGATAGCATCGTCGTCGTCGACGGCACGCGGCCCGTCGGCGTGCTCGACGTTCAGGATCTCATTAAGCTCGGGTTGCTGGGTCAAGAGCACGTTTGAGATGGGCCCTCAGGCCGAGCTCGAGGTCTTCGGGAGGCTCGGCGGCACCTTCGTCACAAAGACGGCGTTCGATGCCGTCGTCGCGTCGCGCGTCGCTTGGGACCGCGACTACGCCGCGTACTTCGCGGCACGCCAGGCATTGGCCACGGAGCTCGTCGACCAACGTGGCAAAGACTGACATGGGCGTCTGGCGCATCGTCGTCTATCTGCTGTTGCCGTATGCGCTTGGCGTACTCGTCTGGCGCGGCCTGCGCTATCGCGCGTACTGGCACCGTTGGCCCGAACGCTTCGGTTTCGTGCCGCCGCTCTTAGGCTTGCGCACGATCTGGGTTCACGCGGTATCGGTCGGCGAGGTGCGCTCGTCGGCGCCGCTCGTCGCCGAGCTCGTGCGGCGCTATCCCGAGCACCGTATCGTCGTGACGACGATGACGCCCACGGGCTCGCAGCAAGTCCGCGATCTATTCGGCGAGCGCGTGAGCCATTGCTACGTGCCCTACGACTTTCCGGATGCCGTGCGCCGGTTCTTGGGTCGCATTCGCCCCGAGGTCGCGGTCGTCGCCGAGACGGAGTTCTGGCCGAACATCTTCGTCGAGTGCAGTCGACGTGGCATCCCGTTGTTGCTCGTCAACGGCCGCGTGTCGCAGGCATCGCTGCGCGGCTACCTGCGCGTGCCGAACATCACACGCGCCATGCTCGCGAAAGCGGACCTGCTGTGCGCGCAAACGCCCGTCGACGCGCAGCGGTTGCGCAATCTCGGCGCCCCGTCCGATCTCGTGCACGTCACCGGCAATCTCAAGTTCGACGTCGAGCTGCCGCGCGCGCTGCTCGCCGAGGCGAGCGCCTTGCGCGACCAATGGGGGCGCGCGCGGCCCGTGTGGATCGCGGCGAGCACGCACCGTGGCGAGGAGCGCAAAGTGCTCGCGGCGTTCCGGGCGCTGGCGGAGCGGTACCCCAAGCTGTTGCTCGTGCTCGTGCCGCGCCACCCCGAGCGCTTCGGCGCCGTGGCGCGGCTCTGCCGCCGCCGCGGGTTCAAGGTGGCGCTGCGCAGCCGCACACCGGCTGCGCTGCCGCTTGGGACCGAGGTGCTCGTCGGCGACACGATGGGCGAGCTCCAGCGGCTCTATGCCGCCGCCGACGTCGCTTTCATCGGTGGCAGCCTTGTCGCGCACGGCGGGCAGAACTTGCTCGAAGCGTGCGCCGTGGACGTGCCCGTGATTTTCGGCCCCTACATGTTCCACTTCGAGGAAATCAGCGCCATGGCCCTCGAGCGTGGCGCCGCGCGGCAGGTGCACGACGTCGCGAGGCTCGTCGCGGCGGTCGCGCTGTACTTGGACCAGCCCGAGCTGCGGCGCGCCGCGGGCCGGGCCGCGCACACGCTCGTCAGCGACAACCGCGGGGCGCTGGCGCGGACGCTCGCTCACGTCGAGCGAGCGGTGCGGGTCGCCGGCGTTGCCACAGCCGCGTTGCCTGCACCTGCACCCTCCCGGTCGAGGCTCGAAGAGCTTCCTTAAACCGGCGCAGGATTTCTCGCCGCGCGTGCATGGGTGTGACGGGACCGCCGTGAATACGTCCCTGTCGGCTGCGTCCGCGACGGCCTGACGCTGACGCACCCGTCACACCCCTCCACGCGCGACGAGAAATCTGTTTGCGAGTCGAGCGACGTGGCCTCATCGCTCGAGATCTCTCTCGGGAAAGCTACGAATCTGTTATCGTTTCTGCATCGGCGTATCGCCGGTGCTCCCTGGGAAAAAAGAGGTGCTGCGGCGCCGGTGCCGCCTACACTGACGTGAAGCTCGTCGACTTCGACATTGCCGTAACCGCGAGCCCGACCGCGGGCCCGCCGCCCGAAGGCCTCGCGGCGTTCTATTGGCACTTCATCCGCCAGACGAAGGGCTGGTATGCGGCGATGTTCGGCGCGAGCCTGGCCGTCGCGCTGCTCGACACCGTGATACCGCTGTTCATCGGCCGGCTCGTGTCGCTCATGGAGACCGACGACCGGCCCGCCGCGCTTGCGGCCGAGCTGCCGCTGCTCGTCGGCATGGTCGCGCTCGTGCTCGTCGTGCGGCCGCTCGCGATCCTGACGGACGTGGCGATTCGCCACAACGCGCTCGTGCCCGGCGCGACGAGCCTGATCCGCTGGCAGAGCCACTGGCACGTGGTGCGCCAGAGCTTGCCGTTCTTCCAGAACGATTTCGCGGGGCGCATCGCCAACCGCGTCATGCAGACGGCGAGCTCGCTGCGCGAGAGCGCGATGTCGAGCATCCGCGCCGTCTGGTACATCGGCGTCTATGGCACGACGGCATTCGTGCTCATGACCGTGGCCGATTGGCGGCTCGGCGTGCCGATGCTCGTCTGGTCCGTCGGCTACGTGCTATTGCTGCGGCATTTCGTGCCGCGGCTCCGCGAGCTGGCGCGCGCGAGCTCGGAGGGCCGCTCGCTCGTGATGGGCCGCGTCGTCGACAGCTACACGAACATCCTGACCGTCAAGCTCTTCGGCCGGTTGCGCGACGAGGACGCCTACGTGCGCGAGGCCATCGACGGGCACTACGGCGCGATGCGCGCGCATCTCAAGACGATCACCCGCTTCCATTTCATGCTGACGGCCCAAAATGCGCTGCTGCTCGTCGCCACGGCCGGCATCGGCCTCACGCTCTGGGCGCAGGGCGCCATCGACGCAGGTCTAGTGGCGACGGCTCTGCCGCTCGCGTGGCAGACCGTCAATGCCGCGGGTTGGGTCAGCTGGGAAGTCACGTCGATTTTCGAGAACGTCGGCACGGTGCAAGAAGGCATGCAGTCGATCGCGGTGCAGCATTCGGGCGTCGATCGCCCGCAAGCCCGCGCGCTCACGGTGCCGCGCGGCGAGATTCGCTTCGAGAACTTGACCTTCGCCTACGGCCGCAAGGATTCGCCGCCCGTCGTGCAGAACCTGAGCCTCACGATTCGGCCCGGCCAGCGCGTCGGCCTCGTCGGCCGCTCGGGAGCGGGCAAGTCGACGCTCGTGAACCTGTTGCTGCGGCTCCACGACACGGAGTCGGGCCGCATTCTCATCGACGGCCAGGACATCGCCGAAGTCACGCAGGAGAGCCTGCGCGCCGCGATCGGCATGGTGACGCAGGATACTTCGCTGCTGCACCGCTCGATCGCGGCCAATATCCGCTATGGCAAGCCGGACGCGTCCGACGCCGAGGTCGTCGCGGCCGCGCGTCAGGCGCAGGCGCACGAGTTCGTCATGGGGTTGCGCGACTGGCAGGGCCGCGCGGGCTACGCGGCGCACGTCGGCGAACGCGGCGTCAAGCTCTCGGGCGGGCAGCGCCAGCGCATCGCGCTCGCGCGCGTCATCTTGAAGGACGCGCCGATTCTCGTGCTCGACGAGGCCACGTCGGCGCTCGACAGCGAAGTCGAGCTCGCGATCCAAGAGCAGCTGCTCGATCTCATGCAAGGCAAAACGGTGATCGCGATCGCGCACCGTCTGTCGACGATCGCGCGCATGGACCGGCTCGTCGTGCTCGACGGCGGGCGCATCGTCGAGGAGGGCACGCACGCCGAGCTGCTACGACGCGGCGGCCACTACGAGAAGCTCTGGCGACACCAATCGGGCGGCTTCATCGCCAACGAGCTCGACGAGTCCGAGCCCGTGGAGCTGCGGCCCGCCGTCGGTCGGCTCTAGCGCTCGGGGTGCAGCATGCGCATCGTCACTTGCCGCTACGACGAGCATGCCGAGGCGATCCTCGCGATCTTGAACGACGCCATCGTCACGTCGACGGCGTTGTTCGACTATCGGCCGCGCGCTCTTAAGAGCATGGTCGAGTGGTTTCGCGCCAAGGAGCGGAAGCGGTTGCCGGTGCTCGGCGCCGTGGGCGACGACGGAGCGCTGCAAGGTTTCGCGACCTACGGTCCGTTTCGCAATTGGCCGGCCTACAAATACACGATCGAGCATTCGGTGTACGTCCACCGCGACCATCGCCGGCAAGGCGTGGCGCGCGGGCTCCTCACGCGGCTCATCGCGACGGCCGGGCAGCAGGACTATCACGTCATGGTGGGCGGCATCGACGCGACGAACGCGGCGAGCATCGCGCTCCACGTTGAGCTCGGCTTCGTGCTCGCGGGCACGATTCATCACGCCGGCTTCAAGTTCGGGCGGTGGCTCGATCTCAATTTCTACGAGCTGCGTCTGCGCACGCCCGCTCGGCCGGTCGACGGCTAGTACCACGATCCACGTACGCGGCTCAGGCCGGTTCGTGTACTTGCCGTTCCGCTGTGAGGTAGATGCGCGCGGCTTCGCGCCGCCGGCTGCGCCTCGAGTTATTCCGCGCGCAGCGCGTCGAGGGGCTCGAGCCGGGCCGCGCTGCGTGCCGGCAGCACGCCCGCGATCAGCCCGATCACGACGGCGATGACGAGCGCGAGGGCCACGTAGAGCGGCGAGAGCGTGGCCGGCACCGCGGGCAACGCGAATTGCACGAACGCCACGATCGCGAACCCGAGCAACAGGCCACCGACGCCGCCGACGGCCGACAGCAGCATGGCTTCGCCGACGAACAATTGCGCAATGCGTGAGCGGCGTGCGCCGATGGCGCGCAGTAGGCCGATCTCCTGCGTGCGTTCGCGCACGGCGATCGTCATGATCGTGAAGATGCCGACGCCGCCGACGAGCAGCGAGATGCCGCCGAGCGCCGCCACGCCGAGCGTCAGCACGTCGACGATCGAGCCGAGCACGTCGAGCATCTGCTGCTGGGTCACGACCGTGAAGTCCTCGCCGCCGTGGCGCGCCGTGAGAATGCGCCGAATGCCGTCGATGACCTCGTCGATGGGTGCGTCCTCGGCATAGAGCACGTCGATCTCGAGCAGCCCCTGGCGGTTGAACATCTCGAGGCCGCGCGCCGCCGGAATGTAGACCGTATCGTCGAGGTCGATTCCGACCATTTGCCCCTTCGACTCCATGACGCCGACGACGCGGTAGCGTTGCCCGCCGACGCGGATGCGGTCGCCGAGCGGATTGTCGCTGCCGTAGAGCTCGGCGTGCAGTTTCGCGCCGAGCACGGCGACGTTGCGTGCGCGCTCGAGCTCGTCGTCCGGCAGGAACTCGCCTACGCGCACGTCGAACCCGAAAGTTCTGTCGAAGTCGGGGCCGACCGCGTACACGGTGACACTGCGCTCGCGTCCGCGCCCTTCGACCGACGCGCTGCCCGCGACGATGGGCACCGAATTCAGCACGTGCGGCGCGCGTTCGAGCGCTTCGGCATCGGCGAGCGACAGCGGCCGCACCGAGTTCAGAACGCCGGGCGAGACGCCGAACGTGCTCATCTTGCCGGGCTGGATCTGGATCGTGTTCGTGCCGAACTGCGTGAACTGCTCGACCATGTAGGTGTTCAAACCCTCGCCGATCGACGTGAGCAGCACGACGGCCGTGACGCCGATGCCGATGCCGAGCGCGGTCAGGGTGCTGCGCAGTCGATGCGCGACGACCGATTTGGCGACGAGCTCTAGGAAGTCGCGCGCGCGCATGAGCTACCTCCGCATGAGCGCGTTGACCGGGTCGAGCGCGGCGGCCCGCCGTGCCGGCAGGATGCCGAACACGAGGCCGCTCGCGATCGCGACGCCGACCGCCGAAGCCGAGGCCCACGTCGGCGACGCGAAGTCGAGCACGGGGAAGGCCAGGCGCATCAGCCAGATGCCGGCGCCGCCTAGGCCCAAGCCCGCAACCGCGCCGAGCAGCGACAAACACGCCGCCTCGGTGAGGAACAGCGCGAGGATCTGGCGCTGGCGCGCGCCGACGGCTTTGAGCAGCCCGATCTCGGCGGTGCGCTGACTCACGGCGACGAGCATGACGTTCATGATGAGCACGCCCGCCACGACGAGGCTGATGGCCGCGATGGCGCCGAGCCCGGCGGTGATCATGTTGAAGATCGTGTCGAACGTCGCGACTAAGGCGTCTTGCGTGATGACGGTGATGTCTTCCTCGCCCGCATGCCGGGTCTTGACGATCTCGATGATGTCGCGCCGCGCGGCTTGCACCGTGTCGCGGTCGTTCGCTTCGACGAGGATGCGGAACACGGCCGAGGTATTGAAGATCTGCTGGGCGCTCGCGACCGGCATGATGACCGTCTCGTCGACGTCGAAGCCGCCGGCCATGCCTTGCTCGGCGAGCGTGCCGAGCACGCGGCAGCGCACATCGCCGATGCGTAGCCACTCGCCGAGCGGCGAGCGGCTCGCGAAGAGCTCGCGCGCCACCGTCGCGCCGAGCACGCAAACGGGCTGCGCCACGTCGAGACGCCCAAGCGGCAGGAATTGGCCTTCGCCCATGATCCAGTGTTGGATGGGCAGCATCGAGGCGCTCGTGCCGAGCACCGTGATGTCGCGCTCGCGCGCCCCCCAGGAAACGGTGCCGGCGCCGGGCACGACCGGCGTGACCTGGCGAACCCGCGGGCTGCGTGCGATGGCGAGCGTGTCGTCGAGCGTGAGCTCGCGCGCCGTCTCGCCCACGAGGAGCCCCTGGATGCCGCCGCCGGCCGTTTCGGCGCGGCCGGGCAAGACGATGATGAGCTCAAGGCCGAGCGAGGAGAATTGGCCGGTGACGTAACGCCGCGCGCCCTCGCCGACGGCCGTGAGCAGCACGACCGCGGCGACGCCGATGGCGATCGCGAGCAGCAACATCGACGTGCGCAGCGGATAGCGCTCGACCGCCTGCAGCGACATGCGCATGACGTCGAACGGTTTCATTCGGCAATCGCTCCCTGCATTGCTCTACCTCGGGCATCCATGCCCTCGGCTGCCGCTTCGCTGACGTCGCCGACGACCTGGCCGTCGCGCATTGTGAGATGGCGGCGCGCGCGGCTGCCGATGGCCGGGTCGTGCGTGACGATGAGCACGGCGATGCCGTCGCGGTTGAGCCGCTCGAGGAGCTGCATGATCTCGCCGCCCGACTTCGTGTCGAGGTTACCCGTGGGCTCGTCGGCGAGCAGGAAGCTCGGCTGCATGACGATCGCCCGGCCGATCGCGACGCGCTGGCGCTCGCCGCCCGAGAGCTGATCGGGCCGATGGCCGACGCGCGTCTTGAGCCCGACGGACTCGAGGATTTGGGCGGCGCGTTCGCGCCGCGCGCGCGGCGCGGCCCCGGTGAGCACGAGCGGCAGCTCGACGTTCTCGAGCGCCGTGAGCCGCGGAATCAGGTGGAAGAACTGAAAGACGAAACCGATGTGCTGCTGCCGATGCGCGGCCAACGCATCGTCGTCGAGATGCGAGACGTCCTCGCCCTTCAAGCGGTAGGTGCCGGCCGTCGGGCGATCGAGCAAGCCGAGCACGTTGAGCAGCGTCGACTTGCCCGAGCCCGAGGGCCCCATGATCGAGACGTATTCGCCGGCGCGAATCGTGACGTCGACGTGATCGAGCGCGTGCACGGTCTCGTCGCCGACCGCGTACTCGCGGCAGATTCCGGAGAGCTCCATCATGGCGCGGCCGCAGAGCTTATTCGGGGGTGACGAGCGCGCCGTCGGCGACGCCGTCGCGATCGACGGAGCTCACGACGCGGTCGCCGGCCTGAACACCGCCGAGGATCTCCGTGTACTCCCAGTTGGCGATCCCGGTTTCGACGCGGCGCGTGGCGATGCGGCTCGTCGCGGGGTCGACCAGAAATACCGTCTTATCGGGCAGGATCACCGAGGTCGGCAACCGCAGCGCGTCGGCGCGCTCGTCGAGCACGACCTCGACGTCGGCGCTGTAGCCCGCGAGCAAGCCGCCTTCCTCGGGTTCGTCGAACTCCGCCTCGATCTCGACGGTGCGCGCCTGCTTCTCGAGATCCAGCACGTAGGGCGCCACGCGGCGCACGTGGCCCGGGAATACACGGTCGGGAAAGGCATCGAGGCTGATGCGGGCCGGCAAGCCGGCGCGCACGCGCGGCGCGTCGACCTCGTCGATCGGCGCGCTGATGTAGAGGCACGACGCGTCGATGAGGTCGACGGTCGGCGGCGTCGGCACGCCGACGGGCGAGGGCGTGACGAACTCGCCGAGCTCGCCGTTGATCTCCGCGATCACGCCGTCGAACGGGGCACGGAGCTGCGTGCGCTCGAGATGCGCGGTGGCGACGTCGATGCGCGCGTCGGCGACGCGCGTCGCGTCCTCGACCGCGGCGCAGGCGGCCGCCGTCGACTCGGCGCGCCCCTGCGCTTGGTCGGCCGCTTCCTCGGACGCGAGCCGCTCCGCACGCAGCGAGGCCATGCGCTCCGCGTCGCGTTTGGCGACTGCGGCGACGACGCACGCTTCGCGCGCGCGCGAGCGGGCCGCGCGCGCATCGCGCTGCGCCAGCTCGAGCTCGGCTTTGGTATCGTCGTTCCAGAGCTCGAGCAGCAAATCGCCGGCGGCGACGCGCTCGCCGTTCTTGACCTGCAGAGTGGCGATTTGGCCGCCCATGGCCGGCGACAGCCCGGCGCGACGGCAGGCGTCGACCGTGCCGGCGCGGGTGTTCGTGACCGTGGCCGATACGGGCCCGCGTTCGGCCGTCACGAGCGCCACCGCGACGGGCGCGGGGCGAGTGAAGTACCAGGCTGCTGCGAGCGCGACGAGCACGAGCGCCGCGATGATGGCGATGCGCTTCATGGCCACACCTCAAGAGGATGTGGCGCAGTCTACCGGATTGGTGCGAGCGCCTACCAGGTGCGGAGCGCGCCGGTGTCGAGGTGAACGAAGTTCGACTCCGGGTAGTAGCCGACGCCGCCGTGGCGAAGCGCGATGGCAGCGTCGCGCAACGCGACGGTCTTGGCGCTCGTGAGCCGCACGTCGATCGCGCGGCCTTGAATGTGCAAGCTGTTCTCGGCCACGCCCGTCGTGACGTGACGCAGCGCGGCGTTGGTGCGCGGCGAGCGGTAGCCCGAGATGACCTCGAAGTTGCCGCGGCCTTCGAACATCGTGAAGAGGTCGTGTAGCGCGTCGAGCAGCCCTACGTCGATGTCGTGGATCTGCTCGGTGCGGAAGTCACGGAGATGACGGTTGATCTCGATCAGCGCTCCGGGGATCAACGCGCCGCCCTCGCGGTAGGCGACGCTGAGCTTCTCGGCCGTATGAATGTGGTAGAACGACAGGCGATGCACGGACGGCACCGCGGCCGCGGCGGCTCGGGCGACCGGGGAGAGGCCCGCGGCGGCGCTCAGCGAGACGGCCAAGAAACGGCGTCGACCTACGAGCATCGAGTCCCCTTTCGGCAATTGCTCCTGCATTGCTCTAGCGCGGGCGTCCGTGCCCGCGTCGGCAATTGCTCCTGCATTGCTCTAGCGCGGGCGTCCGTGCCCGCGTCGGCAATTGCTCCTGCATTGCTCTACCGCGGGCGTCCGTGCCCGCGTCGGCAATTGCTCCTGCATTGCTCTACCGCGGGCGTCCGTGCCCGCGTCGGCAATTGCTCCTGCATTGCTCTAGCGCGGGCGTCCGTGCCCGCGTCGGCAACGGCATGATCCGATAGTACGCTTTCCGGCACCAGCGCACCGGTTCTCATTATCGTCGCTTCATTCGGTCAAAAAACGCTCGGCGTCGAGCGCCGCCATGCAGCCCGACCCAGCCGAGGTCACCGCCTGGCGGTAGATCGGGTCCGCGACGTCGCCGGCCGCGAACACGCCCTCGACGCTCGTGGCCGTGGCGAAGCCGTGCCGTCCTGCGCGCGTGACGATGTAGCCGCCCTCCATCTCGAGCTGGCCCGCGAACACGCCCGTGTTCGGCGTGTGGCCGATCGCGATGAACACGCCTTGCACGTCGACGGCGCGTGGCGCGCCGCTCTTGACGTGCTTGACGCGCATGCCCGTGACGCCGCGCTCGTCGCCGACGACTTCGTCGAGCACGTGATCGTAGAGGATCTCGACGTTGCCCGTGCGGCTCCGCTCGACGAGCTTGTCGATCATGATCTGCTCGGCCCGAAACTCGTCGCGGCGATGCACGACGGTGACGCGTGAGGCGATGTTGGCGAGATAGAGCGCCTCCTCGACGGCCGTGTTGCCGCCGCCGATGACGGCGACGGGTTGGTTGCGGAAGAAAAATCCGTCGCAGGTCGCGCAGGCCGACACGCCGCGGCCCTTGTAGGCGTCCTCGGACTCAAGGCCGAGATACTTGGCCGACGCTCCCGTCGCGATGATCAGCGCGTTGCAGGTGTACTCGTCCTTGCCGCAGAACAGTCGGAACGGGCGCGCGCCGAGCTCGACGCGGTCGACCTGGTTCATAATGAGCTTCGTGCCGAAGCGCTCGGCGTGGCGCTTCATGCGCTCCATGAGCTCGGGTCCCTGGACGCCTCGGTCGTCGCCGGGCCAATTGTCGACGTCGGTCGTCGTCGTCATCTGCCCTCCTACCTCGACTCCCGTGATGAGCACGGGCGTGAGCGCCGCGCGCGCCGCATAGACGGCCGCCGTGTAGCCCGCGGGCCCGGAGCCGACGATGATGAGGCGGTTGTGCTGAGCCATGCCCACTGTTTGGGTTGGAACGGGGCGTATGGTAATAGACGGTGCCACTTAGTCGCCACTTAGTCGCCACCGTCCGGCTCTGGCATCATTCCGCCTGAGCTCACGACTGCCGCTCCGGGGTATCGCGCCATGCGCAGACGCCGACAATTTGGATTGCTAGCCCGGGCCGCGCTCTGCGTTGCGTGGTCGGCGGCGGGCCAGTGCGCGCTCGCGCAGGTCGCGCCGGCCGAGGCGAACGGTGCCGCGCGACCGTCGGTCGGGCTCGTGCTGTCGGGTGGCGGCGCGCGCGGCGGCGCGCACATCGGCGTGCTCAGGGCGCTCGAGGAGCTGCGCATCCCGGTCGACCAGGTCGCCGGCACGAGCATCGGCGCGGTCGTCGGCGGCTTCTACGTCTCGGGCATGCCGGTTGCGGATCTCGAGAATCTCGTCGCGAGCCTCGAGTGGGATACCGCCTTTCTCAACAGCACGCCCCGGCGACTCAAGTCGTTCCGGCGCAAGCGCGACGACGATCTCTTTCTGGTCGATCAAAAGCCCGGCCTCAACAACGGCGAGTTCGAGCTGCCGCGCGGGCTCGTGCAAGGCCAGGTCATCGACCTCATCATCTCGCGCGAGACGTTGCTCGCGTCGCAGGTGCAGGACTTCGACGACCTCGCGATTCCGTTCCGCGCCGTGGCCGGCGACATCGCGACGGGCGAGGCTGTGATTCTCGGCTCGGGCAGCCTTGCGCGCTCGCTCCGCGCGAGCATGTCGATCCCGGCGGTCCTGTCGCCCATCGACATCGACGGACGACTGCTCGTCGACGGCGGCATTGCCATGAACCTGCCCGTCGACGTCGCACGCGAAATGGGTGCCGAGGTCGTCATAGCCGTCGATATTTCCTCGGGCCTGTTGGCGCAGGAGACTCTGCGCTCGGTGCTCGACGTCACGGAGCAGCTCACGAACCTCTTGACGCGCGCGGGCACGCTCGAGCAGCGCGCGAAGCTCGGGCCGCAGGACTTGCTCGTCGTCCCGGAGTTCGAGGAAGACTTGAGCTCGACGAGCTTCGCGCGCATGCGCGAGGCGGTCCAGACCGGCTACGACGCCGTCATGCAGCGGCGCGCGGAGTTCGAGCGCCTCTCGCTCAGCGAAGCCGCGTACGCGGCGCACCTCGCGGCGCGCACGGATCCGCGCATGCGCGAGCTGCCCGTCGTCGAGTTCGTGCGCCTCGAGAACAACGCCCCGATCGCCGACAGCGTCGTCGAGGCGCGGCTCGGCGACATCGAGATCGGCGAGCCGCTCGACGTCGAAGCCGTCGAGCGGGCCATGAACACGGTCTACGGCCTCGACTACTATCAGAACGTGCGCTACGGCCTCGGCACGGAGCGGGGCCGGATCGGTCTTGACGTGGAGCTCAGCGAGCGCTCGTGGGGCCCGAACTACCTGCAGCTTGGCATGGAATACAGCTCCTCGGCGGGCTCCGATGTGCTGTTCGGGCTCGCGGCGAGCTACTTGCGCACTGCGATCAACCCGCTCGGCGGCGAGTGGCGAGCCACGATCGTCGTCGGCGACGAGCCCGCGCTGATCGCTGATCTGCACCAGCCGTTCGGCAGCAAGGGACTGTATTTCTACGCTCCGTCGCTCAACATCGAATCGAACCAGTTCAACGTGTTCGTCGGCGACGAGCGCGTGACCGAAGCGGATCTGCGCGAGGCGACGCTCGAGCTCGCCGTTGGCCGCGAGCTGCCGACCTGGGCCGAGTACCGCTTCGGCGTGCGCACGGCCAAGGGTTCGTTCAACTTGCGCGTCGGCGATCCCACGTACATCAACGAGGACGATTTCAGGCGGGGCGAGTTCTTCGGGCGCTTCTCCGTCGACACGATGGACAGCCCGTCGTTTCCGCGTCAGGGGTCGCTCGCGAGCGTCGAGTGGCGCGCCTCGCGGCAGCGGCCGCTGGCCGCCGACGCCGACTTCGATCAGCTCCTGATCTCGGGCTCGCATGCGACGACCTGGGGCCGGCATACCGTGCTCGCGACGTTGCGTTACGACACCACCATCAGCGGCGAGGCATCCGACAGCCGCTTGTTCCGCATGGGGGGCTTTTTCGACATCTCGGGCATCAACCGCAACCAGCTCTCGGGGCAGCATGCGGCACGCCTCGGGGCGAGCTACTACCGGCGCATCGGCGATCTCGCGCTGTTCCCGGCCTTCGCCGGCGTGAGCGTCGAGCTCGGCAACACCTGGCAGTCGCGCGACGACATCTCCGCCGCCGGCAGCGTGCTCGGCGGCTCGTTTTGGGGCGGTGTGAGCACGCCCGTCGGGCCGATCTACATCGGCTATGGCCGCGCCGAAGGCGGCGAGGACGCGTTCTACGTGACGCTGGGCCGGGTGTTCTAACGACGTGGCTCACCCTACGCCCAAGGATCTCGAAGCGCTCGATCTCGCGCACGTGTTGCACCCCAACACGAACCTCGCGGCGCTGCAGCGCGGCAAGCCGCTCGTGCTCGTGCGCGGCAAGGGCGTGCGCGTCTTCGACCACCATGGGCGGGAATACATCGAGGCCATGGCCGGGCTCTGGTGCACGACGCTCGGCTATGGCGACGAGGAGCTCGCGCGGACTGCGTACGATCAGCTCAAGAAGCTGTCGTTCGCGCATCTCTTCGCGGGCAAGAGCCACGAGCCCGGCATACTGCTCGCCGAGAAGCTCGTCGGCCTCGCGCCGTTCGCGGCGTCGCGCGTGTTCTTCGGCAACTCGGGCTCGGACGCTAACGACACGCAGATCAAGCTCGTCTGGTACTACAACAACGCGATCGGCAGGCCGCACAAGAAGAAGATCATCGCGCGCTTGAAGGGGTACCACGGCACGACGCTCGCTGCCGCGGGGCTCACGGGGTTGCCCTCGTTCCACAAGCTGTTCGACGTGCCGCTGCCGCCGTTCCTGCACACGGACGCGCCGTACTACTATCGCGGCGCACAGCCTCGCGAGAGCGAGGAGGATTACGCCACGCGGCTCGCGGCCAATCTCGAGCGGCTCATCGAGCACGAAGGGCCGGACACCGTCGCGGCGTTCATCGCCGAGCCGCTCATGGGCGTCGGTGGCGTGCTGCTGCCGCCGCGCGGCTACTTCCCGAAGATTCAGGCGGTGCTCGCGAAGCACGACGTGCTCATGATCGACGACGAGGTCATCACGGGGTTCGGCCGCACGGGCGAGCTCTGGGGAGCGCAAGCGTTCGACATGCAGCCGCACACCGTGACCGCGGCGAAGGCGCTGTCGTCTGCGTATCTGCCGATCAGCGCCGTCATCGTGCCCGAGTTCCTGTATGCGCCGCTCGTCGACGCGAGCGCCGAGATCGGTATCTTCGGTCACGGGTTCACGTATTCGGGCCATCCCGTGAGCGCGGCCGTGGCGCTGCGCGCGCTCGAGATCTACGAGGAGCGCGGCCTCTACGAGCACGTGCGGCGCATCGCGCCGCAGTTCCAGGCGCGGCTCGCGGCGCTAGCACCCCATCCCCTCGTCGGCGAGACGCGTGGCATCGGGCTCGTCGGCGCCTGCGAGCTCGTGCACGACAAGCCCACGAAGGTGGCGTTCGAGGCGCGCCTCGCCGTCGGCTTGAAGTGCATGCAGCTCTGCGAGGCGCACGGGCTGATCGTGCGCGCCATCGGCGACACGATCGCGCTCTGCCCGCCGTTCATCGTCACGCCCGACGAGATCGACGAGATCTTCACGAAGCTCAAGCGCGGCCTCGACGACACGCTCGCGTGGGCGCGGCGCGAGCGGCTGTTATCGTGAGCAGGGGAGAGCGATGAACGCGTCGCGCGCGGTGCTCGCCGCCGCCGTCGCGGCCAACGTGCTCGGCTGGGTGCTGCCCGCCATGGACGAATTCCGCGGCTGGTCCGCATTTATCGTGGCGTTGAGCCCGCTGTGGGACTTCGAGGAATTTCGAGGTGAGCCCCTATGGCTCCTGATCCTCATGGTCGGAAGCGCTCTCACGAACTTCCTGTTCGTCGCGCTCACCGTGCTACTCGTGCGCGGCGGCACTCCCAAGCTCGTGCTCTGGGCGGCTGCGGCGGCGACGCTGCTCGACCTGCACTGGGTGTACACGCTGGAAGCCGACCGCCGCTTTCTCGCGGCCGGCTATTTCATCTGGGTGTGCTCGTTCGCGTTGCTCGCGCTCGCGGCCTTTCTCGATCGCCAGGCCGCGCCGGCCCCGCGTTAAGTCAAGTCCCGGTGGCCCGCCAAGGCCCGCGCCGGGCGTGGCCTTGACGCGTGCGTGATTTCGTGGTGATATCATTTACATATCAACCACAGAGGTACGATCCATGACTGCTCCACAGTTGAAACACACGGTCGAACGTGACCGACGGCCGCTGAACGGCTGGCTGGCATTGGCGCTCGTCGTGCTGTGGTTCGCGGCGGCGGTCGTGTTGTTCATCTCGACGGCAGTGGCGGCCGACGACGGCGCGCTGTCAGGGCCCGCCGCCGCGATTCGAATCTTCGGCGCGTTCCTGATGGTCGGTGTGGGCATTTTCCTATGCTTCGGCTTCTTCACGCTCGAGCCCAACGAGGCGCGCGTGCTGATCCTGTTCGGCGCCTACAAAGGCACGGTTCGCACGAGCGGCTTTCACTGGGCCAATCCGCTCTACGCGCGCCACCGCGGCGTCGTGCCGGGCTCGATGCCCATGCCGAAGAAGGTCAAGCTCGGACCTCTTTCGATGTCGGACGGGTCCACGACGCAGGCGAAGCTGAAGACGAAGCTTTCGCTGCGCGTCCACAACTTCAACAGCCCGACCCTCAAGGTCAACGACAAACGCGGCAACCCCGTCGAGATCGCGGCCGTCGTCGTGTGGCGCGTCGATGATACGGCGCAGGCCGTGTTCGACGTCGAGGATTACGAGAGCTACGTGCAGGTGCAGAGTGAAACCGCGATCCGCAGCATCGCGAGCCTCTACGCGTACGACCACGGCGAGGAGAACGAGCTCACGCTGCGCGGCGGCGGCGACGAAGTCGCGCACGCGCTGAAGAAAGAGCTCGAGGTCCGCTTGGCCAAGGCCGGCGTCGTCGTCGAGGAGGCGCGGCTCACACACCTCGCTTACGCGCCCGAGATCGCGCCGGCGATGCTGCGGCGCCAGCAGGCCGAGGCCGTGATCGCGGCGCGCGAAAAGATCGTGCTCGGCGCCGTCAGCATGGTCGAGATGGCGCTCAACGAGCTGGCCAAGAAGAACGTCGTCACGCTCGACGAGGAGCGCAAGGCGGCGATGGTGAGCAACCTGCTCGTCGTGCTCTGCGGCACCGAGGAAGCGTCACCCGTGATCAACACGGGCACGCTGTACACCTAGCGTTGTGGCGGAGGAGCGCAAGTCGTTCCTGCTGCGTCTGCCGCCCGAGCTCTGGAAGGAGCTCGAAAAATGGGCGGCGGACGAGCTGCGCAGCGTCAACTCGCAGATCGAGTACCTGCTGCGCCAGGCCGTCCAGAAGCGCAAAGGCGCGCCAGGGGATTCCGCGGCGGGCGAGGGCGGTTGAGTGCGGTGCCAGGCGACGCCGGCGCGAGACAGCCCTTTCGGCACCGCCGTGAATACGTCCCTGTAGGCTGCGTCGGCGCCGTCCTGGCGCCGACGCTGCCGAAAGGGCTGTCTCACACCGGCGTCGCTACCAACGGTGGCGCGGTCCCGATAGACCTCTCTCACGTGCCGCCTCAGGCCAACGCCGACGCATTACAAATCGCGCAGGCCTTCCGTGAGCTCGATGTACGTGCCCCAGGGGTCGGTCAGGAACGCGAGGCCGAAGCCCGAAGGCAATTTCCCGTACGGCCGATCGAACTCGATGCCCGCCGCTTCGAGCTCCTTACAGAACGCCTCGAGGTTCACGACCTCGAAGCCTATGTGATCGAGCATGCGGCCGCGGGTTGGGGCCTGCGCAGTGTCGACACCCGAGATGTTGATGTTGATGCCGGGCAGGTCGACGGCCTCGTAGCGCCAACGTTTGCCGCGCACGCCGCCGAAGTGCGTCGCGTACCAGTCTTTCGCGGCCGCGACGTGGTCGGGCGGCACGTTGAGATGAATGTGATGCGCGATGATCGGCACTTCGAGCTTGCGGTTGTGCCGCTCGGCAGCAGCGTCGCTGCGTCCGTCATCGAACGTGAAGCCGAGATTCGTCGCGAGCTCGTCGTCGAAGAGCTCGATGCGCTCGCCTTCGGGCGTGTGCACCGACACGACGCCTAAGTACTGCGCGTTGTACTCGACTTCGAACCCGGCGCGCTCGAGCGCTGCAACGGATTTCACGCGGAATGCGACGTGATTGACCACCGAGCCCTGCGTGCCGCCGCTCGGCTCGCCTTGGCGCAATAGCACGACGACGTCCGGGAACACGACGCCCTCGGTGGTGCCGTTGAACAGCACGGGGCGGCCGCCGAGCGCGACCCAGAAGGCCTTGTTGGCGGCGACGTCGCGAACGACGTAGTGCAGGTGCCCCATCGCCACGCCCGTCGCGTTCGGCGCCGAGAGCTGCGCGTGTGCAATCGTGGCGGCGACCCATGACACGGCGAGGACGAGCATTCGTTGCAACGTGCGCGGCATTGTGGCTCCCCCGAAATTCGAGCTCTCACGCATTGTACCTGCTGCTCGAGCGAGCCCGGCGGCAGGCTTTCCGGTATCATCCCCGCCTCACCGATAAGCGCTATCTCAAGCGGAGCAAGCCGATGGGCTTCACGACCAAGCAAGTGCACGCCGGCGTCACGCCCGATCCCGTGACGGGCGCCATTCTCACGCCCATCTACCAGTCGACGACGTTCGTGCAGCCCTCCGTCGATCAGTATCTGGCGAAGGGCTTCTCGTATTCGCGCAGTGGCAATCCGACGGTGCGCGCGCTCGAGCAGAAACTCGCGGTGCTCGAGAACGGGATGGGGTGCACGTGCTACTCGACGGGCATGGCCGCCGAGCAGGTCGTGCTGCAAGCGACGCTCTCGGCGGGCGACCACGCGATCGTCTCCGACGTGGCCTACGGCGGCACCTACCGGCTCTGCACGAAGATCTACTCGCGCTACGGCGTGCAGTTCACGTTCGTCGACACGGCGAATCCCGAGGCCGTGCGCAAGGCCATTCGCGACAACACCAAGCTCATCTTCACGGAGACGCCCGCGAACCCGACGCTCAAGCTCACGCCGATCGCGGCGATCTCGAAGATCGCGAAGGAGCGCGGCATCCTGCACGCCGTCGACAACACGTTCCTGACGCCGTACTTCCAGCGGCCGCTCGAGCTCGGCGCCAACATCTCGGTGCACAGCACGACGAAGTACTTCGACGGCCATAACGCGACCACGGGCGGCGCGGTCATCGTCGACAGCGCGGAGCTCGAGCAGAAGATGCGCTTTCACCAGAACGCGACGGGCGTGATCATGTCGCCGTTCGTCGCCTGGCTCACGCTGCAGGGCACGAAGACACTGTCGCTGCGCATCGAGCGCCAATCGGCCAACGCGCAAGCGATCGCCGAGTTCCTCGAGAAGCACCCCAAGGTCGAGCAGGTGCGCTATCCGGGCCTCACGAGCTTCCCGCAGCACGCGCTCGCGAAGGAGCAGGCCACGGGCTTCGGCGCGATGCTCTGGTTCGAGGTCAAAGGCGGCGTCAAGGCCGGCAAGAGGCTCATGGACTCCGTGAAGCTCTGCACGCTCGCCGAGAACTTAGGGTCAGTCGAGACGCTCATCACGCATCCCGTAACGATGACGCACGCCGTCATGGAGCCGGCCGAGCGCCAACGCGTCGGCATCACCGACGGCCTCGTGCGCCTGTCCGTCGGCGTAGAGGACGTCGAGGACTTGATCGCGGACCTGCGCGAGGCGCTCGGCAAGCTCTGAGCGCGATCCTAAGCGGCCATGAAGAAGCCAACGCGCGTCACTCACCCCAAACGAGTCTCGCTCCGCGCGGGCAACGACCCCGTCGTCGCGCCCGTGCATCGGACCGTGAAATTCACCTACCCGACGATCGGGGAGTCGCTCACGGCCGAGGCCAAGGAGCATGGTTTCGACTACACGCGCGACAGCAATCCGACGACGCGCGAGCTCGAGCTCACTGCCGCCGAGGTCCAAGATCGCGACGATGCGATCGCCGTCGGCTCGGGCATGGCGGCCATCTGGCTCGCGCTGCTCGGCAATCTCGAAGCCGGGGATCGCGTCGTGATCTTCGTCGAGAGCTATCGACCCAATCGCGTAGCCGTGCGGCGCTTCCTGCCGAAGCTTGGGGTGCAGTTCACGATGTTGAGCGTGCACGACCTGCCGGCCATCGAGCGCGCGTTCGCCGAGGACGACACCAAGCTCGTGCTGTTCGAGGCGCCGACGAACCCGATGCTCCAGGTGCCCGACCTCGAAGCGATCGTCGTGCTCGCGCAGCGCCACGACGTCGTCACCGTGCTCGACAACACGTTCGCGGGCCTGCACAACCACGGCCGTTTTGGCGTCGACTACTTCGTGCACAGCCTGACGAAGTACGTCAACGGCCACGGCGATGCGATGGGCGGCATCGTCATCGGCGACAAGAAGCGCATCCGGGCCTTGAAGCCGCTCGCCGTCAACATGGGTGCGGTGCTCGATCCCGAGGTCGCATTCCTGATCGCGCGCGGGCTCAAAACGTACTACCTGCGCTACGAGCGGCACTCGGCCAACGCGCTCGCGATCGCGCAGTTCCTCGCGAAGCGTAAGGAAGTGACGAAGGTGTTCTATCCCGGCCTGCCGAGCGACTTGGGGCACGCGCTCGCGCGCAAGCAGATGACGGACTTCGGCGGCGTCGTGACCTTCGACCTCGCCGCCGATAAAGCGCGCACGTGGGCGTTCATCGACGCGCTCCGGCTGTTCGCGACCACGTCGAGTTTGGGCTCCACCGAGTCGCTCGCGGCGCCCGTGCAGCTCTATCTCGGCATGGACCTGTCGCCGGCCGAGCTCGAGCAGGCGCGCATCAAGGAATCGACCGTGCGGCTCGCGGTGGGCATCGAGCACATCGAC
>CAZCZE010000024.1:0-117625 GCA_964503125.1 uncultured Gammaproteobacteria bacterium
CGTACGCCATGAACGTACCCCCATGCTTCGACGCCATCACCTTCGTCAACGCCGCCGTCAACGTCGTCTTCCCATGATCTACGTGCCCAATCGTCCCCACGTTCACGTGCGGCTTCTTACGCTGAAATTTTTCTTTGGACATTCCCGTCTCCTGACTCTGGCCTCGACTGGAGGTGCGGCCTAGGCCGTCACGCCGTTGATCCCTATATACTAATGTGTCACTTGTTCTGCACCACTTCGGTGCAGCGACGCTGAACCCGTGGAGCCCACAACCGGAGTTGAACCGGTGACCTCTTCCTTACCAAGGAAGTGCTCTACCGACTGAGCTATGTGGGCGGGAAGCAAACCGGGAACAGATTTCTCCTGTTCGACCCCATCCTCATAAGCTCGCGTCCGAAAGTGGAGCGGGTGAGCGGAATCGAACCGCCACCATCAGCTTGGAAGGCTGAGGTTCTACCGTTGAACTACACCCGCCTGTTCTCGCCTACCCCACCCGGATTGGTGGAGGGGGTAGGATTCGAACCTACGAAGGCGTAAGCCAGCAGATTTACAGTCTGCCCCCGTTGGCCGCTTGGGTACCCCTCCGCGGACATAAGCCGGCTATTGTCTTTTCACAGCTCGGCAGTGTCAATCAGCTGGCGGGAGAATTTGCCCACGGCGGCGCGTCGCGACGCCTCTCCATGCAGCAACATCACGAGATCGGCCTCGCTTTCCGTCAGCCCGAAGCAGGATATCAGCCTCGCCGACTCCTCGCCCCGCTCAGCACCCAGGATCGCCTGCTCGTAGGACTGCGTCTCCATGGCGAGCTCGCAGCATCGAGGCCGCTTGCCGGCAACGCCGCTGCACAATGCTCGCGACCGCTTCGACGTCGGTCCTGCAACCGGCGGCCGAGTAGACTGGGCCCGGCGGCACCGGGGAGGACCTCTTGGCCGTGCAGCCGGGAGGTGTCGAGCATGCAGTCCGAGCGTCTCTGGCCCGTCGCGACCTTCAATGCCCTGTACCTCGCGGCCGCGGCCGCCGGCGCTGTCGCGTTCGGCAACCGCGAGTTCCTGTTCTACATCGTCGTCATGATCGTGCTGATCGGTGTCGTTTGGCTCGTGCACCGCAGCATCGCGCTCACGAGCGCAACGCTCTGGGCGTTGAGCCTATGGGGCCTGCTGCACATGGCCGGCGGTCTCGTCACGGTGCCGGAATCTTGGCCCATCAGCGGCGACATTCGCGTGCTCTACTCGCTCTGGCTGATTCCCGAACGGCTCAAGTATGACCAGGTCGTGCACGCCTACGGCTTCGGGGTCACGACTTGGGTCTGCTGGCAAGGAATCCGCGCAGCGATCCGGCAGCGCGGCGGCGACGCCGTGCCGACGCCGGGTCTCATGGTGCTCGCGGCGACCGCCGGCATGGGGCTCGGTGCGCTCAACGAGGTGGTCGAGTTCGCGGCCACGCTGCTCGTGCCGGAGACCAACGTCGGCGGCTATCTCAACACCGGCTGGGATCTGGTCGCCAACACGGCCGGCGCCACGGCGGCAGCGGCCGTCATCGGGTGGCGCGGTGCGCGCTAGCGCCGTCTTTACGACTCGCGTTCGAACAAAGTCGTGAAGCCGCCGTAGATCATGCGCTTGCCGTCGAATGGCACCGCCTTCGGATCCATCATGGCCGCGAGACGTGGGTCTTTCATCACCTGCGCGTTGACACGGTCGCGATGCGCGCGCGACTTGAACACGACCCACGAGAAAATCACGGTCTCGTTTGGCTTCAGCTTAACGCTGCGTGGGAAAGACGTGCGCTTCCCCACTTTCACGTCTTCGGCGACGCATTCACGAAGATCCAGCGCGCCGTACTCCCGCCAGATCTTGCCCATCTTCTTTGCGGCGCGACGATAGGCCGGGAGATTCTTCTTGGGGACGGGCACGATGTATCCATCTACGTAGTGCATGCGAACTCTCCATCTGCACTCGAGAGCTGCTGATCGTTTGCGAGATTGGCCAACGCTCAGAGCCGGCGTTCGGTTGAGCGCTCAACGTCCGGCACATGGCGTGCCATTTGGCGCAAGCAGCAGTCAATCTGGCGGGCCAAGAGTGGGACGCGAAGGCTGCGAGATTTGCGCAAGCGCTTCGCCAGCCGGCCGAGCCGCGGAATGCTCGACGGCAAGATCGCCGAGCGCCACGATACCTACGAGCCGCTTGTTCCGATCCAGAACCGGCAAACGCCGCACCTGGTGCTCGCTCATGAGCACGACGGCCTCTTCGACGGAGTCGTCTTCGTAGGCCCAGGTGACGCCTTGGGACATCACGTCACGAACTCTAGTGCCGGTGTCCTTGTGCTCGGCGACGCCCCGAATCGCAATGTCGCGATCCGAAATCGTACCGATCATGCGGTCGTTCTCTCCGACCGGCATCATTCCGAAACCTCCATCGCGCATCCTTTTTGCGGCGTCCTCGATCGTCATGTCGGGATCGATGACCTGCACGTTGCGGCTCATCAGGTCCTTAAGCTGTTGCATATCGAGTCTCCTTGTTCATCGAATCAAGCGCGGTCGCGCAGTTCTTTCACGCCGGCTTTCTCGGCGCAGTGATCGCAACAGAACATCCGGCCGTTCTTCTCCAGGCCATGGCCGATGATGCGCGCGCCGCAAACCTCGCAGGTGGGCGCAAGCGTTTGGATCGCGCACTCGAAGCTGTCGAACGTATGGGTGTCGCCGTTTGCCACGACTTGAAAGGATTTGTCGTAGTCGTTGCCGCACGCGTCGCATTTCGCCATGGGGGAACGCTCCTAGGACGCTGTGTCCTTTTGCCGAGTCGCCGTCACCCCATGGACGATTGCCACGCCGATCAGACAGATAACACCCACGCCAATCCACTCCAGAGGCACGTTGAGTAGGTTGGCAGCAACCGCCGCGCCCGCGATGAATATGATGTATCCAACGATGTATATCCCAAACGACACAGGGTCACCTGAAAGAAGGCAGATGACTACATGATGCTCGCGCTCGGTCCGCTAGATCTGTGCGGAAGGACACGCAGCGGCGCGAGCTCCGCCCTCACCACGATCAGGGCCGGCTAGCGCGCGTTCAACCCGCCGTTCGCGGCAGTAGCCTGCGCAATGCCATGGTAATCACCGCTTCGACGCGGCCGGCGTCACGCGCCAGATGACATTGCCGACATCGTCCGCGACGAGCAGGGCACCTGCCCGGTCCACCGCGACGCCGACGGGACGACCAAGAGCATCGCCATTCGCGTCGACAAATCCGGTCAGAACATCCTGTGGGGTTCCCATGGGTCGTCCGTTGGCAAACGATACGAAGATGACTTTGTAGCCGCTCCGTGGCTTCCGATTCCATGAGCCGTGCTGGCCGATGAACACCCCGCCGGCATAGTCCGGCGGCAATAGACTTCCTTGATAGAACGCCAACCCCAGCGACGCGGTATGCGCGCCGAGCGCATAGTCGGGCGCGACGGCGCGTGCGACCAGATCGGGGCGCGGCGGCTTCACTCGCGCATCGACGTGCTGGCCGTAGTAACTGTAGGGCCACCCGTAGAAGGCGCCGTCCTGCACTGCCGTCATGAAGTCGGGAACCAGGTCGCCGCCGAGCTCATCGCGTTCGTTGACTGCGGTCCACAGCGCGCCGGTTTGTGGCTCCCAATCCAACCCGTTCGGATTACGCAACCCGGAGGCGAACAGCCGCGAAGCGCCGGTCGCCGGATTGATCTCCAAGATGCCAGCACGATCGACCTCGTTCTCCAAGCCGTGTTCGCCCACATTGCTGTTCGACCCAACCGTCACGTAGAGACGCGACCCATCCCTGCTGGCAATGATGTTCTTGGTCCAGTGATGGTTGATCGTGCCCGCCGGTAGATCGACAACTTTTACACCTGGCACCGTGATGCGCGTATCGCCCTCCTCGTAGGGAAAGCGCAGGACCGCATCGGTGTTGGCTACGAAAAAGTCGTTGCCGACGAGGGTCATGCCGAACGGTGAATTGAGCGCGGTCAGAAACTCGGTTCGAGTCTCCGCGATGCCGTCGCCGTTGCTGTCGCGCAGCAGCGTGACGCGGTTGGCGCTCGGCACACCCCCGCCGGCACGCTTCCTGAGCATCTTCACCAGGCGCCCCTTGATGCCAGTCGTGTCGTCCGGCCGAGGCGGGCCATTGCTTTCGGCAACGAGCACATCGCCGTTCGGAAGCACGTATAGCCAGCGCGGATGATCGAGCCCGCTCGCATAGGCCGACACCGCAAGCCCCGCTGCAGCCACCGGCATCGCCCCGGATGGCCAGCCCTTTGCCGGAGCGATCTGCACCGTCGGAATGAGCGTCTGGTCCGGCGGGGGCAACACCGGTTCGGGGCCGAATCCGGCGCTCTCCGGCAACGTAGCCTCGTGGCCACAACCGGCGAGACCGAGCAGCAAAAACTCGGCGACTACAAAGTGGAAGCACGCTCTCGCACGCATGTCGCGCTAGGGAATGAACGTCTGTGTTAGGGCTTAAGCTGTCCGCGAAGCTCTCCATCCGCATGCGCCGCGCTATGAATGTTGACGTACAGATTCCCGGCCTTGAAGCTTGCGAACTGCGCGTCCGTAAGCTTGGCGTTCGCAGGAACCGTATACGTATCGCCATTTTTTTCGAGCAGGATGACCACTGGCCCAGTCTTGCCGGCCGCCGCCTCGTGGACATGCCCTAACGTCCCGACCATGCCCTTGGTTGTCACGCTGCCGCGGACCGACTTGTCGGCGCCGACGGTGATCGTGGCAGTGCCAGTGGCGGCACTCTTGACCGCCGGCACTTCCTGGTCGCCCGCCAGCGTCACCGTGACGTCGGCTGCCGCGGCGATGCTCGAGTACGAGCCGAATGCAGCGAATGCAAGTACCAGGGCTGCGCCGTGCAGCAACCAAGACGGTCTCTTTGGTGTGGTGATGTTCATCGACAAATCCTCATGCAGTGGTAAGTGGTCGACGCAGGAGCGCCGGTGTGACGGCGACAGGAAAGGCGGAGGCTCCGCCCTCTTCTTCGGTCGTTCCGTGCGGTAGCGCACCTGGCGACGAATACTTTGTGTGTCCCGTCGGTGCGCCGGCGTCAAAGAAATCAACGGTCGCGACTCGCCGTGACTTTGATCGAGTGCCGTCAAGCTGCGGATTTCAACGCTGGCTGGGAGGCGGCGGTCGGGACACTGCGCTCGACCGGGACCTCGTACATTTTCACATCAACGGCGCAATGCCGGATCAGTATGTTCATGGCTTGTTGCTCTCTGTCGCTATCGGCCATCCGTACAAACAGCAACATGTGACCTTCGTCCACTTGGTGCTGCAGATACTCAGCGTCGCTCTGATGAATGATGGTCGCGACGACTGCCCCGACGACTCCCACTCCAACGATACCGCCGACGGCGGCGAGCAACGCGCCGCCAAACACTGCTGCAGAAGCGACCACGGCACCCATGACGCCGGATGTACCAACGAAAAACAGGCTGCCCCCTAAGGTCCTTGCCGTCTCTCGACTGGATTCCTTGCCGATAAACGCGATGGCCGGCGCCTGTGGCGAGTCAGCACTCTCGTTGGTGCGGGTATAAAGGTCGCCCAGCGAGCGCGCGACAACCTGTTCGCTGGCCAGAAGCCCCAACTCTTCGGGTTCGAAGCCCGAGGCCAGAAGGTCCTTGAGCGCGTCTTTCAGGTGTTGCCCATCGAAAAATATGCCAACGGCTTCGCGGATCGGCGGTTCATTCTCGTTGGTTGTCATGAGCTTCCCTTCTTATCAGCCTATAGACCTTGTATAGGACGGGAAGCAGACACACTGTGCGGCTGCGCACTCTGAGGGACGTCTTCGGGCTAGCCGCGGGCCGCAACTCAAGACGCGCCCGCTGCCGCCCGGAGCGTGGCGAGCCGGCGCGAGAGCGAAACAGTGATCGCACGTATCGTCAACACACGGCCAGACCGCAGCGGGCGATTCACTTGGCGACAAAGAGTGTTGGCCGAAGCCAATCTGCGGCGCGTGTCCGAGTCGAATCATCGATGCGGGGGCCCTCTCTCCGACGGGCGGCGCAGGGCGGACGGCCATTTAAGTTAGCGGCCGCACAGACCGACCGCGGTGAGGTAAAGATGCTGCGGGAGTGCGTACCTCTTGATTGGTCGCCACGGCTTTGGCGTTGGCGGCCCTGCGGCGTTGTGCCAACCCCCCAACATTGGAGATCCTCATCATGACTGAGAAGAACTTGTACGAGCGCCTTGGCGGCGTCTTCGCCATCGCTGGCGTGGTAAATCACTTCAGCGACGCGGTGGTGCAGAACCCGATCGTGGGGAAGAACTCAAAGAATCCAGCCTTGAGACAGTGGCACACGAAAAACCTGGAGAGATTACCCGGCCTCAAGTTCATGCGAACTCTGTGGGTGTGCGCCGCCGCAGGCGGGCCATTCCCTTACACACCCACGCGAGCGGGCAAAACCAAGCTCGGTCTCGAGGAAGCGCATCGCGACCTCAGCATTTCGCCAGACGAATTCGACGAGGTCGCGGCCGAGCTTGGGCGTACCCTCGATTTCGCGAAAGTGCCTAGGCGCGAGAAGGAAGAAGTTCTCGCCGCCTTCGCAGCACACAAGAACGAGGTAACGACGGGCTACATGGCTACGGTCGGGGCAAAGGCGATTGATGCCCGCGTAGCCTAGTAAAGAAGGCAGGAGGCGAATCCCTGCGATCCGCTCGTTGATCGCGCGGAACTGGGGGAAACGGAGGGTGCGGTGCGCATGCATGCTTCCCGGGCGTTTTTGTTGGTGACGCTCATCTCAGGGATTGCCGGAGGTTGCACGAAAAACGGACGCGCTGCGCCAGTTGCTACGCGTTCTCGCGCTCGGCGTCGCCGACGATCTTGTCGAGCGATTTAGCGCCGCGATGCGAGTCGCGCCAGCGCTCGGCCCCGAGCCGATACTGCTCCACGGTTTCGTCGAGCTCTTCCTTGCGCGCGGCCACCACGGTGCTGAGCTTGGCGAGGAACGCGCGCGCGTTCTGCCAGCGCATGGCATCGGTCGAGGCTCGAAACACGGCGCCGCGAGCTCGCGAGCTTGAGCGACTCGCAGGGCGGCCTTGAGTGGCAGCGACTGCGCGACCTCATCGCCGAGTGCAACATCGAGATCACGTTGCTCGGCGGTAACGGCCGGCGCGTCAAGATGGGCATCGCCGCCCCACCCGAGCTCCTCTGCACCCTGCGCGTCGAGAGGGGCCAGGCGGCCGCTTAGCCGCGTAGCGCGTCAATACAAAGGGTGTCTCGGCGCTGCGGCCGCGGCGCTCTCCAGGCAACATAATGACGACGACCGCGCAGGGCCTCGCCGTGGGCCCCGCGAGGGCTTGATTTCGCCCACCGCGTGGCAGCATCCTGATGCCCTTCTGGCCTACAACAATAAGGATCGGGGGATGGAAAGGCGTCTTCTAGAGAGGAACAAGGTCGCGACCACCGTGTACCTCTCGGTGCCGGGTGGCAGGTATCACCGTTGCCGTGCGAAGAATCTTTCCGCCATGGGTGTGTTCCTCGAGATCAAGGCGCTCGGCCTGCCCGCAGGCACGGTCGTCAATCTCGTGTTCGCCGTAAACCTCGGGGAAACGATTCGTCTGCATCGCCGTAAGGCCGTGCTCGCGCACGTCTCCGAGCGCGGCGCCGGTCTCATGATGCAGGGCCGCACGCAGCTTCGCCCGAGCGCCTAGCCGCACTGTACCCAGCCCGAACTTCTCACCGCGCACGCACGCGCTGCCCCTCGTTAGAACGCGTCTTTGAGGGCGCGGGTCTTTGCGAACACGTCGACGTCGGCTGCGTCCGGCAGCGCGATCGTCGCGCGTAAGTCCCCGCTCTGCGGCCGCAGGAATGGATTCGTCGCGCGCTCCTCGCCCAGCGTGCTCGGGATCGTGGGCTCGCCGGCCGCGCGCTTCGCCGTGACAGCCGCGCTGCGCGCGCGCAACGCACGGTTCTGCGGCTCCACCGTGAGCGCGAAGCGCGCGTTGCTCGCCGTGTATTCGTGCGCGCAGTAGAGGCGCGTGTCGTCGGGCCAGCGCAGGATCTTCTGCAGCGAGCTCCACATCTGCTCCGGCGTGCCTTCGAATAGCCGCCCGCACCCCATGGCAAACAACGTGTCGCCGACGAACGCCGCGTGCGCCGCCGCGAAGTGATAAACGATGTGCCCGCGCGTGTGCCCCGGCGTGTCGTAAACCGTGGCGCGGTGCGCGCCGAGGGCGACAACGTCGCCCTCGGCGACGGCGACGTCGAGCCCAGGGATGCGCGCCGCGTCGGCGCGCGGGCCCACGATCGTGCAGCCCGTCGCGCGCTTGAGGGCAAGATTGCCGCCTGCGTGATCGGCATGGTGGTGCGTGTTGAAGATGTGCGTGAGGCGCCAGCTGAAAGCCTCGAGCTGCACCAGAATTTCATCCGCGTCGGGCGTATCGACGGCGGCCGTGGCGCCCGAGTTCTCGTCGTGCAGCAGATAGCCGTAGTTGTCGGCTAGGCACGGAAACATGCGGATCGCGAGCTCGCTCATGACGTTCTCCGGGCGCGACTGACGACGATTATCGTACAATCGCGTACGCTGCGCGCCTTTGGACGGCGCGCCTTCGACGACGACGCCCCTATGCCGACCATCACTCTGCCCGACGGATCGCAACGATCCTACCCGTCGCCCGTGGACGGGGCCGCCGTCGCGCGCAGCATCGGGCCGCGCCTCGAGCGCGATGCCGTGGCCGTGCGTCTCGACGGCACGCTCTGCGACCTCACGCTGCCCATCGAGCGCGACGCGCGCCTCGAGGTCGTCACGCGCACCTCGCCCGAAGGCCTCGAATTGTTGCGCCACGACGCGGCGCACGTCATGGCCGAGGCCGTCAAGGAGCTCTATCCCGAGACGCAGGTGACGATCGGTCCCGCGATCGAGAACGGCTTCTACTACGACTTCGCGCGCGGCGAGCCGTTCACGCCCGAGGACCTTACGCGCATCGAGAAGCGCATGCACGAGATCGTGGCGCGCGACGAGAAGATCGTGCGCGAGGTCTGGGAGCGCGACGCCGCCGTCAAGTTCTTCCTCGAGCAAGGCGAGCGCTACAAAGCGCAGATCATAGAGGCGATCCCTGCTGGCGAGCCGATCACGCTCTATCGCCAAGGCGCGTTCATCGATCTCTGTCGCGGCCCGCATCTGCCGTCGACGGGGCGTCTCGGCGCGGGCTTCAAGCTCATGAAGCTCGCGGGCGCCTATTGGCGCGGCGATTCGCGCAACGAGATGCTGCAGCGCATCTACGGCACGGCCTGGGCCGACGCCAAGGAGCTCAAGGCCTATCTCGACCGGCTCGAGGAAGCCGAACGGCGCGACCACCGCAAGATCGGCAAGCAGATGGACCTCTTCCACTTCCAGGACGAGGCCGTCGGCGCCGTGTTTTGGCACGACAAAGGCTGGCAGCTGTTCCGCGGGCTCGTCGAGTTCCTGCGCGAGCGGCAGAGCGCCGCGGGCTATCGCGAGGTCAACACGCCCGAGCTCATGTCGCGATCGCTCTGGGAAGCGTCCGGGCATTGGCAAACGTTTCGCGAGCACATGTTCACGAGCCTCACGGCCGACGAGCAGACGCTCGTCGTGAAGCCCATGAACTGCCCGGGCCACATCCAGGTGTTCAAGAGCGAGCTGCGCAGCTATCGCGACCTGCCCTATCGGCTCGCGGAGTTCGGCAAGGTGCACCGCTACGAACCTTCGGGCGCTCTGCACGGACTCATGCGCGTGAGGGCCTTCACACAAGACGATGCGCACGTGTTCTGCACCGAGGAGCAAATCACCGCGGAGGCCGGCCGCGTGTGCCAATTGCTGCTCGGAATCTATCGCGACTTGGGCTTCGATAACGTGATCATGAAGTTCGCCGACCGGCCCGCTAAGCGCGTCGGCGCGGACGACGTCTGGGACCGCGCCGAGGCGGCGCTGCAGAGCGCGATGAACGCGCTCGGTCTGCCCTACACGCTCAACAAGGGCGAGGGCGCGTTCTACGGCCCGAAGATCGAGTTCGTGCTGCGCGACGCGATCGGCCGCGATTGGCAATGCGGCACTCTGCAGGTCGACCTCAACATGCCCGCGCGGCTCGGCGCGACCTACATCGGCGAGGACGGCAACCGCCACACGCCCGTGATGCTGCATCGCGCGATCTTCGGCTCGCTCGAGCGCTTCATCGGCATCCTGCTCGAGAACTACGCCGGCGTCTTGCCGTTCTGGCTTGCGCCGCAGCAGATCGTCGTCGCGACCATTACGTCGGATGCCGACGACTACGCGCGCGAGGTCGTCGCCGAGCTTGGGGTAGCGGGACTGCGCGCCGAGGCCGACCTGCGCAACGAGAAGATCAACTACAAGGTTCGCGAGCACAGCCTCGCCAAGATCCCCGTGATTCTCGCGGCCGGCAAACGCGAGGTCGCGGAGCGCAGCGTCGCGCTGCGCCGGCTCGGGAGCCAGAACCAAACGAGCCTCGCGCTCGCGGCGGCCGTCGAGCAGCTGCGCACCGAGGCGGGCGCGCGCGGCGCGCGCCACTGAGCGGGAGCGGCCCATGCGCATCTTAAGCTTCACGAAGAACGGCCGAGCCGGGTTCGGCGTCGTCATCGGCGACGGCGTCGTCGATGCCGCGCCGCGGCTGCCGGACAAGCCGCGCGACCTGCGCGCGGCGCTCGCGGCCGGCGCTCTGCCCGAGCTCGAGCGCCTGACGCGCGTCGCGCCCGATTTCGGGCTGCGCGACGTGACGTTTGCGCCACCGATCTCCGAGGCCGCCAAGCTGCTCTGCGTGGGCATCAACTACATGCCGCACATCCGCGAGATGGGCCGCGAGCGCCCTGAGAAGCCCGTGATTTTCACGCGCTTCGCGGACAGCATCGTCGGCCACGGCCAGCCGCTCGAGAAACCCCTCGCCTCCGAGCAGTTCGATTTCGAAGGCGAGCTCGCCGTGGTCATCGGCAAGCGCGCGCGGCGCGTGGGCCGCGATCGCGCGCTCGACTACGTCGCGGGCTATAGCTGCTTCAACGACGGCAGCGTGCGCGACTTCCAGCGGCACTCGCCGCAGTTCACGCCCGGCAAAAACTTCCACGCGAGCGGCGCGTTCGGGCCCTGGCTCGTGACGAAGGACGAGGTCGGCGACCCGCGGACGCTGCACCTCACGACGCGGTTGAACGGCGCCGTCATGCAGAGCGAAAGCGTCGGCGAGCTCTGCTTCGACGTGCCGCAGCTCATCGAGTACTGCTCGATCTTCGCACAGCTCGAGCCCGGCGACGTGATCGTGACGGGCACGCCGGGCGGCGTTGGTGCGGGCCGGAAGCCGCCCCTCTGGATGAAGCCCGGCGACACCGTCGAGGTCGAGATTTCGGAGCTGGGCACGCTGCGCAACCCCGTGATCGCCGAAACGGCGTGAAGCCGTGCGTGTCGCCGCGCCGCTCGCCCTGCTCTGCTGTTCGTTCGCCGCCGCCGCACAGCAGCCGGATCTCGCGTGGGTCGACCGTGCGGCGGTCGCGACGCGCGAGATCCTCGTCTACGCCGAGCGCGGCGAGCGGCCGCTGACCGTCGAGGTCAAGATCGCGGCCGAGGTCGATGCTCCGGCCACGGCCATCTGGGACATCCTCACGCGCTGCGAGATCGCGCCCGATTACGTGCCGAACGTCGTGAGCTGCCGCCGGCTCGAAAGACTCGACGGCGGGCGCGCCGATCTGTTCGTGCAGGAGATCAAACCGATCTTCTTCCTGCCGAAGTTCGACCACGTCTTCCGGCTCGACTATACGCCGTACACGCGCATCGATGTGCGGCGCGTCAGCGGGCCGATCGAGTACATGCAGGGCAGCTGGTGGCTGCTGCCGCAGGACAACGGCCGCATCCTGCTCGTCTACGAGCTTGCGCTCGATCCCGGGCTGCCGATCCCGCGGTTTCTCGTGCGCGCGACGCTCAAGCGCGACCTGCCGAAGATCATGCGCGCGGTGCGCGAGCGCGCCGAAGCCGCTGGGTGATCGTTCTCCGACCGCTCGGCCGCGCGCCGTCGGCAGGCCGTCCGGGGACGCCGTGAATCCGTCCCTGGAGGCTGCGGCGGCGACATCCCTGTCGCCGACGCCCCCGGCCGGCCTGCCGACGGCACACGGCCGAGCTACCTCATCGCCAGCTACCCCCGGCCGGCCTGGTTTCGGCACGTGACAGGGCTGCCGCGGGGCACGCCGGAACTTTGCCCCCGTTCGGCTGTGACTGGGGTCACCGCGGGGTTGTCGCGGAGTTGGTACCGTTCTCCGGCTGTGGAACCGTTCGCCGACAAAACGCCGCGCATCCTGATCCTGGAGCCCGACAGCAAAGTTCGCTCCACGCTGCTGCGCTATGCCGTCAAGGGTTGGCAAGGCGCGGCCGTGCAGTCGACGTCGGCGACTCTGGCCGACGCGCTTGCGGACCCCGAGCGCTTGAAGAGCTTCGACGTGCTGCTCGTCGGCTGCGATTTCTCCAAGGACGGCACTGCCGAGAACCCCACGCTCCAGGCGCTGCGCGCCGTGACGGCCGACCCCGCCAATCCCGCCGTGATCTTGCTCACGAGCAAGGGCAGCGAGTACACGGCCGTCCAGGCGATCAGGTCGGGTGCGTTCGACTACGTGCCGAAGGATCTGCTCGGCCGCGAGCAAATCCTGAGCGCCGTGCAGCGCGCCATGCTGCACCGCAAGGGCGCACCGAACGGCCGCGACGGCGGCATCACGGGCGTCGTACGCCTGTTCGGCTACGACATGCGCCGTTGCCTCGCGACGCGCGACAGCGTCTCGGTGCACGTGGCGTTCAGCGCCGAGCGGGGCAAGGAAGTCGTGCTCAAGGTGCTGCACCGTGGGCGCGGCGCGCTGTCGCGCGACGCGAACTTCGAGCGCCTCGTCGCCGAGTTCAAGCTGCTTTACGACATCGACGACCACGCCGTCGCCGAGATCTACGACTTTCGCGTCACGAGCCAGTACTGCTACATCGCGATGGAGTACTTCCCGCTCGGCCACTTGGGCACTCAGCTCAACGCGTCGCTCGCACCCGAGGAGGCGCTGCATTACGCGCGCGAGCTCGCGCACGCGCTCGCGATCATTCACACGGCCGGGGTGATCCACCGCGATTTGAAGCCCGGCAACATCATGCTGCGCGACGACGACAGCATCGCGCTCATCGATTTCGGCATCTCGCAGTCGCTGCAGGTCCAGGCGCCGCCGGCACCCGAGTCCAAGGGCGAGATCGCAGGCACGCCGTATTACATGAGCCCGGAGCAGGCGCGCGGCGAGCCCACCGGCGAGCGCAGCGACCTCTACGCGCTCGGCGTGATCCTCTATCAGATGCTCACGGGCACGAGGCCCTACGTCGGCGAGACGACCGAGGCGATCCTCGAGCAGCACAAGAACGCGCCGCTGCCCGCGCTGCCCGCGGAGCTCGCCGTGCACCAGCCGCTCCTCAACAAGCTACTCGCCAAGGATCCCGCGCAACGCTACGGCAGCGCGCGCGAGCTGCTCGAGGCGCTCGAGCAGCTCACCGCGAGCGCGGCTGTTGCGGTCCCGCCGCCGCCCGTACCCGCGCTCGCGGGTTAGTCGTCCGCCGCCGCGAGGCTCTCGAAGTCGAACAGGTCGCGATCGGCGAGATGCGACGCCGTGACGTTCTGTAGGCTGCGGAACAGCCGGTCCGTGCGGCCGGGGTCCTGCTGCTCCCAGCTTGCGAGCATCGCTTTGACTTCGCGGCGCTTCATGTTCTCCTGCGAGCCGCACAGGTTGCAGGGAATGATCGGGAACTCCCGCCCGCGCGCGTAGCGCGCGATGTCGCGCTCGGCGCAGTAGGCGAGCGGTCGAATCACCACGTGCTTGCCGTCGTCGCTCTTGAGCTTCGGCGGCATGGCCTTCAAGCGCGCGCCGTAAAACATGTTCAGAAACAGGGTCTCGACGATGTCGTCGCGATGGTGGCCGAGCGCGATCTTGGTCGCACCGATCTCGTCGGCCACGCGGTAGAGGATCCCGCGGCGGAGCCGCGAGCAGAGCCCGCACATCGTCTTGCCGGGCTCGATGACGCGCGTGACGATCGAGTACGTGTCCTCGGCCACGATGCGGTGGCGGACGCCGATATCGGTCAGATACTTCGGCAGCACCTCGACCGGAAAACCGGGCTGTTTCTGGTCGAGATTGACGGCCACGAGCTCGAAGCTCACGGGAGCTTTACGCTGCAGCGACAGCAGCAGGTCGAGAAGCGTGTACGAGTCTTTGCCGCCCGACAGACACACCATGACGACGTCGCCGTCCTCGATCATGCGGTAGTCGCCGATGGCCTTGCCCACGAGGCCGCGGAGCTCGGCCTTAAGCTTCTTCCAGCGGCCGGAAGCCTGGGCGAGCGCGGCCTCGCGCTCGGCGGAGTCGGCGGCAGGTTGTGGGGCCGGGCTCGGACTCACGGGGCTCACGCTAAGCGTTCGGGCGGCCATGATAGCGGACCGCGGTCGATGCAACATAACGGCGAGTCGCAGGGAGGCGACGCAGATGAGGCTCTGTGAAGCCTATCACTGCAACGTTTCGCCGATTTCCCTAGTGTTCCAGCACTCGATTACGTAAATCGGTTGGCCATGAAGCGTGCAGTCATCGCACTCGTTCTAGCGCTCACCGCGCTTGCTTTGCTGATCTCGCTGGCCCTCGAGTCGCGCTCGTTGCCGGTCGAGACGCACGTTGCTCAATACACCATCAGCGGAAACCTCGAGCGGCTCGAAGCCGACTTTCGCTCGCTCGTCGACACGCTGCAAGCCACGTGGCGCGAACAGCAGCCGCCGGGCGAAGGCGCTCGCGTGCTGCTCGAGCGCGTCGTCTCACAGCCGCAGCAATTGTCCCAATCGTTGCTCGAGATGCACGGCGGCGCGAGCCAAGAGGCCCGCCTCAGCAACAGCCACGAGACGTTCAGCGGCGCCGTGAACCGCGCGGGCGCGCTCGCCGGCGAGCTCATCGCGCAGCAGACGGAGTACGCCGCAGCCGTGGCGTTCTTGCGCGAGTCCGGCGCCAGCGTCATTCAGGAGCTCCGCGACCGCCGCAACGATCGCGCCGCCGCGGACACGTTCCACCTCGTCGTCGGCACGCTCGACTTCGCCGGCCGCAACGCCTCGGTGCGCGGCAACGAGCTCGAGCGCCTGCTCGTGACGCTCGGCCGCGACGAGCGCGTCGACACCATGCCGAGCGACGTGGCCGTGCTGCGCAACTCGGTGGCGACGATCCTGACCAACAAGCCGCTCATCGAAAGCAAGCTCAACCAGCTCGTCGATGCGCCGATCGGCGAGTACGCCGGCGCGCTCAGCACGGCCGCACAGGACATGTACGTCGTCGCAACCACGCGCGTCGAGCAAGCGCGGCTCATGCTCGCCGTCTTTGCGGTCGTGCTGTTGCTCGCCGTGGGCTTCGTGGCCTGGCGCCTGCACGGCAGCTACCGCGAGATCAACACCGCGAACGCCGACCTCGCCGTGCTCAACGAGTCGCTCGAGCAGCGCGTTCAAGGCCGAACCCAAGCGCTCTCGGGCACGCTCGCCGACCTCAAGGAATCGCAGGTGCAGCTCGTGCAGGCCGAGAAGATGTCGTCGCTCGGCCAGCTCGTCGCCGGCATCAGCCACGAGATCAACACGCCACTGCTCTATCTCGCCAACAACGCCGAGCTCATCCGCGAGCGGCTCGAGGCGCTGCGCGACTTCATCGCCTGCTGCACGTCAGCATTCGGGATCAAGGCGGAACAATATGCCGACCGCGCCGAATACCAGGCCAAATTCGTGGCCGCGCTCAAGGACGTCAAGACCATGCTGCGCGACGAGGAGCTCGTGTCGACGGTCGAGGAGATCCAGGACCTCACGCGCGACAGCATCGCGGGCCTCGGCGAGCTCACCGAGATGGCGCAGAGCTTGAAGGACTTCAGCCGTCTCGACCGCGCGCCGATCGCGAGCTTCAACGTTCACGCCGGGCTCGACAAGACGTTGGTCATCGCCAAGAACATCGTCAAGCACAAAGCCAGCATCAACAAGTTCTACGGCGAGATCCCCGAGATCGCGTGCTCGCCGTCACAGATCAACCAGGTCTTCCTCAACATCATCACCAATGCCGCGCAAGCGATCGACACGCACGGCGAGATCGTCATCACGACCAAGCTCCATGACGAGAACCACGTGGCCATCCGCATCGCCGACACGGGTTGCGGCATCCCCGAGGAGAACTTGAACAAGATTCGCGACCCGTTCTTCACGACCAAAGAGGTCGGCACCGGCACGGGTCTCGGGCTCTCGATCGTCGACGAGATCATCCGCAGCCACAACGGCCAGCTGCTCGTCGAGTCCCAAGTCGGCAAGGGCTCGGCCTTCACGGTCGTGCTGCCGATCAAGCGGCCCGACGCCCACCACGAACCCGCGGCCGAAGAAGAGCTGCTCCCGCTCAAGGAAGCGGTGTAACGCATGCAGGCACAAGCGCAAGTCGCTGACCGGCCGCGGCTGCTGTTCGTCGACGACGAGCAGCGCGTGCTGAACTCGATGCGGATCATGTTCCGCCGCCAGTTCGATCTGTTCCTCGCTTCGGCCGGCGCGGAAGCGCTCGACATCGTCCGCGACAAGGACATCGACGTGATCGTGGCGGACCATCGGATGCCGAAGATGACCGGCGTCGAAGTGCTGTCGAAGGTGCGCTCGCTGTCGCCGCGCACCGTGCGCATCTTGCTCACGGGCTACGCCGATCTCGACGCCGTCGAAGGCTCGATCAACGAGAGCGAAGTCTTTCGCTTCCTGACCAAGCCGTGCGCGCCGCAGCAACTGCGCGAGACGATCGAGCTTGCCTGCAAGCTGGCACGCGAGGCGCCCGCGCCGCCGCCGCCCGTCGACGAGCCCATGACCTCGAACGACACGCTCGAGATCATTCTCGAAAGCGATCACGTGACCGAGGTGATGTCCGGCTCGCCCCCGCCGGCGCCCACATCGGCGCCCGCCGAGCGCACGTCGAGCACGGCCATCATGGAGCAGCCGAAATTCGCGACGGCGCCCGCACCGGCCGCGCCCACCGCGCCCGCGCCGCGGCCGAAACTGGCCCAAGGCTTAGGTATCGTCGTGTTCTCGGTCGACGCCGAAGTCATCGACATCGTGCAGAAGGCCGTGCGCGGCCGCTTGCCCGTCTACACGGCCGGCAACATCGTGCAAGTCGTGAAGTGCCTCACCGAGCAGCGGCCGGGAGTGCTCGTGACCGACGTCTCCGAGGACAAGGCCACGATCCAGTCGATGACGGCGCGCTTGAAGGAGCACCTGCCGCAGCTCGTGACGATTGCCGTCTCGCAGCATCGCGACGTGCTCGACATGGTGTGGCTCATCAACCACGGCCAGATCTTCCGCTTCCTGCGCAAGCCGCTCTCGGCCGGCAGGACGGCGATCAGCCTGCAAGCCGCGTTGCAGCATCACCGGCTGCTGCTCAAGAACCCCGAGCTGGCCAAACGCCATGAGGTCGACGCCAGCACGAGCGACTCCGGCGTGGTGGACGGCGTGCTCGCCAAACTGAAAGGAATCAAACGCCTCTGGGCAAGCTCATGAGCGCAACACCTTCGAAAAACTCGAATCAGAGCGACCTGATGCTGTGGATCGCGGGCGGCGCCATTGCGGCCGTCGGCGTGGCTTGGCTCGTCATCACGCAACCCTGGAGCGGGAGCGGCGGTGGCGCGGCCGACGAAGCGCCGGCCGCGCTTGCGCCGGCTACTCCGGCGCCCGATCAGGCACTCGTAGTGGCCGTGGCCGACGACGCCCTCGCCGCGCCGCCCCCGGGCGACGAGGCGACGCTCGACAACCCGCTGCGCATGGCCGAGCTCGCCTACGACGCCGGCATGCTCGTCGAGCCCGAGGAATACAGCGCCTGGACGCTCTACGCGCGCGTGCTCAAGAGCGAGCCCGACAATGCCGCGGCTCGCGACGGCCTGACGAAGGTCGCCGACGACCTCATCCGTCGCGGCGAGACGGCGCTCGACCAAGGACGCTTCGACGACGCGAGAGCGACCGTGGAGCGCATTCGCGCGACCCTGCCGAACCACGGGGGCGCGAAGGCACTGGCGCAGAAAATCCGGCCCGAGGGCGCCCCAACCCCGCCGCAGCGCGAGGCCCTGACGCTGCCCGCGCCCGAGATTCCGCGCGTCGCGCGCGTCGAGACGCCGGCACCGGCCCCCGTGCGGCCGCCCGTGGACCCCGTCGAGGAGGCCAGCGACGCGTTCGACGCGGCCATGGCCGACGGACGTCTGCTCAATCCCGCCGACAACAGCGCCAAGTATTTCGTCGGCGTGCTCGATCGCACCGACGCGAGCAACGCGGCCACGCGGCGTGCCCGCAGCGTGCTGTCGCTCGAGCTCTTGTCGCGCGCGACGCAATCGATCGAGGGGCTCGACCCCGAAGCGGCCGGAATCTGGATCGACGAAGCCGAAGCCCTGCTCGGCGGCAACGACGAAGGCGTGCGCCAGACGCGCGCGGCTCTCACCGAGCAGCTCATCGCCATGGAATCGGCGAAGCCCGTGCCCACCTCGGCGCTCAAGATCGCTACTTACGTCGCGCCCGAATACCCGCAGCGCGCGCTCGAGCGCAACCTCGAGGGCTGGGTCGACATCGAGTTCACGGTCGGCATCGACGGCAGGACGCGCAACATTTCGGTCACGTCTGCCTCGCACGCGTCCTATTTCCGCCGTGAGGCCACCGAGGCCGTGAGCGAATGGACGTTCGAGCCGCGCGTCTTCATGGGCCGCGCCATCGAGCAGACCGCATACACGCGGATGCGCTTCGTCCAGTAGCCTGCACCCTCGCCCGCGACGGCGGGGGATTCGACATAACGCTTGACCGAGTACCGCCCCGCGCGCGCGGTTCGGCTAAGATCGTCCTCAAAGTCTCGCAGAAGACTATGGAGAGTCGTTATGCGCCTGTCGAAGCTCATCGTCGTATCCACCGCGCTGCTCGCCGGCTACGGCGCCGCGCACGCGCAGTATCGCTGCGACTGCACGAGCGTCGTCGATACCTGTAACGCCGAGGTCGTCGCACGCGGCACGTTCCTCGAGATCAAGACCGATCGACCGCAATGTGCGCGCGTCGACTACTTCGTCGACGGCCAGCCGTTCGTGTCGATGGTCGTGGACGGCGAGGACCGCGAGAACTGGCTCGCGCGCACCACCAACCCGCGGATTCTCGTGCAGAGCTGCCAGGTGTGCCGCGACACCGGAGCCGCCGCGACCGCAGCCGCTCCCGCGCGCACGCCGGCGGCTGCGGCGCCGAATGCCGATGCCACGGACGAAGGCGGCTTGCAGCCGCTGATCTCCGGCGTGCCCGAATACCCGCCCGCGGCCGCAGCGCGCGGCTTGCGCGGCTACGTCGAGGTGGAATTCACCGTGACCCCGGCGGGCACCGTGGCGAGCCCGCGAGTCGTTACGGCCGAGCCGCGCGGCGTGTTCGACTCGGCCGCCCTCGCAGCCGTCGCGCGGCGCCGCTACGCCGAGGATACCGAGCGCGCGCCGCAAACGCTCACGGAACGCATCGACTTTCAGCCGCCTCGCGCGGCGGATCGCGCGGCCACGGTCGCGAGCAGCGGCCCGCTCAATCAGTGCGTTCGCGAGGACGCCGTCTACAACTACGGCGAGATGGTCGACGTGGGCCTCGTCAACGCGTGCTCCGAGCCGCTGTTCGTCTTCGGCTGCGCACAGGGCACGGGCAAGGATCTCGGGACCTGGGTGTGCAGCGACTCCGAGCAACGCGGCGACGTGCTCGTCGCGGCCGGCGACGCGCGGCTCGGTCAGCGCTTCGGCGCGGGCAATGCGGCCGACTTCCGCACCTACACCTACACTGACGGCTACTCGGTGACGCGCGCGCCGAACTCGCAGTACTGGTGGGTGGCCTGCGCCCAGCGCGACGCCGCGTGCCGCTCCGACGCGCGGCTCTGGACGCGCAGCGTCGCCGGCCAGGCCGCGAGCGTGAATCCCGAGGTGCGCAGCCGGATCGCCGTCGCGGGCTCCGACTAGGTCAGCGCCGCCACTCGACGCCGAGCATCGTCCGCGTGCGCGCGTATGCCGCGCGCGCGTCGGTCGAGGTCGTGTCGAGCATCGTGAGCTCGCCGAACATCGTGAGCCGCCGCGTGAGGCGAAACTCCGCCGCGAGCTCGGCCTCGAGGTCCTCGAGCTCGAGCGGGCCTCCGGCGGCGACGTTGAAAGCCAACGCGCGCGGGTAGTCGTAGCTGCGCGCGATGGCTCCAAGCGACAAATCGAAGCGCGACGTGGGCCGGAACGTAGCGCGCAAACGCAGCGCATCCTCGGTGTAGTCGTAGTAACCGAGAAACTCGTCGACGCGTTCGAGCCGCAGGTAGTCGGCCGTAAGCTCGATGGCGCGTCCCAGCTGGCGCGCGACGCCGACCTCTACACCCAAGTAGCCGTACTCTTGCGCCGGGTTCGTTGCGAGCAGCGCGCCGGTTAGGTCGCGCGCCGGCCGCGTGTCGTACGAGCGCCGATAGTTCGTCAACGTGCCGCGCAGGGTCATGACATCGCTCATGTCGTACTCAAGATCGACCCGCGCGTAGAAATAGTCGTGATCGTAGTTCGCGACGGCCGTCGCGCGCTCGTACTCGCGTCGCTCGGCCGTGAGCATGAAGCCCCAGCCCCACACACCCAGTCGATGCGCGAACTCGCCGCGCACGCCCGCAGCCTTGTACGAGAATCGCTCGCTGATGTCCTCGCCGTCGATGTCTCGCGCGAGGCCGTCGTCGGGATTGAAGTTGGTCTCCCGATGCGTGCGGACGAAGAACCCCGTGTCGAGCAGGCGGCTCCGGCGCTCGCGCTCGCCGAGCACGATGTCGGCGCCCATCATGAGGCGCTGGTCGACGACGGTCGCGTTCGCGAGCTCCGTGCCGTAGAAGTCGCCGTCCAAGTCGTAGCGGAACGAGAAATCGGTGTCGCCGGACTCGTTGCCGAGCACGTACGCGGCATGCAGCTCGACTGGCATGAAGCTTCCCGCGTGCGCGACGGGCGTCACGAGCGGCAGCGCCGCATCGGACAGATCGACGTACGCGTCGGCCGGCGCCTCGTAGGCGTTGTCGTCTTGGCCCAAGCGGGCCGCCGCGAGCAGGCGGAACTCGCCGACGCGTCCCTCAGGCTCGATTGCGGCGCGCACGCGGCGCGCCGGCCGCGCCTCGGCGGCTGCGTTGCTCCGAAGCGGCGCCGCTGCGGCCGCGCTCGCGGCAAGCCTGCGCAAGTCGCGATCGTCGGCGCTGTCGGCGGCTGCCTGAAACGACAGAGCGGCGGCGGCGGGGTCGCCGGCCGCGCGCAGCACCAAGCCGCGGTTGTAGCTCGCGAGCGCCCGGAGCTCCGGCGCGGCCGTGGCGCGCGCGAACTCCTCGGCGGCCGCCGCGAACTCGCCGAGCTCGTAGTAGACGACGCCGACGTTGTAGTGCAGCAACGGCGTGTCGAAGCCGGCCGCGGCCGCCTCGCGATAGCGCAATAACGCGGTGCGGTAGACGCCGGAGCGCACGAGCGCGTTGCCCTCGGCGAACAACTCGGCGGCCGACTGGGCGAACGCGGCCCCGGTCGTCATACAAGCCGTAAATCCTAGTGCTATCAATGAGTTGAGACGGCGCACGGCACCCTCGATCGCAACCTTTCGCGTCACTCTAGGTGCTGATCCCGAGGCCGAACAGGACGCCCGTCACGGTGCCGGTGTCACGGTTTCCGCAGGGGCCTGATCGGTGACGGTGAGCGCGACGGCGAAGATCTTCCGCTCCTCGCCGTGCCGCAGCCGCGCGGCGAGCTCGCCGCCCGTGCCGCCGCGGGCGACGAGCATGAGGGGCAGCGCGTTGCTGCCGGCCGCGAGCGTCGTGTGCCACACGACACGCCGCTCGCCGGGACGATCGACGAGCTCAATACCCACGGGCAGATCGACGGTGAGCTCGACGTCGCCGACCGCGGCACGCGAATCGAACACAAGATTGACGCTGCGGGGCTCGCCGAGCGCGAGCGTCACGGTAGTCGTGTCCGGGGCGCGGCGCGCGCTCGGGCTGCGCACCCACAGGCCGGTGAGAACGACGGTCAGCATCGTCAGGCCGAATGCGCCGAGAAACGTGAATGCGACGACGCGCTGCGCCAGCGTCGGCGGACGTTGCGCACTCCTCTGCTGCGACTCGCTGGGCGGCTCGGTCACGGTCGGCTTGGCTTGGGATGGGGTACGATGGCTCCGACGGCTCCGGATCATACGCCTGAATGCCCGGGGTCGGCGCCTGCGACGTCGAACCAAACTTGGGTCCCGCGGGTCCGAAGCCTTAGGAACGGAACGACACTCATGCGACGAACGGCGGCGATCGTTGGGCTCGCGTTGGCGGCAGGAATCCTGCCCGCCGCGGGCCGCGACCTTCAAGACGTGCGGAACTCCGGCACTCTGCGCGTCGGCGTCACGTTGTTCGCCCCGTGGGCCGCGCGCGGCACCGACGGCGAGCTCGTCGGCTTCGAAGTCGACGTCGCGCGTCAGCTCGCGGCCGACATGGGCGTCAAAGCCGAGTTGCTGACTTACGACCTCGAGCGCCTCATCCCCGCCCTCGAATCCGGCGAGATCGACCTCATCGCGGCCGGGCTCACGATCACACCGGCGCGCGCCTTGCACGTCAACTTCAGCGCCCCGTACGCCGAGAGCGGCATCGCGCTCGCGACCCATCTCGGCCGCACGGCCGGCATCGACGACGTCGCCGCGCTCGACGACGACGCAGTCACGATCGCGGCCGTCGAAGGCTCGGTGGCCGTAGCGCTCGCGCGCCGCCTCTGGCCGCGGGCACGGCTCACCGTGTTCCCCTCGCCGGAGGCTGCGGGCGAAGCGCTGCTCGCGGGCGAGGTGCACGGCTATCTCGAGGATGAGCCGGTGCCGACGTTTCTCGCGCTCGACAATCCCACCGTCGTCGACGTTCCGACGGCGCGCCCGTTGCTCGCGAGCCGTGTGGGATTCGCGGTCAACAAGGGCGACCCGGACTTTCTCGCTTTCCTGAACGCCTGGATCCACGCGCGCGAAGCCGACACCTGGCTACCGACGACGTCGACCTACTGGTTCAAGTCGCTGCGCTGGCGCGAGCGAGTCCGCGATGCCGCGCCGCGTTGAGCACACGCTCGTCGGCGTCGCCGCGCTGGTCGCGGCGGCGCTCGCCGCTCCACTCGCGGCGCAGCTGGCCGACGCGCCGCGCGCGCCGCGCATCATCGGCACACCCGCGCCGCCGGCAGCCGAAGCTCGACCGGTGCCCGAGGCCGCCCGCCCCGCCGTGAGCATTCCGCTGCGCGTCAGCGCGTTGCGGCCGCCAAGCGCCGCGCGGCTCGCGCCGCTGCCCGAAGAGCGGGCCGGCGACGTCGAGGAGATCATCATCGTCGGCCAGGGCTGGCGGCTGCCCGATCTCGGCAGCGAATGGCGCGCTCGCCAGGCCGAGGCCGCACGCTCGGGCCGGTTCAGCGCCACGGCGTTGCCGCTCTACGACCCCGGGCGTCCGCCGTTGCACGAGAACGGCTTCCTGGCGAGCCACGAGCAGCGGCGCCACGGCTACATCGAGCTCTTCCGCCTGCGCTTCGGCCGCCGCTCGCGCGACTGAGCCGCGCCGGCCCTCACGCGCGCCGCCGTAACAAAGCTGTAATGAGTACGTAAAACAACTGCAAAGCGGCCATGGTGGACTGGCCCCCAGTTGCCTTGGCGAGCGGCTTTGCAATGGACGGCGCGGTTCTATTGGTCCACGACGGGCAAGCGGTGCGGACTTCGGCCCGAAAAGCCTTGGCGGAGGCCGGTCACGAGGTGGCCGAGGCCGTCGATTTCCCGACCGCGGTGCAGGTTGCCGGCCGCACGCGACCGAGCCTCATCCTGTTGCCTTGGCTCGGCCGCCGGCCCGCGCGCGAGGCGCTCGCCGAGCTGCGCGCGACCGACGCCACACGCCGGAGCCGAATCATCGTCTGGGCCGAGCAGAGCGAGATCGGCGATGCGGCCATGGCGCTCGAGCTCGGCGCCGACGACTGCCTCGCGCTACCGTTCGACGCCGCCGAGCTCGTCGCGCGCGTCGCCGCCTGTTTGCGCCGCCCGCTCGCGACGACGCGCCCCGACGAGCTCACGGCCGGCCCGCTCGTGCTCGACAAAGCGATGCATCGGCTGCTGGTCCGAGGCCGCGAGGTGCCGCTGTCGCCGGCCGAGTTCCGCTTGCTCGCGTTCCTCCTCGAGAATCAGGGCCGCGTCTTCAGCCGCGAGGAGCTGCTGCGCGGCGCGTGGCCGAGGAACATCACAGCCGGCGGCCGGACGGTCGACGTGCACGTGCGGCGCTTACGCCAATTGCTCGAGCCGTTCGGCTGTGACGCGATCATTCAGACCGTGCGCGCGTTCGGCTATCGACTGGCCGCGCCGAACGGCGATGCGCGCTCCCTGGGGGCGGCGGGCGCGGCGACCGATTTGATCACGCAACTGTAAGGCGAGCCGCCGCGCCGCGGCGGCTCCGACTCTCACCCTAGGGCCCGAGATCCCACTTGATGTCGATCTTCGCCGTCGTGCCGACGGTCTGCTCGAGGATCGTGACCCCGGCCTGCGCGAGCTCGAGCCGCTCGTCGAGCATGTTCTGGAGGCGTACCTTCAGGCTTAAACGATCCGTGGGATAAAAGGAGTAGACGAAGTCGAGCGAGTCGAACGGCTGCTCGTACGTGTCCTGCGCGCCGCCACGGCCCGCGAAGAACAGGCGCTCGCCGAACGTGTTGTAGACCAGCGACCAGCTGTGCGTGCCGTTGTTCGAATCGAAGCCGAGCTGGACGTTTGCTACGTATTCCGAGTGCCCGCCGAGCGGCCGCACGGGATTCGTGAGGTCGAGGCCGATGTCGCCGACGGTGAGCTCCGAGTCGCTGACGGTGATGTTGCCCGACAGAAAAAACGGCTCGACCCATCTGCCCCAGCGATCGGCGAGAGGCGCGAGATCCTTGAGCCACTCGATCTCCAACCCCGAGACCTCCGCGGATTCCGCGTTGACGAACGTGACGAACACGTTGTTGTCGCTGCCGGCGCCCTCGGCGGTCTCGATCGGATCGTCGATCTTTTTGTAGAACAACGAGGCCGTGAAGTTGTCGCCGTTGTCGAAGAACCATTCCGCGCGGATGTCGAAATTGTCGATGGGCGAGGTCTTGAGCCCCGGCGTGCCGCGCACGCGCGCGTCGGTCAAGGGATCGATGTAGGTCGCCTCGGAAATCTCCCGCAGGTCCGGTCGGGCCACCGTGTGGCTGGCCCCGAAGCGCAGCTGAAACGTCTCGGCCCAGAATCCGGGCTTGATGAACGTCGCCGAGAGCGCGGGATAGAGGTCGTCCTCGAAGAGGTATAGCCGCTGCAGGGCGTCGATGTCCGTGGTGCTCTGGCCGATCCCGACGTCGAACTCGAGCGGATCGATGGCTAGCGACATTTGCTGGAACTGCTCCCAACGCACGCCGCCCGAGAAGCGCCAGCGGTCACCGGCCATGGCGTCGGCCTTGAGGTAGGCGGCCTCGACCGTCTGGGCCGCGAGGTAGCTCTCCGTGCCGATGCCGCCGATCCCGAGCGCGAAGCCGTTGATCGGATTCAAAAGGTTGGCGTCGCTGAAGACGCCGCCGGGCGTGCCTGCGAGGATCGGCACGGCCGCGGCCGTCGTCGTTCCGAGCGTCAGCTCCGTTTGCAGATAGCTGCGCGACTTGCGCGAGTAGTCCCAGCCGCCGCTGATGGTCAGATCCCCGTTCTCGAAATAGAACGGCTTCGCGAGATCCCAGCCGTAGCTCTCGACGTCGTCCGCGAGATCGGTGAAGCGGTAGTTGGCCGCAGAGCCCGCGCGCCGCACCGACGTCTGAATGAGGTCGCCCGTGACGGGGTCGACGACGTCCTCGCCAGAAATTAGAATCTCGCTCGGAATGTCGGTGGTCGCTTTCGAGTCGGAGTAGTACCACTCGTAAGTGAGCCCCTCGAAGACCGGCCTACCGAGGAACGGCAGGATCTCCGCCGTGTCGTCGCCGGCCACGTGCCGGCCGCGGATCTGGCTCGAGTTGAGCTCGCGCTCCTCGAAGCGGATGCGGTAGTCGCGCACCCCGCGACCCGAGCTCTGCTGGAAGTTGAACGTGTGGCCCTCGAGCACCGAGGCTTCGTCCTCGGTGTTGCGCAGGAAGAAGTTGCTCGTGTCGATGCGGTGATCGTCGCCGAAGGCCAGGCCGAGGTTGACGACGCCCGTCGCGGCCACCTGGTTCGTCGTCCGCCGCTGCTCGAAGTACTCCTCGTCGGGGTTGAGCACGTTGCGAATCGTGCGGTCGCGATTTCGCCAGGAGTTGTCGTACGACAGGAGCCCCAGCGCGCCGAACTGCCACAGGTCATCGCTGCCGAAATACCACCGATTGCCGAGCGCAGCCTCGAGACCGCCGTCGGGGGTCGTTGATTTCGCTTGAAAGTCGATGTCGCGATACAGGGCCGTAGCGAGCTGTCGGTTGATGGCCTCGGCCTCGCTCACGAGGTGGAGATTGCCGTCGCGATTCAGCCCCGCGAGGATACCGGCGGTGCTGATGTTGCCGCGGTAAGTTTGGATCGCGTCCCTGATCGTCTGCGGCAACACCCGTGTGCCATCGTCGGTTCCGAGCGAGTCGTCCTTGCCGCCGCGGTAGACGATGCCGTCGCCGTCGTTGTCGGAGTTGTAGCCTGAAGCGATCTCGACGGAAACCACGGGCCCGTCCGGCAGGCCGCGAGTGAGAATGTCGACGTTTCCACCGCCGAAAGCCGCCGGCATATCGGGCGAATAGCCTTTCTGCACCGCGAGCGCCTGGATGATCTCCGTGGGGAAGATGTCGAGCGGCAGCACGTTGCGCGTCAGATCCGGCGAGGGAACCTGGGCGTGATTGAGCAGAGCGCTCGAGTAGCGCTCACCGAGGCCGCGGACGTAGACGAACTGGTCGTTGACGACCGTGAGTCCCGGCATTCGCCGCAGCGCAAAAGACACGGTGCTGTCGCCCGTGCGCGAGATCTGCTCCGCTCCGAGGAAATCGCTCACGACTTCCTGCTCGAGCCGCTCCTGCGCGGAGTCGAATGCCGTCGACTTCAACCGACCGGTGACGAAGATCTCCTCGACTGCGGAAACGCTCTGGGCTTCGCCGGCCGCGACACCATCGGTCGGTTGCTGCGCCTGATCGTCTTGCGCCTCCTGCGAGTAGGCCGCCACTGGCAGCGCGCCAGCCCCGGCGAACGCGATGGCGATGGCGATTTCGAGCGGTTTTTTCTGCATGTTCACAGCGATCACGGACCGCAGGGCGACGGAGCCGCCGGTGCGAACCAGAGCGCCTGGCCGCGGCTGCCTGGATGCAGGCCGTAGGTCCAGTTCGCCGTCCAGTCGTCGTTGCGCGCCACGGCGCCGGCGCCCGTGAAGGCGATTGCCGCACCGTTCTGATCGGTCTTGGCCGCTCTCGTGTAGAAGCAATCGAGCACCGCGAGGTTGGCGTTGGCGAAGAGATCCGCCGCCTGGACGATGACGTTGCCCGTGTTGAAGCTGTAGTTCGCGCCGTTCGTGCTCGGATTGACGCCACGGATCCACTCGTCTTCCGTGTCGCCGTTCGGCAGTCGGTTACCGCTCGACGACTGCGTGGCCAGCTCGCAGGCGATGAGGGTGTTCGTGACCGTCGTTGCGCCGGTAGCCGCCCACTGGTTCGTCACGCCGTCACCGGCGAACTCGAAGCACTCGTTGTTGCTGCCTACGTCGTCGGCAAACGCGCCGTAGATGATGCTGCCCGCGAGCTGCATCTGCGGGCCGCGGCGCAGCGTCGGCCCTTCCGAGACGTCGGGATGCGTGCCGATGTCCTGAACGCCGATGATGCACGTCATGTTGGTGATCGTCGGATTCGTCATCGGCAGCGTGTCGAGCGGGACGCCGGCTGCCGCGCGCGTGTCACCGATGTTGTCGCCCTCGATGCAGCGGTTACCATCCATCCCGGACTGAATGATCAAGGCCGTGTCGATCGTCCCGACATAGCCGTCGGAAAAATCGATCGAGTCGTCGCGCACGTACACGCCAACGTAGTGATCGACGTTGACGGCGCCGCCGAAGAACTCGATGCCGTCGTCGTAAGTGCTGTACGTCTCGATGTGGCTCACCGTCGTGCCCGAGCCCACGGCGTTGAAGGTGATGCCGTTGAGCTCGTCGTCGGGCGCGACCTCGAACCCCGTGTGCTTGACGACGACGTAGCGCAGGCTGCCCGAGCTGTCGGCATTGTCGTTGCCGCCGTAGCTCGAGGGTTGGCCTTCGGAGACTACGTGGCACGCGTTCGTGGCGCGCTGCTGGTCGGTGCAGTTGTTGGTGATGCCGTTGCCGTTGATGACGAGGCCGCCCCAGAGCTGGACGGACTCGGGAGAGGCCGTGTTGGTGACCGCGTCCGTGAAGCCCGTGAACGTGATCGGCGCCGCGGCAGACCCCTCCGCGATGATCTGCGAGCCGCGATTGATGAGGACGTAGTCCGACGAGTCGCTGAACGCCAGCGTATTGCCGGCCGCGATCCGCAGCACCGGCCCAGTGCCGCTCGCAGGGGCGGCGCCCGACGTCACGTTGGTGCCGATGGCCAGCGTGTCCTGAAAGAGGTGCGTGCCCGTGATGAACGGGATGTCGAGATTGACGGTCAGCGGGTTCGTGAAGCTCACGAACGTCGAGGGATACGTGCAATTGGTGCCGTCGAACGAGCCTTGCCGCGTGTTGCCGTTCACGACATACGCCGCGCACGGGTTCGTGCTGCCTCCACCCCCACCGCCGGTGCTCGTGCTGTTGTCGATGTTGGTCGGCTGCAACACGATGTCGCCGCTCTCGCAGCCCGCGACGGCGAGCGCCGCAGCACCGAGGATGAATAGGTTCTTCGTCGCCATTCGGAAGTCTCCTAAGGATGTCGTTATTCGTGCTCGAAGCCCGACGGCCGTGCGAGCGGAAGTGTCGTGAACGGCTGGTACCTTAGGATGGCTCTGTTGAGAAAATGTGAACGAAATGTTTCCGATTTGTTTCTGTAGAGGCTGCGCTGGATTCAGCGCGGTCAAAGGCTTCTTATGTTCGATCGAACAGCCAACGGCAGAACGCCGACGCCGCGAGCGCGCCGGCCAGTTGCGCAACGACGAACCCGCCGACGCTTGCCGGCTCGATGCCGGCGAACGTGTTGCTCAACGAGCGAGCGAGCGTGACTGCGGGATTGGCGAACGACGTCGACGCCGTGAACCAGTAAGCCGCCGCAATGTACAGCCCCACGGCGTAGGCAACGTGGCCCGGTCGCGACCTTGTCGTTCCGAGCACCGTTGCGATGAGCCCGAATGTGGCGACGAGCTCCGATAGCCACTGACTGAGTCCGAATCGGACGGTGGTCGACACTTGAACGACGGCCACGTCGAACATCGCATGCGCGACGAGCACGCCGATCACGGCACCGATCGTTTGAGCCGCGACGAAGGGGATGACCCTGGGCGCGGGTAAGTTTCCCTGGAGCGCGAGAACCAGGCTGACCACCGGGTTGAAGTGCGCCCCTGAGACCGGGGCGAACACCTGGATGAGCACGATCAAGATGCATCCGGTCGCGAGCGTGTTCCCCAGCAACGTGAGTGCAACGTTGCCGCCGGCGAGCCGCTCCGCCATGATCCCCGACCCAATGACGGTGGCCAGCAGCAGCGCCGTGCCCACCGCTTCCGCGGCCAGCGCGCGGCGCAAGTCGTAGATCACGGTTGGTCGCGCCCGATGGCCTGCAGTCGTCGCTGCAAGCTCAGCACAAGAAGAGCATGTTGTAGGGTTTCTCCGTCACGCCGCTAGGCACAGCATGACGCACCACTGGCTTGCGCTCCGGCGCGTTGCTCGGGCGTGCAGCACGAACCCGCCGCGCCTTGACCGTCTAGCGTGCGTGGGATACAGCACGCCGATGCGGACGCACTGGCCTCACCGCCGTACAAGGTACTCTCGCCCGTCGTCAAGAACGTCTCCCAGCGCACGCCTTGCGGGTCCTCGACCCAGCTTTTTTCGCTGTTCGCGTAACAACAAACCGTCGGCCCTTCGTCCAGCACGGGACGATCCACGCGCTTGAGCCGCGCGTATACCTCCTCCAACTCCTTCTTCTCCTCGACTTGAATGCCGAGGTGCTCTATGCCTCTGCTCGCGCTTCGCGCACTGATCGCAAAATTGACGCGCGGATCATCCAGCAACCATTTCGCATAGTCCGGCTCGTGCACGACGGGTGCGGCCGCAAAGAGCTCGGAGTAGAACCGGACGGAATCCGCGAGGTCGTTGACGGAAACGTGGATATGTAGACGCTTCATGAGCCTCTCCGATGCTTTACGGGTGAGTGGGTCCGCTCGCTCGCCGGTTCGCAATCCGGAGCGCACGTGGCGCCGCTGACGGTGCAGCACTCTTCGGTCAGGTAGCCGATCAGAGCGTTCATCGCGGCGAAGTCGGTAGCGTAGAAAATTTGCCGGCTCAGGCGCCGTTGCGTGAGCAACCCGGCGCGGGTCAGGTGTTGCAGGTGAAATGTCAGCGACGACGGCACGAGACCGAGTTGTTCCGCGATCATTCCGGCCGGCAACCCTTCGGCGCCGTGTTTGACGAGCAAGCGAAAGATCGCGAGTCGATGCTCGTGGGCAAGTGCAGCGAGGGCGCTCAGGGCTTTGGTTGCGGGTGGCACATTCATGAGCGCCACTATATTTCGATATTTATCGAAATATCAATTTATCAGGCGACCGACGGCCAAGCTATTGAAACACAGTGGATTTCTACGGGTCCTACGCCAAGCCGCTAGCGCGGCACAGCGAACACCTGCGTCCAATAGACGTCGGGATTCTTGCCGGGCGCGAGCGCGAAGGCGATCCCGGTCTCGGTGAAGTTCGGCTCCATGAGGGACGCGCAATGCCCCGGGCTCGCGAGCCAGGCCGCGACGACGGCCGCGGCGTCGTGCTGCCCGGCGGCGACGTTCTCGCCCGACGCGCGCCAGGCATAGCCCGCGCGCGTGATGCGCTCGCCCGAATCGCTACCGTCCGAGCCGCGGTGGGTCGGCGTGCCGCGCTCGGCCATGTCGAGCGAATGGACGGCGGCGGCGGCCGTGAGCACGGGCGACAGAGTCAGTGGTGCGGCCGCGGCATGCTGCGTGCGCCCGCACTCGCGCGACTCGGCGCGCGCCGTGTTGACGAGCTCGAGGACCTGCTGCGTGACGCCGGCGGAGTCCTGCAGCGCGGCGAACGGCTGCGGGGCCCGCGCCGCCATGACGATCCACGTGTTGTCGCCGCTCTGATGAAAACCGAGCTCGGTGAAGGCCGGATCGTTGACGGCCGCGCAGTAGCGTTCGGCGAGGATGCCGCGAAGCGCTTCGTCCGCGCGCGAGCCGCGCACGTGGAACGACGTCGAGTTCGCGACGGGATAGCCGACGCGCTCGAGCGCGCGTTTGAGCTCACGATTGCCCGCGAGCTCGCGCGCGGCGGCGTCGAGCGCGGAGTGGCGGCGTACGGCCGTGCCGACGGGCGCGGTTCCCGCGCAGCCTTGCTCGCGCAAGCCGTTGATCACGGCGGCGGGATCGGCGGCGGCCGCAGGCACCCATGCGCCCGCGACGAGCAGCGCGAGCGCGGCGCAGGCGAGGCGCTTCAATCGCGGCGCGACAGGATCCATTTCGGAATCACGCCCGCGTGCGACAGCAAATGGTCGCGCGCATTCGACAGCCGGTCGAGCAGCCGCGGCAGGTCGAGCCGGATGAGCTGGCCGTTGTGCTTCACGATGCGGCCGCCGACGATGACCGTGTCGACGTTCGAGGTGTCGGCGCAAATGACGACCGTCGCGACCGGATCGATGACGGGCGCCACGTTGACCTGGTCCGTGCGCACGAGGATGACGTCGGCCTGCTTGCCGGGCCCGATCGTGCCGATCTTGTGGTCGAGCGCGCAGGCGCGCGCACCGTCGATCGTCGCGAACTCGAGCACGTCGCGGTGCGTGAGCGTGGGCGCGAACGCGACGTCGGGCGTGTCCGTGAACGCGAGGATGCGCTCCTGCACGAGCGCCGTGCGCATCTGCGTGAACATGTCGCCGGGCACGCTCGACACCACGTCGATCGACAGCGACGGCCGCACACCGCGCGCCACCAGCCGGCCCGTCGGCGGCACGCCGTGGCCCATGAGCATCTCGACATACGGCGCGACGGACGCCGTGCCGCCCGACTTCGCGATGAGATCGAGCTCCTCGTCGGTCGAGTCGGTGCAGTGGATGTACGTGGTATCGGGCCCCATGAGGCCGAGCTCGTTGAGCGTTTTGATGTGGTTGACGTGCACGCCCGTCAAGCGCATGCCGACGTGCACGCTGATGCGGATGCCCAAGTCGCGCGCGAGCAGCCAGTCGTGCTTCGCGACCTCGGGCGTCGTGTTGCCGGGCGCGCGCGCCGCGAGCGCGAGCGTCAGGAGCTGATCGTCGGAGTTGAAGTACTGCTTGCGGATGCGCCGCACGTCCTCGGGGTGCTCCTTCGAGCTGTAGGCCCACCACGTAGACGCGCCCACGGGCGGTCCGTGCGCGTACACGGCGCGGATGCCGGCCTCCGTGAGCCCCGCGATCGCCGCATCGGCGTGCTCGGGCGTGTTGTTCACGTGCGACCAGTCGAGCAGCGTCGTGATGCCGCCGTTCAGGCACTCGAGCGCGCCCATGAGGTTCGCGATGTAGACGTCGTCGGCACGGTACTGGATGCCGATGTTGTCGAGCATGCCCGAGAAGTACTGATCGAGCGTGCAGCTCGGCAGCACGCCGCGCACGGGCGTCTGCCACGTGTGGCGGTGCGTGTCGACGAAGCCCGGCATCACGATGCGGTTGCGCGCGTCGATGACGTTGGCGTTCGGGCTCACTTCGAGGTTGCGCCCGACGGCGGCGATCTTGTCGCCGTCGATGAGCACGTCCGTGAGCGGCAAGTCGCCGAGCTCGGGATCGAGCGTCAGGACGTAGCCGCCTCTGATCAGAGTGGTTCGGTCCGTGTACGGGCGGCCGCCGATCATGGTGAGCTCCCGAGCGCCGTTGTCGTCTGGTGGTTCGCCGAAGCGCTAGGGCCTGCGGCGAGGCCTTGCGGCCGGCTGCGACGCGCGCGCGGCGGCCGCGACGATCGCCGCTATCACGGGTGCATCGATCGGCTGCGCGACGTTGACCATGTCGATCTTGAGACCCGTCCACTCGAGGCCCGAGCCGACGTGCAAGCCGATCAGCACGGGATCGTCGGCTACGCCCAAGATCAGCGGCGAACCCGACATTCCGGGGTACGTCACGCACGTGTGGGCAACGAGCCCCGGGGGCAGCGAGGCGCGTGGCTCGAGACGGCAGTCGGTGTGCGTGCCCACGTCGGCGTAGCGCATGACGAGCCGGACCGGCGCGCGGTCGGCAACGAGCTTCGCGAGCGATTGGTCGCCGACCTCCCCGACGCGCCAACGGTGCAAATCGCCGCGGATACGCTTGGAAAGCACGACGGCCCAATCGTTGCCCGCGCCGAGCGCATCGCCGCCGGCGTGCCACACCTCGTCGATCGCGTACTCCTTGCCGCGCGCGAGGACCCTGCAATCGCGCACGACCTCGGCGGACGAGGCGGGCAACCCATGGGCGGTCGTCAACAACACGTCGGCGTGCTCGTGGGCGCCGACTTCGAGCACCGCACCGCGGCTCAGCATGAACGTGGGCGTGCCCGGCACTCTACACCGCAGCAACGCGACACCGCGCTCGATGCCCGTGCCACTGGGTGCCGGCAGCGTAGTAATTTCGGCCGCGCGAGCTGCCGGTGCGCCCAACGTCGCGACAACGAGAATCGAAAGCCAGCGGGCCCGCATGGACGCCACGATAGCCTGACCGTTGGGTCAAGACTAGGCGGCAACCCCGTCGACGGAGCGCCTACCGCTTCTTCGCCGGCGAGCCGTTCCGGGCCACTGCCGCCTTCACGAGGGCCTTGAACGCGCCCGCGCCGACCTCTTCCCCTTCGCGGATGTCGATCGCCCTTCGCGTGTTGCCTTCCAAGCTGGAATTGAAGAGGCGCGATGGGTCCTTGATGCTGGCGCCCCGGGCGAAGGTCAGCTTCACGACCTTCTGGTACGCCTCGCCGGTGCAGACGATCCCGTCGTGCGACCAGACGGGAACGCTCCACTTCCACTCCTCGGTGATCTTGGGGTCGGCTTCGAGGATCAGCGCCCGCATGCGGGCCAGTGTCGCGCCACGCCATCCCGAGAGATCGCGGATCCGCTCGTCGATGAGCCGAGCAGCGGGCCGCCCGGTCGCGCCTGCCTTCGGCCGGGACTTTGCCTTCATATCTACGTTGCTCCCGAATTCGTTGCGCCACCCGTGAGCCGCCGCACCGTATCCCCGGCGCGCATCGTCCAGACGAAAAACAGCGGGATGAACAGCACGGCGATGAACGTGGCCGCGAGCATGCCGCCGATGACGCCCGTGCCGATCGAGTGGCGGCTCGCGGCGCCCGCGCCGCTGCTCAAGGCGAGCGGCAAGACCCCCAGGATGAACGCGAGCGACGTCATGACGATGGGCCTAAAGCGCAGGCGCGCCGCCTCGACGGCGGCTTCCTTGAGCCCCATGCCTTCGCGGTGCATATGCGCCGCGAACTCGACGATGAGGATGGCGTTCTTGGCCGCGAGACCCACGAGCGTCACGAGCCCGATCTGCAAGTAGAGATCGTTGTAGAGGCCGCGCAGCCAGACCGCGAGGAACGCGCCGAACACGGCGAACGGCACGGCCAGGATCACGGCGAACGGCAACGTGATGCGCTCGTACTGCGCCGCGAGGATCAGGAACACCATGAGCACGGCGAGCGCGAAGATCGCGAGCGTGTTCTGGCCGCTCGTCTTCTCCTGGTACGACTGGCCCGACCACGCGAGCGTGTAGCCGTCGGGCAGCGTCTCGGCCGCGAGCTGCTCCATGACCGCGAGCGCCTGGCCCGAGCTGAAGCCCGGCGCGGGCTCGCCGAAGAGGCGCGCGGAGGGAAACAGATTGAAGCGCTCGATGAAGTCGGGGCCCGTGACCTCGCGCACGGCCGCGATCGCCGTCAGCGGAACCATCGCGCCGTCGGCCGAGCGCACGGCGACGTCGCGGATGTCCTCGGGATGCGCGCGGAACTTGGCGTCCGATTGCATCTGCACCCGGTACACGCGGCCGTCACGGTTGAAGTCGTTGACGTAGAACGCGCCGAACGTGCTCTGGAGCGTGATGTTCACGTCCTCGAGGTTCACGCGCAGCAGCTTGGCCTTCTCGACGTCGATCTCGACGTTGACGCGCGGCACTTGCGCCGAGTACGAGGTTCCGACGCCCATGAGCTCGGGGCGTTGCGCGGCTGCCGCGATCAACGCCTGCGTTGCTCGCTCGAGCGCCGAATAGTCGTTGCTGCGCGACTGGATGAAGCCTTCGAAGCCGCCCGTGTTCGACATGCCTTCGACGGCCGGCGGCGACAGCGAAAAGACGAACGCGTCCCTGATGGCCTGGCCCGCGCCGAACAACGCGCCTGCCACTGCCTCGGATGACATGCCCTCGCCGTGCCGCTCCGACCAGTCCTTGAGCAGGACGAAGCTCACGCCCGCATTGCTGCGCTGGCCGCCCGTGAGCACATCGAAGCCCGCGACCGTGATGTTGTCGAAGAACGCGGGGTGCGCGAACGCCGCCTCGTCGAGCGTTTCGAGCGCCGCTTGCGTGCGCTGCATCGACGCGGCGGGCGGCAGCGCCGTGATCACGAGCACGTAGCCTTGATCTTCGTTCGGCGCGAGCGCGCTCGGGATCGAGCGCTCGAGCCACCAGGTCGCGACGACCATCGCCGCGATCGCGCCCGCGGCGACGACGCCGTGCCGCATCGTCCACCGCACGCCCTGGGTGTACGCCTCGGTGATTCGTAGGAAGGTCGCGTCGAAGAGCGCGAGGAAGCCCCGCGGCTCGACCTCGCCGGTTTTGAGCAGCCGCGCGCACATCGCGGGCGTGAGCGTGAGCGCGACGAAGCCCGAGATCGTGACCGACACGGCTATCGTGATCGCGAACTGCCGGTACATCTCGCCGACGAGCCCGCCCAAGAATGCGACGGGCAGGAACACGGCGTTGAGCACGAGCACGATCGCGATGACCGCGCGGCTCACCTCGGCCATCGCGCGGCGCGTCGCCTCGCGGGCATCGATGTGCTCGGTGCGCATGTGCCGCTCGACGTTCTCGAGCACAACGATCGCGTCGTCGACGACGATGCCGATCGCGAGCACCATGCCGAACAGAGTCAGCGAGTTGATCGAGAAGCCGAGCAGGTACATGCCGGCGAACGTGCCGACGAGCGACACGGGCACGACCACCGACGGGATTGCGGTGGCGCGCAGGTTGTAGAGGAACAGCCAGACGACGACGAACACGAGCACGAGCGCCTCGGCGAACGTGAAGGCGACCTCGCGCATCGAGGTGCGCACGTAGTTGCTCGTGTCGTAGGGTATCGCCCACTCGAGGCCCACCGGGAAGCTCGGCGTAAGCTCCGCCATCTTTGCGTAGACGGCGGCCGCGGCCTGCAACGCGTTCGCGTCGGGCGCGAGCTGGAGCGCCGCGCCGATCACGGGGCGGCCCTGCCGCGTCAGCTTAAACCCGTAGTCGCGCGCGCCGAGCTCGACGCGCGCAACGTCCGCAAGGCGCACGACCTGGCCATCGCTACCAGCTCGCACCACGATGCGCTCGAACTGCTCGGGATCCGAGAGCCTTGATTGCGTCGTCACGGACAGCGTGAGGTCGACGCGCTCGTCGATGGGCTCGTCACCGAGGCGGCCGGCCGCGGACTGCGCGTTCTGCTCGCGGACCGCAGCCGCGACGTCGGCCGGCGTCAGCCCGAGCTCGGCGAGCCGGTCGGGCCTGAGCCATATCCTAATCGAGTAATCGCGCGCGCCGAACACCTGCACGTTGCCGACGCCCGGGATGCGCCGCAGCTCGTCGATGATGTTGAGCGTCGCGTAATTCGAGACGGTGAGGTCGTCGTAGCGGCCGTCGGGCGAGTCGAACGTCAGGATCATGAGGAAGCTCGGCAGCGCCTTCTGGACCGTGACGCCCTGCCTCCTGACTTCCTCGGGCAAGAGCTGGATGGCGCTCTGCACACGGTTCTGCACGTTGATGACCGACGTGTCGGGATCCGTGCCGACGGCGAACGTGAGCGCGATCGCGAGGTTGCCCACCGACGAGCTGCCCGAGCGCATGTAGAGCATGTTCTCGACGCCGTTCAAGGCCTGCTCGAGCGGCGCCGCGACCGTCTCGGCGATGACGTCGGCGCTCGCGCCCGGATAGAACGTGGAGACGCTGATCTGGGGAGGGGCGATGTTCGGATACATCGCGACGGGCAGCTCGCGGTACGCCGCGATGCCGGCAATCACGATGAAGGCCGAGACGACCGTCGCGAATAACGGCCGGTCGATGAAGAAGTTCGAGATCACGGGGCGCTGCCCGGCCCGGACTTCTGTGCCGCGCCCTCGGCGATCGGAACGGCGTTCACCTGTGCGCCCGGCACCACCTTCAAGGTGCCGTCGACGACGACGCGCGCGCCGGCCTTGAGGCCGGCGGTCACGGCCACGTCGTTGCCCGCGGGCGTGCCGAGCTCGACGGGCGCAAACGCGGCCTGGCCGTTGGCGTCGACGGTCCAGACGTAGGTGCCCTGCGCGCCGTGCATCACGGCGCGTTTCGGAATCACGAGCGAGCTCGGAATACGCACGCCTTCGATGCGCGCGCGCACGATGCGCCCGGGCACGACGCCGTCGGGATTGTCGAGCACGGCGCGGATCGCGACCGTGCCCGTCGCGTCGTCGACGCGCGGCGACACGAACTCGATCTTGCCCATGGCGGCGAGCGTCTTGCCCTGCACGTCGGTGACCGTGACGCCGACGCTTCTGGCATCGTCACCTTCGACGGCCGCGCGCACGAGGTCGGCGTCGGTGTCGGCCACGGCGAGGTCGACGTAGAGCCGGTCGGCCTGCACGATGTAAGTCAGCAGGCTAGAGTCGGTGCCTGCGGTGACGAGGCTGCCTTCGGAGCGCACCTCGCGGCTCGTGAGGCCCGCGATCGGCGCGCGGACCTCGGTGTACGAGAGCTCGAGCTCGGCCGTACGCAGAACTGCGCGCGCGGCTGCAACACCAGCCTCGGCGCTCTCGAATGCGGCGAGCGCCGTGTCGCGATCGCGCAGGCTCGCAAGCTTTTGATCGTAGAGCGGCACGATGCGGTCGCGCGCGCGTTGCGCTTGGCCCAAGTTGGCCTGCTCGACGCCGAGGGCAGCACGCACGCGCGCGACCTCGGCGCGAAACGGATCGGGATCGATGCGGAACAGCACCTCGCCGGCCTCGACGTGCGCGCCTTCGTCGTAGCGCCGCTCGAGCAGGATGCCCGAGACGCGCGCGCGCACCTCGACCTCGCGCACGCCCTTGAGCTGCGCCGGATACTCGAGCACGAGCGTGAGCGCCCGCGGCTCGACGACGACGACGCCGACCTCGACGGGCGGCGGCGGCGGCACGGCCGGCGGCTCACCGCACGCGGCGAGCCCCAATGCCGTTAGCGAAGAGAAAAGGCCGAGGGCGCGCCGCGAAGGGCGGCGCTGGACACAAATTGACACGTAACAGACTCCCTTCAGGGGTGGACCGTGCCGAGATTCCTTGGGCCGCGCGGGCAGCGGTGTTGGCTTTAGCAGCCGTCCGGCGGACATCGGCAACCCCATCATTCTAAGGGACTCCGGCACCCGCTTACGAGCCGCGAGCAACAGTGTGGCTCAAGCTCGCGACAAGGAATGTCAGGAATCGGCGGCCGGCGGGGCTATTTCATTGCCACCGCGACCTCGGCGATGCTCGCGACGACGGCCGCCAAGACCTTGGCCGCGCGCCAGTGTGTGGCGGTCCGCAGACAGCGACGTCGCAACAAACCTGTGGGCATACGGACGCGAGCGACCTTTAACCGTCGGCCCACACCTTGATCGCGACGAAGAGCGGCTCCTCCTTTGCCCTCCCCCAATTTGCTCCGTTAACTATGGCACGGGCAACTACATCTTTGTGACGCAGACTCGTACCCACTCCGAGGCCCTTGGTCAACCACGATAGGAGGTCTATCAGATCGTCCCGGTGAATTTGTTTTCGTGGTTCTGGCGTAAGTGATTTCCGTGCCTTTTCGACTTCGCGGCTCAGTTCCGCTACCGAACCCTTCAAACCCTTGTTAGTGAGTAGGCGATCCACAAAGTGCTGGTAGTCAAGAGTTAAACATTTTTTCCGAAGGTCGCAGGATCTTGAGACACTGACCCACGCTACATTCAGGCCCAGCTTGTGTCGAGCGACGCGCACCAAGAAAGACTCTTGTAAGACTCCGAGCAAGGTAGTGTAGGTCTCCTCGTGAAGCTGGCACCTAAAGTGAAGCGCGAACAGTTTTCTCGCATCGTCGATGCCAAAGAAATACAGGTCAAAGCTCGCGTAGTCTGTGTAGAACAGGAAGCGACATTCCTCCCGTTCACCAGTAATAAGGTCCAAGTCACTGTCGGCGATGCAACGAACCCCGTCGCACTCTACCGATAACGCGGCATCGAATGATTGGGCTAACGCGATTACTCGAGCGCGATTCCCGCCCGCTCTGGCGAGAACGTCGACGGTGTCGATCTCGTACACCGAGACTTGCCAGGATAAGCCGTTTTCCTTCAGGTACCAGTCGAGAGCTTCTTTGTCCGCGCTGCCTTCAACGTAGATGTCGCGGAGGTCCGGTTCGAGCTCGTAAAGAGTCACCAACTCATCGATGGTCCGCCGATATGCCTTGTCCATCGTCGATCAGATCTCGATCGTGTACTTGCGTTGCTTTGTGAGGATCTCCAACGAGTGCGAGGCAATAAGGAACTGAAGGGACCCTGAACTCGGAAACGCAGTCAGCGCTTCGACGAGTCTTCTTTGCCACTTTATGTTCAGGGAAAGCTCTGGTTCGTCGATGAGGAAAAGACCGCCCGTTTCCCGAGCGAGCGTCGTATGGAGGAGAATTGAAAGCAGTTGTATCTCGCCAGACGACAGGAGTTCCGGGGCAATCTCTCTTGGTCCAGGCGCGACGATCCGAATTCCAGTTCGGGGAGATATCGAGACAGTTTTTCGCGTAAAAAAGGAACCGAGGAGTCTCTGAAGCGTCGATATTACGTCGCGTATGTCGGTGAGTGCAGTAAGGCGGGCTTCGGCAGAATTTAGGTACGCATCGACGACGGCAAAAACCATTGGCCTGGCTTGAATCGTCGTTGCTCGAAGAAGACCCGCTACTTCGCTCTCTGCAATCGCCACTGACAGGCCTAGACTTGCGTATTCCTCTACTCGACGGGCGACCTCGCTTAATCGCTTGAGCCGCTTATCCAATTCCCCCTTGGTCCCAGATCCGCTCTCGGACTTCACTTTGGAGAGCCTTCCTAGAAGGCTGGTGTACACGGCGTTGACATCTTCGGCACCGCTCGCTGATCCGGAGATAGTTCGGTAGTCGATCCACCGTTCGGCGGTTCTAACAAGCTCTACAAATTGCTCGCGGCTAGTCGGCAGTCCCCGATCTGGTCGATTGCGTTCGGACGAGAGCCACACTCTTCGCCGAAACGGTGCACCCGCTGTACCTTCAGGTACAGAACGCTTCACGGCGCGGCTATCGAGCAAGTACGTGATGGGTAGCTTGAGCTCCTCGAGCTTGCGAAAGAGCTTTGGAACGTCGGGGTTTACTTCGAGCCTGACGTGTCCTTCCGAATCTGCTTGAATCTCGAACGTTTCGCGAGTTTCACCGCGTTGGCCTATGGAGACGCGGTAGCTACCTGCGTCACTGGACATCTCTCGAAACGCCTCAACCACATCACCACTAGAGAGCACGATCCGTACACGCCGAAACGGAATTGTCGCTAGGTAGGTCTTGTCGCCTTGATTTCGCTCGACGGACAGGAGGGCGAAGATCAGATTCAGGATTGTCGTCTTTCCGGCGCCGTTATCACCGTAGAAGATGTTGAAGTGCCCAAACCCTTCATCGGTCTGACCTCGTAATCTGTGAGTGATGTAGCCAAAAAGCTCCTCAATGACCAACTCCTTGATGCGGGGCGTTGGATGTTGAGGGGGCGTCGTGGTTTCACCTCGCTTCGAATCAGTTGTCTTGTTCGTGTGGGCCACGTTCTACCTGCCATCCACGGTACGCTCCTGCAGATAGTACGGATAAATGCCTCGTTTGTTCAGTCGGGCGGCTGCAAACGGCGGTCTCGGGCTTCATTTCACCATGAAGGCGACCTCGGCCACGCTTGCCACGGCCGCCCCGCCGCGCAGGACCTGCGCGGCTACGCGGTGCGGGCCCCGCGTCACCGGCCAACGGTAGGTGGCGCCGGTCCGCTCGTGCGCGCGGCCGTCGACGGTCCAGACGACGCGATCGTCGGGCCCGATGCCCGCGAGCTCGAAGTCGAACGCCTGCGCCTCGGCCGGCAGCCGGGGGTCGTAGGCAAGCTGTAGCCCGGGCGTCGGCCGCCGCAATCGAACCGGCTCGGCAGCAGTCGCGGCCTGCGCGCCAGTTGTGGGTTCGGTGCCCGGCAGGAACCACTCGTCGCGCCGTAAACACTCGTCCGCGTCCTCGCGCAGCGGCATCGCCACGCAGACCTCCGCTCGCACGAGCTTACTAGCCAAGTAGAGCGGCTCGGTGCGCGCGTCACGCGTGAGCTCGGCGAACACGCTGCGCAGCAGCAGCGCCGGGCCCGTCGAGCCCGTGACGCCCTCGGTCGGGGTTTGATCGAGGTTGCCCATCCACGCGCCGACCGTGTAGCGGTAGTTGAAGCCCACGGCCCAGGCGTCACGGAAATCGCTCGACGTGCCGGTCTTGACGGCCGTCTGCACGGGGAACGAAAGCACGCTGTCGCGGCCGAACTCGAGCGCGCGCGCGTCGGCGTCGGACAAGATGTTCGCGACGAGCGACGCGGCCTCGGCCGTGTAGACGCGCCGCACCGAGCCCAAGCCCACGTCCTCGAAACGCGTCGTCACGGGCCGATGCACGCCACCATTCGCGAGCGTGGCGTACGCCTGCACGAGCTCGAGCAGCGTCACGGCGCCGCTGCCGAGCGCAATGCCGTCGCCGTAGAAATCGGGGTGATTCGTGAGCCCGGCGAAGCCGAGCGCCGCGAGCGTGTCGAGATACGGCTCGGCGCCCACGTGCTGCAACGTTTTGAGCGCCGGGATGTTCAGCGAGTTGCCGAGTGCGTCGCGCAGCGCGACCGGGCCGTAGAACCGGCGGCTGTAGTTCTGATAGCTGTGGAGGCCGCTTGAGATCGACTCGCTGAGCGGCGCATCCTCGATGACTTGCGCTGCGGTCCACCCGCGGTCCAGCGCGAGCGCGTAGAGGAACGGCTTGAGCGCCGAGCCCGGCTGGCGCGGCGTGGTGACCGCGTCGATGTGGCTCGTCGGCCCGTCCTCGCCCGCTCCGCCCGCGACGGCCCACGCGAGCACCTCGCCCGTCGTGTGATCGACGACGAGCGCGGCGCCGTGCGCCACACGCTTCGGCGCGAGGTAGCGCATGCGCTCGTCGAGCACGCGCTGCACCGTGGCTTGGAGCCGCGCGTCGAGCGTCGTCATGAGCTTGGTGCGGTCGCTGGGCGCGCCGGCCATCGCGAGCGACTCGGCGCGTGCGTGCTGCACGAAGTGCGGCGCGGCCACGGCGAGGTGCGGCTCGTCGAGCGTCAGCAGCCCGGCGAGCGCGGCGTCGCGCTCGGCGGCCGTGAGCTCGCCGCCCTCCATGAGCGCCGCGGCGAGCCGCTCGATGGCGCCCGCGCTCGCGGCGGCATCGCGCTTCAGGTCGAAGCGCGTCGGCGCGCGCACGAGCACGGCGAGTACCAGCATCTCCTTGGTGGAGAGCGTGCCCACGCTGCGCGCGAAGTAATAGCTCGCCGCCTGTTGCACGCCGCGGCGGTTCGAGGCATACGGCACTTGATTCAAATAGAACTCGAGGATCTCGTTCTTCGTGAACCGTCGCTCGAGCTCGCGCGCTTCGAAGCCTTCGAGCCATTTGCTCCAGACGGTGCGCGGCCGCGGGTGCAGCATGCGCACGACCTGCTCGCTGATCGTGCTCGCGCCGCGCACGGCGCGGCCGCTCTTGACGTTCGTCCACGCGGCCGAGAGCCGCGCCGACCAATCGGGGCCGTGGTGCACGAAGAAGCGCTTGTCCTCGGCCACGACGAATGCGGCGCGCAAGAACGGTGGGATCTCGTGCAGCGCGAGCTGGTCGCGGAGATTCCAGCCGCTCGTGAACGTGACGTTGAGCGGTTCGCCGCGGCGATCGACGACCTCGAGGCCGCGCCACGCCGCATCCGCGGCGCCGTCGATCGCGATGCCGGCGCCGAGCGTCGTCGAGAAGACGAGCGTGTCCGGCAGGGGTTGCAGCTCGGCGGTCGTGCGCGCCGCGAGCCAGGCGACCGACGCCGCGACCACTACGATCGCGAGCCCGGCGTGCACCGGCCAACGGCGTCGGCGCGTCATGGCCGCGGCTCCGCGACCACGAGCGTGCCCGGCAGGCTCTTGCCGTAGACGTCTGGGTCGTACATCTCCTCGGCGTGCGTCGGCATCACGCTGAACGCGCCGACGGCGATGGCCTGCGCGCTGTAGCTCAAGTGGTAATTGCCGGGCGGCAGGTATTCGGAATAGAAGCGCACGGCGTCGTGGCGCAGCTCCTGGTGGTAGAAGCTCCAGCGCGAGACGCCGTAGCTCCGCCAGTCGCCGAACTTGAACCACCACGCGCCGCCGGCCGCCTGGAAGTCGCCCACGGCGGCGTCGACGCGCGACGCGTTGGCGAGGTCGCGATTCACGGGCTCGAGGCCGCCCGGCACCGGGTCGTCGACGACGACGAAGTTGCGCGCCGTGGGTAGCGAGACGTAGAGATCGACGCGCACGAGCTCGCCGCGCCGTATTGCGATGGGATTCGTGAGCAGCACCCACTGCCCATCGCGCTGCACGCTGTACTCGCGCCGCACGTCGATGCCGGCGTTGACCTCGACGGCTGCGTCGTCGGTCGGCGCGTACTGCATGCGCGCCGAGTAATAGAGGCGGCCCGCGCCCACGCGCTCGATCGTGAGCTCTGCGCGCCTGCCGGGATCGGCGGGGCCGATCGGCCGGCTCAGCGTGACCGAGGGATCGCGCACGCTCTCGAAGCGAGCCATGCCGAGCGGCGCGCCGTCGAGGCTCGCCGCCACGCGCAGGGCCGGCGCCACGGCCTCGTAGCGCTGCGCGTAGTCGAGCAGCGAGCTCATGCAGAACATGTTCTCCTGCGTGTTCTCCCAGTGGTCGCGCGACCCACGCGTCTCTGTGATCACGCGCACGAGCTCGAACGGCACGTCGTCGGCCGGGCCCGTGGCGCCGTTGCGCATGGCGCCCCGCGCGAGCGCGCTCAAAATCGCGCAGTTGGAATTGAGCGGCGTGGCCGAGAGCCGCAGATAACCGTCGTCGAGCACCTCGTTGAAGCTCAACTTGCCGCCGCTGCGCACGCTGCTCTGGAGGATGATCTCGCCGACCTCGCGCGCGATGACCTCGCCGCCCGGCACGGCAAGCGCGGCTTGCAGATAGTGCGCTTTGCCGAACAGGCTCATGTACTCGACGTGCGAGCGGTAGCGCGTAAGATCCGCGAGCGTCACCTTGCCGCCCTTCGCAAGCGCGGCGAGCGCCACGGCGCGCACCGTCGAGGCCATGCCGCGCGTGTAGAAGTCGGGCGCCGCGTCGCGCCGCAGAAACCCGTCGAGGTAGCCGTGCAGCTTGGTCTCGACGGCCTCAGGGATCGCGTGCCCGTCGTCGCGCAGCCAGGCGAACGCGAGTGCCGTGTAGGCGCTCAAGTACGGGCTCACGTAGAGATCCTGCGGCAAGTAGTAGACCATGCCGCCGTTCGGCGCCTGGAAGCTCGCGGCCTGCGCGAGCGTCTGCTGCGGCAGCAGCGCGGCGCCGGGCCATTCGAGGTCGGGCGGCAGATAGTCGCGCAGGCGCGTGTAGTGCGAGGCCATGACGCCTTTCGTGAGCCGCTGCTCCCAGCAGAAGTACGGGTAGTCGCGCAGGTAGCGGAACGCGCCGTCGATGTTGCCGATGACCGTCGGCGAGAGCACGACGCTCACGGCGCCCACGTCGGGGTGAATGCGCTCGGGGAAGAGCAGCGACTCGGTCGCGTGCGCGCCATCGAGCGAGGCGTAGTTCGCGGCCGTCTCGAGCGAGCGCCGCTTGTTGACGACGAGCGAGTGGCTTAAGGCGTCGCCGTCGGAGTCGTCGCGCGCCGTGACGGCGAACTCGATGCTTCCGCTAAGCACGTCGCGGCTCACGGCCACGCGCGCGGCTTGCACGGGCACTTGCACCGTCGTGCGCGCGAACGGCGGGAGGTGCACGGTCTCCGTGTGCGCGACGGGCGCGGCCACGCCGACGTCGGCCGCGATTTCCACGCGGATGTCGCGCGGCTTGTCGGTGCGGTTCATGACGCTGAACGCGGCGTCGAAGCGATCGCCCTCCGTCACCTGGTTCGGCATCGCGGGCCGCACCTCGGTCGGCAGGTTTACGCGGAAGCGCGTCTCGCCGAGGCCGAGCCGGTCCGTGGGCGTGGCTGCGAGCACGAGCACGCGCCAGCCCGTGAGATTGTCGGGCAGCTCGAACTCGAAGCTGCCCGTGCCGCGGCTGTCGAGCTCGAGCGACGGGTTCCAGTAGCTCACGTACTTGAACACGGAGCGCATGCTTACGCCCAAGCCGCCGTCGCCGCCGGGGTTCGCGCCTTTGAGGTCGATTTTCTGCCGGCCCACGAGCCGCGTGAGCAGGCTGAAGTTGCGCACGTCGAGGCCGTCCTGCGTGTAGAAGCCGGCATACGGATCGAAGTACTTCGTGCCGCCCTGGATGAGATCGAGCACGGCCTCGTCGAGCACGGCCACGGCGATCTCGATGGGCTCGCGCGTCTCGCGGACGCGTGCACGCGCTTGCACGCGCACACGTACCTTGTCGCCGGGCTTGTAGACGGCGTGGTTGGCCGTCACGTCGACGCGGATCTGTTTGTAGGGGTCCGCCACCGGAACGGCGAGGTACCCCAGCTTGAAGCTCGGCTTGCCGAGGTCGAGCTCGCCCGCTTCCGGTGGCGGCATGGCGACACGCGGCGACATCACGAGCACCGAGAGATAGAACCCCGGCATGAAGTCTTTGTCGACCGCGAATTCGATGACGGGCGTGCTGCTGTCGAGCACCTGCACCCATTGCTTCAGGATCCCGTAGCGCTCGATCGTCACGAGCGCCTGCGCGCCGGGATACGGGTTCTGCACGAGGTAGCGCGCCGTGTCGCCGATCTCGTAGCTGGCTTTCTCGGGCACGATCTCGAGCGAATCGTCGGTGCCGTGGCTAAAGACGATCCCGCCCTTGCCGATGACCCAGGCGTGCAGCGTGCTCGTGTGCGGCCGGTCGCGCGTATCGCGGACCTGCGCCGTTAGCCGGTAGCGGCCGGGCCCCTCCGGCGTGAACGTGCAATCGAGCGGCTCGTCGGCCGACACGCCGGCGCAGTCGCCGGCCGGCAGCCACTCCTCGATGAACTCCGTGAGATACGCCGTGCCCGCGCCGCGCACGCGCGCGGCCTTGGTTTCGAGCCGCTCGATGCGGACTACGACGCTCGTGCCCGCAGCCGGCACGCCGCGGCCGTCGACGACGACGTAGCGCACGATCGCGGGCTCGTCTTCCTTGAACACCCACTCGGTGCTGCGCAACCCCACGAGCCGGTCGACGGCGACGAAGTCGGCGCTGGCGCCACCCGCGACGTATTTGCCGCGGTCGTCGCGGACCGCGCCTTCGACGTGGAGGGTGCCGGCCACGACTTCAATGCCGAGGCTCTCGTCGAGGCGGAACGTGTGCCGCACCTCGCCCTGCGCGTCGACCTGCGTCGACTGCTGCGAGAGCACGATCGGGGCCGTCGCCGCGCCGCTGTCGAACCGGAACGCCGCGGCCAGCGGGTGCTGCGAGCGGAACGGCTTTGGCACGAGCTGCGCCGTGATGCGCGCCTCGGCGTCGATGTACGGCCCACCCGAGAACAACGTCGCGCGCGCCTCTGCCGTGACCTCGGTGCCGGCGTCGAAAAGATCGCCGTTGATCGAGGTACGCACGGCGAACGACGACGGCGTGAAATCGCTCACGAGCACGCGCAGCGGCACGCGCACGACAGTGCCGGGCACGACGGTGCGCCCGGGCGCGCCGCCGGTAGAGCCTTCGGGGGAGGATGGCGCCGGCGGCGCGCCGAGCTTGCTCGTGAGACGAAACTGATACCAGCCGACGGCGGCCGACTGCGGAATCGCGTACGCGCCGCTCAGCGCTCCGAACTTGGATAGCGTCGCGTCGGCGACGGTGTGCACGACCTGACCCGTGGGATCGAGGACCTCGATTGTGTGGGTGCCGGCCGGCGCCGCGACGAGCGTCTCGTTGCTCTGGTCGCGCACGTAGACTTTCCACTCCATCGTGTCGCCGGCGCGGTAGACGCCCTGCGCCGTCGTGCCCCACGCGTGCAAGTGGCCGTACGCGGGCCTGCTCTGCGCGAACACGGTGTAGCTCGACGCGCGGCCGCTGTCGACGGCGAAGCGCCACTCGAGCGGCATGAGCGCCAGGCCGCGGGGGCCGTCGACGCGCACGAACAGCCGTGGGCAGGCCGCCCAGCTGCCGCCATAGCAGCCGCGCTCGAGCAGCTCGAGCTGCGGATCGAGCGTAAGCGTGCCAGGGAACGTCGCGACGCCGCTTCCGTCGGTGGTCGTGGTCGCGAGCGGCGGCACGTCGACGGAGAGATCCGCGACGCGGTCGACGTAAACGCGCACCGCGGCGCCTTCGACGGGCGCGCCCGTCGCGAGGTCCGTGACCCAGACGAGCGAATTGAAATGGCCGAGCTTCACGTGCAGCTGATACGGCGTCACGGCCGCGAACAGCGGCTCTTCCCAACGCGACTGCGGCAAGAGCGGCGTCGTCTCGAGACGGCCGAAGATCACGCCCGATTCGCCGCCGAGCATGGCGCGCACGCCGACGGGCAGCCCGTACTGGATGTCCTCGATGTCGAGCAGGCCGCGCTCGTAGCGGCGCGACTGCTGCGCGCCGGCCGCCGTCAACGAGCGGTAGTGCACGGCGTAGCGCGTAAGGTTCGTCACGTAGAGCGGCACCTCGGAGTCGATGCCCTGCTCGAGCACGGCCGTCGGGTGCACGAGCGTGTAGTCGGGCGGGCGATGGCCCGTCGCGAACGTGAAGTCGATCGGCGCTAGCAGCGTGCGGCCGAACTCGTCCTTGGGGCCTAAGTCGACGTCGCGCGTGGCGAGGCGGTAGGGCTCCGCCGCTCTGAGCCGCTCAGGCAGCCAGACCACGTACTCGCGGCCGGGCACGTGCGGTTGGTTGAGGCGCGTGTAGTCGGGCCGGTTCGCCCACGGTTCGTAATCGGTTCGGCCGCCGGCGAGGTCCGGCGCGATCTCGACGTGCTGCTCGATCTCGCTGCCGAGCACCGGTGCCGAGAACCAGAGCCCGACGCCGGCCAACGGATTGCAGGGCGGGTGCGCCAGGGTGCTGCCGGCCGGCACGAGCACGGGGTCGCCGGCGATGTCGGTGCAGCGCACGCCGAGGAACGAGAACTCAGGGAACGTGTGGAATTGCACGGCGACGCGATTCTCGTCGCCGAGCTCGGCGCCGGCCGCAGACTCGAGGCCGGGCTCGACGACGAGCTCGACGCGCGTATCGAGCGGCAGCTCGGTCGGCGGCTGCACGAGCCACACGCGGCGCGCGGTCTCCCCGCCGACGTCCGCGAACTGATCGTCGACGCGCGACGTCTGACGCGCGCCGAAGTCGACGAACCTGCCCTCGCCGGGCAAGCGGATGAAGCGAGGCAGCTCGCGCAGCTCGCCATCAGCGCTTGTGTCGACGGGCACGCGCGCCGCGCCCGCGTGGCGGAAGAAAAGATGCTCGCGCACCGACGACTCGCTGACGGCCTGCGTGAACACCGCGCGGATCACGGGCATGCCGGGACTGCGCCAGGTGGCGAAGCCGGGATAGCCGACGCGCGGCCGCTGCGTCACGAACTCGTGGTTGCGGACGCCGTCGGTCGTCGCGCCGTCCTCGGCCGTGATGCCGGGGCTTATCGTGAGCGAGTAGCGCGTCGCGAGCGTGAGCTCCTCGCCGTCGCCGAGCTGGCAGGCGAGCGCGCTCGTGTCGAGCCAGCGCCACTGACAGGCGAGCGGCGGCGCAACCTCGATCGGGATTTCTTCCGGCGTGCGGTCCATGCGGCCGATCGGCACGACGGCGCGGTTGAACTGGATGACGATTTGCCGTGCGTCGGGCACGTTGGTGCCCGCAGGCGTGATGCCCGTGATCGCGAGCGGCGCGCGCGCGCCTTGCTGCGCGACCGCCGCCATGGCCGTCGCCGCGAGCAAGACCGTCCGAACGAATCCCCTGAGCCGACCCCCGGTTCCGCCCCGACTAGCCATGGCGAGCTTCCTGCACCGTCGCACCCCTCTCTAGGAGCGACTCTAGGAGCCAAGCATGGCGAACTGCGGGCAGGATTCTGATCAATCATGGCGGCAGACCCGTCGCCTACGGTTCGGGCTCGTTGGAGTTCGGCGGCACGACAGCCCGGAAGAGAGAAGGCCTCGGCGACACATCGAGTGGGCTGACGGTTCCCGTTGCGCCGATACCCGCGACATGGGTGTAGATCATGGTCGTGCTCGCGTCTTTGTGGCCGAGTAGCTCCTAGGCCCATCCATGTGCCCCGTTCTTTTTCCAATATTCTGGAATATCCGACACTCGACGTAGCATCGTCGGGCGTTGCAGACTTGCCCCTGGGACTATTCGCCGGATTTGTCCGAATGGTAAACCGACATTTCTGGAGTAGACATCAAAGTTGGGCGGATTCTGGTACTGGGGGACCTCGTGCCGATCAGGCTTGGTGAAGTGATCGCAACTCGCCGGCTCACCGGGCGAGATGGGCGCCGATCGGTCTTAGTCCGCATCGGCAAGCCGCGGGCTGCTACGCATGACGAATGGGTCTGTCCGTACACTATCAGTGGACTGCGTGCGCCAGGGGTCCGTGTTGCGTGGGGGGCAGACTCGGCCCAGGCGTTGTTTCTCGCTGCAGAGGCGATCCGCAGGGAGCTGATGCGGCCAAACGTGGGGGCGTACTGGCACGAGGCAGGAATCGTCGGGTTCCCCATGCTGCCGCCCGAATACTTCGGTCCAGCGTTCGCAGCCCGCATTGGGCGAATCGTAGACAGGGAAGTAGACAAGTTTGCCCGCAAGCTCATAAGGCGGGGCGAAAGACCGGTACGTTGGAAGCATGGGCGCAGCGTGGCATCGCGATGAACCGCCCAACAACGGCATGCAGGCGACGTCAGGCGCGGACGGCCTGTGGCCGTCCGAGGCGCCTCGCGGCGCCTGATGCCGAGCGTTATGCCGCGTCTTTGGCGTCGGCACTTCGACTTGAGCCTTCTTGCGGTCGACCATCGTGATTCCGAAGCGACATCGCCTGTTGCCCCACCTTGGTTTTGTCGTGGTTCATTGGGCCGCGACGTTGACACTTACGTATCTGGTGCTGGCTAGTGCGCAGGAAGCAGCGGATCGAGGAATCCTAACGGTTCCCCTGTGGGTAGATGTCTGCTCTCTCGCGGCGGGGTTTTTCTGCTTACCCCTAGCACTTCCTGTGCTCATGTCTCAACTCATCCAGCCCTGGATGGACATGGACAGCTTTTTGCTCGTGTTCGTAATGCTCACGCTCGGCAACAGTCTGGCGGTGGTCTGGCTTTCCGGGCTTGGGCTGCAGGCTTGGCGTAATCGCCAGCAGAGGAGGCGCGGTGCAACGGCATAACAACCGCATTCAGCGAGCGGGGTAGTTCCTTCGGTCTAGTGGACACGCCGAACTAACGGCAGCGGGCCGGATCGGCAAGCGCCCGACTCGAGTTATGCGCGGATCGCAAAGTAGGCGGGACAACTACGGGGATTTGGGTGCCAACGGCCGCGCAATGCGCTGCACCGCGAGCGCGAGCGCCACGACGAACACGAGCGCCGCGCCGAAGAACGCCGCGCCCGGCACGACGATCGGCGCCGCGCTCGACACAAAAAGGCCGAATAGACCGGCCCAGATCGGCGGGCCCACAATCGACGTGAGGTTCGTCATGCTCGCGAGCGCGCCCTGGAGCAGGCCCTGCTCGTTGGCCGGAACGGAGCGCGAGAGCAGCGCCTGCACGGCCGGTTGCGCCACGGTCCAGCCGAAGGTAGCAGCAGCACGGGCCGGCGGCCGTAACGGTCCGATAGCGCCCCGAGCAACGGCGCGAACAAGAACTGCATGAGCGCGTAGGCCGCGGCCAACGCGCCGTAGATATAGGAGGCGCGCGAGACGTCGCCGCCTTCGAACTCTTCGATGAGCCGCGGCAGCACGGGGAACGCGAGCCCCATGCCCAGCATGTCGATGTAGACCACCGACAACACCACGAGCAGCGAGAAGCGTGCTCGCATGCGTCAGCGGGTATGCGCTGCGGCACCACGCCAACGGCGCGCCGCCGCACGCCGCTACGGGCGTTGCGAGCGGCTCAGCCGACAGCACTCGGAGCGGGCGTACCGACGACTTGCTCGTGCGCGGCGCCGCGGCCCACGATGCGCGCGAGCCACTGCTGGAAGTCGTCGACGACCGTGAACATCGCGGGCACGATGAACAAGCTCATGACCGTCGAGACGATCAAGCCGCCGACGACGGCCACGCCCATGGGCGCGCGGAAGCTCGGATCGCCTGCCCAGCCCATCGCGATCGGCGTCATGCCCGCGATCATCGCGATCGTCGTCATGACAATGGGCCGTGCGCGTTTGCTGCACGAGTCGATGAGCGAGTCGAACCGCGACATGCCGTGGTCGCGCTGCGCCATGATCGCGTACTCGACGATCAAGATGGAGTTCTTCGACACGATGCCCATGAGCATGAGCAGGCCGATCAGCGAGTTGATCGCGAGGCTGTAGTCGAAGATGAGCAGCGCAACGATGGCGCCGGCCGCCGACGGCGGCAGCGCCGCGAGGATCGTGACCGGCTGAATGAACTTGTGGAACAGCATGACGAGCACGGCGTAGATCGACAGCACGCCGATAGCCATCGCGAGCGCGAACTCGCCGAAGATCTCGGCAATCCAGCGCGCATCGCCCGTGGGCACGAGGCGCACGCCGTCGGGCAGGTTCTGCAGGGCCGGCAGCGCCTCGGTCGCCGCGAGGACGTCGCCGACCGCCTGGCCGTTCAAGTTGACATTGAGCGTGATCTTGCGGCTGCGGTCGATGCGCGTGATCTGCGCGGGGCCGGCGCCGAGGGACACGTCCGCGACGTTCATGAGCGGCACGGGGCCGTTCCTTCCTGGTACGGCCAACAGCTGCAAGCGCTCGAGATCGGTGCGCGAGGAGTCATTCAAACGCACGAGGATCGGGATCTGGCGGTTGTCGAGATTGAATTTCGCGAGGCTCGTGTTGACGTCGCCGCTCGTCGCGATGCGCGTCACGAGGCTCAACGTCTCGGTCGTGACGCCGAGCTCGGCGGCGCGCTCGGGCTGAGGGCGAATGACGATCTCGGGCTTCTGCAGCGCCGCGCTGCTCGTGATCATGCCGAGGCCCGGCAGCGTGCGGATCGCGCGCTCGACGTTGGCCGCGGCCAACGCCAGCCGATTCGGCTCGTCACCCGCGAGCGTGACCTCGAGCGAGCTGCCGCCGCCACCTTCGAACTGGAACCGCGCGCCCGGAATGTCGCGCAGCATCCCCGTGGCCTTGCGCTCGAAGAGTTGCTGCGCGCCGCGCGTGCCATCGGGGTTGTCGAGCTGGATGACGAGGGTGCCGCGGCGCACGGATCCCGCGGAGCCACCGCCGCTCATCGGGCCACGGTTGCCGCCCCCGCCCTGTGTGCCGACCGTCGTATAAACGCTCCTGACCTCGGGCAGCGGGGCGAGCCGCCTGCGCGCCGTCTCGGCAACGTCGAGCGTGTCCTCGAGCGAGGCGCCGGGCGCGAGCTCGACCGTGAGACGCGTGAACCCGGAGTCGCCGGCCGGCGAGAACGCCGTCGACAACAGCGGGAACAGGCTCAGCATGCCGGCAATGGCGACGCTCGCGACGCCGAGCGTGGTCCAGCGGTGCGCGAGGCACCAACGCACGCGCGTAAGATACCAGGCCATGACGCGCGAAGGCCGCGCCGGCCGGTCGTGCGGCTTCAGGAAGTAGGCGGCCATCATCGGCGTCAGCGTGCGCGCAACGAGCAGCGAGCAGAGCACGGCCACGACGACGGTGAAGCTGAACGGCCCGAAGAACTCGCCCGCGATGCCGCTCATGAACGCCACGGGAACGAACACGGCGCAGATCGTGAACGTCGTGGCGATGACGGCGAGGCCGATCTCGATGGCCGCGTCCATTGCGGCTTCCCTCGGCTTCTTGCCCGTGCGCAAATGCCGCACGATGTTCTCGACCTCGACGATGGCGTCGTCGACGAGGATGCCGACGACGAGCGACAGCGCGAGCAGCGTCAGGATGTTGAGCGTATAGCCGAGCACCCAGATGGCCCAGAACGTCGGGATGATCGACAGCGGCAACGCCACGGCCGAAACCAACGTCGCGCGCCAGTCACGCAAGAACAGCCAGACGACGATGATCGCGAGAATCGCGCCTTCGATGAGCATCTCCATCGAGGCGTCGAAAGACTCTTGGATGTAGGCGACCTGCGAGCTCGCTTCGGCGAACTTGATGTGCGGATACTCGCTCTGCAGCCGCTCGACGACCACGCGCGCGTCCTTGGCGACGTCGAGCGCGCTCGCGCCCCACGAGCGCACGATCTCGAAACCGATGACGGGCTCGCCGTCGAGGAGCGCGGCCGAGCGCTGCTCGCCCGCCTGATCGCGCACCTCGGCGATCGTGTCGAGGCGCACGCTGCGGCCGTCGGGCAGCCCGATCGGCAGCCCTCGCAGGTCGTAGACGCTCGCGATGGTGCCCGTCGTGCGCACCGTCTGCTCGAGCCCGCCGACCCGGCCCTCGCCGCCCGGGTACTCGGCCTGAATTCGGCGCAGCTGCCGCGAGACGTCGCTCGCCGTGGCACCGAGCGCCGCCATGCGGTCGGGATCGAGGTCGACGCGGATCTCGCGTGACACGCCACCGACTCGCGACACGCGGCCGACGCCGGTCACAGCCGAGAGCTCGCGCGCGACCGTGAGATCGACGAACCACGAGAGCTCGGTGTCCGTCATGTTGTCGGAAGCCACGCTCCACGTGACGATGGCGCCGCCGGCGGTCGTGACGCGCGAGACGATGGGCTCGTTGGCGTCCGCGGGCAGGTCGGAGCGAATGCGCGTCATCGCGTCGCGGACGTCGTCGAGCGCCGCGGACAAATCGGTGCCGAAGCGGAACTCGATGCTCGTCGTTGACGCGCCCTCGTCGACGGTCGACGTCATCTGCTCGATGCCGGCGATCGTCGCGACGGCGTCCTCGACTCGACGCGTGATCTCGCTCTCCATCTGCGTCGGCGCGACACCGGGATAGCTCACGGTGACGACGACGGCCGGGAACTCGATGTCCGGCCGATCGAGCACGCCGAGCTTCGGGAAGCTGACGAGCCCCGCAACCGTCAACGCGATGAACAGGACGATGACGGGAACGGGGTTGCGAATCGACCAGGTGACGAAGTTCATGAGCCGCTGGCCCCGTTGGCGACATTGACGAAGTCGCCGTCCTTCAGGAACCCTGCGCCTTTGATGACGATCCTCTCGCCGCCCTCGATGCCGCTCACGACTTCGATTCCTTCGCCCTGCACGGCGCCGGTCTCGATACGCCGGCGTGCGACGGTGTCGTTGCTGTCGAGCACGAACACGTAGCTATAGCCGTCGGCGTTGACGATGCTCTCGAGCGGCACCGTGTAGGCCGGCCCGGTGCCGATCTCGATCTCGCCGCGCGCGAACATGCCGGGACGCAAGCGCTCGTCGGGCGGCAAGTCCACGTAGATCAGTGCCGTGCGATTGCCCTCGGCGATCGTCGGCGAGACGACGCGAATCGAGCCCAAGTACTTCGTGCCGTCGGCCGTCAAGACGCTCACGACCTGGCCGGGCGCGAGGTCGGCCAAGCGCGTCTCGGGCGCTTCGCCGCGCCACTCGATGCGGCCGTTGCGCAGCAGGCGCAGCATCTCGTTGCCGGCCTGCGCGATCTGGCCGACGGTGACGGTGCGCGACGTGATGACGCCGTCGTCGGGTGCCGTGACGTCGGTGAACTTGAGCCGCAGCTGCGACGTCTCGAGATCGGCACGCGCCGACTCGAGCCGCGCGCGTGACGCGAGCTCCTCGGACGTGAGCCGGTCGAGATCGGCCTCCGAGAGCACGTTCATGTTCGACAGCGACTTGCCGCGCGTGAGCGCAGCTTCCGCGTTCGTGAGCTCGGCTCGCCGCTGGTTCAGCACGGCCTGCTTCGTCGCCACCTCGGCCTCGAGTAACGCTTTCGACATCGCCACGAGCCGCTGGCCCTTGGTGACGCGATCGCCGACGTCGACGAAGACCTCGGCGACGCGGTAGCCGCCGACCTCGGACGCGATGATGACGTCCTGCCACGCGAACACCGAGCCCGTCATCGAGACGGTGCGTTTGAGCTCCACGCGCGTGAGCGGCGCCGCGGTCACGGCCATGACGGCTTCGCGTGCGGCCCCGGCCGCGTCACCCGACGGCGCGTCCGACGAGCCACAGGCGGCAAGCGCGGCGACCATGCCGAGCAGCAGCGCAGCTCGAAGCTGCGCGCGCGACTGCGAGGGATGCATGTCGGGGTCGTCCTTGCTATCTATCAGCTTGCTGATATCATATCAGCTATCTGATAACGCAGCCAACGGGGCGCGATGGCGAAGAATCCTGAAGCGTTGAGAGGTTGGCTCGAGCTCGGCAGCCCCGAGCGGATTGCCTTCCTGCTCAAATCGCTGCACCACACGCTGCGGCAGACGATCGACGAAGCCCTGCGAAAACAAGGGGTTGAGCTCTCGTTCGCGCATTTCGCGGCCCTGTTCAACCTGCACTACGACCCCGGCATCTCGGGCGCCCAGCTCGCGCGCCGCGCCATGGTTTCGGCGCAGACGATGAACTCGGCGCTGCGCGCGCTCGAGCAGGACGGCCACATCGAGCGGCGGCCCCACCCCGACAGCCGGCGCGCCGACAGCTGGTCGCTGACCGCCGCGGGGCTCGCGGAGCTCAAGCGTGCGCGTGCAGTCGGGTCGGCCGTGTTCGGCCGGATGCTCACCGCGCTCTCGACGCAGGAGGTCGCGGCCTTCGAGGACACCCTGCGCCGCTGCGTCGCGGCGCTCGACGACGGCGCCGAGCGGGACGACGCAGAGCCGGCCGAGGTACGCCCGCGCACGACGGCCGCTCAACGCCGCCAGAAGGCCGGCGCGAGCAGCACGAGGAACGTGTAGATCTCGAGTCGGCCGAACAGCATCGCCACCGAGAACATGATCTTCGAGTGCGCGCTGACGTCGGCGAACGTGATGGCCACGTCGCCGAGCCCGGGACCCAAGTTGCTGATCGTCGCGGCCACTGCGCCGAACGCCGTCACTTGATCCATGCCGTCCATCATGGCGAGCGCCATGAAGATGAAAAACATGACGATGTAGACGGCGAAGAAGCCGCCGACCGCCTCGACGACGGCGTCCGGCAGCGGCTGCCCATCGACCCTGAGGCGCCGGATCGCCTGCGGATGAATGAGGCGATGGATGTGGATACCGACTTGTTTGAACAGCACCACGATGCGGATCACCTTGATTCCGCCCGCGCTCGACCCCGCGCAGCCGCCGATGAGGCCGGTGAAGATGAGCACGACCGGAAGCGCGAGCGGCCACTGCGAGAAATCCGCGATTCCGTAACCCGTCGTCGTGAATACGCTGACGACCTCGAACACCGCGTAGCGCAGCCCTTCAGCGAACGAGTCGTAGGTGCGCGTGACGAGAAGCACGAGCAACACCACGGCTATCGCTACGCCCACGAGCAACAGGAACCCGCGCGTTTGCGTGTCACGACCGTAACGCTGTAACTGCAGCGTTCGCCAGGCGATGAAGTGCTCGTTGAAACTGATGCCGCCGATGAGCATGAACACCGTGGCGACGACCTCGATCGGCACGCTGTCGAAGAACGCGAGGCTCGCGTCGTGCGTGGAATAGCCCGCCGTAGCGACGGTCGACAGGCTGTGCGCAACGGCGTCGAACAAACTCATGCCGGCGAGCCAGTAGCTACCGGCGCACACGGCCGTGAGCACCAGGTAGACGACGACGAGGCCGCGCGCCGTGCGCGCGAGACGCGGCGTGAACCGCTCGTCCTTGAGCGGCCCCGCGGTCTCGGCCTTGTAGAGCTGCATGCCGCCGATGCCGAGCATCGGCAGTAGCGCCACGGCGAGCACGATGACGCCGATGCCGCCGAGCCACTGGATCTCCTGCCGATAGAACAGGATCGACGGTGACATCGAGTCGAGCCCCTCGAGCACCGTGGCGCCGGTGGTCGTGTAGCCCGAGACGGACTCGAAGAAAGCATCGGCGAAGCTCAGGTCGAGCGCCAAGATGAAAGGCACGGTGCCGAGCAGGCTCATCGCCGACCACATGAGCGCGACGATCAGGAAGCCGTCGCGGCTGCGGATCGTGTGCGAATCGCGACGAAACGGCAGCCACAGCGCGAGCCCGATGACGAGTGCAATCGCGAAGGTGATCGAGAAGTGCGCAAGCTCACCGTCCCTCGATGCCAGCGAGATGCCGAGGGGCGGCAGCAGCGTCGTGCTGAACAGCAGGAACAGAACGCCGAGCGTGCGAATGATGACCGTGAGCCGCATGCGCGCTGCATTATGCCTTGCGGCCGACGGCCTTGCCGGTCGGCCGCAAATTGCTCCTGCATTTGCGGCATGCCCGCCATCCATGGCGGTCACAAATTGCTCCTGCATTTGCGGCATGCCCGCCATCCATGGCCGGCGCGGGTCGAAGCGCCCGGCGCCCGGTGCTATGCTGCCGGCCGGCTCGATTTACGCGCGACGGCCCGCTCTCCAGAACGACAGCGCACGCGACCGGGCCCACCATCCGACTCGTTCGACCCGCAGGTGCACCGTGTCCGCACAACTCAGTAGTTTTGCTCGCTCGCTGTCCGCCGAGACCGCGTTCACCGTGCTCGCCACGGCGCGCGCGCTCAAGGCTGCGGGCAAAGACGTCGTCGAGCTCGAGATCGGCGACAGCCCGTTCGACAGCACGGCGGCCGCGCGCGCCGGCGGCATGGAGGCCATCAAGAACAACCAGTCGCACTACTGCCCATCGCCCGGCATCCCGGAGTTTCGCCAGGCCGCCGCGGAATTCGTGCGCGAGGAGTTCGGCATTCCCGCCGAGGCGAGCAACATCGTCGCGGGCCCCGGCGCCAAGGTCTTCGAGCAGTTCTTCTGCGAGGCGTTCTTGAACCCCGGCGACGGCGTGCTCGTCTTCAGCCCGTACTTCCCGACGTATCTCCCGAACATCGAGCGGCGCGGCGCGCGCGCCGTGCTGACGCCGCTCAAGCAGGCGAACGACTTCCGTCCCACGGTCACCGACATCGAGCGCTTTCTCACGGACGATCCGTCGCCGCGCGCGGTATTCTTGAACTCGCCGCACAACCCGACGGGTGGCGTGACGACCGAGGACGATTTGCAGCGCATCGCGGACCTGGTCCGCGGCCTCCTCGTCGCGGGGTTCAGCGACGAGCCCTACTGCCACATGATCTGGCGCGGCAGCCACCACTCGATCCTGAGCCAACCCGGGATGCTCGCGCAGTGCGTCGGCGCCTACACGTTCAGCAAGTCGTACAGCATGAGCGGCTGGCGGCTCGGCTTCGCCGTGACGTCGAACGACGTCGCCGAGGTCATCGGCAAGCTGCTCAACACGACGCTGTCGTGCACGCCGCCGATCGTGCAGCTCGCGGGCACCGCCGCGCTCAAGCGCGACAAGAAGGAGCGTGACGAAGTCATGCTCAAGTTCCGCGAGAAAGTCGTGCTGCTCACGGCGGGGCTCAATCGCATCGCCGGCTTCCGCACGCTCGACCCCACGGCCACGTTCTACGTGTTCCCGAACGTCGCGCCCATCTGCAACGAGCTCGGCGTCACGAGCCACGGGCTCGCGCTCTACATGCTGCAAGGCGCGGACGATAAATTCGGCATCGCGTGCCTGGGCGGCGAGTGCTTCGGGCAGGCGGGCGCGGGCTTCCTGCGCTTTTCCTGCGCCGAGCCGAACGACCGCTTGCAGCAAGCGCTCGACTTCATCCCGAAGGCCATCGCCCGCACGGATCGCCTACGCGCATGGCTCGACCAGAATCCGCAGTACCGGCTCGGCAAGCCCTACGCCGCCCCGTAGCCGCGCGGAATCCGACGCAGCGCACGCACGCTTATGTCAAACCTGTGACGGCCGTCACAGGTCGTCCCGAAGTCGGGGAGGGATACTTTCGAGCAAGTTTCGGAGACTTGCTCCTTGGCGGTTTCCCCCTAACTCGCCCGGCCTCGCGCCGGGCATTTTTTTGCCCGCCAGGGATGGCGGGCATGCAGCAAACGCAGGAGCATTTTGCGGCTGCGGCCATGGATGGCCGACATGCCGCAAATGCAGGAGCATTTTGCGGCTGAGCGCCATGGATGGCCGACATGCCGCAAATGCAGGAGCAATTTGCGGCTGCGCGCCAGGGACGGCGGGCATGCCGCAAACGCAGGAGCATTTTGCTGCTGGCCCTCTCGCTCGAGCCTAGATCGCCTGCCGCAAGCTCTGCGCAGCGAGCGCCCGGCCGACGGCCGAGAGCGTGGCCTGGAGCGACGCGAGCGAGGTGTCCTCGTCGATGCAGCAGGCGCACGCTTGCTTGCCGGCGATCTCGACCGTGACGGCAGCGAGCGCTTTGGCCTCGGTGCCCGGCGACATCGCGTGCTCGTCGAACTCGGCGACGGCGACGCTGACGCCGAAGCGCCGGTTGATCGCGTCGATGAGCGCTTCGATGAGCCCCTGTCCTTCGCCGTTCAATACGACTTCGGCGCCGGCCTTGCCCAGCCGGAACTTGCCGTGCGTGCGCTGCGATTCGGAGTGCAGATCGTAGCCCTGCAGCTGCCAGCCCTCGGGGATGCCGAGGAACTCCTTCTCGAAGAGCTTCAAGATCTGGCGCGATGAGATCTCCTCGCCCGTCGCATCGGCCTCGACCTGTACCACGCGGCTCACGGCCGGGTGGATCCACTTCGGCAGCGTGATGCCGTGGTCGCGCTCGAGCACGAGCGCCACGCCGCCCTTGCCCGACTGACTGTTGATGCGCACGACCTCCTCGTAGCGGCGGCCGAGGTCTTTCGGATCGATCGGCAAGTAGGCGACGGCCCAGTGCGGCAGCTCGTGCTCGCGATGGAACGCGAGCGACTTGCGAATCGCGTCCTGGTGGCTACCCGAGAACGCGGCGTAAACGAGGTCGCCGGCCCACGGATGACGCGGGTGCACGGGCATGTCGGTGCAGCGTTTGTAGACCTCGATAATGCGGCCCATGTCGGCGAGGTCGAGCTTGGGATCGACGCCCTGCGAGTAGAGATTCATGGCCATCGTGACGATGTCCATGTTGCCCGTGCGCTCGCCGTTGCCGAACAGCGTGCCCTCGATGCGGTCCGCGCCCGCGAGCAGCCCGAGCTCCGCGGCCGCGACGGCACAGCCGCGGTCGTTGTGCGTGTGCAGGCTCACGCGAATGTGCTCGCGTTGGCTCACGTGGCGGCAGAAGTATTCGACCTGATCCGCGAACACGTTCGCGGTCGTCATCTCGACGGTCGCGGGCAGGTTGATCACGACCTTCTGCCCGCGCTGCGGCTGCCACACGTCGACGACGGCATTGCAGACGTCGACGGCGAACTCGGGCTCGGTGCCCGAGAAGCTCTCGGGCGAGTATTCGAATGTCCAGTCGACGCCGGGGTGGCGGACGGCACCCTGTTGGAGCAACCGCGCGCCGTTGACCGCGATGGTGACGATCTCGTCTCTGCCGGCCTTGAACACTTGCTCGCGCTGCACGGGCGAGGTCGAGTTGTAGACGTGCACGACGGCGCGTTTGATGCCGTGCAGCGATTCGAACGTGCGTTCGATGAGCTCGCGGCGCGCCTGGGTCAACACCTGCACCGTGACGTCGTCGGGAATCAGTTGTTTTTCGATGAGGCGGCGCGCGAAGTCGTACTCGGTCTGCGAAGCCGACGGAAAGCCGATCTCGATCTCCTTGAAACCGAGCTCGACGAGCAGCGCGAACATCTCGAGCTTCTTCGCCACCGACATGGGCTGCACGAGCGCTTGGTTGCCGTCGCGGAGATCGACGGAGCACCAGTCGGGCGCGCGTTCGATCGCCCGATTCGGCCAGCGCCGATCGGCGAGGGAGATCGGCCGATAGGGCCGGTACTTGTGGTAGTCGAAGTCGCTCATCGCGTAGTCCTTGAGCTCGGGGCCTCGCCCCGAGCCGGCGTTGCTGCCAAAAACCTGGCCATTCTAGGCGGCCGGCGCGAGCAGAAATCGCCTATTTCTACTGACGGCCCGGACTTTGCCACATGATTCAGGCAGAATTCCAGTGTTTCGTGGCGTATTCTTGCGCCATGGCCGAACAACTCGACTCTTTCGACCTCAAAATCCTCGCCGAGCTCCAGGCGAACGGCGGCGCGAGCAACCAGGAGATCGCCGATCGCGTCGGGCTGTCGGCCTCGCCGTGCTCGCGGCGCATCCACCAACTCGAGCGCTCGGGCGTCATACGCGAGCGCGCGGTGCTTCTTGCGCCGCGCGCGCTCGGCCTCGATCTTACCGCGCTCATCCACATTCGCATGGACCGGCATACGCCGGAACGCTTCGCGCAGTTCGAGAGCGCCGTGCGCGGCTATCCCGAGGTTCAGGAGTGCTACCTGATCACGGGGCAGGAAGCCGACTACCAGCTCAAGATCACCGTGCCCAACATGGACGAGTATCAGCGCTTTTTGCTCACCAAGATCACGCGCATCGAAGGCGTCATCGGCGTGCACTCGTCGTTCGTTCTGCGCAAGGCGATCGACACGACGGCGCTGCCGCTCCACTACGCGCGCGCACCGGCCACGTGATCGGTGCGTCCCAGTCGCGCGCGAGCAGCGCCCAGCGCTCGTGATGCACGGCTCGGCTGCGCAACGCCGCGTCGACGAAGTTGTGCTCGCGGCGCGCGCTCGGGCGTTCGAGGAAGGCGCGTGCCGCCACGTCGGCTCTCTCGCTAGGGCAGCTCGTCGACCCTTTCTTGCTTCGTGACGGTGAAGTCCGACGGCGCGACCTCGAGCGCGAGCGCCATCGAGCTCGCGACGTAGATCGACGAATAGGTGCCGACGACGATGCCGATGATGAGGGCCACCGCGAAACCCCAAAGCGCCTCGCCACCGAGGAACATGAGCGCGAACAGCACGAGCAAGCTCGTGACGCCCGTGACCAACGTGCGCGCGAGCGTCTGGTTCACGGAGGCGTTAACGATCGCTTCGGCGGAGCCTCGGCGCATGAGGCGGAAGTTGTCGCGAACACGGTCGTACACGACGATCGTGTCGTTGAGCGAGTAACCGAGCACGGCGAGGACCGAACCGAGCACGGTGAGATCGAACTGCCAGCCGGCGAGAGCAAAGATGCCGGCCGTCACGAGCAAGTCGTGCAACGTGGCGACGATGGCGCCGATGGCGAGCTTCCAACGGAAGCGCAGCATCACGTAGATGAACACGAGCATCAGCGCGAATAGCAGCGCGAGACCGGCGTTCTCGAACAGATCGTCGCCGACCTGCGAGCCGACGGACGCGCTGCCGCGGAATCGCACGCCGGCATCGTGCGCGCGCAGCACCTCGAGCACTCTTTCCTGAACCGCGGTCACGGTCCCGGTGTCGTCCGGCGGCAGGCGAATCTGCACCCTCGAGCTCGAGCCGACGTTCTGCACCTGCGATGACCCGAAGTTGGCTTCGGCGAGGCGCGCACGAATCGCGTCGATCTCGGCGGGACCGTCGTACTCCACCTCGACGATGACGCCGCCCGTAAAGTCGACGCCGTAGTTGAGCCCGGGATAAAAGAGGGCCACGAGGGCCACCACCGACATCAGCCCGGAGCCGATCATCGCTACGTAGCGATACTTGACGAAATTGAAGTTAGGAACGCGTGTGAGCCACTGCATGGTTATGCCGCCGCGAGGCCGAGCCGACGCCGCGTGAATTGGACCGGAACGGAAGTTTACTTCTTTTCCTGCTCGTCGCGAGTCAGTTGCTTGGGCGGCTCCGCGACCTCGTCGGCCGCCTCGGTAGTCGCGGACATGGCCTTACGAAAGCTCTTCACGGCGCTGCCGAGGTCGCCGCCGACCTCTTTGAGACGCTTCGTGCCGAAAATCAGCGCCACGATCACCAAGATGATCAGCAGCTGCGGAACGTTCATTGCCAGGCCCATACGCTCGTCTCCATATCCGACGGCCACCCCGAGGGTGCGTTGCGGACGGTCATTATCGCTCGCCGCGCTCGGGAAAAGCCAACTTAAGTCCCCGGGAACAGGCCCCGTGCCGGACCCGTACCATGCAACAGTTCGACCACCCCGACCGTGCGGCAGTTCGCGGGTCGTGAGGAAGGCCAAAACAGGCCGTGTGTCGGTTGCGGCTCGCGAGTTGACCGCTAACATACGCGCCTTGCCCGGCCCTCGAGCCCGACCGACCCATGGCCATATTCCAGATCATCGTCCTCGCCATCATCCAAGGGATCACGGAATTCCTGCCGATCTCGAGCTCGGGCCACCTCATCCTCGTGCCCTACTTCACGAATTGGCCCGACCAAGGGATCGAGTTCGATGTCGCCGTCCACATCGGCACGCTAACGGCGATCGTCGCCTACTTCCATCGCAGGCTCATCGCGATGGCGCGCGATTTTGTGCTCTCGGTCATCGAGCGCCGCGAGGTCGGCGAGAGCCGGCTCGCTTGGGCCGTGCTGTTCGGCACGATACCCGCAGGCCTCGTGGGTCTCCTCTTCCGCGACGACATCGAGACCACGCTGCGCTCGCCGGTCGTCGTGGCCTGCACGATGATCGGCTACGCCGTGCTGCTGTTCATCGCGGATCGTCGACGCGGCCAACGTGACGAGCGCGCGATCGGTTGGCTCGACGTCGTGGTCATCGGCTGTGCACAGGCGCTCTCGCTCGTGCCCGGCACGTCGCGCTCGGGCATCACGATGACGGCGGGTTTGTTCCGCGGGTTTTCGCGCGAGGCAGCCGCACGTTTCTCGTTCCTTCTGGCCGTGCCCGTCATGACGGCCGCTGGGCTCGGCGAGGTTCTCCGCCTCGGGGAGCATGCGGGCCCCGTCGACGTCCGCGCCCTCTTGCTCGGGCTCGTACTGTCGGCGCTCACGGGCTTCGCCTGCATCCACTATTTCTTGAAATGGCTCACGCGTTTCGGGATGCTGCCGTACGTTCTCTATCGTTTGGCGCTCGGCGCCGTGTTGTTGGTAGTGCTCGCCTGAACCCGATGACCCAGCGACCCGACCTCTTGACTGCACTCGCCGCGAATTTTCTCGGCGAATCGCCGGCGTGGTACAAGCGCACGATCGTCGCGTTTCTGCTCGTCAATCCGTTGCTGTTCGCGCTCGACCCCTACGTCGCGGGCTGGGCGCTCGTTCTCGAGTTCATCTTCACGCTCGCGATGGCGCTGCGTTGCTACCCGCTGCAACCGGGCGGCCTTCTGGCGCTCGAAGCCGTCGCGATCGGCATGACGTCGCCTGCCAGGGTGTACGAAGAAACGGTCACGAACATCGAGGTCGTGTTGCTGCTCGTTTTCATGGTGGCCGGGATCTATTTTTTGAGGCAGCTGCTCCTGTTCCTGTTCACGAGCGTGCTGCTCGGCGTGCGCTCGAAAGCGGTACTGTCGCTGACGTTCTGCGCGCTGGCGGCGCTGCTGTCGGCTTTCCTCGACGCGCTCACGGTCACGGCCGTCGTCATCACGGCGGTAGCGGGCTTCTTCGGCGTCTACCACAAGGCGGCCTCGGGCAAACAGTTCCACCATGCCGATCACGACGTGGCGAACGACGCCGAGGTCCGCGAGCTCAACCGCGACGACCTCGAGCGCTTTCGCGCGTTCCTGCGCAGCCTCGTGATGCACGCGCTCGTCGGCACGGCGCTCGGCGGCGTCATGACGCTCGTCGGCGAGCCGCAGAATCTGCTCATCGCCACGGTCGCCGGCTGGGACTTCCTGGAGTTTTTCCTGCGCACGCTCCCGGTGTCCGCGCCCACATTCGTCGTTGGGCTGGCGACCTGTTTCCTCGTCGAGAAGCTGCGCTGGTTCGGTTACGGCATGGAGCTCCCGCCCCACGTCCGCGCCGTGCTCGAGGATTTCACGCGGGCCGAGAGGGACAACCGCACGGCTCACGACCGGGCGCTGCTCGTCGTGCAAGCCCTCGCCGCACTATCGCTCGTCGCCGCGCTCGCGTTCCACGTCGCAGCCATAGGGCTCGTCGGTCTCGCGCTGATCGTCATCACGACGGCTTTCACCGGCGTCAACGAGGAGCATCGTATCGGTCACGCGTTCCAGGAAGCGCTGCCGTTCACGTCGTTGCTCGTCGTGTTCTTCGCGATAGTCGCCGTCATCCACGAGCAAGACCTGTTCGCGCCCGTCGTGGACTGGGTGCTGACGCTGCCTCCGGCGAGCCAGCCGGCGACGTTCTACCTCGCGAACGGCGTGCTCTCCGCGATCAGCGACAACGTGTTCGTGGCCACCGTCTACATCAGCGAGGTGGCCGCGGCCCTCGAGGACGGCACGATCGACCGCGCGCTGTTCGATATGCTGGCTGTCGCGATCAACACGGGCACGAACTTGCCGAGCATTGCAACACCGAACGGCCAGGCGGCGTTCTTGTTCCTATTGACGTCGGCATTCGCACCGCTCGTGCGGCTCTCCTACTGGCGCATGATCGTGATGGCGTTCCCCTACACGGTCACGGTTACGACCGCGGGGCTGTTCGCCGTAGTGCTCTGGCTCTGAGGTGCGGGTCGTTCGCCGCGCACGCCCTTTAAACAAAGAGGGCCGCTTACGCGGCCCTCCGTGAGACGGGGTCTCTAAACCCAAAGGGTTGGAGTTGCTAAGCGCCTCGCCCTTGACGGCAGGAACGCTCACAAGACACTGAAACCCCAAAAATCTCACTAGACATGGGATCACCTCCTTTGGGCTGTTGGACCAGGCGCTAAGCGTCGCCTATCAGCCCGGCAAAACGCAAGAGCGCGACGTGATAGGGTTCACGCGTGGACGTCAAGGACAAGCTGCGCCGGCTAGGCCGTAACCGCGGCGTGCGCTACGCGGCCTCGCTGCCGGAGCGCGTCGTGCGCTCGGCGTCGGCGCTCACGGCGGGGACCGTGCGCGAACTCGCCGTCGTCGCGTTACCGGTCGGTTTCCGCCGCGGCCGTTTGTATCGCAACCTCGTCGACGTCACGCTGCAATTTCTCGTCGAGAACGTCGGCGGCGTCCAGAGCGCGCAACCGAGCGAGACCAAGCTCAGCGAAGATTTCCTGCTGCGGCGCACGGCCGGCAACGGCATCGAGCTCATGGGGCTCATCGCCTTTCGCGCGTCGCCTGTCTGGGTGCTCGCCGCGCTCGCGGATATCTCGGGCTTCGGCCGCTCGCTGATTCCCGAGATCGCCGCGAGCCTCAAACAAGAAAACCTGTTGTCGCCCGACGCGTCGATCACCACGATGGAGCAGTTGCTCGAAGGCCTCGAGCGCAGCTCCGCACAGCTCGCCGAAACGGTCAATGCGCCGCCGCTCGACGTCGCGGGACTGCGGCAGGAGTGGGGCAAGATCGCCGCCGAAGCGCGCCGACTGCCGACGCCGCAGCTGCCGAGCGCAGCAAGCGTGCGCGAGCTGTGGCGGGAGCTCCGCGCGACGGCGGAGCGCGAGCAGCGCTCCGTCTTCGAGGTGTCGTCGCTGCTCGCCGTGGCCGCGGTCAACGAGCTGCCCGAGCGTGCGCGCGCGCTTTCGAAGACCGCCGGCATCGTGCTGCGCCACGGCGGCAACGCCTTGTCGGCGCCGCTGCTCGAGCACTATCGGCAGTCGCTCGCGGAGCTGCGCACGACGGGGTTCTTGCAGTACGGCGCGCGTCAGCTCAAGCCGTACGCACACGCCGCGCTCGGCGTTTTCTCGCCCGAGCGCGAAACGCTCACGGACAAGCTGCTCGATCGAATCTGACGAGCTCGCTCGAGCTCACGTTCCGGCGGCGCGCGCCCGCTCGAGCACGCGCCCGACCTCGATGAGCTTGGCCAACGTGTTCCAGTTGCGCGCCGTGCCGAAGGTATCGAGCTTGTTCTCGATGACCGCTCCCGACAGCTTCGAGCGGCCGACGCCATTGGGGTAATAGAGATAGATCTCGGGCCCGCGCATCTCGAGCATCTCCGGCAGCTGGAATTCTTTGTGCCACTTGCCGAGCGCTGCTTGCGCCGTGGCAGCAGGCACGCTCGCGAGGAACATCACGTGCAGCTTGGCCATGTCGGCGCGCGGCGAGAGCACGGGCCCGCGCTCGACGATGCTCTCGATCTCGGCCAACGTGCGCACGATGACCTCGACGGTGAGCTTGAGCTGCCGCTCGATCTCCTGCGTGATGCGCTTGACGAGCTGCTCGCGGTCCTTGATGCGGCTGCGAAAGACCACGTTGCCGCTCGCCAGCAACGTGCGCACGTCCGCGAGCCCCATGGACTCGTAGACGCGTCGCAGCGCGTCCATCTTGATGACGCTGGTGCCGCCGACGTTCACGGCGCGCAGCATAGAGACGTAGACGGTCATCGGGCCCAAGCCCTCGCCGCGGGCGAGGCCGCCACAGTACGAATCTTTCCCTGCGCGCGCCAGTCGGTATGCGGTCAGGCGTTCGCAGCCGTGTCCTGCCCGATCCACAACCGGTTGCCGTCGGGATCGTCGAGCCGGAATTCCGTCATACCGTAGAACGTGACGTCGAGGTCGGGGATGCTGACCCCGTTGCTGCGCAGCTGCGCGTGATACGCGACGATGTTTTCTGGATACAAATAAATCACGGACTGGCGCGGTGCCTGCCGCTGCACGTTGATCGATTGGTCGACCATGAGGCGGCACTCATCGAAGCGCAGCATGGCCCAGCCCCAGTCGTCGTTGAGCTGCTCGACGCTGAAGCCGAGCTTGCAATAGAACTCGACGCTCGCGGGCATGCTCTTCACGGGCAGCATGGGAATGAGGCGATTCATCTTCACGTGATGGTCGCCGAGGCTCGATCAGGCGTCACGCCGGAAACCGTGCGCGCGCACGTGCGCGACGAGCGCGTCGCGCAACGGGCCCAATGTGCGCGCCGAGCCGACGCGGCCAAGCCGATGCGCCTCTTCGCGCGCCAGGTAGTCAGTCGTCGCGATGCGGTAGCGAGAACGCGCTTGCGGGACGATGCCGCGCGAGCGCATGACGGCCGCGAGCTCGGGCGCGAGGTCGGCGCCCTGCACCTCGACTGCGACGAGCTCGTTGACCCAGCTCTCGGCGACCCACAGGTCGCCCGCACGAACCTCGCCCGCGCGCAAACGCCCGACGATGCCCTGCAACGGGTAGTACGCAACGTCGGCCTCGCCCTGCGCACGCATGGCCGTCTCGAACAGCGCGCGCAACCCCTCGCCTTCGAGCACGGCCGGATTGTGGCCGAGCGCCTCGCCGACGGCGAACGGCCGCTCGCCGTCCATCGTCACGTTGACGAACGCGTGCAGGTGCGGCTCGCCGCGGAAGTGGAACACGGCCGCGGGGCCCTCGAGGCGGAAGATCTGCGACGGGCCGTCGCCCGCGCGCCGGCCACCTTCGAAGTCCTCGTCGAAGTCGGCGAAATGCAGAGCGTCGACGCCGCCGTTGCGTTCGAGACACTGCCACGCATAGGCAGCCTGATCGTCGGCATAGGTCTCGACAATGCCCGCGACGAGCTCGCGCGCGAGGGCGCGCTTCGCGGGCGCGAGATCGGCGATTGGCACACCGCCGAAACGGCCGGCCGCGCCCTGGACTCCGATGTTGACCTGGGCCGGAGCGCGTGCGACGCGCACGCGCGCGCGCTCGGCCGGCGTCAGCGCGGCCACGAGCCGCTGCGCGGCCTCGAGCTGGTAGCGATACGTGTTGTTGGGCAGGCCGACACGCTCGTTGCCGCGTTGATCGCCGTACACCTGCGGGCCGCCGAATGCGGCGCCTTCGGGGCTCACGCTGCCGAGACGTAGATTGAGATGCACGCCCGACAACAACAGTTGATACGGACCCACGTTCGGATCGCCGCAGATGGCGAGCTGCATCATGTTGACGCCGAGAAACCGCGTGGAGTCCTGGAACGGAACGCGGTCGCGACCGACGTCCGACAGGCCGGCGTACATCACGTCGGTGAGCAGGCGCCGCGTGTCCCAGTCGAGGGCCGCGGCACTCACCGTGAGCCCGCCGAGCCAGAGGCCGCGATTGTGGCATTGGCGCAGCGGGTGATCGTAAGGGAAGCAGGCCTGCGCTTGCGCCGCGGGCGACAACGCCGCGACGAGCTCCGCGGCCAACTCGTCCATGCTCGCGCGCCGGCCGCTCGGCGGCGGCGCGAGCAACGCGTAGCGACCGAGCGCCGCGGCGCCGGCCGCCAGACCGACACCGACCGCGCCCTTGAGCAACAGACGCCGATTCATCGCTATGACTCCCGCGGCTCGGACCCGCCACCGTCGTAAGAGAATACCTCTTCGAGCCGGACGCCGAGCGCGGCCGCAATGCGGAACGCGACCTCGAGCGACGGCGAGTACTTGCCGAGCTCGATCGCGTTGATCGTCTGGCGAGTCACGCCGACGCGCTCGGCCAAGTCCTGCTGCGTCATCTCGTTGCGCGCGAAGCGCAGCTTGCGGATCGTGTTCGTGATGGCCGTGCCCGTCACTTCAGGCTCCGCGCCGGTAATACACGATGCGGGCTGCGTAGTTCACCATGAGCGAGAGGACGAACGAGATCAGCACGCAGTAAGCGAGACCGAGCTCGTTGGCGCCGAGATGGATCGTGACCATGACCGATCCCAGGCTCGAGGCGGCCAACACGTACCAAGCGAGGCTCCTGGCCTTGAGGACGATGAGCCGCTCGCGCTCGTCGAGCGGCGCCTTGGCGTCGCGCGGCGAACGCATCCGCACGACCACGATGGCCACGACCTCGATGACGACGAACGTCGCGATCGACAACAGCAGCACGTGCAAGCTGAAGACGCTCGACACGGGAGCGAGCGTCAACTGCAAGGGTGGATGAAGGATGAAGAGCAACGACGCGAAGATGAGCGTGGCCAGGGTGATCCAGGCGGTCTTTTCTCGGAACGACATGAGGCCCTCGAGGAGGTCTGTTATTTCATACACAACGTATTAGCATATTGACATCGTGTCAAATATTTTTTACATTTCAGGCCGCCCCGATGTTGGTGTCCAGACTTCACTCGCATCGCGAACAAGGAGAACCTTCATGACGATAGCGAAATGGCTGGCCTGCGCGACCCTGACCGGCGCGGCTCTCTGCCCGACCTACGCCCAACACGGCCAGAACTCGGCGCCAACGGAAACGATCACGCTCGACGCGCAAGGCGGAGACTACCCCGAGTGGTTCGAGAACCCCCACATGGTCGAGTTCTACGCGCTCAGCGTCGAGATGCTGCGCGCGGCGCGCCGCGTCGACGCGGCGGCCTACGAGCAGCGGTCGTACGCGATCTTCCGCGCGTTCGCGGAATCGCTCGGCGCGAATCCCGACGGCATGATCGATCACCTGAAAGCCATTCCGCGCGAGATGGTCGGCATCGTCGCGGCCGACGCCCAGGTGCTCGACAGCTACGAGAATTTCCTCGTCGCGCTGCGCGGACCCCGGTAGCGTACCGAGAGCGGCGGCGATGACAGAGGTCGTGTCGCGGGCGCAAGCGCCCGGCCTGGAGACGTTCAGCGACTGGTTCCATGCGTCGCGCGAGGCGCGCGCGGCCGGCCTCGCCGCGGCGCAGGAGCGCATCCGCGCGCTGGACGGCGCCATTCACGCCTGGGTGCAGGTGGCGCCGCAGCCGCGGCTCGGCGATGGCCCGCTCCACGGAATCCCGTTCGGCGCCAAGGACATCATGGAGACGCGCGGCCTGGCCACGGAGTACGGGTCGCCGATCTACCGGGGCCGCATCGGGACCGACGACGCCGCCATCGTCACGTCGCTGCGCCGGCGGGGCGCCGTGCTCATGGGGAAGACGCACACCACCGCATTCGCCCACCGCGAGCCGGCGCCGACGCACAACCCGCGCAACCTCGAGCACACACCGGGCGGGAGCTCCAGCGGCTCGGCCGCCGCCGTCGCGGCCGGAATGGTGCCGTTCGCGCTCGGCACGCAGACGCGCGGCTCGGTGCTGCGTCCGGCGTCGTTCTGCGGCATCACCGGTTTCAAGGCCACCTACGGGTTGCTGCCGCTCGATGGCGTCCTTCCGTTCGCGACGAGCCTCGACACGCTTGGCTTCTTCACGCACACGCCCACCGACATGCTGGCGCTCTGGAACGCGATGGGCCAGCCAGTGGGGCGCGAAGAAGACGTCGCGCTGGGCGCGCCCGATCCGCTGCCGGCGGTCGAGCCGGCCATGGCGGCGGCGTTCGCCGATGCCATCTCGCGCCTGCGCAAGGCCGGCGTCGCCGTCCGCGCGCTCGACCTGGTACCGCTGCTCGCGCGTCTGGACGATGCGAGCGACACGGTGATGTATTACGAGGGCGCGCGCTTCCATGAGCAGCGCTACCAAGAGCATGGCGACCGCATGGCGCACATGGCCGAGCTCGTGCGGCAGGGCCGGACGATCCCGGCCAGCCGCTACGAGGAGGCGAAGCGCGTCATCGCGGACGGCCGAAAGACCATCGCGGAGATCTACCGGACGACGCCGGTGATTCTCGTTCCGGCCGCAACCGGCCCGGCGCCGCGCGGCCTCACGCACACGGGCGACGCGTCGCTGAACGCGCCCTGGACGGCGCTCGGCACGCCGGCCATCGCCATCCCCATGGCTGTGACGACCGGCCTACCGCTCGGTCTCCAGCTCACGGCCGCGCCGGGCGAAGACGCGCGCGTGATCCGGACGGCTATCCGGATTTCCAAAGTGCTGGCCGAATAACTTCGGCGACTTAGCGAGGGCGCGGATACCAGACTTCGAGCTGTCCGGCAGGGGCTTTCAGTTCGACCTTTCTACTATCGGCGTCAGGCGCTCCATGCTCTTTGAGCCAAGAGACGACTTCTTTTGCTCGCTCGGAATCACCCTCGCTGAAAAAGCGCACTTGAATGGACCCGGGCGCTTCTGGAGCCCGACCCCCTCTTCTCTCGGCCATCGCCGCGACGTTCTCGATGCCAGGAGCCAACCAGCGTTGGTCGTCGGCGATCCACTTTCGAAGCTCGTCAGCCGCCTGTTGATCGGCCTGGTCGAAAATGTGGATGTAGACCCGCGGGACCTGTACGACGAACTCCTGCGCGACCGTAGGAGTCTCGCCGGCGCGAGTAACCCCAGTCGCCTCGGCGTCGGCGGATGCGACATCGGTCGCCGCAGCGATCTTACTCAACGCTGTCATTTCTGCCTCAGTCGCGTTACCCGCAGTCACCCTGACTGAAGTAGCCTCGACTGCAATCGAGACTGCACTGGCGAGATCGGCCGAGAGCGCCTCGCGGCTCGCCAAATTCAGCAGTATCGCCAACGCGATACCCTTCTCCGCCGACGCCTCGTCGCTGTTCGCCAGAGCCGGCATCAGCCTGATCACGATGTCCGACTCCGCTCGGGCGTTCGCCACGCGAACCTGCTCATCGGCTCGCACGCGTTCGAGGCGTTCCTGCCGAGCCCCTTCGCGTTCCTGAACTTCGTTCCACACGAATCCCACGAACGGGATCAGCAACGTCACGACGACCCAGCGAAGAGTCTCGGCCGTCCAAAAGGAACGCGCTGGCGTCGCTTCCGATTCGTTTCTCGGCATGGAATTCGCTCCTCGGGGCCGGCCACCGACGCGGACGCCGCATTCTGCCAGCCCTCCTGCGAGAAAATCCAAAGGTAGCCCAGCGGCAGGCGGCGACACGGAAACCCGAAGCGCAGCTCCGCGCCGCAATGTCGCGGCCGGCGCCTGCGTGAGACCGCTCTCGTGTCCGGTCGGAGGTTGACAGGGACGGAGGTGGGCCGCCCAATGATGCCCCGGACTTGAGCCGCTTCCAGCCCGGCGCGTATTGCGACCCGAGTGCGATGGTCGGCAGAGTCGTCCCAGGCATGGAGCAACGCCAGTGAGCACACCGTCCAACGGCTTCCTCGCCCGCGTCGAGCGCGTCGGCAACCGGCTGCCGGATCCCGTGATGATCTTCGTTTGGCTCATGCTGGCCATCATCGTGATCAGCGTGATCGGCGAAGCCGCGGGCTGGCAGGCCGTCAATCCCGTGAGTCAGCAAACGCTCGTGGCCACGAGCTTGCTGTCGAGCGCGACGATCGAGCGGTTCTTCGTCGAGATGCCGCGCACACTCACGGGCTTCGCGCCGCTCGGTTACGTGCTGCTCGTGATGCTCGGCGCGGGCCTCGCGGAGCGCACCGGGCTGCTCGGCACGGCGATGCGCGCGGCCGTGCGCGGCGCGCCGGTCAAGCTCCTGACTCCGCTCGTGCTGCTCGTCGGCATCATGGGCAATCAGGCCGCCGACGCGGCCTACGTCGTGCTCATCCCGCTTGCCGGCGCGCTGTTCGCGGCGGCCGGCCGGCACCCACTGCTCGGCATCGCCGTGGCGTTCGCCGGCGTCTCGGCCGGCTTCTCGGCCAACCTGCTGCCGGGCCAGCTCGATGCGCTGCTGCTCGGCATCACCGAGCCCGCGGCCCGGCTACTCGTGCCCGACTGGACGATGAACATCGCCGGCAACTGGTATTTCATCGCGGCCATGACGTTCCTGTTCGTGCCCGTCGGCTGGTACGTCAGCGAGCGGTTCGTGGCGCCGCGGCTCGGGGCGTGGGAGCCTGCACCGGGAACGCTCCTCGCCGTGGCCGACGCGGAGCTCACGCCCGCCGAGCGCCGCGGCCTGCGCGCTGCGGGCTGGGCCGCGCTCGCGTTCGTCGTGCTGTTCGCGCTGCTCGCCGTGCCCGCGCTCTGGACGGGCATCGCCGGCGGCGCGCCGCTGTTCGACGAGGCCGCGGCGGCCGAGGGCCGCGGCGAGCAGATGCTGCAGCCGCTGCTGCAAGCGCTCGTGGCGGGGTTCTTCCTGCTGTTCTTGGTCACGGGCGTGGCGTACGGCCGCGCGGCAGGGGTGACCAAGACGCATCGCGACGAGATCCGGCTCATCAGCGAAGGCCTGTCGACGATGTCGTACTACATCATCCTCGCGTTCGTCGCCGCGCATTTCATCGCGCTGTTCAACTGGTCGAACTTGGGCCCAATCCTCGCGATCAACGGCGCCGCACTCATCAGCCGGGCGGGCCTGCCGCTGCCGTTGCTCGTGGTCGCGATCGTGCTGCTCGCGACTACCATCAATCTCGCGATCGGCTCGGCGAGCGCCAAGTGGGCGATGCTCGCACCCGTGTTCGTGCCGATGCTCATGCTGCTCGGGGTCTCGCCCGAGATGACGACGGCCGCCTACCGCATGGGCGATAGCGTCACCAACCCCGTGACCCCGCTCATGGTCTACTTCCCGCTCGTGCTGATGTTTTGCCAGCGCTGGCAACCGCAGTTCGGCCTCGGCAGCTTGATGGCGACGATGATCCCGTACACGGTCGCGTTCTTGGTATTCGGACTCGCCATGACCGTCGGGTGGACGTTGCTCGAGATCCCGCTCGGCCCCGGCGCCCCGGTGAGCTATGCGCTGCCGACCGGCGCCGCGACGCCCTAGCTCGAGCTGACGGCCGCCGTGCTCGGTATGCGCTAGTATCGCGCGGGGTCTTGGCCACACACGGGGACCGATGGGACAAGAACGCCTGCCGCGGAAGTTGGTCGCTGTGCTCTATGGCGACGTCGTGGGCTACAGCCGCTTGATGGGCGAAGCGGAAGATGCCACGCATCGGACGCTCACGGACTACCTCGACGCCATCGCGGCGACGGTCGCGAGCCACGGCGGCCGCGTCGTGCACTACGCGGGCGACGCCGTGTTGGCCAGGTTCGACGCCGCGGTCGACGCGCTCGCGTGCGCCGCACAAATCCAGCGCGACCTCGTCGTGCGCAACTCCAATCCCGCCACGCCGCGCAAAGTCGAGTTTCGCATCGGCGTGAACCTCGGCGACGTGATCGAGGATCGCGGCGACATCTACGGGGACGGCGTGAACGTCGCCGCCCGCCTGCAGGAGTTGGCCGAGCCCGGCCAGATCTGCGTCTCCGATGCCGTGCGAGCAGCCGTCGGCAACAGGCTGCCGCTCGGCTTTTCGGACCTCGGCGAGCAAAGCCTCAAGAACATCGCTGGCTCCGTGCGCGCGTTTCGCGTCCGGCTGAACGTCGATGGCGATCCGGACGAACCGACTTCGAGCGACGGGGCGCTCGCGCCGCGCGGCGGCGCGCGGCGGTGGCGCGTGGAGCCTCGGGTCGCCTCGGCCGCGTTTGCCCTGCTCGTGCTGGCCGGCATTGGCCTCGCTCTGCTGCTCATGCGTGATCCCGCGGCTCCACCCCCGGTCACCGTCGCGGTTCTACCGCTTACGAATCTGTCGAACGACCCCGCGCAGGATTACTTCGTCGACGGGATGACGGAAGCGCTGATCACGAGCCTCGCTCGGCTCGGCGGACTCAACGTCATCTCGCGCACGTCGATCATGCGTTACAAGACCACCGACCAATCGCTGCCCGAGATCGCGCGCGAGCTCGGCGCCACCGCGATCGTCGAGGGTTCGGCGCAGCTCGCGGGCGACGTGGTCCGCATCACGGCGCAGCTCGTGGATCCCGCGACCGACAGGCATCTCTGGACCGACGAGTACGATCGTCCGTTCGCCGACGTGTTACGCCTGCAAAGCGAGATCGCGCGGCGCATCGCCAGTGCCGTCGAAGTCGCGATCGCACCGGCGGAGACACGCCGCCTCGACGACGCGCCGCGTGTCGACCCCGAAACGTATCGGGCGTATCTGCGCGGCATGTATTACCTCAACAGGGCGTCGCCGGAGAGCACGGAGCAAGGACTGCGGTTCCTACATGAGGCCGTGGATCGCGACCCAGGCGATGCGCTCGCACAAGCCGGCCTTGCGCTCGGCTACGCGACGCTCGGCCACGGCGCGACGCCGCAGGCCGACGCGTGGCCGCGGGCACGCGTCGCGGCGCTGCGCGCCATCGCACTCGATCCCGATCTCGCCGAGGCTCATGCGGCGCTCGCCGACGTGAAGCTGTACATGGAGTGGGATTGGGAAGGCGCGGAACAGGCCTTCCGCCGCGCGAACGACCTGAGCCCGAGCCTCGCGATGAATCGCTACCATCATGCGTGGTATCTCGCGCTCTTCGGGCGCTGGGAGGAGGCCATCGTCGAGCATAAACGCGCGCAGCAGCTCGACCCTTTGACGCCGACGCTTAGCGCCGGGCTCGGCGGCCTCTATCTCTATGAAGACCTCGACCGTCACGCTGAGGCCATCGTCGAAGCCGAGCGTGCGCTTACGCTCCAGCCCGATAGTCCCGTGGCGCTGCAGATCCTCGGACGCGCCTACAGCGCGGCCGGCCGACACGAGCTCGCGATCGAGACCGGCCGCCGCATGGCGGCGATGACCCCGGCGCTCGAGTGGGAGCTGGGGCTGAGCTATGCGCGCGCCGGACGGATCGCCGAGGCACGTTCGATCCTCGCGAGCATAGAAAGCCGGCCGCCGGATTCATGGACCGCCTTCGGGCGGGCGGTGCTGCATGCGCAGCTCGGCGAGCTCGACGCTGCGTTCGAATGGCTCGCGTACGAGCCGCCGCACGCGTTCGTGCCGTGGGTCCGCGTCGACCCTTGGCTCCGGCCGTTCATCGAGGAGGATCCGCGGTTCGACGAGCTGCTCGCGCGGCTGCGGCTGCCGCGGTAGCCGCCCGCATGCGCAGCGAACCCGACGTCCTCAGCGCCGGCGACAGCCCGCTCTTCTTCGCGACGGTGAGCGCCGACGTTGCGGGCGTCCGCGCCCCGCCCATCCGCCCGGAACGCGGGGAAGCCGTGCGCGTCGTCGTGCGCTCGCTGTCGGCCATGCAGAAAGAGGCGCTCGTCGCGTCCTCACGCACGGGCGCGGTGTGGCGCCTCGCCTCCGATGAGGGCGCCTACCTCGACGGCCACGACGTCGCGCCATGCCCCTTGTCTTTCTTCACCGTCGGCATGGTCTCCTCCTACATGAACGAGATCCTGGCGTTGGCGCGGCAGCGCGGAGTCGCTCTCCGCAACGTCGCGCTCGTGCAGGACAACTACTACACGATGCAGGGCTCGGCGGCGGCGGGCACGATGACCGGCGGCGCCAAGGACATCGACCTCGAGGCGATCGCGGACACGGACGTTTCCGATGACGCGCTTCGGGCGCTCGTTTACGACGCGGTCGCCGCCTCCCCTTTGAACGGCTTGATGCGCGGTGCGAAAGAGAACCTGTTCACGCTGGCGCACAACGGCCGCGAGATCGCCACGGCCAAGGCCAAGCGCCTCGGGCGACCGGCCGAGCCCGACCCCGGCGATCTCTTCGATCTCGCGCGCCCTGCGGCGGGAAACTGGGCGGGGCTCGTGCACCGCGGCGGCATGTCGCCGCAGCGCCCGCACACCTCGACGTTCGCGGGCGGCAGCCTCGCCGAGCACCAGGACCGGCTCCTGCACGTGCACGCGATGTGCAGGCTCCGGGACGACGGGGTAAAGGAGATCGAGCAGCATCTCTACAACCCGCACGGCAGCATCTTTCGCTTCCTCTGCGACGAAGCCCCGGGGAACGGCGGGCAGGGGTTGGCGCCGGACGCGGCGTCGTATCTATCGGCAGGCGTCGGCTTCTGCTTCATGACGCAGCTCGGGCGTTACGCCAAGATCGTCAAGAAGCCGCTCGAGGCCTACCGGATCGTTCAAGATACGCACTTCTCGCTCGGCGGCGCCTCGGGTGCAACCGGCAAGGCCGGCGTCGCGGACCCCATCGAGACGCACGTCCATCTGCGCAGCCGGGAAGACGACGACTTCGCGCGTACTTGTCTCGACATGTCGGAGCAAACCTGCTTCCTGCACGCGTTCTGCCGCACCGACCTCAAGGCGCACGTGAAGGTCGCGCGCGCGGTCGGGCACATACCTCCGCACGACGGGCGGGTGCGGCGTTGACGGCTCGCGCGTTCACGTCGAAACGTCGGTAGCCGACCCGACCTCCCAGGAGTCGCCGGACCCAGCGGTGCGCTCCCGCGCGCTTGAAACACCGCGGGCTAGCGGCAGCGAACCTATTCACAACAACGACGGCTGCGGTGGGGAGCAGCGCCACGCCGTTTGGCGTGGCGCTGCGGGCTGCAGGCAGGCTTAGTTGGTGCGAACTTCGAGCCTGTTAGTGACACGGGTGACGCCGCCGACACCGCGAGCAAGCTGCTCCGCAGCGGACTTGTTCGTGGCACTATCGACGAAGCCGCCCAATTGCACCACACCGGCGTTCGTGTCGACTTCGATCTGATGCGACTTGGTGCGCGGATCGCCGATCAACGCCGTTCGCACCTGCGCGGTGATGGTGCTGTCATCCACCACTTGCCCGGCCGTGCGGTCGGCGCCGACTTGCAGGTTGTTCGTCACCGTGGCGACTCCGGCGACACTTCGAGCGACCGCAGTCGCCGCCGTCTTGGCTGCGCCGGAATCGACGAAGCCGTTCAACTGCACGTCGCCGCGATAGGCCTCGACATCGATCTGCCGCGCCTTGGTGCGCTCGTCACCGATGAGAGCCGTCTTGACGCGAGCAGTCAGCGCACCATCGTCGATGGTTTCGCCAGCGGTGCGCTGACTGGCGGTGCCGACACAACCGGCGAGCCCAAGTGCGGCGCTTGCCATGATTAGAACGGAACGATATGTCTGTCTGTTCACTGTATTCTCCAAATTGCTACGGGTTGAGTCTCGATGCGCGGGCCATTGCCGCGTCGAGCGCGGCGTCCGCCTGTTCCTTGCAGACTTCCTGCTCTGCACCGGCAAGCGCTTCGCATTTCTCGAACGCGACCTCTTGATCGCCTTCGGCTTTGGCGACGGCTACGGCGTAGGCGCCCTTCGCCGCGACTGCCGCGCTCTCGGCGCGTTGATCAGCCACTTCGCGACTTGCTGCCGCGTTTTCCTCGGCCGCATCGCGACGAGCTAAGTTCACATCCTGCGCTGCGTCTCGACGAGCGTCACGCACGTCCTGCGAAACCTCCGTAGGCGATTCGGCCAGGTTACATCCGGCCAGCGCTAGCGCTGCCAGAATGGGTAAGAGCGACATCTTCATCGTTGTCTCCAAAGTTCTGCTGTGAGTTGCTGGATCTGTACCTCGACTCGACCAACGCGCCTCGTTGCCGTGGCGCATGCCGGTCGACCATGCGCCTACCCTAGACGGGTACCTCGCGCTGGGCTGTGCGGACACGCACACAGACGCCGCCCCTAGAAGCGCCACGCAGCGCTCAGCCAGAGCACGTCGGAATCGGCGGCGTTGTCGATCTCGATATTTTGGTACTCGGCGTGCAGTTCGACTCGCTTGAGATTCTGGCGCTAGGCGTCTCGCGCCAGCTGCTCGAGCAAGCCGGGATCGGCACGTCCGGGAAAAAGGATCGCGGCATTCTGCTGGCCGACGCGCACAAAGCCGTGGACGCCACCGCAGTGTTCATGGCCGCTGTGGCATTGCATCGGCACCCCTCTAGGGCCTCATAGCTGCGACTTGATCGGCCGGAGCACGTGCTCGGCGAATTTTTCCTTGAACGGCCGTCGCCGCCACAGTTCGTACGTAACCCGCTTGGTGGGCTCGAGATCGCGCTCGAACACCGCGCTCATGCGCAAGGCGAAGTCTCGGTCGTAAACGTTGAGGCTGGCCTCGTCGTTGAGGCGGAACGAGCGCCTATCGAAGTTGGTCGAGCCGACCGACACCATCTCGCGATCGATGATGAGCAGCTTGTTGTGCAACATCGTCGGCTCGTACTCGTAGATCTCCACGCCGCCCTTCAAAACGGCGCCCCATTCGCTCCTCGAGGCGAAATGTACGGCATCCGAGTCGATGTGTTTGCCGGGCAGAATGATGCGAACTCGCGCCCCGCGCTGCACCGCTGCCAACAGCGCTTGCGAGATCAGAGTGTCGGGAACGAAGTAAGAAGCCTCCAAGTCGATGCTGTGTTCGGCCGCGGCGATGACCATGAGGTACATCAGATGCATCGACTCGCTACCGCCGGCGGGCGAGCTGATGAAGAGATGTGCGTTGCTCGTCGCCACCGGTTCGAGCGCAGGGAAATAGTCCGCGCCGTTCAGCACCTCACCCGTGGTTTTGATCCAGTTGTCGTTGAAGGCGGCCTGCATCTGCGCGACTACCGGACCGGTGACGCGAAAATGCATGTCGCGCCAGTGATCCGGATCCTGCGCATTGCCTTGCCAGTGATCGGCGATGCCCACGCCGCCCGTGAACCCGATGCGGCCGTCCACCACCAGCAGCTTGCGATGCGTACGATTGTTGAGGCGGTGAAGGCTGTACCAGCGCAGTGGACGATAGCGATGCAGAGTCACGCCGGCCGCCTGCATCTGCTCGAGCAGTTGGTCGTCCATCTTGGCGCTGCCGACCCAGTCGATCATCACCTTGACCTTGACCCCGGCGCACGCTCGTTCGGACAGCGCATCGGCCATCTGCTGCCCCACCTCTCCCGACCAATAGATATAGGTTTCGAAGGTGATGGTCTTCGTGGCGGCCGCCACGGCCGCGAGCAACGCGGGGAAAATCTCGCTGCCGTTCTGTAGGTCCGTGACGCGGTTGCCCGGCACGATGCCGGGCCCGAGCATCGACCCTAGCTCGCGCTGGAACTGCGGGTCCGAGGCGCCGTAGCGATGCTCGAGCTTACGCGCCAGCTTCTTTTCTGGCCTGGCGAAGTTGATCGCCAGCGCCATGGCCAACACCGTCAACAACGCGGTAACGACTATCGTCCATGCCATGTGGTGCTAGGCCGGCCGCTGCGGCGGCCGAAAGTCAGAAGGTGAGTGCGTGAACGTACGCGATCGGCCCTCAGCGAGAGCCTACTTTTTCGCGCGTCGCCTTCCCGCCTTCTCCGCTGCGATCATTTCCTGCCGCTCCGCGTTCGACTTCGGTGCGGCCGCGCGCGCCGCCGCAGGCACCTTGCCCGACTCGACGAACTTGCGCTGCTTATCGTTGAACGCCTGCGCAGCTTCGTAGTTGCCTTCACCTTGAATACCGTCTCGGCGCGCTTCAGGCCGCTCCGGTGTCTGCCGGCGGCCTTCGCTAGTTGCGGATGCCTTGGACGGAGGTTGTTTGTTTCGCATCGATGCGTCCCCTGCCGTCAGTTGAAGATCAAATAGACAACGACGAGCACGACCACCGGCACGCCCAATATCCAGCCAAGAAAATATTTCTTCACGGGTCCTCCTCGAGTAGCTCTGGGGCCCAGAGCGGTACTGTTGGAGCACTATCTCGAAGGGCTTCAGCTGGGTCTGTGCGTCGGCGCACTCGAGCGCGTGTCAGCGAGAACCTACGGGCACACGTCGCGGCAGCCGCCAGTTGGGCCGCGGGAAGTGGCAGGTGTAGCCGCCGGGCTAGCGGATAATCCGGGCCTGAGCTGGTGCGAGCGGCCGCAATTCGCGGCCGCTCGCTGAATTGCTTTGCGCGCTACTTGCCGTCGCGGTCGGAGTCGCCAGGCGCGGCGCGCTCGACCGTATCGCTGAGACGGTTCCAGGCGTCGCGCGTTGCGTCCTTGGCGCGTTCCCAGCTCAAACTCGACGTGCCGCGCGCTGCGTGCCAATTGCGGGATAGGCTCGGCTCGGCCTCGTCGAAACTGCCCCGATGTTCGCCGAAAGCACGAACCCCGTAGCCGTAGGCCGGTCCGTAGTCGTCGAAGCTCGCGCCCCGCTCGATATAGGGGCGGCTTGTGAAGTTCTTGCGCCAGTGCGCGTCTTCGCGCGTGGGGTCTACCATTTCGGCAATGCCCTTGCCCGCGAGCCCGCCGGCCACCGCGCCCGCCGCGACGCCGATCACCGTGCCGACCGGGCCTGCAACGGTTCCTACGGCCGCTCCGGCAGCTGCGCCGCCCAACACTGCACCGATGCCGGTGCCCGCCGGGTGGGAGCCGCTTGCGCCAGTTATCGGGTCACGATTCGCATCGGCGTGAGAGGCTGAATTTTGCCGGTTCATGCTCGTTTCCTTCGGTTGGTGGGTGAAATTCAGGCAGTCAGATCACGGAGCGACGGCGGAACATGTTGACGATCGCCAACAGAATCGCGGCGCCTACAAACGAAACCAGCAAGGACGGCAGGCTGAGGTTGCCCTGGTTGATCGTGCTGACCCCCACGAGCGGCGAGATGAGCCATCCGCCCAGGATCGCTCCGACGATGCCCACAACGACATTCAGGATCATTCCTTGTTGGGCGTCGGTTTTCATAAGCAGGCTGGCAAGCCAGCCGATTAGGCCACCAACGATAAGCCAGATGATGAAGTTCATGGTCACGTGCTCCTGGTAATGGTCGAGGGCAACCAGACTGGGCATTTGCGTTGCACGCGTCCGTACGTTTCGGCACACACTCGCCTCGTGTTGGGCGCTGCATCAATAACCGCAGTAAGTGGAGCGCGAACTAATCCGCTCGCCGAGCTGCGCGGAGCGTGTGTGCCAACGTACCGATGCCAAAGGCTTGCGGGACGATGATCTCTCGCCGTACGCCATGGATTCCCGATGCCCGCAACGCATGAGCTGCGTCTTCGCTTCGGTCGATCGGTCTGGCAAGCGAAGCGGCGTCCTGCCATTACCACGCGCGCGCTAACGCGCGATGCTCATACCGAGGTGCTGATCGTTGGCGCAGGAGTTTCCGGCGCGCTGATCGCTGAAGCGCTGTCTGCTGCCGCGTTTCAGGTTCTGGTGGTTGACCGGCGGGGACCGCTCGCGGGTTCGACGCCTGCATCCACCGCCTTGCTGCAATACGAGCTCGATACGCCACTGGTGCAACTGTCGCGCCAGATTGGCCGTGACCATGCCGAGCGGTTATGGCGCCGCTCGAGACTCGCGCTGGGCGCGCTGCGGGAGCGGGCGCGATTTCTGGGCATCCAGGCGGATCAGGTGAGTCGGGACTCGCTCTATTTGTCGGGCAACGTCCTTGAACGCTCGGGCTTGTTGGAGGAGCGCGACGCCCGGCAACGGGCCGGATTTGAAACGTCGTTCTTGACGCAGGGAGAGGTCGAAAGGCGCTTTGGCATTCGCGGGCGGACCGCATTATTGAGCTTCGACAACTTCTCCGCTGACCCGCGCAAACTTGCAGCGGGCTTCCTCAACTGTGCTCTTGCACGCGGCGCACGGGTTCGCGCGCCGGTCACCGTGACTGGGGTCGAGCCGCACAAGGTTGGGGTGGTTGTGCAAACCGAAGGTGGACCCACCATCCGCTGCCGTCATCTGATTTATGCAACCGGATATGAGCTGCCCAAGGGCGCGCCGACCATGGGCAACACGATTGCTTCGACCTGGGCGATCGCGACGCAGCCGCAACCACGCGCGCTTTGGCCGGGTAAGGTGCTGATATGGGAGGCATCCGATCCGTATCTCTACCTGCGCGTCACGCCGGACCATCGGATCATTTGCGGCGGAGAGGACGAAGAATTCGAAGACGAAGGGCGACGCGATGCAAAGCTCCCGGGCAAGCAGAAAACGCTTGAACGAAAGTTGCTGGCACTGTTTCCGCAGGTCGATCCGGTCGCGGCTTTTGCCTGGTGTGGATCATTTGGCGCCTCGCCGAGCGGCTCGCCGACCATCGGTCGCATCCCGCGCATGCCCAATTGTTATGCCGCGATGGGTTACGGTGGCAACGGCATCACGTTCTCGATGATGGCGGCGCAGGTGCTTCGCGGGTTGATCACGGAGCGCGGCGATCCTGACAGTGACCTGGTGTCTTGCAGCCGGAAGTTCTAACTCTCCTTCGCGCTGCATCGAAGGCCTTTCGTACGCTTGATCCCGGACTGTCTCTTCGACGCCGCCCTCGCCAACGGGATTTTTCCGTCGCTCGTCGTCCGCCGCCTAGATCGCTCGCGAGGTTTTTCAGCAGTTTGGCGTACCGATAGAAGTCATCGTCCCGCCAAGTTTTGAACTCCGTACCCTGGCATACACACGCGCTTCAGCCGCCAGGCCCAGCTCATCGCGACGTGCCGGGCGAGCGGTGGCGTGGCCCCCCAGCGCGGGCCGGGCGGCGGCCCGCGGCGGGTGGTAATCTAGAGGGCCGAAAAGCCCTCTGAATTCAACCACCTCGCCCATGAGCGCCACGGCCGCCTTGAGACGCCCGACGGCGCCCGATCTATTCGGGCGCCGCAAGTATTGGGCCCACCGGCTCACGCCGGCACCGTTCCTGCCGATGTCGCGCGAAGAAATGGATGCCATGGGGTGGGATCAATGTGACGTGATCCTCGTGACCGGCGACGCCTATGTCGACCATCCGAGCTTCGGGGTGGGCGTAGTCGGCCGCGTGCTCGAGGCGCAAGGATTCCGCGTCGGCATCATCGCGCAGCCCGATTGGCGGTCGACGGCCGACTTCGAGAAGCTTGGATCCCCAGCGCTCTTCTTCGGCATCACGGCCGGCAACATGGACTCGATGGTCAATCGCTACACGGCCGACAAGCGCGTGCGTAGCGACGATGCCTACACGCCCGGCGGCATCGGCGGACGCCGCCCCGACCGCAGCGTCATCGTCTACGCGCAGCGCGTGCGCGAGGCGTTCGCGGACGCGCAAATCGTCATCGGCGGCATCGAGGCGAGCCTTCGGCGCATCGCGCACTACGATTACTGGCAGGAGAAAGTGCGCCGCTCGATCCTGCTCGACGCGCGCGCGGATCTGCTCGTGTTCGGCAACGGCGAGCGGCAGATCGTCGAGATCGCGCACCGCGTCGCGGCCGGCGAGCGCGCGAGCGAGCTCAACGACATTCGCGGCACGGCGCGGCTCGGCAATGCCGCCGGCGAGGGCTGGACCGAGATCGACTCGACGCACCTCGATGCGCCGGGCCCCGTCGACACGCATCCCCATCCGTACGCCATGGATACACCGGTCGCAGCTGCGGCGAGGCCCGATGCTGCGGCCGGCGTGCACGTCGTGCGCTTCATGCGCCGCGTGCCGACGGCCGATCGCGCCAAGAGCTACATCCGCTTGCCGAGCTTCGAGCAGGTGCGCGACGACCCCGTGCTCTACGCGCACGCGTCGCGGATCCTGCACATGGAGTCGAATCCCGGCAACGCGCGCGCGCTCGTGCAGCGCCACGGCGTCAGCGACGTCTGGCTCAACCCGCCGCCCGTGCCGTTAGCGAGCACCGAGATGGACCGCATCTACGAGCTGCCGTATGCGCGCGTGCCCCACCCTGCGTACGGCAAGGCCAAGATCCCGGCCTACGAGATGATCCGTTTCTCCGTGACGATCCAGCGCGGCTGCTTCGGCGGCTGCACGTTCTGCTCGATCACGGAGCACGAGGGCCGCATCATCCAGAGCCGCAGCGAGGGCTCGGTGCTGCGCGAGATCGAGACGATCCGCGACAGCGTGCCCGGGTTCACGGGCGTGATCTCGGATCTCGGCGGGCCGACAGCGAACATGTATCGGCTCGCCTGCAAGAGCCGCGAGGTCGAGGCCGCGTGCCGGCGGCCGTCGTGCGTCTATCCCGCCGTGTGCCCGAACTTGAACACGGACCATGCGCCGCTGATTCATCTCTATCGCAAGGCGCGCGAGCTGCCGGGCGTCAAGAAGGTGCTGATCGCGTCCGGCGTGCGCTACGACCTCGCGATCGAATCGCCCGAGTACGTCAAAGAGCTCGCGCAGCATCACACGGGCGGCTATCTCAAGATCGCGCCCGAGGCGATCGGCGAAGGGCCGCTCTCGAAGATGATGAAGCCCGGCGTCGGCACGTATTACAAGTTCAAGCAGCTCTTCGACCGCTACTCGCAGGCGGCCGGCAAAGAGCAGTACCTCATCCCCTACTTCATCGCGGCGCATCCCGGCACGACCGACGAGGACATGCTCGAGCTCGCGCTCTGGCTCAAGAAGAACGGCTATCGCGCGGACCAAGTGCAGGCGTTCCTGCCGGGCCCGATGGCGACGGCGACGGCCATGTACCACTCGGGCAAGAACCCGCTCAAGCGCATCACACGCACCTCGGAAGGCGTGAAGGTCCCGCGCGGGCTCAAGGTGCGGCGCCTGCACAAAGCGTTCCTGCGCTATCACGATCCGAACAACTGGCCCGTGCTGCGCGCAACGCTCAAGCGCATGGGTCGTGGCGACCTCATCGGCAACGGCAAGCATCAGCTCGTGCCGCGGTTTCAGCCGAAAGGCACGGGCAAGAGTGCCGAGCAGCCGCGCGGTAGAGGTAAGCCCTTCCGCACCCAGCACGTCCGCTGAGGGAGCAGACCGTCCGGAAGACGGTGCTAGACTTCCGCCCTTTCAGCACACCCTCGGAGCCACTTCATGGATCTTCGCTCTCGTCGTTCGCGCCCGATCGCGGCCGCGGGGGCCGCGTTGCTCGCGGCCGGATTCCTGGCACCGGTGCTCGCCCAACAGAGCGCGCCGCCACCGCTCATCAAGCAGGATGCGGCCATCAAAGTCTCGGACCACGTGTTCGTGATCCTCGACTTGAACGTCGGCTTCGTGCCGAATGTAGGCATCGTCGTCGGCGAGCGTGCCACGCTCATCGTCGACACGGGGCTCGGCGACCGCAACGGCGCGATCGTCCTCGCCGAGGCGCGCAAGCTCGGGGACAACACCGAGTTCGTTCTCACGGCCACGCACTTTCACCCCGAGCACGACCTGGGCGCGACGGCATTCCCGGACGACGCCAAGATGGTACGCTGGCGCGAGCAGCAGGCCGAGGCCGACGAGGTCGGCGCGCAAACGATCGAGCGTTTCAAACAATTCTCGCCCGTCGTTGCCGAGCTCTTGGCCGATGCGCGCTTTCGGCCCGTCGACACGCTGTTCGACCAAGAGCACACGGTCGATCTCGGCGGCGTGCGCGTGCGCGTCATGGGCGCGGGGCCGAATCACACGCGCGGCGACACGGTCATGTTCGTCGAAGAGGACCGCGTGCTGTTCACGGGCGACGTCGTGATGGGCGTGTTCCCGTCGGCGAGCGCGCAAGGCAGTGTCGACCAATGGCTCGCGAATCTCGCGGCGTACGACGCGCTCGCGCCCGCCGTCGTCGTGCCGGCCCACGGGCGGCTCGGCGGCGTCAATTTCGTGCGGCGCTATAGCGATTATTTCTCGGCCGTGCGCGAGCGCACGCGTGCCGCGAAGAGCGCGGGCCAAACGCTCGAAGCAGCTCAGGCCGCGATTGCGCCGGCCATCGCCGAGCAGTTCGTTGACCTCGCGCCGCCTACCGGCTCGCCCACGGGCCGCATCAATGCCGCAATCGCGGCCGCGTACCGCGAGGCGCCTTAGTCGGTTGGAGTGCGCGCACTGGGGCGCGCGGCGACGGGCTAGGCGCGCGCCGCGTTGATCGGCACGACGTTGCTGGCCCCGGCGTCGGCGACGGGATCTTCGCCGGAAACCCAGCGCACGAGGGGTTGGAACTCGCGCAGCTCGTCGCTACAGGCGTCGGCCGGCAGATCGAATATGCCGAGGCCGGTCTCGGCGGCCTCGACGTAGACGTCGGAGTCGCTGACGCGGCCCAGGAACGCGATGCCGAGCGAGGCGACGAAGCGCTCGAGCGGCGCGTACACGGGCTTGCCGCTGCGCACGCGGTTAGCCACGACGGCCACGCGGATGTTGCGGAAGCGCACGTGGCCGACGAGCAACAGCTCTTTGATGAAATTGGCCGTCGCGTGCACGTCGATGGACGACGGCGCCACGGGGATCAAGATCGACTGCGTGCGCGCGAGCAAGTCCTGGAGCAGCAGCCGCGACGGCCCGGCCGGGGCATCGATGATCAACTGCTTCGTGTCGCGCGGAATCTGCCGGCGGCCGCTCTGGAGCCCGGCGCCGTGGCGAGCGGCAAGATCGGCGCCGTGGATCTTGCGCGCGTCGCTGCTGCGCTGCGCGAGCCAGTTCAGGCTCGAGCCTTGCGGATCGAAATCGGCGATCGTGGTCGGGATGTCGCGCGCGGCGAAGTAGCTCGCGAGATTCGTGGTGATCGTGGTCTTGCCGACGCCGCCCTTGGCGTTGACGACCAACGTCGTGTTCATGGACATCCGACTTGCTTCCCTGCGTCCGTGCGAGCTTAAGTCAAAGCGTCATGAATGCTAACCTTTTCGCGCCTGGCTGCCTGCGACCCCGGTCACAGACAAGCGCGGCCTCGGCCTGGCGCGCGGGACGGGCGCCCGCGCGGCCCTTGCGTCGGCTACGGGGCGGGGTCACGATCAGGTGTCGCCGAGCCCAAGGCTCGCGCCAGCGTCATCGTCACGACAGCGGAGGATTGCATGGCAGACCCCACCGTCCGCGGCCGATTCGTTTGGCACGAATTGTGGACCCCGAACCCGGCCGGCGCGCACGAGTTCTATTCGCACGTCGTCGGCTGGCGCACGCAGGCCTGGGAGCACGACCCTTCGTACTCCCTGTTCGTCGGGCCGAACGGCCCGCTCGGCGGCGCCGAGGCGAAACGAGCCGGAACGCCGCAGTGGCTGCCCTACGTCGGCGTCACGGACGTCGACGCGACGGCGGCAACGGCGACGCGGCTCGGCGGCCGGGCGCACACGCCGCCGGCCGACCTGCCGAACGGCGGGCGGCACGCCGTGCTCGTCGATCCGCAAGGCGCGACCTTCGGCATTCACGCTTCGAAAGCGAAGCCCGCCCCCGACGTGGCGGCGGCGGTCGGCGAGCTCTCGTGGCACGAGCTCGCGACCAACGGAGCGCCCGAGACGGCTTTCGCGTTCTACACAGCGCTGTTCGGTTGGGACGAGATCAACCGTTTCGACATGGGCCCGATGGGCACGTACCTGATCTTCGGCCGCAACGGCGCGCAGCTCGGCGGCATGTTCGACAAGGGCGCGGCCGGTAAGCCGGGCGCGGCCTATTGGCTCGGCTACGTGCGCGTCGACGACTTGGACAGCGCCGTCGAGCGCACCAAGGGCGCACGCGGCTCGGTGCTCACGGGGCCGATGGACGTGCCTGGCGGCGATCGAATCGCCCAGGTCATGGATCCGCACGGCGCGTTCTTCGCGTTGCACTTGCTCGCCGCGGACAAGGGCGCGGCCAAGCCGCGCGCGAAGCCCCCGGCAGCTCCGCCCCGCGCACCGGCCAAGGCCGCCAAGAGCCCGCCCGCGGCGAAACCACCGCCGAAGAAAGCGGCCCGCAAGGCCCCGAAACCTGCTGCCAAGAAGCCCGCGGCGAAGAAGGCTGCGAAGACCAAGCCCCGCGCAGCGGCCGGTAAGAAGAGAAGCGGCGGCAAGCCCCCGAAGAAACGCGGTAAGGCGGGGGCGAAACCGAAGCGCCGCTAGCTCACCGGCGCGCCGCGGGACGCCGCGGACACCGTGTGCTCGGCGCCGCGCGTTAGCGCACTTGCAGCCGCTAGCGCGGCAGCGCCGCGCCCGGCGCCGAACGGCCCTGCTCGAACACCTTGGTCGCCATCGCGATCATGCCGGCGATGTCGCTGACGCTGGCCGGTATCACGAGCGTGTTGGAAGTGCGTGCCAGGTTGCCGAACTGGCGCACGTACTCCTCGGCGATCCGCAATTGCATGGCCTCGCGGCCGCCCGCCGCGCTGACGGCTTCCGCGACGCGCCGCAAGCCTTCCGCGGTCGCCGTGGCGACGGCGAGAATCGCCTCTGCCTCGCCGGCCGCTTCGTTGATCTGCTGCTGCCGCGAGGCTTCCGATTCCTTGATCACGCGCTGCTTCTCGCCCTCGGCCTGGTTGATCTTGGCGTCGCGCTCGCCTTCGGACGTGAGGATCACGGCGCGCTTCTCCCGCTCGGCGCGCATCTGCTTCTCCATCGCCTGGATGACCTCGCGCGGCGGATTGATGTTCTTGATCTCGTAGCGCAGCACCTTCACGCCCCAAGGCTCGGACGCCTTGTCGAGCTCGCTCACGACGTTGGTGTTGATCTTTCCGCGCTCCTCGAACGTACGGTCGAGCTCGATCTTACCGATCTCGCTGCGCAGCGTGGTCTGCGCGAGCTGCGTGATCGCGAACTCGAAGTTGGCGATGCCGTACGAAGCGCGCGCGGCATCGAGCACCTGCATATAGAGCACGCCGTCGATGCCGACCTGCACGTTGTCCTTCGTGATGCAGATCTGCTCGGGGATGTCGATCGCGGCTTCCTTCAAGCTGTGGCGGTAGGCCACTTTCTCCATGAGCGGAATCAGAATGTGGAAGCCCGCGTTGAGGGTGCTGCTGTACTTGCCGAGCCGCTGCACGATGTAGGCACTCTGCTGCGGCACGACGATCGCCGTTTTCATCAGCAGGACGAAAGCAAAGGCGACCAGAACGAACGCTATCAGAAAATCTGCCTGATCCATCTTGTTCTCCGGGGGTGTGGCTTAAGAGGCGCGCACCTTCAACGTGAGGCCGTCGATCGACTCGATGCGGGCCGTGGCGCCGGCCGCAATCGGCCGTTCCCCCACGTTGAGCGCTGTCCAGCCGCTCCCACGGTGCTCGATTCGGCACGACTTACCGGGCGCGAGATCCTGGGTAACCAGAACATCTTTGTCGACGTCGCCGCTGACCTTGCCGAGCGGCCTGGCCATGAGCTTCAAATAGATCTGTCGGCGCAGCGTAAACATCGAGGCGATTGCCAACGTCGCGAACGCCAACCATTGCACGGTCACGGGCAGCTCGATCCCGAGGAACCCGAGCAACCCGAGGAGAAGCGCAGCCAAGCCCGCGAATACGAGATAGAACTGCGCATCGAGCGCCAATAGCTCGACGCCGAGCAGCACTACCCCGAGAATGCACCAACTCCACCAGGCCATGTGTGTCCCCCGCGAAGAAGCAACGGTCGATTATCTGGGCCGGACCGCGTAGGCTCAAGGGCCGCGAACGGCGTCGAGCTTTTTCAGCACGGATTTCGGGGCCGTGAGCCGGTAACTGCGTTCGACGACTTGAGCCACCTCGCGCCAGTCTACGCGGCCACGATCGAGCCTAAGGCCGAACCAGCCGCGCGGCCCGATGTAGGCCGGCAAGTAGAAGCGCTCGGGCTCGCGGCGCGCGCGATCCACGTTCTCGCCGAGCTCCGATTTCACGCACACCGAGACGATACCGTCGCCGTGGTGGTCGTCGAGAAAATACGCGAACACCTTGCCGCGCACGCGATAGATGGTGTGGTCACCCTTGTCCTCGTGCTCGGCGCCCGGCAACGCCCGGCACATGGCGGTCACGCGCTCGCGCTTATCGTTCTTGGCCATCCTGAGGTTCCGCCGAGTGCCGGGTTTCAGTCTAGCGTTCGTGCGCCATGCGCGAGAGCCCGTTAGCGGGTTACGTAGATATACCGATGGCTTTCGGTCTCGGGCTCGGGGCAAACTGACCGCAGATCACGGAGTTAGGTGAAACATGCGCGTGGGTCTTATGGCGCCGTTGCCGGCAGGGCTCGTCCTCTGCCTGGTCGCAGGCTGCGAGCCCGCGGCTGAGACGCCGAGCACGCCGCCGCTGGCCGCGCGCGACGTGAGCCAGCCCGAGGGCTGGGCCGACGAGCTCGCGATGTCGCAGCCTCGCGACCTGAACCCCGACCCCAACGTCCTCGAGATCGAGCTCACGGCCCGCGTCACCGACATCGAGATCCTGCCGGGGAAGAAGACCAAGGCCTGGACCTACAACGGCATGGTGCCGGGGCCGTTCATCAAGGCTAAGGTCGGCGACCGCGTCATCGTGCACTTCAGGAACGAGCTGCCCGACGCAACCACGATCCACTGGCACGGGCTGCGCGTGCCGAACGACATGGACGGCGCACCGGGCGTGACCCAGCAGCCGATCGAGCCCGGCGGCGAGTTCCACTTCGATTACACGCTGACCGACGCCGGCACGTATTGGTATCACCCGCACCTCGATTCGTCGACCCAAGTGGGCCGCGGCCTCTACGGAGCGCTGCTCGTCGAGGATCCCGCCGACCCCGACGTCTTCGGCGACGACCTCGTCATGATCCTCTCCGACATGGGCTTGAACGAGCAGGGAGAGCTGCTGCCGGCCGACACGGGCGGCCATTTCGGCGATCTCTTCGGCCGCGAGGGCGCCGTGCTGCTCGTCAACGGCAAGGTGCGCCCGACGCTCAAGGTGCGCAACGGCAAGCAGCAGCGCTGGCGCATCATCAACGCGACGCGGGCGCGCTACTACAACCTGCGGCTGCGCAACCATCGGTTCATGCGGCTCGGCGGCGACAACGGCCTCGCGGCGCGCTCGGCGGACGTCTACAACCTCATCGTGACGCCCGGCGAGCGTGCCGACGCCGTGTTCACGCCGGCCGACGCACCCGGCAGCCGCAACGTGCTGCGCTGGGTGCCGACCGAGCGCGGCTACGGCAGCACGTTCAATCGTTCGGCCGAGGAGATGCTGCTCATCGAGACCGTGGCCGACGCGCCCGTGACGCCCGAGCCGATTCCGACCGAGCTACGCGCGATCGAGCCGCTCGACGTCGCGAACGCGACCCATCGGCAGATCGATCTCACGATCGCCATCACCTCGACCGTCGAGATGGGCATCAACGGCGTCCCGTACTGGAAGAACAAGCCGCTCGAGGCGACGCTCGGCGAGACGCAGGTCTGGCGCATCGTCAACGACACCGACTTCTCGCACCCGTTCCACCTGCACGGCTACTTCTTCCAGGTGCAGGATCCGAACCGCGTGCCCGAGTGGAAGGATACGGTGAACGTGCCGACGAAATCGGAGCTCACGATTGCCGTGCGGTTCGACGACCGGCCCGGCGCCTGGATGTACCACTGCCACATCCTCGACCACGCCGAGGCCGGGATGATGGGGACGCTCATCGTGCGCGACCCGAGCGCGCCGGCCGCGGACCTACCGCTCCCCGTGCACCGGCACTGAGGCTCAGGGCTCGGTGTACTCGGCCACCTCGACGAGGTTGCCGTCGGGGTCGCGAAAATAGATCGAGTTGAGCGCACCCCGCGCGCCGCGCCGCGGCACGGGCCCCGCCTCAATCGCGATGCCCTGCGCGCGCAAGTGGGCCAGCACTTCGGCGAGCGGCACGGTCGCGAGCAAACAGAAATCGCCCGAGCCGAACGTGGGTTTCCGCGCCTTGGTCGGCGTTGTCGTGGCCCGGTCTTGCAGGTTGATCTTCTGGTTGCCGAACTTGAGAGCGCGGCGCGCCTGGCCGTCCGGGCCTTCGAACAGCTCGCGCGTGAAACCGAGCGCGCGCTCGTAGAACGTCAGCGTCGCCTCGATGTCGGCGACCGTGAGAACGAGGTGGTCGAGGCGGTCGGCGAGCAATATCGTGCGCGGCGCGGTCACGGGCTCGCGGGCTCGCCGTGCAAGCGCCTACCGAGCGTCAGCAGACACTTGTAACGCGCCGAGCGCAGCATCTTGTAGGCCGGGCGCACGCCTTTGACGGCGGTCCAGTCGCGGAGATTCTTCTCGATCGTCTCCCGGCTGTTCTCGGTGAGATAGTCCTTGATCGTGCGCTGCGTGTTGTTGGTCGAATCGACGCCGCAGTCGGAGCAGCGCCAGCGCCGGAGAACGACGTTCGTCGTGCGATCGATGTTGAGACAGACCGTGCAGACACTCCAGCCGTCGATGGGCTCGCGCTGCTCGATGAGGGCCTCGTAGCTCATGCCGCGCGGGCGCTACTGCCCGGCCCGGCGAGCATGGCCAACGCGGCCGGTACCAGGTTCACGCGCACTATGGCTCCGAGCGCGGCGGACGACACGCACGGCGCCGGGCTCCTCGGCACTAGAGCACGCGGCTCGCGGCGGCGTCAATCTGCCGCGCGCTCGTGCGGCTCAAGATTTTTCGTTAGCCTAAGAGACGATCTCGCCGCGGGGGCGCCGCCTTGCAGGGCACTGCGATTCACACGTGAAGTTGAGCCAAGACCGCATCTTGACGACACACGTCGGCAGCTTGCCGCGCAGCGCAGCAGTCGTCGAGCTGCTCTACAAAAAAGAGAACGGCGAGGCCGTCGACGCGGCGGCTTTCGACGCAGCCGTTGCGACGGGCGTCGCCGCTGCCGTCGCCAAGCAGGTTGCGGCCGGCATCGACATCGTCAGCGACGGCGAGACGAGCAAAGTCGGCTATGCCACTTACATCAAGGACCGGCTGTCGGGCTTCGCGGGGCACTATCCGCGGCCGCCGCACCTCGATCTTGAGCCCTACCCCGAGCTCCGCGAAGCCATGACCCGCATGATCGGCACACAGGCGTTCAAGCGCGCGGCCTGCGTCGCGCCTATCGCGCTCGTCGACCGCACCGCGGGCGCCAAGGACATCGCCAACCTGCGCGCGGCGACGGCCGCGCAGCGGCCCGTCGAGGCGTTCATGAACGCCGCTTCGCCGGGCGTGGTCTCGGCATTTCAATCGAACCAGTACTATGCGAGCCACGAAGCCTACGTCGACGCCATCGTCGCCGCGATGAAGCCGGAGTACGACGCCATCGCAGCGGCCGGTTTCGTCTTGCAGCTCGATTGTCCCGACCTAGCGATGGCGCGGCATACGGCGTTCCAAGAGCTCGGCGAGGCCGAGTTCTTGAAGCGCGCCGCAACCCAAGTCGAGGCGCTCAACCATGCCGTGCGCGACATCCCCGCAGAGCGCATGCGCATGCACATCTGCTGGGGCAACTACGAGGGGCCGCACGATCACGACATCCCGCTCGAGAAGATTCTCGCGATCGTGCTCAAGGCCAAGCCCTCGGGGCTGTTGTTCGAGGCCGCGAACCCGCGACATCGCCACGAATGGGTCGTGTGGCGCGACGCGAATCTGCCCGAGGACAAGGTGCTGATCCCGGGCTGCATCTCGTCGACGACGAACTACGTCGAGCACCCGCGGCTCATCGCGGAGCAGCTCTGCCAATATGCCGACATCGTCGGCCGCGAGCGCGTCATCGCCGGTGCGGATTGCGGCTTCGGCTCGTTCGCGGGGTATAGTCGCGTCGACCCCGCGATCGTCTACAAGAAGCTCGGCGCGCTCGCGGCAGGCGCCGCGCTCGCGACGGCGAGCCTCTGGGGCAAAGGACGGCGATAAGCGCGCACGGCTCCGCAGGCATCGAACCCACGTCCGCCGAGGTGCGCACGGTTCAAGGGCCACACGATCGCGGCCGCCCGGCCGATTTCCGCGGGCTTCGAGCTCGACGTGCCCGTTACACCAGATACGGGCGCGTGAGCTCCTCGGAGACCTGCCAGAGACGCGCCGCCGATGCCGGGTCCTTCTGCAGCGGGCTCGGCTCGGCGGGATTGCAGTCGACGAAGTACAACCCCGTGACGCCCGCGAGCGACGGATGGCTCGCGAGATAGCAGCTCGTCGCGGCGCCTTGCGCCGGCTGCTCGAACTGGAAGCCGCCACCGCCGCCACCTCCACCGCCGCCGCGATTGCCGCCGCCCGCGGGCGGCGTCAAGTTGAGGTTGCGCATGATGTTGGTGGCGACTACGCCCGGGTGCAGCGAGTTCGAAGTGGCGCGCGTGCCGGCCAGGCGTTTGGCGAGCTCGAACGAGAACAGCCCGTTGGCGAGCTTCGAGTGGCCGTAGGCCTGGCGCTCCCAGCCTTGCCCCGAGAGATTGTCGAACTGGATGCCGCCCGGCGGCGGCTGCGCGTGCGACATGCTGCCGACGACCACGACACGGCCCTGCGGCGCCGCGATCACGCGGTCGAGCAAGCGGTTGACGAGAATGAAATGGCCGAGGTGATTGACGACGAATTGCATCTCGAGGCCGCGCACCTGCTGGAGCTGCATCTGCAGCACGCCGGCGTTGCAGACGAGCGCGTCGATGGGCGTATCGAGCGCGCGGATCGACTCCGCGCAGGCGACGACCGAATCGAAGTCGCTGAGCTCGAGGACCACGGGCGTCGCCTTGCCCACGATGCTCGCGCAGGCCTCTTGGCCGCGCTCGAGCGTGCGCGCCGTGCCGACGACGTGCGCGCCGCGCAACGCGAGCACGCGCATCGTCTCGAGGCCAATGCCTGAGTTGCAGCCCGTGACGACGATGGTCTTGGCGCTCAAGTCGATGCCTTCGGTGACCTGCTCCGCCGTCGCGTCGGGAGGGAACGTGCTGCGCGGTGCGTCCTGCGCGCTCGCGCGGCCGACATAGGCGGCGACCGCGAGCAGTGTGCTGCGTTCGATGAAGCGGCGGCGGTCGAGCGTGGTCATCAGCGTCCTCCAAACGGTACCGGTGTTACGGTTTCGGTTGAACCGCAACACCGGCACTTCGGTTTAGCCGAAACCGTAGCACCGGCACCGCGCGGAAGCGCGTGAAGATTTGTCGACGGGCGAACGCGGCTGCTACAGCTCGTCCGCGGTTTTCGCACCGGCCGCAATCAGGAGCCGCACGGTCCCGAAATGCCCGCCTCCTGCGGCGAGCTGCAGCGCGGTCATACCGTCGCTTCGCCGGTGATTGATGTCGGAACCGGCGAACAATAGGACTCGAACGACCTCGTCGTGACCGCGCCCCGCGGCCGCGAACAATGCCGTCCCCCCGAGATTGTTCTCGCGATCGACCGCGGCGCCTGCGGCTAGCAATGTTTGAACGACGTCTTGCTTTCCGGCTCCCGCGGCCGTCATCAATGCGCTGAACCCCGCCGTTGATTGCAGATCGAAATCCGCGCCTGCTTCGAGCAGCGCCTCGACGATGGCGTTGTGACCGTCACGAGCCGCAATGTGCAACGGCGTTCGGCCATCGGCGAGCAGCACGTTGACCGCGGCGCCTTGCTCCAGCAAATACCGGACCATGGCCAAGTTGCCACCCTCTGCCGCCCGCGTCAGGGCGCGGTAGCCAACGCCAGCCGCGAAATCGATGTCGGCGCCCTGCTCGAGCAGTGTTTGCACCTGCATCAAGTCGCCCGCCGCAGCGGCCGCCACTAGGGCGTCGCTGGCTTCTCCGGCGTGCGGATGCACGAGCCACGACCACACGAGGCACGCCCCAACCACTCGCCGTGCGTGAAGACTTGTCGATGCGGCCGGGGTCACAGTAATCGCGTTCGACGCCGCGGCGTGATCGAGAAGCGGAATGACCGCGTCTCGTCGCCCGTAGCGACCTCGGCTTTTTGGCCGTCGGCGATCACGAGGCGCGGCGCAGTGACGAGCGACTCGAGTCCGTCGGCCTTCTGCTCGAAGATCTGCATCTCGATGAGGATCGGTCCGTCGGGCAACAGCTTCGCCACGATCGTGAACCGGAGCTCCTGGAACCGCAGATCGTTGACCCCCGTGCCGTCGTCCACGATGAACTGCGTGAACCACTCGCCCGTCTCGACGGCCGCGGACCCCGGCGTCGTGGTCTTGAGCGCCACGCCGACGTCCACGAGCACCCGGTCGGCGAAGCCGTTGTTCGCCAAGAAAAGCCCGCCGCCCGTGGCGAGCACCGCCAGCACGCCGAGCAGCGGTCGCAGCGGCACGCTGATGCGCGGGCCGCCCGCCGGCTCTCGCAGGTCACGGAGCTCCGCGATGTCGACGCCGAGCACGGCGGCCAGAGATCGCGCGGACTCGTATGACGCCGTGCCGGTCGTTTCGATGCGCTGGATCGTGCGCAGCCCGAGACCCGTGACCTCGGCCAGGTGCTCTTGGCTCCAGGCCCGCTGCTCTCGTTGCGCCTTGAGGTACGAAGAATCGACTTTCATGTCCATTCGGGCGCTCCGCGTGCAGGGAAGCGCCTACGGTCGACGAATCCACGGCTGCGCGCAACGGAAGGCCGCCGCCAGTCTTGCGCCAAACAGCCGCCAGTCGGTGGCAGCGGCCGGGCTACCCAATCACTCCGGCGCCGCGCAGCTCCAGTTCGCGGCGTCCTTGAGGTCGCCCGAGCCGTCGTACTTCGCAGCACTGGGGTACGCGCAGATCGGCCGCGCCATTCCGGTTTGGCGATTCGTGCCGAGCATCTCGCTCGGCGCGACGTCGCGCTCGCGCCATTGCTCGAGCGCTGCCAGCGTGTCGAACGTGTCGACCCCCGGGCCGCCGCGGCAGTGGCCCATGCCGGGCGCGAGGAACAGCCGCATCCAGTCGTCCTGAGCAGCGCCCATCTCCGTAAGCACACTCTCGTAGTAATAGACGGTGTTCTCGGGCGTGATGCCCGTGTCGCGCCAGCCGGCGTACAGCAGCAGCTTGCCGCCGTGAGCCTCGAACGCGCGCAGGTCCGGATTGACGGCATCGACGAAGCCCGCCGCCTCGTCGATCAGTGGCAGATCGCGATCGAGATCGAACGTGCGCCAGTCGTAGGTCGCGTTCTGGAAGCCGAGGATCTTGATCGAGTCGGTGAGGTTCTCGCCCGGACCTTCTGGTCTGCTCACAAGCGCCGGCAGCGGGTTGCCCAGCGCCTGCCCCGAGAAAACGAGCTTGCCGTCGCCCGTGCGCAAGCCCTCGTAGAAGGTGTGCACGGTCCTGAGCTCGCCGGGCGTGAGGCAACTGTCGCCGGCTCGGCCGGCAGGGCATGCAAGCGTGTCGACGTCGAACGAGCATTGGCGCGGGTTGTTCAAGAACCCTTCGCCGAGCGTGTCGCATTGCTTCATCAGAGCGTCGTTGACGAGCTTCGCTTTCGCTTCCGAGACGGCCTCGTCGGGATGGCGCGCGAGTCGGATGCTGCGGTAGGAGCCCGCCGTGTGCATGTGCACGTGCCGGTTCGCGAGCGCGCCCGCGATGATACCGTCGTAGTCGCCGGGATAACGCTGCGCCGCCATGACGCCTTGCCGCCCGCCCGTCGAGCAACCCTTGTAATACGAGTAGTCGAGCGGCTCCGCGTAGAACACGTCGATGAGCCGCTTCGATTTGACGGTCATGTCGTGCAACGCGCGGTACGCGAAGTCGACGATCTTCTCGGGATGCCCCAGCGCGAACATGCCGCCCGGCCCATCGGCCGCTGAATGCCCCGTGTCCGTAGCGGCCGTCGCGTAGCCACGGCGCAACGCCGCCTGCATGTCGCCGTAACCCTGAATCGAGCCCGCCCAGCCGCCGTTGCCGACGGCGAGGAACTTGCCGTTCCAGTTCTCGGTCGGCAACCAGAGCTCGACGTTGATGTTCGAGTCGGCCGTCGGCGTGAGCACCATCGTCACGCGACAGTGCTGCGGAATCGGTTGCGGCGGCGGCGCGCCCGGCTGCGGCGGCGGACCCGCGTTGGCGTTGGCGTTGGCCGGCTTGAACAGCCCGGCGGCGACGTCGACGGCGCTCGTGATGGCGCCGCGCTCGATCTCGAGGTTGGCGAGCTCGGCGCACGGCATGTTGAGCGCGCCGGCGGCGGCAATGATCGTGGCTAGCATGACTCCCCCTCTGGCGTGCGTTTACCGTGAGCCCATCATTGGCCTCGGCGCGCGAGGCGGTCAAGCGCCGCGGCGGCGGCTACAGCGCGGCGACGGCGACGAGCCGGCCCCAGAGCTGGCTCATGATCCGCTGCGCGGCGCGGGCGTCGCCCGTCGTCCAAAATTGCTCGGCAGATGCGGCGGCGGCCGCGCCGAGCTCGGGCGGCAGGCGGCGCACGACTTGCCGCGCAACGGCCTCGCCCGTGTCGACGAGCGTCACCTTGGGACCGACGAGCTCGACGAGCAACGGCCTCAAGAAAGGATAATGCGTGCAGCCGAGCACGAGCGTGTCGGCGCCGCGCGCGAGCAACGGCTCGGTGTAACGCGCGAGCAGCGCGCGTGTCGCGGGGCCATCGAGCTCGCCGGCCTCGACTTGCTCGACGAGACCGGGGCACGCCTGCGTGATGATCTCGACGTCACCGGCGTATTGCTCGAGCAGCGCCGCGAACTTCGCGCTCTCGAGCGTGCCGACGGTCGCGAGCACGCCCACGACGCCGCTGCGGGTCGCCGCAACGGCCGGTTTCACGGCCGGCTCCATGGCGACGATCGGGATCGTGAAGCGCTCGCGCAGCGTCGCGGCCGCCGCGGCCGTAGCCGTGTTGCACGCGACGACGACGGCCGCAGCGCCTCGCTCCACCAGGAATTGCGTGAGCGTACGCGAGCGCTCGCGAATGTAGTCGGCCGTCTTGTCGCCGTACGGCACGTGGCCCGAATCGGCCACGTAGAGCAAGCGTTGCCGCGGCAGCCGCGCGCGGATGTGCTTGAGCACCGACAGGCCGCCGACGCCCGAGTCGAACACGCCGATGGCCGTCCCCGCGCGTGTCTCGGTTCGAACGTTACGCGCGGTGCGGCTCATCGCTCGCGACGCCTGCTGCCGCCCCGTCAGGGCTGCGGGCCGCTGCCGATCTGCTCCTGAAATCGGCATCGGCATCGGCCTTGGCGCTCGGCCAAAGGCTCTTGACGAACGGTATCGATGCGAACAACCCCGCGATGCCGCCGAGGGCGCTCAACGACAGGCCCAAGAATCCTCTCCGCTCCATGGTTCGAATCCTCGTCACGACGGAAGTGGTGCCGGTGGAGAGAATCGAACTCCCGACCTTCGGTTTACAAAACCGCTGCACTACCGCTGTGCTACACCGGCTCTAGCGCGGGCTTGCGCGCCGCTCGGCCGTCATTATAGCGCCCGCGGGCGTGGCCATGATTCGTCAGAATCTAACCGCTGGGCCGCCAGAATCGCTTGTGACAATGCCTCCGTCGCACGTCGAGGGGGTCGCAAGTGAAAACGGAGCTCAAAGCGCTGTCGGGGTCGGTCACGGGCAAGGTGCTGTTCATCGCGTTCCTGATCCTGATCCTGCTGATCCCGCTCGGCATGATCGAAGGGCTCGTGGTCGAGCGCGCATTCCTCTACGGCACGGCCCGCGACGACATCGGGCGCTCGTGGGGACAGACGCAGACGATCGGCGGCCCAATCCTCGTCGTGCCGTTCGCCCACACGCGCTACGTCAACGGGCAAGCCGTGAGCGTCAGCGACGAGCTGTACGTCTTGCCGGAGCAGCTTACGATCAACGGCCAAGCGGAAGCGCAGGAGCGGCGGCGTGGAATTTACAAGGTGCCGGTCTATACGACGCGGCTGCACGCCACGGGCAGGTTCGCGCCCGTCACGTTCGGCACGGAGTACCAGGGCCTGCAGGTCCGCTGGGAGCAGGCGGTGATCGCGCTGCCGATCACCGACGCTCGCTCCGTGCGCGAGCCGATCGTGCTCACGAGCGGCGACGGCACTACCGTTTTCGAAGCGGGCGGCGCCCGCGTCACGGGTTTCGGCCCGCTGCTCGTCGCGCCGTATGCGGCGCTCGGCCTCGGCGCGCCCACGGCGTCGCAGGCTTTTTCTTTCGACCTCGTGCTCGGCGGCACGGGCGGGCTTACGTTCCTGCCGCTCGGCGACGAGACGCGCGTCGCGGTCACGTCGAACTGGGCTTCGCCGAGCTTCGTCGGCGCGTATCTGCCCGGCGAACGCACCGTCGACGAGGGCGGCTTCACGGCCGAATGGCGTGTGCTCGATCTCGGCCGCGGCTATCCGTCGAGCTGGACGCGGGCGGGCCTGGCGCCGCAGGACATCGCGGCCTCGGCCTTCGGCGCCGAGCTCATCACGCCCGTCGGCGTGCACGAAGCGGCGCTGCGCGCGACGAAGTACGGCGTGTTGATCCTGGGTTTCACGTTCATCGCCTACTTCTTGTTCGAGCTGTTCGCGCCGCTGCGCCTGCACGCGCTCCAGTACTTGGCTATAGGCTTGGCCAACTGCGTCTTCTATCTGCTGCTGCTCGCGCTCGCAGAGCACGTGGGCTTCGCGCTGGCCTACGTCGCCAGCGCGCTGGCCTCGACGGCGCTGATCACGACCTACAGCGGCGCCGTGTTGCGCTCGCTCACGCGCGCCGCGCCGATCGGCGGCCTCCTGACGGCGCTCTACGGCTATCTCTACGTGACGCTCAAAGCCGAGGACTACGCGCTCTTGTTCGGCGCGCTCGGCGTGTTCGCGGTGCTCGCGGGGTTCATGTATCTCACGCGGCATATCGACTGGTTCGACGTGAGCTTCGGCGGTAAAGCCGATGGCGCAACGCGCGTGCAGCTGCACGCCTGACCCCGTGGGAGATTTCTCGTCGCGTGCATGCGGCGAGAAATCGGGGCTCGGTCAGCCAGCGTTTTCGCAGTCGCGCTGCTCGAGGCGGATGATTCGGCCCGGCGGCTGTAACGCGTCGAAGTCGAGCGTCTGGTCCTCGGCGAGCGTGACGTCGATCCAATAAACCGTGGCGCGGCGCGTGCGATCGACGACCTGCGGCTCGAAGCCGAGCGCGCGGACCTGATCGCGGCGCCGCCCGACACCGCTGATCTCGCTGAACACGCCGAGCGAGACGAGGTGGCCGCTGTCGCTGTTCGGAATCACGTACGAGTCGGCGATGCCCTCCGCGCGCACCCGCGTGAGGATCGCGTCGGCTTCGGCTTCTGTGGCGATCGCCTGGATGTACACCCAATAGCCGATCCAGATGTCGCCTTCGGCGACGCGCTGGAGCGGTTGATAGCCGGCCGTGCGCAACGCGGCCGCGGCGGATGCGGCCTGCGACAGCTCGCGAAACGGCCCGACGCTCGTGCACCGCGCGGCGACGGCGGCCGTCTCGACGGCGGCCTCCGGCTCGGCCGGCGCCGGCACCGGCGGAGGCCCGGCAAGGTCGACCTCCGCAACCGGCTCGTCCGCCGCCACCGGCGCCACGCTCGCCTCGCCCTCGATCGACTCGGGAGCAGGAGCTTCGGCTCCGGCGGCGTCGCTGACGACGCCGCTGCTGCGCAGATCCGCCGGCACCTCGCTGACGAGCGTGATCGAGGGCAAGCCCTCGTCCGCGCTGCGCCCGGCACGCTCCGCGGGCGCGAACCACGCGGCCCACGCGGCGAGCGCGAGGTTGGCGAGCACGAGCACGAGAAACAAATTGCGCATCGGCAGCTCTTAGGCGGCGAACAGTTTGAGCCCTTCGAGCACCAAGTCTGCACGCGGTTCCACGCGCGTTTCCAGCCAGGGCGCAAGCGTGGCCGCGTCGCCGCCCGTGACGTAGACGACGGGAGCCGCGCCGAGCGCTTGTGCGACCGTGGCCACGGCACGGTCGAGCGCCGCCGCGAGCGCGAGCCAAGCCGCGTTGCCGACGGCCTCGGCGGTGCTGCGGCCGAGTAGCTCGAGTCCGCGCGGCACGTGGGCCGCGGGCGCCGCGGTGCCGATGTTGCTGGTGTTCCGGTCGAGCGCGGCGGCCAGCAGCGCCGGGCCGGGAAAGATCAAGCCGCCGAGGTGCGCGCCGGCCGCGTCGACGGCGTCGAACGTCGCGGCCGTGCCGGCGTCGATGACGCAGGCCGCGCCGCGTGCCGCGTGGTGCGCCGCGAGCACGGCGACCCAGCGGTCGACGCCTAGGCGGCTCGGGTCGCGATACGCGCAGCGCACCCCGAAGCGCTCGGCCGTCGTCGCGACGAGCTCGAGCGACGCGCCGGGTCGCGCCGCGACGAGCGTCGCGAGCCGCGCGGCCATCGCCCCGCCCGCGACGTTGGCCGCGATGACGCGCCCCGGCGACTTCGGCACCGCGGCCGCGAACGCGGCGAGCGCGGCGTCGAGCGCGTCGCGATGCACGGCACTGCCGCGGCGCACGAGCGCTGCGCCTTCGAGCGTCGCCCACTTGATGCGCGTGTTGCCGATGTCGACGAGCACGGTCATGCCAAACTCCGCACGCTGACGTCGCCCGCGACGATGCGCCGCCGCGCGCCCGCGGCGGTCTCGACGAGCAGCGCGCCGTCCGAGTCGATGCCGAGCGCCGTCCCCGTCACGGCGCCGCCCGCCTCGTCGAGGCGCACGGCACGTCCGCGCAGGTAGTCGCCCGAGCGCCATTCGTTGCGATAGGCGGCGAACCCCGTCGCGGCGTAGTCGGCGAACAGCATGCCAAGATCGTCGACGAGCGCGGCGACGAGCGCCAACCGCGGCGGCGGCTCGCCGCCCAAAGCCGTGGCGAGATCGACGGCGCCGCGCGGCCAGTCGCAGAGCTCGCGCAGTAGCTCGCGCGGCAACGCGACGTTGAGCCCGACGCCGGCCACGACGTGCGAGCCGCCCTGCGCCTCGACCGCGAGCTCGAGCAGGATGCCGCCGAGCTTGCGCTCGTCGAAGACGAGATCGTTGGGCCACTTGAGCGCGATCGCGAGCCCGGAAACGCGCTCGAGCACGCGCCGCACGACGACCCCCACGGCGAGCGTGAGCGCAGGCAGCTCGGCCGGCATCTCGGCGAACTGCCAGCCGACCGAGAGACAGACGCCGGCGCCGAGCGGCGTAGTCCAACTACGCCCGCGCCGTCCGCGCCCGGCCGTCTGGAACTCCGCGACGCAGACGTCGAGCTTGGCCGTAGGCGGCGGCACGCGCAGCAGGTGCCGGTTCGTCGAGCCGAGCTCCGTGAACACCTCGAGCCCAGCCAGCCGCGCGGCAGTTTCGGGCTTGAGCGCGGCGCGCAGCGCCGCGGCGTCGAGCAAGTCGAGGCGACGAGCGAGGCGATAACCTTCGCCGGGCACCGCATCGACCGCGAGCCCCCAATCGGCGAGCTTGCCGACCTGCTTCCAAATGGCCGCGCGCGTGACGCCGAACTCGCGCGCGAGCGCCTCGCCCGAATGCGTCCGGCCGTCGGCGAGCGCGTGCAACAGGCGTTCGGCCGTCACTTGTGCGATTGGCCGCGGCGCAACCAGCGCGCGCCCGGACTCGCAAACCGCGACTCGGTGCCGTCGAGCATGCGCTGGATGTTGCTGCGGTGCGCGTAGATGAGCAGCGCGGTCGTCGCGCCCGCCCAGAGGAACAAACCGGTCTGCTCGGGCAGCGCCGTGACGCCCACGAACAGCGCGGCGACGAGCCCCGCGCTCATCGTCGCGAGCCCGACGTAGCCGGTCGTGAAGACGATGAGCACCCACGCGCCGATCGCGGGCAGCGCGGCGACGGGCGCCAAGAAGCAGAGCAATCCGGCCGCCGTCGCACCGCCCTTGCCGCCGCGGAAGCCGAACCATACGGGGAACACGTGGCCCAAAATCGCGGCGAACGACACGCCGTACAGCACGAGCTCGCGGTCGACCTGCGCATCGATGCCGACGCCGGGCAGATCGAGTGGCGGGATCGCGACGGCCGCGAGGATCCCTTTGCCGATGTCGATGATCATGACCCAGAGCGCGAACACCTTGCCCTGCGTCCGCAGTGCGTTGGTGCCGCCGGGATTGCCGCTGCCGGCCTTGCGGATGTCGATGCCGCCGTAGAAGAAGCCGACGAGCAGGCTGCCGAGCACGGCACCGATGAGATACGCGAGCGTCACCTTGAGTCCGAGCTCGATCATGCGGTGCCTCGAGTCAAATGCACGCCGTCATGTTAGGCCGCCGCTACTCGCCGAGCCATGCCCGCCGGCGCTCGAGCGCGGCCGGCTCGGCGTCGTCGCGCAGCGCTAGATAACAGGCATCGAGCGGCGCCGGGCGCAGCACGAGGCCCGCCTCGAGCAGCTCGTCGCCGCGAAAGACCGTCGCGGTCACGCGCTCGCCGGCCTCGAAGCGGCCGAGCCGGCGCGCGAGATTGCGGCTCGTGACGCGCAGCCGGTCGAGCGCGACGAGCACGTCGCCGGCCGTAAGCCCCGCGCGCTCGGCGGGGCCGCCGTCGAGCACATTGACGAGCTCGATCCCGTGCTCGCGATCGCGCGTCGTAGCGCCGAGCGCCAGCGGCTCGCCGTTGGCGGCGCGCGGGGTGCCGCCGCGGTCGTCGGGGCCGGCCGTAACGCGCATCTCGAGCGCGACGCCGAATTGTGCCAAGAGCTCGCGCAGCGGCGGGTCCTCGGTGCCGCGCACGCAGCTCGCGAAGAACTCGGTAAGGTCGAGCCCGCTCTGCTCCGCGGCGAGCGCCTCGAAGCCATCCTCGGGCACGCCGACGTCGCGCGCGCCGTAGCGCCGCCAGAGCTCGCGCACGACGTCGTCGAGCGACGTGCGGCCCGCGGTATCGAGCCGCAATTTAAGATCGAGCGCGAGCGCCACCATCGCGCCTTTCGTGTAGTAGCTGATGCTCGTGTTCGGATGGTGCGGCTCGGGACGATAGAGCACGTCCCACGCGTCGAAGCTCGCCGCTGCCAAGCTCTGGCGGAAGCGGCCAGGCTGGCGATACACGCGCGTGAGCATCTCGCCGAGGCGCTGCAAGAACGCGCCGACCGTGAACACGCTGCTGCGCAAGAGCAGCAGATCCTGGTAGTAGCTCGTGACGCCCTCGAACACCCAGAGCAGGCGCGTGTGGTTGCGGCGGTCGAGCTGGTACGGCATGAACGCCGCGGGCTTGGTGCGCTTCACGTGCCAGGCGTGAAAATACTCGTGGCTCGCGAGCGCGAGGAAACGCTGGTAGTCGCGTGGCTGGCCCGTCTCGCCCACTTTCGGCAGATCGTCGCGGCTGAAGATGAGGCTCGTCGAGGCACGATGCTCGAGGCCGCCGTAACCCTCGGCGACGGCCAGGCCCAAAAACCAATAGCGCGCGAACGGCGCCGGCGCGCCGAAGAACTCGATCTGCGCGGCGCAAAGCTGGGCCAAGTCGGCCGCGACGCGGTCGAGATCGGATTCGAAGCGACCCGCGACGACGAGCCGATGCGGCACGCCCGCGGCCGTAAATTCGACGCTCTCGAACGTGCCGATCTCGGCGGGATGATCGAGCAGCTCGTCATAGTCTTGGGCGCGGTACGCGCCGAACCCGCGCTCGTCGACTTCGTGCGGCGCGAGCGCCGTGGCCACGCGCCATTCTTCGCAAATCGAGTACGGCGGCGGCTCGAGCGTCACCTCGATCGGCTCCGCGTCGCGGCCTTCGGGCAGCAGGAACACGCAGGGGCCGTTGAAGTACGCGCGCTGCCGGTCGAGGTAGGCGCCGCGCACCGACTGATCGAGCGCATGCACCGTGATCGTGACCGTCAGCGTCCGGCCCCCGCCGCGCACACACCAGGTCGCCGCGGCGACCTTGTCGGCCGCAACCGGCTCGCGGCCGCTCTTGGCTTCGACGTGAACGACGTGGCGCGCGAAGTCGCGCAGCAGGTAGCTGCCCGGGATCCAAGCCGGTAACGAAAAGCGCTGCTCCGCCGCGGGTTTGTCGATGCGGCACTCGATCTCGAAGTGGTGCCGATCGAGGTCGGCGAGGCGCACGCGATAACGGATCAGAGAGAGGTCCTCGAGCGCTCGACGCGCTTACCCTTGCGACCTCTGCATTGTCGCATAGCCGTGCTGTGCTAAGGTGCGCGCTAGGCGGTGCCCGACGAGGGCTAAGAGGGAACGCAGTACCAACTGCGGCTGTTCCCGCAACTGTAGCCGGCAAGGTGCTCGCGCGAATGCCACTGAGGACCACCTCGGGAAGGCGCGCGAGACCGCTAGAGCCGGCGAGCCAGGAGACCTGCCGCCGTTGTCGTCCTTCCGTGTGCCGGGAAAGCGCGCGGTACGGGATTCCGTCGTGGCGACGACTCGTTTTTTGCGAGCTGGAGCCATGTCGAGAACCGTCCGCCGACTCGCGCGCGCGTGCGCGCAGCAGAGCTCTAAGGCGCTGGCTCTTGCGTGCGCCTGCACTCATCTCGCCGCTGGCGCCGACGACGCGCCGCCGACCGTCGCCTCGGTCAACCTCTGCGCCGACCAGCACGTGCTCGCGCTCGCCGATCCTAAGCAGATTCTGAGCGTGAGCTGGCTCGCGGCCGATCCGCACGAGTCGCTGTTCGCGACCGAAGCGCAGCGCTACGCCCTGAACTACGGCTCGGCCGAGGAGCTGCTCAAGTTCGCTCCCGACGTCGTGATCGCCGGCGCCTATACGAGCCCGTTCTCGCGCGCACTGCTGCAGCGACTCGGCCGGCGGGTCGTCGAGCTCGCGCCCGAGGCGTCGGTGGCCGACATCGAGCACAACGTACGCCTCGTCGCCGCAGCGATCGGTCAAGCCGAGCGTGGCGAGCGGCTGGTCGCCGCGGTGCGCGCAGACCTCGACGTCATCGCGGCGCACCGTCCCGCGCGCAAGCTCGCGACCGTGGTCGTGCGGCCCGGCGGCTTCACCGTGGGCGCGGGCTCGCTCGTCGACGAGCTCATCGCGCTCGCGGGCCTGCGCAACGTCGCGGCCGAGCAGGGCCTCGATCGTTGGGGCAGTTTGTCGATGGAGACGCTGCTGCGCAGCGCGCCGGAGCTCATCGTGCTCACGAGCTACCGCAGCGCGCAGCCGTCGCTCGCCAACACCGTGCTCGAGCATCCGGCCTTGACGCGGCTCGGAACCGCACGTCCGACGGTCACCGTGCCCGCGGCGCTGTGGTCGTGCGGGCTGCCGCGCAGCCTCGAGTCGGCGGCCCTGCTGCAGCGAGCGGCCGGCGAATGAGCGCGAGCAGCGACGACGCGTGGCCGCGGCGCGCCGCGCTCCTTGCGGTCCTATTCGTGCTCGCGGGCCTCGCCGCCGGTGTTTCGATCCTCGTGGGCCGCGACGGCGGCGGACCGACGCTCGGCTTCGGTGGACCCGAGATCGCGCAGGTCATCTTCACGGAGATTCGCCTGCCCCGCACGCTGCTCGCGTTGCTCGTTGGCGGCACGCTCGGCTTGACGGGCGCGGCGCTCCAAGGGCTGCTGCGCAATCCCCTCGCGGAGCCCGGCCTGCTCGGCGCCTCGAGCGGCGCCGCGCTCGGCGCGGTCATCGTGTTCTATTTCGGCTTCGCGACGGCGACCTCGCTGCTGTTGCCGCTCGGCGCCGTCATGGGATCACTCGTGGCGCTCGCAGTGCTCTACGCGCTCGCGGGACGGCGCAGCGACCTGCTCACCATCGTGCTCGCCGGCATCGCGATCAACGCACTCGCGGCGGCGTTGACTTCGCTCGCGCTGAACTTCGCACCGAGCCCCTATGCCGCGCTCGAGATCCTGTTCTGGATGCTCGGCTCGCTCGCCGACCGGAGCTTGGCGCACGTGTACCTCGCCTTGCCGTTGATGGTGCCGGGCTGGCTGCTCGTGATCGCGGCCGCGCGCGGTCTCGATGCGCTGACGCTCGGCGAGGAGACGGCATTGAGCCTCGGCTTCGACCCGCGCCGCACGCAATGGCTCGTCATCGGCGGCACGGCGCTCGCCGTCGGCGGCGCCGTCGCCGTGACCGGCATCGTCGGCTTCGTGGGCTTGGTGGTGCCGCACCTGTTGCGCCGCGCGGCCGGCCAGCACCCGAGCCGTCTGTTGCTGCCGAGCTTCCTCGGCGGCGCGTTGCTCACGACGCTCGCCGACTTGGGCGTGCGCCTCATGCCGCCCGGTCCGGAGCTCAAGCTCGGCGTCGTCACGGCGCTCGTCGGCGCGCCGTTTTTCCTGCACCTCGTCATGCGCCCGCGCACAGAGCTGGCGGGTTGAGGCCGCGATGACGCTCGTCGCCGCCAATCTCGAGGTCCGGTATCAGACGCGCGCGGCCGTGCATGCCACGTCGGTGGCGCTCGCACCCGGCGAGCTCGTCGCGCTGGTCGGCCCGAACGGCGCGGGCAAGAGCAGCCTGTTGAAGGCCCTCGCCGGGTTGACGCCGCACGGCGGCGCGGTGACTTGGCAAGGCGCCGGCCTGGCAGAGCTCGGCTCGCGCGCGCGGGCCCGCGCTGTCGCGTACTTGCCGCAGGACGCGCCGGTCCATTGGCCACTGCTGGCACGCGACCTCGTGGCGCTCGGCCGGCTGCCGCATCGCGCGTATGGTGCCGCGCCGAGCGCTGCAGACGGCGCAGCCGTGCGTGCGGCCATGCTGGAAACCGACACGCTCGAGTTCGCGACCCGCAGCATCGACCGGCTCTCCGTCGGCGAGCGCGCACGCGTGCTGCTGGCGCGCGCGCTGGCCGTGCAGGCGCCCGTGCTGCTCGTCGACGAGCCGATCGCGATGCTCGACCCCTACCATCAACTGCACGTCATGAGCACGCTCGCAGCGTACGCAGCCGGCGGCGCGACGGGCCAATGCGTCGTCATTGTCGTGCTCCACGATTTGGGGCTCGCCGCACGATTCTGCCGCCGTGTGCTCGTCATGCGCGACGGCGCCGTCGTCGCCGACGGCCCGCCGCACGCGGCGCTCGACGACGCCTCGATACGCGCGCACTATCGCGTCGAGCCGCTGATCTCGACGCACGACGGCGAGCCCTTGATCGTGCCTTGGCGCCCACTGCGCGACGACGCGGCGCGCCAACGCTGATCGGCATTCTCGGCGCATGCGCGAGCGTGCCAGGCTAGGGGCTCGCGCTGCGAATCGCGGGCCGCGCGGCCACCGTCTCGCTCCAGAGATTGAGCGCGGGGCGTCCCTCGACGGGCGGCGTGCCGCCGATCGCGCGCGCCGCGAAGCCCAGGTACACGAAACCGACGATGTCGGCGTAGGTAAAGCGCTCGCCGGCAATGAACGGGCTCTCGCCGAGGCGCGTCTCGAGCTTGTTGAAGTAGATTTCGGCGCGGCGCCGGCCGCGCTCCACGAGCGCGGGTATTTGCTCGTACGCGACGGGTCCGCCGAGCCCTCGGCCCTTGAACGCCTCGTGGCCGTTGCGCAGCGCCTCCTGCAACCCGAGATACCCCTCGTAGGTCTGAATATCCGTCCACATGAGGACGAGCGCTTGCTCCTTGGCGTCGCGTCCCATGAGATTCGGCTCGGGTTGGACTTGCTCGAGGTAGTGACAGATGGCGAGACTCTCGGTCAGGCACGTGCCGTCGTCGAGCTCGAGCACGGGCACGGTCGCGCCCGGATTCTTGGCGAGAAACACGGGCTCCTGCTGCTCCCGCGCGCGCAGGTCGACCTCGACGGTCGGGATGTCGAGGCCCTTCTCCGCGATGAACAGCCGCACCTTGCGCGGGCTCGGGGCCAATCGATAGTCATAGAAACGCATGCAGCCAGTCCCTCACGGTTACGTAGTACTACCAACCCTCGGCTCCAGAGCTCCTTCGTATAATCCTCCCATGGCGAACCTCGTGACAATGAGCCGGCTCGTGCTGTTGCTCGTGGTCGTTTGGCTCTTCTATGTGCCGACGACGCCATGGGCGTTCGCGGGCTTCTTCCTGATCATCTTCATCTTCATTTCCGACGGCCTCGACGGCTACATCGCGCGCAAGCGCCACGAGACGAGCTTGTTCGGCGCGTTGTTCGACATCGCCGGGGATCGCATCGTCGAGCTCACGCTGTGGATCGTGGCCACCGACGTGGATCTCGTGCCCATTTGGGTGCCGCTCGTCTTCGTCATGCGCGGCGTGATCGTCGACACGATCCGCTCGAGCAACGCGGTGGCGCAAGGCAAGGCGCCGTTCGCGCTCATGCGCTCCCCGCTCGGCAAGGTGCTCGTGGCCGGCAAATTCGTGCGCATCCTCTACGCAGTCGCCAAGGCCTCGGCGTTCGCAGGGTTGGCGCTGCAAAAGCCGTTCCCCGCGCTGCTGCCCGAGCTCTGGGGCCACGTCGGCTGGCTGCTCACGGCGCTGACGTACTTCTTCGTCTACCTCGCGGTCGTGTTGTGCATTGCCCGCGGGCTGCCGGTGATTGCCGAGTTTGTCTATGCCCAAAAAGACGATATCCTCTGGCGACCGGGCAAGAAACGATGAAGCTCGCGATCTTCGACATCGACGGCACCCTCGTCGAGGGCAGCACCGAGCGGCGCTTTTGGCGATACCTCGCGAGGCAAGGACGCCAAGGACCGCGCCAGCTCCTCGAGTATTGCTGGTTCTGGCTGCGTTTCCGTTCGGTCTTCGGCGCGGAAACGCTGAAGAAGAACAAGGCTTACCTTATGGGGCTCGCCGTGGCGGAGGTCGACGCTCTCGCCACGCAATTCGTGACCACGGAGATCCTGCCCCGGCTCTATACGCCGGCCGTGGCGCGGCTCCAGCAACACCTGCGGCGCGGCGACACCGTGGTGCTGATCTCGGGGACATTGGAGCCGATCGCGCGAGCCTTGGCCGCGGCGCTCGGCGTGGAGCACGTGCGCGCCACCGTGTGCCGGGAGCGCGACGGAATCTACCTCGCAAGCCCGCCGAAGGTGCACCCGTTCGCCGCGGTGAAGCTCGCGCTGGCGGCGGAGTTCGCAGCGTGTGTGGGTGCGGATTTGCGGCAAGCGAGCGCCTACGGCGACTCGCGGCACGACCTCGAGTTGCTCGAGGCCGTCGGCAATCCCGTCGCAGTGCGGCCCGATGGCCCGCTCCTCGCGAGGGCGCGTGGCAACCGCTGGGACATCATCGCGAGCGGCAACGCGCCACGAGTGCTGCCACAGTAGCGTCGCCGCCCTACGGCGTCGTTGGCGAGCTGGATAACCCGCGTGGCGACGCCGGGCGGGCTAGGCTGTGGCAACTCTCGATCTTGCTTCTTAGTTCTTGCGTGATCACCCGGAAACACCTCGTCAGTCGTCGCCACGACGACGATGGCGAGGCCATCCGCCACCATCGCCCCGCTTCTCGACAAGGTCGGCCGGCTCCGACGAAACTTAAGATCGTTTGACATCACGACGTGGCGGAGGCGGCAGCCGCAGCGCGATCGAACCGCGCGGAGCGGCATGAGGACAAGGTGACATCGTACGATCGCGCCATGAGCCTAGGATCGGCGGCCTGGATCGACCTCGAAGACGTCTGTAAGAGCTACGGGCCGCAGACCGTTCTGGAGCGGGCTTGCGTGAGCATCGAGCGCGGCCGCATCGTTGCGGTCGTCGGCCGCAGCGGCTCCGGAAAGTCGACGCTGCTGCGCCTGATCGGCGGGCTCGAGGCGGCCGACTCCGGTGTGGTGCGCGTCGACGGCACCGACTTCACGGGGCTAAAGGAAACGGCACGCGCGTTGCGCCGCCGGCGGGATCTCGGCTTCGTGTTTCAGTCGTTCAACCTCATTCCGACGCTGACGGTCACCGAGAACGTGGAGCTGCCGCTCGCCTTGAACGACGTCGACGCTGCTCAGGCGCGGCAGCGCAGCCGCGAGCTCCTAACCGAGCTCGGCCTCGCGAACTGCCTCGACCACTTTCCCGAGGACATCTCGGGCGGCGAGCAGCAGCGCGTCGCGATCGCTCGCGCCGTGATCCACGGGCCGAAGCTCGTGCTCGCCGACGAGCCGACCGGCAACCTCGACGCCGAGACGGCCCGTCACGTGTTCGACGTATTGCTGCGCACCTGCCGCGAGCGCAACGCCACTTTGGTCGTAGCCACTCACAGCGCGGAGATCGCCGCGCGAGCCGAGCGCGTGATCGCGATCAACGGCAGCCGCATCGAAGACGTGGCGAGCTGATGTCGCTGCTGAACCGCGCATCGCTACGTTTCTATCTGCGCCACCCTTGGCAGCTCGGTCTCGCGATCGTGGGCGTGAGCCTCGGCGTCGCGGTCTACGTCGGCGTGAGTCTCGCCAACGACAGTGCCGGGCGAGCCTTCGATCTCGCGGCCGCGCGCGTTCGCGGCGAAGTGACCCATCGACTGCTGCCCATCGACGGGACGTTCGACGAAACGCTATACCGCGATCTCGTGCTGCGCGACGGAATTGCGACTGCAACGCCGATCGTCGAAGGTGAGGTCCGTGTCGCGGCGCGGCCCGCACAACGCCTGCCGTTGCTCGGCATCGACTGGGTCCAGCAGGGCGCGCTGCGAGTGGTACGACCCGGCGCCGACGCGGGCACGGACTTCGCGAGGCTGCTCGCCGAGCCCGGCACGGTGCTCCTGCCCGCCGCGCTCGCAGCAGACCTCGGCATCGAGCGCGACGATCTATTGACGCTGCTCGTGGCCGAGCGCGAGGTCGAAGTCCGCGCGATCGGTTTCGTGCCGGACGGTGTCGCCACACTGGACAACGAGCCGCCGCTCGTGGCCGACATCGCGACCGCGCAAGAGGTCCTCGGCACGACGGGGCGCTTGAGCCGCATCGATCTCGAGCTCACGGAGGCGCAAGCACGAGCGCTCGCCGCTGCGCGATTGCCGAACGCTCTGTTGATTCCCACGGAAACGGAGCGCGATACGTTTCGGCAGCTCACGGCGGCGTTCCGCACCAACCTCATGGCGCTCGGACTGCTGGCGCTCGTCGTCGGCATGTTTCTGATCTACGGCACCATGGCGTTCGCCGTATTGCAGCGCACGCGCACGCTCGGGATCTTGCGCGCGCTGGGCGTCTCGCGCCGTGAAATTCTCACGAACGTCGCGCTTGAGGCGCTCGTCATCGCCGCGATCGCGGCCGTAATCGGGCTCGGCCTCGGTCACGCGCTCGCAACCGGGCTCGTGGGTCTCGTGTTGCAGACGATCGGCGACTTGTCGTTCGGCGCTGCCGTCAGCGGCGTCGAGCCTTCGCCCTGGCTCTACGTGCAGGGCGCGGCGCTCGGGCTCGGCGCGACGCTCGTGGCCGCCGCCAAGCCGGCTCTCGATGCCACGCGCATCGAGCCGACGGCGGCACTGCGACGCGCCGTGCTGGAACGGCGCGCGTCGACGGCCGCGCGGCGCGCCGCGGGCATTGCCGTGCTGCTGCTCGCCGTCAGCGGCGGGCTCCTCGTGCTTGGCCCGAGCGAGCTCGGTTTCGCCTTCGGCGGCCTGTTCGCCGTGCTTGCTGCCGGCGCGCTGCTGACGCCGCTTGCCACGATCGTGCTCATGAGCGCGCTCGATCGCGCCATCGGCCGCAGGCTCGGCATCGCGGTCACGCTCGCGATCCGCGGCGTCGGGGCATCGTTGAGCCGCACGGGCGTCGCGACCGCGGCGCTCGCCGTCGCGGTCGCCACCGTCAACGGCGTGGGTCTCATGATCTTCAGCTTCCGCACGAGCCTCGACGCTTGGCTCGACACTACTTTGACCGCGGATCTGTACATCGGCGGCGATGGCGCCGATTTGGCCGAGCTCGCGGCCTCGGGATCGTTGACGGCGATCGTGGGCGTCGAAGGGTTGACCCTCACGCAGAACCGCGTCGTGCCGACGGCGCGCGGGGACGTGGCGATCCGCGCGGTGCAGCCGGGTCGGCGCGGCTTTGGGCTCGCGATCGTAGCAGGCGACGCCGACGAGGCACTCGCGCAGCTCGCCGACGGGCGCGCCTTGATCGCCTCGGAGCGGCTGCTCTTCGCCCGCGCGTTGCGCGTCGGCGACGAGCTCGAGCTCGCCGCACCGGCACGGTCACCACCGCTGCCGATCGCCGCCGCGTTCCGCGACTTCAATACGGGCACGCCTTCGGTCGTCATGTCTCTCGAGCGGTATCGACGCGACTGGAGCGACACGACGCTCGGCAACATCGGCATCGATCTTACGCCCGCGGCCGATGCAGCAGCGGTCGAAGCGGCCGTTCGTTCGCTATTGCAACCTGGCTTGCGCGTTCGCTCGAGCACCACGATCGAGCAGCTGTCGCTCGCGATCTTCGACCGCACCTTCAAGGTGACCGAAGTGCTGCGCAGCCTCGCGGGCATCGTGGCGTTTCTCGGCATCCTGAGCGCCCTGCTCGCGATCGAGCTCGAGCGAGCGCGCGAGCTCAGCGTGCTTCGCACGCTCGGCTTCACGCCGCAAGGGTTGAGCGCGACGTTGCTGACGCAGACCGGACTGCTCGGTCTCGCGGCGGGGCTCGCCGCGATCCCGATCGGCACCGCGCTCGCGGCGCTGCTGGTGCACGTGATCAATCGCCGCTCCTTCGGCTGGAGCATGGATCTCGTGATCAGCGCGGACGCCGTGATCGCGGGCCTGTCGTTGGCCGTCGGGGCGGCGTTGCTCGCGGGACTCTACCCGGCTTGGCGCGCCAGTCGCGTCGAGCTCGCGGTCGGCCTGCGCGAGGACTGACGCGCATGCGGCGCCCATGGCTCGCACTGCTGGTCGCCCTCGCGGGCTGCACGGCGCAACAAGATGACGCGCCCGCGGTTGCCAACAGCGGTTTGCGTTACCTCGGCGGCGCGGCGGATTTAGGCTTCGCGCGCGCCACCGAACCCCGCGAGTTTGAGTTTCCCGCTGATCACGGCGGCCATCCGGAGTTTCAGACGGAGTGGTGGTATCTGACCGGCAACCTCGCGGCCGCGGACGGGCGGCATTTCGGCTTCGAGCTCACATTCTTCCGCTACGCCGTGGCCCCGGCTGCGTCTACCGACGAGGCGGCGTCGGCATGGCGCGCCGAGCAAATCTGGATGGCGCACTTCGCGATCACGGACACCGAACGGCAACGATTTCACACGGCCGAGCGGCTCGCGCGGCAGGCGTTGGGGCTCGCCGGGGTCGGCGCCGAGCCCCTGCGAGTCTGGGTGGAGGACTGGTCTCTCGAAGGCGACGAGGCTGCGGATCGGTTGGCATTGCGAGCCGCAGCGCACCACGAAGGCATCGATCTCGTACTGGAGCTCACGGCCACGCAGCCGCCCGTTGCGCACGGCACCATGGGGCTGTCGCGTAAGGGCGCGGCCGTTGGCAACGCGTCGTACTACTACTCGGTTCCGCGGCTCGAAGCCCGCGGCTCGGTCGGCATCGAGGGAGCGACGTTCACGGTGACGGGATCCGCCTGGCTCGATCGCGAGTGGAGCACGAGCTCCCTCGATCCCGGCGTCGTTGGGTGGGACTGGTTCGCGCTGCACGTTTCGGACGGCGCAAGCCTGATGTTCTATCGGCTGCGCACCGCGAGCGGCGAGTCGAGCCCTTACAGCGGCGGCAGCTACGTGAGCGCGGCCGGCGTCCGGACCGAGCTCTCGGCTACCGACGTTGCGCTGACGCCGCTCGATCACTGGACCAGCAGAGCGACCGGGACACGCTACCCCACGATTTGGCGCTTGGCGCTCGCGAGCCAAGGGCTCGACCTCGAGATCCGTCCGTACCTGCAAAACCAAGAAGTCGATCTATCGGTGCGCTACTGGGAGGGTGCCGTGCAGGCCGACGGACTCGGCCCGCAGGGCCGCGTGACGGCTCAAGGCTATCTCGAGCTCGCTGGATACTGACGGCTCGAGCGACGCGCATAACGCCCGTGACACGACGGTGGGCCGTTGCTAATCTGCCGGCGCTGCGTCACGCGCAGGCAGAACGGCCGCGCCGTGCTCGAATGGAAAGAGCAGTCGCGCCACGCGGAGCTGACGGACGACGACGACGACGACGCCACCACGTGGGCCGACCTCGACGTCTCAGCGCTGTCTCTCGAAGACGAGCCGCACGGCCGCGGCGCGGCGGGATTCAATCCCTACGATCGCGGCGCCACGTGAGAAAAGAAAAACCCCCGGCCTGTTCGACCGGGGGTTTTGCATTAAGAGCCTGGCGATGACCTACTCTCGCGTGGGATAGCCCCACACTACCATCGGCGCTGGACGTTTTCACTTCCGAGTTCGGAATGGGATCGGGTGGTTCCCGTCCGCTATTGCCGCCAGGCAAACCGGTATGCGTCCTCACTGATTCGCTATCAGCGCCGAACGCGCAATTTGGGATGATCCGTCCCGTCGCACAAGTTGCATCGATCACCCAAACCGTTTGGGTGTTATATGGTCAAGCCTCACGGGCAATTAGTACTGGTTAGCTCCATCGATTACTCGACTTCCACACCCAGCCTATCAACCTCGTAGTCTACGAGGGCCCTTTAGGGGGATCGAGTCCCCAGGGAAATCTAATCTTGGGGTGGGCTTCCCGCTTAGATGCTTTCAGCGGTTATCCCTTCCGTACATAGCTACCCGGCTGTGCCACTGGCGTGACAACCGGAACACCAGAGGTACGTCCACTCCGGTCCTCTCGTACTAGGAGCAGCTCCCCTCAAATTTCCAACGCCCACGGCAGATAGGGACCGAACTGTCTCACGACGTTCTAAACCCAGCTCGCGTACCACTTTAATCGGCGAACAGCCGAACCCTTGGGACCTGCTACAGCCCCAGGATGTGATGAGCCGACATCGAGGTGCCAAACTC
>CAZCZE010000025.1:0-37777 GCA_964503125.1 uncultured Gammaproteobacteria bacterium
CTGGACGTGGGAGAGTGATCCTTTTGGCACGGCGCTGCCGAACGAGAACCCGCAGTCGCTCGGCAACTTCAAGTACAACCTGCGCTTCCCGGGGCAGATGTACGACGCGCACACGGGGCTCAACTACAACTACTTCCGCGATTACGACGCGGTGACCGGCAGATACGTCCAGAGCGATCCGATCGGGCTTCTGGGCGGGCTGAATACCTTTGCCTATGCAGGCGGAAACCCGGTCAATTTTTCGGATCCACGCGGATTGAGATGGGGTGACGGCGGCACCTCGTGCTGCACTCCTGGCGAGTGTTGCGACGGCCAGAACAGACCTGGCTATTCGAGCAACGTGTTCCACAACTTCGTTGATACGAACTCAGGCGTACCAGGTGTGGCGCTGCCCGCGGTTCTTCCGGGCCTGAGCCTTGGTGCACTGACTTCGGGCGCAATGGCGCGACAGGTCGGCGGCATTACTCCGCTGCAATGGGCGCTGCGCGGATTCGGCGGAATGACAACAGGCGCCGCGACCTTCACCGGCGTGGAGACTGGACTCGTTGCTGCAGGGACGGCTGCGGCCAATTGGGCGTACGCAACGGTGGCGTATGAAGGCGGTGTGCTTGTAGGTTCGATGATCAACTCGATACCGATCGGGCGGTGTGGTTGGACCATACGCAACTACGGTACCGATTTGTTTGAAGCAGTTCTCTTGAACTAGAGGTGCGGATCGTGCCTTTTGGCCCACTTCGATTGACTCAGCGCTTCGGCGCGGGGCAGTACTACGTCCGCCTCGTCGTTCTATGGATGTACTCAATCGTCTGGACGGCAGCGGTAGCGTCGTTGGCGGTCTACTGGGATGAAGTGAACCTGCCAATGAAGATCGTACTAGTACCGTTGCTCGTCCTCGGAACACCGACGATCGGCGATCTCTTTCAGAGTTACGCGAAGTATTCCGCTAAATGGGAGCGCGACAACGCGGCGGGCGGTGGCTGACACGGAGAACAGGTTTACGACGAACGTCGTCGGGCCGATCTGTTTACAACTACTTCCGCGATTACGATCCCGTCACCGGGCGCTATGCGCAGTCGGACCCCATCGGACTCGAGGGTGGGCTGAACACGTACTTGTATGCCAACGGAAATCCGCTGCGGTACATCGATCCGTTGGGGCTGCGCGCGCTCACGAAGACCGAAGCCGATTTTCTTCGTGGCTACTTCGGTGAGTGCCTAGACCTAAGCGGGATCGATCTTGAACTCACTCGGATGAGCCGTGCTCGCCAGATTTTCCGCGAGAACATCAGAATGCCCGCGGCAGCGTTCAAGTCGGGTGAGCTCGACGTGACCAACTCCCAGTACGCTCCGATTTTTGCGCACGAGGCGCTTCACGTTTGGCAACGGCAGAACGGACGTCCAGTGACGCTGCTCGCGCTCCCGCTGCAGATTGGAAACTCCCTGCGACTTATCAATCCCTACAATTTCGACATGACAATTTCAGACCCTTCCGCGATGCTGACGTTGTTCAAGGATTCCAACGTCGAGAGGCAGGGCTCCATATTTGAGGCAGGAGTTAGGCGTCACATGCTGACCACGGAGGGACGGTTGAGCGCCGATGGTCGATATGACGCCGTTCTGAATCACGTCAAGGCGTGCGGTTGCTGACAAGGAGGTCAAGAATGATGCGCGTAATCTCTCGTCCGGGCCGCCTTCTGTTGCTGATCATGGCGTGTTTCACAGCAACGGGCTGTCCGGCTGAGTGGCATCTCACCATCAATGATCTATCGGATCCGACGCATCCCGTGATGTGTGTATCCCGGAGTCGCGGTTGTAGGGGCGACGGGGTGTCTCTTCCCTTTTTTGTCGTAGAGAGGTTTGACGCGACGAAGGTGGCCGGTGCGCCAACGGTTTCGCGCGACGCGTGGGTCATCGAACCCGTAACGGTTCCGTCGCTCCGCGAGTTTACTTATGGCGTGGTCCCCGCAGGTTGGAGGGAGACTCAGCCAGCCTCTGCGCTGAGGCCGGGAGAGTGGTACACAGTCGGCCCGTTCTTCTTCCGAATTTCGTCGGGTGTCGGCGGTGCACGAGCTGACGTCTGCCCCATCGCGGAGTTCCTGGAGCGAGTGAATAGCGGTCAGACGCCGGGCTGCCGAGCAACGGAGAACTGACGCTCACCACCGAGCTACTTGAACAAATCGCTCTGCTTGGCGAGCTCGGCGGGATCGAGGCCGGAGCGCAGCAGGCCGATGACGATGAACGTGCGCGGATGGGCGGCCATCGTGCCCATGATGAAGTGCAAGTTGCGCGTCGGGATCCGCTCGCCGTACTCGCGCACGAGCTGCTCGAGCGCCTGATCGCCGTAACGGCGCTTGTACTGCCGGTGGGCTTCCTGCACTTCCCAGTCGTGGATGATGTGGTGGTGCGTGTTACCGGCGCTCGTGTAGTGATAGCCGAACGCGAGCTCGGGCTTCTCGATGGGCGTGAGCGGCTGCTCGAGGAACGAGCTCTGCTGCATCTGTAGGACTCGCTCGGCGACGTCGCGATCTTCGGCGTCGGCGTCTTTGGCGGGCTTGGAGAAGAACTTCAGGCTGCCGGTGAAGACGCAGACGAGCCCGGACACCGGTCTCACGACGAACACGTACGATTCCGGCGGGAACTTGAAGACCTCGACGGATGCCCGTAACGCGATCACGACCTACGACTTTAGTTCAGTTCAGGGCCTATCTCGGCTCCCGACGGCGTCGTATCGGGAGTCGAATTGTCGAGTTCCATAACGTTAAGGCGGGTGCGCGAACGAGACGAGGAACCCGCAGCGAGGTGACGCGGGGAAGGGCACGAGAGGACGGCGCTGGCCGCTGGACGTGCGAGTCGCACTGGCTCGCGGGGTAGTGGTTCCAGGCTGGCGTCATTTGTTCCACGATCATTCTCCGGCGCCCGCTGAATCCCGCACCCGGGGCTTCTTTATTTCCCGTCGAGCCATGCAGCGAGCCAGCCGCGCGCCGTCTCGACGCCGTCGTGCGTCGGCGCCGAGAACCGCGTGACCAGCGCCGTAGGGCCGAGCGCCGAAGCGACCTGCCGCTCGACGGCAAGACCCGCGCTGCGGCTCAGCTTGTCCGCCTTCGTGAGCAGCACGGCAACGGGCAGCTCGCGGCGCGGCGTAAGCCAGCGCAGCAGCTGGTCGTCGAGCTGCGTCAAGCCGCGGCGAATATCGACCGTCAAGACGAGCCCGACGAGCGAGGCACGGTCGCGCAGGTAGGTCTCGAGCAGGGTCCGCCAGCGCGCCTGGACCTCGGGCGTCACGCGCGCGAAGCCGTAGCCCGGCAGGTCGACGAGCCGGCGGTCCTCGCCGAGCGAGAAGAAATTGACGAGCTGCGTGCGGCCCGGCGTCTTGCTGACCCGCGCGAGCTTGCGCGCGCCCGCGACGAGGTTCAGGGCCGTCGATTTGCCGGAGTTCGAGCGGCCGACGAAAGCGACCTCGCGACCGCTGTCGTCCGGAAAATCCTTCGGGCTCGCGGCACTCTTGATGAAGACGGCTGTCGGCACGGCGTAGGAACGGCGCGGTTGTCGCTGCTAAGGAGACTCGCCGTTAGTGTACAATCCCGCCGGTTTTTCCAGTCAGAAAGACGTCGATGACGACCAAGAATTCCGCCCGCTTCGGCCTCGCGTCGACCGCGATCCTGCTCGTGGCCGCGCTGACCGCGGGCACGGCCCAGGGCCAAGAGGGCTCCGTCGAGGCGGGGCGCGCCAAATCGGCCACCTGCGCCGCGTGCCACGGCATCGACGGCAATAGCGTGACGCCCGACTGGCCCATGCTCGCCGGCCAACACGCGAGCTACATCGTCCGCCAGCTACAGGCGTTCAAGAACGGCGAGCGGACCGACGTCACGATGAAGCCCTTCGCTGATCTGCTCTCCGACCAGGACATGTTGGACGTCGCGGCCTATTTCGCGGCCCAAACGCCGACGCCAAAAGGCGCCGATCCCGCGCTCGTGAACCTCGGCCAGCAGATCTACCGCGGCGGCGTGCCCGCGCGCTCCATCGCGGCTTGCATCGCCTGCCACGGACCCGACGGCTCGGGCAACCCGCTCGCGGCCTACCCGCGCGTCAGCGGGCAGCACGCCGCCTATGTCGCCAAGCAGCTCAATGCTTACCGCACCGGCGACCGCCGGTCCGACGTGGACTTCGACCAGATGATGCGCAACGTGGCCGGAGGGCTGTTCGACGACGAGATCCGGGCGCTCTCGAGCTACGTTCAGGGCCTGAACTGACCCGCCTTAAGGTTCCATCGCGGAGGGTCCGGTGATGCTCAAGAGACTAGCGTTGTTCGCGATTTCGCTGCTCGTCGCGGCCTGCGGCGGGCCCACCGAACCCCCGGCCGATAGCGAGGCGATCGACGAAGAAGCGGCGCAGGCCGCGATCGTCGAGCCCGAGCTCGTCGCCACGGATTCCGGCGGCGCGCCGACGACGGGCCGTTTCGAGCTCGGCCGGCACTACCTGCGCCTGTCGCCGACGCAACCGACGAGCTCGAGTCCCGACCGGGTCGAGGTCTGCGAGGTTTTTTGGTACGGCTGCCCGCACTGCTTCACCTTCGACCCGCTGCTCGAGCGCTGGCGCGAAGCGCAACCCGAGCACGTGAGCTTCGTTCGCGTTCCGGCCGTCTGGAATCCGTTGCTGGTGTTGCACGCGCGCGCTTTTTACACGGCCGAGGCGCTGGGCAAAGGCGGCGAGATGCACGCCGAGTTCTTCGCCGAGATCCACGAGCGCCGCAACATGCTCGATACGGAGCCCAAGCTCGAGGCGTTCTTCGCGCGCTTCGGCGTCGAGCCCGCCGCGTTCAAGGCGGCGTTCGACTCCGTCGGGGTGCAGATCAAGCTGCAGCGCGCCGACGAGCTCAACCGCCGCTATCGCATCGAAGGCGTGCCGACGATCGTCGTCAACGGCAAGTACACGACGGGCGCCGAAGAGGCCGGCAGCTTCGAAGAGCTGCTCGCGCTCGTCGACGAGCTCGTGGCCGCCGAGCAAGGGCGATAAGCACTTCTAGCTCTCGGTGACGGTCTTGCCCGGCGGCGCGCCGCGGCTGTCGGCGACGCGTGGGTGGGCGAGCCGTTTGAGATAGGGGCTTGCGACCCCGAACAGGACGCCGATGCCGATCGCCGCCCAGCCGATGCGATTGAACACGTCGACGTAGGTCACGAGCGCGGCCTGCGGGTCGAGCACCTGCCCGCCCACGGTTTCCTGCGCCGTGAGCTTCGCGATTTGCGCCGCCAGCGCCTGCGCCGCCGAGGACGCCAAGAACCACGTGGCCATCATCGTCGACACGACGGCGGCGGGCGCAAGCTTCGTCATCGCCGAGAGCCCGACGGGAGACAAGAACAGCTCGCCGGTCGTGTGCAACAGATAGAGCAGCATGAGGAACACCAGCGGCACGCGGGCGCTCTCGTCGGCGAACTGCGCGCCCCAGACGAGCACCAAGAACCCCGCGCCCACCTGAATCAACGCAAGCGCGAATTTGGCGGGATCGCCGATGTCCCGGTTGGTGCGGTTCATCCAGTTCCAGAGCATCGCGAACAGCGGCGCGCCGAGCAGGATGAAGCCGGCATTGAAGCTCTGCGTCTGGCCCGAGCTGATGCTGAAGAAGCCGTCCGACGGCAGCTGGGTGTTGCGCTCGGCGAACTGATTGAGCGCCGAGCCCGCGAGCTCGAACAGCGTGAAGAAGACGACGGAGGCCGACGTCAGCAGCAACGCGAGAATGATGCGCTGCGACTCTACGCCCGAGCAGCGTCGCACCATGTAGTAGATGAAATAGGCCACGATCGCAGCCGACGCGATCGTCAACGTCACATTGACGACAGGCTCGCGCCGCACGAGCCACCACACGCCGACGACCCCGACGAGCCCGCCGACGTAGATGAGCCACTCGCGATTGAGCGGGCCGAGCACCGGTTTGCGGAGGAGCTCGGGATCGGGCGGCGCGCCGACGTGCTCGGGCAGCTCCGGGGGCCCCGGCAGGAAGAACAACAAGCGCCGGCGCACGAACACGCACCAGCCGAGGAACATGCCGATGCCGGCGAGCCCGAACCCGGCCCACCAGCCGACGGTGACACCGAGCCCCGCGCAGAGCGCCGACGACCAGAACGCGCCTAAGTTGATGCCGAAGTAGTAGAGCGTGAACCCCGCGTCGCGGCGCGGATCGCCTTGGCCGTAGAGCTGCCCGACGATCGTCGAGATGTTGGGCTTCAGGAAACCGACGCCCATGATGATCAGCGCCATCGCGAGATAGAAAATGTTGACGAACAGCGGATTGCGGCCCTCGACGGTCATCTCGTAGCTGCCTGCCGGCAGCACGCTCGGCAGCGGCGCGCCTGCGGGGAGCCCGGCGATCGCGAGGCCGCCGCCGTCGGCCGGGCCGTATTCGTAGCGCTGGCCGGCGACGACGATCCACGTCTGGCGCCGGTCCTGACGGCCCTCGGCCGCGAATTCGTACGTTTGGCCTTGGTAGGTGATGGTCTCCGTGGCCGGCACCTGCTCGATCGCCATCGTGAGGTGCCCGGCGACGAGCAGCAGCGCGCCGAACGCGATGGCCTTGCGCGTGCCGAGGTAACGATCGGCCATGAAGCCGCCGACGAGCGGCAGCAGGTAAACGAGCGACGTGTAGGCGCCGTACTGACCCTGTGCGATCTCGTCGTCGAAGAGGAAGTGCTGGGTCATGTACGCCACGAGGATGGCGCGCATGCCGTAGTAGGAGAACCGCTCCCACATCTCGGTGAAGAACAGGATATGGATGCCGCGCGGGTGGTGGCGCATCTGCGCGAACACCGGAATGCACGTGGCCACGGTGATCACGATTCCGGTCGCTATGACGATGTCCCACATGCCTTGCTCTCCCCTCACGCCCGCCGAGGGTGATAGTGATTTGACCGCGGCGGGTTTTGCAACCTAAGAGCGCCGTTTAGAGCCACCGCAGCCGCGCCGCGGCGGCGTCGAGCGTCGCATTCTCCTTGGCGAAACAGAACCGCACGAGCCGAATCTCAAGCGGCTCGCGGTAGAACACGGACACCGGGATCGTGGCCACGCCGTGCTCGACCGTGAGCCAGCGCGCGAACTCGACGTCGGGCAGCGTCGAGATCGCGCTGTAGTCCGCGAGCTGAAAGTAGGTGCCCGCGGCGCGCCGCGGCCGAAACTTGGTCTTTGCTAGCAGCCCGGCGAAGTAGTCGCGGCGTTCCTGATAGAACGCCGGCAACGTAAGGTGATGCTCCGGATGCGCCACCATGTACTCGGCGAGCGCTTGCTGCAGCGGCGACGTCGACGCGAACGTCACGTACTGGTGGACGCGCCGCAGCTCCGCGGAGAGCTCGGGCGGCGCCACGCAATAGCCGAGCTTCCAACCCGTCGCGTGGTAGGTCTTGCCGAACGAGAACACGGCGAAGCACCGCTGCTTAAGCTCGGGTTGCGCGAGCGCCGTCGCATGCCGCGCGCCGTCGAACACGACGTGCTCGTAGACCTCGTCGCTCAAGAGATAACAGTCGTAGGGCCGTAGCAGCTCCGCGAGGCGGTCTAAGTCCTGCCGCGTGAGCAGCGCCCCGCTCGGGTTGTGCGGCGAGTTGACGATGACGAGGCGCGTGCGGTCGCTGAGCGCGCTTTGCAGCCGGTCCCAGTCGATGGCGAAATCCGGCTGCGCGAGCGGCAAATGGACCGTGCGGCCGCCTGCGAGCGTGATCGACGGCTCGTAGGAGTCGTAGCACGGGTCGAAGACGACGACCTCGTCGTCGCGGCGAACGACGGCCTGGATCGCGTCGAAGATCGCCTCGGTCGCGCCGCTCGTGACCGTGATCTCCTTGACGGGGTCGGCCGTGACGCCGTAGAGCGCCGCGAGCTTCGCGGCGATGGCCGTGCGCAGCGCGATCGAGCCCGGCATCAACGCGTACTGATGGTAGCGGCCGCGCAGGCAGCGCTCGACGAGCTCGCAGAGCGCCGCGGGCGGCGAGAAATCCGGGAAGCCCTGCGAGAGGTTCACGGCGCCGTGCTGCTCCGCGAGCTGCGACATCAATGTGAAGATCGTCGTGCCGACGTTGGGGAGCTTGCTGTCGATGGGCTTCATGACTTCCGCGGGTGCAGCGGCGCGCAGGCGCTCATCGTGCCCGCGTCAGGTGGCGGCCGCCTTGCTCGGGATGAGCACGCGCGCCATGACGAGCCCGACCTCGTAGAGCAAGTACATCGGGATTGCCATGAGCGTCATCGAGAACACGTCGGGCGCCAGCAACATCGCTGCGACGAAGGCGCCGAGAAACACGTAGGGCCGCGCGCTCTTGAGTGTCTTGACCGAGACGAGGCCGCTCCAGATCAAAAGGATGGTGGCGATCGGCACCTCGAACGCCAAGCCGAACGCGAGAAACAAGATGAGCACGAAGCTCAAGAAGGCGCTGATGTCGGGCGCTACTTCGACGCCTTCGGGTGTGGCGCCCACGAAGAACCGGAACATGATGCCGAACACGATGAGGTACGCGAAGGCAATTCCCAAATAGAACAAGAAGATGCTCGAGGCCATGAGTGGGATCGCGAGTCGCTTCTCGCGCTTGTAGAGGCCCGGCGCGACGAACTGCCAGACCTGATAGAGCACGACGGGCATCGCGACGAACAGGGCCACGAAGAACACGGCCTTCAACGGCGTCAGGAACGGCGCGGCGACGTCCGTGACGATCATCTCCGAGCTTTCGGGTAACACGTCGCGCAGCGGCTTCGAGACGAGCTCGAACACGCTGTTCGTGAACGGCAAGAGGCACAGGAACATCACGAACACCGCGATCACGGCCTTCATGATGCGCGAGCGCAGCTCGAGCAGATGGGACATGAGCGTCCCCTCCGCGAGTTGCTCCTCGGGCTCGTCGGGTTTCGCGCTCATCGGGGCTCGGGTTTGTCGGTGGCGTCGGCCGGCGGAGGTACGCCGGCGGGGGCCACATTCGGGTTCCCGTCGTCGGCGAGGACGGCGTCGGCCGCGTGGGGATCCGCTGCGCCGTTGCCCTGTTTCGCGGCGCCGCTCTCGGGTAACTCGGCCGGCGCGGGCTGCGAGGCCGGCTCCGGGGCGGTCGCCGCCGGCGTGGTCGGCGGTGACGGTGACTTTAACGGCGGCTCCGGCTTCTCGAGCTCGCTGAGCTCGATCTCGCGCTCGAGCTGGCGTCGCAGCTGCGAGGCCGTGCGCCGCGCGCGCCCGACCCACTTGCCGATCTCGGCCGCTACCTTCGGTAGCCGTTTCGGCCCGAGGACGAGCAAGCCGATGATGGAGACGAGCAGGAGCTCCGAGGGGCCGATACTGAACATCCGGGCATCCGAGCGCTACGCGCGTCGGCTCTTGTCCTTCTGCTCCGGAAACTCGGCGTCCCCTTCGTCGTTCTCGACCTGCTTCGGCGCTTCCTTGTCCGGCTCGGCCTCATCGGTGGTATCCATGGCCCGTTTGAAGCCCTTGAGGGCACCGCCGAGATCGCTGCCGATCGACTTCAGGCGCTTGGTCCCGAAGATCAAGATAACGATCAACAGCACGATTCCCAATTGCCAAAGACTGATGCCGCCGAGTCCCATGGTGCCGCTCCGTAACTTCGTTCGTCCCTGGTTCTAGAGCAATGATACGCCAAACGATTTCACTCGACGGCGCGCGCGGGTGGCACTTGCAGCCAAAATGTGACGGGGCCGTCGTTCGTGAGGCTCACCTGCATGTCGGCGCCGAATCGACCGCGTGCACACGGCACACCCGTCGCGGTGACTGCGGCGACGAGCGCGTCGAACAGCGCCGCGCCGAGCTCCGGTGGCGCCGCACGCGAGAAACTCGGGCGCAAGCCGCCGCTCGTGTCGGCGGCCAGCGTGACCTGGGGCACGAGCAGCACGCTGCCGCCCACGTCCTTGACGGAGCGGTTCATCTTGCCCGCGTCGTCGGCAAAGACCCGATAAGCGACGAGGCGGGCCGCGAGCTTGGCGGCCTGTTCTACCCCATCTCCGCGCTCGATCCCTGCTAGAACTAGCAGTCCAAGGCCAATTTCGCCGATTTTTTCGGCGTCAATCTCTACTGCGGCTCCACTTACACGCTGAATTAGGCCGATCATACTATTGTTATCTCCACATCCGCGCTACTGCGGTTGAAGTGGGTTGTTATGATGTTTTTAGCTGCTACTCGCGGGATTTAGTGGGTTTTATCGTCGGCGACGAGTTTTTTCGAGCCGGCGCCCACGGTGCCCGCTCGAGAATGGGCGCAACCTCCCCGAGCGGCCGCGGATTTCTGGGCCAAAAAACGAGCTCCCGAGCACACCCCGCGCAACGCTGCGCGCACGCGCGGACGCGGTCCCGGCGCGGCGGCGCGCGTGCTCCGAACACCGCGGGCGCAGTTGCGTCCTGCTCCCCATCCTCTGCTACCATCCGCCCCGTTCCATTCTGCATTCTGCTTCCAGGAGCCGAAACCACAATGAGAAGGATCTTTTGGGTGCTCGCGCTGGGCGGTCTTTTGCTCGGCAACCCCGCATGGAGCCAAGAGTGTTCCCTTTCGATCAACGGGAACGACCAGATTCAGTTCGACAAGAAAGAGCTGCGCATCAGCAAGAGCTGCAAGGAAGTTACGGTCACGCTGAAGCACGTCGGCCAGCTCGCAGCGAACGTCATGGGGCACAACTGGGTGCTCACGACTACGGCCGATTACCAAGCGGTTGCCACCGCGGGGCAAGCCGCCGGCCCGCCGAGCTACGTTCCGGCCGGCGACGCACGCGTGCTGGCCACCACCAGCATCATCGGTGGGGGACAAGAGACGTCGGTGAAGTTCGACTTATCGAAGCTCGCGCCCGGCGGCGACTACACGTATTTCTGCTCGTTCCCTGGTCATTTCGTGTTGATGAACGGCAAGCTGATCGTCGAATAAGCGCCCGCAGCAGCGGGCCTAGGCCGTTCTTGACGCATTAGTACAGCGACGGCAGTCGTGCACTTAATGTTGGGGGGAGTGTTTCGGTATGGTGGCTCTCGCAGTCGTCATCGGCCTGCTCGTCATAGGCTCGCTGATTTTTCACTTTGCCAGCATGGCGTACGGCTGGTACTTCACGCCACTCGCCTCCAACTGGGACACCATCGACCTCACGGTCGACATCACGTTTTGGGTCTGCGGCATCGTCTTCGTCGCCGTCAACCTGTTCACTGCTTATTGCGTCTGGCGTTTCCGCGCTCGCCCCGGTAACAAAGCCCACTTCGAGCCCGAGAGCGCCAAGCTCGAGATCGCGCTGACGGTCGTCACCTCGATCGGCGTCGCCGCGATGCTGACGCCGGGGCTGTTCGTCTGGGCCGACTTCGTGCGCGTGCCCGAGGACGCGGCCGTGGTCGAGGCCGTAGGCAAACAGTGGAATTGGAGCTTCAGGCTGCCCGGCCGCGATAACGAGCTCGGCGCGAGCGACGTGCGGCACATGGGCGTCGACAACCCGCTCGGCGTCGACCCCGCCGATCCCGCGGGCCAGGACGACATCGTCATCGCGGGCCCGATCCTGCACTTGCCCGTGGGCCAGCCGGTGCAGACGTTGCTGCGGTCGGTCGACGTGCTCCACAACTTCACGGTGCCGCAGTTCCGCGTGAAGATGGACCTCGTTCCCGGCCTCGTCACCTATCAATGGTTCACGCCGACGGTGCCCGGCACGTACGAGATCCTCTGCGAGGAGCTCTGCGGCACGGGCCACTTCGCAATGCGCGGCAAGGTGGTCGTCGACGAGCAGGCCGCTTACGACGCCTGGCTCGCGAACCAGCCGACGTTCGCGCAGACGCAGGCCCGGCCCGTCGGCAACGCGACGGCCGGCCAGGCGAGCTACGCGACCTGCTCCGCGTGTCACGGCCAGCAAGGCGAGGGCAATCAACTGGTCAACGCGCCGAAGCTCGCGGGTGTCGACGACTGGTACGCGCGCCGGCAGCTCCTGAGCTACCAGCAAGGCGTGCGCGGCGCGGCCATGGGCGACCAGTTCGGGCCGCAGATGGCGCCGATGTCGCAGCTCGTGGCCGACCCCGCGACGCGCGAGAACGTGCTCGCGTACATCGCCACGCTGCCGAACAACCCGCCGCAGACCACCGTGACCGGCGACGCCGAGCGAGGTCGCCGGCTCTATAGCACCTGCAGCACGTGCCACGGCGCCGGCGGCGGCGGCCGTTGGGCCACGAACGCTCCGCCGCTGGCCGGCATGAGCGACTGGTACCTCGAGCGGCAACTCCAGTATTTCAAGGACGGCATCCGCGGCAGCCACGCCGACGACATCTACGGCGACCAGATGTCCACGGTCGCGGGCGTGCTCGTCGGGGAGACCGCGATCAGGGACGTCGTCGCTTACATCAACACGCTGCGCTGAGGGAAGCGCGCGTAGGGTTTCACACTAACGCGGGCGAGCTCGCAGAGCCGCCGGCCAGTAGTCGAAAGGAAGATCCGTCATGGCATACGTAGCAATCGCCGATCGCGATCATCATCTGCACGATCCGACGACGTGGATCGAAAAATACGTCTGGAGCCAGGACCACAAGGTCATCGCGATCCAGTACGGCAGCGTGGCGATCGGCGTCGGCCTCGTGGCGCTCGTGCTGTCGTTGCTCATGCGGCTCCAGATCGGCTTCCCCGAAACTTTCAGCTTCATCACGCCCTACAACTATTATCAGTTCGTGACCATGCACGGCATGATCATGGTCATCTATCTGCTCACGGCGCTCTTCCTCGGCGGCTTCGGCAACTACCTCATTCCGCTCATGTGCGGAGCACGCGACATGGTGTTCCCGTACATGAATATGCTGAGCTTCTGGGTCTACCTCGTCTCCGTCATCGTGCTGCTCGCGAGCTTCTTCGTGACGGGCGGCCCGACGGGCGGCGGTTGGACGCTCTATCCGCCGCAAACCGTGCTCGAGGGCACGCCGGGCCACGACTGGGGCATCCTGCTCATGCTGCTGTCGCTTGCGATCTTCATCGTGGCCTTCACGATGGGGGGCCTCAACTACGTGACGACGGTGCTGCAAGCGCGCTGCCGCGGCATGACGCTCATGCGCATGCCGCTGTCGGTCTGGGGCATCTTCGTCGCGACAATCTTAGGATTGCTCGCATTCCCGGCGCTGCTCGTCGCGGCCATCATGATGATTCTCGACCGCCTGATCGGCACGAGCTTCTTCATGCCGGCGATCCTGTCGCTCGGCGAGCTCAACGCGACCGACGGCGGCAGCCCGATCTTGTTCCAGCACCTGTTCTGGTTCTTCGGCCACCCCGAGGTGTACATCGTCGCGCTGCCCGCGTTCGGCATCGTCTCCGACCTCTTGAGCACGCACGCGCGCAAGAACATCTTCGGCTACCGCATGATGGTCTGGGCCATCGTCGCGATCGGCGCGCTGTCGTTCGTCGTCTGGGCGCACCACATGTACGTGAGCGGCATGAACCCGTACTTCGGGTTTTTCTTCGCGACGACGACGCTCATCATCGCGGTCCCGACAGCCATCAAGGTCTACAACTGGGTGCTCACGCTCTGGCGCGGCAACATCCAGCTCAACGTGCCGAACCTGTTCGCGATCGGCTTCATCTTCACGTTCGTGCACGGCGGCCTCACCGGCCTCTTCCTCGGCAACGTGACGGTCGACCTGCCGTTGTCCGACACCTACTTCGTCGTCGGTCATTTCCACATGGTCATGGGCGTATCGCCCGTCATGGTGCTGTTCGGCGCGATCTACCACTGGTTCCCGAAAGTGACGGGTAAGATGCCGAACGAATTCTTAGGAAGGCTCCATTTCTGGATGACGTTCCTCGGGACCTACGCCATCTATCTGCCGATGCACTACATCGGGATCCTCGGCATGCCGCGCCGCTACTACGCCTACGGCACCACGGATTTCATCCCGGAGTCGGCGCACGCGGTCAACGAGGCCATCACGCTCGCAGCGATCGTCGTCGCGACGGCGCAGGTCGTGTTCCTCATCAACGTGTTCTACAGCTTGCGCAAGGGCAAACAGGCGCCCGACAATCCGTGGGGCGCGACGACGCTCGAATGGCAGACGCCGAACACGCCGCCCGTGCACGGCAACTGGGGACCGAAGCTCCCGGTCGTCTACCGCTGGGCCTACGACTACAGCGTGCCCGGCGAGCCGAAGGACTTCATCCCGCAGAACGAGCCGCCGAAGGGCCAGCACTCGCTCGCGGGCTAGCCAGGAAGCCTTCGAACGATGCTCAGCGCCCTGCTTATCGCGATGTTCACGGCCATCACGGTGTGGTGGCTGTTGATCCAACGGCTCAAGGACAAGCCGTGGTTGAAGCAGGGCGTCTTGCCGACGAGCCAGGAGACGGTGACGTCGTCGGCGCCGAAGGTCGGCCTCGCCGTGTTCCTCGTGGTCGTGACGAGCCTGTTCGGCTTGTTCGCGAGCGCCTATTACATGCGCGTCGATGGCCACGGCGGGCTGGCCTCCTGGACCCGTCTCGACGAGCCGAACCTGCTCTGGGTCAACACGCTGGTCCTCGTGCTCGCGAGCGCGGCGATGCAGGTCGCGCGCAATCGCGTCGACGACGACGACTTGAAAGGCGGGCGCGCCTATTTCCTGGCCGCAGGCGCGCTGACCGTCGCGTTCCTAGTGGGGCAGATGCTCGCTTGGCGACAAGCGCAAGCGGCGGGCAATTGGGGGCCCGACAACCCCGCGCTCGCCTTCTTCGTGCTGCTCACGGCCGTGCACGGCCTACACCTCATCGGCGGACTCTGGGTGCTAGTCCGCACCACGACACGACTCTTCCGCGGCAGCGAAACGAGCAACGTCGTCGGCCGCAGCGGGATTCGCCTGAGCGTGCAGCTGTGCACGACGTATTGGCACTGGCTGCTGCTCATCTGGCTCGGCGTGTTCGCGTTGCTGTTGTCGACTTAATCCGAGGAACCCGTTAGTTATGGCGCAAACCGGCACTGTTGCGGCGCACGGCTCGAACGAGCCGGGCTGGCAAGGCATCGTCACCGATTGGGCTGCGGAGAAGCAGACGTTCCAGGTTCCCTGGGGCAAGGCGATGATGTGGATCTTCCTGCTGAGCGACACGTTCATCTTCACGTGCTTCCTCACGGGCTACATGAACGTGCGCATGTCGACGCCGGTGCCGTGGCCGAACCCGAGCGAGGTGTTTGCGCTGACGGTTGGCGGCGTGAGCGTCCCGCTGCTCTTGATCGGCATCATGACGTTCGACCTCATCACGAGCAGCGGCACCATGGCGCTCGCGGTCAACTACGGCTATCGGCGCGACCGCGGCCGTGCGGCCGCGCTCATGTTCATCACCGCGGCCATCGGCGCCATCTTCGTCGGCATGCAAGCGTTCGAGTGGACCAAGCTCATCGTCGAAGAGGGCATTAGGCCTTGGGGCAACCCGTTCGGCGCATCGCAATTCGGCGCCACGTTCTTCATGATCACGGGCTTCCACGGCCTGCACGTGTCCGCCGGCGTGGTCTATCTCACGATCGTCGCGATGAAAGTGCTGCGCGGCGATTACGAGAAGAAGGGCTATGAGATCGTCGAGATCGTCGGCCTCTATTGGCACTTCGTCGACCTGGTCTGGGTCTTCATCTTCGCGTTCTTCTATCTCTGGTAGGGAGCTTTCGATGTCAGAGGCAATCGGGCAACAGCACCCGCTAAAAATCTACTTCTGGATTTGGGGCCTGCTGTTCCTCTTGAGCGGGTTCTCCTACGCCACCGATTTCCTCGAGCACGGCTACGTCCGCTGGGCGCTCATTCTGCTCTTCATGCTCCTGAAAGCCGGCTTCATCGTCGCCGTCTTCATGCACATGAGGTGGGAGCGCCTGGCGCTCATCTGGGCGATCCTGGGACCGCCCATCGTGCTGCTCGTGCTCATCGGCCTCATGGCCGTGGAGGGCGACTACACCGAGGGCACGCGCCTCGACTTCTTCTCGGCGCCCATCGTACCGGCCGGGCACGGGGCCGAGCACTGAGCGAGCGGCAAGGCCGAGCGCTTGAGGACGATACGATGTTGCCCTGGTTGATCGGCGTTGCAATCTTCGTGCTGCTTTGGGGCGCTCTCTGGCAAACGAGCCCGAGGGCAGCCTACGGCGCCGTCTGGGGCTTCCTGCTCGCGCTGATCGTTTCCTGGATTTTCTCTCGACAACTGACAGGTTACCTCACAGGCATGAACGAAATACCCGTATGGCTCCCGCCGTTGCCGATCATGCTCGTCGTGATCGTGCTGTTCTACTTCGGCATCAAGACGTGGCGGAACGCCGACAACCTGCCGCCGCCGCCGCACGAAGACGACGATCACGGGCATCACTGAGCGAGCGCTCAGTCCTTTTGGTCCGCGTTCGGCATCTTTGCCGCGGCGCGTAGGCGCTTGATGAACACGCGCATTTCTTTGGCAGCTTGCTGGTCGCCGCGCCGTTCCGCGACGGCGATGCCGCGTTCGTAGCGCTGCACCGCTTCGGCCGTGCGCCCCGCAGCGGCCAAGGCGTTGCCTAAGGCCTTCCAGGCCGCCGAGTACTCGGGATCGAGCCGCACGGCGGCTTCTGCGTGCTTGACGGCCGCGGCGCTATCGCCGGCATCGAGGTACCGCGACGCGAGCGCGAGACGCAGCGTCGCGCCGTCGCCGCCCTTGACGAGCAGCGCCTCGAGATTGGCGATGAGGTCCTGCGGCACTGACGTCAGCCGGACGCCAGCTTCTCGCTGGCCTCGGTCTCGCGCCGGCCGGACTCGGGCGGATTGACGTGCGCGGCGCGCGCAGTGACCGTGTAGTGAACGCGATCGTCGGCGCCTATGGTGCGGGGGCGGTTTTCGATCGGATCGCGATTGGCGCCGATCGCCGCGTTGCCGTTCGCGCTCGTGCAAGCCGAGCCGATGCAATCCGGCGCCAGCGGCAACTTCAGCGCCAAGGCCTTGCTCAGCATCCAGCGCATCGCGATGTCGTTGAGCGCCCGGTTCTCGTTGCCGCCGCCGACGTCGGAGTGCACGCCGCGAAACCAAACCTCATAGGCGCTCGGCAGGCGCGTCGGGCGAAACGTCTGACGGCGCTCGTCGAGCGCGAGCGCGTGGAAGCAGTGCTGCACGTTGCTCGGCAACGAGAGCTTGTAGCCCAGGTTGATGCGGCTGAAGCGGATGCCGACGTCGATGGGAATGCCGAAAGCCGCCACGACGTCCCAGAGCCCGAGGAAGCGAATCGCCGGCGTGACCATCTCGACGCGACCTTGGCGCTTGACCTTGACCCCGCCCGACACGACGTTGGCGAAATGCACGGCCAACGACGCCCCGCGACTGAAGCCGATGATGTCGACGGCATCGTCGCCCGCGGCGAGCCGGTCGGCGAGATTCGCGACCGCGTCCTCGACGCGGTTGCGGCCGCCGACGCCGAACGCGCCGCCGAACAGCTTGCCTAGCCTGCCGTGCTTGGTGCCGACGCCTTTGTAAAAGAACTTGGGTTCGGTGTAGAGGTCCTTGAAACGCACGACATTGGTGTTCCTGCCGTACTCACCCGCGTCGCGCTCCCTGTTCCACGTGCCGTCGAATGCGTACAGAGCCACGTTCAACCCCCACCGTGCCGCGCTGGCGAATCGTAGCGACGATACGCCGCGGCCGGGGGCCGCACAATGCGCGCCGACGAGCGCGTGTGTATCTCTCGCTAGATCGCGGCGCCGCCGACCTCGAACAGCCGTTCGACCTCGTCGATCTGGCGGCGGTCCGCGATGAACAGAATCACGTGGTCGTCGGCCTCGATCTTCGTGTCGTGGTGCGCCATGAGCACTTCATCGCCGCGCACGATGGCGCTGATCGTCGCGCCGCGCGGCAGCTCGATCTCGTCGATGCGCCGGCCGACGACGCGCGACTCGCGCGCCTCGCCGTGCGCGACGGCCTCGATGGCTTCGGCCGCGCCGCGACGTAGCGAGTGGACTTTGACGACGTCGCCGCGGCGCACGTGTGCAAGCAGCGTGCCGAGCGTGATCTGCTGCGGCGAGATCGCGATGTCGATCGTGCCCGACTCGACGAGCTCGGCGTAGGCGATGCGATTGATGAGCGCCATGACCTTGCGCGCGCCGAGGCGCTTCGCGAGCATCGCCGAGAGTATGTTGGCCTCCTCGGCGTTCGTCACGGCGACGAAGACGTCGGTGCTGTCGATGTTCTCTTCGAGCAGCAGCTCCTCATCGGCCGAATCGCCGTGCAGCACGATGGCGCGCGATAGCTGATCCGAGATGCGGCGCGCGCGCTGCCAATCGCGCTCGATGATCTTCACCTGGCAGCTGCCCTCGAGGGCGCGCGCGAGATCGAGGCCGATGTTGCCGCCGCCCGCGATGACGACCTTGCGCGCGGGATCGTCGAGCTTGCGCATCTCGCGCAGCACCGTGCGCGCGTCTTTGCGCGCAGCGAGGAAGAACACCTCGTCGCCTTCCTCGACGACGGTATTGCCGTCGGGTATCACGCCCTTGCCGCCGCGGTAGATCGCGACGACGCGGCTTTCGACGTTCGGAATGTGCTTCGCCAGATCGCGCAGCGGATGGCCGATGAGGGCGCCGTCGCGATTGGCGCGCGTCGCGACGAGCCGCACGCGGCCGTCGGCGAACTCGAGCACCTGGAGCGCGCCCGGGAAGCCGATGAGTTGGGCGATGTAGTCCGTGACGAGCGACGATGGGCTGATGGCCACGTCGACGGGGATGCCGCCGGGCCCGAACAGGGCCTCGTTGGCCGTGAGCTCGCGCGCGCGGATGCGCGCGATGCGCATCGGCGTGTGAAACAACGTCAGCGCGATCTGGCACGCCAGCATGTTGATCTCGTCGCTGCTCGTGAGCGCGATGAGCATGTCCGCTTCGCGCGCGCCGGCGCGCTCGAGGACGTCCGGGTACGACGCGTTGCCGACGACGGTGCGCACGTCGAGCCGGTCTTGCAGCTCTCTGAGCACGTCGGCGTTGCGGTCGACGATCGTGACTTCGTTCGCCTCTTCGCGCGCGAGGCTGAAGGCTGCGGTACTGCCGACTTGGCCGGCGCCTAGGATCAGGATCTTCATCGTCCGACTGCTTCGCGGCGAAAGGTAGCGCGCGCGGCTCCATGCTTGTGTGTCGAAGGTCTCTCCCGAGACACGCCGGAAGACCGTCCCTGGGGCTCGTCGGCGCACATCCCTGTGCGCCGACGGTCTCGGGAGAGACCTTCGACACACAAGCATGGAGCCGCGGGAAACGTCATCGGCGAAGCATGTTCGACGCGCGAACGCGGAAGTGCCGTTGCGATATCCATAAGCCGCGAAGAAGTCTACATCAGCTCGAGGTTGGCGTAGGCGACGACGAGCCACTTCGTGCGCGTCTCGCTCTCGAACTTCACCTCGACGCGCGCGTGCGCGCCGCTGCCCTCGCTGTTGAGCACGATGCCCTCGCCGAATTTGCCGTGGCGCACGCGCTGGCCGAGACGGACGCCGCTCTCGGCCGGCGCGCCGGGCGAGCGGCGGTAGACGGGCCGCGAGACGATCATCGCGGGGCGCACCTCCTCGATGAGCTCGGCCGGGATCTCGCGCAGGAAGCGCGACGGCGTCGCGAACGTCTCGACGCCGTGCAGGCGTCGCTGCTCGGCGTGCGTGAGGTAGAGCTCGCGGCGCGCGCGCGTGATGCCGACGTAGCAGAGACGCCGTTCCTCCTCGAGACCCGCGGCGTCGTTGAGCGAGCGCTGATGCGGGAACAGGCCGTCCTCCATGCCACAGAGGAACAGCAGCGAGAACTCGAGCCCTTTGGCCGAATGCAGCGTCATGAGCTGCACGCTGTCCTGATAGGCCTCGGCCTGGCCGTCGCCCGACTCGAGCACGGCAAACGAGAGGAACTCGGCGAGCGGCGGCAGGTCGCTCGTTTCGGTGCGCATAACCTCGCGCGCGGCGTTGACGAGCTCCTCGAGGTTCTCGACGCGGGCCTCGCCGCTCAAGTCCGTGCTCTTGGCATGATGGGCGATGAGCCCGCTGCGCTCGATGACGCGCGCGACCTGCTCGTGGAGACTGTCGCCGCGCGTGTCGGTGTCGAGCTTCTCGACGAGGCTCAAGAAGCCCCAGAGCGCTTCGGAGGCGCGTTTCGCGAGCGTGCCCTCGGCGATGAGCGCAGCCGCGCCGCGCCAGAGGCTTGAGGCCGCGGCACGCGCGTGCTCGCGCACGGCCTCGACGGTCCGCGCGCCGATGCCGCGCGGCGGCATGTTGACGACGCGCTCGAACGACGGGTCGTCGTCGCGATTGGCGACGAGGCGCAGATAGGCGAGCGCATCCTTGATCTCGGCGCGCTCGAAAAACCGCAACCCCCCATAGACGCGATACGGAATCCCTGCCGCGACGAGCGCCTCCTCGAACACGCGCGACTGCGCGTTCGAGCGATAGAGGACGGCGACTTCGCTGCGCTTGCCGCCCTGGTTGACGTGGTCCTGGATGCGATTGACGACGAACTCGGCCTCATCGCGGTCGTTGAAGGCTGCGTAGAGCTTGATCGGGTCGCCCGCCGGCCCGTCGGTCCAGAGCGTCTTGCCGAGCCGCGAGGCGTTGTTCGCGATGACGGTGTTGGCCGCGTTCAGGATCGTGGCCGTCGAGCGGTAGTTCTGCTCGAGGCGCACGACCTGCGTGCCCGGGTAGTCTTGCTGGAACCGGTAGAGGTTCTCGACGCGCGCGCCGCGCCACCGGTAGATCGATTGGTCGTCGTCGCCGACGACGAACGGCGTTCCCCCGGGCCCCGCAATGAGGCGCAGCCAGCGGTACTGGATCGCGTTCGTATCTTGGAATTCGTCGACGAGCACGTGCCTAAAGCGCTGCTGGTACTCGCGCTGCAGCGTAAGGTTGTCGCGCAGGAGCTCGAGGCTGCGCAGCAGCAGCTCGCCGAAATCGATGACCGAGGCCGCGGCGCAGACCTGCTCGTAGCGCGCGTAGAGCTCGATCATCTGCCGCCGCCCGGCGTTGCCTTCGTCGCGCAGGTCTTTGGACCTCAAGCCCTCGTCCTTCTGCGCGTTGATGAACCACTGGATCTCTTTGGGCACCCAGACGTTCTCGTCGAGCTCGAGCGAGCGCAGCATGCGGCGAATCATGCGCAGCTGGTCCTCGGAATCCATGATCTGGAAGCCTTGGCTCAAAGCGGCCTCGCGCCAGTGAATGCGCAGCAGCCGATGCGACAGGCCGTGGAACGTGCCGATCCAGAGATTGCGCGTCGGCACGCCGAGCAGCGCCTCGACGCGATCGCGCATCTCGGCCGCGGCCTTGTTCGTGAACGTCACGGCGAGCACGTGCTGAGCGGCCACGCCGCCGACGCGAATGACCCACGCGATCCGGTGCACGAGCACGCGGGTCTTGCCGCTGCCGGCGCCGGCGAGCACGAGCGTCGGGCGATCGGGCGCCGTGACGGCCTCGCGTTGCGCGGCGTTCAGAGGATCGATGATGTCGGTGACGTCCATCGGGTCGCGAGGCGGTGCCGCGCGCCTTAAGCCGCTCTTTCGGAACCAATCACTGTGGCCAAATGGCCGGGATGTAGTGGTCGATCAGCAGGAAGCTGAACAGCGCCATGAGATACGAGATCGAGTACCGGAACGTCGTCATCGGCGAGTCCGGGCCCGGCGCGAGTTTGAGCTTGAGCGCGTAGTAAAGGAAGCCGCCGCCGAGCAGCAGCGCGCCGAAGAGATAGAACAGGCCCGTCATGCCCGTGATGTACGGCAGCACGGTCACGACCATGAGCAGAATCGTGTAGTAAACGATGAACGACTTGGTCAGTGCTTCGCCGTGCGTCACCGGCAGCATCGGGATCTCGGCGCGCTCGTAGTCCGTGCGTCGCGCGATCGCGAGCGCCCAGAAGTGCGGCGGCGTCCAGGTAAAGATAATGAGAAACAGCAGCAGCGCGTACGGGTCGACCGAGTTCGTGACGGCCGTCCAGCCGAGCACGGGCGGCGCGGCGCCCGCGGCGCCGCCGATGACGATGTTCTGCGGCGTCGCGCGCTTCAAGAACACGGTGTAGACGACGGCATAGCCGATCAGCGACGCGAACGTCAGCGCGGCCGTCAGCGCGTTGACGAACAGCACGAGCACCGTGAGGCCCGCGAGCCCCAACCCCATGGCGAACGCGAGCGCGTCGCGCTCGCCGAGACGGCCTTGCGGCAGCGGCCGATTGCGTGTGCGCGCCATCTGCGCGTCGATGCGCTGATCGAGCACTTGATTGACGACGGCGCCCGCGGCCGCCGCGAGGCCGATGCCTACGCTCGCCGCGAGCAGGACATCCCACGGCACGAGCCCCGGCGTCGCGAGGAACATGCCCACGATGGCCGTGAACACCAGGAGCTGCACGACCCCCGGTTTCGTCAAAGCGTAGTAGTCGCGCCACTGCGCGACGACTCCGCCGCTAACGTTGCCCAATTCTTTGGTTAGCATTGATCACTGTGAGGAGCAGCAAGGCCGCGACGCCGTTGTGCAACACGGCCACGGCGAGCGGCACTTCGAACCAGACGATACTAACACCGAGGCTGAGCTGAGCGAGCAGCATGGCCAGGACGGCCGCGCCGTCGAGCCGCGTCGCGGGATCCTTAGCGAGCCGTAAGGAGAGCAGCGCGAGCAGCACCGTGGCGAGGATCGCGCCGAGCCGGTGCGTGAAATGCACGGCCACGCGCGCCGGGTGGTCGAGCACGCCGCCCTCGTAGTCGACGCCGAGCCCGCGCCAGAGCACGAACGCTTCGTCGAAATCGGCGACCGCGGGCCACCATTGCGTCTGGCACTTCGGGAAATCGGGGCAGGCGAGCGCCGCGTAGTTGGCGCTCGTCCAGCCGCCGAGGAAGATTTGCAGGACGAGGGCGGCGCCCGCGGCGAGGCCGAGGGCGCGCAGTCCGGCCGTCCCCGCGCCGACAGGCCCGCCAGCGGGCCCGGTGCGCCACCTTCCCAGCGAGAACAGCAGCGCGAGCGTCGCGAAGCCGCCGAACAGGTGGGCCACGACGACGATGGGCTTGAGCAGCAGCGTCACGGTCCACATGCCGAGCAAGCCTTGGAACACGACGAGCGCCACGAGCACGAGCGGCACGCGCCAGGGTTGCTGCGGGTCGCGGCGGTTGCGCCACGCGACGATCGCGAGCGCCACGCAGACGAGCCCGAGCGCGCTCGCGAGGTAGCGGTGGCTCATCTCGCGCCAGGCCTTGCCGGCCTCGAGCGGCCGCGTGAACTCGGCACCGAGCTCGTCGGCCGGCGTGGCGGCCTCGGGGACCACGAGGCGGCCGTAGCAGCCCGGCCAGTCGGGGCAGCCGAGCCCCGCGTCCGTGAGCCGCACCCACGCGCCGAGCATGACGACGGCGAGCGCGAGCACGGTGCCGACCCGGGCGAGGCGGACAAAGCCCACGTTCATGAGCCGGCTCCTGCCAATAGTCTCTTGAGGTCGCGCAATAGCTCTTTTTGTTCGACGTCCGGCGGATAGCTCAAGACGACTTCCCCGCGCGAGTCGGCGACGAACACGCGGCCGTCGCCGATACGTCCCGCGCCGAGCGCCTCGACCATGGCCCGGCCCGCGGCATCGTCGAGCGCGAACTTACCCAGCGCGGCGTCTTCGAGCCCCGGGAGCTCGCCGACGTGCCACACCGCGCGCCCGACGCGATCCTGGTCGCGGCCGAGCGCGAGCTGCACTTGCAGAAGCCTGCCCAAGTGTTGCGCGCAGCGCTGCTCGCAGGGGCTCATTCTTGCATAGATCAGCTGCCACCCACCCTCGCCGTCCCGCGAGCGCCAAGCTTCGGGCAGCGGCACGGGCGGACGCAGCAGCTCCCGGCTGCCGGGCACGACGGGCAGCCACTCGACGCCCCAGGGACCGAAGTAGAGCAGCGCGGCGACCGCGAACGGCCCTAGGCACGCGAGCGCAACGAACCACGGCGCGAGCGACTTCTGTTTCACGGCCTGCGCCTCCACGCCTTGAACAGTATCGTGAGCGCGGCGGCCGCGGCCCCGGCCGCAAGCGCGAGCCATTGGCCGGCGTATGCCCAGTGCCGCTCGGGCGGCAGGCCCGGCGCCTGCCATGCCCGCACGTAGCCGTCGGCCTCGGCAGGGTCGAGCAGGAGCTGATAGTCGAGCACGGGCTCGCCGAGGAGCGCGGCCACGTCGGCCGCGGTCGGAAATTGGACCACGACCGTGGGTCCGCGCGCCGTTTCGCTCGCAGCCGAGCCAAGCCTAATGGCCGGCCGCGGCAAGCGCTCGAGGCGGCCCGTGACGCGGCGCGACCCGCCGGGCGCGGCCACGTCGGGCAGGACGCTGCGACCGCCGGCCACCGCAACCCAGCCACGGTTGACGAGCACGCGCTCACTGCTCCCAAGCACGCGCAGCGCTGTCAGCACGTGATAGCCGGCAACGCCTTCGTGGACCATGTTGTCGAGCAGGAACTGCGGCGCGGCGACGAGCTCGCCGTGGACTTCGAGGCGCCGAAAGCGCGCGCCGTCATCGAGCGTTCGCGGCGGCGCCGTTAGCACGGCCTCGTCCCAGCCTAAGGCGAAGCGCGCGAGCGTGGCGCGGCTCTCCTCGGCACGGCGTAGTTGCCAGCCGCCGAGCGACGCGAACAGCGCGCCGAACGCGACGAGACCCACGACCGCGACGTACGTCCGGGAAGTGGTCGTCGCGGCGCTCACGTTAGAATGCCGCCACCGCCGGCAAGCTTAAGGTCGCGTGTGATCGCAGCCATCTTGTTCGTCGCCATCCTCGCGAGCTTAGGTCTGGCGCTCGCGGCCCTGTTCCGCCGCGGCGACCATTCGCGGACGCTGCTGCGTGCCCTCACCGTGCGCGTGAGCCTCTCGGTGCTCTTCTTCCTGCTGCTCTTGCTCGGCTGGTATTTGGGCCTGCTTCGGCCGCACGGGCTCGGCGGCTAGACCCAGTAGACGAAGAAGAACAGCGCGAGCCACACGACGTCGACGAAGTGCCAGTACCAGGCCACGGCCTCGAAGGCGAAGTGCCGGTCCGGCTTGAAGTGGCCGCGTAGCACGCGCAACCAAATGATCACGAGCATCACGGCGCCGAGCGTCACGTGCAGGCCGTGGAAGCCCGTCAGCAAGAAGAACGTGCCGCCGTAGATCCCCGTGTCGAGGCGCAGGTTGAGCTCGGCGTAGGCGTGGATGTACTCCTCGGCCTGGAATGCAAGGAACAGGAAGCCGAGCAGGAACGTCGCCGCGAGCCAGACGATGAGCGTCGTGCGGTGGCCGGCGCGCAGCGCGTGGTGCGCGATCGTGATCGTCACGCCCGAGAGCAGCAGGATCGCCGTGTTGATCGCGGGCAAGCCCCAAGCGCCCATGCGCTCGACGGCTTCGCCTCTCGGACCCGTCGACGGCCACGTGTTCTCGAAGCCGGGCCAGAGCAGGAAGTTCGTGAAGAAGTTGTCGCCTTCGCCGGCGAGCCAGGGCACGACGAGCACGCGGGCATAGAACAGAGTGCCGAAGAACACGGCGAAGAACATGACTTCCGAAAAGATGAACCAGCCCATGCCCAAGCGGAACGATGCGTCGACCCTGAGGTTGAAGCGGCCGGCCTCGCTTTCGCCGATCACGGTCCCGAACCAGCCGAACAGCATGTAGAGCAGCACGGCAAACCCTAAGGCCACGATCCACGGACCCGGCGCAAACTGATTGAGCCAGAGCGCCGCACCGACCATCATGGTGAACAACCCGATCGAACCGAAGATCGGCCAGCGCGTGCCGTGCGGCACGTAGTAGTGGCTAGGGGCGTGCTCCATGACGGCGGAGATCCTCACTTCGCGGCTGAGAAATACGCGTACGAGAGCGACAACGTATCGACGTGTGTGGGCAGCTCCGGCGCCACGATGAACGCAAGCTTGAGCGTAAGCTCCTCGTGCGGCTCGAACTCTTGGCTCGTGAAGCAGAAGCACTCGGTCTTCAAGAAATACCGGGCGACCGCACCCGGCGCGACGCTCGGCACGGCTTGGCCGACGAGCGCCGACCCCGTGAGATTGCGCGCCCGGTAATGCGTCTCGTAGAGCTGGCCCGGGTGCACTTCCAGGTGGCTGACCTCGGGCTCGAGTGTAAACGGCGCCCCGCTCGCAACCGACGACAGGAACTCGACGCGCACGGTGCGGCTCGGGTCCGGGCGGGCGGCTTCCGTCGCCGCACTCGTCGCCGTTCTGCCCCCGAACCCCGTGATCTCGCAGAACGTCTCGTAGAGCGGCGGCAGCACGAAAAAGCCGAAGGCGAACATCGCCGCGCTCAGGCCGGCGATTTTCCAGGGTAGACGGCGGTCGGGGGCGTCGTTCATCGATGTTCAGCCGCCGAGCGGCGCGCGCAGCAAGTTCCAGGCGATGTATCCCAAGTAAAAGAACGCCGCGAGCCCGGCGAACAGCCACGCGCTGCGTCGGCTGCGTCGAACTTTGGCGTCGGACATCCCTGTCCTCGTCATTTGACGACCGGCGGCTCGTCGAAGGTGTGGTGCGGCGCGGGCGAGGGCACGGTCCACTCGAGGCCCGTCGGGCTCTCCCAGACCTGCGCCGTCGCCTTTTCGCCGCCGCGGATGCACTTGACGACGATGTAGACGAACAGGAGCTGCGAGAGGCCGAAGCCGAACGCGCCGATGCTCGAGATCGCGTTGAAGTCCGCGAACTGCGTGGCGTAGTCGGGGATGCGCCGCGGCATGCCCGCCAAGCCCAAGAAATGCTGCGGGAAGAACGTCACGTTGACGAAGATCGTGGTGAGCCAGAAGTGCAGCTTGCCGAGCCTCTCGTCGTACCTGTGGCCCGTCATCTTCGGCAGCCAGTAATAGGCGCCGCCGAGGGCGCCGAACAACGCGCCCGGCACGAGCACGTAGTGGAAGTGCGCCACGACGAAATAGCTGTCGTGGTACTGGATGTCGGCCGGCGCGATCGCGACCATGAGACCCGAGAAGCCGCCAAGCGTGAACAGGAACAAGAACGCCAGCGCGAACAGCATCGGCGTCTCGAACGTCAACGAGCCCCGCCAGAGCGTCGCGGTCCAGTTGAAGATCTTCACGCCTGTCGGCACGGCGATGATCATCGTGCTCAGCATGAAGAACAGCTGCCCCGCGAGCGGCATGCCGACCGTGAACATGTGGTGCGCCCAGACCACGAGCGACAGGAACGCGATGCTCGCCGTCGCGTAGACCATGGCCGCGTAGCCGAACAACGGCTTGCGGGCGAACGTCGGGATGATCTCCGAGACGATGCCGAACGCCGGCAGGATGATGATGTAGACCTCGGGGTGCCCGAAGAACCAGAAGATGTGCTGAAACAACACGGGGTCGCCGCCGCCCGCGGCCGAGAAGAAGCTCGTGCCGAAGAAGCGGTCCGTGAGCAGCATCGTGACGCCGCCCGCGAGCACGGGCATCGCGAGCACGAGCAAGTAAGCCGTGATGAGCCACGTCCAGACGAACATCGGCATCTTGAGCAGCGACATGCCGGGCGCGCGCAAATTCATGATCGTGACGATGATGTTGATCGCCGCGAGGATCGACGACACGCCGAGCAGGTGCACCGCGAAGATCAGGAACGGAAACGCGTCGCCCGTCTGCAGCACGAGCGGCGGATACATCGTCCAGCCGCCGGCCGGCGCGCCGCCCGGCAGGAACAGCGTGATGACGAGCAAGCTCACGGCGAACGGCAACAGCCAGAACGACCAGTTGTTGAGCCGCGGCAGCGCCATGTCGGGCGCGCCGATCATGAGCGGGATGAGCCAGTTCGCGAAGCCCGCGAACGCCGGCATGATCATCCCGAACACCATGACGAGCGCGTGCACGGTCGTCATTGAGTTGAAGAACTGCGGATTGCCGAACTGCATGCCGGGCTGGAACAGCTCGGCGCGGATATAGAGCGCCATCGCGCCGCCGACGAACAGCATCGTCAAGCTGAACATGAGATACAGCGTGCCGATGTCCTTGTGATTGGTCGTCGTGACCCAGCGCAGGATCCACGCGAGCGCGCCGTGGCCGTGGTGGCCGTGGGCCTTGGTGTCGATGGCGGTGCTGCTCATGCCGGGTCTTCCTTGTCGAGAGGCGTCGTCCTAAGCGGGCCCGTTCACGGGGTCGCGAGCGAGCTGACTTGCGCCCGGCGCTCGCCGAGCCAAGCCTCGTACGCTTCCCGGCTCGTGACCCGCACGACGATCGGCATGAAGCCGTGGTCCATGCCGCAGAGCTCGGCGCACTGGCCGCGATAGGTGCCCTCCGTATCCGCCGTGAACCACGCCTCGTTGATGAAGCCCGGCACGGCGTCCTTCTTGACCGCGAACTCCGGCACCCACCAGGCGTGCAGCACGTCCGCGCCCGTGACGAGCAAGCGCACTTTCGTGTCGACGGGCACGACGAGCTCGTTATCGACGGCGAGCAGGTAGTTCTCGACCGTGCTCGGGTCGATGCCGGAGCCGACGCGGCGCGCCGCGTTGCTCTCGCGATCGAGCGTGCTGAAGAAGCTCACGCCGTCGTCGATGTAGTCGTAGTGCCAGCGCCATTGGTAGCCCGTGATCTTGATCGTGAGCTCCGAGGCGCGCGTATCCTCCATGCGGATCAGGGACTCGGCGGCCGGCACGGCCATCGCGATCAAGATCGCCGCGGGGATCACGGTCCAGACGACCTCGATGGCGCCGTTGTGCGTGAACTTCGCAGGGACCGCGCCCTTCGACTTACGGAACTTGACGATGGCGACGACCATGGCGCCGTAGACGCCGAGGCCGATGATCGTGCAGATCCACAGGATCAGCATGTGCAGTTCGTAGACGTCCCGGCTCGTCGCCGTGACGCCGACGGGCATGTTGAGCTCGAAATCGGACCAAGCAGGGCCGGCGATGCTCGAAGCGAGCAGGGCCAGGACGGGGGCGAAAACACGGGTCCTGATAGTCATGCGTCCTGCAATTATTCTAAGAATGCGGGGCCTGGGGGGCTCGCGCGGCGCGAATTCTAGCAGAACAAGGCCCGAAGCCTGGAACCGGCGAGACTTTGCGCCCTAAGTACTTTCCGAACGCCGCCGGAGTCGTTCGAGGGGCACACGGATTTCGCCGGCCTCGAGCCGGTCCCGGCGCTGCACGGGCCCGCGCCCGAAGGCCTGGCCCAAGATGAGCTCGACGGTCACGGCGAAGCGGCGGCCGGCTGGCGCGACCAAGGCCTGCTCGAAACGCCGCCAGCGCGCGACGCCCGTGAGCCCGCGACGTCGCCCGCCGGCCACGTTGACGGCGCCCATCGCCTTGAGGTCGCGCACGAGCGCAGCGACGTCGGCATAGGTGACCGTAAGCCGATCGACGTCGAGCACGGGCTCGGCGAGCCCGGCCGCGAGCGCGAGATCGCCTAAGTCGTGCATGTCGAACGCCGCGTGGACGTGGATGCGGTCGTCGGCGGCCGCGAACGCCTCGCGCACTTCCTTGAGCGTGTCGGGGCCGAACGTCGCGAACAGCGCGACGCCGTCCGCGGCGAGGACGCGCGCGGCCTCGGCGAAGGCGACGTCGGGCCGGCACCATGGCAGCACGAGATTCGCGAGCACGAGATCGGCGCGATGCGCGTGCAGCGGCATGCGTTCGGCGTCGCCGCCGACGACGGCGAAGGCCCCGCCGGCGCCCGCCGCTGCGGAGCGCAGCACGTTTTGGCTCGAGTCGAGCGCCACGACCAGAGCCCGCGGATAGCGGGCCGCGAGCGCGCGCGCACCGCCGCCGAGGCCGCAGCCGAGATCGACGACGAGGCGCGGCGCGAGCCGCAACAGATCGAGCCGCGCGAGCAGGCGCGTGCGCGCTTCGTCGTGAATGAAGCTCGCGTCGGCGATATTGCGCGCCCGGTCGAAGGCGCGCCTGGCCGAGTGCTTCTCGGGCAGCGCTTCTTCGAGGCGAAGCGTCACGCGATTCGCGGCGCTAGTGCGCCGCCGGGCCCGACTCGGGCTTGAGGCCGAGCCGCTCGAACAACCGTTGGTCGGCGGCCGTGTCGGGATTGCCCGTCGTGAGCAGCTTCTCGCCGTAGAAGATCGAGTTCGCGCCCGCGAAGAAGCACAGCGCCTGGAGCTCGTCGCTGAACTCGCTGCGCCCGGCCGAGAGTCGCACGTGCGAGCGCGGCATGAGAATGCGCGCGACGGCGATGCAGCGCACGAACTCGAACGGATCGAGCGGCGCGGCGCCCGCGAGCGGCGTGCCGGGGATCGGCACGAGGTCGTTGATGGGCACGCTCTCGGGCTGCGACCTAAGCGTCGCGAGCGTGTGCAGCAGCCCAATGCGATCGGCGCGCGTCTCGCCCATGCCGACGATGCCGCCGCAGCAGACTTTGACGCCGGCCGCGCGCACACGCTCGAGCGTCTCGAGGCGATCCGCGTAGGTCCGCGTGCTGATGATCTTCGCGTAGAACTCGGCCGACGAGTCCAGGTTGTGGTTGTAGTAGTCGAGCCCGGCCTCGGCGAGGCGCTCGGCTTGCCCCGGCTTGAGCAGGCCGAGCGTCGCGCAGGTCTCGAGCCCCATGGCCTTGACCTCCTTGATCATGGCGAGGATGGGCTCGAGCTGCGAGTCTTTGGGCCCGCGGTACGACGCGCCCATGCAGAAGCGCGTGGCGCCGGCCTCCTTGGCGCGGCGCGCCGCTGCGCGCACGTCGTCGAGCGGCATGAGGTCGTGGCGGTCGACGCCCGTCGTGTAGCGAATGCTCTGCGGGCAGTACGCACAATCCTCGGGGCAGGCGCCCGTCTTGATCGACAGCAGCGTCGAGACCTGCACGGCGTTCGGGTCGAAGTGCTGCCGGTGCACGCACTGCGCCGTGTGGAGCAGGTCGTTGAACGGCAGGTCGAACAACGCCTCGACCTCGGCGCGCGTCCAGTCCGTGCGCGGCGCGGCTCTGACGCGCGCGCCTTGCGTGATTTCTCGTTCGACTGCCGACATTCGCCGCTATCCCTTGGGCGCCCTCGCGCGCGACGCTGCAGTATCAGAAACACGCGCGAGCACTGTCAACTTCAGGCTCGCGCGCAAGTTTACGGGAGGTGGGACGCGCTGTTCGTCGAGAGCTGCCCGGCCTGCGGCGGACCCTCGCGCCGCGGCTTCTGCGCCGTCTGTTCGCGCGAGTTCGCGCGCGTGCGCCGCGCGTGTGGGCGCTGCGGCCTCGCGACGCCGGTGGCGCGTTGCCCGCTGCGCAGCGCCCGTTGGTGCGTTGCGGCGGTCGTCGCACCGTTCGACTATGCGCCACCGCTCGAGCATTACGTGCACGCGCTCAAATACCGCGGCGCGCGGTCGCTGGGCCGCGCGTTCGCGCTGCTGCTCGCGCCGGCGTTGGCCGCGGCGCGGTCCGATGTCGACGCGCTCGTGCCCGTGCCGCTGCATCGCACGCGGCGCTGCGAGCGCGGCAACAACCAGGCGCGCGAGATCGCGCGGCCGCTCGCGCACGAGCTTAGGGTGCCTCTGCTCGAGCGCGGCATCGTGCGCCGCGCCGCGACCCGCGCGCAGACGGGGCAAGGCGCGCGGCAGCGGCGTGCGAGCGTGGCTCAGGCGTTCCGCGTGACGCGCGACTTGCGCGGTCGGCGCGTCGCCATCGTCGACGACGTCGTGACGACGGGCGCGACGATCAACGCACTTGCCGCCGAGCTCTTGGCCGCGGGTGCACGGAGCTGCCTCGCGTTCGCCGTCGCGCGCACGGCAGAACACGACGACGAGACATCAGGCCCGGAACGTGTACTCGAGCACGATGCCTGCGAACACGGCCGCGCCGAACCAGGCGTTGTTCAAGAACGCGCGGAAGGCCTGCACGCCGTCGCGGTCGCGGATGAGGTAGGCCTGATAAGCCGCGAAAGCGCCCGCGGCGCCGAGGCCGCCGTAATACCAAGCGCCCAAACCCGCGCTGCGGCCGACGAGCACGAGGCTCGCGAGCAGCAGCACCTGTAGCACGGCGATGAACTGCCGGTCGAGATCGCCGAACAGAATGGCAGTCGAACGCACGCCGACCTTGAGGTCGTCGGCGCGGTCGGTCATCGCGTACTGCGTGTCGTAGACCACGACCCAGATCATCGCCGCCAGAAACAGCAGCCAGCCGACGCGCGGCACGTCGCCGACGGTCGCGGCGAAGGCCATCGGTACCCCCCAAGAGAACGCGACGCCGAGCACGAACTGCGGGGTCGACAAGAAGCGCTTCGTGAACGGGTAGATGATCGTTATCACTGCACCTGCGGCGGCGAACGCGAGCGTCAACGTGTTCAACGTGAGCACGAGGCCGAGCGCGATGAGCATGAGCGCCGCGAACAGGAGCAGCGCCTCGACGGGCGCGACCTCGCCCGTCGCGAGCGGCCGGTCGGCCGTGCGCGCCACGTGCGGATCGATCTTGCGATCGACGTAGTCGTTGATGACGCACCCCGCGGAGCGCACCACGATCGTGCCAAGCACGAGGATCAAGAATACGCGCTCGTCGGGGCCGCCGGCCGAGGCGATCCATAGCGCCCACAGCGTCGGCCAAAGCAGCAGCCAAATGCCGATCGGCCGGTGCAGGCGCATGAGCCGCAGATAGCGCGAATAGTGCTGCACGAGCACCTGCACGTGGCGCCGCCTCGGCACCTTCGTCGTGGGGTAGCTCGCGCTGCGGTTGCTCAACGGTGAAGTCCGGGACTGACGCGCATCGCGGCGATTCTAGGGGCCGCGGCGCTCGCGGGGCAAACGCGGTGCCTCACACTTTGGCGTACTCGGCCTCGCCGCGGCTCCAGCGGCGAATCAGCGCGTCGCTCGCGGCCGGGCTCGTCGCTAGCAGCTGCTCCGAGATCTCGATGACGGCCGGCAAAAGGTCGGCGTCGCGCAGCAGATCCGCGACGCGCAGCTCCGCGATCCCGGTCTGGCGCGTGCCGAGGACCTCGCCCGGACCGCGCAGCTCCAAGTCTTTCTGCGCCACGACGAACCCGTCGTTGGTGGCGCGGAGCACGTTGAGCCGTTCGCGCGCGACGTCCGTGAGCGGCGGCCGGTACAGCAACACGCAGCTCGAGGTCTGCGAGCCGCGGCCCACGCGGCCCCGCAATTGGTGCAGCTGCGCCAAGCCCATGCGCTCGGCGTTCTCGACGACCATGAGCGTCGCGTTCGGCACGTCGACGCCGACCTCGATGACGGTGGTCGCCACGAGCAGTGCGAGCTCACCGCGCTTGAACGCGCGCATCACGAGGTCCTTGTCGGCGGGCTTCATGCGACCGTGGATCAAGCCGATCCGGGTGTCGGGCAGCGCTTCCTTGAGCTCGCGCTCGAGCGCGCTCGCGGCTTGCGAATCGACGAGCTCGGATTCGTCGATGAGTGGGCAGACCCAATAAGCTTGGCGGCCCGCGGTGCAGTGCGCGGCGATGCGTGCGACGAGCTCGGCGCGCCGCCGCTCGGGCATCACCACGGTCTTGACGGGCTGCCGCCCCGGCGGCAGCTCGGCGATTTGGGAGTAGTCGAGGTCGGCGTAGGCCGTCATCGCGAGCGTGCGCGGGATCGGCGTCGCCGTCATGATGAGTTGGTGCGGCGCGAACGTCCCGTCCGCGCCCTTCTGCTTGAGCTTCAACCGCTGCTCCACGCCGAACCGATGCTGCTCGTCGACGACGACGAGCGCCAGCCGGTGGAACGCGACGCTCTCCTGGAACAACGCATGCGTGCCGACGACGACACCGGCGCGCCCGTCGGCGACCATCGCGAGCGTCCCGGCGCGCACGCGCGTGGGTTGGGCGCCTACTAAGGCGGCGACCTCTATAGCTAAGGGCGTAAGCCAGCGCTCGAAGCTCGCGAAGTGCTGCTCGGCGAGCAGCTCGGTCGGCGCCATGACGGCGGTCTGACAGCCGGCCGCGGCCGCGACGACGGCCGCCCTCGCGGCCACGACGGTCTTACCGGAGCCGACGTCGCCTTGCAGCAGGCGGTTCATCGGCTGCGCGCTTCCTAAGTCCGCTACGATCTCCGCGACGGCCTGCCGCTGTGCGGCCGTCAGTGCGAACGGCAGCGCCGCCGTGAGCTTTGCGAGCATCATAGTGGGCTTAGGTAGCGGCAGCGCGCGCTCGTGGCGCGCGAGCGCGGCCGAGCGACGCAGGCTCAAACGCTGGGCCACGAGCTCCTCGAGCGCGATGCGGCGCGCGCACGGATGGCGCCCGAGCAACAGGAGGTCGGCAGCGGCATCGCGCGGCGGCGCGTGCAGAAACTTGAGCGCCGCGGCGAGCGAAGGCCACGGCTCGCCGGCGTGGGTGCGCGATGCCAGCGCGTCCGCGAGATAGTCCGTCAGCGGCTCGCGCGCGAGCGCGGCAACCGCGTGCGTCACGATCCGCCGGATCGTCTGCTGGTACAGCCCTTCCGTCGTGGGGTAGACGGGCGTCAAGCTGTCGTTCGGCTCCGCCTCGTCGTCGTTGACGACCCGGTGCTCGGGATGAATCATCTCGAGCCCCGCCGAGCCTAAACGCACCTCGCCGTAGCAGCGCACGCGCCGGTCGCGCGCGAGCGCCTGCTCGACGCCCCGATTGAAATAGAACCAGCGCAGCGTCAGCGCGCCCGTGCCGTCGGCAAGGCGGCAGAGCAACGAGCGCCGCCGCCGGTGGACGACCTCGCGGAGCTCGATGACGCCCTCGACGAGCGCCTTGTCGCCAACCCTCAAGCTGCCGATGGGACGCAGCGCCGTGCGATCCTCATAGCGTTGCGGCAAGAGACAGAGCAGGTCACCGATCGTCCGGACGCCGAGCTTCGCGAGCCGCTCGGCGATCTTCGGACCGACGCCTGCGAGGCGGTCGACCGGCTTAGCGAAGAGCGTTAGGGGCAGCGCGGCGATCGAGACCGACCTAGAGCACGAGGATGCCGTCGACTTCGACGGCCGCGCCGCGCGGCAACGCCGCGACGCCGATCGCGGCGCGGGCCGGATAGGGCTCTTGGCAGTACTGCGCCATGATCTCGTTGACGATGGGGAAGTTCGCGAGATCCGTGAGATACACGGTCAACCGCACGGCGTCACCCAGCGAGCCGCCGGCCGCTGCGGCGACGGCCGCGAGATTGTCGAACACCTGGCGGATCTGCGCGCGGATGTCGCCTTTGACGAGCTCCATGGTCTTGGGATCGAGCGGGATTTGGCCCGAAAGATAGACGGTGTTGCCGGCGCGAATAGCTTGGCTGTACGGGCCGATGGCGGCCGGCGCGCGACTCGTGTGGATCGGTTCTTTGGCCATGGTTCTTTGCTCAGCTGGCGCTGCGGGTCACGCGCACGACGCCCGGAATCGTGCGGATGCTGCGCACCACCTGCGCCAGGTGGCGGCGGTCGCGCACCTTCAAGCGGAACACGAGCGCCGTGGCGTCACCATCGCGGTCGACGCGCACGTGCTCGATGTTGGTGTGCGTCGCGGAAATACGTCCCGCGACTTCGGCGAGCAGGCCGACGCGATCGAGCGTGCGCACGAGGATCTCGGACTCGAATTGGCCTTTGACGCCGCGCGTCCAGTTGACGGGAATCCACTTGGCCGGCTGCTTGCGGTACTCGGCGAGATTGCGGCACCGGTCGCGGTGGATCACGATGCCGCGGCCGCTCGACATGAAGCCGACGATCTCGTCGCCTGGGATCGGATAGCAGCAATGCGCGTAGCTCACGACGGCGCCTTCGGTGCCCGCGATCTCGAGCGGCTTGCGCCGCGCAGCGGCCTCGGAATCGGGCTCGTCGCCTTGCTGGGCGAGCAACCCGGCGATGACGGGCGCCAGGCGCTCGCCGAGGCCCACCTGCTCGAACAACGTCGCTTCGTCTGCGACGCCGAGCTCTTCGCGCAGCTGCTCGAACCGGGCCTTCGGCAGGCGGCGCAAGTTCAGCGAGTACGACAGGAGCTCCTGATTGATGAGCCGGCGGCCGAGCTCCTCTGCCTCGTCGCGCTTCAAGTTCTTGAGATAGCCGCGGATCGCGTTGCGCGCCTTGGCCGTCGTGACGAAGTTCACCCAGCTTGGATTCGGGTGCGCGCTGCGCTGCGTGATGATCTCGACGGTCTCGCCGTTCTGGAGCTGCGTCTTGAGCGGCACGGCGCGGCGGTCGATCTTCGCGGCGACGCAACGATTGCCGATGTCGGTGTGCACGGCGTACGCGAAGTCGACGGGCGTGGCGCCGCGCGGCAAGCGCATGATGGCGCCCTTCGGCGTGAACACGTAGACCTTGTCGGGAAACAGGTCCGCCTTGACCGTCTCGAGGAATTCCTCGGAGTTGGCCGCGCGCTCCATCTCCATGAGCCCCGAGAGCCATTCGCGCGCGCGGTCCTCGGGGCTATAGATGTTCTTGTCGACGGCTTTGTATTGCCAGTGGGCCGCGATGCCGCGCTCGGCGACCTTGTCCATGCCCTCGGTGCGAATCTGCACCTCGAGCGGCAGGCCATTCGGGCCGAACAGCGTCGTGTGCAACGACTGGTAGCCGTTGACGCGCGGGATCGAAATATAGTCCTTGAAACGGCCCGGCATCGGCTTGAACAGCTGATGCGTCACGCCGAGCGCGCGGTAGCAACTGTCGCCGTCCTCGACGATCACGCGCACGCCGTAGACGTCGACGATGTCCGACAGGTGCGCTTGTTTGCGCTGCATCTTGAGGTAAATGCTATAGAGGTGCTTCTCGCGCGCCACGACGCGCGCGGGAATCTTCGCCTCCGCGAGCGCCGCCGTGAGCCGGCCCTCGATCTTGCGCAGCAGCTGGCGCTGATTGCCCTTGGCGCGCCGCAACGAGCGCTCGAGCACGCGGTAGCGGTACGGGTAGACCGTCTTGAACCCCAAATCCTCGAGCTCGACCTTGACCGAGTACACGCCGAGCCGATTGGCGATCGGCGCATAGATGTCGAGGGTCTCGCGCGCGATGCGGCGCTGCTTGTCCGCGGGCAGCGACTGGATCGTGCGCATGTTGTGCGTGCGATCGGCGAGCTTGACGAGGATCACGCGGAGATCCTTCGCCATCGCGAGCAGCATCTTGCGGAAGCTCTCGGCCTGCGCTTCGGCGGCGCTGTCGAAGCGCAAGTGGTCGATTTTGCTGACGCCGTCGACGAGCAACGCAACGTCTTCGCCGAAGCGCGTTTGGATCTCGGGCAGCGTGCTCGCCGTGTCCTCGACGACGTCGTGCAACAGCGCCGCCTTGATCGAGCCCGAGTCGAGATGCAACCCCGCGAGGACCTCGGCGACCGCTACCGGATGGGAGATGTAAGGATCGCCGTTGCGGCGCAACTGTCCCTCGTGGGCCTTGGCGCTGAACTCGTACGCCGCGGTGATGCTCGGCAGGTCGGCGCTCGGCAGGTAGGCCTCGAGCTGCGACATGAGCCGCGAGAAATCATCGGTCCGCCATACCGACGACAACATGCGATCGCGGATGACGGCACCATAGTCCATGGCGGCTAGCTTTGCCGGCGTCTCATCCGGCCCTCAATAACTCGATCAATCGCCGATCGAGACCGGCCTCGAGCTCAAGAGATCGTCGGGCGACATCGGCGTGACCGCGGCGAGATCGGCCGCGAGGATGTCTTCGACGGGCTTGTCGCGCTGCGTCAGTATCTCTTCGTTGATGTAGCCCTCGGCGATCTCGCGCAGCGCGACGACCGTGGCCTTGTCGTTCTCCCAATCGACCATGGCATGGGCGCCGTTGGCCAGCTGGCGCGCGCGCTTGGCGGCCACGAGCACGAGCTGGAACAGGTTCGGCACTTTCTGCAGACAGTCTTCGACGGTGATTCTTGCCATGGGTCAACGGCCCTCCTTGGGCACCGAACCTGTAAGTGTATTCAGCGCGGCCTAGCCCCGGCAAGCGAGGTTTGGCTTGTGAGCGCTGCGCTGGCGGCGGGCGCACCTCGAGGGCGCCTCCCGAGACACGCCGGAAGACCATCCCTGGGGCTCGTCTGCGCACATCGCCGCCATGGATGGCGGCGTGCAGCAATAGCAGGAGCGTATTGCTGCCCCTGTGCGCAGACGGTCTCGGGAGG
>CAZCZE010000026.1:0-175103 GCA_964503125.1 uncultured Gammaproteobacteria bacterium
CCGGGCCGCGACTGGCGGAGGGGGGTGGGGTGGGGGCTTTCAATCGAGCGGGCGCCGGACGTCTATCCCCTGGCGGCGCGCGGGCCGGCGGCCGGCATGGCCCTGCCCGCCGCGGCCCACGACACTCCGTGGGGCACCCGAGCGTTCGAGGTCACCGAGCCGAGCGGCTTCATGCTGACGATCTCTTCTCAGTCGTGACGCGTCGCACTGGGCTTTCCCAATCGCGAATCAGGGACCGCTCTTCCGGCGGTCCCGACACGCGAGGGAAGACATCGCCGACCTGATGGGCGATGGTGCCCACTTCGAGCTCCGATGGGGGGATATCGGCTCGTCACCGAAGCGCCATTCGCCAGGGGCCGTTGCGGTCGACTCGAGAGACGCCGCCGAGGCGATTCAGCGCCGGGCATCGCCCGACTGTTGTCGCGCGAAGGAGACGGTCGTGGCAAACGTCGGCGGATTGCGGTGTCTCGTTGCCTGCTCGTACGCGTACGCGAGACGGATCAGCGTCGCTTCCGACCACGCCGTGCCGATGAACGACAGACCGACCGGCAGACCGTACGCCGAACCTGCGGGCACCGTCAGGCTCGGATACCCCGCAACGGCCGCGGGTGAGGAACTGGAACCCAGGTAATGGTCGCCGTTCACGAGATCGGTGACCCACGCAGGGCCGACCGTCGGCGCGACGAGGGCGTCGAGCCTGTCGGCGGCGAGGGCGCGGTCGATCCCCTGCGGGCCGGCCAGCCGCCGATTCCGCTCGACGGCCGCGCGATAGGCGGGCTCGGTGAGCGGCCCCTTGGCGTGGGCCCGGACGAACAGATCCTGCCCGAAGAACGGCATCGCCCGATCGCGATTGGCTTCGTTGAACGCGATCACGTCGGCGAGCGTGCGGACCCGCAGCCCCGGCCGGTTCGCGAGGTACGCGTTCAGGTCTGCCTTGAACTCGTAAAGCAGTACCTCGAGCTCGCTCTCGCCGTAGGCTCCGGCATTGGGCAGATCGACCGGATCGACGATCTGGGCGCCGCTCGCACGGAGTTGCCCGATGGCGGCCTCGAAAATAGCATCGGCCTCCGCGTTGTAGCCGACGAACGGTCCCCGCAGTACGCCGATCCGCGCTCCTTCCAGACCATGGGGGTCCAGCGCTGCGCGGTAATCGACGGGTGTCTGTTCCTCGGCCGCGGAGGTCACGGCGTCGCGAGAGTCGACGCCGGCCATCGCGGCCAGCAGGAGTGCGGCGTCCGTCACGGTCCGCGCCATCGGCCCGGCGGTGTCCTGACTGTGCGCGATCGGCACGATGCCGCGTTGGCCCACGGTGCCGAGCGCGGGCTTGATGCCGACGACGCCGTTGGCCGCCGCAGGACAGACGATCGAGCCGTCGGTCTCCGTGCCGACGGCGAGCGGCGCCAAGCGCGCGGCCACGGCCACGGCCGAGCCGCTCGACGAGCCGCACGGGTTGCGGTCGAGCACGTAGGGGTTGCGCGTCTGGCCGCCGAGGCTGCTCCAGCCGCTCGTCGAGCGCGACGAGCGAAAATTCGCCCACTCGCTCAAGTTCGCCTTGCCGAGCACGACGGCGCCGGCGTCGCGCAGCCTCGACACGACTTCGGCGTCGGCGGCCGCGCGGTGCTCGGCGAGGGCGAGCGATCCGGCGCTCGTCGCCATGCGGTCGGCCGTATCGATGTTGGCTTTGAGCAGCACCGGCACGCCGTGCAGGGGACCCGTGACGCCGGTTCGGTCGTATTCCTCGTCGAGCGCGCGCGCGAGCGCTTCGGCGTCGGGGTTGACCTCGATGACGGCGCCGAGCGTCGGTCCCGCGTCGTCGAGCGCCGCGATGCGAGCCAGATAGGCGCGCGTCACGCGCTCCGACGAAACACGGCCGGCCGCGAGCTCGGCGCGCAGCGTTACCGCGTCGAGCGCCACGATGGTTGCGTCGTCGAGCGCGGATCTTCCGCAGCCGACGAGAACGAGCGAGCTGAGACAGGCGAGCGCGGCGCCCGCACGGGCGCGCACCGGCCGGGGCCAGGGGAGGGAAATGCCGATCATGGGCCGCTACTATTGACGCCATGTGCGCTGCTCGCAACCCCGTGCCTCGCCGCCGCGGCCGCCCGCCGCACGACGACGTGCTGACGCCCGCCGAATGGGCCGTCGTGCACGCCGTGCGCCACGGCATGAGCTACGCGGTCATCGCGGCCCGCCGCGGCATCAGCCGCGACGCCGTCAAGTATCACGTCCGCAACGCGCTGACCAAGCTCGGCCTGCGCACGCGCCGCGAGCTCCAGCGCTGGCGCGGCGTGCCGAAGGACAGCGCGGCGTTTCGCCGCCCCAGCAAAGAGGAACCCGTCATGACCACGCGCGACTTGCGTCTCGGACCGATCGGCCAGATCTCGCGCACCGTGCGCGACATCGACGCCGCGTGCGCGTGGTACGGCAAGGTGCTCGGGCTCGAGCACCTCTACACGTTCGGCAAGCTCGCGTTCTTCGATTGCGGCGGCACGCGACTGTATCTGAGCGCCGAGGGCGCAGCGCCCGGTCCCGAATCGTGCCTCTATCTCCGCGTCGACGACATCGCCGCGGCGCACGCTGAGCTCGTCGCGCGCGGCGTCGAGTTCATCGGCGCACCGCATTTGATTCACCGGCACGTCGACGGCACCGAGGAGTGGATGGCGTTCTTCAAGGACCCCGACGGGCGCACGCTGGCGCTCATGTCGCAGGTGCGCGCCGCCGCTTAAGGCGGCTCAAGTCACCGTGGGTGAATAGGCCGCGACGACCGCCGCCGCTGCCGCGACGACTTCCTCTTTGAGCCCCGCGGGCTCGACGACCTCGAGCTCGGGACCGAACGCGAGCGCGAACTGCCGCGCCTCGAGCGACGAGTCGAAGCGCAAGCGCACGCGGTAACGGTCGCCCTCGAGCGTCTCCTCGATGAGCCGCCAACCGCGATAGCGCACCCACGGCAAAACGTCGGGCGCGACGAGAAACGTCGCGTCGTAACGCGGCAGGTGCTCGCGAAACCGCGTGGCCGATGCATCCCAATACGCGGCGAGATCGAAGCCCGCCGGCCGCTCGGCCGGCTGCTCGAGCGACTCCGCGGACTGGATCCGCGACACCCGATAGGTACGGGTCTCGCCCGCGCGAGCGGCGACCAGATACCAATGATTGCCGCGCGCCACGAGCCCGAGCGGATCGACCTCGCGGCCGCTGGCGTCCGCGTTGCTCTTCTCATATTGAAAGCGCAGCCGTCGGCCGCGCCACAGCGCCTCGAGAATCACGGGCAGGCTCGCGAGCGACTGCTGCGAATCGCGCCAGCCGCGCGTGTCGACGAGAATCCTCTGGCGCACGAAATCCGCCTGCTCGCGCACACCGACGGGCAGCGCAGCGCGCAACTTCAACCACGCGGCGTCGGCCGCGTCCTTGAGCCCGAGCTCGGCCAGCAGCTGCGGCGGCCGGCCGAGGAACAAGGAGCTGATTTCCGTAGGCGTCAGCCCCGTGAGCTTCGTTTCGTAGCCGTCGATGAGCCGCCAGCCGCCGCCGGCGCCGCGCTCGGCGACGACCGGGACGCCGGCCGTGCTCAGCGCATCCATGTCGCGCAGGATCGTGCGCTGCGACACCTCGAGGCGCGTGGCGAGCGACTCGGCCGTCAAGCGGCCGTTGGCCTGGAGCAGCAGAACGATGGAGATGAGCCGGTCGGCGCGCATGGCAAAAGACGGTAGCAGAAAAATATGACGCCGGATGTCATGAACTCGGGGCTAAGGTGCAATAACGATCCAAGGCCAGGAGCCGATCGTGCGACGAATTCGCTATTCGGTAGCCGCGAGTCTCGATGGCTACATCGCCGGGCCGAACGGCGAGTACGACTGGATCGAGGTCGATCCCAGCGCGGCCGGGCCGTACTTCAAAGCGTTCTACGCGCAGTTCGACACCGTGCTCATGGGGCGCAAGAGCTACGAGCAAGCGGGCGGCGCGATCAAGCCGTTCACGACCTACGTCGTGTCGCGCACCTTGCCGCCCGGCCGACGCGGCGAGGTCACGGTGCTCGGCGCCGATGCGCTCGAGCGCATCGCGGCGCTGCGCGAGCAACCCGGCAAGGATATCTGGCTCTGGGGCGGCGGCGAGCTGTTCGGCAGCTTGGCGGCGGCCGGGCTCGTCGACACCGTGGAGGTCGGCCTCATGCCCGTGTTGCTCGGCGCGGGCCTCAAGCTCATGGGCGGTGGCTACAGGCACGTGAAGCTCGTGCCGCGCGAGCCGGAGCTCACGCTGCCGGGGCACACGCTGCTCGTTTACGACGTGCGTCGGTTGTAGATCCAGCGTTCGAATGCACGAAGAGCTGTATCACGGCGATGGCTGATTCGGCGCACGACCCGAAAAGGTTACGCGTGGCGTACACTCGCCGTGCGCATGACCAAGCTCGATCCGACCACCGATGCACTCGGCGACCTGATGCGTGCGGCGCAAGAGGGGGACGGCGCGGCGTATCGCGACCTGCTCGCCGCGATCGTGCCACGCATACGACAGCTCGTCCGCAGGCAACGAGGGTTCGCCGGCGCGGCCGAGGTCGAGGACCTCGTCCAGAACGTCCTTTTGTCGATTCATGCCGTCCGCGCCACCTACGATCCCTCGCGGCCGTTCACGCCCTGGCTGCTCGCGATCGTGCGCAACCGGCTCGTCGACGGCGCACGGCGTTACGGGCGCATCGCGCGGCGGGAGGTCCACGTCGACGAGCTCGATGTAACCTTTGCCGAGCCCGAAACGAATGACGACATCGCCGACGTGCGTGACACGGCCGCGCTGCGCGAGGCCGTGCGCGCCCTGCCGCCGGGGCAGCGGCAGGCCATCGAGCTGCTGAAGCTCGAGGAACGGTCGCTCAAGGAGGCGGCGGAGATCTCCGGAACGAGCGTGGGTGCGCTCAAGGTCGCAACGCACCGCGCGATGGCGACGCTCAAGCGCACGTTGGCCAAGGGACGCGAATGAACACGGATGAAACGACGGAAGACTTGATCGACAAACTGGCGCTGGGACTCGAGCCCGTGCCACGGCTCCGTTCGCCCGGTAGGCGCGCGACGCTCTGGGCGTTCGGCGCGACGCTCTACGTCGTGCTGGCCGTCGTAGGGATGGGATGGCTCGTGGGGTCGATCGCGGGTTGGCCCGCATCGTTCTGGGTCGCACAGATCCTTGCTGTCGCAACGGGCGTGCTTGCGAGCGCCGCCGCGTTCGCGTCCGTGGTCCCGGGGGCGTCGAACCGCTGGCGCGCCTGGACCGTGCCGGTCGCGCTCCTGTGGCTGGCGACGCTCGTCGTCGCGTCTCCCGCGCAGATCGACTGGGCGGCGGTGCCGGCCGCGTCCCACGAGTGGCTGTGCGTGGGCGTGATCCTCGCCGGCGGCGCGCCGCTCATGATCGTGCTCACGTCGCTGCTGCGGCGCGGCGCGCCGCTCACGCCGGCGGCGACGGCAGGGTTTTCGGCGCTCGCAGTGGCGGCGCTCGCCAACGTCGCGGCGTGCATGAGCCTGCCCCACGCGAACGGCGCGGTCACGTTCGCGTGGCACGGGGGCGTCGTTGTCGCGGCGGTGCTGGTTGCCGCGCTCTGCGGACGCCTGCTGTTTGCGTGGCGCGCCGCCACGCCACAGGAGAACTGAGTTGGCCTACCTGCGCTCGTTGCGAGCCCGCGCGAGTCTCATCGACGTGTTCACGGCGTTTCCCGCGACCAGCACGCCGCTCATCGAGTTTCACGAAGCGCTGCTGCGCGGGCCGGCGCCGTTCTCTGCTGCCGAGCGCGAGCTCATCGCGGCTTACGTCTCGGGCCTCAATCGCTGCCGGTTTTGTCACGGCGTGCACACGGCGACGGCGGAGCGCATGGGTATCGAGCCGGGGTTGCTGGCGCGGATCGTCGCCGACCAGGGCGCCGACGGTGTCGCGCCCAACCTGCGCCCCGTGCTTGCGCTGGCTCGCAAGCTCACGCTGGCGCCGGATTCCGTGACCCAAGCCGATGCGGACGCTGTTGTCGCTGCCGGTTGGGACGACGAGGCGTTGTACTACGCCGTCGCCGTGACCGCGCTGTTCAACTTCATGAACAGGCTCGTCGAAGGCCTCGGCATCGAGCTCGATCCCGCTTACGTGAGCCCGGCGTCGCAGCGGCTCGCTGACCGCGGCTATCTGCCGTTGCTCGAGATGATGAAGGCCGGGCGACGCTCATGACTGCCGAGCTGCTACGGCACGGCGCGCGTTGCTCTTGCGTGGGTCGATGGCGTCCCAGTCCCCGGTGTCTGATCTTGGTTCCAGAGGAGTCGAAATCATGCGCTCATTGAAGATGATGTTCTCGGCCGCGGTGGTGTGTGCGATGTTCCCGGCCGGCGCCGCGTCGGCGGCGGAACCAGGCCCAGCGGTCGGCGCCAAGTTCCCCCACGAGCTTGCTGCCCCCGACCAGCACGGCCAACCGCAGACGCTCGCCGCCGTCATGGGCGACAAGGGCGCGGCGATTCTCTTCGTGCGCTCGGCCGACTGGTGCCCGTTCTGCAAAGGCCAGCTCGTCGACGTCAATCGGCATGTCGCGCGCTTTCGAGCGCTGGGGCTCAACGTGGTCTCCGTCAGCGTCGACGACGTCGACGAGATCGCGGCATTCGCGGCGTCCCAACAGATCGAGTACACGATGCTCGCCGACCCGGCCGGCGCGATCAATTTGAGCCTCGGTATTCGCGACGAGCAATACCCCGTGGGCACGGCTCAGTTCGGCGTGCCGCGGCCGCTACTCTACGTCGTCGATCACAGTGGCACGATCCGGCTGCGCTACCTGGAGCCGACCTACCGGACGCGCCCGGATCTCGACGTCGTGTTGCGCGAGGCGGCTGCTCTCGGCCTCTAGCCGCGATTGCGTTGCACGACCGCTATCGATTCGACAGTACACGGCTCCCGCAAGAACGACGGCATGCTCATCCGCCTCACGAGACTCACGAACGAGCGCCATCGTCTCGAGCTCGTACGCGACGACGGCACGCGTGAAGCGCGCGAGCTGGAAACGCGCAGTGCGCTTCTTCACGATCTCGTGCACTACGCCGTCGAAACCGAGGCGGGGCTCGACGCATCGTTCTATGGACGACTGGCGCGCGGCGAGACCTACGAAGCGTTGACGGCAGGGCCGCCAGTCGATCCTGAAGCGATGCAGACCGAAGGCGTCGTGGGGCGTATTCAAGGGGTCGCCAAGAACGACACGTGGTCCAGCATCGACCCCGAAAGCTTCGCGGAAGCGATTGCCGCAGGCTCCCGTTCCTTGGGCCATGAGCCGCCGGCGTGGTTGACCGGCGATTTGATCGTGCGCGTGCGCGAGCGCCTGCGTCGTGTGCAAGGTGAATGGCGCGCGACGCCGTTCCATCAGACTCTAGTGCTGGAGTTTCCCGCTCCCGAGTCCTGAAGATCGCAATGGCGGTGTTCGTAGCCCCGTGTCCGCCGGCTAAAGATGACAGAGGCTGTCGTGGTGCGGAGGTAAATTGGCTCCCCGGGACGGGCTCGAACCGCCGACCAACGGATTAACAGTCCGTCGCTCTACCACTGAGCTACCGGGGAACCGCGCCCGCTGCGGGCGGCGGCATTCTGGAAGAAGGCCCCCGGCAAGTCAAGGCAAGGAAACGTGAATTGCTTTTTCCGTCAGTGAGTTAGAGACGTGCACGCCACCGAGCAATCACGCCGACAGAAATTCACGCAAGCGCGCGAGCGCCGCGTCGAGCGTGGTCATCGAAGCCGCGAACGACAGGCGCACGTGACCGGGCGCGCCGAACGCCGTGCCGGGTACGAGCGCGACGCCGGTCCGCTCGAGCAGTTGCTCGCAGAATTCGACGTCCGTCACGAAGCCCTGCTTGCGCATCGCGGTTTCGACGTTCGGCAACAGATAGAACGCGCCCTGCGCGGGCACACAGGTAACGCCGGGCAGCGCGCGTATACCGGCGAAGAAGAACTCATGACGGCGCTCGAACTCGGCGCACATCTCACGCACGCAGCTTTGGTCGCCAACGAGCGCCGCGACGGCCGCAGCCTGCGCGATCGTGCAGGCGTTCGTCGTGCTCTGGCTCTGCAAGCTCGTCATGGCTTTGATGACCGCCACGGGCCCCGCGGCGTAGCCGACACGCCAGCCGCTCATGGCGTAGCCCTTGGACATGCCGTTGACGGTCAACGTGCGCTCGTAGAGGTCGGGGCACGCCACAGCGAAGCTCGTGAATGGCTCGTCGGCCCAATGGATGTGCTCGTAGATCTCGTCGCTGAGCACGACGACGCGCGGATGCGCGCGCAGCACGTCGCCGAGCGCGCGCCAGTCGGCAGCCGAGGACACGGCGCCGGTGGGGTTGCACGGGCTGTTGAGGATCAACAACCGCGTGCGCGGCGTGAGCGCGCGCTCGAGCTGCTCGGGCGCGATCTTGTACGAATGCTCGGCCGCGGTCGGCACGATCACGGGCTCCGCGTCGGCGAGCCTCACCATGTCGGGATACGAGACCCAATACGGCGCCGGGACGATCGCTTCGTCGCCGGGACCGAGCAGCGCGAGACACGCGTTGTAGCAGGACTGTTTCGCGCCCGACGAGATCAGGACCTGCTCCGGCGTGTAGGCCAACGCGTTGTCGCGCTTGAGCTTCGCGACGACGGCTTCCTTGAGCCGCCGCGAGCCGTCGACCGGCGTGTATTTCGTCTCGTCGCGCGCGAGCGCCTCGATCGCCGCGGCCTTGATGTGCGCGGGCGTCGGGAAGTCGGGCTCGCCGACGCTCAACACGATCATGTCGCGGCCTTGCTCGCCCAACCGCTGCGCGCGCGCCGTGATGCTCACGGTGGCCGAGGGGCGGATGCGCGTAAGGCGCTGCGCGAGGTCGATGCTCAAAGGGGAAACCTTGTTGCGGGCGGGCAGGGCTATCTTAAGATGCTGGGATGGGGGCGCCAACCGGCGCAGCGTGCTCGATGACCGACCGATCGCTACAACTCGTTGCCAATTTCGAGCCGGCCGGCGACCAGCCGCAGGCCATCGCAGCGCTCGTCGAGGGGCTCAACAGCGGCCTCGCGAAGCAGACGCTGCTCGGCGTCACGGGCTCGGGCAAGACCTACACCATGGGCTGCGTCATCAATGCCCTGCAGCGGCCCACGTTGATCCTCGCCCACAACAAGACGCTCGCGGCCCAGCTCTACGGCGAGATGCGCGAGTTCTTTCCGCACAACGCCGTCGAGTACTTCGTGTCGTACTACGACTACTACCAACCCGAGGCCTACGTCCCTTCGAGCGACACGTACATCGAGAAGGACGCCTCGATCAACACCCACATCGAGCAGATGCGTCTCTCGGCGACGAAAGCGCTGCTCGAGCGCCGCGACGTCGTGATCGTCGCGACCGTCTCGGCGATCTACGGCCTCGGCGACCCCGAGGCCTATCACGGCATGGTGCTGCACCTCGCGCGCGGCGCTGGGCTCAATCAACGCGACCTCTTGCGGCGGCTCGCGGAGCTGCAATACGCGCGCAATCCGCTCGACCTCGCGCGCGGCACGTACCGAGTGCGCGGCGACGTCATCGACATCTTCCCCGCGGAGTCGGAGAAGGACGCCGTGCGCGTCGAGCTGTTCGACGACGCGATCGACCAAATCAGCTTCTTCGACCCGTTGACGGGCGAGGTGACGCAGCGCACGCCGCGCGCGACGATCTACCCGAAGACGCATTACGTGACGCCGCGCGAGACGCTGCTCGCGTGCGTCGACCAGATCCGCGTCGATCTGGGGCTGCAGCTCGAGCGGCTGCGCGGGGCCAACAAGCTCGTCGAGGCCCAGCGGCTCGAGCAGCGCACGCGCTTCGACCTGGAGATGATCCTCGAGGTCGGCTACTGCAACGGCATCGAGAACTACTCGCGGTATCTGTCGGGCCGCCGGCCCGGCGAGCCGCCGCCGTGTCTGTTCGACTACCTCCCCGACAATGCGCTGCTGTTCGTCGACGAGAGTCACGTGACGATTCCGCAGATCGGCGGCATGTACAAAGGCGACCGCTCGCGCAAGGAGACGCTCGTCGAGTACGGCTTCCGCTTGCCGTCGGCGCTCGACAACCGGCCGTTGTCGTTCGAGGAGTACGAGCAAGTCGCGCCGCAGACGATCTACGTCTCGGCCACGCCGGGTCCGTACGAGCACGAGCATGCGGATCAAACCGTGGAGCAGGTCGTGCGCCCCACGGGCCTCGTCGACCCCGACCTCGAGGTGCGGCCCGCGGGCACGCAAGTCGACGACGTGCTCTCCGAGATCACGGCTCGGGTCGCGGTCAGCGAGCGCGTGCTCATCACCACGCTCACGAAGCGCATGGCCGAGGACCTCACCGACTATCTCCAGGAGCATGGCGTGCGCGTCCGTTACTTGCACGCCGACGTCGAGACCGTCGAGCGCATGGAGATCGTGCGCGACCTGCGGCTCGGCGAGTTCGATGTGCTCGTCGGCATCAACCTGCTGCGCGAGGGCCTCGATCTGCCCGAGGTATCGCTCGTCGCCGTGTTCGACGCAGACAAGGAAGGCTTCCTGCGCTCGGAAGGGTCGCTGATCCAAACGATCGGCCGCGCGGCGCGCAACGTGCGCGGCAAAGCGATCCTCTACGCCGACCGGATCACGGGCTCGATGCAGCGCGCGATCGACGAGACGAACCGCCGGCGCGCCAAGCAGGTCGAGTTCAACCGCGTGCACGGCATCGAGCCGCGCTCGATTCGGAAAGCCGTGCAGGACGTCATGGAAGGGGCCCGCGCGGCGCCGCGCGGCAAGCGAGGCGACCGGCGCCGGCGCGGCCGCGACGACGCCGTGCGCTACGAGCGCTTGTCGCCGGAGCAGATCCTCGCGCGCGTGGCGCAGCTCGAGAAGCGCATGTACCAGCACGCGCGCGATCTCGAGTTCGAGCAGGCCGCGCAGCTCCGTGACGAGATCAACGAGCTCCGCCACGAGAGCGTGGGCCTGCCGCCACGCAGAGCCGAAGCGGGGTGAGCGCGACGCGGCGGGCGCGCCGCTACTTGAGTAGGGCACCCTTACCTAGGTATCGTGGCGCCCCTTAGGCGCGTAGCTCAGTGGTAGAGCACCACCTTGACATGGTGGGGGTCGCTGGTTCAATCCCAGTCGCGCCTACCAGAATTCCATGAGTTAGCAGAGGCTCCTGGGGCCAAATCGGGCGCCATCGCCAATAGCCGCGAAGAACTTCCGCGAACGAAGCGCCGTTGCGGAAGCACGCCGTAGCCCAGCAACCGGCGTCGCGAGGCACGGCTCTATTCCTGAGTGGCGGTTCGTTCGAGAGCCTCGCTTCCCGATGTCGGGATGCAGGTGCGCGTTTTCGGGACGTTTCGGTGAGCGCCCGAGCGGAATCGCCCACGTGCGCGTCGCGCCGCGGCCTGGCACACTGGTTGCTTAGCAGTCGGTGGTCCAGAAGGCGTCTTGGTCGCACCCTCTAGGAGACCAGCATGAACGTCGCCAATCCGCTCCGTCTGTTTGCCGTTGTCCTGTTGTCGGCATCCGCCGCGACAGCGTCGGCCCAAACGGCCGACAATCACGATGCATACGTCGGGAGTTACTCGGCTTTCGCGGGCTCGCCGAATCAGATCACGGTGACGTCGGTAAGCGGGACGCTGCACTTCCAGCCGACGGGCCAAGGAGCCATCGCCGCCACCGCCCAGCCCGACGGAACGTTCAAGCTGAACAATGTCTCCGTCGACGTCGCCTTTCATCGGAACGACGGCGGCGCCGTGGAAGCGTTCACGTCCACCCAGGGCGGCCGCCCGACGCGACTGACCAGAGTCGAACTGCTCGACGCGCAATACGCGGCCGTGGCAACGCAGGTTCGGCCGAACGGTCTCTCCGACGCGATCCTCAACGGCGATCACGCAGCGGCGAAGGTGCTGATCGAAAAAGGCATCGACGTCGCGGAGCTGGACACGAGGCCGCAAGTCGCCGGCACGAACGGACGGCGGCCGCTGAATTGGGCCGCGTTGCGGAACGACACGGCAATGATCGAATTGCTGCTCGAGGCGGGCGCCGATATCGACGCGACGAACCTGTCCGGCTTCACGGCTCTTCACCACGCGACGGAAGGCAACGCGCTCGAAGCGACGAAGCTCCTGATCGAGCGCGGCGCCGATCTCGAGAAGCAAAGCGCTAACGGGCAAACGCCGTTGCAGTTCGCCGTTGCGGCCAACCGCGTCGCTGCGTTCGAAATCTTGAAGGCGGCTGCATGCGCGAAGAGCCCCTGCGAAGCGAACGAGGGTCCGCCTGTAGCCGAACTATCCGAGCTGCTCGAGAAGCTCGACGCCGAGGTGCCGGGCTGGCTCGAGCAAGCTTCCGTGCCGGGCGCCGCCGTCGCCGTGATTCGCAACGGCGAGGTCGCTGCGACGCGAGGCTACGGCTTCGCCGACGTCGCGAAGTCGATCCCCGTGACTCCCAAGACGGGCTTCAACGTGGGATCCATTTCGAAGACGATCGCGGCGTGGAGCGTCATGACGCTCATCGAGCGCGGCAGGCTTGACCTGGATACGTCCGTCGACACGTATCTCACGCGCTGGCATCTCCCCGAGTCGAAGTTCGACGAGAAGGGCGTGACGATCCGCCGCCTGCTGAGCCACACGGCCGGCTTGTCGCTGCACGGCTATCCCGGCTGGGGCCCCGCCGATCCGCTGCCCACGATCGAGGAATCGTTGAACGGCAAGACGAACGGCCCGGGCGCGGTCTTTCTGATCATGGAGCCGGGCACGCGGTGGCAGTATTCGGGTGGCGGCTACACGATGGCGCAGCTGATCGTCGAGGAAGTGACGGGCGAATCGTTCGAGGAGTACGTTCGCGAAGCCGTGCTGCGCCCGCTCGGCATGGCGAACAGCGATTTCGATCTCTCTGAGGAGCTGATGTCACGTTCGTCTCTCGCCTATGACGAGCGCGGCATGCCGACGCCGAATCCGCGGTTCACCGAGCAGGCGGCGGCGGGGCTCCACACGACAGTAGAAGACCTCGCACGATTCGCGGCCGCCGCCCTCGCGACGGACGACGGCGAAGCGCCGGGCCGCGGCGTCCTGAAACCGCAGACGGTCGAGCTGATGCTGACGCCGGCGCAGGCGTCGAATCGCTCGTACGGTCTCGGCTATTCGGCCACGCTGCGGACGACAGGTGCGCAGGGTCGAGGTCACGGCGGATCGAATCGCGGGTGGCAAGCCGTTTTCGAGGTCATACCGGAGACGCGCGACGGGATCGTCGTGCTGACGAACAGCTCGCTCGGCAGCCGTGCGTATCAAAGGATCGTGCAGACCTGGGACCAGTGGCTGGCGGGCAAGCTGGTTCAAGCTCAACCGTAACCACCCTTCGACGCTCCGGGTCGGTCGTCGGCCTGCGGAGGATTGCCGTCGGGCTCGTGAGTCAACCACGAAGTGACTGTCTCGAACTGACCGCCCGATGCCGAATCGCGGAGGACGTGATCGCCGATTCGCAACGGTCAAAGTGACAGCGGCTCCAGCCGTTCACGCGAGATGCGTTACGATCGTGGTATAAGCAGGATCGACCCGGGGCGGACGGCCACTCGTCAGCAACCGCTGGCGGCGCTGCACTACGAGTAGACGTAGGCCGCGACTATTGCGGTTCTACGGACAGGCGAGCGTCGAGGGCGCGGATTCGATCCAACACCAGCCTGGTTTCATCCGGGTTCAGGCCGCGTGCGGCGAGCGCGTTGAGCAAGTGCTCGCGCGCCGCGACGGGGTCTCCTTCGGCCTCGGATAGCGAGAACAGAACCTGCTCGACCATGCTGCGCTCGTAGGGGTTCAACCGCCCAAGACGAAGCTCTGCGATGGTCGCTCTGGCGTCCGTGTACCGGCCCTCATTCATCGCCGCGATCGCGGGGCTGAGTGCGTTGGCGGTGTACACCTGGATTTGGCGCGGGGCGCAGGAAGTGGTTCGGCGTCGTGCCGCCCGCGACGCGGACCCCTGCGCGAAGGCGGGACCGTGCGATCGGCAGGTGAGTTGTTCCCTGGCCTGCCGCACGGCATCGAGGTAACCGCTCACTGTGGGTCGACCCGCTAGGCTCAAGATCTCGTCGAATCCCAAACCGTGGAGCTGCGCGAAGTAGTCGGCGGCTTTGTAGTCGCCGTCAGCCTCTTCGCGCTCCTCGATCGCGGAGACCAGGTTGCCGCGTCGTATGTCCGTCAGTAGATCGGTGGCGTCGATTTCCAACTGCCGCATGTCGTCGACGTCGAGGTCGCCGTCGCCGTTGCCGTCCACGTCGCCGGAATCCGCGGCTCGATTCATCCAGATCATCGCCAGCGCGACGTCTAGCTCTTCGCGACGGCGCCCCGCGAGGTCGTTCTGCAGTAGCGCGACCGAGGTTTCGAGCTTGGCCGGGCTGCTGCCATCGAGCACCCGATCGCGCGGTTGAGCTCGAGCAGATGCCGCCGCGAGAGTAACGACGAGCAGGGCTGCTTCCGCGGTAAGTCGAAGGAGGCGACGGGCAGTCGTCATGAGTGCTGGGGATTCTGGGCCAGCGTCTTGGGGCGGGTCAATCGGAGTAGCGCACCGGGCGCGGCGTCGTCCCGCGATCGAGATGCGGGGCGAGACAACTCTTGTTCGGGCCAGTTCGTGCCACGCAACGGTGAGAACAAGTTCTCAAGGAGTCACTCGAAGGCAGACGGCGTAGAATCACGCTGACAGACGTAAGCTGCCACTAAGTACACGGCGCGAGTGACAAGACAACAGAAATCGACCGAAAGGCGGCGACTGCTTCGCGCGCTGGTGGTCGTTTGTATCCTGATTGCTGCAGGGCCAGAGATTGGCATCGCGCTCGAGTTGATTGGGCTGCTCGACTTGGTTGGTGTCGAGCTATTCCTTTCGCTCGTTTTCGGCGGTCTCTTGTTGCGGTTCAGAGCGATCTTATCGGGTCTCGAGCAGTCCTTTGAGAGACTGGACCCGTTTTTCTTCATTCCAACTCGTCAACAGGTCGCAACCTATCCTGGAATCCTTGTTCACGCTGTACCTGGACTCGTCAGCATGTGCATCGCCGGGTACTTGGTCTCTGAGATATCACTTCCCGAAGGGATGACCTGAGCGGCTCGTCTCGGATGGCAGGAATCGGCCGGCGAACGCCGAAAGGGAACCACCTGCGGTGACCGTTCCTTAATGTGCACCAAGGGCTCCAAGGGAGTCATTCGCCGAGAGACCGGCAGACCGGAGGGTTGCACGTTCATACTCTGACATTCATGCTTTCGGCCATGTCTTCTGGCCGCGACACCGTCCCCCCGACAATCCTCGCGCGGCTGGCATAGTGCCGTGGTGCCGGAGGCGCGCAACCCAGCCGCTCAGTCCGTCTCGCGGGCCCACCCGAGCCCCGCGGCGCTCGCCCTGCTGCTCGTAGTGGCGGCCGGCGCGCCGGCCATGGCGCAACCGCCCGCGGCCTTGGGCCCGCTCGACGACGGCCGCGTGAGCTACTTCATCACCCCGCCGCCCGACGACGCACACAGCCGCGCCGGCGACGCGGAGCTCGCGGTTTGGGCGCTCGAGGCGTGGCAGCGCGCCGCGAACGGCAGGTTGTCGTTCGAGCCGGCGGCGAGCGAGGACGAAGCCCTCGTGAGGGTCTACTGGGCCGCCGCCGCCGGCGGGCAGTACGGCGAGATGCGGGCGCTCGAAGTCGACGGCCGGCGCGGCGCGGCGGTCTTCATTCGGCCCGACACGAGCGCGCTTGGCGACGAGATCGCGCAGGGCGCCAGCCTCGACGCGCTATTTCGCGACACGATCGTCTACCTGACGTGCCTGCACGAGCTCGGGCACGCGCTCGGCCTTGGGCACACGGACGATTTCGCCGACGTCATGTACTTCTTCGGCTTCGGCGGCGACATCCCGGAGTTCTTCGACCGCTACCGTCGCGAGTTGCGCAGTCGTAACGATATCCGCGCCGTCTCGGGCCTGTCGGCCGGCGACCACGCGCAGCTGCGGGCCCTCTACCGGCACCCGACCGGGCTCATTGCGGACCCGAACTGACTGAAAATAAAGGTGTTTGCCCGTCGCCGCGCCTTGTGCCGGCGGGACCGGCTCCCGTACAATGCCGCGCTGGCTTAAAAGCCGCTGCACGCGGCGCAAAGCCACACGACGACGGGAAGGCCGTTGCCGAGCGTGCGTACGAGCGCACCGGCCGCGGCCGATATTTTTCGGACCAGAGGAAGGAGCAACTGCATCGTCCAAGGTAAGCGCGTAAGACGCAATGCGGAGATCTTGTCGCCGCAAGTTCGCGTCATCGGCCCCAACTCGGAGCAGGTCGGCATCATGGCAATTCAGGAGGCGCTGCGCAGCGCCGAAGTTGCCGGCTTAGATCTCGTCGAGGTTGCACCCGGCGCCGAGCCCCCGGTCTGTCGGATCATGGACTACGGCAAGTTCGTGTTCGAGCAGAACAAGAAGGCTCAGTCGGCCCGGCGCAAACAGAAGCAGATCCAGGTCAAGGAAGTGAAATTCCGGCCCGGCACCGAAGAGGGCGACTACCAGGTCAAGCTGCGTAATCTCATCAAGTTCCTGACGCATGGCGACAAAGCCAAAGTCACGTTGAGATTCCGCGGGCGCGAGATGGTGCACCAGGAGCTCGGAGTCGAGCTCTTGAAACGCGTGCAGCAGGACCTCGCGGACTACGGTTCGGTCGAGCAACAGCCGCTCATGGAAGGACGGCAAATGGTCATGGTGATTGGCCCGCGCAGGCGCTAGCCGGTCAGCCCGTCGCAACGAACAAGTGCTTGGCGTGGGCGCCGCAATCGCGCGCCGGCGCGAGCCGCCTGTCCAGTCGAGGCAACACTGGAACGGGCTAAACACGAGGAGATAGTCATGCCGAAGCTGAAGTCAAAGCGCGGCGCTGCGAAGCGCTTCCGCGCAAAAGGCAATGGCGGGTTCAAATCCGGCCATTCCTACAAGCGCCACATCCTGACGAAGAAGTCGCCGAAGCGAAAACGTCAGCTCGGCCGCACCAAGCAGATTTCCGACTCGGACGTCGGCGAGTTGCATCGTCTGCTGCCGTACGGCTGAAGGGGAACCTAGATGGCTAGAGTCAAACGAGGCGTGACCGCGAAGGCGCGGCACCGCAAGGTTCTCCAGCAGGCCAAGGGCTACTACAACGCGCGGCGCAAAGTCTTCCGCGCCGCCAAGCAGGCCGTCATCAAAGCGGGCCAATATGCGTACCGCGACCGCCGCGTACGCAAGCGCGAGTTTCGCGCGCTCTGGATCACGCGCATCAACGCGGCCGCTCGTACCAACGGTTTGTCGTACAGCCGGCTCATGAACGGCCTGACGCTCGCCGAGATCGAGGTCGATCGCAAGATCCTGGCCGACATCGCCGTGCACGACCCGGAGGGCTTCGCCGCCCTCGCAGCCGCCGCGAAAGAAGCACTCCCCGGCGCCTGACTGAACGCCTTAAGGAGCGGCGGTGAGCACCATCGCGCAACTGCTGACGCAGGCCGAGACGGCCGTCAAAGCGGCGGCTGATCTCGCCGCGCTCGATGCCGTGCGCGTGCAGTTCCTCGGCAAGAAGGGCGTCTTCACGGCGCAGCTCCGCGAGGTCGGCAAGCTGCCGCCGGCCGAGATCCCGGCGGCCGGCAAGGCCATCAACGACGCCAAGACGGCGCTCACGGCGGCCATCGACGCGCGGCGCGCAGACCTCGAGTCGCAGCACATGGCGGTACAGCTCGCGGCCGACGCGCTCGACGTCACGTTGCCGGGCCGCGGCGAAACGCCGGGGCAACTGCACCCCGTGACACGCACGCTGCGGCGCATGGTGACGATCCTCGGCCATGCGGGCTTCGACGTGCACACCGGGCCCGAGGTCGAGGACGACTTCCACAACTTCACGGCGCTCAACATCCCGGCCAACCATCCGGCGCGCGCGCTGCACGACACGTTCTATCTGCGCTCGGGGCTCCTGCTGCGGACGCACACGTCGCCCGTGCAGATTCGCGCGCTCAAGGCGCACGGCGCGCCGATCAGGCTCATCGCGCCGGGGCGCGTCTATCGGCGCGATTCCGACCTGACGCACACGCCGATGTTCACGCAGGTCGAGGGGCTCCTGATCGACCGCAACGTGAGCTTCGCCAATCTCAAAGCATTGCTCTACGACTTCGTCTCGAAGTTCTTCGAGCGCGAGGTCGAGCTGCGTTTCCGGCCGTCGTACTTCCCGTTCACCGAGCCGTCGGCCGAGGTCGACGTGCGGTCAGAATCGGGCCGGTGGCTCGAGATCTTGGGCTGCGGCATGGTGCATCCGAACGTGCTGCGCAATACCGGCATCGATCCCAAGGAGTTCAACGGCTACGCCTTCGGCATGGGCGTCGAGCGGCTCACGATGTTGCGCTACGGCGTCGACGACCTGCGCGCGTTCTTCGAGAACGACCTGCGTTTTCTCGAGCAGTTCGGCTGAAGCGGCATGCGTGTGAATCTCGATTGGTTGAACGATTTCCTCGACGTCGACGACCCCGAGCAGGTCGCGGCCGACCTCACGACGGCCGGGCTCGAGGTCGAAGCGATCGAGCCGCTGCCGAGCGTGAGCTCGAGCGTCGTGGTCGCCCACGTGCTCAGCGTCGACCGCCACCCGAACGCGGACCGCTTGACCGTTTGCCAAGTCGACGACGGGGCAGGGCGCCACCAGGTCGTCTGCGGCGCGCCCAACGTCGCCGCGGGCATCAAAGCGCCGTTCGCACGCGTCGGCAGCAGTCTGCCCGGCGGCAATGCCATCGGCGCGGCCGAGCTGCGCGGCGTGAGGTCGAACGGCATGCTCTGCTCGGCCAAGGAGCTCAAGCTCGTCGACGACGTCGATGGGCTCCTGATCCTCGACGCCGATGCGCCGACGGGCACGCCGATCGCGGGGCACCTGCGCCTCGCGGATGCGGTGCTCGAGATCAACGTCACGCCGAACCGCGGCGACTGCTTCAGCGTCATCGGCATTGCGCGCGAGCTCGCGGCGCGTCGCAATGTCGAGCTCCGCGAGCGGCGGCCGGCGCCGGCGGCCAAGGGCGGCCCGGCGTCGTTGCCCATCGGGCTGCGCGCGGGCGCGAGTTGCCCGCGATTCGTCGGCCGAGTGCTGCGCGGCCTGTCGACGAGCGCGCGCACGCCGCTCTGGATGCGCGAGCGGCTGCGCCGGGCGGGCGTCCGCCCGATTCAGCCGATCGTCGACGTTACGAACTACGTCATGCTCGAGCTCGGCCAGCCGTTGCACGCCTACGACTTCGCCAAGCTCGACTCGCGCATCGAAGCGCGGCTCGCTCGCGCCGGCGAAAAGCTCACGCTGCTCGACGGGCAGGCCGTGGATCTCGATCCCGACATGCTCGTCATCGCCGACGCGCGCGGTCCCGTCGGGCTCGCAGGAATCATGGGCGGCAAGACGGCGGCCGTCGTCGCGAGCACCGACTCCGTGTTTCTCGAGGGCGCGTTCTTCGCGCCGGCGGCGATCGCGGGCCGGGCCCGCCGCCTCGGGCTGCACACGGACGCCTCGTTGCGCTTCGAGCGCGGCGTCGACCCCGCGGGCCAGGCACGCGCCGTCGAGCGCGCGACCGAGCTCCTGCTCGCCATCTGCGGCGGGGAAGCGGGGCCGCTCGCCAAGGCCGAGAGCCGTGCCGACCTCCCGCGACGGCCCAAGGTGCGGCTGCGGCGCGAGCGGCTGGGCACCGTGCTCGGGCTCGAGGTCCCGGCCAAGCAGGTGACGGCCGTGTTGCGGCGGCTCGGGATGCAGGTGGACGCGAGCCGGGACGGTTGGCGAGTAACACCGCCGTCGTTCCGCTTCGACATCGCGATCGAGGAGGACCTCATCGAGGAGGTCGGCCGCATGGTCGGCTACGACGCTATTCCGGCCACTCCCGGCGCGGCCGTCGAGCGCCTCGGGCTCGCGAGCGAGACCGACGTCGCCGCGGAGCGCCTCGCCGACGTCCTCGCGGCGCGCGGCTATGCCGAAGCCATCACCTACAGCTTCATCGATCCAGGGCTCGAGGCGCTCGTGAATCCCGGCGCCAAGACCGTCGAGCTCGCCAACCCCCTCTCGAGCGACATGGCGGTGCTGCGCCGCTCGTTGTGGCCCGGCCTCATCGAGGCGGCGCGCCGCAATCTGAGCCATCAACGCCAACGGCTCAAGCTATTCGAGATCGGGCCGCAATTCACGGCCGACGACGGCGGCGTCTCGCAAGCCACCGTCGTAGCCGGCTTCGCCCTCGGCAGCCGCCAGCCCGAGCACTGGGATGGCGCGGGCGCCGATCTCGACTACTTCGACGTCAAGGGCGACGTCGAAGCGGTATTACATTTGAGCGGAGCCGGCGCGGACTTCCGTTTCGAGCGAGGCGAGCATCCGGCGCTGACGCCGGGGCGCACGGCGCGGATTCTGCGCGGCGATGCAGCCGTCGGCTGGCTCGGCGTGCTCCACCCCGAGCTCATGAAGCGGCTCGACAAGAAGCGTGCGGCCGTCGTGTTCGCGTTGCAGTTGCAGGGGCTCACGCCGGCGCGCGTGCCGGCGTTCCAGCGGTATTCGAAGTTCCCGTCGATCCGGCGCGATCTCGCGATCGTCGTTGCCGACGAGATCACGGCGGAAGCGCTGACGCGCGCGGCGCGCACGGCGGCCGGAGAGATTCTCCGGGAAGTCGTGGTATTCGACATATACCGCGGCAAAGGGGTAGATTCAAGACGAAAAAGCGTGGGTTTAGGCTTGATTTTGCAGGACGCCTCACGCACGCTTACCGACGAAGACGCCGATCAAAAAATGCGCTCCGTGATGCTCAGCCTCGAACGTGAGTTCGGAGCGACGATAAGAACGTAATAGAAATCGGTCGCCAGAATTAGATATGGCACTAACGAAAGCGAACATGGCCGAGTCGTTGTTCAACGAGCTCGGCTTGAATAAGCGCGAGGCCCGTGAGCTCGTGGATTCGTTTTTCGAAGACCTCAGAGCGGCTCTCGCCGTCGGGGAACAAGTCAAGCTTTCCGGCTTCGGAAACTTCGATTTGCGTGACAAAAACAAGCGACCTGGACGAAACCCGAAGACCGGCGAAGAGATTCCGATTACCGCTCGCCGCGTAGTCACGTTCCGCCCGGGCCAAAAACTAAAAGCGCGAGTCGAGGCCTATGCTGGAACCAGGGAATAACGACGACCTGCCCCCGATCCCGGGGAAGCGCTATTTCACGATCGGCGAGGTCAGCGACCTCTGCGCCGTCAAACCGCACGTCCTGCGCTACTGGGAACAGGAGTTCCCGCAGCTCAAGCCCGTGAAACGCCGGGGCAACCGTCGTTACTACCAGCGCCAGGACGTGCTGATCATCCGCCAGATCCGGAGCCTGCTCTACGAAGAGGGCTTCACGATCGGCGGCGCGCGTCAGCGGCTCATGGGCGACGAAGCCAGGAGCGATACCACTCAGAGTCAACAGATCATCCGCCAGGTCCGCGCCGAGCTCGAGGACGTCCTCAAGCTACTGCGCCGCTAACTCCGACGGCGGGCCCCGCGGCGGGTATGCGCCGCGACCGCTTGCCGCTAGACTTGCAGTCTCGGTCGGGGCGTGGCGCAGCCTGGTAGCGCACTTGCATGGGGTGCAAGGGGTCGCAGGTTCAAATCCTGTCGCCCCGACCAATTGAACCATAACAAACACGGCCGCACGCCTTTGTTCCTCGAACAATACAAGCTCGAAGCCAATCCGTTCGTTCCCGACGGCGCGCGGCCCGTGTTCGCGTCGCACTCGATGCGGTACGCGGCGCTCAAGCTCGAGGAGCTCATCGGCAAGCAGATCCAGTCGCTGTTCTTGAGCGGCCCCGTCGGCGTCGGCAAGACGACGCTGACGCGGCAACGGCTACGCCAGCTCAAGGAGCTGCCCCACGCCTGGGTCAAACCGGGATTCGAGACGCGCGAGGCCCTGCTCACGCGCTTGCTCGAGGAGATCGGGCCCGGCGCCGTCGAAGGCTCGGTCAACGAGCTGCGGCGGATTCTCGAGGTCTACCTGCGTCACCAGGCGGGCAGCGGCCGTTTCCCCTTCATCGTCATCGACGGCATCGAGCGTTTCGCCGCGCCCGTGCTGCGCGAGTTCGAGGCGCTCGCGCAGCTGCGCTTGCGCAACCGGCCCGTCGTTTACATCCTGGCCCTGACGCGCAGCGAGGAGCTCGTCGCCAACCTCATGCCGCAATACGACGGCGGAGCCTTCGCACGCGCCGCGCACCAGCGGCTCGCGGGGTTCACGCTCGACGAGACCCTCGCCTACATCTGGGCCTGTCTACGCGGCGCCGGGTGCGACTGGGCCGAAGAGCTCATGCCCGAAGAGGTCGTCCTGGATATCCAAGCCTTCACGCAAGGCGTCGTCGGCGACATCAACGCCATCTGCCGCACGGCGCTCGACGCGATCGCCGCACGCTCGACGGGCAGCAATCGCCAGCCCAAAGTCACACGCGCGTTGCTCAAGGAAGCCGGCGCCAGTCTCAGTCTGCGTTACGACGCGTCCGCCTGGAACCAGCCCGTCGAGGAGCTGTCGCCCGAGGCCGTGCACCTGAGCGACCCGGGCCGGCTGCAGCTCGAGACCGCCCGGCTCGTCGTCTCGAGCGGCAAGACCGTCATCGCCGAGGTCACGCTCAACCGGCCCCGCATGGTCCTCGGCCGCGACGACAGCTGCGACATCAGCCTCGACAGCCGCTACGTGAGCCGCTTTCAGAACCTGTTCATGGAGACGCCCGAAGGCTGGGTGCTCATCGACTTGAGCAGCACCAACGGCTGCTTCGTCAACGGCCGGCGCGTCCGTGAGCATCGACTGCGCGACGGCGATCTCATCGCGGTCGGCCAGCATCAGATGCGGTTCACCGGCCCGAGTGCGCGCGGGCTGGCCCCCGCGCCGACGGCCACGGAAGAGCCAGATACGACCCTCGTCTCGCCCCGCCCCGACGTGCTGCAGCGCTCGACCTCGCACTAGCCAACGGTTTCAGGCGAGCGCCGGCCGCAGCAGATGCTCGCTGCCGTCGTCGGCGGCGCCGCGCGGCTCGAGCGAGCGATCCTCGATGCCGAGCAAGATCGGCTCGGCGCTGGCCCGATAGATGTTGACCTTGGCGTTGTAAACGCGGCGCACGATGCCGTGCTTGTCGTTGATCGTGATGCGCCGGACGCTGAACTCGCCGTTCGGCAGCTTCGTGCCCGTGAGGTAGCAGCGGATCGCATCGATGCGCTCGCCCGACAGCTCGATGCCGGCGAGCCGCTCGACGTTGCGCATCGCGAGCTCGACGAAGTCCGTCGACGCGACGATCCTGGCCTCGGCCCCCGGCGTGCCGTCGGCGGGTATCTCCGCGCGGAAGTCGCCGACGAGGATCTGTCCCGGCAGCGCCCGCTCGATGACGCGCGCGAGCTCCACGGTCACGTCCCCCACGATGTAGTTGTACAGCGTGGGGCTCAACCCTTCCGACTGGTGGAACTCGTAGCTGCTGCCGACATGGAAACAGGCACGCAACCGCGGCACGGTGTTGTACTTGGCTTTACTCTGAGCGATGGCGTTATCCGCGAGCGCGAGCTGCATGAAGTGGTAGAGGTTGAGATTGCCTTCGAGCGACAGGTCGCGGTTCCAGATGTAGAACCCGTCGCCCGTCGTCGTGCGCGAAAAATCGACGTCGATTCGCTTGGTGAGTAGCTTGCTCTGGGCGGAATTCAACGAATAGGAGAGGCTGTTGAGCTGCATCATCTGCTCGAACGGCGAGAGCAGGCTGAAGCCGACGATGTCGAATAGCGAGACGCCGCGATTGGGCACGTAGGTGATGCTGTAGCGCTTCACCATCTTCTCGATGATCTCGTTCTGGCCTTCGGTGTTCTTGAGCGGCTCGCGCAACTGCACCTGGGTGGTCGCGATGCCGAGCAGGCGGCCGACCTTGGCCAGCTGCGCCGGCGTCAGGCAGCGCCGCGCCGACAGCAACACCTGGAAGAACTCCTGCTTGGGCTTCGACAACGTGCCGCCCTGGAGCACGCCCGAATCGCGGGTATAGCCGGCGATGGCGTAGTGTGGCGCGACGAGCAGGGCGATACCGTCGCCTTGCGGGCACCAGTTCAGGATGACGTTCTCGCCGAGGCCCCAATGCTCGTGCAAGCAACGGTCGAGGAAGATGAGGTTGCTGCGCTCCTTGAGGCTCATCTCGTCGGTAATGGCCGACAAGGCGTCGAGGTAGCTGCCGACGCTCGCGAGCCGGAAGATTCCCGAATCCCGCGGATTCATCGGCTCCCCCATCCTCCCCTGATAGCTTGGATCATACTCTTGAGCCGCTACGTGGCAATGGAAGCCTAGCGGCCTGATTCTCCGTGCATTATGCGGCGCCCGACGGCGCAGGCACCCGTTGCCCGCGCGGAAGCGCGCCGCCATAATCGCTGCCCCGCAAAACGCCTCGATCGGCTCCGCCATGGCCCAAGACCCACCCGACCCCCGCCGGTACTCTCGGATCGTCGTCGACGGGCTGACGCAGGCGCCGGCCAGGGCCATGCTGCGGGCCGTCGGCTTCAAAGACGAAGACTTCGCCAAGCCCCAGGTGGGCATCGCCTCGACCTGGAACATGGTCACACCCTGCAACATGCACATCGACGGCCTGGCGCGACACGCGCTCGCGGGCGCCGACGGCGCCGGGGCCAAGGGCGTTTTGTTCAATACGATCACGGTCTCCGACGGCATCGCCAACGGCACGCCGGGCATGCGCTATTCGCTCGTCTCGCGCGAGGTCATCGCCGACTCGATCGAGACCGTGGCGGGCGCGGAAGGCTTCGACGGCCTCGTCACGATCGGCGGCTGCGACAAGAACATGCCGGGCTGCGTCATGGCGATGGCGCGCCTCGACCGGCCCTCGATCTTCGTCTACGGCGGCACGATCAAGCCAGGACCCAAGCACCGCGACATCATCTCCGTGTTCGAGGCCGTCGGCAGCTACGCGGCGGGCAAGATCGACGATGCGGAGCTCAAGGAAGTGGAGTCGACGGCGATCCCGGGACCGGGCTCGTGCGCCGGCATGTATACGGCCAACACGATGGCCTCCGCCATCGAAGCCCTAGGCCTGAGCCTCGGCAACAGCTCGGCGCAGGAGGCCGTCTCGACCGCCAAGGCCGACGATTGCCGCCGCGCCGGCGAGGCCGTCGTCGCGCTGATCCGGCGCGGCATCAAGCCGTCCGACATTTTGACCAAGGAGGCGTTCGAGAACGCGATCACCACGGTCATCGCGCTCGGCGGCTCGACGAACGCCGTGCTCCACCTGCTCGCCATCGCGCACGAAGCGCGCGTGCCGCTCGCGCTCGACGATTTCACGCGCGTCGGCAGCCGCACGCCCGTGCTCGCCGACCTGCGGCCGAGCGGCCGCTACATGATGTCGGAGCTCGTCGCGATCGGCGGGATCCAGCCGCTCCAGAAGGCGCTGCTCGACGCGGGCCTGCTCCACGGCGGCTGCCTCACGGTCTCAGGAAGCACGCTCGCCGAGAACCTCGCCGCGGTGCGGCCGTACCCGGCCGGGCAGACGATCGTGCGGCCGCTGCACCAGCCCATCAAGGCCGACAGCCATCTCGCCGTGCTCTACGGCAACCTCGCGCCCGAGGGCGCCGTCGCCAAGATCACGGGCAAGGAGGGCACACGGTTTGCGGGCCGCGCGCGCGTCTACGACTCCGAGCACGACGCGCTGCGCGCGATCATCGACGGCGCCATCGTCGCCGGCGACGTCATCGTCATTCGCTACGAGGGCCCGAAGGGCGCGCCTGGGATGCCCGAGATGCTGAGCCCGACGGGCGCCGTCATCGGCCGCGGCCTCGGCAGCCAGGTGGCGCTCATCACGGACGGCCGCTTCTCGGGCGGCAGCCACGGCTTCGTCGTGGGCCACGTCACGCCCGAGGCCGCCGTCGGCGGCCCGATCGCGCTCGTGGTCGACGGCGACCCCATCGTCATCGACGCGACGCGCAAAACGATCGAGCTCGGCGTCGCGCCGAGCACGCTCGAGCAGCGCCGCCGCGCCTGGAAAGCGCCACCCGCGAAAGCCGACCGCGGCTTGCTCGCGAAATACGCGCGCCTCGTGAGCTCCGCCTCGCAAGGCGCCGTGACCGATCTCAACTTGCTCTGACCGACTTAGAGGCATCCATGTCTTCACAGCCAGTCCTCGGCGCAAGCCACGCCGTCGACACGCCGTATCCCGACTCGCCGTGGGTCGTGCTCAAGTTCGGCGGCCGCAGCGTCGCGACGGCCGAGAACTGGGCCATCATCGCGCAGCTCGTGCGCGAGCGGCTCGCCGAGGGCGTGCGGCCCGTCGTCGTGCACTCGGCGCTCGTGGGCGTCTCGAATGCGCTGATCGCCGTTCTCGACGCGGCCGTCGCCCGCGGCGACACCGATGAGAAGCTCGCGAATATCCGCGCGCAGCACGACGCGCTTGCCAAGGACCTCGGCGTCGATCCCAAGCTGCTCGACGAGCGCTTCGCGACGCTCGCGGAGGTCATCGGCGGCGCGAAGCTCGTCGGCGAGGTCAGCCCGCGTGTGCACGCGCGCGTGCTCGCGCACGGTGAGCTCGCGGCGACGGACTTGGGCGCCGCCTACCTGCGTAACACCGGGCTCGACGTCGCCTGGCTCGACATTCGCGACTATTTGGAGAGCGCGACGCTGCGCGATCAGACGGAGCGCGCGCACTACATCTCAGCGCGCTGTGATTTCTCTCCGGACCGGGCGTTGCAGCAGCGCTTCGCCGCGATCGAGGGCGTGATCCTATCGCAGGGCTTCATCGCGCGGAACGCGCAGGGCGAAACCGTGCTCTTGGGACGCGGCGGCTCGGACACGTCGGCCGCGTATCTCGCGGGCAAGCTCGAGGCGCGGCGGCTCGAGATCTGGACCGATGCGCCGGGCTTCTTCAGCGCCGACCCGAAGGCCGTGCCCTCGGCGCGGCTCATCAAGAGCCTGCACTACCGCGAGGCGCAGGAGATCGCGTCGGCCGGCGGCGGCATCCTGCACCCACGCAGCATCTCGCCCGTGCGCGCGTCCGGCATCCCGCTCTATCTCAAGTGCACGATGCATCCCGAGTGGGAAGGCAGCGTCATCTCCAACGCCCAAGGCGACGACCAGCCGCAGCTCAAGGCCATCTCGCACCGCACCGGCATCACGCTCGTGTCGATGGAGTCGATGGAGATGTGGCATCAGGTGGGGTTTCTCGCCGATGCCTTCGATGTCTTCCGCAAGCACGGCATTTCCGTGGATCTGATCTCGACGTCGGAGAGCAACGTCACCGTGTCGATCGACACGGCGCTGAACGTCACGACTCGCGACGCCATTGAAGCGCTGGCCGTGGAGCTGCGCAAGCTCTGCAAGGTCGCGATCATCGGCAACTGCGCCGCGGTGACGCTCGTCGGCCAACGGATTCGCACGATCCTGCACGAGCTCACGCCCGTGCTCGAGGTGTTCCGGGAGCAGCAGGTCCATCTCGTGACGCAGGCCGCGAACGACTTGAACCTCACGTTCGTCGTCAACTCCGAGCACGCGCCGCGGCTCGTGCAGCACCTGCACGGGCTGCTCGTGGGCAAATTCGAGGGCGGCGTGTTCGGCGAGACGTGGGAGCGCCTCCAGAGCGGCAGCCCGCCGGCGAAGGCATTGCCGAAGCCGTGGTGGGCGAAAAAGAAGGCACAGCTCCTCGAGATCGGCGCACAGCGTGACGCGACCTACGTCTACGACCGCGAGAGCATCGAGCAGGCGATCGTCGCGCTGCGCTCTCTCGAAGCCGTCGACGCCGTGTTCTACGCGATGAAGGCCAACTCCAATCGCGAGATCTTGAAGCTCGTGCACGACCGCGGGCTCAACCTCGAATGCGTGTCGCCGGGCGAGGTCGCGCGCGTCCTCGAGGTCCTGCCGCAGATCGATCGCCGGCGCATCTTGTTCACGCCGAACTTCGCGCCGCGTGGCGAGTACGAGCAGGCGCTCGAGCAAGGCGTCTGGGTCACGCTCGACAACCTGTTCCCGCTCAAGCAGTGGGCCAAGAGCTTCAAGGGCCGCGAGATCTTCGTCCGCATCGACACAGGCCAGGGCCGCGGCCACCACGAGCACGTGCGCACCGCCGGTGTGTACTCGAAGTTCGGCATTCCGCTGTTCGAGGTCGACGAGCTCGTCGAGGCCGTCAAGAAGGCCGGTGCCCGCGTCGTCGGCGTGCATGCGCACACGGGCAGCGGCGTGCTCGCGCCCGACGCGTGGCTCGACACGGGCAAGCAGCTCCTCGAGCTCTTTGAGCAGCTCCCCGACGTGCGCTACGTCGACGTCGGCGGCGGCCTCGGCGTGCCCGAGCGCATCGGACAAGCGGGCCTCGACATGCGCGCGCTAGGCGCGGCGCTCGCCGAGGTCAAGCGCGGCTGCGGCGGCCGCTCGCTGTGGCTCGAGCCCGGTCGGTTCATCGTGGCGCAAGCCGGCGTGCTGCTCGCGCGCGTCACGCAGACCAAGGGCAAGGGGGAGGTGCAGTACATCGGCGTCGGCACGGGCATGAACAGCCTGATTCGGCCCGCGCTCTACGGCGCCTATCACGACATCGTCAACCTCACGCGGCTCGGCAAGCCGGCCACGGAGCTCGTCACGGTCGTCGGGCCGATCTGTGAGACCGGCGACCGGTTGGGCTCGGACCGGCTCATGCCGCCCGCAAAGGAAGGCGACGTGCTGCTGATCGCGAACGCCGGGGCTTACGGCTATGCGATGAGCTCGCATTACAACCTCCGCGAACCTGCCACCGAGCTGCTCCTTTAGAGACCGGCAAGCGCTCGCCGGCGCCTCATGCCATCGAACCGTCGTCCGGCTCACCGGCCTCTCGCAGCAGTAGGCGCCGCGCCTCCGCGGGCATCGTGAAGTCCCGTCGTGCGAGGCGCGCGAGCAACGGTTGCACGGCATCGACGAGCGCCGCGCGCTTGGCCGCGAGCAATATCCCACCCACGTCGATGACCTCGATGCCGAGCTCGGCTGCTTGCGCGCGGCCGCGTGCGTCATCCATTAGCACGAGGGCGCCGTCGTGCCCGGCCGCGAGGGCAAGAGTGCTGGCTTCGCCGGCGTCGATCGTCCCGAACCTCCAGGTCTCGGGCGGCGACGGCGCCACACGCAGCCAGCCCGCGCGCATCGCGGCATCGAGCTCTCGCGCTCCCGGCAGGTCACCGCGCGCCACGACTTCGTCCTTGACGAGCCGCGTGATGGTCACGGTGCCGAAGAGCTCCCGAAGCAAATCGAGCGCGCCGGCCATGGCGAGACCAATCAGCGGGCTTGCGTCGGCTGCGATGAAGCGTGCCATGGCCCAGCATGGCACGATCGCGCCGCTCGAAACGGCACGTATTAAGTCATGAAGCCGCCACGGCCGCCGTCACGATCCGCTATAAACAGGAGTGCCGTTCACGGCAATAAGAACAAGAACCCTTGATACTGACGACGATGCTTGAGGCGAGCCGCGACACCGGTTTGAGTGCCGACGAGACCCAGGCCTTCTTCGAGGTCGGGTGGATCGTGCGACGAGCTTTGTTCCGAGCGGACGAAGTCGAGCGGATGCGAGCCAGCTTCGACCAGCTCGAGCAGATCGCGGATGAGTTGCCGGAGACCGGGCTGCATCGAGGCTCGTACTTCGTGCTCGCGGAGAAGAACGGCAGGCGCGTCATCAATCGCGTCGTCTGGGCCGGCGGATGCCAGCGCTATTTGCTCGAGGTGGGCAGCGACTCGCGACTGACGGTGCCATGCGCGCAGTTGCTACGAAGCGGGGCGATGGATCATTTACTGAATCAGGCCCATTTCAAGCGCCCACGCGACGGCGTCACGTTCGGCTGGCACCAGGACATCCAGCATCGCGACAAGGGCAACGGAACCTGGGCCGACGTCAACGGTTGCGGCAGCTTCGTGCAGACCGTGATCGCGCTCGACGAGATGACGCCGGATAGCGGCCCGTTGCTGTTCATGCCCGGGAGCACGAAGTGGGGGCGAGTCGAGCTCGGTGACGACCCTGGGCAAGGCGCGCGAGCGACGGCCAAGACGCCGACGCCGTTCCGCGACAAGGATGCCGTGACGATTGCGGCGCGACCCGGTGACACGCTGTTCTTCGGTCCGTACACCGCGCACGCGAGCTTCGAGAACACGTCGGACCGCTATCGGCGCATCTTGATCAACGGCTACGCCTGTCCCGGCGCGAACCATCGCGTCTACCCCGGTGAAGGCGCCGGACGGAGATTGACGGCACCGAGTCGCGTACGGGCAGGAATACGCCTCGCCGGAAATCCGCCGGCTGCTCGATAACGACACCTGCCAATTGCGACTGATCCGGCTCCAGCGAGGGAGCGCGCTCACGGCGTAGAACGATGTCGCCGCTCGAGCTCGGCGACCACGTCCGCGAGCGTGAGTTCGCGCATCGCGAGCAGCAACAGCAGGTGATAGACGAGATCGGCGGCCTCGGCCGTGACGCGCGCGCGGTCTTGTGCCGCAGCCGCGAGCGCGAGCTCGACGCCTTCCTCGCCGAGCTTCTGCGCGACCTTGAGCATGCCTTGGGAGGCCAGCTTCGCCGTATAGCTGCCCGCGGGCGCGTCGGCGAGCCGCTGGCGGATGACGTCTTGCAGCTTCTCGAGGAATGCCGTCTCGCTCATCTGCTTGCTCCTTCGACGACGGGCCGGATCGCGATGCCGGCGGCCGCCAAGTATTGCTTCAAGTCGCGGATATCGATCGCGGCCGTGTGGAACACGCTCGCCGCCAGCGCGCCGTCGACACGCGCGTGCTCGAAGACATCCTTGAAGTGCTCGAGGGCGCCCGCGCCGCCCGAGGCGATGAGCGGCACCGTGCTCGCCGCGCGCACGGCGGCCAGCTGCGCGATGTCGTAGCCCTTGCGCACGCCGTCCTGGTTCATGCAGTTGAGCACGATCTCGCCGGCGCCGCGATCCTGCACCTCGCGCACCCAATCGAGCGTGCGTCGCTCGGCCGCGCGCGAGCGCGTGGGGTCGCCCGTGTACTGATAGACGTGGTAGTCGCCGTCGCGCGCGAGCGTGTCGATGCCGATGACGACGCACTGCGAGCCGAAGCGGCGCACGAGCTCGTCGATGAGGGCAGGGCGCTCGAGCGCAGGGGAGTTCACCGAGATCTTGTCGGCGCCCAAGTTGAGCACGGTCTCGGCGTCGGCCACGCTGCGGATGCCGCCGGCCACGCAGAACGGGATGTCGAGCACGGCCGCGATGCGATTGACCCAGGTGCGATCGACGGTGCGCTGGTCGGGGCTCGCCGTGATGTCGTAGAACACGAGCTCATCGGCGCCTTCGTCGCGATAACGTGCCGCGAGCGCCATGATGTCGCCGACGACGCGGTGGTCACGGAACTGCACGCCTTTGACGACGACGCCGTCGCGCACGTCGAGGCAGGGGATTATGCGCCGCGTAAGAATGGCCGTATCTCCTCGGGCTTTAGGCGTCCTTCGAGTAGCGCTTTGCCCGACACGGTGGCCGCCACGCCCGCGGCGGCGAGCGCCGCGAGGTCGGCCGCGTCGCGCACGCCGCCCGATGCCTGGAACGCGATTGCGGGCCACCGCGTCACGCAGTCGCGGTAGAGCGCCGTGTTCGGGCCCGTGAGCGCGCCGTCGCGGTCGATGTCCGTGCAGAGCACGTGGCGCAGACCGGTCGCGGCGTAACGGTCGATCGCGGCGGCCAACGTCAGCGTCGAGCCGCGCGTCCAGCCGTGCGTGGCGACGAGCGGCACGCCTCCGGCGTCGAGCCGCACGTCGAGCGCGAGCGTCACGCGCTCGGGACCGAACTCCGCGAGCCATGCGGCCACGAGCTCAGGCTCGCTGACGGCGAGGCTCCCGATGACGACGCGCTCGGCGACCGCGAGCACCTGCTCGAGGCTCGCGCGCGTCCTGATGCCGCCGCCGAGCTGCACCTCGACGCCGGCCGCGGCGCGCATGCGCTCGACGAGGGCGAAGTTGGCGGGTGCGCCGCGCTTGGCGCCGTCGAGGTCGACGACGTGCAGCCAGCGCGCCCCGAGCGCCGCATACTCGGCGGCGAGCACCACGGGGTCGACGTCGTAACGGGTCTCCTGCGCGAAGTCGCCCTTGAAGAGGCGGACGCAGCGCCCGTCGCGCAGGTCGATGGCGGGTAATAACTGCATGATAAACAGATCGTTACGTCTATATCCTGAGAAAGTTGTCGAGTATACGACTGCCGACGAGTGACGAGCGCTCGGGATGAAACTGGGTGCCGAAAAAGTTGCCCTGCGCGACGACAGCCGAGAACGGCCGGCCGTAGACCGTGACGGCGCGCGTGTAGTCGCCGGGCGGCGCCGCGTAGCTGTGGACGAAGTAGGCATAGGCGCCCGATGGCACGCCCGCGAGCAGCGCGCACTCGCCGACGGCTTCGATCTCGTTCCAGCCCATCTGCGGCACGGGCAGGTCGGGGCTGGCAGGCAAACGCGCCACGTCGGCCGCGATGACGCCGAGGCAGCGCGTGTCTTCTTCTTCCGACCTCGCGAACAGGAGCTGCATCCCGAGACAGATGCCGAGCACGGGCTGCGTGAGAGTGGGCACGAGCTCGACGAGCCCAGCCGCCGCGAGCCGCGCCATGCCCGGCGCCGCGGCGCCGACGCCCGGCAGGATCACGTGGCTCGCGGCGCGGATGCGCGCGTGGTCCTCGGTCAACGGCACGTTCACGCCGAGCCGCTCGAGCGCGAACCTGAGCGACGCGAGGTTCGAGCCGCACGACGGGATGATGACGGCATTGGTCTTCACAGCCGTCCTTTCGTCGTCGGCAGCTCGTCGCCCTCGCGTTCGAGCGCTTGGCGCAGCGCGCGCGCCACGCCCTTGAAGCACACCTCGATCATGTGGTGTGTGTTCTCGCCGCGCACGCGGATGTGGATCGCGGCCCCGAGCGTCTCGGCGAGCGAGCGGAAGAAGTGCGGCACGAGCTCGCTCGGCAGCCCGCCGACCTGCTCGCGCGGAAACGCTCCCTCGAAGACCATGAACGGCCGGCCGCCGAGATCGATGGACACCTCGGCGTCGGCCTCGTCCATGGGCAGCAGGAACCCGTAGCGCCGGATGCCTCGCTTGTCGCCGAGCGCCTCGCGCAGCGCCTGGCCCAGCGCGAGCGCGACGTCCTCGATCGTGTGGTGCTCGTCGATGTGCAGATCGCCCGTAGCATCGATCTCGAGCTTGAAGCCGCCGTGCTTGCCGAGCTGCTCGAGCATGTGATCGAAGAAGCCGAGGCCGGTCTTGGCGCGCGCGTCGCCTTCGCTGTCGAGATCGACGCGCACGACGATGTCGGTCTCGCGCGTCCTGCGCTGCACGACGGCGGTCCGCGGCCGGTCGACGAGCTCGTGGGCGATCGCCTCCCAGGTCGGGGCCCCCGGCGAGCCGAGCTTGAAGCCGCGAACGCCGAGATTGGTTGCAAACTCGAGGTCCGAGTCCTCGTCGCCCACCATCGCCGAGCGCTCGCGATCGAGCGGCGCCGAGTTCACGAAGTCGCGCACGAGGCCGAGGCCGGGCTTGCGGCACGGGCAGTGGGCCTCGGGCAAGTGCGGGCAGACGAAGTTGCCGGCGAACCGAATGCCCTGCGACGCGAACAGCGCGAGCAGGCTCTCGTCGGCGCGCTCGAACGCGGCGCGGGGGTGACCCGCCCCGCCGAGGCCGGGCTGGTTCGTGACGATGACGAGCTGATATCCCGCGGCCTTGAGCTTGAGCAGCGCCGGAATCACGCCCGCGACGAGCGGGCGGTTCTCGATGGACTCGTTGAGGTTCTTGCGCGCGACGACGAGCGCGCCGCCGCGATCGACGAACAGCACTTTACGCATGGTCGCGACGCTCCGCGCCGGCAACGGCTTGCAGCAACAGATCGTTGTCGCTCGGACGCCCGACCGTGATGCGCACGCAGTTCGCGAGCAACGGATCGTCGAACGTGCGCACGAGAATGCCGGCGCGCCGCGCGGTCTCGCGGAAGGCCTGGCCGTCGTGCGCTTTCACGAGGATGAAGTTGGCGTCGCTCGGATACACCTGCGCGATCTGCGGCACGTCGCGCAGCGCAGCCGCGAGCCGCGCGCGCTCGCGCTTGAGCACCGCGATGCGCTCCTCGGAGACGCGTAGCGCGTCCTTCGACAGCGCCTGCTGCACGAGCTCGATCGACGGCGTCGGGAACGTGTAGGGTGGCAGCACGACCTGCGCGAACTCGATGAGCTCGGGCGCCGCGACGATGAGGCCGCAGCGCACGCCGGCGAGCGACACGAACTTCGACAGCGTGCGCAACAACACCACGTGCTCGTAGCGATTGCGCAGCTCGAGGAAGTGGCCGCCCGTCGCGAACTCGTGATACGCCTCGTCGATGACGACGAGCGCGCGGCCGGCCGTCTCGCGGCAGATGCGCTCGATGTCGGCGCGCGCCAGCGACTGGCCCGTCGGGTTGTTCGGGGAGCAGATGAACACGAGCTTCGTCGTGGCGTCGATGGCCCCGAGGATGGCGTCCGTGTCGAGCGCGAAGCCGCGCTCCGCGAGCAGGGGCACGCGCACGACGCCGGCGTTCTGGATGCTCGCGTAAAGCCGGTACATGTCGAACGTCGGCGGGCAGATCAGGATCTTGTCGCGCCCCGCCGTGCAGAACCCGCGGATCAGCACGTCGATGGCCTCGCTGCTGCCGCGCGTCACGAGGATCTGACGCTGCTCGATGCCGTAGTAGCCCGCGAGCTTGGCCTGGAGCACCGTCGGCCGCGGCGGCGGATACACGTTGAGCCCGCGCTCCGAGGTGTCGCCCGGCGTGCGCCACGGCGACTCGTTGGCGTTCAAGCGAATACAGCCCGGCTCGTAAGCGCCGGGCACGTAGGGCCGAATGCTGCGCAGCTCGGGGCGTGCGAGATCGAGGATCGTGCTCATCGCCGCTCTCCGCCGGCCGCCGGCGTCGCCAAGCGCTCGTTGACGGCCCAGGCGTGAGCGTCGAGGCCTTCGAGGCTCGCGAGCGTCACCGCAACGGGGCCGATCGTCTCGAGCCCTTCGCGCGTAAGCTCCTGCACCGTCATCGAGCGCACGAAGTCGGCGACGCCGAGGCTCGAGTAGCGGCGCGCATACCCGTAGGTCGGCAGAACGTGGTTCGTGCCGCTGCAGTAGTCGCCGACGGACTCCGGCGTCCACTCGCCGAGAAACACCGAGCCGGCCGCCGTGACGCGCGGCAGCCAGGCGCGCGGCTCGCGGATCTGGAGGATCAGGTGCTCGGGCGCGTAGCGGTTGGCGATCGTAAACGCCGTCGCGAGATCGGCGACGACGATGGCCGAGGAGTGCGCGAGCGCGCCGTCGACGAGCGCGAGACGCGTGAGGCGCAATTTCTGCCTCGCGACGGCCGCGCCGACGGCACGCGCGAGCTCGGCGCTCGTCGTGATGAGCAGCACCTGCGAGTCCGCACCGTGCTCGGCTTGCGAGAGCAGGTCGGCGGCCACGAAGTCGGGATTCGCTGCGGCGTCGGCGATCACGAGCACTTCGGAGGGGCCCGCGGGATAGTCGCGCGCCGCGCCGGCCGGGTCGCGGTCGACCTGTGCCTTGGCTTCCGTGACCCAGGTGTTGCCGGGCCCGAAGACCTTGTCGACCTTGGGCACGGTCTCCGTGCCGTAAGCCATCGCGGCGACGGCCTGCGCGCCGCCGAGCTTGAAGACGCGGCTCACGCCCGCGACGCGCGCGGCGTAGAGCACGGCCGAGTCGACGCGGCCGTTCGCTTGCACGGGGCTGCAGAGGATGCGCGTCGCGCAGCCCGCGAGCCGCGCGGGAATGCCGAGCATGAGGGCCGTGGAGGGCAGGGGCGCGTTGCCGGCCGGCACGTAGAGGCCCACGTGCTCGATGGCGCGCACGACGCGCTCGCAGCGCACGCCGCGCGCCGTGTCGACGGCGAACGGCTGCGGCAGCTGCGGGCGGTGAAACGCCTCGATATTGGCCGCGGCCGTGCGAATCGCCGCGCGCTGCGTTTCCGTGAGCTCGGCTTCGGCCGCGTCGAGCTCGGCGGCGCCGACCTCGAGCGAGTCCAACGTCGCGCCGTCGAACTTGGCCGTGAGCTCGCGCAGCGCGGTGTCGCCTTCGTTGCGCACGCGCTCGACGATCGCCGCCACGCGCGCCGCGAGCGCGGGGTCGTTGGCGAGCGCGGGGCGCGCGAGCGCCGCCGCTTGCTCGGCCGGGGAGAGTTGCTGCCAGACTCGAAGCTGCATCGCCACTCCTACGACAACATCTTCTCGACGGGCAGCACGAGCATCGAGCTCGCGCCGGCCTTCTTGAGCTGCTCGAGCGTCTCCCAGAACACGTTCTCGCGGCAGACGGCGTGCACCGCGACTTTGTCGTCGCGACCCTCGAGCGGGATGATCGTCGGCGACTCGCTGCCGGGCAGCAAAGCCGTGATCGCTTTGAGCGCCGAACGCGGGGCGTGCAGCATGATGTACTTGCTCTCCTTGACCTGGAGCACGCCCTGGATCCGCAGCAACAGACGTTGTAGCCATTCGGCCTTCTCGGCCGCAACGGGCTTCGGCGTCTTGATGAGCGCCGCGCGGCTCTCGAGGATCGTCGCAGCCTCGTAGAGCTGGTGGGCGCGCAGCGTCGCGCCGCTCGAGACGAGGTCGCAGACGAGATCGGCCTTTCCCAAGCTCGGCGTGATCTCCACGGCGCCCGAGAACGCCACGATCTGCGCCTGCACGCCGTTGCGCTTCAAGTAGTCCGCGAGCACGCGCGGGTAGGTCGTCGCAATTCGCTTGCCCTGCAGAGATTGCGGGCCGCCGTAGGGGACGCCCGCGGGGAGCCCGAACGACAGCCGGCATTGGCCGAAATCGAGCCGGCCGATCTCCGTGAAAAGCTCCGTTTCCCCTTGGTCGCGGAACTCGAGGCGGCGCTCCTCGATGATGTTGAGCCCGACGATGCCGAGATCGCAGATGTCCTCCTGGACGAGCCGCGGAATGTCGTCGTCGCGCACGAGCAGCAAGTCGACCGGCATGTTCTCGCCGTAGCAGATGAGCCGATCCTTACCGCGCGAGTAGCTGAGCCCGCAGCGCACCAGCAGCTCGAGCGAGTGCTCCGTTAGGCGGCCGGATTTCTGCACGGCGATCTTGATGCGGGAATCGGTCATCATGCGCATGGCTCGGTCTCCAACGTCAGAGCGGCGACAGCCGTTTGAGGGCCGTCTGATAGCCGCCGTTGCCGGCGACGAGAAAGCGTGCGACGCGCCCGATCGTCGTGACCGAGACGCCCGTGAGCTCGTGGATCTTGCGATAGGGAAGGCCGTCCTCAAGGTATTTGACGACGGACCACCGGTCGACGAGCGCTTCGATCTCCGCCGGCGTGCAGAGGTCCGCGAAGAACCGCTCGCACTCGGCCTCGCTGCGCAGGCTCAAGATGGCCCGATACAGGCCTTGCTCGGCGCGGACCCTGAGGCGCGCAACGGAGCCGTCTCGCTGTGCTTTCATAGTTCCGCTCCACTGCGCGCCCGCGGGGCGCGTGATAATGGGCTAATGCAATAATGTAATAGCGCGTTAATACGATAGCCGGGCCACAGGGGCCGGGTCAAGCCCCCGATCAATGAGCTGTGAAATGGCGCAAGACGGCGTCGGTAAAGGCCGTGGTCCCTAGCCAATCGCGCGCGCCCGGGGCCGCGATATCGCGCGTTCGGGCGCCGGCGCGCACGGCACCGGCCACGGCCGCCTGGACGGCGGCGGCCGCCGCCTCGGCCTTGCAGCTATGGCGCAGCAGCATGGCGGCGCTCAGGATCGTGCCGCACGGGTTGGCGACCCCCTGGCCCGCGATGTCGGGCGCCGAGCCGTGGATGGGCTCGTAGAGCCCGGGAGTCGAACCGTCGCCCAGCGAGGCCGACGGCAGCATGCCCATCGAGCCCGCGAGCATCGACGCCTCGTCGGTGAGGATGTCGCCGAACATGTTTTCCGTGACCATGACGTCGAAATCCGCCGGGCGGCTCAGCAGGTGCATCGCGGCCGCATCGACGAGCAAATGCTCGACCGTGAGCTCGGCAAACTCGCTGCGGAACACGCGCGTCGCGACGTCGCGCCAGAGCCGCGACGTGTCGAGCACGTTGGCCTTGTCGACCGAGGTCACCTTGCGACGCCGGCCGAGCGCGAGCCGGCCCGCGACGCGGCACACGCGCTCGATCTCGCCGGCCGTGTACTCGCAGGTGTCGAACGCGGCGTCCGCGGTCCGCCCACGTTTGCCGAAGTAGATGCCGCCCGTGAGCTCGCGGATCACGAGGATGTCGACGCCTTTGAGCTTCTCGGGCTTGAGCGGCGAGGCCGCGGCGAGCTCAGGTGTGGTCGCGACGGGGCGCAAGTTGGCGAACAAGCCCAGCGCTTTGCGGATCGCGAGCAGGCCTTGCTCGGGCCGGTGCTGCACGGGGATGTCGGCCCATTTCGGTCCGCCCACGGCGCCGAGCAGCACGGCCGTCGCGGAACGGCACGCTGCGATCGTAGCTTCGGGCAGCGGCGAGCCCGCCGCATCGTACGCGGCTCCGCCGATCAAGGCGTCCTCGAACTCGAGCTTCAGCGAATACTTCGCGGACGCGGCCTCGAGCACTCGCACGCCCTCGGCCGTGACCTCGGGGCCGACGCCGTCGCCGGCCAGGACGACGATGCGCTGGCTCATGCGTGCGCCTGCTCGTAGCGGCGAATCGCGGGTTCCTGCTCGAGCAGGAAGCCGAGCTGGTCGATGCCGTTCATGAGGCAGTAGCGCGAGAAACGATCGATCGGGAAGGCGACGCGCTTGGCGTTCATCTCGAGCGTCGACGAGGCGAGATCGATGTGGACCTCGGCGCCCGGGTTGTCGAGCAGCCAACGGTGGCTCGCGGCATCGACGATGACGGGCACGAGGCCTACTTTAAGCGAGTTGCTGCGGAAGATGTCGGCGATCGCCGTGCTCACGACGGCGCGGATGCCGAAGTCGAGCAGCGCCCACGGCGCGTGCTCACGCGACGAGCCGCAGCCGAAGTTGTTGCCGGCGACGAGCACGGCCGCGCCGCGATTCTCGGGACGATTGAGGGCGAATTCGGCGCGCTCGCGGCCGTCCTTCTCGTAGCGCCAGTCGGCGAACAGGCTCTTGCCGAGCCCCTGCTTGGTCGTCGTCGTGAGGAAGCGCGCCGGAATGATCTGATCCGTGTCGATGTCGTCGTTGCCGAGCACGACGGTCCGCGAGCGGATCTCTTTGATCGGTTCCATCGTCAGCTCACGAGCTCGCGCGGGTCGGCGATCGCCCCGGTGACGGCCGCCGCGGCTGCCGTCAACGGGCTCACGAGCACGGTGCGCGCGCCTTTGCCCTGACGGCCCTCGAAGTTGCGGTTGCTCGTGCTCACCGAGAGCTTGCCGCTCGGCACCGTGTCGCCGTTCATGCCGATGCACATCGAGCAGCCCGGCTCGCGCCATTCGCCGCCCGCGGCGCGCACGACCTCGTCGAGGCCTTCGGCTTCGGCCTGGCGCTTGACGTCGGCCGAGCCCGGCACGACGAGCAAGCGCACGCGCTCCGCGACGTGGCGGCCGCGCAGGATACGCGCGGCCTCGCGGATGTCGCTCAAGCGGCCGTTGGTGCACGAGCCGATGAACACGACGTCGACGGGGAGCCCAAGCAGCGGCTTGCCGCTCTCGATCTGCATGTAGGCGAGCGCCTTGCGGAATGCGGCGTCGTTGCCCTCGGGCACGGCGGCGTCGATCGCCATGACCATGCCGGGATTCGTGCCGAAGGTCACCATCGGCCGCAGCTTCGCGACGTCGATCGTCACTTCCTTGTCGAACTTGGCGCCCGCGTCGCTCGGCAGCGTGCGCCACCGCGCGAGCGCGGCGTCCCACTTCGCGCCCTCCGGCGCGAGCGGCCGGCCGGCCAGGTACTCGTAGGTCGTGTCGTCGGGCGCGACCATGCCGGCGCGCGCACCGGCCTCGATCGACATGTTGCAGACCGTCATGCGCTCTTCCATCGACAGCGCGCTAACGGCGTTGCCGCGGTACTCGATGACGTGGCCCGTGCCGCCGTCGACGCCGATCGTGCCGATGATCTTCAAGATCAGGTCCTTGGCCGTGACGTCGGAGGGCAGGCGGCCGTCGACGTCGATCGCGAACGTCTTGGCCTTGCGCTGCAACAAGCACTGCGTCGCGAGCACGTGGCCGACCTCGGTGGTGCCGATGCCGAAGGCGAGGGCGCCGAACGCGCCGTGCGTGCTCGTATGCGAGTCGCCGCACACGATCGTCGCGCCCGGCTGCGTGGCGCCGAGCTCGGGGCCCATGACGTGCACGATGCCGCGGTCGCGGCTCGCGAAACCGCGCAGCTCGATGCCGAAGTCCTTGCAGTTCTTCTCCATCTGCCGCACTTGCTTCGCGGCCGAGGGCTCGCTCACGAGGTCGAGATCCTTGAGCGTCTTGACGGGGACCGTCGGCGTCGAATGATCGAGCGTCGCGAGACAGCGGTCGGGACGCCTGACGGGCAGGCCCTTCGCACGCAGAAGATCGAACGCCTGCGGCGTCGTGACCTCGTGCAAGAGGTGCAGATCGACGTACAAGACCGCCGGTGTGTCGTCCGTTTCCGCCGCGACGACGTGCTTGCCCCAAATTTTCTCGAACAGCGACTGCACGGTACCGCCTCTAGACCGCCACGGGGCGCGTGCGCCCCACCTTCTGGTCGACGATCGGCTCGAGCCAGTTCCATTGGTCTAAAGTCGAACCGTCGAACAAGCCGAAGAAGGCCTTCTGCAACCGCTCCGTGATCGGGCCACGTTTGCCCTCGCCGACGGGGATCTTGTCGACGGAGCGCACGGGCGTGATCTCGGCCGCGGTGCCCGTGAGGAATACCTCGTCGGCGATGTAGAGCAGCTCGCGCGGAAGGTTCTGCTCGAGCACCGTGATCCCCGCGTTCTCGGCGAGCTTGATGACCGTGTCGCGCGTGAGCCCCGAGAGAATCGACGACGCCACCGGCGGCGTGTAGAGCTTGCCGTTCTGCACGAGGAACAAGTTCTCGCCGGCGCCCTCGCTGACGAAACCCGCGGTGTTGAGCGCAAGGCCTTCGGCGAACCCGAGGCGACGCGCCTCGAGCGTCACGAGCGCGCTCGACAAATAGTTGCCGCCGGCCTTGGCGAGCGTCGGCACGGTGTTCGGCGCGACGCGCTGCCACGACGACACGCAAACGTCGACGCCCTGGTCGAGGCCGCCCTCGCCGAGATACGAGCCCCATTCCCACGCGGCGATCGACACGTTCGCGGGCTGGTCGATGTTGCCCGCGACGCCCATCTCGCCATAGCCGCGATAGGCGATCGGCCGTATGTAAGCACCGCCGAGCAGGCCGTTCTCGCGCACGACGTCGCGGCACGCGGCCACGAGCGCGTCGCTCGCGAACGGAATCTTGATGCGATAGATCTTGGCCGAGTGATAGAGCCGGCGAATGTGGTCCGTCAAGCGAAAGCCGGCGGCGCCCGTCGGCGTCTTGTAGACGCGAATACCCTCGAATACCGACGAGCCGTAGTGCAGCGCGTGACTCAACACGTGCACCGTGGCTTGCTCCCACGGCACCAACTTGCCTTCGTGCCAAATGAACTTGCTCGTCTTGAGAGGCATACCGTTACTCCTGTAACCAGCTCATGCGGCCGCGCAGCTCTTTGCCGACTTTCTCGATCGGTTGATCGAGGTCTTCCTGCATGAGCCGCTTGTAGTTCTTCTGACCCGTCTTGTTCTCCTCGATCCATTGCTTGGCGAACGTCCCGTCCTGGACCTCCTTGAGGACCTGTTTCATGTTGTCGCGCACGTGCTGGTCGATGATACGTGGCCCGCGCGTCAGGTCGCCGTACTTCGCCGTGTCGCTGACGTACTGGTGCATCTTCTTGAGCCCGCCTTCGTGCAACAGGTCGACGATGAGCTTCATTTCGTGCATGCACTCGAAGTAGGCGACCTCGGGCTGGTAGCCGGCGTCGACGAGCGTCTGGAAGCCGCGCACGATGAGCTCGGTGGCGCCGCCGCAGAGCACGGCTTGCTCGCCGAAGAGATCGGTCTCGGTCTCCTCGCGGAACGTCGTGGCGAGCACACCGCCGCGCGTGCCGCCGATACCATGGGCGTAGGCGAGGGCCCGCGCTTGCGCCTTGCCGCTCGCGTCCTGCGCCACGGCCACGAGGCACGGCACTCCCCGGCCCTGCTCGTACTGCCGACGCACGAGATCGCCAGGACCCTTCGGCGCGATCAGAACAACGTCGAGATCGGCGCGTGGGTCGATGAGCTTGAAATGAATGTTGAAGCCGTGAGCGAACAGCAGCGTCGCGCCTTTCGTCAGATTCGGCTCGATGTCTTGGTAGAGCTGCTGTTGAGCGAGGTCGGGCGCGAGTACGGCCACGAGCCCGGCGCCTTTGACGGCCTCGGCGGGCGACTTGACGGTGAAACCGTCGCGCTGCGCCTTCGGCGTCGTGTTACCGCCGGGCCTGACGCCGATCACGACGTCGTAGCCCGAATCGCGCAGGTTCATCGCGTGTGCGCGGCCTTGGCTACCATACCCGAGCACCGCGATTTTCTCGCCGCGGAGCGCGCCCGCATCGACATCCGTTTCGGTAAACAACTTCATCGCACTTCTCCAAATCGAAAAATCTTGCACCGGAAAAAAAAACCCCGCAGGCCTTTCGGGTGCGGGGTTTATCTAATGAGCCGTCGTCGTCAGCCCAAGCGCCCGCACCTGTCGCGGTTGACTACTACCGAAAGGGCGAGGCGGTGGGTTTTCATCTCAGTCAGAATGTTCAGCCGAACGCGCATGATCCAGGAAAAGCCCAAAGCCTGTCAACGCTTTAGGTCGCGTTGTCGTCTCGCAGTTTGACCGTTTTCGGGTGGCGCAGGGCGGCGGGCGCACCTCGAAGGCCCCTCCCGAGACACGCCGGAAGTGCGTCCCTGCGGCTCGTCAGCGCACGTCGCCGCCATGGATGGCGGCGTGCAGCTATAGCAGGAGCGTATTGCTGCCCCTGTGCGCTGACGGTCTCGGGAGGGGCCTTCGAGGTGCACCGCCGCCATTGGGTGCGGTCGAGAGGGTGCGCAGCCCGCGCCACCGGCATCGGCCGCTGTGACTGTCGCGTCGAGCTGGCGGACCTATAATGGCCGCTCCGCCATTGCAGCCGCGACGGCTGCTGGGCGCTCTTAACAACGATCTTCGAGGAGCGGAACATCATGACCATCAAAGTCGGCGACAAGATGCCGAAAGGCCAATTCACTCGTATGGGCGCCAACGGCCCGGAGCCCGTCGCGACCGACGATCTCTTCGGCGGCAAGAAGGTCGTACTGTTCTCGGTGCCCGGCGCGTTCACGCCGACGTGCTCCGCGAAGCACTTGCCGAGCTTCATCAACAACTTCGACGCGCTCAAGACGAAGGGCGTCGACACGATCGCCTGCATGGCGGTGAACGACGTGTTCGTCATGAAGGCGTGGGGCGAGTACAGCAAAGCCGCGGGCAAGGTCGAGATGCTTGCGGACGGCAACGGCGAATATGCCCGTGCGCTCGGCCTCGAGCTCGACGCGAGCAAGTTCGGCATGGGCCAGCGCAGCAAGCGCTTCTCCGTCATCGTCGACAACGGCGTCGTCAAGCAGCTCAACATCGAGCCGGCCGGCGAGTTCGGCGTGAGCTCCGCCGAAGCCGCCCTAAAGCAACTCTAGCGAGCGACCGGTTCCGCTGGTCGCGGGCGGTGGCTGCGCTTCGAAGGCCGCTCGCGAGACACGCCGGAAGTGCATCCCTGCGGCTCGTCTGCGCACATCCCTGTGCGCAGACGGTCTCACGAGCGGCCTTCGAAACGCAGCCACCGCCTTTCGTAAGAACTGGGACCGGATTTCGCGCGTCAACCCGAACGCGCGCGCAGGGCTGCTATTAGCTCGGGGACGGCTTTGAAGAGGTCGGCCACGAGGCCGATGTCGGCGAGCTCGAAGATCGGTGCCTCCGGGTCCTTGTTGATCGCAACGATCGTGCGGGCGTCCTTGATGCCCGTGACGTGCTGGATCGCGCCCGAGATCCCGACGGCCACATAGAGCTCGGGCGCGATGATCTTACCCGTTTGCCCGACCTGCGAATCGTTGGCCACGAATCCCGAGTCCACGGCCGCACGCGACGCGCCGACGGCAGCGCCGAGCGCATCGGCGAGCGCGCCGACGAGCTCGAACCCTTGTGCGCTGCCGAGCGCGCGGCCGCCCGCCACGACTCGGCTCGCCGTTTGCAGGTCCGGCCGCGTGCCTTGGTCCGAGCGCAGCGCGACGAAGCGCGTGTGCGTCGGCAGCGCGACGTCGAGCGTGGGGCGCACGATGGGCGCCGGCGGCCCGGCGCCGACACCCGTGTACGACGCGAGCCGCACCGTGGCCACGGTGCAGCGCGCCGGATCGGCGTCGACCGTGACGACCGCATTGCCGGCGTAGATGTGGCGCTTGAAGCAGTGCGGGCCGAGCACGGCGAGCACGTCGCTGATCTGGCCCACGCCGAGCAACGCCGCCACGCGCGGCGCGACGTCTTTGCCGAACGTCGACGACGGCGCCAGCACGTGAGTGAAGCCCTGGGCGAGGCGCTCGATCTGCGGCGCGAGCACGGCCGCGAGCGGCGCAGCATTGTGCGCCGCGTCGACGAGCAGCACCTCCGTGACGCCGCCGAGCGCGGCCGCTTGCGCCGCGATCACGCCACCGCCGCTCGCGAGCACGGCAACGGCGAGCGCCTCGGGCGCCAGGTCGAGCGCGCAGCGCACGCATTTCGCCGTGGCGGGATCGAGCCGCCGGCCGTCGTGCTCGGCGACGACGAGCACGCGACTCATGCGAGCACTCCGCGCGCCTCGAGCGCGGCGACGAGCTCCGCGATGCTCTTGACGCGCACGCCGGCCGAGCGTTGCGGCGGCGCCGCGAAGTCGCGCACCACGAACTGACGCTCGTCGCGCACGCCGAGCTCCGCGAGCGAGACGACGGCGAGCGGCTTGACCTTGGCTTTGAGGATCTCGGGCAGCTTGACGTAGCGCGGTTGGTTCAAACGCAGGTCGGTCGTGACGACGGCCGGCAAATCGACTGCGATCGTCTCGAGACCGGCGTCGACCTCGCGCGTGACCGTGGCGACGCCGCCGGCGATCGACAGCTGCGAGGCGAACGTCGCCTGCGGGCGACCCCAGAGCGCCGCGAGCATCTGACCCGTCTGGCCGTTGTCGTCGTCGATGGCCTGCTTGCCGAGCAGCACGAGCCCGAGTTGCTCGCGGACGGCGACGGCGTGCAGGGCGCGCGCCACGACGAGCGGCTCGAGCGCCACGGCCGTGGCGACGCGGATGGCGCGATCGGCGCCCATGGCCAAGCCCGTGCGCAGTTCGCGCTCCGCGTCGACGCCGCCCAAAGTTACGAGCACCACGTCGCGGAACGCGCCGGCCTCGCGGAGCCGCAACGCAGCCTCGAGCGCGATCTCGTCGAACGGGTTGATGCTCGTCTTGAGCCCGCCGGTCGCCATACCGGAGCCGTCGGGCTTGACGCGCACGCGTACGTTGGAATCGACGACGCGTTTGATCGCGACCAGGATCGTCTGCACGGCGCGGCACCAGACCAGCGAGGTTGGCGCGGGATTCTAGCAACGGCCGGAGCGCGGTGCTTTCGAGTCGCTACAATGCCCGCATGACAGCGAGCCCTCTCATCGACGTCGCGACGCTCGCGCGCCAAAACGGCCGCGCGGGCGTGGTCGTCGTCGATTGTCGCTTCACGCTCACGGACCCATCGGCCGGCCGTGCGGCTTACGACCGCGGCCATATTCCCGGCGCGCGCTACGCCCATCTCGACGACGATCTGTCGCGCCGGCCTTCGCCCGCGGAAGGCCGCCACCCGTTGCCGGACAGCGCACGCTTCGTGGCCACGCTCGGCGGCTGGGGTATCACGGCCGCCGACACCGTGGTCTGCTACGACGAGGGCCCCGGCGCGATCGCAGCGCGCCTCTGGTGGCTGCTGCGCCATCTCGGTCATCGCGACTCGCTCGTGCTCGACGGCGGCTTCGCGGCCTGGCAGGCGGCGGGCTTGCCCGTCGAGCAACAGCGGCCGACCTGGACGGCGCAGCTCTACGAGCCGCGCGCGACGGGCGCGCAGCGCGTCGTCGCGACGGCCGAGCTCGCCGCACGGCAGGGCGCCGGCGGGCTGCTCGTCGACGCGCGCGCGGCGCCGCGCTATCGCGGCGAGCAGGAGCCCATCGATCCCGTCGCGGGCCACGTGCCCGGCGCCCACAACCGGCCGTTCGCGAACAACCTGACGGCGAACGGGCGTTTCCGGCCTGCCGCGGAGCTGCGAGTGGAGCTCGCTCTGCTCCTCGGGGACCGCGAGCCGAGCGCCCTGATCGCGATGTGCGGCTCGGGCGTGACCGCGTGCCACTTGCTGCTGGCCCTCGAGTGGGCGGGCTTGCCGGGTGGGACGCTCTACGCGGGCTCCTGGAGCGAGTGGATCCGCGACCCGTCCCGGCCGATCAGGACGGGTCCTGAGCCTTGAGGAGCGCCGGTATTGCGCGAATTGCCACGCCGGCGCTTGGCCCGCGGCGCCCGGCGTGGTAAAGACGGCTTAGTTTTCCCTTTAACTTGCAGGTAGAGCCCCGTGTCGCGCCACTCTGACGAGATCGAAGCGAGCTCCGAGCTCAAGAATGTGCGCTATGAAATTCGCGGCAAGCTCGCCCGGCGCGCCCAAGAGCTCGAGCGGCAGGGCTACGAGATCATCCAGCTCAACATCGGCAACCCGGGCCTGTTTGGCTTCCGCACGCCCGAGACGATGCGGCTCGCGATGATCGAGAACCTGCCGTCGGCCGAGGCCTACTGCAACCAGAAGGGCATCTTCCCCGCGCGCGAAGCCGTCGTCATGCAGCAGCAGGCACGCGGCATCGACGGCGTCGACGCCGAGCACGTCTTCATGGGCAACGGCGTCAGCGAGCTCATCGATATCACTCTGCGCGCCTTGTTGAACCCCGGCGACGAGGTGCTGATTCCGAGCCCGGACTATCCGCTCTGGACGGCGGCCACGGTCTTGAACGGCGGTCGCGCCGTCTATTACCCGTGCCCCGAGTCGCAGGGCTTCAATCCCGATCCCGACGCGATCGCGAAGCTCGTCACGCCGCGCACGCGCGCGGTCGTCGTCATCAATCCCAACAATCCGACCGGCGCCGTCTACAGCCGCGAGTGCCTCACGGCGATCGCGCGGCTCGCCGAGCGCCACAACCTCGTCGTCATGAGCGACGAGATCTACGACCAGATGGTCTACGACGGCGCCGAATTCGTGCCGATGGCGACGCTCGCCCGCGACACGTTATGCGCGACGTTCAACGGCTTGTCGAAGGTGTACCGCGCGTGCGGTTACCGCGTGGGCTGGGTCTCGTTCAGCGGCGCCGTCGACCGCGCGGAGCGCTACATGAGCGCGCTCGATCTGCTCGCGGCGCTGCGACTGTGCAGCAACGTGCCCGCGCAATGGGCCGTGCAGACGGCGCTCGGCGGCTTCCAGAGCATCGGCAAGCTGTGCTCGCCGGGCGGCCGGCTCTATCAATCGCGCCAGGCCATCGTCGAAGGCGTCAAGCAGAGCCGCTTCCTGCATCTCGTCACGCCGCGCGGAGCGATGTACGCGTTCATCGGCGTCGACAAGCAGAAGCTGCCGGGCTTCGACGACGAGACGTTCGCGATGGAGCTGCTCGAGCAACAGCACGTGCTCATCGCGCCAGGGTCGAGTTTCAACACGCCGTATCGTGACCACTTCCGCATCACCACGCTGCCGGAAGCGGCGCGCTTGGGCGAAGTGTTTCAGCGCATGGAGCACGTGCTCGACCACATGGCCGAGCGACCGCCGCGCCTCGAAACGGCCTGATGCCGGGAAACACGGGCGCCGGCAGCGAGCGCTCGACGATCGTCGTCGCGAACGCACTCGCGGCGCAGCAGTGGGAAATGCACTTGTCGGCCGCGCAGATCGCGGGCCGCGCCGCCGCCTGGGCGACGCCGCCGCTCGCGACGTATGCCGCGTGGCTGGAGCGCCTGTGGGCCGACCACGGCGGCGCTCGCGGCGAACCGCTGACCGTCGGCCAGTCGGCCGCGCTGTGGCGACGCGTGCTCGCCGAATCCAGCGAGAGCGCCGAGCTCATCGGTCATGCCGGCGCCGCCGAGTGGGCCGCCGACGCCTGGCAGCTCCTGCATCGTTGGCGGCTCGATCCGGCCGCGCAGCGCGCTAGATCGGACCAGCTCGACTACCGCGCTTGCTTAAGCTGGTGCCGCAGCTACCGCGAGCGTCTCGAAGGGCACGGCTGGATCGATAGGGCCGAGCTCGAAGCGACGCTCGCGGCGCGCGCGCTCGGTGGTGCGGAGCGCATCGTCGCGGCCGACCTCGTCGAACCGTATCCCGCGCGCGCTGCGTTGTTCGCCCAGCTCGAGGCCCAGGTCGGCGCCGTCACCGTGACGACTGCGCCCACGCTCGCCGCGACGCCGCGCGCTGCGCGGCTCGCGGATTCCGCCGACGAGCTGCGCGCGGCGTTCGCGTGGGCCACCCGACTGCTCGCCGAACGACCGGCCGCGCGCGTGGCGATCGTCGTGCCCGACGGCGCGCGGCGCCACGACGAAGTCGAGCGGGTCGTCGCGACGGCGATGGGCGACCGATCGTGGCCCGTCGCCTCAAGCGAGGGCCGCACGCTCGGCGCCGAGCCCATCGTCGGCGCCGCGTTCGATGCGCTCACGTTGCTCGCGCCGCGCACGCCGTACGCCGCGTTCGGCCGTTGGCTGCGCAGCCCGTTCTTCGCCGCGGCCGCACCGGAAAGCCTCGCCCGCGCCAAGCTCGACCGGCAGCTGCGCGGCGAGCTCGTCTCGCAGCTCTCGTTCGCCACCGCCTACCGGTGCGGGCTCAAGGAACGGCTCGAGGCGCAAGCGCCGCAGTCGGCCGCCGCTCTCGCCGCGGCGCTGACGACGCTCGGCGCGGCGCGCAGCGCGGTGCCGAGCCGTTGGGCGCACCTTTTCACGCGCGTGCTCGCGGCTATCGGTTGGCAGCCACCTGCCGCACGCGCTGCGCTGCTCGGTTGGCATAGCAGTCTCGACGAGCTCGCGCGGCTCACGCCGATCCTCGGCGAGGTTACGCTCGACGCGGCGCTCGGCGAGCTCGAGCGCATCCTCGGCCGGCCGGGGCCGGCCGTGCTGCCGCTCTCGGGCGTCCACGTGCTCGGCCGCATCGGCGACGTCGGGCCCGGCTACGCGGGGGCCTGGGTCGCTGGCCTCACAGACGCGGCGTGGCCGGAGCCGCCGCACGGCAATCCGCTCGTGCCGCTGGGCGTGCAACGCGAGCACGCGATGCCGTATTGCTCGCCGAGCGACGCAGAGGAGCGCTCGGCGCGTGCGTTCGAGCGGCTCGTGCAGCGCGTGCCGGAGCTCGTCGTCAGTTGGCCCGCGCGCGTCTACGACTACGAGACCGAGCCCAGCCCGGCGATTCGCGGCTGGCCGCTGCTGACGGCGGCCGAGCTCGACGGCCTGGCAGCGGCCCGGCCGCGCGGCGCCCCCGGGGCGCGCGAGACGGTGGCCGATCCCGCGCCGCCGCTCGCGGCCACTTACTTGCCGGGCGGCGCGGGCGCGCTCGGTCGCCAGGCGCGCTGTCCGCTGCGTGCGTTCTGCCAAGACCGGCTCGGCGCACGCGAGCTCGAGCCGCTGCGCTTCGGCCTCTCGCCGCGCCTGCGCGGCATCGCCACGCATCGCGCCGCGGAGCTGCTGCTCAGCGATTTGCCGCCGCAGTCCGAGCTCGCCGGCCGCGAGGGCGCGGTGGCGGCGAGCGTCGAGCACGCGCTCGCGCGGTCGTTTGGCCGCGCCCGCGCGCCGCTCGCCGAATTGTTCGCGCTCGAAGCCGAGCAGATCGAGCGCGTGCTCGTCGCGCTGCTGCGGCAGGAAGCCGCGCGCGCGCGGTTTCGTATCGTGGCCGTCGAGGAGCGCAGCGAGTGCACGCTGGGCCGCTGGACGCTCCGCGCGCGCGTCGACCGCATCGACGAGCTCGCGGACGGCAGTATCGCGATCGTCGACTACAAAACGAGCGCGAGCGCGACGAGCTCCGATTGGTTCTCGCCGCGGCTTCGCGACGCTCAGGTGCCGCTCTACGCGTCTCACGCAACGGGGCGCGTCGGCGCCGCCGTGGTCGCGCGGCTCACGCCGTCGGCAACGACCTATTCGGGGCTCTGGCGCGACGACACGTTCCCCGGTCGGCCGAACCATCTCGCGCGCGCGTCGGTCGAGGAGCAGATCGTCATGTGGCGTGCGCAGCTCGCAGAGCTCGCGACGGAGCTCGCGGCCGGCGACACGCGCATCTTTCTACCCAAGTACGAAGACGCGGCGAAAGCTTATGCGCCGCTGACCCGTGTCTTCGAGCAGCTCGCACTCGTGCGCGGCGCGGCCGCGCGCTGGTGACGCGATGAGCGACGCCGCAGCCAGAGCCGAGGCCCTGGACCCGACTCGCTCGTTCATCGTCCAAGCCCCGGCGGGCTCGGGCAAGACCGAGCTCCTGATCCAGCGTTACCTTGCGTTGCTCGCGACGGTGCGTGAGCCCGAGCAGGTGGTCGCGATCACGTTTACGCGCAAAGCCGCCGCGGAGATGCGGCGCCGCGTTCTGCGCGCGCTGCAAGCTGCGGCCGACGACGCACCGAGCGAGCGGCCGCACGAACACACTGCGTTCGAGCTCGCTCGCGCCGCGATCGCACGCGACGCGGCGCTCGATTGGCGCCTGCTCGCGCAACCGCTGCGCCTGCGCATCGACACGCTCGATGCGTTCAATGCCTGGCTCGCGCGGCGGCTGCCCGTGCTCGCCGACGGCGTCGCAGCCGCGGGGATCGCCGAAAAAGCCGACGACCTCTACGCCCACGCCGCGCGCCGCACGGTCGCCGCGATCACGGGCGACGAGGCGGCGGTCACGCGAAGCTTGCGCACCTTGCTGCGCGACCTCGGCAACGACTTCGAGCAGCTCGAGAAGCTGTTGGCCAAGATGCTGCCACGGCGCGACCAGTGGCTGCGGACGCTCGCCGCCGGCACGCCGGCGGCGCTGCGTGAGCTGCTCGAGGGCGCGTTGCAGCGGCTCGTCGACGACGAGCTTGCCGCCGTCGCCGCGCTCTGCGACGAGCGGCTGCTCACGGCGCTCGCACCGCTGCTGAAGCACGCGGCCGGCACGGCGGCCGACGGGTTGCGCGCCGCGCTCGCGCCGTGGCTCGCGCTCGAGACGCCGCCGGCGACGGGACCGATCGCGCTCGCTGCGTGGCGCGGCATCGCGGCGCTGTTGCTCACGAAGAAAGGCGAGTGGCGTGTGCGCATCGCAAAACCGGAAGGGTTCGGCCCGCAGCACGCTGAGCTAGGCAAGCGCTTGCTGGCGCTGCTCGACGAGCTGAAGTCCCGCGAGTCGCTACGCGCGGCGCTCGCGACCGTGGCCTCGCTGCCCGATGCGCACTACACGGACGAGCAATGGCGGAGCCTCGCGGCGCTGCAAGTCGTGCTCGTGCGGCTCGCCGCCGAGCTCAAGGTCGTGTTCGCGGAACGGCGCACGATCGACTTCGTCGAGCTTGCGCTCGCCGCACAACGCGCGCTCGGGCACGTCGACGCACCGTCGGAGCTGCTGCTCGCGCTCGACCGGCGGATTCAGCACCTGCTCGTCGACGAATTTCAGGACACGTCGCAGTCCCAGCGGCGTTTGCTCGAGCTACTGACGGCGGGCTGGCAACCCGACGACGGCCGCACACTGTTTCTCGTCGGCGACCCGATGCAGTCGATCTATCGCTTTCGCGACGCGGACATGTCGCTGTTCCTGCTCGCGCAGCGGCGCGGCATCGGCAACGTGCGGCTGGAGAGCCTCACGCTGCGCGAGAACTTTCGCAGCGCGCCAGCGGTCGTCGACTGGGTCAACACGGCGTTCGCCGGCGTCTTTCCGCCGGCGGACGAGCTCGCCAGCGGCCGCGCCGCATTTCACGCGAGCCATGCCGCGCGCCCGGCCGCAACCGAGCAGTTCGTGCGGATGCACGCCGCCGAGCCGGGTCCCGGCCTCGAGGCCGCGCGCGTCGTCGCAATCCTCGACGAAGAGCTGCGCCGCAACCGCGAGCAGTCGATCGCCGTGCTCGTGCAGAGCCGCACGCATCTCGAAGGCTTACGCGAGCGGTTGCGCGAGCAAGGATTTGCCGTGCACGCCGTGGAGATCGACACGTTGGCCGAGCAACCGGTCGCGCAAGATCTCGCCGGGTTGACGCGCGCGCTGTTGCACCTCGACGATCGGATCGCCTGGCTCGCGCTGCTGCACGCGCCCTGGTGCGGGCTCACGTGGGCCGATCTCGACGCGCTGTGCCGTGACGACTCGCGCGCGGCAATTTGGGATCTGCTCCAGCAACCGGCGCGGCTTGCAGCAATGAGCGCCGACGGCCGGAGGCGCGCGCAGGCCGTCGTCGCCACGCTCGCCGAGGCGTTCGCGCGCCGCGAGCAAGCGCCGCTCTGCCGCTGGGTCGAGCAGACCTGGGCCGCGCTCGGCGGACACTCTTGTCTCGACCACGCCGCGGAGCGGCTCGCCGCCGAGCAGTTCTTCGCGCTGCTGGGCGGTGCCGAGCGAGGAGGGGATCTCGACGATCCTGCGATGCTCGACGGCATGCTCGACACGATCCAGCCCCAAGCGGACCCGCCACGCGAGCGCGGCATCGAAATCATGACGATGCATCGCGCCAAGGGCCTCGAGTTCGACACGGTCGTGCTACTCGGGCTCGCGCGCGAGCCGCGGCCCGACGAGGCCAAGGCCCTGCAGTGGTTGACGCGCAGCGCCGGCGACGGCGCCGACGATCTCATCATGGCGCCCGCCGCGTTCGCGGCGAGCGCAGAGGCCGAGCGCCTCGTCGACTTCGTGCGGCGCGCGGAGCGCCGCCGCGACCTCGCAGAGCGGGCACGACTGCTCTACGTCGCGACGACGAGGGCGCGCGAGCGTCTGCATCTGGTGTGGCAATTGCCGGCGGCGGCCGACGAGCCGGAGCAGCGCACGTTGCTGGCCCACCTGTGGCCGCTCGCAGCCGCGACCGTGGGCCGGAGCGCGGCGCTTGTCGGTGACACCGGCCCCCCGCAGGCACTCACGCCCGTGCTGCGCCGGCTAGTTGCGCCCGCGCGTGCCGCGAGCGCAGCGCCCGCGGCGCCGCTCCCAGCGCCGGCGGCGCCGCGACCCGAGTTCGTTTGGGCCGGCGCGGCAGCAGTGCACGTCGGCACGGTCGTGCATCGCTACTTGCAGCGCATCGCCGACGACGGCCTCGAGCTCTGGAGCTCGCGCATCGGCGCGCAGCGTGGCGCGTTTGCGCGCGAGCTCGAGCTGCTCGGCGTCGAGCCGCAAGCGGTTGCGGCCGCGGCCGAGCGCGTTGTGGTGGCACTCGATGGCGCGCTCGCGGACCCGCGGGGTCGCTGGGTGCTCGGGCCACACGACGAGGCGAGCTCCGAGCTCAAAATGACGATCCGCGCGGGCGATGCTCTCGAGCACGTGCGTCTCGATCGCACGTTCGTGGCGGAAGGGCGGCGCTGGATCGTGGATTTCAAGACGAGTCAGCACGAAGGCGGCGAGCTTACGGCGTTCCTCGAGTCCGAGACCGCTCGTTACGCTCCGCAGCTCGAGCGCTATGCGAGCGCGATCGCCGCGATCGACACCCGACCCGTGCAGCTGGCTTTGTATTTCCCGTTGCTCGGCGAGCTGCGCGCGTGGCCCGCCGCCGCTACAGAGTCCCGCCGATCATGAGGTGGTAACGACCTTGTGCATCGAGCTCGCCGCCTGAAAAAGCGAGTCCCTCCACGAGCGACTCGTCGGCGCCTGGCCGGGGCGCGACGAACGCATCGAACGTGAAAGCGCGCGCCGCGTCGATCGTGACCGTGCCGGTAACGGCGAGCGGGCCGCCTTCATCGGCGAACTGAGCCGCGACCTCGCGGTCGGCCACCGGCACGAACGTCGCTTTGTAGTTGCCGAGAGCGACCAAAGTGCTGCTGCCGAGCGGTGTCGCCTCGAGACCCGCGAGCCTGAGCTCGCCGATGACGCTCGTGGGCCATCCGTCCACGAGCTCGAGCGACTCGAGCGTGACGCTCGCCTGGCCGCGCATCCCGCTGATCGGCAAGATCGCGGCGAGTGCCGACAGTGTCGTCGCACCGCGCAACGCGTCGAAGCGCACGCGGCTCGACGTGGCCGTGAGCTCCGTGCTCACGAAACCGTCGGGAATCCGCGCCTCGACCGTCCCCGCCACCCGACCGAGCAGCAGCGACCACGGACGGATGCGCCAGCGCACGGCCTCGGCCCGGAAGCCCCCGAAGGAGCCACTCAGCGCGCCACCCGACCACAGCGTGCCTTCGACACCGGCGACGGCGACCTCGGCAGGGGCAAACCAGCGTATGGCCGTGGTAGCCGGGAACGTCGCCAGCGTGAACGCGAGATAGGCGCCCACGCCCAACGCCAACCATGACCAGCGACTCATGACCCTAGAGCCTGCGCAACGAGACCTGGCCGTTCACGAGCCCGGGCTCGCGCGCGCTGTTGAACGAGGCGGTCTCGACGTCGACGCCGTAGGTGCCGCGTAGCGTGACGAGCCACGCGACGAGCGCATCGAACGACGCGCCCTGCAGCGTCACGTTGATGCCGCTTGGCCCGTTTTGCTGCGTGCGGGGATGACCCAGGCCGTGAGCCGCCGCCGTATTGTCGACCACGACGAGCAGGGTTTGGTTGGTCCCCTCACGATTGGCCACGTTCGCACCGGGCTGAGCGGCTTCGACCCGCGTCACGTCCGCCAACAGCTGCTGCTTCGTTTCGACGCTCGTGCGCAGCTCGGCCGTCCTATCGCCAAGCGGCTTCAGCACCAAACCCCACAGTACGATGACGGCGGCCGCGACGGCGCCCACAACGACGATCCAGCGCTCGCGCGATTGCAGGCCGAAGAACCACGCCTTCATGGCGCCACTCCGACGACGCGCACGCGACCCTCGGTGCCCGCGTCGCTCTCGTTGGCCGCTTCGATCTCGACGTCGAAACGCCTTGTCTGCTCGAGCGTGCGCGAGAACTCGTCGAGCTTGACCACGCTCGGCACGATGATCTGTAGGTCCATCGTGCGGTTGCGATAGCTCAGCGCTTGGACACGCGTGTCGGCATCGCGCGCCGCGACGATCGCGGCGAGCGTGCTCAGGAACCCGTCGCTCGTCGTATCCGTGCCCGCGCCGAGCCGCTGCCGCACTTCGCGCTCGCATCCCGACGTGCTCGAGTCGCCGACCACGCGTTGGCACGTAGCTGCGACGAGCTCCGTGAGCTCGGCGTCGGCCCGCCGCAACTGCACGAACTGTGCGCCTTGCAGCACGAACGCGAGCGCCACGCTCGCCGCCACGAGACCGGCGGCCGGGCGCCACGGTTTGAGCGCGGCGCCCCAGTTCGACCGCGGCGCATAGGGGCCTTGCAGCAGGTTCGTGCCGGGCCGCTGAGCGAGCGTCGCGGCGAGGTGCGGGAACACACCGTCGCTCGCGACTTTGAATTCGGCGCTCGCGAACTCGGAGTCGAGCTCCGTCAATTCGTGTAGGTAACGAGCGTGCCCCGGCTCGTCGGTGAAGACGCGCACGTGCTTGAGCTCGGGCTCGTCCGGCTTGCGCGCGAGCACGATGTCGAGCGTCTGGCGCAACGTGAGCCCGTCGAACGCGAAGGGAGGCTTGCCCGGCTTGCGGCCCGAGATGCGCCCGCCCTCGATGACCAACACGAGCGTGTTCGGGATATCGGGGACGCCGTCGATCTCGGAGCACAGCGCCTGAGGCGCGAGGCCGGCTGCGCGCAGCTGCGCGAGCCAAGCGTCCATGCGCCCCGTGGCGACGGCCGCGATTTGCGTCGCGCCCGACGGGAGACGCGCACCGATCGCGATCGCCATGTGCTCGACATCGTCGGCCAGCGACTCCTCGAGCGAGAAGGGCGCGATTTGGCGGAGCCTTGCTTGACTCGCGGCGGGAAGCTCGGCCTGTGACGTCAGCACGTCGACGGCGTCGACGAGCACCGTGCAGCGGCGGCCCGCGGTCGCGGGTCGCGCCGCGCTGAGCGAACCGCGTCCCACGCTGCCGACGAGGTGACCCGTCGCGTCGAACGCCGCCCACGTCGCGGGACCGGTCTCGGACAAACGAACGAACAGCGTGTCGGCCAAGTTATTCGACTCCGAGACTACGGAACAGCGCCCGCGTGATTCCGCTGCGATCGCGCTGCAACACCGAGCGCATCGTTAGCTGATTTGTACCGAGCGTCACCGTCGCGGTCAACAAAAAATGCTCGCTGACGCCGTCGATCGTCTGCAGCACGTCGGGCTCCACGAGCCCCGCAAACGTGTCGTCGATGTCGAGGAACTCGGCGCCCGCGCGCTGCTCGACGAGCGACGCGGCCGTGCCGATGTCGATGTTGTCGGATAGCGAAGCCAACACGACGTCGGAAGCCGTATTGACGTTGAGCTTCGTGCCCTGCGGCAGCGCCGTGAGATACGGCGCCAACCGCGAGTAGCTCTCGCGGTCCATGCCGGCGATCGCAAGGAGCTCGGATACCGAGGTGATCGTCGAGTTCGCGGTGCGATAGGGCGGGTCGGAGCCGCTGTAGACGACGTCCTCGCCGCCCGTCGGAAAGCGCAACTCCGTGTCCGCGTCGAGCCAATCGACGACGGCGCCCGCGAGGGCCGGGTCGACTTCGACGAGCGCAAGCAGCCGCTCGAACTCTTTCCGCGCAAGCTCGTTCTCCGTGCCGTCGCGCGCGATGAGGTTGTTGAGGTTGAACCGGCCTTGGAGATCTTCGAGCCTGCCCTGGATGGCGCCACCGTCGACGGGCAGCGGCGGCAGCTCGACGGCCCACTGCTCGCCGAGATGGTCGGTGTCGGGCGAGTCGACGAGATCCTGACGCAGGATGTCGGCCGCCCACGCCTCGGCGCCTTGCACGTACATCAAGCCTTGGTCGGCCGCGAGGGCTGCCTCGGCCCGCCGTTGATCGAGCTTTCCTTGCCAGACGAGATTGACGGCGATCATCGTGCCGATTGCCACGATGAGAATCGCCGTGATGACGGCCACACCGCGTTGCGATCGACGCGACGTCATCCGCTCGTCTCCACGAGCCGCGACACGCGCCCGAAGTCCGTAAGCTCGATTGCGAACTCGACGGCGCGCGGCCGCGCGATGAGCCGTTGGGGTCCTGCGAGATCGAGCGGCGGCCAGTCGAGGTGCCATTGCCCCGCGGTATCGAGGAAGCGGACCTCGACGCTGTCGACACCCTCGAGCAGCTCCTGGCGTACCGGCGGCGTCGACAGCGTGCGATCCATGACCGTCCAGTGCCAACGCACGAGCTTGTCTTCCTCCCAGTCGTAGGCGACGCGCAGAACCGTGCCGCGCGGCAGGCCGGCCGGATTCGCCCAGCCGGCGCGGCTGAACTCGAGTGCAAACTGGGCGCTCGGGTCGGCGAGCATGCTCGGCTGATAGCTCTCGCCTTGCTCTTCGCGCGTCGCACGGGGATGCAGCTGCGCGAGATCCTGCATCACGAGCCGCATCGCGAGCTGGATCTCTTGCCAGCGCTCCGTTCTCACCCGTGCCTGCGTCTGCTGATCGACGACCCGGCTCAAGCCCACGAACGCCATGACGCCGATGACGGCCACGATCGCGATCGCGACGAGCAGCTCGACGAGCGTGAAACCTCTCGACGTGCGTTTCATCCGCGCTCTCCGCCGCCGCCGTTACCGAGCCCCGGCAGCGACCACTGCGGCGGCGCGAAACCCGGCGGGGCAGGGGGCTCGATCAGACCGGACACCTTATGGACGACCGTGTCCGGATCGTTCAGGAGCCTCACGGAGACGTCGACGCGGCGCAGGTTGTCGACGTCGGTCGCCGCGATCACGATCTCACAGCGCCACTGTTGCCCGGCGAACTCGACCTCTTCGTCGTAGTCGCCTATGGCCGGCCAGGTCGGCGCCACACTAAGAGCGGTTATCTTGTTGGTCGCGATCCAGCTCGCGAGCGTCTTCTGCTCGATGTAGGCGGCGCTCACGGCGTAGCTATTCAGCGAGTTATGCACCGCCATCATGCCGAGCGCCACGATTACGAGCGCGACCATCGCCTCGATGAGCGTGAAGCCCGCAGATTTCGCGCGAGCGGCGCTAATCGAAGTCTTCCTCGGTAACCGTCACGGTGCCGTCGAGCTCGGCCGCGAGCTCGTAGTGCCCGTCGTTGCCGTAGCGCGCGAGCTCAATCGTGAACGGCGTGACCTCGCCGCTCGACAACAGCATTATTTGCGGTTCCGGATTGTCGACGTCTCGCGACTCGAAATCCCGCTCGAGCGGCACTTCGCGGCCGTCGAGGAAGAGTCTCATAGCGAGCTGCGGGCGAAACGTGTACCGCTCGAGCAACTCGTCGGTCAGCGGCTCGACCCACTTCGATTGCTGGTAGTCGAACACGAAGAAACGGTAGCCCGTCTCCGTGAACATGACGCCGTAGTCGCGGGTCTGCATGAGCGCTTCCTCGTTGAGCAGGCCGATCATGCTGCGCAGCCTACGGGTCTCTTGCTCGATCTCGCGGTCGTTGCCGAGCGCACCCATCGACAACGTCGCGGCGCCCACGAGCAAGCCGATGATGGCGACGACGACGAGGAGCTCGAGCAGCGTGAAGCCGCGTTGTGCGTTCGGCGCCGCGGCGTCGCTAGAGATCCCAGTTACCGATGTCGGCATTGATGCCTTCGCCGCCTTCCTGACGATCGGCGCCGTGGGTGAACACGTCGAACTCGCCGTGCTGGCCCGGGTGAGCATAGCGGTACGGCTGATCCCAGGGATCGACGGGAATGCGTGGCAGGTGCTGGTGCCAATTCGGAGCGCTGGCTTCGCCGGGGCTCTGCACGAGCGCCTGGAGGCCCTCCGACGTGCTCGGGTAACGGAAGTTATCGAGCCGGTAGAGGTTCAACGACGTCTCGATGAGGCGGATGTCGCTCTTGGCGCGATTGGCTGCGGCCGTGTCGATCTGCCTCATGAAATTCGGCGCGATCATAGCGGCCAACAGCCCGATGATGACGACGACCACCATGATCTCGAGCAACGTGAAGCCTTGCTCGGAGAAGCGGAGCGGTGCTCTGATGACGCGCATGCAACTACCTTGGACTCAGCTGGCAAACTGCCGAAGAATCCGACCGAAGATAACACAAGAGGTTCACGGGTTTTTGTGACGCCAGACGGCATTCCCGGCCAGCCCAGCGTCGTCGCCAGGCGACTGCGGGATTGGTGGGCGATACTAGGTCTACTGCTCGTCTGCGTGGCGCTCGCGGCGGCCGGCGACGTGGGGCGCGAGCTCGGTCGCTACGACCGCGACGCGCTCGCCGCGGGCGAGTATTGGCGGCTGGTTTCCGGGCACTTGGTGCACCTCGGCTGGGGCCACCTCTGGCCCAATCTTGCCGCATTGCTCGTCATCGGCGTGCTGTTCGAGGGGACGCTGCGGAGCGCCGATTGGTTGCTCACGGCGCTCGTCGCGGGCGGTGCCATCGACGCCGGGCTTTTTTTCCTCGACCCCGAGGTGCGGTGGTACGTCGGCTTGTCCGGCGTGCTGCACGGCTTCGTCGCGGCCGGCGCGTTCGAGTTGCTGCTGCGGCGACAGGCGCTCGGCGCGATCCTGGGCGCTGGGCTTTGTGCCAAGCTCGCGTTCGAGCAGACCGTCGGACCGGTGCCGTTCACGGCCGGGGCGGTCGGCGGTCCCGTCATCGTGGCGGCACATCTCTACGGCGCCGCGGGCGGGCTCCTGGCCGCGGCCGCCGCAAGCTTCGTTCGACGCCGGTTTTCGCGGGTATAATTCCGCGCCTCGCCGAGCACAGCAGCAAGCCGATCATGGACGTGTCCTCGTACCCTAAGTTTCCGGGCATCCAGGGGCGCGTGGCGCTCATCACGGGCGCCTCGCGCGGCATCGGCCGCGCGATCGCCGAAGCGCTCGCGCGCCAAGGGGCGACGGTCGTCGGCACGGCGACGAGCGAGCAGGGCGCAGTCGCCATCAGCGAGTGGATCGCGCCCCTGTCGGCGGCGAGCCGCGGCGCCGTGCTCGACGTGGGCAGCGACGCCTCGGTCGAGAGCTTGTTCGCCGGGCTCGCCAACTCGCCGGAAATACTCGTCAACAACGCGGGCATCACGCGCGACAACCTGTTGATGCGAATGAAGCCCGAAGAGTGGAACGACGTCGTGTCGACGAACCTGTCGTCGCTCTATCGAGTCTGCAAGGCGAGCTTGCGCGGCATGATGAAGGCCCGCTACGGACGCATCATCAACGTGAGCTCCGTCGTCGGCTTGATCGGCAACGCCGGGCAAACGAACTACGCAGCGGCCAAGGCCGGCATGATCGGCTTCACGAAGTCGCTGGCGCGCGAGATCGCTTCGCGCAACGTCACCGTCAACGTGGTCGCGCCGGGCTTCATCGAGACCGACATGACGCGCGCGCTCGATGAAAAGCAGGTCCAAGCCCTACGCGAGCAGATTCCGCTCGCAAGGCTCGGCGCAAGCGGCGACGTTGCCGCGGCGGTGACGTTCCTGGCCTCCGAACTGGCCGGTTACATCACGGGCGAAACGCTCAACGTCAACGGCGGACTATCGATGCAGTGACGGATATCGAGCGGCCCAGCGCGCGATAATCCAGCGATTGTCAACGGAATTCCGGGGGCCGCAACCGCCCGAGAGGTCGGTAGAATGGCCCCATCGATTCCAATACAATACGCGCCACATCGGCCGGGCCCATGGTCCGGCCGGTCAATTAATAAGGGGTACGAACATGAGCAGCGTCGAAGATCAGGTCAGAGGGATCATTGCCGAACAACTCGGCCTCAAAGCCGAGGAAATCAAGAACGACGCATCATTCGTCGACGACCTCGGTGCCGATTCGTTGGACACCGTGGAGCTCGTCATGGCCCTCGAAGAGGAGTTCGAGACCGAGATCCCCGACGAGGAAGCCGAGAAGATCACCACGGTCCAACACGCCATCGACTATATTCGCGCCCGCCAAAACGAGGCCTAAGCACGGCCTAGCATTGGGCAAGTCAATCGCACGTCCTTCTTCAAGCGCGTCTACCGACCGTGTCTAAACGGCGAGTCGTCGTCACCGGCCTCGGCCTCATCTCACCCGTCGGCAACACCGTGGCCGAGAGCTGGAACAACGTGCGCGACGGCGTGAGCGGCATCGGCCCCATCGAGCATTTCGACGCGAGCGCTTTCACGACGCACTTCGCCGGCACGATCCGCAACTTCGACATCGACCAGTACCTCGAGCCGAAAGAAGCGCGCAAGTGCGATCCCTTCATGCACTACGGCATCGCAGCGTCGATGCAAGCGATGAAGGACTCGGGGCTCGCGGTCAAGGAAGCGGACGCGCACCGCTACGGCGTCGCGATGGGCTCCGGAATAGGCGGTGTCAGCACGATCGAGGCCAACCACTCGAAGTGGCTCGAGGGCGGCCCGCGGAAGATTTCCCCGTTCTTCGTTCCCGGCACCATCATCAACATGATCTCGGGCCACGTCTCAATCAAATTCGGATTGACGGGTCCCAATCTCGGGGTCGTCACTGCGTGCACGACGAGCACGCACTGCATCGGCTTGGCGACACGGCTCATTCAATGCGGCGACGCCGACTTTATGCTGGCCGGCGGCGCCGAGTTCGCGACGACCCCGCTCGGTCTCGGCGGCTTCTGCGCGGCGCGCGCGCTGTCGACGCGCAACGACGACCCGAAGCGCGCGAGCCGTCCCTGGGATCGCGACCGTGACGGCTTCGTGCTCTCCGACGGCGCCGGCTGCGTTGCGCTCGAGGAGTACGAGCACGCCAAAGCGCGCGGCGCGCGCATCTACGCCGAGTTCGCGGGCTTCGGTATGAGCGCCGACGCCCATCACATCACGGCACCCGCGGAGAACGGGCAGGGCGCCTATCAGTGCATGGTCAACGCCATGCGCGACGCCGGCTTGAACCCGGACCAAATCGGGTACGTCAACGCTCACGGCACGTCGACGCCGCTCGGCGACCTCGCGGAGACCGTCGCGATCAAACGCGCCTTCGGCGATGGAGCGAAGAAAGTGGCCGTGAGCTCGACGAAGTCCACGACCGGCCACATGGTCGGCGCCGCCGGCGGCGCCGAGGCCGTGTTCACGATTCTCGCCCTAAACGATCAGATCGTCCCTCCCACGATCAATCTCGACAACCAGGATCCGGCCTGCGATCTCGACTACACGCCGAACACGGCGCGTGCCGTGAAGCTCGAAGCGGGACTCTCGAACTCGTTCGGCTTCGGCGGCACGAACGGCACGGTCGTCTTCAAGCGTTTGCGCTGACGACGGCGGGCACCGTCTCGACATGACGGGTGCGCTCCCTTCTGTTACAAGACGCTTTGGGCAGTCGCCTGGCAGTCGCTCCGTGACCACCCTTTGGCTCGTAAACGGACAGCCGACCGGTGTCGATCCCGCCGACCGCGGGCTCGCATACGGTGACGGCTTGTTCGAGACGATGGCCATCCGGGACGGGCAGATCCGCTGGCTCGATTTGCACCTCGACCGTCTCGAGGAAGGCTGCCGCCGGCTCGCGATCCCCACACCGTCCCGCGCTGCGCTCGAGCACGAGATCCGCGCCCATTGCCCGCGTCAGGGCCGCGCCGTGGCCAAGCTCATCGTCACGCGCGGCTCCGGCCCGCGCGGCTATGCGCCACCCGAGCATGCCGCGCCGACGCGCGTGCTCGGCATCTCGGCGTGGCCGGATTTTCCGGCTACCCCTTACCACGACGGGATCGCCGTGTGCGTCTGCGACCTTCGGCTCGGCGAGAACCCCGCGCTCGCCGGGCTCAAGCACTTGGGCCGCCTCGAGCAAGTGCTTGCAGAGCGCGAGCTCGCCGGGCGCGGCGCCGACCAGGGGTTGCTGCTCGACGCGAGCGACAACGTCGTCGGCGGAACCAGCAGCAACTTGTTCGCGGTCTTCGGCGCGGAACTCGTGACGCCGACGTTGCTGCGCTGCGGAATCAAAGGCGTCATGCGGCGGGCCGTGCTCGAAGCCGCGGCAGCGCTCGGCATTCGCGCCGCGGAGCGCGACTTCACGTTGGCCCAAGTCCTAGGCGCCGACGAGCTGTTCATGACCAACGCGCTAATCGGCATCCGGCCCGTCGCAATACTCGACGCGCAACGTTTCTCGGTCGGACCGGTCACGAAGCGGCTCATGGCACATTTGGGGTACGGCGATGGCGCGTAGACGTGCGTTCGCCGCTCTCGCCGTGTTGGTCGTGCTGGCGCTCGGCGCTGCGGGTCTCGCGGCGTTCGGCTGGCACACGCTGCACGCGCCCTTGGCGATTCCCGCCGACGGAGCCACGCTCGACGTGGCGAGTGGTACGCCGTTCTGGCGCGTCACCGTCGACTTGGCGGAACGCGGCCATCTGCGCAACCCCCGGTTGCTCGCGACCTACGCCCGCGCGACGGGCGACGCAACGCGGATTCACGCCGGCGAGTATCGGCTTACGCCCGGCATGACGCCGCTGGCCCTGCTCGACAAGCTCGTGGCGGGCGACGTCGTGCTGCATCGGTTGACGATCGTCGAAGGCTCGCGGTTCGCGGACCTGCTCGCGGCGCTGCGCGCGCATCCGGCCATCGTCGCGAGCGCGCTCGACGGCGACGCGATCATGGCCGCACTCGGCGCGCCCGGCGTGCACCCCGAGGGCCAGTTCTTCCCCGACACCTATCGGTTCGCGCGCGGCACACCCGACCTCGAGGTGCTGCGCAACGCCCACGCGGCGCTCGTGACTCGGCTCGATGCGGCCTGGCGCAATCGCGACCCGGCCATCGCGCTGCGATCCGAATACGAGGCGCTCGTGCTCGCGTCGATCATCGAGAAGGAGACAGCACTCGCGACCGAACGCCCGCTGGTCGCCGGCGTGTTCCATCGACGGCTCGAGCGCAACATGCGCTTGCAGACCGACCCGACCGTGATCTACGGCCTCGGCGCGGCGTTCGACGGCAACCTCCGCCGCCGAGACCTCGAGACCGACGGGCCGTACAACACCTACACGCGGGCCGGCCTGCCTCCGACGCCGATCGCGTTGCCTGGGCAGGGCTCGCTCGAAGCGGCCGTGTCGCCGGACAGCGGCAACGCCATCTATTTCGTCGCCACGGGGCGCAACGATGGCAGTCACTACTTCGCGGCGACGCTCGACGAGCACGAGCGCAACGTTCGCGAGTACCTGCGACAGCTCCGGTCGAGGGAACCATGAGCGGGCGCGGCGCGTTCGTCTCCCTCGAAGGCATCGAAGGCGTCGGCAAATCGACGAATCTCGCGTTCGTCGCCACCGCCTTGCGCAGTGCCAAGCTCGAAGTCGTCACGACGCGCGAGCCCGGCGGCACGCCGTTCGGCGAGCGCGTCCGCGAGTGGATCTTGGACGGCGATCATGGGCAACTCTCCGCGGAGATCGAAGCGCTGCTGATGTTTGCAGCGCGCGCGCGCCACCTGGAGCAGGTCATCGGCCCGGCGCTCGCAGCGGGGCGCTGGGTCGTCTGCGATCGATTCACCGACGCGACCTTCGCCTACCAGGGCGGCGGGCGCGGGGCGAGCAAGAGGCTGCTCGAGAGCTTGCGCACCGAGATTCAACGCGGGCTCGAGCCCGATCTCACGTTGCTGCTCGACGCGCCGCTCGACGTCGGCCGGTCGCGAATCAGCTCCCGCAAGCCGGATCACTTCGAACGCGAGCAGCGGCCCTTCTTCGAGCGCGTGCGAGCGGCCTATCTCGCGTTGGCTCGCGAGCAGTCGAAGCGCATCAAGATCATCGACGCGGCGCAGCCGCTCGAGAACGTGCAACAGCAAATCGGCGCCCACGTGCGGGCGCTCGTCGAACGTTTCGCGAGATCGCAGGCATGACGTCGCCGCTCGAGCCGCTGACCCACCGGTTGTTGCCATGGCTCGCACCCGCGCTCGCGCAGTTCGACGCGGCGCGCCGGCGTCGACAGCTCGGCCACGCGTGGCTCCTCTCGGGCGCCGAAGACCTCGGCAAGATCAACCTCGCGCTCGTGCTCGCGCACCGGCTGCTTGGCGTCGAGGCGGAGCCGGCGATGCTCGATGCCGACGCCGCGCTTGCGGCCTTGCCGCGGCGCCACGATCCCGTCGACCGGCACCCGGACTTGCATTGGCTGTACCCGGAGGAGGACAAAGAAACGATCTCGGTCGAGCAGGTCCGCGCCGTCATCGACACGTTCGCGCTGACGGCGTATCGCGGCGTCGGCAAGGTCGTGGTCGTCGAGCCGGCCGAGGCATTGACCATCGCCGCCGCGAACGCGCTTCTCAAGACGCTCGAGGAGCCGACGCCCGACAGCTATCTGCTGCTCATGAGCCACCGGCCCGGGCGACTACCGGCGACGATCCGCAGCCGCTGCCAACATCTGCAGATCGCGCTACCGCCGGTGACCGCATTGGCGGCGTGGCTCGGCGTGACGCCGTCGCTCGTAACGGCCGCGGCAGACGTCGTGGGCCCGGCCCCGTTGGCGATCGCGAGGACGATCAAGGCCAATGACTTGAATAATTTCAACGAATTACATAACAATCTGACACAAATGTGTGAAGATCGCGCGGACCCGTTGGCCGTCGCGCACTCCTGGGCGAAGGACCGCACCGAAGTCGCGCTCGCCTGGCTCGCGCGACGACTCCACGCGGAGATTCGCCTGCGGCTCGGGGGCGGTTCGACCGAGGTCACAGTTCCGGGTGCCGCGACGTTGCATAATGCGTGGGCTAGCGTGCCGACCCGTACGCTGTTCGACCAGCATGCGAAGGCCGAGCAACTGCGAAACCTGCTCGGCTCGGGTCTCAACGTCGAATTGGCGTTGCAGGCGCTGTTGAACGGTTTCTTGATTAGTCGAGGGCGATCGTGAGCAAGCCGGGACTGCTGACGCTGACCATCAAGGACAAGAGCGCCCTATACCTGGCCTACATGCCGTTCATCAGAAATGGCGGGCTCTTCATCCCGACGAACTCGAGCTACAAGCTCGGCGACGAAGTATTCATGTTGCTCAACGTCATGGGAGAAGAGGAGAAGATTCCCGTGGCGGGGCGCGTCATTTGGATCACGCCGAAGGGCGCTCAGGGCAAGCGCACGGCCGGCATCGGCGTGCAGTTCAGCGAGCAGGATCAGGGCAACACGCAGAAGCGCATCGAGAACTACCTCGCCGGCGCGCTCGGCGGCGACAAGCCGACGCACACGCTCTGACGATTACGCCGATAACCCCGTCCGATTGAGGCCGCCTTTCAGCACGTAGGTCTGGAAGCCGCGCTCGTTGAGGATGAACGCGCCCGCGGAGCTGCGCCGCCCGGTATCGCAGCACACGACGTACTTCACCGACGAATCGAGCGCCTTGAGCTTCAAGCGGATGAAGTAGAGCGGGACATTGATCGCGCCTTCGTTGTGATACGCCTCGAACTCGGACGGCAAGCGCACGTCGAGCCACTGGCCACCCTCTTGGATGACCTTTTCGGCCGCCGCCGCATCGACCCAGTCGAGCATGGGCTCGTTGAGCAGCTTGCGGAAGTCGTCCTTGCCGAGCCGCATCAACGAGCCGTCGGTCTCCATGGTGACCGTCGCATTGCGCTTGGCCTCTGAGATCAACGCCTCTTCGCCGAAGGTGTCGCCGACTTGCAGCTCCGCCAAGCGGATGCCTTCTTTGTTGAGCGGGGTCTCGCGCGTCACGACGCACTTGCCGCGCGTAATGACATAGAAGTAGTCGCCTTCGTCGCCTTGCTTGATGACGACGTCGCCGGCCTTGTGGTTGACCTGCTGCAAGCGCATGAAGATCGCCTGGATGTTCGCGGGCGGAATCTTGTGAAAGGCTTTCGTCTGCAGCAGCGTCGTCATCCAGTCGTCGCCGCTGCCGGCCTCGCCGCGTAGCTCCGCCACTTCATAGGAGCCCGTCTGATCCCAGGTGAGCATCACGTCGAGCAAATCGCTGTCGATCGTGATGTACTCGACGCTGCTCGTGGCGACCGCCGTGTGCCGCCGCGGCAACTTCGGCGACAGGGGATTGCGCGCATCGTCGGTCCCACCGGTAATTCTGCTCGCGGTTTGCGCACTTTCGCGGAGCTCGACGGTGCCCGTCAGCACGTAGACCGTGCGCTTCTCGGCGTCGCCCTCGCGAAACAGCGTCTCGCCGGGCTGAGCGTCGCGCACCTTGGTCTTCTTGACCAGCGCAGCGAGGTTGTCCTTCTTCAGGCTGTCGATCGGCGAGAACGCCTTGAGTTGAGCGATGTCGACTTGCTTGGTCATCGAAGGCGAATGGCGGCGAAAAGAACTTAGCCGGAGTAATTAGCGCCCGGAGTCTAGCATAGGGGCCCCGACCCTCAGTGCTAACGAATTCACGCCGGAGGCTGCAGCTGCTGCCAACCCTCGTGCGGTGTGAAGCGCGTCCCAAAACGCTCCGCAAGCCCGCGCAGTGTCGCGACGACGTCGGCGACGCCGCGTTGCTGGGCGTAGTGAATCGGGCCGCCCGTGAACGGCGCAAAGCCGGCGCCGAAGATCACGCCGGCGTCCAAGAGGTCGGCATCCGCCACGACGCCTTCGTGCAGGCAAGCGACGGCCTCGTTGATCAGCGGCAACAGCAGCCGATCGGCGAGGCCGGCATCCGCACGGCTCACGCCGTGCTGTTTGATCGGCTTGCCTTTGGCGTCGTACGCATAGAAACCGCGGCCCGTTTTAGCCCCAAGCTCGCCTTTGGCGACTTTGGCGCGCAGCAGCTCCGGAGGCTGGGCCGCCAGCACGCCGCTGAGAATCTCCGCGACGTGCAACGCGACGTCGAGCCCAACTCGATCGGCGAGCTCGACGGGCCCCATCGGCATGCCGAAAGATTTGGCAGCGGCGTCGATGCTCTCGAGGCTGTGGCCGTCGGCGTGCGCGTGCAAAGCCTCGAGCATGTAGGGCGTGAGCAACCGGTTGACGACGAAGCCGGGCGCGCTGCGGCAGGGCAGCGGGAGCTTGCCGATCTTCGTGACGAACGACAGTGCCGCCTGCATCGTCTCGGCGGACGTCTGCGCACCGCGGATTACTTCCACGAGCGGCAGGCTGGCCACCGGGTTGAAGAAGTGCAGCCCCACGAACCGCTCCGATCGATCGAGCGCGCTCGCCAACGTCTCGAGCTCGATGCTCGAGGTGTTGGTGGCGATCAGCGCCCCGACCTTAAGCTTCGGCTCGAGATCGCGGAACAGGGCGCGCTTCAAGTCGGCCTTCTCGACGATCGCTTCGATGACGAGGTCCGCCGTGCCGACCTGCTCGGCCGCGAGGTCGACGCGCAGACGAGCCGCGGCAGCCTCGGCCTCGCCGGGCGCGCGCAACCGCTTCCGAAACAACTCCCGCGCGCGTGCCAACGCGGGCTCCACGTACTGCAGCCCGCGGTCCTGCACGGTGACGGTCAAGCCTTTGAGCGCGCACCAGGCCGCGATGTCTCCGCCCATCGTGCCGCCGCCCACCACGTGGACATGGCGCACGGCGCTCTCCTTCGGCGCCAAGTTGCGCAAACGCTCGCGCAGCTCGAAGACGCGCACGAGGTTGCGACACGTCGGCGTGACGAGCAGGCGGCCGATGGACGCGGCCTCGGCGCGGAAAGCGTCCGCGCCGCGAGCACCGTGGCGCTCCCAAAGAGCGACGATCGCATGAGGCGCCGGGTAGTGCTCGGGCCTCGCGCGCCGCCGCACCGCACGACGCATCCTGGCCGCGAGGAAACCGCGTAGCGGCGCTCGGCAGAGTAGCGCGAGATACCATGGCGCACGCTGCGGGCGCGGTCGATTGGCGATGAGGCGGCGGGCGGCGTCGTGCAGCTCGGCCACAGCAACGACGCGATCCACGAGGCCGGCGCGCCGCGCTTCATGCGGCGAGATCGAGCGGCCCGATAGCATGAGGTCGAGCGCGAGTGGCGCGCCGAGAATCTGCACGGCCCGTACGGTGCCACCGAACCCCGGATGGATACCGAGCTGAACCTCGGGCAGTCCCAGCGTTCGCTCGTAGGACTCCGCGGCAACGCGATAATCGCAGGCCAGCGCGAGCTCGAGGCCGCCGCCGAGAGCAAAGCCGTCGATCGAGGCGACGGTCGGCACGCCGAGCGCCGCTAGTCGTCCGAGCAGGGCCTGACCCCGCCCGGCCATCTCCGTGGCCTCGGCGGCATCGCGCAAACGGCCGAACTCCTTGATGTCCGCGCCAAGGATGAAACCGGTCTTCTTGGCGGATTCGAAGACGACACCGCGCAGGTCGGCGCGAGGCAGCGTATCGAGCTCGTGCGCGAGCTCCTCGAGCACCGCCGCCGACAGCGTGTTGGCCGCCGACTCCGCCTTGTCGAACGTCAGCCAGCAGATGCCGTTCTCGTCGATCGTCCTATGCCAGTGTTTCGCCTTGCCCGCATCGCGAGTCATGCGGCGGCCTGCGTTCGCCGTTCGACTTCGAAATCGCAGACGAGCGGCAGGTGATCCGAGAACTTGACGGCGGGTACGGCGAAGTGTGTGACGCGAACGCCTTCGCCATAGAGCACGAAATCGAGCTCCTTGCGCGGCGACCGGCTCGGATACGAGGGCAGGCCGCGCACGTTCGCGCTGCGGAGCCGACAGGCTTTCATGAACAGATAGATCTCGCGCTCTCCCCAAAACGTGTTGAAGTCGCCCGCAATGAGAACGGGCTTGGGAGACGCCATGACGAGATCGTGGAGATGCTGAAGCTGCGTATGGCGGTGCCGATACTTGAGCGACAAGTGGACGAGAAACACGGCGCAGTCTTCGAGCTCGAGCTCGATGATGAGTCGTTTGATGCCCTTCTCGAAGTAGTGGAAGCGCTCGCCATGAACCCGCGGCGCAGCGAGAAACGCATTGCCCTGTTTCCTCAAGATTGGCAGGCGCTGGTTCAACGAACCGGCACCGTATTTGCACTGGTAAACGGAGTAGTGGCCCAACGCCCGCGCGATTACGTCGGCCTGATTGATGCTGCGCGCGCGGATCGAGCCCGTATCGACCTCGATGAGGCCGACGATGTCGGGGTCTTGCGACTTGATGAAGTCCGTGATGCGCTGCAGGTTGGTGCGATTGCCCAGCAGATAGCCCATTCCCGGCAACGGCCAATGCAAGGCAGACCCCAGGCCGAGGCCGTAGCGAATGTTGTAGAGCAGCAGCCGCATCGTCGTTTCTAGTGTACCGGACACGGCGGATCGGCATTGAGAAATCCATCCCGCGCCACGGCGACGGCGTTCATTGCAAACACGCTGCGGCAGTAGTAGCGTCCGACGCAATCGACTGCGGGACGAAACAATGTCTGAGAGCAACCCCATTCGTATTTTCGTGACGCACGCCTTCGCGAGTCATCCCGACTACCATCGCGTGTTCGAGTACCTCGAGGCGGTGCCGAATTTCTTTTACCGTAACGTGAGCGTGCCCGATCACTTGCCGCAAACACCCGGCAAAGAGGCCCTCAAAGAGGAGTATCGGGCGCAGCTCAAGACCGCCGAGGTCGTGGTCGTGCTGAGCTCGCTATACCTGGAGAACGAGTACTGGACCACGTATCAGGTGGACGCGGCGCAGGCCGCGAACCTGCCGCTCATCGCGATCGAGTCGTTCGGCGTGAACGTCAAAGTGCCTGCCGAGTTGGCCAAACGTGCCGCCGAAGTCATCGGCTGGAACGAGCGGCTCATCGTCGATGCCGTGCGCCGGCAAGCCCGCCATGAAGACACGCAGCGTTGGGACACGGTCGAGTTCAAACTCTGACGGCGTCCGCGCCTGCGTCACATCATGACGGATCGACCGATCGTCATCGCCCATCGGGGCGCGAGCGGCTACCTCCCCGAGCACACGTTGCCCGCGAAGGCGCTGGCCTACGGGCTCGGAGCGGACTTCCTCGAGCAGGACGTCGTTGCCACGCGCGACGGCCGGCTCGTCGTGCTCCACGACATTTACCTCGACGACGTCAGTGACGTCGCACAACGCTTTCCCGGCCGGCACCGCGATGATGGGCGCCACTACGTGGTCGACTTCGACCTGGCCGAGATCGAGACGCTAACCGTCGTCGAACGCCGCGCACCCGCGACCAGCGCCGTCCGGTTTCCAGCGCGGTTCCCGGCCAATACCGGCATCGCCGGCATTGCGCCCCTCGAGACGGAGCTGCGGCTGATCCAGGGCCTCAACAAGTCCATGGGCCGCACCGTGGGCGTCTACCCCGAGATCAAGGATCCGGAGTGGCATCGGCAGCACGGCATCGATTTGGCGGCATTGTTGTTGGCCGAGCTCGCGACGTTTGGCTATTCGCGGCCCGACGATCCCGTGTTCGTTCAATGCTTCGCTGCCCACGAGCTCGTCCGAGTCCGAAACGAGCTCGGCTGCGCGCTGCGGTTGATTCAACTCGTGGAGCCGACACCCGAGTACGCGGAGCTCCTGACGGCAGACGGTCTCAAGAGAGTGGCTCGTTATGCACACGGCTTGGCGCCCAACCACTCGCAGCTGGCGCGCGGCGACTCGGGCCGGCTGCAGCTCGCGCCGCTCGTCGAGCCCGCTCGCGATTGCGGCCTCGAGCTCCACCCTTACACTTTCAGGCGCGACGAGCTGCCCGCGTATGCGCGCACGATCGAGGAGCTCCTTGAATTCTTTTTCGTCGAGGTGCGCGTCGAAGGCGTATTCTGCGATCATCCGGACATCGCCGTGCGCGTCCGCGATCGCGCGCTCGAGGTTCAATAGCCCGCCACCGGCGGCGGCGCACGCACCGTGGACACGCCTTGGGAAACTGCCTAGAGTCGTAGCCAACGATCGGAGCACCCCATGAAAGTGGCACCCGCCGTGGCTCTTCTGGTCGTCGCTGCGAACAGCGTCGCGTACGGTCAGAGGCGTGACAAGGAAGAAGACACGAACGCCGTCCGGCGCGCTTGCGAGGCGGCCGAGTGCTTTAACGAGCGTGACGTGCGTGATTTCGACGTCATCGACAAGGCGCATGTCATCGTCTACGTCGGCGCGCAGCGGTGCGCGTTCCATGTCGAGGTCAGGGGCACGCTTTGCGACCTCACGTTCGCTCCCGAGCTGTATTTCCGCAGGCCCAATGAGATGCCGGACGGCCAGATATCACGCGGAGAGTCCGCGAGCGCGGATCCGTTCGAAACCGCGCGCCGCGAGCGGCGTGATCTGCGCATCTGCAGCAACGATCTCGCCATCGAAGTGCACGGCGGCCGATTCACGGAATCGCCTTCGCCCGTCGTGGAACGCGACCGCTTCGGCAACGCGCGCGCTCGCACGGACTGCCGTGTTTTGAACGTCCGCGCCGTCACCGACGATCAACTGCTCGAGTTCCTCGTGTCACGCGAAGTCGTGGCGCCGGTGCCGCCGATGGGCTCGGGGCAAATCGAAGTAGGGGAGCAAGAGGAAGAGGAGGGCGCGGAGCCCTCAGCGACGCCCGAGAGCCCGGACGACGACGCGGGAAACTAGCTCTTTGGGGCCGACAGGCTCGCTTGGCAGTTGGGGCGTCGCCCGGCCACTTGGGCCGCGTTGTACTCGACGAGCGCGGGCGCCAGCACCCTGATGAGCTGATCGATCCGAACCCGGTCCGGCGGGTGGGTCGAGAGAAACTCGGGCGGTTGCTCTCTGCCCAAGTTCTGCTGATAGGCGATCATGCCCTTCCAGAAGTGGATGGCCGCTCGGGGGTCGAAGCCCGCTTTCGCCATACGGTCGAGGCCAACGACATCCGACTCGATCTCGTGCTCGCGATAGAACGGCAGGGCCAAGGCGATGTGCAGATACTCGCGCACTTGAACGCCCGTGGCCGCGGCGCCGATCAATGACCAAGTTTCCTGGCGCGCCGCGCGCCGCATTCTTTCGACGGTGTGACCCGCGGTCGTGTGGGTGACTTCGTGGCCGATGACGGCTGCCAAGGCATCCTGCGTGTCGGCGACCTTGAACAGGCCCGTGAAAATGGCGATCTTCCCGTTCGCATCCGATAACGCCTGCGGCTCGTCGTCGTCGAATACGACGACTTCCCATTCGTAGGCGTCACGGTGCTCGGCCGGCAACTGCGCGATGACGCGATCGGTCACGCATTTGACGTAGCGTTTGACGCGCTCGTCGGGCTCCAGCGGAATGTGCCGTTTCATCTGCAGCCATTGGACTCTGGCCTGCCTGCGGATCTCTTTTTCCGAGACCACGAATGCAGCTTGAGCCACGGTCGTCGCGAGCAACGCGAGGCCGGCGGCAAACAGGGTCCATTTCAAGCGCTTCATCTAGGGTTCCTCGTTCCGTCGAGAACGTTAGAACACGCTACCGAGCCGACAGTTCGGTCTCGAGAAAAGATAACACACGGGAGCGGCAGCCCCCTAGACGGGTTTGGCAATCTGGCGCTGCCAGGGCTACAACGTAACCGGGGCGCGGGCGGCACTATTTATCGGGTAGAACCGCTGTCGGCCATGAACGGGCGGCCGCGGCCACCGAAGCCGAACAAGCTGGCGTCGAGCTTGAGTTGCAGGAAAAAGACACCTTGCATCGACGGATCGTGGCGCCGCGAGCTCGTGACTCGATCCGCGACGCTCTCGGGAAGATACGTCAAATTGACTGCGACACGTTTGAAACCGAATGTCGCGGCCGGGAGCACGCCCGGAAACGGTTCGTGGCGGTTGATGTTCTGCCGCGTCATAACGAACGCGATGCCCCCCAAATCCACATAAAAGTCGTCGGAACGCAGCCGGAAACGACGCTTGATCCCGGCGCCGGCCATATACGACGGGTTGCCCGTGCTGTCTTTGAACCCGTTGGCCAGCGCGACTTTGACCCACGGGGTCTCGGTGGCGAACTCGCGCTCGAACCCGATGCCCCAGTTGTCTTCGTTCCAATCGCGAGCCGCGTTGACGTGCACGGCGCGGCCGTTGAGCACGACGTCCCAGGCGCCCCCGGATTGAGCACTGGCGGAATCGGTGATGGCGAGGATCAGAGTTGCGAGGCCGACGAGCGCTGTCTTGCGGTGCATATACGCCAGCAGCAAGGTGTGTGCCAGCGATGTGGAACAAAGGGTTACACGCCATTGATCACGAAACATGTAAACCAAGCCGACGGGCTCACGGCCCTGAGAGCCGCATAATGTATATTATGTTGAATTACACTACTAGCAGCTCGCAGGGGCGATCTTCGAATTGACGGCCCGCCGAGCGCGGCTAGAGTACGTCCCTCCGTCACCGTTGCCTCCCCCTCGCGCATGAGCCCGCTCGTACGCTTCGATGCCGTGTCTGTTGCCTTCGGCGAGCAACGCATCCTCATCGAGGCCGATCTCGCCATCGATGCCAAGGAGCGCGTTTGCCTGATGGGGCGCAACGGCGCGGGCAAGTCGACGACGCTCCGGCTCATCACGGGCACGTTGGAGCCCGATTCCGGCGCGGTGGAACGCCCCAACCGGCTGCGCTGGAGCCTGCTCGACCAACAGCTCGCCGACGAGTCCGATGAGCTCGTTCGGGAGTTCGTGGCTCGCGGCATGGTCGCGCAGCTGGCACGGATCGCCGAGCTCGAGCGACTGACCGCCAAAGGCGTCCCGGATCGAGCGACGCTGCGGGAGATCGAGTCGCTGCAACGCGAAATCGAGGCCGGCGGCGGCTGGTCGGTCGACGTCCGCGTGGCGACGGTCGTGAGCGAGCTCGGCCTGCCCACGGATCGCCGCATGAGTCAGCTGTCGGGCGGCTGGCGCAGGCGCGCGGCACTGGCGCAAGCGCTGGTCTCGAACCCCGAGCTGCTGCTGCTCGACGAGCCGACGAACCACCTCGACATCAGCACGATCGAGTGGCTCGAGGATGCCGTGCGCACGTATCCCGGCGCGGTCGTATTCGTGACGCACGATCGCAGCTTCGTCGAGAACGTCGCCACGCGCATCGTCGCTATCGATCGCGGCAAGCTGCGGAGCTGGCCGGGCGGCTATCGTGAGTATCTCGCGAACAAAGCCCAGAGCGACGTAGAGGAAGATCGGCACAACGCGCTCTTCGACAAGAAGCTCGCCGAGGAAGAAGTCTGGATACGCAAAGGCGTGAAGGCGCGTCGGACTCGCAACGAAGGCCGGGTCCGCGCGCTCGAGGAGCTGCGCGCGATACGCGCCGAGCGCATCAAGCGCCCGCGCACGGCGCGTATCCTCATCAACGAGTCGGCCGAGGCCTCGGGGCGCAAAGTCATCGAAGCTCATAACGTCTCTCACGGCTACGAAGGCAAGACCTTGCTGCGAGATTTCTCGCTGCGCGTCATGCGCGGCGATCGCCTCGGCATCATCGGCAACAACGGCGTCGGCAAGAGCACTCTGTTGCGCATACTGCTCGGCGAGATCGCGCCCGACCTAGGCTCGGTGAAGCTCGGCACGAACATCGAGACCGCCTACTTCGATCAGCTGCGGCGCGAGCTCGACCCCGCCAAGACCGTGGCCGAGGTCGTCGGTGAAGGCCGCGAGTACGTGGTGGTCCACGGCCGCAAGAAACACGTCGTCGCGTACCTCACGGATTTCCTATTCAGCGCCAAACGCGCGCTCACGCCGATCGGCGCGCTATCGGGTGGCGAACGCAATCGCGTAATCCTCGCGAAACTGTTTACGCGCGCGGCAAACCTGCTCGTCCTCGACGAGCCGACGAACGACCTCGACGTCGAGACTCTGGAGGCGCTCGAGGCGCGTCTCGCCGAATACGACGGCACACTGATCGTCGTGAGCCACGACCGCTATTTCCTCGACGCCATCGTCACGAGCACGCTCGTCTTCGAGCACGACGGGCAGATCCGTCGCCACGCCGGCGGCTACAGCGACTGGCTTGCACGCCGACGGGCCCTCGCCGTCACGGATTCGCCGTCGGCCGCAAACGAGCCGGACCGAACGGACACTCGCGTTCGCCCCGCCGCGCGCAAGCTCTCCTACAAGCTCAAGCGCGAGCTCGATACCCTACCCGACCGAATCGCGAAGCTCGAAGCGCGCGTGACCGAGCTGCGCGGCATCGTCAACGACGGTGCGTTCTACCGCAGACCGCAGACCGAGGTGCAGCGATTCGTCAGCGAGCTCGAGCTCGCCGAACGGGAAGTCGAAACCGCGGTCGACCGGTGGGCCGAGCTCGAGCGCCTCGCGGAGCTCGCCGCGGCCGGCGACGACGTGACGGCGACTTAACCGTCGCCGTCGGCGAGAAAGTCGAGGTTGGCGCCCACGCCCGCCCCGGCGTCCCGGCCGAGCTCCGCGGCGCGCCGCACGGCCCCGGAGCCGAACCGTTCGGCGACGGCGTCGAGAGCGGTCTCGAGGCGCCGCGCCCGACTCTCGTCCGCCGGAACGAGGTCGAGCTCCGCATCGCCATCGGCTCGCGAGCCGAGCTCGTAAGCGGCGAGCCCGACGAGCCGGAACGGGCCCGGATCGCGCACCTCGTCGAGCAACGACGCCGCTTGGGCGAACAGCACGGCGCCGACATCGGTCGCCGCGCCGAGCACGCCTTGGCGCGTGATGATGCGAAAATCGGTCCTCTTGAGCTTGAGCCTGACGCCGCGCGCCACGCGAGCGCTGCGCCGCAAGCGTCGCGCCACCGTGTCGGCCGCGCGCCGCAGCTGCGCCTCGATGTCGGCACGAGCGCCGATATCGACGTTGAGCGTTCGCTCCGAGCTTAAGGTGCCGGCGCGACGCGAGCCACTGACGTCGCGGACGTCCACAGCGTTCGCGAGCGCGACGAACCGCCGCCCCAACGCACCGAACGACGATTCGAGAATCTGCGGATCCGCGCCCGCGACTTGACCGATCGTCGTGAACCCCAGTGCCCGGAGCCGCTCCGCGACTTTGGGCCCCGCGCCCCACAGGCTCGAGACGGGCAACGGCGCGAGCCAGTCGCGCGCTTCGTGCGGCGGCACGATCGTCAAACCGTCGGGCTTAGCGTATCCGCTCGCGACCTTGGCGACGTACCGCGTCGCGGAGACTCCGACCGACGCGGTGAGCCCGCCCGTCGCCTCGCGCACCGCCGACTTGATGCGCGTGCCGATGCTGGCCGGCGACCCGAACAATCGCGTGCTGCCCGTCATGTCGAGAAAGGCCTCGTCGAGGCTCAGCGGCTCGACGCTCGGCGAGAACGTGCCGAGCGTCGCCATGATCACGCTCGACACCTGTTGATAGCGCTCGAATCGCGGCGGCACGACGAGCGCCTCGGGACAGAGGCGCCGTGCGTGCTCCATCGGCATCGCGCTACCGGCGCCCGAGACACGGGCTTCGTAGCTGGCAGTGAGCACCACGCCGCGCCGGCTGTCGGACCCGACGAGCAGCGGCCGGCCGCGCAAACGCGGATCGTCGAGTTGCTCCACGGCCGCATAGAACGCGTCCATGTCGGCGTGCGCGACGATGCGTGGCCACTCCGCGTCGACACTCACGACCGTGCCTCGAGCTCGTCGATCGAGCGCGGCCAATCGTTCTTCAAGAGCCGCGAGAGCGCACGGTCGGCGAGCAAGCGGCCGCCCGTCTGGCATCGCGGGCAGTAGTTGGTCTCGTTGTCCGCGTAACGGATGCGCTGCACGCGCGTGCCGCACGCGGGGCACGGCATGCCGAACCGCCCGTGCACGGCCATCTCTTCGTGGAACGCCGTCACCTTGCGCGGAAACTCTCCGCCCGCTTTCGCGCGTAACCGCACGACCCACTCCGCGAGCACGTCGCCCGTGGCCGCGAATAGTCGCGCGCACTCGGCCGAGGTCAAGCGGCTCGTGAGCGTGACCGGCGACAAGCGCGCGCGATGCAGGATCTCGTCCGAGTAGGCGTTGCCGATGCCGCTGAACGACCGCGGATCGGTCAATGCACGCTTCAACGTGTGGTTGCCGCGCCTTAAGATCGCTTCGAACTCGGCGGCGTCGATGCCGTCGATCTCGGCACCGCCCGGCGTGTGCGCCGCGAGACCCGAGCGCCCACGCACGACGTGCAGCGACGCGCGCTTGCGCGTGCCGGCCTCGGTCATCGTCAACGTGCCCGTCGTGAAGCCGAGCGCGAGCAGCGTCTGGCGTGCGAACGCGTTCGGCCACGTGTCGCGCCACTGCAAACGCCCCGCAATCATGAGGTGCACCACAAGCCAGAGGTCGTTGTCGAGGCCGATTGCGATCCGCTTGCCGAGCCGCCGCAGCGACGTCACGGCCGCGCCATGCGCGGCCTCGAGCGGCGGCTCGATGCTCCGTAGCAGAAACGGCGAAAGGACTCGGCTGCGTTCTAGCCGTTGCCCGACGATGCGTCGCTCGAGCGCTTCGAGATAGAGCGTGATGTCCGGCAGCTCGGGCATGCGCTCATTGGACCACCTCGTCGATGACGAGCGCCACCGTACCGGGCTCACCGACCCGCACCGTGGTCTGCGCGAACCAGTCGCCGGGCTGCTCAATGGGTTGACCCGTGCGCGACAGCCGCGCCACGATCGCGATCTCGGGGTAACTCGCGAGCGATCGCCCCGCGATCATGCTGTCCGCATCGGTCAGGGTGAACTCGCCGGGCACGGCGCTCGGCGGCCGCCGAATCACGGCGATCGGCGGTCCGCCCTCGGGCGCGCGCGCGATGATGAACAGCTGCGCGCTCGGGCCGAGGTCGGCGACGGAACGCCCTTCGCCGAGCGCCACGCTGAGCTTGATCGATGGGCCATCGGCCGTGACACCGCCCTCCCCGCCCTGCCCGCTCTCCGCTCCGCTGGGGCCGCCGAGCGCCGCGAGCCGGTCGCGGATGGCGTTGGCCACGTCCGCGGGCGGATTGAACGCCAGCAAGCTCGTGAAGCGCTGCCGCGCGAGGTCGTTGCGGCCGAGCTCGAACGCCGCAAGCCCGCCGTACCAGAGCGCCTTGGGTTCTTGCGGCTGCGCCGCGAGCACCTCTTCAACGAGGCGCGCTGCGTCGCCGGCGAGCGCGGTTTGCCCGGCGAGTATCTGCGCCTCCGCGTACGCGAGCTTGAGCTCGTCGTCGGGCTCGGGGGTCAACGCCCAGAGCCGCGCGTAGGCCGCGCGCGCCTCAAGGTAGCGGCCGAGCTGAAGGTACGACTCGCCGAGGAAGCTCCACGCTTCCGCATCGCCGGGGTTGCTCGCGAGGTGCGCCTCGAGCTCGGCGATGAGGCTATCGGCGAATGCCGTCTGCTCGGCCGTGCGCGCCGCCTCTTCGGCGTCCCAATCGCTGACGTAGGCATACATGCCGAGCGCGAGCGGGGCGATCGCGATCACGGTGACGAGACCGACGGGCGACCAACGCCCGTCGATGAGCCGGCGCTGCCACACGGGGAGCAGCAAGATGCCGACGGCCGCGAGACAGAGCCCGCCTGCCACGATCCAGAAAGTCGCCGTCACGCCGGGAGATCCTCGTCGATGGGCTGGTGGCTCCGAGTCTTGAGAATCCGCCAGAACACCAAGCCGCCGATCGCCAGGAATACGAACGGACCGCCCCAGAGCGCCCAGGTGGCCGGCGACAGGCGCGGCCGGTAGAGCACGAACTCACCGTAGCGCGACGATAGGAACGTCTTGACCTCGTCGTCCGAGGCCCCTTCGCCGATGAGCCGCCGCACCTCGCGCCGCAGGTCCGCCGCCACCGGGGCGTGCGATTCGGCGATGCTCTCGTTGAGGCATTTCGGGCAACGGACCTCGCGGATCAGGTCGCGATAACGCTCTTCGAGCACCGGGTCGTCGAACGCGACGTCGGTGTCGAACGCGAACACCGGCGCCGCAAGCAAAAGGAATGACGCCAGCAGCGTGAGCTTGCTCATCGCCCCCCCACGGTCGCGAGGAACGGACAATCGCTCGGACCACAGTGCTCGCGCAGCAGCGGCACGAAGTCGCGCTGCCACAGCAGCGGCGTCAACGGCCCGAGGTGCCTGTGACGGATCGTGCCGTCGCTGTCGACGAGGAACGTCTCGGGCGCGCCGGTCACGCCCCAGTCGACGGCCGCCTTGCCCTCGGGATCGAAACCGGAGCTCACGTAGGGATCGCCGAGGCGTGCAAGCCACTGGCCCGCCGCGACGCGGTCATCCTTCACGTTCAGACCGAAGATCGGTACGCCGGCACGCGCGAGCTCGACGAGAAACGCGTGCTCGTGGCGGCACTCGACGCACCACGTGCCCCAAACGTTGACGAGCGCGACGCGTCCCGCGAGATCGGCGGAGCTCACGGTCGCCGCAGGATCCTCGACGTCCGAGAGCGAAAACGTCGGCACGGGCTTACCGATAAGCGGCGACGGAACGTAATTCGGATTCAGCTTGAGGCCGCGCCACAAGGACACGCCGACGACCAGGAAGATCGCGAGCGGCACGAGGTAACGCCACGTGCTCAAGCGGCCCCCGTCGCGACTTCCGCACGCGCCGGCTCCGCGCGCTGCGCCTCGCGCACGGCGACGCGGTAGCGGCGGTCGGTGACGGCCACGAGCCCGCCGATTGCCATGAGGCCCGAGCCGAGCCACAAGAAACCGATGAGCGGCTTCACTTGAACGCGCAAGCTCCAGGCGTCGGCGCCCAGGGGCTCGCCGAGCGCGAGAAACACGTCACGCACGATATTGGTGTCGATGGCAGCTTCGGTCATCGGCGATTGCTGCACGCGATAGACGCGAATCTGCGGCCTCAAGATTCCGAGCGAAACGCCGTCGTGGAAGAACTCGAACTCGCCTTCGTCGGCGACGAAGTTCGGACCTTCGACCTTGCGCACGCCGCGGAACGCAAACTCGTAGCCACCCGCTTCGAAGCGATCGCCGGGCCTGGCGCTCAAGTCGCGCTCGAAGTTGTAGGCCGACGCTACCGTCGCCCCGAGCATGAACACGCCCACGCCGAAGTGCGCGAGACACATGCCGATCTGCCCGCGCGTCAGCGGGGCGCCCGTGCGGTAAAACAGCCTGCGGACCGGGTCGAGCAGCGCGCTCGCACAGACCCAGAGTGCGATCGCCACGGCCAACATCGTGAGCACGGACGCGGCGCCGAACAACGCGAACGGAATCGCCACACCGAGCGCCACGGCGGCGACGGCCAACCAGCGCAGGCGGTGCACCAATACCGACGCAGGGATCATGCGCCAGGCCGTGTGCATGCCGACGCCGATCAGCGCCACGAGCGGCAGCACCGGCAGCAAGAACACCAGATTGAAGTACGGCGGGCCGACGGAGTACTTGCCCAAGCCGAGAGCATCGACGAACAGCGGATACAGGGTCCCGAACAGCACGAACCCGGTAGCGATGACGAGCAAGACGTTGTTGGCGAGCAGGAACGTTTCGCGCGACATCGGCTTGAAGCCGCCCTCGGCCTCGAAGTTACGCGCGCGCAGCGCGTACAGCAGCAACGCACCGCCCGAGAACAATGCCAGCAGGCCGAGGATGAACAGCCCGCGCGAGGGATCGGAGGCGAACGCGTGCACCGAGATCATGACCGGCGAACGCGTCAGGAACGTGCCGAGCAGGCTCAACGAGAAAGCGGCGATCGCGAGCAGCACGGTCCAACTCTTGAAGATGCCGCGCCGCTCGGTCACGGCCAACGAGTGTAGCAGCGCCGTCGTCATGAGCCACGGCATGAACGACGAGTTCTCGACGGGATCCCAGAACCACCAACCGCCCCAGCCGAGCTCGTAGTACGCCCACCAGCTACCGAGCGTGATGCCGCACGTCAGAAAGATCCACGCGACCACGGTCCAGGGCCGCGTCCACTTGGCCCAGTCTTTGTCCAGGCGGCCCGTGAGCAGCGCCGCCACGGCGAACGCGAACGGCACGGCGACGCCGACGTAGCCCAGGTAGAGCGTCGGCGGGTGAAAGATCATGCCGGGGTCTTGCAGCAACGGATTGAGGTCGTTGCCGTCGAGGGGAACCGGGACGAGCCGATCGAACGGATTGGAAGTGAAGAACGCGAACGCGATCATGCCCGCGCTCACGATGCCGAGCACGCCGAGCACGCGGCTCGCGAACACCTGCGGCTGCGAACGGCTGCCCGCAGCGACGGCCATCGTCCAGATCGCGAGCACGGCGATCCAGAGGAGCATGGAGCCCTCGTGCCCACCCCAGGCCGCAGTCGCCTTGTAGAACACGGGCAACGCGGAGTTGGAGTGCGAGGCTACGAAGCTCACGCTGAAGTCGTCGGTGAGGAGCGCGTACTCGAGCGCCGCGAATGCGACCGCCACGAATACGAACTGGCCGGCCGCAGCGGGCCGCGCCAACGCCATCCAGTCGGCGCGACCGACCGCGGCCCCGAGCAGCGGCAACGTGCTCTGCACGAGCGCTAAGCACAGCGCCAACGCGAGCGCGAGCTGGCCAAACTCGGGAATCATTGGCCCTGGGCCTCGCGCGCTTTCTGTAGCGCTTCGGCGACCTCGGGAGGCATGTAGTTCTCGTCGTGCTTGGCGAGGATTTGCTCGGCCACGAACTCGTCGCCCTCCATGCGACCGATGGCGACGGCGCCCGCGCCCTCGCGAAACAAATCCGGCAGCACGCCCGTGTAGCTCACGGGCACGGAGTGCACGTTGTCGGTGACGACGAAGCGAGCCGTCAAGCTGCCGGGCTCGCGCTTGAAGCTGTCGGTTAGCACCATTCCGCCGAGGCGAAACGTGCGTCGCGGCGCCTCCCCCGCCGCGACCTGCGTCGGGCTGAAGAAGTACAGGAGGTTCTCCTGAAAAGCGCGATACGCGAACGCGCCCGCGAGCGTGATGCCGACGAGCACGAACGCGATGAAAAGCTTGCGCTGGGTTCGGGATTTCATTGCACTCGGTGCACCTTGGGTTGCCTACGCGGACCTTCCGTTTGCGCCGCAATCTCCCGCGCTCGACGCAACGCCGCCCGGTGCTTGGCACGGACGAGCCAGACGTTGGCGATCAGCACGGCCAGTGTAATGCCGTACGCCGTCCAAACGTAAGCGCCGTCGCCTCCCATTTGCAGGAACTCGATCACGCAGCGATCTCCGGCTCGAGCTCGCGAAGCCAGCGCGCGTCGCCTTCGCGCTCGATGATCTCGGCTTGCAGGCGACGCAGCAGCAGCCAATAAAAGGTGATCGTGAATCCCAGCACCATCGTCAAGAACGGCAGCAACATGTCGGTGGTCATCGCGGGCCCGTCGCCGCGCAAGATCGTCGGGCCTTGATGCAGCGAGTTCCACCATTCGACGGAGTAATGAATGATGGGGACGTTGACGACGCCGACGACGGCGAGAATCGCCGTCACTTTATCGGCCTTGTCACGATCGTCGAACGCGCCGCGCAACGCCAAGTAACCGAGGAATAGAAACAGCAGCAGCGTTTCGGACATGATCCGTGGATCGCCCCACTGCCAGTAAGTTCCCCACGTCGGCCGGCCCCAAATTGCCCCGGTCACGAGCGCGCAAAACGTGAACCATGCGCCGATCGGCGCCGCGCTCACCGCAACCGCGTGCGCGAGCTTTAGCCGCCAGATGTAGCCGATGGCTGCGGCGACGGCCATGACCACGTACGCCATCATTCCCACATACGCGGTCTGCGGATGGATGAAGATGATCCGATAGACCTCGTCCTGCTGATAATCCGGCGGCGCAATCGCCAATCCCCAGACGGCGCCGATCGCGAGCAGCGCGCAGCCGACCCCGCCGAGCCACGGGCCGAGCTTATCGACCAAACGATAGACGTAGGGCGGCGAGCCGAGCTGATGAAACCAACGGGGCAACTTCATGGCATTCGTCCCTATTCGAGCCCTACTTTCACGGCGGCCGCGATCGCGAGCGGACCGAGCGCCAGCGCCAGCGCCGCGAGCGCCGCGAGAAGGAATAACGGCGCCGCGGTCGGCTCGCCGTTGACCCCGAGATCCGTGGCCCGCGTCCCGAAGATGAGCAAGGGGCCCGTCAGCGGCAACACGAGCAAGCCGACGATCGCCCCGCCGCGCCGCAGGCTCACCGTGAGCGCCGCGCCCAAGGCCACGAGCACGCTGAGCGTCGGCGCCGCCAGCAACAACGCCACGGTCAGTGTCGGCAACGCCGCCAGCGGTATGTTGAACGACAACGCCGACAGCGGCACGAGGCACAGCAGCGGCAGCAGCGTCACGAGAGCGTGCGCGGCGAGCTTGGCAAAGACCGTGACCGTGATTCCAACCGGGCTCATCAACAATTGTTCCAGCGTGCCGTCGTCGGCATCGCCGCGAAACAGCCCGTCCAACGCGAGCAGGGATGACAGCAGCAGCGCCACCCAGAGGACGCCAATGCCGACCTCCCGGAGCTGGGAAGCCGTCGGCGACAGCGCCAACGGAAACAGCGCCACGACGATCGCGAAGAAGATCAAGGGATACGCGAGCTCGCTCCAACGCCGAAAAGCGACGCGCAGATCGCGAGCGAACACGACGTAGAAGCCGCCCATCACAACTCGATGACCAAGACGCCCGGAGCGGCGAGCTCGTCGGGTTGATGGGTGGCGATCACGGCGAGCCCGCCCGCGGCCAAGTGACGGCGCGTCCAATCGCGCAGCAACGTTCGGCCGTCGCGGTCGAGGTTGGTCGTCGGCTCGTCGAGGAGCCAAAGCTTGGCGCTGCACAACCGCAGTGACGCGAGCGCCGCTCGGCGTTTTTGACCGGCCGAGAGATAGCGGACTCGCGTCTCGGCAACCGCCTCGAGCCGCAGCTCGGAGAGCACGGGCTCCAGCGGCTCGGAGACGCGGAACAGCGCCGCATGGAACCTAAGATTCTCGCGGACGGTGAGGTCGCGCTTGAGCGCCTCGAGATGACCGCGGTAGGCCAGATCTCCACGCTCCTCGAGCGCGAGCTCGCCGATGGCCGTGCCATTCCACGCCGCGACACCCTCCGTCGGCGCCGCGAGACCCGCGAGCACGCGCAGCAGCGTGGTTTTGCCCGAGCCGTTCGGCCCCACGAGCAGCCCGAGTTGCCCCGGGCGAAGCTCGAAATTGAGCCGCTCGAAGAGGCAGCGTTCGCCGCGCCATACGGCGAGGTCGCGTCCGTGCAGCACTCCTCCCTCGGTCATGAACAAGCGGCCCTTGCGCTCAAGCCCCGGATTGTGCCCGAGGCACTCTTCTTTGCAACAGACGGTGTCAATTTTTGTTCTTCAAGAACAATGGTTAACGGAAACTTCATGAGCCATGACTTGCGATCCCGCCGCAACGCCGAACGGCTGGGACGAACGGAAATGTTACGCTAAACCAGCAGTTTACATAATTTTCCTGATGGCATAGACTCGCGCTCGGCCGTCATAAAAGAACTCAGTAATCCTCGATAACTATTTGTAGAAAGAAGGAAAACGGCCATGGGAGGAGCTCCCAGGTTGGTCTCTCCCGCGAGAGTGTTCGCGCGACCAACGGCGGACCAAATCTGGCTCGGACCGTCCCAAACGGGCGGCTCTGAGCCAGCTTTCTCGTCCGGCTCAAGTTCGAATCATCGTCGGCCCCGCATCGTCGGAGATCGATCAACGCAACTTGCTCACGGTTTTCGTGCAACAGCGCCGAGGTTTGGCGCACGCGCATCCTGCTGCCCCGGCTCGCCGACACCGGCAAGCAAGAGACCCCCGCCCCGCCGGTTCAGCTCGTCCGCCGCTGATCGCGATTCATCGTCGAGCCGTTGGTGCCCGGGCCCGGATTTGAACCGGGACGACCTTTCGGTCAGCGGATTTTAAGTCCGCTGCGTCTACCCTTCCGCCACCCAGGCGAACGACAACGGCTAGCCCGCGACGAGTCAAAGCGTACCAGACGGCGTCACGTCGTATCGCTGCCGAGCGTGCCCGAGTGCCCACGCCTCCCCGCCCGCTGGCAGCGCTCGGGTGCAACGGCCCGTTAACGTTAGGGCTCAACGCTGCGGCACCACTGCTCCGTTCGCCTCGTCGATAAGGTACGCGCGAATCGCTTCGGCGCCCTCAGCGTCCAGCACGCCTGCATAGGCAGCCATGCCATTCGCTGCGCGTCCGCCATCGAGCACGATCGCAGCAAACGCTTCGACGCTCGGAAGCGTAGGCGAATACGCCAGGTCCGGAAAAAGACCGCGGCGGAAAAGGCCGCCCGCATTGCCCGGATCGTCGTGACACAGCACGCAGTTCGCGTCGTACAGCTCTCGCCCGCGCGTCACCTGCTCGGCCGAGGCTACCGACGGCGGCGGATTCAGCGGCGGCGGCGTGAACGGCTGCTCCGGCGGAAGCTGCACGCTGGCGCCGCGCCGGAACACGAGCATTCGCGAGTAGTCGGGCGCGTAGTAATTGCCCGTTGCGCGACCTGCGACCACGGCGACGTGCTGCACACCGTCGAGCTCGAAGCTGATCGGCCCGGCGACGATTCCTGTGTGCACGTCCTGCGATGACCAGAGCTCGCGGCCGTCAGCGGCGGCATAGGCCATGAGCCTGTCGCTCGACCCGCGAAACACGAGCCCGCCGGCAGTCGCGAGCATGCCGGCGGAGGGTCCATCGGCGCGCCATACCTCGCGCTTGGCCACGGGATCCCAGCCGAGCATGTACGAGCCGCGCGGCAAGTCGGCAAAGGCGTTGGGCCCGAGCGCCGCGCCCGCCGAGAGGTCGATGCCGAGGTTCGATACCCGCGGATTCGGATTGAAGTTGCGATCGGGTGCGTACACGAGCGCATTGTCGCTCGCCGAGAAATACACCAACCCGGTTTGCGGGCTGAAGGCCATCGGGTGCCAGTTGTGGGCACCTGCCGACGACGGCTGAACGGCCACGGGGCGACCCGTCACCTCGTAGCGCGCGGCAGGGTTCTCGATCGGCCGCCCCGTCGCGAGATCGACTTCGCTCGCCCAATTGACGGCCGCGAACTTGTCGGCCGAGATCAGAGTGCCGGTCGCGGCGTCGAGCACGTAGAAGAAGCCGTTCTTCGGTGCTTGCATGACGACGCGTCGTTGCACGCCGTCCAGGGATAGGTCGGCGACGACGATTGGCTGCGTCGCCGTGTAGTCCCAGCTTTCGCCGGGTGTCGTCTGATAGTGCCAGACGTACGAGCCGTCATCGGGACGTAGTGCGACGATCGAGGACAGGAACAAATTGTCGCCGCCGCCCGGGCTCCGGAGCGCCTGGTTCCACGGCGAGCCGTTGCCAGTGCCTACATAGAGGAGATCGAGCTCGGGGTCGTAGGCCATCGAGTCCCAGACCGTGCCGCCGCCGCCGAGCTTCCACCACTCGCCATTCCACGTACGTGCGGCCGCGGCAATGGTGTCGTTTTCGAATCCAAGGGCTGGATCACCAGGCACCGTGAAGAAGCGCCACGCTAGGGCGCCCGTCGCTGCGTCGTACGCCGACACATAGCCGCGCACGCCATACTCCGCTCCACCGTTGCCGATGATTACCTTGCCCCTCACGACGCGCGGCGCGCCCGTGATCGTGTACGCGACGTCGCGTCGTATGAGTGTGTCGACTTCCCACGCGAGCACGCCGGTCGCCGCATCGATCGCGAGCAAGCGTCCGTCGATGGTGCCGACGTACACCTTGCCAACCCACGCCGCCGCACCGCGATTGACGACGTCGCAACAGGCGCGGCTGCCCCACTCGCGCGGCACTTTCGCGTCGAAGCTCCAGCGTGGCGCGCCGGTCCGCGCGTCGTACGCCTTCACGTTGCTCCAGGCAGTTGTCACATACAGCACACCGTCGACATACAGCGGCGTCGACTCTTGGGCGCGACTTATACGTAAGTCGCCGTACCACGCGAGGCCGAGCTCGCCGACGTTGCTCGTGGTGATTTCTGCGAGCGGGCTGAAGCGCTGCTCGCCGTACGTCCTGCCCGTGGACATCCACTGACCGGGCTCCGCGTCCGCAGCGATCAAGCGCTCCGCCGTGACGGCGCCGGCTTGCGGGCTTGCGTTCGCGGTCGACGAATCGGACGAAACGTCCGCGCCGCCGCACCCAGAAGCCGACGCGGCTAGTAGAACAAGCACGACGAAACGCAACGACGTCACCCTGGATTCGAAGTCCGGCTCGCGATCAACGCGCAACCAGTACGCGTTGCCGCATCATAGGGTGCCAAGCGGCCGCATAGAAGCACCTGTCTACGCGGGGCCGACCGTGCGCCTTGTCATCCGTGTTCGCTTGCCCATAATCAGCGCGAGCATTACTGGCGTCGCGAATCGCTGGCCGGCCTTCGCCTTGCGTCGGCCGATTAGCAGGGGGGTCCACGTGGTTCCGCGCGTTAACGTTGCGGCACGTTGTCGGCAAGCGGCACTGTGGCCGTGCACAGGTTGTCGCGAATGCGCAGCGCGTCGGGGTTCGGCGCCGCGTTCTGCGCATTCGCGTCGGGCAGCGCCGTGCATGCTAGGAGCGCAAGGATGGTCGTTCTCATCGAGAATACCTCGGTCCAGCACGTCGTCATTCGCGCAGTAAGTCTTCGAGCAAGTAGGTCGCGACGTCACGCAAGTCCTCCTGCGACATCACGGCACCGTAGGCCGGCATCTCGTTGCGGCCGTTGGTCACGGTGCTTGCGATCGAGCCGATGGTCAACGCGTTCGTGAGAACGATGCCGCCGTGGCTGCCGCCCTGCCCGTTCGCGCCGTGGCACACGGCGCACGCCGTCGCGTAGATAGCGCGGCCGTTCTCGGCATCTGGCGCGCGCACGCTTGTGTTCACGAACGGACCCGGCGGTCCACCGCCCTGCCGCGGCGGGAACTGGCCGGCCGGATTCGCGGAGCCGCGCGGCAGCGACTCGATCGCGCCCTCGAGCGAGAACAGCCAAACGCCGTCGCTACGCTTGCTCGGCGCGAGAGAGGTGCCGCCCGCGTACACGGCCACGTATTGCCGGCCGTTGCGCTCGAACGTAATCGGAGGCGCGTTGACGCCCCCGTCGGTATGGAACTCCCAGAGCTTCGCGCCGTTGCTGCTGTCGAGCGCCGTGAGCCGGCCGTCATTGCGGCCGACGAAGACGAGCCCTCCCGCCGTCGTCAGCGAGCCGCTGTAGCACTGCTCGGACCATTGCTGCCGCCACACGATGCGGTTCGTCGTGACGTCGAGCGCAGCGAACATGCCGCGCCGCGTGATATTGCTCGGGTACACGACCCCACCCGCGTACGGGCCCGTCGGCACGATGGCGAAGTCGGGATCGCCGCCCGTCGCGCCCCACGATGCGTCCGACGCGCAGATGTACATGCGGTGCGTGCGCGGATCGTACGAGCTGGGCGGCCAGTTCACGCCCGCGAGCGGTTTCCAGAGCACGGGCTTGTCGAAGTACGGCGTGAAGATACGGCCCTCGTTGACGAGCTCGAAGCCTTCCGGTTGCACGTCGATCGATTGCGGCACGATGGCGTCACCGATCGGGTACGGCTGCGTCGCAGCGGTGTGCTGCCGCGGCTCCTGCGGCACCGGGCGCTCCTCGATGCCGAGCAGCGGCTCGCCGGTGACGCGGTCGAGAATGTAGACCCAGCCCGTCTTGCCGGCTTGTGCGAGGCCCTCGCGTAGACGTCCACCGATTTCGGCGTCGAACAAGATCACGGGATTCGGCGAGTCGTAGTCCCAGATGTCGTGATGCACCTGTTGAAAGTGCCAACGGTATTCGCCCGTGCGGGCGTCGAGCGCAACGATGGAGTTGTTGAACAGATTGTCGCCGGCGCGCACGGCGCCGTTTTGGACCGGGCCAGGATTCGACGTCGAGAAGTAGATGAGGCTTAAGCTCGCGTCGACGGCCGGCGTCTGCCAGACGGCCGCGCCGCCGTATTTCCAGACTTCGCTGTCCTGCGGCCAAGTGTCGTGACCGAATTCTCCAGGGCCGGGAATCGTGTAAAAACGCCAAGCGAGCTCGCCGGTGCGTGCATCGTATGCCGTGACGCGCCCGCGCGTGCCCATGACGCCGCCCGACGTGCCCGTGATGACGAGACCGTCGTAATAGCGCGGTGCGCTCGTGATGCTGTAGCGCTCGTTGGGATCGGCCACTTGCGTCCGCCACACGAGCTCGCCCGTGCCCTGATCGAGCGCGACGAGGTCGGCGTCGAGCCGGCCCATGAAGATCTTCCCGTCGCCGATCGCGAGCCCACGCACGGCCCAGCCGCAGCATGGCTGTGCGACGCGCGCATCGACGTTGCCCTCGTGTTTCCAGCGCACGGTACCCGTGTCGACGTCGATCGCGAAGACATCGTTCTCGCTCGTCACGATGTAAAGCGTGCCGTCGTAGTAGAGCGGCTCTGCCTGATTGCTGCCGCGCGGCGTGACGCCCGAGCCGCCCAGCGAAGCGCGCCATTCGGCTCTGAGTTGCCCGATGTTGCTGCGATCGAGCAGATCGAGCGGCGAGAAACGTTGGTTCGCGAGGTTGCCGCCGTTCGTGATCCACTCGTCGCGCGGCAATGCGCTCAAGCGTTCGGCGTTGAACGCGGGAGCAGGCGCGATCGCACGCTCTTGAGCCGCACCGCACTCGGCGAACGTTGCGGCAACGCAGAGCGCGACGGCGATTGAGTAAGTCGCTCGCATCGATTCGCCTTCAGTCGTTCGCGGGCGCTAACCGCTCCACGACATAGGCGCCGAGATCACGCAGCTCTTGGTCGGAATACGACGCGCGGAACGCCGGCATCGTGTTGCGACCGGTGGCAATCACGGCGATGGCGGCGTCGCGCGTCAATCCGCCCGTGAGCGCCGCGCCTCCCCCTTCTCCGCCCGCGCCATTCGGCCCGTGACACGGTAGGCAGGCTTCCCGATAAAGCCGCGCCCCATTGTCGAGATCCGCAGGGCCGCTCGCAGAAGGCGGCGGAGTTTCCGCGACGGCGTCGGCACGTGCAGCCGCTGCGGCGCTCGGAGCGGCTTCGGGCTCGATCGACTCGATCGTGCCGTCGAGCGAGAACATCCAGATGCCGTCGCCGCGTTTGCCGTTCGCGAACACGCCGCCGCCCGCATGAACGACGACGTATTGCTTGCCACGGCGCTCGAACGTCGTGACCGTCGAGTTCACGCCGGCGTCGGTCGAGAACTCCCAGAGTAAGTCGCCGCTGGCTTTGTCGAGCGCGGTGAGGCGTCCGTCGCTGCGACCGACGAACACCAGGCCGCCTTTAGTGACGATCGAGCCGCTGTAGCAGTGGTCGCGCCACTCCTGGCGCCAGGCGATGCGGTTCGTACGCACGTCGAGCGCCGCGAAAATGCCGCGCTCCGTACCCGGCATGCCGCCCATGTTGCCGCCGAAGTAAGGCTGATTGTCGACGGGCGGTTGCAGCGGCAGCGTCACGGCGTAGGTGCTGATGCGATCCGTCGCGCAGACGAACAGCAGGTTGCTGTCGGGATCGTATGAGCTCGGCGGCCAGTTCGCGCCGCCGAGCGACGCAGGTTTGACCATCACACGCTCGGTCCAAAACGGTGTGAAGATGCGGCCGCCGTTCACGAGCACGGCGTCGCCGGGCTTCCGTTGCGGGGGCACCTCGATCTGCTGCGGCACGATCGCGTCGCCGATCGGGTACGGCTGCGTGGCCGCCGTCGCTTGCCGCGGCTCTTGCGGCACCGGGCGCTCCTCGATACCGACGAGCGGCTCGCCCGTCGCACGATCGAGAATGTACGCCCAGCCCGTCTTGCCGACTTGGACGAGCCCGGTGCGGCGCTGCCCGCCGTACTCAGCCTCGAACAGCACGATCGGGTTCGGGCTGTCGTAGTCCCAGATGTCGTGATGCACCTGCTGGAAATGCCAGCGGTACACGCCCGTGCGCGCGTCGAGCGCGACGATCGAATTGTTGAACAAATTGTCGCCGGGCCGCACGGCGCCGTTCAACACGGGCCCCGGATTGCCCGTCGAGAAATACAGCAGTCCGAGCTCGGGATCCACGGCCGGCGTTTGCCAGACGGGCGCGCCGCCGTGCTCCCAGGCATTGCTGTTCGCGGGCCACGTGTCGTGGCCGAATTCGCCGGGACCGGGGATCGTATAGAACACCCAGCGCTGCTCGCCGGTCTTGGCATCGTAGGCCGTCACGCGGCCGCGCCGTCCCATCACTCCGCCACTGACGCCCGTGACGACGAGGCCGTCGTAGTAGAGCGGCGCGCTCGTGATGCTGTAGCCCTCTTCCCACGGCGCGACTTGCGCGGACCATTCCACCGCACCCGTGCGCTGATCCAGCGCAACGATCTTGGCATCGAGTTGGCCGATGAAAACCTTGCCTTCGCCGAGGGCGACACCACGATTCGAGCGGCCGAACGGATTGCCGGCCCGTCGGTCCGGATTGCCGTTGTACTCCCACAGAATCCCGCCGCTGTCGACGTCGAGCGCGAACACGTCGTTGTCGCCGGTCGATACGTAGAGCACCCCCTCGAACACGAGGATCTGTGCCTGCGCGGAGTTGCCGGGACCTGTGCCGCTGCCCAAGCCCGTGCGCCAAAGGCCTTTGAGTCCGGCCACGTTGCTGCGGTTGATGAGATCGAGCGGCGAGTAACGTTGGTTCGCGATCGTGCCGCCGTTCGTGATCCATTCGTCGCGCGGCAGCGTGCTCAAGCGCTCGGTGTTGAACGCCGGAGCCGGCGCGATCGTTTGAGCGAGGGCCGCGCCTTGCGTGCCGACCAGCGCGGCCGCGAGCACAGCGACAATGGTGATACCTGACGAAGCCGGCAAAGCGTTCATGAATCCACTCCTTAAGATGCTCATGCTACACGACGGTTCGCCGCTCCTCGTGGAACCTGTAGCGGCGCCGTGGAACGGTACGGCGACAGTCATGAACCACGCCGCGAAACGAGATAGCTGACGAGATCCGCAATCTCTTGCTCGCTCATTTCGTCGCGGTACGACGGCATCGGTGAATCCTCGAAACTCTGCTCGCGCAGGTCGGCCTTGTCGAACGACCGCAGCCGCTCCTCGAGATCGATGAGCAATACGGTGAACGTGTCATGGTTGAGCAGCCGGCCGGTGACTTCCTCGCCGGCATTCGTGACCACACGGTAGAAGCGGTTGTTGGCTTGCACCTCCACCGCCGGCTCTAGCAGCGAAGCCATGAGATCGCCTGCGCGGCGCATTCGGCCGATCCGGCTCAGGTCGGGGCCCACTCGCGAGCCCACGCCGTCGATGCGGTGGCAGTCCATGCATTCGCCCTTCCCTTCGAACAGTGCTTTGCCGCGCCCAGCGTCGCCGGCCAGCCGAGGCTCCTCGCGCGGCCGCGCGTTATCGCGCAGAAACGCAACGACGGCCTCGACTTGTTCTTCGTCGAGCTCCGACGGCGCCATCTCAGTGCCGGGGATGCCGTCTATGATGAGGCTCGCGAGCTCTCGATCCGTGAACGGGCGGCGGAACTGCCCGCGACCCAAGTCGACGCCGGCGATCAAGTCGCCGTTCTCACCATGACACTCCGCGCATGCGGACGCGTAGATGTCCGCACCATTCTCGTCGTCGCCGTCCTGTGCCGACGCAGCTCCGGCTATGACGTTCCCCGCGAGCGCGAGCGCCGCAACGAGCCGATGTGCCGAGCGACTCATCTCCGCTGTCAGCGCGCTTGCGCCTCAACCAATGCCGCGCGCCGCGACAGCACGTAACCGCGCAGAGCGGCGACGTCGCCGTCAGTAAGCCAGTCGAAGGCCGGCATGCCGAGGCCCGAGTACGCGCCTTGCCGCACGATCCGCTCGAAAGCCTCGAGTATCGCAGGTGCCGCGTAACGCAAGTCGGCGATCGAGCCGCCGCTCTGGGCCGCGACGCTGTGACACATCGAGCAGCGCTGCGCAAACAGTTCAGCGCCCCGCACGATTTGCTCTTGCGTAGCCGTGTTCTCGATTGGCGTCGGCGCCGGACGCTCCACGCCGCGCACCGGCGGCACTGACGCGCGCGCCCCCGTCCGCCGTTGCGTAGATTCGCACGACCTTCGCTTCCGTGGAGCCCTGATCGCTCGTGCTCTGGGCGAGCGCGCGCCCGCCGGCGAGCAGCAGCGCCGCGCCCGTCATCGTCATCAGATCCCTACGTTGCATGGCATCCCCTTCACGCCTTCGCTATTGAATATAGCTACACTCGCTGCCCTTGGCAGGTCATGGCAGGACACGCCCGGCACTTTCATGGCCACGGCCGGCGCAAGCCGGCACTGCCCAGGCTGACCGCTATCCGTAAGGAATCGCTCCCGATTGAGGCATCTTGAGGGAGCATCAGGGGTGGCTTGCTAGAATCATCCCCCGGCATGGGGCTTTCAGGCCCCTTTTCTGGAGAGCTCACGTCCATGTCCGCGATCCGACCCATCCGCCTGTTCGCACTGGCCGCCCTGCTGGCCACGCCCGCCGCTTACGCCGGCGATGCCAAGGGCGATGCCGCCAACGGCAAGGAACTGTTCATGGCCAATGGCTGCCCGGCCTGCCATGGCGTGACCAAGGAAGACAATTCGAAGGTCGGCCCCAATCTCGTCGGCGTCGTCGGGCGCAAGGCTGGCACCACGCAGAGCCTCATGGGCCCCAGCGAGAACCTGAAGAAGTACGGTGTGACCTGGAGCGCCGAGACCCTGGATGAATTCCTGGTTAACCCGAACGCCAAGGTGCCGGGCACAGCAATGATAGGCATGCTGGCCGATCCGCAGCAGCGCGCTGATGTGATCGCCTACCTCTCCACGCTGAAGAATTGACGCTCGTCGCCGGCGGGCCGCAACACGCTCGCAGGTCAACTGCATCTCGTCAGTGAATTGACCCCGTAGCACATTGCGTCCCGCATGCGGCTCGTCGAGGCAGACCTCGTGCTTGCGTAACGAATGAAAGCCCCCGGTCTCGAGCCGGGGGCTGTTGCTCATACGGCAGGGTGCAGCTTACCGGCTGACCTGGAGGCTGGTTCCACCACCAGGGCCGCCGCCGCCGGGGTCACCGTTGGAGACCACCTTGACCCAGAGTGCATCCGTGTCTTTGAAGTACGAGGTGGCGCTGGCCTTGCGCAGCGCATCGAGGCTGTCCTGCGGCGTACCCGAGGCTGCGGTGATGAATCCCGGCAGCTCGAAGATCACCCACGAGCCGGAATCCAGTTCCGTCAGGCTGAGGTTCACGGACGGCCTTTCGGTGGTCACCTTGATCTCGGTACCGGCTCGTACGTTGGTAGAGGTTACGGTGTACTCCTTGCCATTGCGGCTGAGAACGACTGGCGGCTGAGCAGGCTGAGCAGGAGCTCCACCGGCACCGCCGGCTCGAGCACCAAATGCGCCAGGACCGGCCGCTGCGCCAGCAGCGGGTCCGCCGGGACCGGCCGCTGCACCCGAGCCGCCAAACGCGCCGGGAGCGGTACCGCCAGCCGGAGCAGCAGGTCCGCCCGGACCGGCTGCCGCACCAGGACCAGCCGCGCCCGGACCGGCCCCGCCGACTCCTCCGGGACCTGCGCCCAGAGCGCCGCCGAATCCACCGAAGCCGCCGGGGCCGCCGAAACTCAGGCGCCCAACGTCGCCCTTGCACACGGCAGCGTTCCAGGTCGGCTTGATCTCACAGGCTTGTGGGTCGACGGCGATGCTGTCATTGACGCCGTCGTGGATGAGAACGTAGGAATTGGGACCACCGCCGAGCGAGCCGTCCTTGTCGCGGTACGCCGCGGTCTTATAGGACGTACTGCCTCCATTATCGCTGGCCCACTTGCTGTTGTTCGCCATCGGCGGGAAATACACCGGCTTGGCGTTGACGAATTTCAAGCGCTCGAAGGCGTTATTGGTGCTGACCCCGAAGCTGCTAAACAGCAGGTTAGAGATCGCTCCCGTCTTGCGAGTGGCATTGTCCTCGTAATTCCGGAAGGTGGTATTCACCACGTCATGACGGTAGTCGTAGTACTCGTAGCCGCGGATCGGGAAATCCGGAATTTCGGGCTTCGGCAAGCTGCGGCCGTATGCCTTTTCCGCGTCGGTCCTGGGGTTGCCGATGTTCTCGGTTTCGCCCACGAACAGCGAGTCGACGACCTGTGACGTAAAGGCGTACCGACCGAAGGCGCCAGACGCGTGCGTAAAGCCCATGGCGTTGTCGGCCAGTTTCACGTTCCTGAACACGTGCATCTCGCCGCGGCCCCAGATGCCGCCATTGCGGTTCTTGTAGGCGGTGAGATCCTCGAAGACCGATTCCAGCGCCTTGCTGTTCGGGTCAGCGGGATTTTCAAGGCCGGTATGCGAGCTGCCGGTAACGCCGAAAGTGTTATTGGCCGCAATGTTTCGGTCGAACATGAACGCGTCGTAGTTGGAGTGGGCCACGTTGCCCTTGAACTCGCGGAATGGCGTTCGACGCGGCCAGGTGTTCGCACTGGCCTCCGTGCCTTCAAACATACCATTCGGGTGCTCCGGCAATGACATCCAGAAGCCGTTCGAGTCGGAACCCGCGGCCACGTTGTCCCGGTAAGTGTTGTCCGGGTTGGTGATCCAGAACGTCGACGCCGTGTTGTCCGAGGGCAGTAGGACGTCCTTGGATTGCTGGCCATTCGTTCCCGGGCTGGTTTCGCCGGCCGCGGCGAGCCTGGTCGGGACACAGGGCAGGGTCGGATGACACTTGGTCTGGATACCTAAGTTGCGGACAAACTGGTTGCCGTTCTCGATGCCGTCTTCAACGAAGAAGCAGTGACCGACGGTGTTGTAGGTCACGTTGTTTTCAACGCGCAGGTTGTTCGTGCCATGCGCGGTCACACAGCGGTTGAAGGTGTCGTGGATCGCGGAGTTCCTGATGTACTGCCCCTGCCCCTCGCCGACCAGATGCCAGTGGATCGGATACCGGGCCTTGGTCAGATGTTGGCCCATGCGATTGAGCTCGATACCCGATACGTACATCTTGCTCGTGGGCATCGCCATGATATGCCCGCCAAAGTACGTGGTTTCCGAGTCAGCCGAAGACTGAATACGGATATTGCGCGTCAGCAAACCGACTTCGCCGCGTTGATCCACGTCGAAGGTGATCTTGCCGTAATGCATGTACTCCAGGTTCTTGTCGAGCGTGAGCGTATTTCTACGAATGGCGGAAATGGTTCGCCGCTCTGCCTGCCTCGGATTGAAATCCGTGGACGCGAGAACAATCTCGTCACCGACGCGCCAGCCGGCGGCGTCCAGGACTTCTATCGAGTTGCTGCCCGCTTCGGCTGTCTTTGAGAGCTTGGTCCAGGTGTGTTGCCGATCACCGTGCAGGTTCAGGGTTCCGCCCGAGATCATGATTCCGCGGTCGCCCATTCCACCCATGGGGTCTTCATTCGGGACGTTATCGGTGAGAGTGATGGTCGCCTTGCGCGTGTGGGGATTGGCTTCGCTGCCAATGGCCAACTCGCCGTGCAGCATGACCCATTCGGTGGTGAGCTCGAGGTCGGCATTGTTCGAAAAGCTGAGCTTGCCGTTGATGGTCAGACCACCCAGCGCTGGCGGACTGACATCGAGGATCACTTCCTGGTCTCTTCCAATGGTGACCTTGTCGCCTGCGACTGGCACCTTGCTGTTTGGCCAGGTGGCAGGATCAGACCAGTTCGTCGTCTTAGCCGCCGACGATCCGGCAGTCTGAGCGTGAACGACGGAGAACACGCCGCCGAGCAGGAATGCAGGAACGACAGATACAAGAAGGACCGAGCGACTCTTTTTGCTCATGACATCAACCCCCCAAAACTTGACGATGACCCGGTACTTTGGCGGCAGAGCATAGCGCGACCCGGCCGTCCAGCACATATCAGGCAACCGCGCCATTCGAAGCTTTCGAATACACGAAAAAAAAGCCCCCGCCCTTACGCCGGGGGCTCTTGCTCAAACAACAGGATGCAACTTAACGGCTGACCTGCAGGCTGTCTCCGGCACCAGGGCCGCGACCAGGGCCGCTGCCAAGGACGTCACCGGTGGAGACGACCTTCACCCAAAGCGAACCGTTGCCCTTGTAGTACGAGGTGGCGCTGGCATTGCGAAGTGCATCCAGGCTGCTCTGCTCCGTACCCGACGCTGCGGTGGTGAATCCCGGCAGCTCGAACATCACCCACGAACCGGTATCCAGTTCCTTCACGTTGATGTTCACGGTTGGCCTTTCGGTGGTCACCTTGTACTCGGTGCCCGCCCGTACGTTGGTTTCCCCGTTGGCGGTGAACTCCTTGCCATTGCGGCTGAGAAGGACTGGCGGCCCTGCAGGTGCGGGGGTACCTCTGATTCGACCACCACCTGGGGCAATGGCAAAGACAACAGGTGTAGCAGCGGGCCTGGGGGCGCCTGCGCCAGGACCACCAGCACCCGCAGCGCTGGGGGCAGCTGCACCGGGACCTGCGGCGCCAGCGCCGGGAGCTGCGGCTCGTGCGGGACCGGCACCGGGGGGACCACCGGCACCAGGAGCGCCGCCGCCACCGCCGCCGCCGAAGCCGCCGAATCCAACAGCACCACCACCACCGCCAACATTCATGCGCCCGACATCGCCCTTGCACACCACAGCGTTCCAGGTGGGCTTGACCTCGCAGGCTTCGTCGATGTCGATTCCGCCGTTCATGACGATGTAGGAATTGGGGACACCGGTGATGGTGCCGTCCTTGTCGTTGAACACCGAGGTCTTGTAGACCCTATTGCCGTAATCGTCGTTGCTCCACCTGTTGTCAATCGGCGGGAAATACACCGGCTTGGCGTTGATGAATCTCGAGCGCGAGACGGTGTTGTTGGAGCTCATTCCGAAGCTGGTGAACAGCAGATAGGAGATCGCTCCCGTCTTGCGGGTGGCGTTGTCCTCGTAATTCACGAACGTGTTGTTGTCCAGTTCATGATGGAAATCGTAGAACTCGTAGCCGCGGATCGGGAAATCCGCGACTGCGGGGAACGGCAAGCTGCGGCCGTAAGCCATTTCCGCCGGCGTCCTGGGGTTGCCGATGTTCTCGGTTTCGCCCACGAACCGCGAGTCAACCACCCGTGACGTATAGGCGGACTGACCGAAGTTGCCGGACGCTTGCGTGAAGCCAATTCCGTTATCGGCCATCGTCAGGTTCTTGTAGAGGCGCAACTCACCGCGGGCCCAGATGCCGCTATTGCGGTTCTTGTACGCGGTGAAATCCTCGATGACGGACTCCACTTGCGCGCTGCTCGCGTCAGCAGGATTGGCAAGGGAAATATACCCGCCGACGGCGAAACGGCCATCGGCCCTGGGGGCGCGGTCGCCCATGAAACTGTCAAAGTTCGAATGGGCGACGTTGCCCTTGAACTCGCGGAGCTTCGTGCGACGTGGCCACGTAGCCCTGCTGATCTCCGTGCCTTCGAACTGGCCCATCGGATGCTCCGGGAAGGCGAGCCAGAAACCCGTCGCGTCGGAACCCGCGGCCACGTTGTCGCGGTAAACGTTGTCCGGATTGGTAATCCAGAACGTCGACACCGTGTTGTCGGAAGGAATCAGGACATCCTTGGAGTCCTGGCCCGCCGTTTTGAAGTTCAGGCCGTCGCCCGTCGTTCCGAACGGGGCGAGGTTGGTCGGGTCGCACGGCTTGCTCGTATGACACTTGGTCTGGATCGCGAGGTTCCGGACGAACTGGTTGCCCGTCTCGATACCGTCCTCGAGGAAGAAGCAGTGACCCACGTTGTTGTAGGTCACATTGTTCTCGACCTGCAGGTTGTTCGTGCCATGCACGGTCACGCAGCGGCTATAGGTATCGTGGATCGCGGCGTTCCTGATGTACTGCCCCTGCCCCTCGCCGACCAGATGCCAGTGGATCGGATACCGCGCCAGCGTCAGGTTCTGACCCATACGATACAGCTCGACGCCTTCGACAAACATCTTGCTCGAGGGCATCGCCATGATGTGCCCGCCGAAGAAGGACTGCTCCGCGTCGGCCGAGGCCTGGATCTTGATGTTGCGCGTCAGCAAACCGACTTCGCCGCGCTCATCCACGTCGAACGTGATCTTGCCGAAATGCATGTAGTCCAGCTGCTTGTCGAGCGTGATCCTATTCCCGCGGATGGCGGAAATGGTGCGCCGCTCGGCCTGCCGGGGATCGTAGTCCGTCGACGCGAGGACGATCTCGTCGCCCACCCGCCAGCCCGCGGCGTTCAGGACCTCGATCGAAGTGCTGCCTGCGTTAGCCGTGCTGGCCAGCTTGGTCCAGGTGTTGGTGCGATCGCCGTGCAGGTTCAGGGTTCCGCCCGAGATCATGATCCCGCGGTCACCCATGCCAGCCATGACGTCTTCACCCTTGACGTTATTGGTGAGGGTGATCGTCGCGTTGCGGGTGTGGGGGCTCGCTTCGCTGCCAATGGCCAGTTCGCCGTGCAGCATGATCCACTCGGTGGTCAGCTCCAGGTCGGCATCGTTTGCGAAGGTGAGCTTGCCGTCGATTGACAGACCGCCCAGCGCGGGCGGACTGACGTCGAGGATCACGTCCTTGTCTCTCCCGATGATGACCTTGTCGCCTGCGACTGGCACCTTGTGGTTTGGCCAGGTGGCAGGATCGGACCAGTTCGTCGGCTGGGCCGCCGGCGATCCAGCATTCTGAGCCTGGACGACAGAGAACACGCCGCTGAGTAGGAATGCAGGAACGAGCGCTACAACAAGGACCGAGCGACTCTTCTTGCTCATGACATCAACCCCCAAATCTTTAAGATGACCCCGAGACTTGGCTGCAAAGGATAGCGCGATTGGCCTACACCCAGCGAATATCGGGCAAACGCGCGATCCGAAACCGGCCCAGCTTCACTCTAGCCGCACACGCTGCGGCAGTGTATGGACGGCGCCTCAGGGCTGTGCTGCAAGTTATGCGCTCTTCGCAAAACTTGGGTAACCCCACGGGTAGGCAACCGCTCCCTAATACTAATGATCTACTCTCCGCGCGGGATGCGCGCAGGTCTAGGGAGGCGTGGGGAGTGGTTACTGGAGGCTAGGAGCGGAATCGAACCGCTGTACACGGCTTTGCAGGCCGCTGCATCACCACTCTGCCACCTAGCCGAAAACGCGGGCAATTTAACACACCCGCGTGCCGAACTAGAACGCGCTCCGGCCCGTCAACTCGCGGCCGACGATGAGCTCGTGGATGCTCTCGGTCCCCTCGTACGTAATCACCGTCTCGAGGTTCAGCATGTGCCGCATGGGGCTCAAATCCAGCGTAATTCCGGCCGCACCGAGCATGTCGCGGCAATCGCGCGCGATATCGAGCGCCGTGCGGACGTTGTGCCACTTGGCCAGCGAGATCTGCGCCGTCTGCGCCACGCCTTGGTCCTTGAGCTTCGCGAGACGCCAGGCGAGCAGCTGCGCGCCCGTGAGCTTGCGCGCCGCGTCCGCCAACCGCGTCTGGATGAGCTGGGTCTGGTGCAACGAGCGGCCGAACAACTCACGCGTGCGCGTGTATTCGAGCGCCGTGCCGAGACACGCGCGTGCCGCGCCCACGGCGCCCCAGGCAATGCCGAAGCGCGCCTCGTCGAGGCAGCGCAACGCAGTTTTGAGCCCAATCGCATTCGCCAGACGCGCCGTGTCCGGCAACCGCACGTCCTGCAGCGCGAGCTCGGCCGTGCTCGACGCGCGCAGCGACAGCTTGTTCTTGAGCACGCGCGCGGTGAAGCCCGGCGTGCCGCGCTCGACGAGGAACGCCGCGACGCCGTCATCGGTCGCTGCCCAGACGATCGCCACGTCGGCGAGCGCTCCATTCGTGATCCAATGCTTCGCTCCATCGAGCACCCAGTCGCCGCCACGCTGCTGCGCGCGCGTGCGCATGCGCGCCGGGTCGGAGCCGCCGTGAGCCTCGGTCAACGCGAAACAACCGAGCTTCGTGCCGCGCGCGAGCTCGGGCAGCCAGCGCGAGCGCTGCTCCTCGCTCCCACAGGCGTGAATGCAGCCCATGACGAGGCTGCTCTGCACGGAGACGCAGCTGCGCAGGCTGCTGTCGCCGCGCTCGAGCTCCGCGCAGACGAGGCCGTAGGCCGTGTAGCTCAGGCCGGCACACCCGTAGCCCTGGAGCGTCGCGCCGAAGAGTCCGAGCTCCGCGAGCCGCGGAACGAGCTCGACGGGAAACCGTTCGGCCGCGAAACACTCGGCGATGATGGGCGCGACTTCGCGATCGACGAAGCGCGCCACACTGTCCTGAACCAGGCGCTCCTCGTCGGCCAGTAGAGCCCTGACGTCGTAGAAATCGAGAGGATCGATCGAGGTCATGACAACAAATTGCTCCTGCATTTGTTGCATGCCCGCCATCCATGGCGGGCAAAAAAAATCGGGCGGCGCAAGCGCCGCCCGTTCCCTGCGCGGAGCCGAAAACGCTCAGCGCAGCTCGTCGTTCACCCAAAACTTCGTGCCGCTGACGTCGGCTTGGGCCATGAGGCCCTTCTCGGTGATCTGATAGAACGCCACGCCGTCGAAGAAGCTCGATTGCACCGACACGCCTTCCTTGCCTGCCGCGGCCTCCGCCGTGGCCCTGGAATCCCAGCCGCCGGCGACGAACTTGTCGAGGCGATCCTTCGTCTCGAACAACATCACGAGGCTATAGCGTTGCCCGCCGATGCCGAGCCCCACGCCCGCCGTGCCCATTCGCATGTATGTGCGCTGCCCGCTGGCCTTGTCGACCGCGACGCCGTTGCCGCCGCCGCCGGAGATGATGAAGCCACCCTTTGTGACCGTGAACACCGCGTAGCCGACGGCTCGGCCGTACAGATTGCGCGCGGCCTCCTGCTGGAGCAGCTCGTCGAGGACGCTCTGAGCATTACTGTCGATTTCCTGCCGGCGCTGCTGCGCCTCGGCGCTGCCCTGAGCCAGGGCGGCGCTCGTGCTGAGGGTCAGCGCTGCAGCCAGCAACAACGATCGATGAATGTTCATGATGGTTACCTTCCGTATTGCAAACGAGAACAGCCTACACCCGACCACGACAATGGTGCGTGAACTGTGGCGCGCCACCTAGGCTGCGCGCGTCATTCGACCACCCTACCCGACGATCGTGCCCACTCACAGGCGTCGCCATTCGCCGACACCCGCGGAGCCCTAGCTCGTCCAATAGCCCGTCAGCTGGAAACCGGCCAACACGAACCCGGCAGCCATGAGCGTAACGTTGCCCGCGAACGCGTGCCGCACGAAACTCCCGCTGCGGCGCCAGGCGTTGAACGCGATCAGCATCACGCCGAGCGCGAGCAGTTGCCCGATCTCGACGCCGACGTTGAACGACACCATGTTGGTCACGAGCCCGTCTCGCGAGAGCGCGAGGTCCTGCAATTTCGTCGCGAGCCCCAAGCCGTGAAAAAAGCCGAAAAACAACACGGCGGCCTTGGTGTTGGGCTCGAAACCGAGCGTACGAAAGCCGCCGATGTTCTCGAAAGCCTTGTAGACGACGGACAATCCGATCACGGCGTCGACGAGGTACGCGTCGACATGCCAGCCGCCGAGCACGCCGATCAACAACGTCGTGCTGTGGCCGACGGCGAACAAGGTCACGTAGAGCGTGACTTCGCGCAGCCGATAGAGGAAAAAGATGACCCCCGCCAAGAACAGCAGATGGTCGTAGCCCGTCACCATGTGCTTGGCGCCGAGGTAGACGTACGGGCCGATGTGCGCGCCCGTGGCGCGCAACAAGAAGGCCTGATCGTCGCCGGCGATGCCGTGGGCTTGCGCTACGCCCCAGCCGAGCAACAAAGTCAGCGCCGTCAGGATCCGCGCGATACCCAACGTCGTCACCCGGCGACGAACGTCGAGAGGTAGCGCTCGCTGCTCGCGGCTCTGAGCTCGCCGGCCTGTGCGGCCGCGAGTGCGAGTACCATGGCGCACGCGGCTCGGCGTTGCGTTGCCCGTCGCGGTTGGTCGGCCATCGGATCTCCTCCGCTCAGCTTGGGACGTTCGAGGCTGCGCGGATGCTAGCACCGCCACCGACGGACTGTCATGGCGCGGTGCAAACGTCGACATGCACGTGACACCGACCGCAAACGGGCCCAACGAACGACGATATTCGTACTACGCAGACCTATATAAAACAGATAGTTGAAGCTCTTTATTGATGTCGATCAGAGAATCAAAACGGACGGCCGGGCACGTCATCATCGAAGCCGCGCGCGCCAATGGCATGACCACGCTGTTCGGCGTCCCCGGCGCGCAGATCTACCCGCTGTTCGACGCGCTGTACGGCACCGGCGTCGAGCTCATCGTGCCGCGCCACGAGCAGGCCGCCGCGTACATGGCCATGGGCTACGCCAAGTCGACGGGCCGAACCGGCGTCTTCAGCGTCGTTCCGGGACCCGGCGTCCTCAACGCCTCGGCCGCCCTTTGCACGGCCATGGGCAACTGCGCTCCGGTCGTCTGTCTCACGGGCCAGATCCCGACGGAGTTCTTAGGGCGCGGCCGGGGGCACCTGCACGAGCTCGCGGACCAATGCGGCACCCTGCGCTCGCTGATCAAGGACGCCTGGCGCATCGACTCGCCGAGCGCCGCGTCCCGGCTCGTGAACAAAGCTTTCCGCGAAGCCGCCGGCGGCCGGCCGGGGCCGATCGCGGTCGAGATGTGCTGGGACACCATGGCGGCCGAGACCGCGGTCGCGATCGAGCCCGTCGGCGCCGCGCCGGAGCCCTTGGGCCCCGACCCCGACGCCATCGCGGCCGCCGTGCGCCTGCTCGCGACCGCCAAGAAGCCGCTGCTCATGTGCGGTGCGGGCGCTCAGCACGCCGCCCGCGAGGTTCGCGCGCTCGCCGAAGCCCTCCAGGCTCCCGTCACGGCGTTCCGCAGCGGCCGCGGCATCGTGCCCGAGGATCACGCGCTCGGGGTCGCGAGCGTCGCCGCGCGCGAGCTCTGGGACGACGTCGACGTCCTCGTCGGCATCGGCAGCCGGCTCGAGATGCCCTATGTGCGCTGGCGCGACGCCATGCGCTACGAGCGGCGCCCGGCCGGACCCAAGCTCATTCGCATCGATATCGCGCCCGAAGAGATGCAGCGGCTGACGCCCGACGTGGCCATCGTCGCCGACTCCGCGATCGCCTGCCGTGAGCTCACCGACCGTCTCGCGGGGCGCGTCTCACCCGATCCGCACCGCCGCGACGAGATCGCCGCGGCCAAGCGCATCGCGGCTGCCGCCGTCGAGCGCATCCAACCGCAGACGGGTTACTTGCGCGCGATCCGCGGCGTGCTGCCGCGCGACGGCATCCTCGTGCCCGAGCTCTCGCAGGCCGGCTTCACGACTTACACGGGCGCGTTCCCGGTGCTCGCGCCGCGTACCTATATCTCCGAGGGCTTTCAAGGCACACTCGGATTCGGCTTCCCGACCGCCCTCGGCGTCAAGGTGGCCAACCAAGACAAGGCCGTCGTATCGATCACGGGAGACGGTGGGTTCATGTTCGGCGTGCAGGAGCTCGCGACGGCCGCAGAGTACGGGATCGCGCTCGTGACGGTCGTGTTCAACAACGGCTCGTTCGCCAACGTGCTGCGCGATCAGCAGCTCCAGTATGAGGGGCGCACGATCGGCTCGCGCCTCAAGAACCCCGATTTCGTGCGGCTCGCTGAAAGCTTCGGCGTCGCGGCCCGTCGCGTCACCGAGCCACGCGAGCTCGCGCGCGCGCTCGAAGCCGAGCTCGCGCTGTCGCGCCCCGCCCTCATCGAGGTCGCGCTCGAGCCCGGCAGCGAGGCGTCGCCTTGGCCCTTCATTCACATGCGCCAGCGTCCCAGCGAGATCCTCCGCGCATGATGAATCTGCTCGCCACTCTCGAGCAGAGCGGTATCAGCGTGTGGGTGCGCGAGACGCCGTCGATCTTCGCGTTCCCGTTCATCCTCTTTTTGCACACACTGGGGCTCGCGCTGCTCGCCGGGATCAGCGTCGGTCTCGACGTCTGGTTGCTCGGGGCCAAGGGCCGCCCGCCGCAGGCGCTGCTCGTGGGCATCTATCGCATCATGTGGATCGGTTTCGGCATCAACCTGCTGTCTGGGCTTGCGTTGCTCGCCGCCTATCCCGCGAAGGCGCTCACGAACTGGGTGTTCTTCCTGAAGCTCGCGCTCGTCGCGGCGGCCCTCTGGGTGCTCGAGCAAACAAAGGGCGAGTTGCTCGGCGCGACGGGCGCCGGTACCGCGACGGTCAACAACAGTGTGCGGCGACTGGCGGCTCTGTCGCTCGTGCTCTGGGCCGGCGCGATCTTCGCGGGCCGCTTGCTGGCCTATACGCACAGCATCCTGCTCGCGAGCGAGGGGTTCTAGCGTGGATAGCTTGATCGAATGGATCTTCGGCACAGCCAGACATTCTAGAGTGGATGCCTTGATCGACTGGATCCTGGGCACGAACCTGTCGTGGTTCGTCACGACCTACGGCTCGGTCTGGCCGATCCTGGAAAGCCTGCACTTTTGCAGTTTGACCGTGCTCGCAGGCACGGTGGGCCTGTTCGATCTGCGCGTCCTCGGGCTCGCCAAAGGCATCGCCCCGAGCACGTTGCACGCGACGCTGCGGTGGGGCGTCGGCGGTTTCGTGGTCTCCGCCATTACGGGCGTCATGTTCATCTCGGGCGCGCCCGACCAGTATTTCTACAACGACGCATTCAAATTCAAGGTCGTCTTCCTGCTGCTCATGGGCCTCAACGCGGGGCTGTTCTACTGGCGTGAGTTCGCGCACCTGCGGACGCTCGGCCCGCACGACGATGCGCCGCGTAGCGCGAAATGGGTGGCCGGCGCGTCGTTGCTGTTGCTGGTCGCCGTGATGTACTGCGGCCGGATGCTGACGTTCTACCGACCCGCCTTCTAGCTCCGGCGGCGACTCGGGCGCGTCCACCACAGCACGAAGCCCGTCACGAACAGGATGGCCGGGACGAGGCCGAGCGCCAGCCAGAGGAAGCGCACCCAGAGCCCGCCGAAGCGCCCGAAGTGCAGGTCGACGAGCTCGGGAATGACCCACTCGCCGGGCCGCTCGAGGTCGTTCAAGTCGTCGTCGAAGTAGTCGACCGCGCCCTCGAACGGCTCGGGGAACGCGAAATAGATCGCCGTGATCGCCCAGACGAACAACAGCGCGAACGACAGGGTCCCGAGCACGCCGTGAAGCTGCAAGATGAACCGCCGCGACGCCTGTGGCTTGCCCACCTTGAGGCCGCGAACGACGTGGCGCAGGCCGGGCCACCAAAGCCACAGGCCCGTGAGGATCAACACCATGAAGAAGGCGCCGCCGATACCGTTGAGCAAACGCCCCGTTTGCCCGGCGAGCAAATTGTCGTGGAGGTCGACGAGCCATTCGACGGCGCGCAACACGGGCGGGAACGTCTCGCCGAGATCCTTGACGGCGTACGGATCGAACAAACGATCGATCCTCCGGCCGTCGCGCTCGAGCGAGACGAACACCGGCCGGTTCTGACGCGGCGGCTCGCGAACCTCGACGACGGCGTGCCCCGGATAGGCCCCCACGAGCGCCTGTGCGAGCGTGTCGCCCGTGAGCCGCGCACCCTCCGTCGACTCCACGGTCCCCGGCACGAGCCATTGGGTGAGCTCGCGGCGAAAGACGACGGCGCTGCCGCTGATGCTCAGCACGACGATGTAGAGGCCGAGTCCCAGCGCGATCCACGTGTGAATGCGCGCCAACAGATGCCGCGTCCTCGGCCGCGTGCGCGCCGTCGTGTCGTCGCCAAGATCAGTGTTCACGGCACCGGACTATATACTGCCGATACCTAGACTTCAGTAACGAGTCCCGGTCTCGCTGCCAGTGCAGACAGGAGCAAACCATCCCGCAGTCGTCGCTTCGGTGGCTCATGGCGCTCGCGACTCTGCCGTCGCTCGGAGCCGTCGTCGCCTGCACGCCGTCGCCGCCCGCCATCCGCACCGTGATGGGTACCGCGCAAGGGACGACCTACTCCTTGCAGTGGCTCGGCGGCGCGGACGAGACCACCGTCGCCCAAGCCGCCGAGCTCGAGCTCGAACGTCTCGACGCGCTGCTGTCGAACTACCGCGACGATTCGCTGCTCGAGCGAGTCAATGCGGCGCGGTCGATCGATCCCATCGAGGTCCCCGCCGAGCTCGTCACGTTGCTCGAGATCGCGAGCGACGTCCACACGGCTAGCGGCGGCTGCTTCGACCCGACCGTGCGGCCGCTCGTCCGCGCCTGGGGCTTCGATGGCGACGCCCCTTCGATTCCGTCCGAGGCGGCGCTCGCCGCGGCGCGCGCGCGCGTCGGCTTCGAGAAACTGGCGATCGTCGACGCGACCCATCTGCGCAAGGCCGTGGCCGACGTCGAGATCGACATGGCGAGCATCGGCCAGGGCTATACGGCCGAGCGGCTTGCGGACTTGCTCGAGGCGCACGGCAGCACCGCCTATCTCGCTGAAATCGGCGGCGAGGTCGTGGCGCGTGGAGTCAAGGCCGACGGGACGCGGTGGCGCATCGGCGTCGAGAACCCCGTCGACGCCAGCGCCGCCGGACCGACGTTACGCATTCCGATCGACGGCCGCGCGGCCGTGATCACGAGCGGCTCGTACCGGCGGTACTTGCCGGCGGGAGAGCGCCGCTTCGGCCACGTGTTCGACCCGCGCAGCGGCCGGCCCGTCGATCACTCGTTGTGGTCGACCACCGTCGTCGGCCGGGACGCCGCCACGGCTGCGGCTTGGGCCACGGCTCTGTTGTGCTTGGGCCCTGCCGATGCCGCGGCCGTCGCCGAACGCAACGGCGTCGCGGCGCTGCTCTGGGTGGCCGGCAGCGCCGCCCCGACGACGACAAGCGCGCTCGACACCGAGTGGCGCGCGTTACTCGCCTCGGACGATGCGCCCTAAAGCCAACCGCGCCGCTTGAAGTACCAGAACGGCAGGACCGCCGAGGCCAGCATCAGCACGCCGGCCAAGGGATATCCATACTCCCAGCGCAGCTCCGGCATGACCGTGAAATTCATGCCGTAGATCGAGGCGATCAGCGTCGGCGGCAAAAACACGCCTGCGGCGATCGAAAAAATCTTGATGATGTTGCTCTGCGCGATGCTGATCATGCCGAGCGTAGCGTCGAGCAGGAACGTGATCTTCTGCGACAGGAACGACGAGTGATCGCCGAGCGAGTCGAGATAATGGGCCAGCGTCCGCACGCGGCCGCGTAGCTCTTTGTTGCCGTGCTCCGCGAGCGTCTGGCCGAAAAAACCGGCGAGGCGTTGTAACGACAGCAAGCAGTCGCGAATGTTCGACGACAGATCGCCTTTGCGCCCGATGAGCTGGAGCGTGCTCATGAGGTCGCTATGCACGACCGGCCGCTCGGTGCGAAAGATGCCGCGCGAGATCGCGTCGACCTCCTCCTCCGCGCGCTCGACGATGTCCGTCATGCGATCGACGAGAGCCTCGAGCAGCGCGACGAGCACGCTCTCGGCGCCGGCGCAACCCAAGTTCGCTTCGCCTGCGCGCTGCGGGAAGGTCTTGAAGACACGCGGCTCGTGGTAGCGGACGGTCACGAGCTTGCCTTGGGCTATGACGAAAGCCACGGGTCCCAGCAACAGATCGTCGCTGTCGGTGCGCGCCGGCAGCGTCGCGGTCATCACGAGCGCCTCGTCCTCCTTGTAGAGCCGCCCCGAGAACTCGAGGCGCTGCATCTCTTCGCGCGTGGGGATATCGACCTGCAGGCGCGCCTCGAGGACCGTCTCCTCGTCGGCCGTGGGATTCAGCAGATCGATCCAGACGAGGCCATCGAGATCGGCCAGCGAGTCGCCGACCGCGCGCAGGCGACCGTTGTCGGAAACGAATCCAGTGATCATCGATAGCCGGGCCCGGAAACCTGGCGCGACTGTAGCACGCACCGCACGTGCGGCGCAGACGTCGACGGATCGGGGATCGAGCGGCGGGATCGCGTCCGCGATCCCGCCGCGAACAAACTAGGCGCTGTTGCGCTGAACGTTCTCGGCAAGCAGCGACTGGCTCTGCTCGTCGAGAACCTGGGTCACGCCGCGCGACAATACAGCCAAGCCCGCGTTGATGAACAGCAACGGAATGGCGATGCCGAGACCGAGCACGGTCGCGATCATCGCCTGGCCGATGCCCTGGGCCATGAGACGCGGATCGCTCGTGCCCGAAGCCACGATCGCACGGAACGTGATGATCATGCCGATGACCGTGCCGATGAGGCCGAGCAACGGGCCGGCCGCGACGGCCAGCCGCAGAAACCCTTGGAAGCGCTCGAGCCGCGGCACCTCGCGGAGCACGGCCTCCGAGATGCGTAGCTCGGCGAGCTCGGCATTCCCGATGCGCTTGCCGTCGCCGCGGAACGCCAACAGCACGCGGCCCAACGGATTGTTGGCGCGCGGTTGGTCGAGGTTCTTGAGCTGGGCGGTCACGGCGAGACGCGTCAGAACGAGGTAGATGCCCTGCACGATCGCGAGCAGCACGCCGAGGATGCCGACGGCAATGATCACGTAGCCGACGACCTCACCCTGCTCGATGCGCTCCAACACGTTCGGACGGTCGACGTAGAGGCTCAGCAGCGCGCCGCCCGCAGGGTCCACGACAGCGCGTTGGTAGCCGCTGTTCGGCGCGGCGTTCTGGAGGTTGCGGCCCAGAGCCTGGAGCTCGCCGACGAGCTCGCCGTGCAGATACGTGAGCGACCTCTGGCTCGGCAGATAGCCGAGGTAGCGGCCGTCGGCGCTCGCCGTGAACGGACCGACGCGCACGACGTCCATTTCCACGGGCGACTTGCTCTCGTCCACGTCCGCGGTGGCCTCATCGTCGAGCGGCGCGACGGCCGCGCGGAACTTCACGACGTTGCCGCCGTCCGTCATCTCGCGCAATAGCTCGTACCACAGCCGCTCGAGCTCGACGATCGACGGCAACGCCGTCGCGCCGGCCAAGCGCCGCAGAAAATCGGCGCGCTCTTCCCCTTCGGCCGGCACGCCGTACTGCGCGCTCAGCAGCGACCCTTGCAACGCGTTGGCCGCGTCACCGGCCACTTGGCGCGTGACGCCGAACAGCTCGCCCAAGTTGCCTTGGTGCTGGCCCAACAGCTCTTGCAGGTCGGTGATAGCCTGCTCGTTATTGTTCCATTGCCGGTCGAGCGCGTTGCTGCGCGCCTCGGCGTTGTTGCGCCGCGTGGTCGCTTCCTGAGCCTGCCGTTCGACGCGTTGCAGCTCGGCGCGAAACCGCTGCTCGCGCTCCTGCCCGAGCTGCCGCTCCTGGTCGCGTAACCGCTGCACGGCCTGACGGAGCTCGCTGAGCTGAACCTGCTGCTGCGCCACGGCCGATCCGCCCACAAGCAGCCCAGCGAGGGCCAACGCGCCCACGGCCGCGCACCGGGAAAGTCGCGCGCTCACGAGCGACCTCCTTGCGGCGCGGGCACGGGCACGCGGATGAGGTCGGGGGCTCGCTCTTCCTTGGCGATGCCGAGCGCTTCCTCGATCGCGGAGGCAGAACGCGGGTCGGACACAAAGTCCTTGCGCTCCTTGTCCCAGTAGCCCGCCTCCTCGCCGTCGACCGTACGGTACAGCAACGACACGCGGCCGAGCCGCACGAACTCGGCCTCACGGCCGTCCGGCAGCGCTTGCCGGTAGGCATTCATCGTGCGGCCATACTCGAGCTCGATCTGATAGGCCTCGACGAGCCTGCGGTATTTCTCCGACGCCGTCGCCTCGACGTTCCCCATGAGCTCGCGCAACCGCTCGATTCGCGCGTCGCGCTCCTGTTTGAAAAACGGCACGTCGTTGGCGACGAACGCGGTGAGCTCGTCGAACATGCGCTGCAGCAACGACTGGACGTCGACGCCGGTCGCGTCGAGCCCGGCAATCTGCGCTTCGAGAGACGCGATCTCGTCCTGCTGCGAGCGGGTCTGCTGTTCGATCTCCACGTTATAGCGCGCCGTAACGTCGGCATCGGCCAACGTGCGCGCGTACCGGTCGCCGCCGGCGGCCTGTTGCGCCACTCCGGTGCCCGCCGCCGCCAAGGCCAGCAAGCCACCCGCGACGGCGGCGATCTTGTTATTCGCAATACACGTCATGCCAATTTCCTGGAGAGGGTTCGATCAACTTTGAGCCCGGATGGCCTGCAGGTAGCTCTCCGCGACCGGCCGATGCCGATCCGACTGCCGGGCGCGCTCGAAGAACGGCCGGGCCGCCGAGTACTCTTTCTTGTTGTAGTGGGCGATGCCGAGCATGAGCTGGGCGTTGCCCGGATCCCTGAGCTGCCCTTTGGCGACGCCGCGCTCGACGGCCGCGATGGCCGCCGTCCAGTCGTCGCGCTGCACTTGCACTTCGCCGAGCCGCACCCAGAGATCGCCGGTCGCGGCGAGCTCGGCGGCGCGTTGCAGCGGCGCCAGCGACTTGTCCAACTCGCCGGCCTGGATCCAACAATTGGCGAGCTTTTCGTAGAGCTTTTCGTCGACATTGACGGTCTTTTTCTCGATGGCGGCCTCGAGCACCTGGGCACCGCGGTAGGGCACGTCGTTGAACATCAGCAGATCGGCGAGCCGGCGCACCTCGGAGTCTTCGGTCACGAGCCCCGCCGCGTGGGCGAGCTGCATGACGCCGAGCGCATTGGCGTAGTCCTCGACCTGCCCGTAGACCGACGAGAGCTGCATCCAGTAGGTCTTCTTGTCGGGCGCGACGGTCACGAGCCGCTGTAGCACGGGGATGGCGTCGCGGAATTCTTCGCGCTGCAGGTGCAGGGCCGACAACATGCTGAGCCAGCTCTCGTTGGGCTTGGCCTGGTCCATGAGCTCGACGGCTTTTTTAGCCGGCGCCAGCGCGCGGCTGAAGTCGTCCTGCTGGTAGTACGCGACGGCGAGCAGGTAGTACGCCGCGGAGTTCGGGTTCAGGGCCGTCATGAACCACTCCTCGAGCGCCGCCGCGCCTTCCCTCCACTTCTCTTCCTGCAAAAAGAGCTGCGCGGACTGATAGCGCGCCGCGTCGATCTCCTGGGCGTTCAAGCCGCCCGAGTCGATGGCCTTCTTGAGGTGGTCGCGAGCTTCCTGGTACTTCTCCTGCGAGTAGGCGATGTTGAACAGGATCTGCTCGACCTTGCCACGCTCGTAAGGGCTCAACTTGTCGAGCGCCAGCGTGTTGATTCTCGCGTTGGCCTCGGCGTACTTCTCCATGTTGAGGAGCTCGATCGCCTCGTTGAGCACCTTGCCCGTCTGCGCGTCGATGCTCGACTGCGACGGCGCCGCCGGCTCCGCTTCGTCCGCGGCCCGCTGCGCGACGGCTGCGGTACCGACGAGGAGCCCGGCGGCCAACGCCAAACCGCTCATCACGAAACGCCAGGATCCGTTAGCTTGCTGTTCCATGGTTGCTACTCCAGCTCGCGATCGGTTGAAATACGATATCTACGCTGCGGCTACTGCTCGAGTTGGAACGTCAGCCGCGTTCGCACACCCACGCGCTCGATGGCCACGCCATTCTCGACCTTCGGGTTGTACCGCCAGCGCGCGATGGCTTTGAGCACCGCGTCGTCGAACATGCCCCTCGGCTGCGCCTCGACGACGATGGCGTCCTTCACGGTGCCCGTCGCCGAGATCGTGAACTGCACGATGACATAGCCCTCGATACCGCGCGTCTGCGCGCGCGGCGGGTAGTCGGGCTCGATGCGCACGAGCGGAATGACGTCGCGGTCCGAGCCGGCCGACATGCTCATACGCGACATGGCCCCGCGCGCGTCGACGATCGGCGTGAGAGTCGCCACGTTGTTGTCGATGCCGCCCGCGTTGAACGCCATGCGCGGCGTATCGGGTGTCGGCGGCGGCCGCTCGCGCTCGACTTTCTCGTCGCGCTTGGTCACGACCTCGGTGTCGCGCCGCATGCGCGAGAATTCGATGCGCGTGGCCTGGGCCGTGTCGCCGACGTCGAACGCCGTGCCGATGAGGCTCCAGAGCACCCAGAACATGCTCGTCGTGAACAGGCCGCCGAGCACGACGGCTATTGGCACTCTCAATGCGTGCATGTTGCCTCCTTAGGTTCCCGCGGGATCCGCGGCAATCGACATGATCGTGATGCCGGCGAGGCGAACCTCGTCCATGACCTTGGCCACCATGCCGGCGTCCGATTCCCTGTCCGCAATGATCACGACGGTGTCATCGGGCCTTTCGATGTGGAGCCTCTCCATCTGCGAGCGCAGGTCACGCAGGTCGATGCGGCGGCGATCCATCCAGATGTCGCCGTTCTCGCGAATCGCGACGAGCAGGTTGCCGGAATCGCGGTTGACCCCCGTCACAGCCGACGGCTTGAAGACCTCGATGCCCGCCTCCTTGATGAACGAGGTCGTGATGATGAAAAAGATCAAGAGGTTTACCGTGAAGTCGAGCATCGGCGCGAGATCGATGCCGGTGTCCTCGACTTCTGGGGCGTGCCGTCGCGACTGCATGGCTGCTCTCCCTTGCCCTACTGCGTCGTGGTGAACGTGATGTTGTAGATGCCGCCGAGGTGTACCTGATCGACGACCTCGACCAACGTGCCCGTCGGCGCGCGCTCTTGCGCGAGGATCAATACGCCGCTCTCGGGGTTGACGGCGCTCATGCGCTCGACGTTGGCCCGCACGGCCCGCACGTCGACTTCGCGGTTGTCGACCCAGATCTCGCCGTTCTCGAGGATCTGGATCTGGATGCTCCGGTTGTCCGACTCTTCGGGCTGCTCGAACGACGTGGGCCGATTGACCTCGAGCCCGGACTCTTTGACGAACACGGCGGTGATGATGAAAAAGATCAGCAGGTTCACCACGAAGTCGAGCATCGGGGCGAGGTCGATGCCCGTGTGCTCCTGATCACCCTGCTTTTGGCGACGCATGCGCATGGTTAGAGGCTCAGCTTGTCCGCCAGGAGCTCGGTTTCGCGCGTCGCTCGGCTGCGGAAGTAGTGGACGGGATAGAGGCCGGTGATGCTGACCGCGAGGCCGGTCATGGTGCAGATCATGGCCGCCGACACGCCGCTCGCCATGCTGCGCGCATCGGCGTTGCCGCGCAGCGCCATCGAATCGAAGACCTCGAGCATGCCGGACACCGTGCCGATGAGGCCCAGCAGCGGGGCCATCGGCACGAGCACCTGCATGACGGGGAACCCCGTCGTCATCGACTCATTGAGCCGCGAGATCATTGCCGCCCGAATCTGCCGCGCGCACCACGAGGTGCGATCGCTGCGCGCGAGCCACTGGGCCTGCAACTGCGCCGCCCGTTTCGGCAGCAACATCGTGAAGTACCAATAGCGTTCGACGATCAACGCCCACATGAGCACGCCGGACGCGAAGATCCAGACGACCCACGGGCCACCGTCGTTCGATAACGAGATGATGCCCCGAACGATGGGTAGCTGATCAAGCACGGCGCTGTTTCTCGATGCTCTCTGCCAACATGCCGGCGCTCTGCTCGTCGAGCATCTGGACGATGCCGCGCGACAGCGAGTTCAACAACGCGTTGGCGAACAGCAGCGCGATGGCGACGAACAGGCCGAGCACGGTGGCGATCATGGCTTTGCCGATACCGGCGGCCATGAGCTTCGGATCGCTCGAGCCCGACTCCGTGATGCTCTGGAACGTCTCGATCATGCCCACGACCGTGCCGATGAGGCCGAGCAATGGACCCGCAGCGACGCAGAGGCGCAGGAACGCCTGGAAGCGCTCGAGCTTCGGCACCTCGCGCAACACGGCTTCCGTGATGCGGAGCTCGGCGACGTCGGCGTCCTCCTCGATCTTGCTCCTGTCGCCCTTGAAGGCGAGCAGCACACGACCGAGCGGATTGTTGGCCGTAGGTCGATCGAGGTTCTTGAGCTGCCGGTTGACGGCCAGCCTTACCAGAGTCAGATAGACGAGCTGGAAAGCCCACGCTAGCGCGCCCAGCAAACCGACGAAGATGATGATGACGCCGATTTCCTCGCCGAGCGCGATGCGCTCTTCGAGCGTGGGCCGCTCGACATAGAGTCCGAGCGTCACGCCTCGGTAGGAGTCGACGACGGCCGTCACGTAGCCCGCGGTCGCAGTCTCGAAGCGCCTTGCGATGTCCATGAACACGGGCGGCAACTGCCGGGGCAACACGTTCAACGTTCGCAGGCCGGGCAAATACGACAGGAACTGGCCGTTCGAAGTGGCCGTGAACGGCCCGATGCGGATGACGTCGGACTCGACGCTCGTCCCGCCCGGCTGCACGACGGCTGCGCGGTACTTCACGACCTGGCCGCTCGCCGTCATCTCGCGCTGAACCTCGACCCAGAGCCGCTCGAGCTCGGCAGCGGTCGGCGTGGTACGCCCGTTGGCGAAGTCGCGCAACCACACGTCGCGAGGAGTTTCGCCCGCGGGCGTCGGGAACTGCGTCGTGATCAGCGACTGCTGCAAGATCGACGACGTGTCGTTGGCGTGCTGGCGAGCCAAGCCGAACAACTCCGCCAACCCGAGCGCCGCCTGCTTCTCGCGGAGCTGCTGGTTCAAGGTGTTGATTCGAAGCTCGTTGGCGGAATAGGTGTCCGACAACCGCTGCGACGTGGTGTTGAGGCCGTTGCGCGTCTGCTCCGCGCGTTGCAGCAACGCGGCCTTCTGCCCTTCCGCGGTGCCTTCGTACTCGGCGCGGCGCTGTTGGAAGAGCTGATTTTCATCGGCACGCGTGTTGGCGGTGCGCTCCAGCAACTCCGCATGCGTGGCGGCGGGAGCCTGCTGCGCGAATGCCGGTGCAGCAAGCTGCACGGCGACTGCCGCGATGGGCAGCAACGTTCTAATTCTCGTCACGACCGCACCTCCTGCGGTGCCGGCACGGGTACGGTCAACAAGTCCGGAGCGCCGTCGCGCTTGGCGACGCGGATGGCCTCCTCGACGGCTTCGCGATAGCTCTCGTCCTCGACCCACTCTTTCTTGTCCGCATCCCAATAACCCGTCTCGGAGCCGTCGAGCGTGCGATACATGAGCGACACGCGGCCCAATTGTGCGAACTCGACCGTGCGCTCGGTGCCGCCCGACGTGAGCCGGCCCTCATAGGCTTCGAGCGTGTGGCCGTACTCGAGCTCGATCTGGTAGGCCTCGAGTATCAGGCGGTACTTGTCGGAGATCGTGACGTCGGCGCGCGGCATGAGGTTGCGCAAGTTCTGCACGCGAGCCGTGCGCTCCTCCAGCAGGAACGGCACGTCGAGCTCGACGAACCGCGCAAGCGTGTCGACCATCTGCTGCATGAGCGGCTGCACTTCGCGGTTGGTCTGCTCGATCTCGAGCAGCTGGCGCTCGATCGAGGCGACTTCCTCCTCTTGCGATTGCACCTGCTCCTGGAGCTGGTTGTTGTAGCGCTCGAGGCTCTCGGCGTCGGCGAGCGCCTGCGCGTAGCGGCCCTGGGCGTCTTGCGTGCGGTCGCGGAGGGCGTCGAGGGTCTCCTGCAATTGGGCCGCGTCCCGGTCGGCTTGGACCTGGGCCGTGAGCGCCTCTTGGAGCTGCGCGCCGGCAGGTGCGGCAAGCGCGGCCGGCACGAGCGCCACCATGAGGTGGAGCCACCGACGGCTAGTCGCTATCGCTACTTTGTTGTTGGAAGAGATCATCACGACGAGAGCCTCCTGAAGGTTACCTGCACGCGACTCGCACCAGCGACTCTGGAAAGCAAGCCATCGACTTCGAGCGAATTCAAAACAATTAGGCAGCCCTCATCGCTGCGAGGGCCGCCCAATTCCCAATGATCCACGAAGGAGTGACTGTCGACAACCCGCGGCCGTGAGACGCCGCGGCCGCGTGCGGCGCACGTATGCAGTCACGATGAGCTAAATCACCGTACACAAGCTCCCCCTGCACGACCGTAAGGGAATTCCCTCCCTTCGCCCAGTTCGCGGGTCTCGGTCGTGGCACCCAACCTACTCGACTTGATCGCCGTGTGCATCTCGTGCAGTCCTTGCCCCCGACCCGTCGCGATCCGGGACCCGAGCACTGCTTGGACGATGTCTACGCCAGGCGACAGGCACGTAGTGTAGACAAATGTCCGCGCCGATGCCTAGGGGGCCAAGCGCCGTGCGCGGAGGCGCCGCGCGCTCGCGCATCGTCGCGGCAGCCGGCGACTCGGCGCCGGGCGCGCCGACCCTCTGTTATAGGCGAACTCGCCAGGACGGATTCCGCGGCGAGCGCGGTGGCCGCCTCCGTACCGGACATTTCAGTACGACGTTCCCTGAGGGGTAAAGCGCGCACCACCAGAGTTATGTCACCCATTGGCGACAGTACCAAGCCGACCGCGAGGGGCGCCGGCACCCACTCGGGCCCGACGCTGGGCGCGTGGCACCTTCTTCCTTCTATATAGGGGCGGGGGCCGGGCGTTTGGCTCCCCCTGCGTGGGGCAAGAAAGCCGCCAGCAGCCCGAGGGCCGGCAAGAACGAGCACAGCATGAAGACGAACTGGATGCCCGTCGCGTCGGCAAGCAGCCCGACCAAAGCGGCGCCGATGCCGCCGAGACCGAACGCCAGCCCAAAGAACAATCCCGCGACCGTGCCAACGCGAAACGGCACGAGCTCCTGTCCGTAGACCACGATGGCGGGAAACGCCGACGCGAGGATCATGCCGATCGGGACAGTCAAGACCGCCGTCCAAAAGAGATTCGCATACGGCAACGCGAGCGTGAACGGCAGCACGCCGAGGATCGAGAACCAAATGACGAACTTGCGGCCGAAGCGGTCGCCCAGCGAGCCGCCGACGAGCGTGCCGAGCGCCACGGCCGCGAGATACACGAACAACAGGAGTTGCGCCGAGCGCGTCGACACGCCGAAGCGATCGATGAGGTAGAAAGTGTAGTAGCTCGTGACGCTGGCCGTATAGACGAACTTCGAGGCCATGAGCGCCACGAGAATCGCGAGTGTCGCAGCCAAGCGGCCGCGCGGCAGCGCGCCGGCGCGGTCGCGCGCTGTCTGGGCGCGCATCCTGACCATGCCGTGCGAGGCATACCAACGGCCCACGCCGAACAAGAGGACCATCGCGAGCACGGCCGCGAGCGCGAACCAGGCGACACTGCCCTGTCCGTGGCGCGCGACCACCACCGCGGCAAACAGCGGCCCGATCGAGGCGCCCGCGTTGCCGCCGAGCTGAAACAGTGATTGCGCGAGCCCTGGCCGCGCACCGGCGGCCATGCGCGCGACGCGCGACGACTCGGGGTGCAGCACGGCCGACCCCGTGCCGACGAGCGCAGCAGCGGCGAGCAGGACGGGATAGCTCCCTGCGCGCGACAGTAGCAATAGGCCGGCGAACGAGAACGCCATACCCACCGTCAACGAATACGGCTGCGGTCGCTTGTCGGTGAATAAGCCGATCAAGGGCTGCAACAGTGAAGCCGTGACCTGAAACGTGAAGGTGAGGAAGCCAATCTGCGCGAACGAGAGGCCGTAGTTGTCCTTGAGGATCGGATAGATCGCCGGCAACAGCGACTGCATCATGTCGTTCAACATGTGGCAGAAGCTGATGGCCGCGAGCACCGAGAAGACCGTGGTCGTGGCGTGCTGCGAAGCAGGCGCGGAGGACGCGCTCAAGTGTCGATACCCAAAAGACGGAGTGGCGACCAGCCTAGCAGACGCGGGCACGGATGCCCGCGGTAGAGCAACGCAGGAGCAGTTGCCGAGGCGATCTACGAGCGGTGACAGCGTGGCGCTGGCTTCGCCCTCTATAATCTTCGCCGTGGCACACGTCGTCGAACCCGCCTCGAGCGGCCGGGCCAAGTGTCGCAGCTGCGACCGGCCGATCGCCAAAGGCGAGTTGCGCTTCGGCGAGCGCCAACCGAATGCGTTCGGCGAAGGCGAGATGACGCTGTGGTTTCACCTCCCCTGCGCGGCCTACTCGCGACCCGAAGCCTTCTTGACCCTAGAGAACCCTGCGCCCGACGCGCAGCTCGCCGCGGCCGCACGCTTCGGCATCGAGCACCGCCGCGTGCCGCGCTTGCATGGCGCCGAGCGCGCGCCCACGGGCCGAGCGCAGTGCCGCAGCTGCAAAGACCTCATCGAGAAAGACTCGTGGCGGATCTCGCTCGTGTTCTTCGAGGAGTATCGCTTCAACCCGGGCGGCTACATCCACGCTCGTTGCGCACGGGAGTATTTCGGCACTGTGGAGCTCGGCGAGCGCATCCGGCACTTCAGCCCCAACCTCGCCGAGGCAGAGCTCGCCGCGGTCGCCGCTGCACTAGCCGCCGCAGAAAAATAGCGCTTCGCTCGATGGTCGGCGCCGCGGGCATGACCTATGCCCCGATGACGGCCGTCGTAACAGTAAACGATCCAGTGGCTTACACGGCACGCTTCACGTTTCGCCTCATGATCAAGGCGCGGACGTCTTGACGTCAACGCCGGCAGTGGCGCAGCCGCCCTGCCGAAAAAAAAGCGGCGCCGCGGTCGGCGACCGCGGCGCCGCTTCGTCTAAACGACCCTACTCTGCGGTCGGGGCAGCCGCGCCGCCCTGGCCCATGAACAGCGACGAGCCGTCGGGCAGCGTGATGTCGCGGCCGCTCGCGCGGAACGACCGGTCCTTGGCCTGGAAGCCTTCGACGTGGACCTTGGTGCCGGCCGGCACCGAGTTGCGATCCCAGCCATGGCGAATCAGCGCGTTCGGCGCGCCGCCCTCGACGGCCCACTGCTGCTTCTCGCCGGACGCGGTCGTCACTTCGATGTGCAGCCACGAATGCGGGTTGCTGAACTGCATCCTGGTGACCACGCCATCGAGCTTGATCGGCCGATTGATGTCGAACTCCGCCGCGAACGAATGGTGCGCGACGACGGGTGCGGCCACGGCGGCCAGCAGACCGCCACTCAATACGCCAAACCAACCACTGACTCGCATGACGCTTCTCCTAGTTCCTTGAACGACGCTTCGAGTGCAACTCGTCGCCCCTGCGCCTACGGCAGGGGCTCCTTGAGGAATTCGTTGTAGAGCAGGTGCTCGGAGAACTCGACGCATTTGAACTCGAGCAGCTCGGCATTGGGCTCCGTGTTCCGATACAAATGCATCGCGATCGTCCACGGCGCCGTGAACGTCTCCGGGTCCTCGATCGTGGCCTCGTACTGAATGCGGTTGGGGTCGAGCAGCGTGTAGCGCTCGGTGACTTTGAGCTGGCTGCTGTGGTAGTTGCCGGCGCGGTCGAACCAGGTGCGGTCGTCGTTGGCGATGACCTCGACGACGAGCGTGTTGCCCTCCCAGCGGCCGTTCGACCAGCCCATCCAGAGATCGACGGGCACGTCGTCGATCGTCCGGAGATCCTTCATGTGGACGGCGCGGTTCGCGTTGGCGAACGAATAGACGAACAGGATGTCGTCGTCGCCCTGCACGATCTGAAACGGATGCGGCAAGTAGGTGGCGCGCGGGATGCCGGGCAAATAGCACGCGGCCTCGGGGTCGGTTTTCGGCCACCCGGCGCGGTTCTCCTCGCGTCTCGCGAGTGCATCCGCGCGATACGGGATCTTGCCTTCCTTGACGACGCTTTGGCCTGCGGGGATCGTGCCGATGGCGCCGAGGCGCCAGAAGTCCTTGAGCTGGGAAGCTGCGTGACCCTCGAGGTTCCAGTGGGCGGAGTTCATGGCCTGCCAAATGCCGTTGAGGTTCGGATGACCGCCGATACGCGGGCGCGCCGTCTGCGCGTCCGTTGCCAGGGGAACCGCGGCGGCCAACACCAGCGCCGCAACCCACCAGATCATGGACCGCATCTTGCCCCCTGAGCCGTCTACATTCTTGGGAAACCGCGAGAATCATAGCGGACTCGCTGAGGCCATGCAGCGCCGAAATCCAAATTTCTCTCGGCAACGGGGCCCGCAAGTTGGGGGGCGTCCCGCTGTCGCCCTATACTGCGGCATCCGCCTTTGGGGGTACTCCATGGTCATCGCTCGCTTCTCGTCCCCGGCCGTCGGCCGTTGCGTGGCCGGCCTGCTGCTCGCTACGCTCGCCGCGCCCGTCGCCTTCGCGCAGCGCGAAGTGCCGTTCCGGATGGGCATTCCCGTCGCGCCCGGCGGTCTCGCCGACAAGCCGCTTGGGCTGGGGCCGTTCGACTACGCGACGGGCGAAGGCCAGAACATTCGCGTCACCGTGCTCACGAAGGCGCTGTCGTATCCGTTCACGCTGACGTTCCTGCCCGACGGCACGCTGCTGATCACGCAGCGCGACGGCAAGCTGCGCGTCATGCGCGACGGCGTGCTCGACCCGAATCCCGTCGCCGGCGGCCCGCCGTCGTTCTCGACGGGCACCTCGGGACTACCCGGCGCCGTGCACGGCTACATGGACATCGCCCTGCACCCGCAGTTCGCGCAGAACCAAACGCTGTTCCTGAGCTACACGAAGCCGCTCGGCGAGAACCGCACGACGTTCGCCGTCACGCGCGCGAAGTGGACCGGCAGCGCGCTCAGCGAGCTCAAGGACATCTTCGTCGCCGAGCCCGGCGACGGCGGCCCGACGCCGATCGCGTTCGGCCGCGACGGCATGCTCTACATCGCGACGAGCGGCGGCAACGCCCAGACGCCGAGCAACCTCGGCGGCAAGGTGTTGCGCGTCCGCGAGGACGGCAGTGCGCCGAGCGACAACCCGTTCGTCGGCCAGGCAGGCTATCGGCCCGAGATCTACACGCTCGGCCACCGCAACTCGCTCGGGCTCGCCTTGCACCCGGTCACGGGCGAGCTCTGGCAGAGCGAGAACGGCCCGAACGGCGGCGACGAGCTCAACATCATCCGCGCGGGTAAAAACTACGGCTGGCCGCTCGTGAGCCTCGGACGCACTTATCCCGGCCCGTGGCAAGCGAAGGCGCCGACGCACGAAGGGTTCGAGCCGCCGGCGGTCTATTGGACGCCGGCCATCGCCGTGTCGGGATTTACCTTCTACACGGGCGACGAGCTGCCGCTCTGGAAGGGCGACCTGTTCATCGGCGGCTTGCGCGTGGGCGAGATCCCGGGCACGGGCAAGCTCGATCGCATTCTCTTCAACCCGCAGATGGAAGAGCTGCGCCGCGAGGCGCTGCTCGTCGACCTGCGCCAGCGCGTTCGCGACGTGCAGCAAGGGCCCGACGGTCTGCTCTACGTGATCACCGACGAGGACGAAGGGGCGGTCCTGCGCATCGAGCCGCGTTGACCGGCAGGTGGGACGATGATGAAACGCGCGCATTCGCCACTCTTTGCTCGCACGGTGCTCGGCGCCGCAGTCATCGCCGCGCTCGGCGTCACGGCGCCGTCGCTCGATGCTCAACAAGCCGCGAGCGGCGGCTACACGGTGCCGCGCACGCCTTGGGGCGACCCCGACTTGCAGGGCAAGTGGCCGGGCACGGAGATGGTCGGCGTGCCGATGCAGCGCGACGAGCGTCTCGGCACGCGCAACGTGCTCAACGACGAGGAGTTCGCCGAGCGCGTCCAACGCGCCGCGCGTCAACAGGAGCAGGACAACGCCGACTTCGAGCTCGAGAACGCCGAGAGCACGCCGGGCGGCGCCGTCGGCGGAGCCGTGTCGCCGCCGCCGCACTGGCTCGAGCGGGGCCAGCCGCAGCGCCAGGCGTCGCTCATCGTCGATCCGCCGAGCGGCCGCCTGCCGGCGTTCACGCCGCAGGCGCAGGAGCGCCAGGCGGCGTTGCGCGCTTACCGGCAAACGCGGGGCCCCGCAGATTCGTACACGGACCGCAGCAACTACGACCGCTGCATCACGCGCGGCCTCTCGGGCTCGGTCCTTCCCGTGATCTACAACAACGGCACGCAGCTCATCCAGTCGCCGGGTTACGTGGCCATCGTCAACGAAATGATCCACGAGACGCGCGTCGTGCCGCTCGACGGCCGTGCGCACGTCGGCTCGAACATCAAGATGTGGCTCGGCGATTCGCGCGGCCGCTTCGAAGGCGACACGCTCGTCGTCGAAACGACGAACTTCACGGACCGCACGGCCATCGGTGTCAACGGCGGAGGCCAACGGCACAGCGAAGCCTTGAAGGTCACGGAGCGCTTCACGCGCATGGCCGACGACGTCATCGACTACCGGATGACGATCGAGGATCCCGAGACCTACACGGCGCCGTGGACGATGCAGTTTCCGCTCAAGCGCGACGACGGCTACGGCATGTTCGAGTACGCGTGCCACGAGGGCAACCTCGCGATGTTCAACATCTTGAGCGGCGCGCGCGCCGACGACCGGGCCGCGGCCGGCAGCCGCTGAGATCGGCGCGGGGGGCCGACGCGTGCGATCGCTAGCACTGCTCGCATTCGCCGCAACGTCATTGGCCGCACCCGCGCTCGCGCATCACTCGTGGGCGCGCTACGACGGCGAACGCATCATCGAGCTCGCGGGCACGATCACGTCGATCGAATGGGCTAGCCCGCACGTCGTCATCCATTTCACGGTTGCGGCCGACAACGGCGAGCCCGCGCCGTGGACAATGGAGATGGATCCGCCGACGCTGTTGAACCGCTACGGCCTGCGGCACGACACGCTCGCGGCCGGCATGCGCGTCAAGCTCACGGGCGTGCCCGCGCGCTCCGGCGCGCCGATGATGCGCACCGTGACCATCGAGGTCGAGAACGGCACCGTCTACCGCGTGTCGAGCCGCGTCTAGCCCCAATCTCCCAAGGAGCGCCGCGATGAGCACGAATCTACTCTCGATCGCGTCGGAGCTCCGCCGCACGGTTCGCCGCTTGCTGCGCCATCCGGCTTTCACGGCCGCGGCCGTGTTGACGCTCGCGCTCGGGATCGGCGCCACGACGGCGATCTTCGGCGTCGTGTACGGCGTGCTGTTGAAGCCGCTGCCCTATCCGGACGCGGATCGCCTCGTGACCGTTCGGCATGCGGTGCCCGGCCTCGAGGCGGGCTTGTTCGGCACCGCGGCCAGCCTGTTGGCGACGTACCGCCAAGAGAGCGGCGTCTTCGAGCAGCTCGGTTCGTGGGACCCGATCGGCAGGCTGGCGTTGACCGGATTCGGCGACCCGGAGCAGGTCAGCGGCGTGGCGGTTGGCGGGGGCGCGCTGCAAGCGCTCGGCGTGCAGCCCGTGCTCGGCCGTTGGTTTACAGCCGAGGAGCACGTGTCCGGAGCCGCGGGCGGCGATGCGGTGATCTTGTCGCATGGATTGTGGCAGCGCCATTTCGGTGGCGATCCGTCCGTGCTCGGCCGCGCGCTGTCGCTGAACTCGGAACCGGTGCAGGTCGTGGGCGTCATGCCGGCGGGCTTCCGCTTCCTGAGCTTGACGCCGGACGTCATCCGAGCGTCGCGGTGGGACTCGAGCCGGCCGCTGACGTTGGGCCATATGAACTCGCCCGGTGTCGCACGGCTCAAGCCCGGCGTCACGCTCACGCAGGCGAACGCCGACCTCGCGCGGCTGTTGCCGATCTGGCTCGACGCGTGGCCCGAGCCGAGCCCCGGCTTTCGCGAGGAAGTGATCGGATGGCGGATCGCGCCCGCGGTCAGATCCTTGCAGGAAGAAGTCGCCGGCGGCGTCGCGGGCATGTTGTGGGTGCTCATGGGCACGGTGGGCGCCGTGCTGCTCGTCGCGTGCGCGAACATCGCGAACCTGCTGCTTGCGAGAGCCGACGCGCGCCGGCACGAGCTCGCGATTCGCGCCGCGCTCGGCGCCGGCCGCGGGCGGATCGCGGCCGAGCTCATGCGCGAGAGCTTCGTGCTCGGCGCGATCGGAGGCGTGGCGGGTCTCGCGCTCGCGTATGCCGGGCTACAGCTCCTCGCCGCGTTCGCTCCGCCGAATCTGCCGCGCGTCGAAGACATCGGCGTGAGCCCGGCCGTGCTCGTGTTTGCCGTCGTTGCCTCGCTCGCGTCGAGCCTGCTGTTCGGCGCAATCCCCGCGGTGAAGCACGCGCTGCGCAGCGACTCGCTGCTCGGCGTGGCCACGCGCGGCGCGAGCGCGAGCCGCGAGCGCAACCGCACGCGCGGCGCGCTCATCGTCGTGCAGGTCGCGTTCGCGCTCGTGCTGCTCGTCGGCGCGGGGCTCATGATTCGCACATTCTTGGCGTTGACCGCCGTCGATCCCGGCTTCAAGGATCCCGAACGCGTGCAGATCGCGGGTATCTGGGTTCCGCCGGCGCTGATCCCGAACGGGGAGCGCTTCGCGCGCCTGTACCGCGAAGTCGGCGAGCGAATTGCCGCCCTGCCGGGCGTCGAGGCGGCAGGCTTCGGCGGCGGGGTGCCGGGCGGCGGCGGCACAGGCCCTTCGTTCCCAGGGGTCCCGCTCTTCGTCGAGGACCGGCCGGAAGCCGGCGGCTCGTTGCTGGTCAGCGCGGGCGGCGTCTCGCCGGGCTGGTTCGCAGCGCTGGGCACGCGCTTCGTCGCGGGCCGCGACCTCGCGTGGGCCGACGTCGATGCAGGCCGCAGTGTCACACTCGTCTCCGAGAATCTCGCGCGCGAGATCTGGGGCGAGCCGCAAGCGGCGCTCGGCAAGCGAATCCGCTGGAACGCTTCCAGCCCCTGGCGAGAGATCGTCGGCGTCACGCAAGACGTGTACTCGTCGCTGTACCGGCCGGCGTCGCGCAGCGTGTACCAGCCCATCGAACCGCCGGTGGGTAACGACACCCTGCGCACGACGACCTATGTGGTTCGCAGCGAGCGCGCGGGGACCGAGAGCTTCGCGAACGAAATCCGCCGAGCCGTCTGGGCCAGTAACCCCGACTTGACCGTCTACGAAATGCGCACGCTGCAGCAGCGCTACTCCGATTCGCTCGCGCGGACGTCGTTCATGCTCGTGCTGCTCGCGATCGCGGGCGTGATGGCGCTGTTCTTGAGCGTCGTCGGAATCTACGGCGTGATCAGCTACATCGTCTCGCAGCGCACGCGCGAGATCGGCATTCGCCTCGCGCTCGGCGCGCAGGCCGCGTCCGTGAAGCGCATGTTCGTGCGACAGGGCCTCGCGGTTGCGCTGATCGGCGTCGCCATCGGTCTCGGCGCTGCGGTCGCCTTGAGCCGTTGGTTGGCGTCATTTCTGTTCGACGTGCGGCCGCTCGACGTCCCGACCTATGCCGGCGTGCTCGGTGTGTTGCTGGTTGCAGTAACGCTTGCGGCATACCTGCCGGCCCGACGGGCCGCGCAGCTCGATCCCGTGGAAACGTTGCGGGCCGAATGAGAGTGCAATCGCACCTGGGAATCACGCTCCTGCTCATGGGAGCGACGACTGCGCTCGCGCAGGCGCCGCCGCCCGCTGGCTTTCCGGGCACGCCGCCGCCGAGCCCGCCCGCGGTCATCCGCGAGTTCAGCGTGCTACCGACGCTCATCGAGCGCGGCGCGACCGCAACGCTGCGCTGGGAAGCCATCAACGCCTATTCGTTATCGATCACGCCCGCGATCGGGCCGGTCGCGACGCGCGGCTCGCAACGCGTGACGCCCACGAGCACGACGACCTACACGCTCGAAGCGACCGGCGCCGGCGGCGTCACGCGGCGCGCGCTCACGGTCGTCGTCGCGGACGTCGAGGCGCCGGCGCCGCCTGCGCCGAGCGCATGGGCCGAGCCGCGCCCGCCGCTGGCGATCCCGCGGCTCGCCGACGGCAAGCCGGACCTCTCGGGGCTCTTCATCGCCGAACGTGACCTGCGCCTGCAAGGCAGTGTGACGCTCAAGCCCGGGGCCGAATCGTTCCGCCTGCCCACGCAGGAAGGCGACCTCGGCACGGGCGTCACCTGCCTACCGCCCGGCGTGCCACAAGCGACGATGCTGCCGTTCCCGCTCGAGATCGTGCACAAGTCGGACGTCGTCGTGTTCCTCTACGAGGCGTATCACCAGTTCCGCATCGTGCCCGTCGGCGGCGAGCACGCCGACTACCTGGCGCCCGCGTACATGGGCCACTCCGTGGCGAGCTGGGACGGCGACACGCTCGTCGTCGACGTGCGCGGCTTCAACGACAAGACCGTGATCGCCGGACACCGGCACACCGAGGCGTTGCACGTCACTGAACGCTATCGACGCCTCTCGGGCCAGACAATCGCTTACGAAGCCTTTGTCGAGGACCCGAACGTGTTCGCAACGCCGCTGCGCTACGTGGGCACGCTGACGCTGCATCCCGAGTGGGAGATCGGCGAGTACGTCTGCACCGAAAACGACCAGGACTACGACGCCCTCTTCGAGATCAACTAGGACTTCTCCCCGCGTGCGAACGCCCCCTCCCGAGACCGTCGGCGCACAGGGATGTGCGCCGCCGAGCCGCAGGGATGCTCTTCCGGCGTGTCTCGGGAGGGGGCGTTCGCGCGCGGGGAGAAGTCCGGGTTAGCGCGCAGAGAGAAGTCGGGCTAACCGGCGGGTTTGGCGGGCGCGGGCCCGGTCGGCGCGGGCAGGACGCCCTCACCGTGCGACGTCGAGCCCGGCACCGAATCGCAATGCTTGCCGGGCGCGGGCGGCGTGTCGGGCGGGCACTTGACGAGCCCCGATTGGCCGCGCCCGCCGCCGGGAAACCCGTTGCGCAGCGGGTGCAGCCCGACGCTCATGATCGTGCCGCGCGGAAAACCGTTGACGCTGATGCCCTGGCGCGCAGACCTGCCGGCGCCGTCCATCTCGACGGCCCAGACGATGGGCTCGCCCTGGTCGTCTTTGAGCACCTGATCGCGCGCTTCGTTGAGCGGCGCGAAGAAGATCTGCAAGTGATTCGGGTTGGGATCGACGCGCGTCACGATGCCCGTCATCACGTGGGTCTTGCGGATGTCGTACATCGCGAACGAGTGGTGCGCCTCGGCAGCCGCGGCCGCGAGCAACGACGCGACCGCCACACCGCACGCGCCGCGCCTGACCCTGCCCTTCTTCATGCCACTACCCTCGCGCGCTAAGTCTCACAACCCGAATCGACCCGTCTGCTCGCGCGGCCGATCCATTCCTTCTTCATGATAGCGCTCCCAGATCTGCGCCCACGGCCGGCCGAAGATGTCGGGCACACGGTACTCGAACGTCTGGCCCGGTGTCATCGGCGTCGTGTGGCCCTCGACCGGAAAGCTCTGCGGGATGCACTCCATGATCGGAAACGGCTCGCCTTCGTTGAGATCGTGCTGGCGCGCGAGCGTGTGCACGATGCGCACCGGGTCTACGAACGCCTCGTCGTCGTACAGAACGACCTCGTGCTTCAGGCCGACGAGCTTGCCCGCCGCATCCTTGCGCGGCGTGTAGATCTCGATCGATTGCAGCTTGTTGCTGTACTCGAAGCCGCCGTGCGAGATCCAGGCCTGGATGTTCGACGTCCACGTGATGAGTGCGTCGCCGTCCCAGAAGCCGATCGTGTCGCCGAACCACTGTGAGACGTCGGGCCCGAGCCGCGGCACCACACCGCTCTCGTCGAACTCGGCGCCGATGTGGATCTGCGTGATCAGCGTCTTGGCCGCGTTGCGCAGGTCGAGCACGAGACCGGGCGTCACGACGATGCTGACGCGCGCGCCGCCGTATTGCGCGAGCCGGCGCATGAAGCCTTCGGGCCAGCAGTACGAGCCCGGCCACTGCGCCGAGTTGTTGCCGGAGTAGTGGTACATCTGCTGCACGAAGCGCTTTTGGTACTCGGGCGTCAGCAGCGTGAGGTACGTCGGGATCTGGAGGATCCCGCCGTTGAACCAAGACAGCCGCTTGTCGCGCTCGCGCAAGTAGCGCCCGCTCCAATCGGGCACCGTGGCCTGCGTGTGCGCCGCGGGGCCGCCGTTCGCGCGCGTCTCGGCCAATAGCGCCGCGTAGTGCTCCTTGGCGGTCCGAAAGGCGTACGGGCTCACGATCTCCGCGCGCGGATAGTCGCGATCGCAGAAACCCCAGGCGGCAGAGCGCGGCGGATCGTCGCCGATGAGCGGCACCTCGTACGCGCCCCAGATCTGCTCGAGCCCCACGGCCGAGTTGCAGCGGTAATAGCGTGGGTCCGTCCAGAGCTCGCGGTCCTTGTAGAAATCCTGGGTCGTGAAGATGTCGACGGGCAGCGGCTCGACACCCGGCGGCACGGCGCCGTCCTTCGCGGCGAAGATCGGCGTGTTGCCTTCCGGGATGCCGGCGCCGGTGAACAGGCCCTTGCCCTCGGAACCGACGATCACCTCGGGCACGAGCGGGTCGCGAGCGCCGCGCCCCACGCTCGGCTGCGCCCACGCGCAGTGAGCCGCCGCTACTCCCATCGTGGTCACCACGGCCGCCAGCCCTAACCGCATCGCCTCGACTCCCTTGGCACCGACGCGCGAGTGTCGCGTCTTGCCACGGCGGTTGTCCAGACGCGTGGCTCGCTTTGGACCGCTTTCGAACGACTCGCAATAGTCACGGCAGCCACGCTGACTCTTTGTGCCGCGCTGGCACCGGCCGGTGCGGCCGTGCCAGCGTCGTCGCGGCGCTCGATGACGCGCCGGCGCTCGGCAAGCTGCCGATCACGCTGGCGACGGGCGGCAGCCACGTGCTCAAAGACGTCACGCGCCAGCCGAGCCAACAGGGTCAACGACGTCGTTGCGATCGGATCGAGAGAGCGGCGCGCGCCGCGCTAGAACGCCATGCCGACGTTGATGACGAGCGGCACGTCGATGCCGTCGTTGTAGCGATACAGGTTGGCGTTGGAAAAGTGCTGCCACGAAACCGCGATGACGCCGCGGCGGTCGGCGCCGGGATTCAGCTGCACGCCGACGCCGACTTGTGCTTGCAAGGCGAACGACTCGGCTTGCCGTCGGCTGCCCAGCATGCTCTCGCTGATGTAGCTCAGACCGAGCGCCCTCACAAAGAAGAACGGCCGAGCCCACCGCGGGGAACGCGCGGCGATCCGCGAGGTGGCGGAGGGAAACAACGTGATCTGCGGGTACACGCTGACTGCGTACAAGCTGCTGTGATCGGCGGCGTTGGTCGTGAGGCGCGTGTAGCTCACGCCCACGCTGACGTGCTGGCGCGCGCTGCGCTCGAGGCGATAGAAGTTGTAGTCGAACCCGACCGCTTCGTTGCGCTGGTCCGAGCCGGGCTGCGGGCCCTGGCCGGCCGTCACGAGCAGCTCATCGGCGGACAAGGCGCCCGGTAGCGCCGCCAGCGCGATGAGCACGATTTTCACGGCCATGAAGGCAGGCTACCGATAGCAGGTGCTCATGCCAAGCCCCTGAACGGCACGAACGAATCGCGTACACTGCGTCGCGTCCCGCAACGGGAATCCTCAGTCGATGAAAGCCTGGCGTCTGGCCGTCCGCAGCTTCCGCCGAAGCCTACACGCGGGCCGCCTGACCGTCCTCATGATCGCGCTCACCGTCGCGGTTGCGGCGATGACGACGATCGGCTTCTTCATCGACCGCGTGCACGCGAGCGTCGAGCGCGAGGTGTCCGGCATGCTCGCAGCCGACCTACGCCTCTCGGGCAGCGATCCGCAGGACCCCGAATACCTTGCCGAGGCCGGCAGGCGCGGGCTCGCGACCGCCGAATTCGCGTCGTTTCCGACCGTGGTCCTCGCGGCCGACACGAGCCAGCTCGCGAGCCTCTATGCCGTCAGCGAGACCTACCCGCTCCGCGGTCTGGTACGCGTTGCAGACGACGTCGACACCGAGACGTATCCCGTCGCCGGCGGGCCCGCACCCGGGACCGTCTGGGCCGAGGCGGGACTGCTCGCGCGACTCCGCGCCGGCGTCGGGGCGAGCGTCGAGATCGGCGCGCGCTCGTTCGTCGTCGAGCGCGTCTTGAAGCACCGTCCCGACCAGTCGCTCGGCTTCGACACGTTCGCGCCGTCGGTGCTCATGAGCCTGTCGGACCTCGCGTCCACCGAGCTCATCGGCCCCGGCAGTCGCGTGACTTGGGCGCAACTCTTCGCGGGGGACGCGGACGATCTCGAATCGTTTCGCGAATGGTTCGACGAGACGAGCTCGTCGGGCCGGCGCCTGCAGCGGGCCGAGCGCGCAGAGGCGGGAGTCAACCGCGCCATCGAGCGAGCCGAGAGCTTCCTGAGCCTGGCGTCGATGATCGCGTTGCTGCTGGCGGCGACGGCCGTGGCCGTGGCTGCGCGCCGCTACGCGGCTCAGCAGGTCGACGGCGTCGCGCTCATGAAGTGCCTGGGTGCCTCGCAGGCGCTCGTGCTCGCGGTGACGCTGATCGAGCTCGGCATCATCGGTGCGGCGACCGGGCTCGCGGGCAGCGCGTTCGGTTATCTCGCGCAGTTCGGGCTCGGCGCGCTCGTGGCCGATCTCATGGAGCTCGAGCTGCCGGCGCCGGGGCCGATGCCCGCCGTGAGCGGCTTGTTCGTCGCGCTCGCCATGCTCGCGGGCTTCGCGCTGCCGGCGATGCTTTCGCTTCGAACCGTCCCGCCGTTGCGCGTGCTGCGCCAGGATGCGGCGCCGAAGGCCGTGCCGGCGGCCGTGTCGTACGGCGCGGCCGCGCTCGCCGTGCTCGGCCTGCTCGCGTGGCTCGTCGGCGTGGATGAGCTGTTCGTCGTCTCGGTGGCGGGTCTCGGGATGGGCGGCATCGCACTCTATGTCGCCGCGCTCGTGCTGGTCAGGCTCATCGGGCCGCTGCGCAGCGGCGCGGGCGTGGCCTGGCGCTATGGGCTAGCGAACATCGCGCGCCGGCGCGGCGACAGCATCGCGCAGGTCATGGCGTTCGGCTTCGGGCTCACGGTCCTGTTGCTGCTCTCGGGTGTGCGAACCGGGCTCCTCGACGCCTGGTACACCTCGCTGCCGGCCGACGCGCCGAACCACTTCATGATCAACATCCAGCGCGAAGAGGCCGACGGCATCCGCGCGCTCTTCGCGGAGCACAGCTACGAGGCACCGGCGCTCGTGCCGATGGTCCGCGGCCGGCTCACGGCGATCGACGGCGAGGACCCGAGGACCCGCCGCAACCGCGGCGAGGGAGGCGGCTGGCTCATGCGCGAGGCCAACCTGACCTGGGCCGAGGAGCTCGACGCGAGCAATACGCTCGTCGCGGGTGCGTGGTGGGCGCCGGGCTCGGAGCGTCCCGAGATCTCGGTCGACGAGGGCGTCATGCAGGGGCTCGGTCTCACGCTCGGCGACGCGCTGACTTTCGAGGTCGGCGGGCTCCCGCTCACGGCCGAGGTCACGAGCGTGCGGCGCGTCGAGTGGGACTCGCTCTCGCCGAACTTCATGCTCGTGCTGAATCCCGCCGCGCTCGAGGGCTATCCCGCGACCTTCATCGCTTCGACCTTCACGCCGGATCGGCAAGTCATGCTCGAGGTCTCGCGCCGCTTCCCGAGCGTCATGGTCATCGATCTCGAGTCCGTGCTCGACCAGGTGCGAAGCGTCATGGACCGCGCGGCGCTCGCGATCCAGTACGTGTTCCTGTTCACGCTGCTGGCCGGCGTCGTCGTGCTGCTCGCAGCCATCCAGGCAACGCGCGAGGAACGGCGGTTCGAGGTGGCGCTATTGCGCACGCTCGGCGCGAACCGCCGGCGCGTGCTCACGGCGCTCGTGGTCGAGTTCGTGACCTTAGGAACCCTCGCGGGGCTGCTCGCGTCGCTGATCGCGTCGGGCGTCGCCTGGCTGCTCGCGACGCGCGTGTTCGAGCTTCAGTTCGCGCTCGACTTCACGGTCATCGGCACCGGCCTCGTCGCGGGTGCCGTGATCGTCGGCGTGAGCGGGACACTGGCGACCTACTCCGTCGTGCGCGAGCCGCCAATGGGCGTGCTGTCGCAGGCGAGCTAGCAACCCGTAAGGGCGGAACCCGGACGCCACTGGAAGTAGATGGAGCGGGAAACGAGGCTCGAACTCGCGACCTCAACCTTGGCAAGGTTGCGCTCTACCAACTGAGCTATTCCCGCGTTATGCGCCGCATTCTACAGGCCGGCCGCCGGACGCGGCAACGGGCTAGGTCACAGTCAGTCGCGGTCGCGCATCGCGGGCCAGGCCGCACGCAGGTAGTCGATCATCGACCAGAGCGTGAGCGCCGCGGCCACGTACACGAGCCATTCGCCGATGCGGTACATGGGCAACCCGAGCATGGGCTCGCGATACAGCATGAAGCTGATGCCGATGATCTGCGCCGTGGTCTTCCACTTGCCGAAGATGCTGACCGCGACGTGCGCGCGCGCGCCTATCTGCGACATCCATTCTCGCAGTGCCGAAACGGTTATCTCGCGGCCGATGATGATCGCGGCGACAAGCGCGAGCACGATTCGGTGATCGTCTTGCACGAGCAACACGAGCGCCGTCGAGACGATGAGCTTGTCGGCGACGGGATCGAGAAACGCGCCGAAGCTCGAGGTCAGGCCCAGGCGCCGCGCGAGATAGCCGTCGAAGTAATCGGTGATCCCCGCGAGTGCGAACAACAAGCCCGCGGCCGGCCGCGCCCACTGCTCGGGCCAACCGAGCAGCACGGGCGCGTAGAACACCGCAACGACGAGCGGAATCGCCGCGACTCGAAACCAGGTCAGGGCGTTCGGAAGGTTCAAGTTCATCGTCATTTGCCGTCAGCCGGCGTGAAACCGCTCGTAAATCGCTTCGGCGAGATGCCGCGAGATTCCCTTGACGCGCAGCAAGTCGTCGATACCGGCGCGCGTCAGCGCTTGCAAGCCCCCGAACTGCTTGAGCAGCTCGCGGCGCTTCTTCGGCCCGAGCCCCGGGATGTCCTCGAGCGGCGACCGCGTGCGCGCCTTCTGCCGCCGCGCGCGATGACCCGTGATCGCGAACCGGTGCGCCTCGTCGCGCAGCTGCTGGATCAAGTGTAATGCCGGCGAGGTCGGCGGCAAACGCAGCGGCTCCGCGCGACCCGGGAGATACAGGCTTTCGCGGCCGGGCTTGCGGTCGAGCCCTTTCGCGACGCCGACGAGCTTGAGCCCCTGAATGCCCAAATCGGCCATGACCGCTTGCGCCTGCTTAAGCTGGCCCGGCCCGCCGTCGATGAACAGCACGTCCGGCAACGGCACCTCGCCCTGCTGCACGCGCGCGTAGCGGCGACCGAGTACCTGCGCCAGCGCGCCGTAATCGTCGCCCGGGGCCACGTCGGTCACGTTGAAACGCCGGTACTCGGACTTCCGCGGACCCTCCGGGCCGAACACGACGCACGAAGCGACCGTGGCCTCGCCGCCCGTGTGGCTCACGTCGAAGCACTCGAGCCGCGTAGGCGGCTCGTCGAGCTCGAGCGCCTCGACGAGCGCGTCGAGCTGACTTTCGCGCGACGCGCTGGCTTGATACTTGAGCTCCGCGCCGTGACGCGCGTTGGTCACGGCCATGGCCACGAACCGTGCCCGGTCGCCGCGCACGCGCGCCTTGATCGCGACCTTGTGCCCCGACTGCTCCGACAACAGCTCCGCGAGCGTCGCCGCCTCGGGCACGGCGCGGCTCACGAGGATTTCCTTGGGCGCCTCGCGGCCGGCGTAGTACTGGAGCAGGAACGCCCGGATGATCTCGTCCTCGTCGGCACCCTTGACGAGCTTGGGGAAGAAATTGCGGCTGCCGAGCGAACGGCCGCCGCGGAAGTACATCACGGCCACGCAATAGATGCCGTGGTCCTCGGCAATGCCGACAGCGTCGAAGTCGCCCATGAAGCGCGCCATGAGCTGCTGTGACTGCACGTTCTTGAGCTTCGCGAGCTGGTCGCGATACTGCGCCGCTCGCTCGAACTCGAGCGCCTTGGACGCCTGCTCCATGCGCTCGGCGAGACGCGCCGTGACGACGTCGCTCTGCCCGTGCAGGAACAGCACCGCGTGCTCGAGGTCGCCCGCGTAGTCGGCCTCGTCGATGAGCCCGACGCACGGTGCGGTGCAGCGCTGGATCTGGTGCTGCAGGCACGGGCGGCTGCGGTTCTCGAAGTAGCTGTCTTCGCACTGGCGCAGCTGGAAGAGCTTCTGCAGCTGGATGAGCGTCTCGCGCACGGCGCCCGCGTTCGGATAGGGCCCGAAGAGGCGCCCCTTGGACGTGCGCGGGCCGCGATAGAACGTGAGGCGCGGGAAGCGGTGTTGCGTCTCGAGCAGGATGTAGGGGTAGCTCTTGTCGTCGCGCAGCATGACGTTGAAGCGCGGCCGATGCTGCTTGATGAGATTGTACTCGAGCATCAGCGCCTCGACCTCGGTGCGCGTGACGGTCACCTCGATGCCGGCGACGGAGCGCACCATGGCGAACGTCTTGGCATCGTGCGCGCGACTGCCCTTGAAGTAGCTCGTCACGCGCCGCTTGAGATCGCGGGCCTTGCCGACGTAGATGACGGCCGCCGCGGCGTCGAGCATGCGATAGACGCCGGGCTTATGCGTGAGATGCGCGAGCACCGTTGCCGGGTCGAAGGCGGCCGGAACCGCTTCGCCGACATCGGACTCGGGTTCAGCGGCCTGCACCCGGTTCATGGCCCCATTGCGGCTAGTCGTGCGTGCGCAAGCGCCCGCCGATGAGCATCGCAATCTCCATGGCTTGCTCGTAGTTGAGCCGCGGATCGACCTGCGACTTGTAAGCGCGCGCGAGATCGGATTCCTTCAAGCCACGCGCCCCGCCCATGCACTCCGTGACATTGTCGCCCGTGAGCTCGAGGTGCACGCCGCCCAAGTAGCTGCCCTGCTCCTGGTGGACGCGGAACGCCGAGCGCAGCTCGGCGCGGATGTTGTCGAAGCGGCGCGTCTTGTAGCCCTCGGCCGTGGTCTCGGTGTTGCCGTGCATCGGGTCGCAGACCCAGAGCACGCTCGCGCCGACGGCGCGCACGGCGCGGATCACGCGCGGCAAATGCGCGTCGACGTTCTTCGCGCCGAAACGCGTGATGATCGTGAGACGGCCCGGCTCGTTGTTGGGATTGAGCACGTGCACGAGCTGCTGCAAGTGCTCGTCGGTGACGCTCGTGCCGATCTTGACGGCCATGGGGTTGGCGATGCCGCGGAAGTACTCGATGTGCGCGCCGTGCAGATCGGCCGTGCGCATGCCGATCCAAGGATAGTGCGTCGTCAAGTTGTACCAGCGCTTGCGATGCGGCAGGAAGCGCGTCTGCGCCTGCTCGTACGGCAGGTGCAAGCCCTCGTGCGAGGTGAAGAACTCGACACGGTGCGTTTCGTGCATCGGCTCGCCGCTGATGGCCTCGAAGAACTCGAGCGAATCGGAGACCGACTGCACGAGCTTGTGATAATCGGCCGCGAGCGCGGACTCGCCGACGAACGCGAGGTCCCAGTTCTCGGGGTGGTGCAGATCCGCGAACCCGCCGTCGATGAGCGACCGGACGAAGTTGAGCGTCAGCGCCGCGCGCTCGTAGCCGCGCAGCATGAGCGTGGGATCGGGCTCGCGATCGACGGCCGTGAACCCCGGCCGGTTGATCGTGTCGCCGCGATAGCTCGGCAACGAGACGCCGTCCTTGGTCTCGTAATCGGCGCTGCGCGGCTTCGCGTACTGGCCCGCCATGCGCCCGACGCGGATGATCGGCTTCTTGAGTCCCACGAGCATCACGAGCGACATCTGTAACAGGATCTTGAGTTTCTGTACGACGTTGTCGGAGGTGCACTCGTCGAAGCTCTCAGCGCAGTCGCCGCCCTGGAGCAGGAACGCCTCGCCGCGCTGGGCGCGCGCGAGCTGGGATTTCAGGTTCTCGATCTCCCACGTGGTCACGATCGGCGGCAGGCGCGCGAGCTGCCCCAGCACGGTCTCCAAGTGCGGGCGGTCGCGGTACGTCGGCTGCTGCGCCGCGTGGCGGCTCTGCCAGCTCGCGGGATGCCAGTCGGTAGGAACGGGTGCCTGGGTCATGGCGGAATCGCAGTCGAAGTTAGCCGGCACTATACCGCCGGCCGCCGAGTCGACCCAAGAATCGCCCCGAATTGCTTAGGAATAGCGCTCGCTCGCGACGCGGGTCACGCCTATCGTCGCTGCTACCCGCGCCGAATCGAGGACACCGCGTTGCCGTGGCCCATCGCGCTACTCGCCCATCCTGCCGGCGCCTACGGCGCGCTCGTCGTGACGCTCGCCGCGCTCGTCCACGCCTATCACACGCGCGCGTTCGTGCCGGCGTTCACGGCCGTGTCGGCCGCGGCGCTCACGACTCTCGCGTTCCTGCATCGCGCGCCCGACGCGACGGGCATCGTGGCGCTTGCGCTCGGCGTCGCGCTGCTCCACGCCGAGTTCCTGTGGTCGACCTACGGCCTGGCCGCCCTGCTCGGCCTCGGCACCAGCGCTTGGGGGTCATGGCAACTGCTCGCCTCGGCGGGCGGTACCTTGCCGGCGCTGCCGACGCCGCTGCGGATCGCCGCCGCGCTGTTGGGCTCGCTGCTGCTGCTCGCCGCCGTCTTGCGCGGCATGCGCGTGAGGACGTTGCCGCGCGACAGACGGGTCGTGTGGTAGCGGCAGAGCCGCTACCATAGAGCGTCACCGGCACCGCGGGGGTTGGGGGATGGAGACTCGCTCGGCGCTCGCGCTCGTCGCGATGCTGCTCTTCGGCGGCGCCTTGGCCGTGCCGTCGGCGGCTGGCGCCGACACAGTGCTCGTCACGGGCGCCAACTCGGGCCTCGGCCTCGAGTTCGTCAAGCAATACGCTGCGCAGGGCTGGACGGTGATCGCAACGCATCGCCGCGACGGCGTGCCCGACACGCTCGCGGCCGTCGTCGCCCTGCATCCTTTGGTTCGCGTCGAGCGCATGGACGTCGCGAGCGCTGCCGAGGTCAAGGCGCTGGCCGACAAGCTCCGCGGCGTGGCCGTAGACGTCCTCATCAACAACGCCGGGATCTACAGCGATCGCAGCGTCTGCACGGACGAGTCGTGCCGCGGCGCCGGCGACACACAGAGCTTCGGCAACACGGATTACGAGCTCTTCGACACCATCATGGCCGTCAACGTGCGCGGCCCGTTGCTGGTGTCCGAGGCCTTCATCGATCACGTGCGTGCGGGGCGAGAGAAGAAGATCGTCTCGATCGGCTCGACGAACGGCTCCGTGACGTTCACGCTCGGCGGCTCGGGCGCCATCGCCTACCGCGCGAGCAAGGCGGCGTTGAATCGCGAGATGCAGCTCGTCGCCGTGCATCTCAAGCGCGACGGCGTCACGGTGCTGCTGCTGCACCCCGGCGCCGTGCTCACGGAGCGGCAAGCCGATCTCACGTTCCCCGGCATGATCGAGATGCAGCCGAGCGTTGCCGGCATGATCGAGCAGATCGCCAAAGCCACGCTCGAAGACACGGGTCGTTTCATCCAATACGACGGCGCGACGGCGCCGTGGTAATGCACGAGGTGTCCCCATGAGTTTCGCTCGCACGGCCGGCCTCGCTTGCCTCGTCGTCCTCGCCGCGGGTTGCGGCCAACCGCAGCGCCCGTCGTACGAGGAGGACCTCGCCGCGATCACGGCATTCAACGCGCGCTACTTGGGCTCGATCAACGACGAGGACATCGCAACCTTGAGCAGCCTCACGACCGAAGGCCACATCATGCTCATGCCGAACCGCGAGCCGCTCGTGGGCAAGCAGGCCAACGACGCGGCGAACGGCGGCGCGTTCGAGCGTTTCGACTTCGACGAGACCTGGACGCCCGTCGAGACCGTCATCGACGGCGATCTCGCCTTTCAGCGCGGCACCTTTACGACGATCGCTACACCCAAAGGCGACGACGAGCGCCTCGAGGTCAGCGGCAACTTCATGCGCATCTACCAACGCCAACCGAACGGCGAATGGCGCATGACGCGCGACATGTTCAACAGCTCGACGCCGTCCACGCAGAGCCTGTCGAGCGGCCAATAGCCGTCACGCGTCCGCGAGCGCCTTGCGCCAGGCTTGCTCGAGCCGCTTGCTCGATACCGAGCGCGCCGTGCCGAGCTGCTGGGCGAACAACGACACGCGCAGCTCCTCGACGAGCCACCGGTACTCGGCGATCCCGGGCGGCCACGGCGCGCCGTCGGGCCGCGAGGCCCGCCACTGCGCGAGGCGCGCCGCAGCCGTGCGCACCTCGGCCGCGAGCTTCTGCTCGTCACGCTGTGCGCGCTTCTGCCAGCGCTGCTCGGCCGCGCGCAGGTAGCGCGGCAAGTGAACCCGCCACGCGCGCGGCGTGTCGGTCAGCATGCGTGGGCCCACGAGCTCGGCGAGCTGAGTCGCGAGCTCGTCGCGCACGCTCGCGTGGGTCTCGTTCTTCGCCGCGGCGTCGAGCGCGCGGCGCACGCCCCGCTGCAGCGGCAGTATCTCGGCAAGCAGCACGCGCAGCGCGTCGGCCTCGGCCACGAGCTGCGCGCGGCCGCGCTCGCGCCGCGCGGCGAACTCGCTGGCCGTGCGTACGGGCGGGTCGAGCTCGAACGCCTGCTCCGCGCTCGCGCAGAGCAAGTCGTCGACGAGCGCGGCGCCGTCGCCGACACCGAGGTAGTTGAGCACCAGCTCGCGGTCGGCGAGCGTTCGGTCGCGGATCAAGGCCGCCTGCTGCGGCAGGGCCTTGAGCAGCAAGCGCCGCACGCCGCCGCGATGCAGTGCTTCCGCGGCCGGTCCCGGCGCTTCGAGCGTGAGGTCGACGCGGCCCGCATCGTCGACGAGGCAGGGATAGAGAACGAGATCGCGCGGCCGCTGCGGCACGACGACCGAGTCCGGCAAGTCGCCGATGTCCCAGCGTTGCAGGTTCGTCCGTTTGAAACGCGCGGGCGCGGCCGCCGCGACCTCGGCCGCGCCCTGCGTCGCGCCGAGATCGCGCTGCAACGCCTTGAGATCGCGGCCCGCCGCGAGCGCCTGCCCTTCAGCGCCCACCACGACGACGCGCATGCGGAAATGCGCGGGCAACGCGCGCTCGTCGAAGACCGCCGGCGAGGCCTCGACGCCGCGCGCCACGTGCAGCGCCTCCGCGAGCGCCACCGGCAACGCCTGCCGCCCGCTGCGGTCCGGCATGACGGCGAGCGCCGCCTTCGCCGTGTCGGGCAACGGCACGAGCGGCCGGCGCTGCTCCTTGGGCAGCGCGCGCAGTAACGCCACGATCTTGTCGGGCAGCCATGCAGGCACGAGCCAGTCGAGCTCGGCCGAACCGATCGCCCCGAGCAGCGAGCGCGGCACCGTGAGGGTGACGCCGTCGGCATCTTGGCCCGGCTCGAAGGCATACGAAAGCGGCAGCCGTTGCCCCGCGAGCGTGAGCTCACTCACGAGACCTAGAGCCCCGAGATCCCCCGGGTCGCGCGTCGCGACGTCGCCGAGCGTCAGGTGCAGCTCGCTGCCGTGCCCCGCCGCGCACCAGCGCACGAGGCTCGTGCGGTCGTGGACCTCCGGCGGCAGCCGGTCGTCGTAGAACGCAGCGATGCCGGCTTCGCCGACGAACAAGTCGCGCTTGCGCAGCCGCGCTTCGGCCTCGAGCACGCTGCGCCGCACGGCGCGATTGTGCGCGAGGAACGCGGGCTCATCGGCGCCGAAGCCCGCTTGATCCGCCGCGAGTGCCTCGGCGATGAACATGCGGCGGGCCTCCTTGGGCTCGACGCGCCCGTAGTCGACGCGCCGCTCGCTCGCGAGCGTGAGCCCGAACAGCGTCACGACCTCGCGCGCCGTGACCTGGCCGCGCTGCTGGTCCCAGTGCGGATCGTCATACTCGAAGCGCACGAGATGCGGCGCGACGCGCAGCGCCCAACGCGGGTTCACCTGCGCGACCGTGCGCAGATACTGGCGCTCGGTCGCGACGCGCTCCGCGGCCACGAGCCAGCGCGGGCGCTTCTTAGCGAGCGCCGTGCCGGCAAAGAGTTGCGCCCGAGACTCGCGCATGCCGCGGTACGTGAGCCCGTCGGCGTGCTCGGCAATGAAGTCGATGAAGGCTGCGAGCACGGCCTGATGGATCGCGCGGTAGTCCGCCGCCTGCTGGCGCGTTCGCCACCCCAAACCCTGCACGAGCTCGTGAAGCTGGTCGTGCACGTCGTGCCACTCGCGCAAGCGCGCCACGGACAGGTAATGCTCCTTGCACCATTTGCGCAACGCGCGCTCGCCGTTGCGCCGCTCGCGCCGATAGGCCGTCCAGACGTTCACGTAGGCCATGAACTCGGACCGCGGATCCATGAAGGCCTCGTGCTTGCGGCGCGCGGCGTCGGGATCGATGCCGTGCTCCCGCGGATCGACGACGCTGAGCGCCGCCGCGATGACGAGCCCCTCGCGTAACGCGTCGTTGCGCTGCGCGACGACGAGCAGCCGCGCGACGCGGGGGTCCACGGGCAAGCGCGCCATGAGCTCGCCGTCGCTCGTGAGGCGCCGCTCGTCGTCGACGGCACCGAGCAGGTGCAGCAGCTGATAAGCGTCGGCTACGGCCTTGGCGGGCGGCGTATCGATGAACGGAAACTCGTCGATGGCCCCGAGCTTGAGCGCCTCGAGCCGCAGCAACACTCCCGCGAGCCCGGTGCGCAGGATCTCGGGCTCGGTGAACGCGGGCCGCGCCGCGAAATCGTCCTCGGCGTAGAGCCGCACGCAAACACCGGGCGCGAGGCGCCCGCAGCGGCCCGCGCGTTGGACCGCGTTGGCCTGCGCGATCGGCTCGACGCCGAGGCTCTGCACGCGGTGCCGCGTGCCGTAGCGGCTCACGCGCGCAAGCCCCGAGTCGATGACGTAGCGAACACGTGGCACCGTCAGCGAAGTCTCGGCGATGTTGGTCGCGAGCACGATGCGCGGCGCCGACTTAGGCTCGAGAATTCGGCGCTGCCGCGCCGTCGTGAGGCGCGCGTAGAGCGGCAGCACCTCGTAGCCCTGCGGGCCGAACCGCGCGAGCGCTTGCTCGGCGTCGCGGATCCAGCGCTCGCCGGGCAGGAACACGAGCATGTCGCGGATCAAAGCCTCGGCCACGGGCTCGGCCGCGAGCTCGCGCGTCGCGGCGACGACGGCCGTCGCGAGGTCTTGGTCCGCCTCGCGCGAGCGCTCGGCGTCGCGGGGGCTGTAGCGCACGGTCACGGGGAAGCTGCGGCCAGCGATGCGGACGATAGGCGCGCCGCCGAAGTGGCGTGCGAAGCGCTCGGGATCGATCGTCGCCGACGTGATGACGATTTTGAGATCCGGCCGCTCGCGCTCGATGCACCGCAGGTAGCCGAGCACGAAGTCGATGTTGAGACTACGCTCGTGCGCTTCATCGATGATGAGCGTGTCGTAGGCGCGTAGCTGGCGGTCGCCGCGGATCTCGTTGAGCAGGATACCGTCGGTCATGACCTTGACGAGCGCGGTCGGCGGCGTCTGATCCGTGAAGCGCACGGTCAACCCGACGGCCTCGCCGACGCGCACGCCGAGCTCGGCCGCGAGCCGGCTCGCGACGGCCTGCGCCGCGATGCGACGCGGCTGCGTGTGACCGATCATGCCCGCGATACCGCGGCCGGCCTCGAGGCAGAGCTTCGGCAACTGCGTTGTCTTGCCGCTGCCCGTGTCGCCGCAGACGACGATGACGCGATGCGCGGCGAGCGCCGCGAGCAGCTCCTCGCGCGCGGCTGCGATCGGCAGCGTTTCCGGATATTCGATGCGAAGCTTCGTCGCCCGCCGCGCGGCGACGATCCCGTCGCGCGCGCGGCTCACAACAGGCCGGCGCGCGCGAGCTCGACGCGCAACTCCGCGCCGCCGAGCGGCGAGCGGCCCACGTCGAGCGTGCCGCGATAGAGCTCGACGGTCTCGCGCACGACGGCCAGGCCGATGCCCTGCCCCGGCACCGACTCGTCGGCGCGCTTGCCGCGCTGGAGCAGCGTCGCGACTTCCTCGGCCGTGATGCCACGGCCGTCGTCGCCGACCGTCACGACGAGCCGCTCCGAGCTCGAGCTCGCCGTAACGTGCACCTTGCTCTTGCAGTACTTGTAGCCGTTGTCCATGAGGTTACCGAGGATCTCGGTGAGATCGCCGGGGTCGCCGCGGAACAAGGCGTGCGGCGCGACGGCGACCGTGCAGGTCACGCGCTTGTCGCGGTAGACCTTGTCGAGCGTCTGCTTCAAGTCGTCGACTACGGCTAAAACGACGACGGGCTCGGTGCCGAGCCCCGAGGCGCCCGTCGCGCGCGCTCGACGCAGCTGGTACGAGACGCGCTGCTCCATGCGCACGAGCTCGCGATTCAGCGCCTCGTGCACGGGATCCGCCGAGCGCGTCCTGACCTCGGCGAGCAGCGTGCGCATCGCGGCCAACGGGGTCTTCAAGCTGTGCGCGAGATCGTCGAGGGTGTTGCGATAGCGCGCGAGCCGACGGCGCTCCGTGTCGATGAGTGTGTTCAAGTTGTCGGCGAGCCCCACGATCTCGGACGGATAGCGGCCCGTGAGCTGCACGCGTTCGCCGGCCTCGACCTCGCGAACCTGCCGCTCGAGCCGCCGCACCGGCAGCAGCACGAACGTCAGGAGCCCGCTGATGACGACGAGCATCGTCACCGTGACGCCGATGAACCAACCGATGAGATTGCGGCGGAACGCCGCCTGACGCTCGTCGTACGGCGTAAGCGACAACGCGATCGCGAACGTGTAGTCCGCAGCACGGTCATCGGGGAAATTCCAGGAGATGCCCATGAGAAACGCTTCGAGCGGCGGGAAGCCCGGCACCTCGAGCAAGTCGAAGCGCTCCTCGCCGGCGACGGCGAGATAGTCGATCGGAAAGTCGCGGCCGAGCAACGACAACGACTGCCACACGGCGCTGCCGTCGTCGGAGTACACGGCGCCGTAGGTGCCCGAGTTCGCGACCTGGAGCTGCGGGTCGAGGTCGTCGGTCGGCAGCGTAAGCTCGCCGCTCGCATCGTTGGCGCGCGCGATGAGGCCGAGCACCTGCACCTCGAGCAGCTCGCGCCGCGCGGTATCGGCGCCCTCGCGAAACGCGATGTCGAGGCCGACGATGGTCACGGCGAACAGCGCGACGAGCGCCACACTGACCCAGAGCACGACGCGCGCACGAAGAGAGCGAACGAGCGCCATGGACTTCCGCTACTTCAGTCGGCGTCCGGTGCGCCGCGCGCCACGGCCAAACGGTAGCCGCGGCCGCGCAGCGTCTCGATGGGCTTGTACGAGCTGTCGGGATCGAGCTTGCGGCGCAGCCGCCCGATGAATACCTCGATCACGTTGCTGTCGCGCTCGAAATCCTCGCTGTAGAGCGCCTCGGTGATCTGCATCTTCGAGAGCACCTCGCCGGCATGCAGCATGAGGTACTCGAGCAGCTTGTACTCGAAGCTCGTGAGCTCGAGCTTCGCGCCGCCGACCTTGACCTCCTGCGTGCGCGTATCGAGCGTGATCGGCCCGCAGACGAGCTCCGACTGCGCCCAGCCGCCGGCGCGCCGCAGCAGCGCATCGACGCGCGCCAGGAGCTCCTCGACGTTGAACGGCTTGACGACGTAGTCGTCGGCGCCGAGCTTGAGCGCTTCGACCTTGTCTTGCCAGCGATCGCGCGCCGTGAGCACGAGGATCGGGTATTCCTTGCCGTCGGCGCGCAGCTGTTTGATGAGCTCGACGCCGGACATGCTGGGCAGGCCCAGATCGACGATCGCGAGATCGACGGCGTACTCGCGCGCGTAGTAGAGGCCCTCGCGCCCGTCGACGGACTTCTCGACGCTGTAGCCGGCCCGCTCGAGCTGCGCTGCAAGCGAACGGCTGAGGTTAGGGTCGTCTTCGACGAGCAGCAGGCGCATTGCGGCGTGCGCCTATAAGAAGGAGCCCGTCTGGGCATCGATGCGCACGGTGCGCACGCGCCCTTCCTCATCGAGGATGCGGATTTCGTGGACGACGCGCTCGCCCATTTGCACGGTTTCGGCGCGCACCACGCGTCCCGGGTAGCGGCTCAGCGCCATATTGGTGGCCTGCCCGAGCGAGACACCGCCCGCGCGTTGCGCCGGAAACAGTTGGTCACGCTGAGCCGGCGCCAGCGATTCGTCGGCCGTCTCTGCTTGCAGCAGCGGCCGCGGGCGGGACTGCGCCACCGCGGCGTTCGTCGCAACGAGCGTCGCCGCGGCCACGCCTGCGGCGATGAGGCCCGTCAGGCCGCGCTCGATCATCCTTGTAAAGCGTTCGCTCATAGTTGTCGCCACAGCTTGGAGTCGAGCGTCGGTCTACGTCAAGAAACGCTCGAACGAGAACCGGGCGGGCCGACGGCCCGCCCGGAAGGCGCCCTTCAGTACCGCACCCGATAACCCACGGGGCGTGCGTCGACCGCGAGTTGCACCCAGTTGCCCGGACGTCGATCCGTCCGCATCCGGTAGTTGCGACCGTCGAAGCGATACGTGACGAGATAGCCGTCGACGATCTGCTCCGTGACGCGGTCGTGCGCGACCTCGCAGCGCTGCACGGCGACGTCGCGCGTCGCGCCGGCGCCGCCGTTGCGGACCGCGCGCTGATGCGCGACCGCGCCGCCCGCGACCGCACCGAGCACCGTCAACGCGTCGCGGTCGTTACCGCTGCCGAACTGCCGGCCGATCGCGGCACCGATGATGGTGCCGGCGGCCGTCGGCCCAGCCACGCCGTACGGGCGAACGGACTCACGGACGATCTCGTCCCAGCACTGCTCGCGCGGGCGATTGACCGTAACGTAGCGAACCAGCGGCTCGACGTCGACGACGCGGGCGGAAACGACGGCCGGCGCGTGCCGGTCGTGGCCGTACGCGTGGCCGCGGCCGCGGCCGCGATCATCGTCGTCGGCCAGCGCGGGCGTCGCGCCGAGAAATGTAAGCACCGCAGTAGCCAGAAATGTCCTCGCCAACATGGCAACTCTCCTTCGCTTGCGACCCCGCCCCCGGGATCTTGGAGAGCAGGTTAGAGGCCTCGGACTGAATCGCACCTGAATGCCGGAAACCGCGCCGTGCGTGGGTTGCAGCGTTGCGCGCGGCCTTCAGGTCGCGAGAGCGAGCACCTCCGACAGCGCGTGGATCTTGGGCACGTTCGCGACGACCGGCGGCCAGTACGGCACGAACTTCCAGACCGCGCGCAGCCCGGCGCGGTGCGCGCCCTCGATGTCGGCGACGGGGTGGTCGCCGACGAACAACGCTTCGTACGCCGCGACGCCTAAGCGCGCGAGCGCGCGGCGAAAGATCTCCCCGTCCGGCTTGCGCACGCCCTCTTCGCCCGAGACCACGACCGCGTCGAACGCGTGCTCGAGGCCGAGCACAGCCAGCTTGTGCCGCTGCATCGCGCTCGGCCCGTTCGTGACGACGCCGAGCTTCAGGCCGCGGCGCCGCAGCTCCTCGAGCGTGTCACGCGTCGCGGCGTCGAGCCGGCAGTGGCGATCGAAATTCGCCCAGAAGTGCGTCAACAGACGCTCGGCGAGCGCGGCCTCGAGCCCCCACGTCTGAACGAGCGCCGGATAGCCGGTTTCCTTGAGGGCATGGCCATGGTCGTCCATCGCGTGGACGTCCCGCAAAAACCGCTCGCGCGAGATGCCGCGCAGCTCGCCCGCGAACGCGGCGGACTGTTCGTCGAACAGCGCCACGGCCAGCGAATCGCGGTCGTAGAGCGTTCCGTCGAGATCGAAGAGAACGGCTTTGATCACCGTTTCGCCTTGACCCACAGCGCGTCAAGCTCGGCCGCGCCGTAGCTCTGCCACTCACGACCGTCGCGCTCGACACTGCGCTCGACGGCGCGGAACCGCGCCGTGAACTTCTGGTTCGCGCCACGCAGGCAGGTTTCGGGATCGAGGTTGAGATGCCGGCACCAGTTCGCCAGCGAGAACAAGACGTCGCCCATCTCGGCCGCAACGCCCGGCGCGTCGCCCGCGGCGATCGCGGCGTCGAGCTCGGCGAGCTCCTCGCCGACCTTGGCACGCACGCCGGCCGTGTCGGGCCAATCGAAGCCGACGGTCGCCGCGCGCTTGCCGAGCTTCGTCGCACGCGTCAGCGCCGGCAGCCCGACGGGCACGTCGTCGAGCACGCCGCCGGCCGGCGCGGCCGCGCTCGCAGCGCGCTCCTCGCGCTTGATCTCTTCCCAGCGCTTCGTCTGCGCGGCGCTGTCGGCGACCTGTTGGTCGCCGAACACGTGCGGATGCCGCCGCAGCATCTTGGCGCAGATCGCGCGCGCTACGGCGGCGAAGTCGAACGCGCCGGCCTCCTCGGCCATGCGCGCGTGGAACACGACTTGGAACAACAAGTCGCCGAGCTCGTCCTCGAGATCCGCGAGGTCGTTGCGTTCGATCGCGTCGGCGACCTCGTAGGCCTCCTCGATCGTGTACGGCGCGATCGTCGCGAACGTCTGCTCGAGGTCCCACGGGCAACCGCGCTCGCGATCGCGGAGCCTCGCCATGATCGCAACCAGCTCGGCGAGCGACGTCGTGTCAGGGTGTGCGTTCATCGAGTATCACTTCCCGAAAGTCGTGGAGGATGGCCGCCGTGGCGCCCCAGATACGAAACCGCTCGTGGCGCAGCTCGTAGGTGCGGAGCCGCGCGCCGTGCCGCTCGAAATAGTCGACCGTGATGCTGTCGGGCTGCAACACGCGCGCGAGCGGCACCTCGAACACGTGGGCCACCTCGCGCGGGTCGGGCATCGGGACGAACCGCGCGTCGGTGATGAGGGCCACGACGGGCGTCACGGCGAAGCCCGTGCCCGTGAGCAGCGCGTCGAGCGAGCCGAGCACGTCGACGGCCGCCGGCACGAGCCCGACTTCCTCGTAGGCCTCGCGCAGCGCCGCGGCCGCGGGCGTCTCGCCCTTCGCGAGGCGGCCGCCCGGCAGGCTGACCTGCCCCGCATGGTCCTTGAGGTGAGCGGCGCGCTCGGTCAGCAGCAGGGAGAGACCGGCCGGCCGCGCGAGCAACGCGAGCAGCACGGACGCGGGGCGCCCCGGCCGCTCGAGCACGGCCTCGAGCGTCGCCGGCACCGGACCGGAGACGTTCGCGCGCAGCCGTTCGCGCGGATCCCGCACGGGCCGCTCGGCCGCGAGCCGAGCGCGGATCTGCTCGATTGTCGGCGCCGCTTTAACCTTTGATCCCACCCTTCGTGAGCTCGAGCGGATCGAGGAGCTCGCGCAACTGCTCGGGTGAGAGCTGCGTCTCTCCGGCCGCCACGTCGCGAATCGCGCGGCCTTCCTTGTACGCCTGCTTCGCGATAGCCGCGCCCTTCTCGTAACCGATGACGGGATTGAGCGCCGTGACGAGGATGGGGTTGCGCTCGAGCGCCTCGGCGAGCCGCTCCTTGTTGACCTTGAAACCCTTGATCGCGGAGTCGGCGAGCGCATGCGACACGGTCGCGAGCAGCTCGATGCTCTGCAAGAGATTGAGCGCGATCACGGGCAGCATGACGTTGAGCTGGAAGTTGCCCGACTGCCCCGCGATCGTGATCGTCGCGTCGTTGCCGATGACCTGCGCCGCGACCATCGCGACGGCCTCGGGGATCACGGGATTGACCTTGCCCGGCATGATGCTGCTGCCCGGTTGCAGGCCCGGCAGCGCGATCTCGGCAAGCCCCGCGAGCGGACCGCTGTTCATCCAGCGCAAATCGTTCGCGATTTTCATGAGGCTCACGGCCGTCGTCTTGAGCTGCCCCGAAAGCTCGACGGCCGTGTCCTGGCTGCTCAGCGCCTCGAAGAAGTCCTCGGCCGGGTGGAAGTCGATGCCCGTCTGTTGCGCGAGCGCCGTCGCGAACTCGGCGCCGAACTTGGGATGCGCGTTGATGCCCGTGCCGACGGCCGTGCCGCCCTGCGCCAAACCCGTGAGGCGCGGCATAGCACCCTGCACGCGCCGCGTGTCCGCGCGCAGCTGCGCGGCCCAGCCGCCGAGCTCCTGGTCGAGCCGCACCGGCATCGCGTCCATGAGGTGCGTGCGTCCCGTCTTGACGATGCCCGCGACCTCGCGCGCCTTCGTATCGATCGTCGCGATCAAGTGCTCGAGCGCCGGCAAGAGCTTGCTCTTGAGCTCGAGCGCGGCCGCGATGTGAATCGCCGACGGGATCGAGTCGTTGCTGCTCTGGCTCATATTGACGTGATCGTTGGGGTGCACGGGCGAGCCGAGCCCCTGCGTCGCGAGCCGCGCGATGACCTCGTTCAAGTTCATGTTCGAGCTCGTGCCCGAGCCCGTCTGAAAGACGTCGATGGGGAACTGGTCCTCGTGCATGCCGTTCGCGATTTTCAGCGCGCTCGATTCGATGGCCGCCGCGATGCCTTCGGGCAGCAGCCCGAGGCCGCGATTGGTGCGCGCCGCAGCCCACTTGACGAGCGCGAGCGCGCGGATGAACGCCGGCGGCATCCTGAGGCCGCTGATCGGAAAGTTGTTGACCGCGCGTTGCGTCTGCGCCCCCCACAGCGCCGACGCGGGCACCTGCAACTCGCCCATGCTGTCGCGTTCGACACGAGAATCGGCCGCCATGCGCACTCCTCGGATTGAGCGAGCCCGCACACCGCGGACTCGCGGTGTATGATGCGCACTCCGAAATCGCTTGTATAGGCTCCGGCGGCCGTTGGACTCCTCTACGCTCCTGGCTCTTTCGCCGCTCGACGGGCGCTATGCGCGCAAGGCCGCGCCGCTGCGCGACTACCTCTCCGAATACGCGCTCATTCGCTACCGCACGCTCATCGAGGTGCGCTGGCTCCAGCACCTCGCCGACGAGCCCACAATCGCCGAGCTACGCCCGCTCGAGCCGCCGCTCAAGGACTTCCTGAATGCGATCGTCGACGAGTTCAGCGTCGACGACGCGACGCGCGTCAAGGCACTCGAGGCCAAGACCAATCACGACGTCAAAGCCGTCGAGTACTTCCTCAGGCAGAAGCTCGAGGGCGTGGCCAACGGTTCCGCCAACCTCGCTTCGTTCATTCACTTTGCTTGCACATCCGAGGACATCAACAACGTCTCGTACGCGCTCATGCTGCGCGACGCACGCCAACGCGTGTTGTTGCCGTCCTTACGCGAGCTTTGCGTCGAGCTGCGCGCGCTCGCGCACCGTCACGCCGGCGTGCCGATGCTCGCGCGCACGCACGGCCAACCCGCAACGCCGACGACACTCGGAAAAGAGGTCGCGAACTTCGTCTACCGGCTCGAGCGGCAGGGCGAGCTGTTCGGCGCCGTGCGCATCGACGGCAAGTTCAACGGCGCCGTCGGCAACCACAACGCCCATCTCGCGGCCTACCCCGCTGCCGACTGGCTCGCGATCACGAGCCGCTTCCTCGCCTCGCTCGGCGTGCACGCAACGCCCTACACGACGCAGATCGAGCCCCACGACTGGATCGCCGAGTACTGCCAGGCGCTCATGCGCTGCAACACCGTGCTCGTCGATCTCACGCGCGACTTCTGGAGCTACATCAGCTTGGGCTACTTCCGCTCGCGCCCCGTGGCCGGCGAAGTCGGCTCCTCGACGATGCCGCACAAGGTGAACCCCATCGATTTCGAGAACGCCGAGGGCAATCTCGGCGTCGCCAACGAGCTACTCGGCTTCTTCGCAGCCAAGCTGCCCGTCTCACGCTGGCAGCGCGACCTCACCGACTCGACGGTGCTGCGTAACGTCGGCGTGGCGTTGGGCCACACGCTGGTCGCGCTCGATGCCGTCGAAAAGGGCTTAGGCAAGCTCGACGCCGACGTCGCGGCCATCGGCGCGGATCTCGCGGGCCGCTGGGAGGTGCTCGCCGAGGCCGTGCAAACGGTCATGCGCCGCCATGGCCTGCCCGACGCCTACGAGCAGCTCAAGGAGCTCACCCGGGGGCGCCCCATCGACGCCAACACGCTGCGCGCCTTCATCGACGGGCTCGACCTCCCGGCCGCGGAACGCACGCGCCTGCTCGCCTTCGACCCCTCCTCTTATACCGGCCTCGCCGCGGAGCTCGCCCGGCGCATCTGACCGCCGCAACGAAGCTGCGACGCGGCGCACAAAACCGTGACCGATGGCACAGCCTGGGCGCGCGGGTTAAGTAAACTCGTCCGCAAACCGATACATCGCCCATGCCACAGGTCCAGGAGCAAGACAAAACGCGCGGCATCCGTCAGGTGCTGACGGGTGTAGCCGAGGTGCGGGCGGCCGTGAACCAGGTCTTGGGCGTCGCGACTCGAACCGTGTCGATCCTCACCCACGACCTCGAGCCCGAGATCTACGACCACGACGATTTCCTCGAGACGCTGAAGCGCTTCATCCTCGCGCGCACCTTCGCGCGCGTGCGCGTGCTCATCCTCGAGCCCGAACGCACCGTGCTCTCCGCCAGCCGTTTCGTGGCCATGGGCCGGCGGCTCAACAGCTATATCGAGTTCCGGCGCCTTAGACCTGAGCTCGGGATGCATCCCGAAGCATTTTTCATCGCAGACGAGCAGGCACTCGTGTATCGTGCGCGCGCCGAAAACTGGGAAGGGATGTCCGACACCCACGAGCCCGCCGTGGCGCGCCTGTATCTCAGCAAGTTCGAGTCGCTCTGGAACGCCTGTGAAATCGAACCCGAAATCCGACAGTTTCAAGTATAGTCGCCCGCCCACGCGGGCCATCGACGTGACCGTGGCGGCGATCATCGAGCAGGACGGCCGGTTCCTCATGGTCGAGGAGCGATCCGGCAGTAGCCTCGTGCTCAACCAGCCCGCGGGCCATCTCGAGCACGGCGAGTCCTTGCTCGCGGCCGTGGCGCGCGAGACGCTCGAGGAGACTGCTCATCATTTCGAGCCCACCCACGTGGTGGGCTTCTACTTGTGGCGCAGCGACGAGTCCGGCGTCACCTACCTGCGCGTGGCGATCTGCGGCGAGGCCGGGCCGATGGCCGACGTCGAGACGCTCGACGAAGGCATCGTGGGCATTCATTGGCTCACGCGCGCCCAGATCTTGAGCCGGCAGCGGCAGTTGCGCAGCCCGATGGTGCTGCGCTGCATCGACGACTATCTGCGCGGGCATCGCCATTCTCTCGACTGCCTGCACTACCTCGATCCGCGGGCGCTGCTGCTCGGCCAAGCCCAAGCCCACGCCTGACGGGCCTTCGCGCCCGGGCTGCTAGAATTTCGGCATGACTGCCGAGCCCCTCACGATCGTCGCTCTCTCGGGCGGCGTGGATTCCGCCGTCGTCGCCTTGCTGCTGCGCGACGCGGGCCACCGCGTGCAGTGCCTGCACATGACGAACTGGGAAGACGACGGCTACTGCGACAATGCGCGCGAGCTCCAAGACGCGCGCCGCGTCTGCCTCGAGCTTAGGGTGCCGCTCCACCGCGTGAACTTCGCGCGCGAGTACCGCGAGCAGGTGTTCGCGGACTTCCTCGCCGAGCACCGCCGCGGGCGCACGCCCAACCCCGACGTGCTCTGCAACCGGCAGATCAAGTTCGGTCTCATGCGCCGGTACGCCCGGCGTCTCGGCGCGACGACGATCGCCACGGGTCACTACGCGCGCGTCGTGACGGTCGGCGGCGAGCCGCAGCTCAAGAAGGGCGTCGACGCCGGCAAGGACCAGAGCTACTTCCTGCACGCCGTCGCGGCCGAAGATCTCGTCGACGTGCTCATGCCGCTCGGCGAGCTCTTGAAAAGCGACGTGCGCGAGATCGCGCGGCGCGCCGGGCTTGCCGTCGCCGAAAAGAAGGACAGCACGGGCATCTGCTTCATCGGCGAGCGGCCCTTCGCCGAGTTCCTCCACCAGTATCTGCCCGACCACTTGGGGCCGATCCGCGACGACCTAGGTGTGGAGCGCGGCCGTCATCGCGGCCTGGCGTACTACACGCTCGGCCAGCGCCATGGGCTCAACATCGGCGGCGCCGCCGACCGGCCCGAGAACGCCTGGTACGTGGCCGACAAGGACGTCGCGCGCAACGAGCTCCTCGTCGTGCAAGGGCACGATCATCCGCTGCTGAAACGCACGGGGCTCGCAGCCGGCGACGCGCACTGGATCGGCGCTCCGCCCACGGCTTGGGCTGGCGGCGAGCCGCTGCGCTGCACCGCGAAGATCCGCTATCGTCAGGCCGATCAGGCCTGCACCGTGGTGCGCACGGGGGATGCCATGCTCGAGGCGCACTTCGACGTGCCGCAGCGCACGCCGACCCCGGGGCAGTTCATCGTGCTCTACGACGGCGACCGCTGCTTGGGCGGCGCGACGATCGAGCGCGGCCTCGCGGCCCGCGCGAGCGAGCTGCGCGCAGCGGTCTAGCTCGCCGCCCGGCGCGGTTTCCCGCATATAATTCGCTCGTCCGCCAATCAGCCGTTCAGAGGTTCCAATGACCGACAGCTTCGGCGCCCGGAAGTCGCTCGCCGTCCGTTCCGCGAATTTCGAGATCTACCGCCTGGATGCCGTCAAAGGCGCCGTCGATACGCTGCCCTACACGCTCAAGATCCTGCTCGAGAACCTGTTGCGCTTCGAGGACGGCGAGAACATCACGGCCGCCGACATCACGGCGCTCGCGAACTGGGACCCGAAGGCCGCACCCGACCGCGAGATCTCCTTCACACCGGCGCGCGTCGTGCTCCAGGACTTCACGGGCGTGCCGGCGGTCGTCGACTTGGCGGCGATGCGCGACGCGGTCGTTAAGCTCGGCGGCAAGGCTTCGATGATCAACCCGCTCTCCCCGGCCGAGCTCGTCATCGACCACTCGGTCCAGGTGGACCACTTCGGCACGAAGGACGCGCTCGCGAAGAACAACGCGATCGAGTTCGAGCGCAACCAGGAGCGCTATGCGTTCCTGCGCTGGGGCCAGAGCGCATTCCGGAACTTCCGCGTCGTGCCGCCGAACACCGGCATCGTGCACCAGGTGAACCTCGAGTACCTGAGCCGCGTGGTGTTCGAGAAGCAGGTCGGCAAGGACCGCTTCGCCTATCCCGACACGCTCGTCGGCACGGATTCGCACACGACGATGATCAACGGCCTCGGCATCCTGGGCTGGGGCGTCGGCGGCATCGAGGCCGAGGCCGCGATGCTCGGCCAGCCGATAACAATGCTGATCCCGCAGGTCGTCGGCTTCGAGCTCACGGGCAAGCTCGCCGAGGGCGCGACGGCCACGGACCTCGTGCTCACGGTCACGGAGATGCTGCGCAAGCACGGCGTCGTCGGCAAGTTCGTCGAGTTCTTCGGCAACGGCTTGGATCACCTGCCGCTCGCCGACCGCGCGACGATCGGCAACATGTCGCCCGAGTTCGGCAGCACCTGCGCCGTGTTCCCGATCGACGCCGAGACGCTGCGCTACCTCGAGCTCTCGGGCCGGCCGCGCGAGCAGATCGACCTCGTCGAGGCGTACGCGAAGACGCAGGGGCTGTGGCGTAGCTCGCAAGTCGCGCGCTACAGCAGCGTGCTGAAGCTCGACCTCGGCGCCGTCGAGCCGAGCCTCGCGGGGCCGAAGCGGCCGCAAGATCGCATCGCTTTGAAAGGCGCGGGCGCCAAGATCGGCGATCTGCTCAAGACCGCCGGCAAGGGCACGAAGGTGCCCGTCACCACGGGCGCGCACCAATACGATCTCGAGGACGGCGCCGTCGTGATCGCCGCGATCACGAGCTGCACGAATACGTCGAACCCGGCCGTCATGGTCGGCGCGGGCTTACTCGCACGCAACGCCGCCGCGAAAGGGCTCACGCGCAAGCCGTGGGTCAAGACGAGCTTGGCCCCGGGGTCCAAAGTCGTCACGGACTATCTGAAAGCCTGCAACCTGCTCGAGGATCTCCAGAAGCTGGACTTCTATCTCGTTGGCTACGGATGTACTAGCTGTATCGTCGAGGGCACTCCGGTGCTGCTCGCGAACGGCACGGCGCGGCGCATCGAGGAGTTGCCGGGCGCGGGCGGCGCGAAGGTGTTCGGCCCGACCGCCGGCCGCACACTCGCAACGGCCAATCAACGCGAGCTGATGGCGCAAGGCGTGCGCGATTGCGTGAGCTTGGTCATGCAAGACGGACGTACCGTGACTTGCACACCCGATCACCGGGTTCTGCGCGCCGACGGGCAGTGGGTACGCGCCGACCGACTCGTGCTCGGCAAGGACCGCGTGGTCATGGGACTCGAGGCACCGCTCGACGAGGCCGGCGCGGACGAAGCTAGTTATGTTCTCGAGGCCGGCGGTTTCGAGTTCTCGATGGCCGATACGCAGGAGCGGCAGCGCACGCTGGCGTTCGCGCGGCTGCTGGGCCACCTGCTCAGCGACGGCTCCATCAGCGTCCTCGGTCAAGCACGAATGAACGTCGGCCAGTCTCTCGATCGCGAGGCTGTGCTCGACGACATCGAGCTCTTGACGGGGAAGCGCCCCGCGGGATCGCGTTACGACGAGCGCAAGTGGTCGATCGTGCTGCCGCAAGAGCTGACCGACAGCATCCGTTCATTGTCGGGCGTGCGTGTCGGCAAGCGCATCGCTCAGCCGTCGACCTTGCCGGCCTTCGTCCTCGAGCACGGTTGTCCTGTCGCCGTCGTGCGCGAGTTCCTGGGCGGGCTGTTCGGCGCTGATGGCCACGCTCCGACCCTGCGCCGCTACGGCCACAGCGCCACCGCAGCGTCTCTGGGCCGCCCGGCCTACTCCCAAAGCGCGCTGCCGCAGCACGTCGAGCGGCTGAGGCGAACGATGGATGAAGTAATCGGGTTGCTCGTGCGCTGTAGGGTCAAGGCGAAAGGCGCCACCGTCTACGAGTATCCGACACGGCGATCCGCATCGACGTACCGATCGCCGCAAGACGGCCTGCCGCGCGTCGAGGTCCGTCTTGAGCTGCCCGACGGTCTGTCGTTCGTCGAGCGCGTGGGCTATCGCTATTGCGTCGACAAACAGCTGCGCGCGAGTGCCGCCGCCGTTTATTGGCGTACGATCGACACGATCAATCGGCAGCGCTTGCGCATGGCCGACCGACTCGAGGAGCTGCACCGCAACGAGATCGAGATGCCGTTCTCGGTCGCGCGGGAGCTCGCAGCCGCGGAGCTCACGGCTGCCGAGACGCCGGTCTTTCCGCACTACTCGCTATTGCAGGGACACGACCGGTTCTCGCGCCTGCCGAGCAGCGGCTCGCGCAGGTTCCAGCCTTTGCACCGCGAGAGCTGCGATTTCCCATCGCCCGCCGAGCTATTCGAGCAACTAGGCGTCCGAAGCTGGTTTGCCGCGGCCCCCCCCGCCGACGTCGTCGAGGAACCGAAGCGTTACTGCGTGCAAAAGGAGTCTCGCAAGCTGCCCACGTTCTCGCTCATGGTCATCGATCGTCGCTTGGCTGAGCGCAAACCGGTCTACGACATCGCCGTCGACAACCTCGAAGCATTCGTTGCCGGCGGAGTGTGCGTACACAATTGCATCGGCAACTCCGGCCCACTGCCCGACGAGATCGCCGCGGCGCTGCAGAAGAGCGACGTCGTCGCCTGCTCCGTGCTCTCGGGCAACCGCAACTTCGAGGGCCGCATCCACCCGCAAGTCAAGATGAACTTCCTCGCGTCGCCGCCGCTCGTCGTCGCGTACGCGATCGCGGGCAATATGAAAATCGACATCACGAAGGAACCGCTCGGCACGGGCAAGGATGGTAAGCCCGTTTACCTCAAGGACATCTGGCCGAGCTCGAAGGAGATCCACGGCCTCATCGCCAAGCACGTGACCTCGACGCAGTTCAAGAAGAGCTACGCGAGCCTCTTCGACGGCGACACGAACTGGCAGTCCGTGGCGACGCCCAAGGGCGAGAACTTCACGTGGAGCGACGACTCGACGTACGTCAAGAACCCGCCCTACTTCGACGGCATGAGCCTAAAGACCGGCACGCCGCAGAACGTCAAAGGCGCGCGCGTGCTCGCAATGCTCGGCGACTCGGTGACGACGGATCATATCTCGCCGGCCGGCAACATCGCCTCGAGCAGCCCGGCCGCCAAATACTTGGAGAGCCTCGGCGTCACGAAGAAGGACTTCAATTCCTACGGCTCACGGCGCGGCAACCACGAGGTCATGGTGCGCGGCACGTTCGCCAACATTCGCCTGAAAAACCTGCTCGTGCCCGGCACCGAGGGCGGCGTCACCGTGCACATCCCGAGCGGCCAGCAGCTGTCGATCTACGACGCCTCGATGAAGTACCAGGCCGAGAAGACGCCGCTCGTCATCCTCGCGGGCAAGGAATACGGCGCCGGTTCGTCGCGCGACTGGGCGGCTAAAGGCGCGGCGTTGCTCGGCGTGAAAGCCGTGATCGCCGAGAGCTACGAGCGCATCCATCGCTCGAATCTCATCGGCATGGGTGTCGTGCCGCTCGAGTTCCGTGCCGGCGAGACGGCCGCGAGCTTAGGGCTCACGGGCAAGGAGACGTTCGACATCGAAGGCCTCGGCTTGAAGCGCGCCAAGGAAGTCAAAGTCACGGCCACGGGTGCCGACGGCAAGAAGAAGCAGTTCACGGCCGTCGTGCGCATCGACACGCCCAAGGAACAGGAGTACTTCATCCACGGCGGGATTCTTCAGTACGTGCTGCGCCAGCTCGCGTCGGGCAAGCACGCGGCCTGACGCACGCCGATGAAGCTGACGCTGCCCTCCTGGCTCCGCCGCGGCCCGCAGCTGCCGGCGGAGCCCGGCGTGGCGGCGCAGCCGTTTCCATCGCCCACCGAGACGCCGCGGCCACGCCGCCGCCGCTGGCCGTGGCTCGCGGGCACAGTCGTCGTCGCCGCGCTCGCCTGGGGCGTGAGCTTCTACTGGTCGCGAGAGCCGGCCGTGCTCTGGGTCGTCGCCGAGACGCCGAGCGGCGAGCGCACCGTCGTCGGCTACTCGACGGTCCACACGCTCATCGACGTCATCGATTGGCTGCGCGAGAAACCCGGGGGTTATCTCAGCAACGACGTCCTGCCGCCCGGACTCTGGCTCGACAACATGCCGAGCTTCGAGTTCGGCGTGCTCGTGCAGGCGCGCGATCTCGCGCGCGCGCTGCGCAATAACTACAGTCGCTCCCAATCGCAATCCATCGAGGACGAGGACCTCGCGGCCGCCGAGCCCGCGCTCAACACCGATAACCTCTCGTGGCTGTTCCCGCCTGCCGAGACGCGCTACGCCGAAGCCGCCGACGCGTTGCGCAGCTTCGAAAGCCGCCTGACCGATACGGACCCCGCGGATGCGCAGTTCTTCGCGCGCGCCGACAACCTGCGCGTATGGCTCGAAGTCGTCGAGCTGCGCTTGGGGAGCTTGTCGCAACGACTGTCGGCGAGCGTCGGCCAAGTGCGTGTCAACACGGACTTGGGCGGCGCGCCGGCCGGCGAAGCCGCGCGAGAAGCGCCCGCCGACGTCATCGTCAAGACTCCGTGGCTTAAGATCGACGACGTGTTCTACGAGGCGCGCGGCACGGCCTGGGCGCTGCTCTTGTTCCTGCGCGCCGCAGAGTTCGACTTCGGGCGAACGCTCGAGGACAAGAACGCCGTCGTGAGCTTGCGCCAGATCATCCGCGAGCTCGAGCAGGGCCTGGCGCCGATCGGGAGCCCGATTATCTTGAACGGCCAGGGCTTCGGCCTATTCCCGAACCACTCGCTCGTGCTCGCGTCGTATTTGTCGCGCGCGCACTCGGCCGTGGCCGATTTGCGTTCGTTGCTGGAACAAGGGTAGCGCCATGGACTGGAAGATCTTCGCGACCGTGTTCGGGACCGTGTTTCTCGCCGAGCTCGGCGACAAGACGCAGCTCGCCACCGTGCTGTTCGCCTCGAAGGGCGTGGCGAGCCTGTGGACCGTGTTCATCGCAGCGTCGGCCGCGCTCGTGGTGACGTCGGCGATCGGCGTGGCCGCCGGCGCCATCGTCACGCAGTTCGTGAACCCCAAGCACTTGTCCTACGCGGCCGGAGTCGGCTTCATCGCGATCGGCGCCTGGACGATCTATCAAACCCACTGAAACCCCTCCGCGGAGGGATTTTGCACCGCTATGGTGCAGAATCCCTCACGTGAGGGATTTGGCTGCCAACGCTCCCCCGGCATGACGCTCTCCGGCCTCAACTTCGGCAACGCGGCGGCCGACTACGCCTCGTTTCGCGCCGGATTCCCCGACTCGATCTTCGAACGCCTCGCCCCGTTCGGCGTCGGACTACCGGGCCAGGACCTCGTAGATCTCGGGACGGGCACGGGCACGCTGGCGCGCGGCTTCGCTCGGCGCGGCTGCCGAGTCGTGGGCCTCGATCCCGACGCGCGCATGCTCGCCGCGGCGCAAGCGCTTGACCGCGCGCAAGAGCTGAACGTCACTTACGTCCAAGCGCAAGCCGAAAACACGGAGCTCGCCGGCGAGTCGGCCGACGTCGTCGCTGCGGGCCAGTGTTGGCACTGGTTCGATCGCCCGCGGGCGCTCGACGAAATCGCACGCGTGTTGCGCGAGGGCGGGAAGCTCGTGATCGCCCATTTCGATTGGTTGCCATTGCCCGGCAACGTGGTCGAGGCGACGGAGCGGCTCATCGAGCGCCACAACCCGGACTGGCACCTGGGCGGCGGTACCGGTTTGTATCCGCAGTGGCTGCCCGAGCTGCACGAACGAGGTTTTCGTCACGTCGCCGATTTCTTCTATGACGTCGACGTACGCTACACGCCGGCTGCGTGGCGGGGCCGAATCCGCGCGAGCGCCGGTATCGCAGCCCTGACCGCCGAGCGCGCCGGCGAGTTCGATGCGGCGCTCGAGCGCCTGCTCGTCGAGCGGTTTCCGCAAGACGCGCTCGCCGTCCCGCACCGGGTGTTCGCAATTGTCGCCGCGGCTCCGTCGCGAGCACGGCCGGACGCCATTTGACGGCGGAACGAACGCCAGCCATCGTTAGCGCATGAGCAAACTCACTCTCACCGTCCTGAGCCTGCGGTACTCGTCGTGGTCGATGCGTCCGTGGCTCGTGCTGACCCACGCGGGCGTCGCCTTCGAGACCGAGACCGTCGAGCTGCCGCACATGCAACGCGCGGGCGACACGACGTCGCTCGCGCAGCGCCGGGCGCTCGGGAGCGTACGCGGGCTGTTCCCCGTGCTGCGCGTCGACGGCACGGCGATACACGAATCGCTCGCGATCTGCGAGTACGTCGCCGACACGCACCCTGCGGCGCGGCTCTGGCCCGACGACGCGCTGCGCCGCGCCGAGGCGCGCGCCATCAGCTCCGAGATGGTCAGCGGTTTCACGAACCTGCGCGGCGAGATGTCGTGCCACTGGCTCGGCCGTGTGCCGAATTTCAAGCCGAGCGCGGCCGCACGGGCGGACATCGACCGCGTGTTCGATCTCTGGGGCGAGAAGCTCGAGCGATCGGGCGGGCCGTTCTTGTTCGGGCGCTTCTCGATTGCCGATGCGATGTACTTCCCGGTGCTGACGCGCTTTCGCACTTACGGCGTCGAGCTACCCGCACGACTCGCAGCCTATGCGGAAGCGCTCGAGGCGCATCCGGCCGTGCGCGCGCTGCTCGAGAAGGCGCGCACGGCGCCGCGGATCCCCGTCTACGACGACGCCCTGCGCAAGCTCGGCGGCGATCCCGATGCCGCACTGCGCGATTCGGCCCGTTAGAGACCGGCACCTGCCGTGTCGCGGCCACGCATCGTCATCGTCGGCGCCGGCTTCGGCGGCCTGTTCGCGGCTCAGGCGCTCGCGCGAGCGTCGGCCGACGTCACGATCGTCGACCGCCACAACTACCACCTCTTTCAGCCGCTGCTTTACCAGGTCGCGACAGCGGGCTTGCCGCCGTCCGACGTCGCGTGGCCGATCCGCGCGATCCTGCGCCGCCAGCGCAACGCGACGGTGTTACTCGGTGAGGTCACGGGCGTCGACCGCGCCAAGCGCGTCGTGCAGATCGGCGATCGCGAGCTGCCGTTCGACTACCTCATTGTTGCGACGGGCTCGACGCACTCGTATTTCGGCCACGACGACTGGCGGCCGTTCGCGCCGGGCCTGAAGTCGATCGACGACGCCACGGCCATCCGCCGCCGCGTCCTGCACGCGTTCGAGGCCGCGGAGATGGAGAGCGACGCCGCGACACGGGCCGAGCTGCTGCGCTTCGTGATCGTCGGCGCCGGGCCCACGGGCGTCGAGCTCGCGGGCACGATTGCCGAGCTCGCGCGCTTCACGCTCGCCGCCGACTTTCGCCGCATCGATCCGCGCAGCGCCAAGGTCGTGCTGGTCGAGGCGGGGCCGCGCGTGCTCGCGGCGTTCGCGGAGCGGCAGTCGGCGTACGCGCACCGCGCGCTCGAGAGGCTCGGCGTCGAGGTGCGCGTAGGCGCGGCCGTCACGGGCTGCGACGCCGGCGGCGTGTGGCTCGGCGGCGAGCGCATCGCGAGCGCCACCGTTATTTGGGCCGCGGGCGTTGCAGCCGCGCCTGCGGGCCGTTGGCTCGCGGCGCCGACCGACCGCGCTGGTCGCGTGCTCGTCGAGGCCGATCTGTCGATTCCCGGCGACGCCGCAGTGTTCGTCATCGGCGACGCAGCGAGCGTGGCGACCGCCGACGGCGGCCGCGTGCCCGGCGTCGCGCCGGCCGCGAAACAACAAGGGCGCTACGTCGCCCGTGTCATCGCGACGAGAATCCGCGGCGCCGCCGCGCCCACCGCCTTCGCCTACGCCAACTTAGGCAACCTCGCGACGATCGGCCGCAAGTGCGCCGTCATCGAGTTGCCGTTCGTCACGCTGCGCGGCTGGCTCGCCTGGTGGCTCTGGGGCATCGCGCACATCTATTTTCTCGTCGGCGTGCCGAGCCCGGTCATCGTGTCGCTGCGCTGGCTCTGGGAGTACCTGACCTACGGCCGCGGCGCACGGCTCATCACGGGCCAGGAACACGCCGACTGAGTCAAGTCGGCTTGGTCGTCGTCGCGGCGAGCGCCGCGAGCTCGTCGGCGCTGCGGTGCCGGCCCAGCGAGCGCGCGTAAACTGCGAGCTCGGCCGTGAAGGCCGCTGGCGGCGCGAACTGCGGCGAGAGCTTGCGGCAGCGCTCGGCGAGCTCGAGCGCCTCGACCTTGCGGTCCTCGTCCCAGAGGCGCCGCGCGAAACGCTCGCCGAACATCGCGGCGTGCTGCGGCTCGTCCCAGGCGAGCATGCCGTTGAACGTCCATTGGTAGATCTCGAGGCTATCGCCCTCGCTCGCGACGAGCTCCTTGACGGTGCGGTACGCCTGCGTCGGCAACCCGCTGCGCACGGATGCATACGCGCGATCGAGCGCTCTCTGCCATTCCCGGTGGCGCTCTCGCTCGTCACGCTGCTCGGCATCGTCGGCCCCTTCGAGCAGGTCGAAGTCGAAGCGATGGGCTCGGAGCGCCAAGCCGATCGCAACAAAGAGCGCGAGCATCGTCCAGACCGCGAACATCTCGCCAACCACGCCGAGCCACCATGAGACTCGCCACAGAAAACCGCTCATGCCGCCCAGAACCACGAGCAGCACACACACAGCGACGAGCTTTGCATAGTCGGCACCGAGATCGCGCGCAATCGTCCAAACACTCACGGGATTCAACGCGGCGCCCAAACTATTGGTCATCCCCATGACGGCAGCCGACGCCGGGAACACGAGCGCTACGCCCGCCAGTGCCATGACCCGAAGGGGCTCTCCGATGAACGGCGTCGTCACGAGCAACACGGTCAGCAACCCGAAGAAGACGTAATGGAACACGACAGCCACTTCGCCGAACGGGTTCATCGACTCCACGTCCGGCGGCGGAAAGTGATTCCAGCCGCGCGCGACGTGCCGCAACACGGCGTACGAGTACCGCCACAGCGACAGCAAGAGTGCCGCCGCTAGAAAGAGCCCGTATACCCCGGCGAACAAAGCCATCGGCAACAGCAGCGCGTACGCGCTCGCGACGACTATGACGGTCGTGTTGCCGAGCGGCTTGAAATCGATAGCCGCCATGTCCTCAGCACGCCTCTGGGTGAGCCCAGAGCGGAAGCTCGTCCCAGGCGGCCGTGAGCCGCCGATCGAGCGCCTCGTAATCGGGCTCGAAGCGCGCGACGGCGCGCCAGAACTTGCGCGAGTGATTCAGCGAGATGAAATGACAGAGCTCGTGGATCAAGAGGTAGCGCACGACCTCGGGCGCCACGAACAGGAGCGCCGCGTTGAGACTCACCGTGCCGCTCGTCGAGCAGCTGCCCCAGCGCGTGCGCTGGAGACGGATCTGCACGCTCGAAGGCCGATGCCCGACGACGGCCGCTTCACTCATGACCCACGGCGTGAGGTGATGCTCGGCATGGCCGAGCAGCCACCCACGCAGAGCCGCGGGCGCGTCGCGGCGCTGCGCGTCGTTCACGGCGACCTCGATGACCGTGCCGCGCGCCCGGCAGCGGGCGCGCTTCTTGGCGTCGTGCCGGTACAGGACGCGCCAGCTCTCGCCAATGGCCTTGAGCTCGATCTGCGTCGGCAAGCCCTCCGTGCGCAGCGGACGGCGCGCAGCCAGCTCGCGCCGCGCGTCCTCGATCCATTGCCGGTGGGCGTGGACGAACGCCGCGACCTCGCCTGCGCGCGTGCCGCGCGGCACGACGAGCTCGAGCGTGTGCGGCTGCTTGAGCCGTAGGGTCAGGTATCGCGCGCGGCGGCTTTCGCGGACGCGCAGCGGCGCCCGCGCGATCTCGACCGGCTGGAGAACACTACGCGCGTCGAAAAGTCCGAGCTGCTCCGTCACGAAGCGTATCGAATACCAGCCCGCCGCAGAACGCAACGGGCGCGGAGCGCCCTAGAGCCTGCGCTCCACGCCGCGCGCGCCCTGCACGGCAGTGCGCAATGCGACGGCACGGCTGTAGTCGGGGGCGAGTAGCAGAGCGCGCTCCAGGAGATCGCGCGCCGCACGCACGTCGCCGCGCGCGAGCGCGGTCTCGCCGAGCGCCGCAAGCGCCTCTGCCTGGCCCCACTCGGGATCGTCGATCGTGGGCGTCCAGGCGTCGAACGCGGCCACGACGGCCGTCAGCTTCGCCTCGAGCTCGGCACGCGCCCCAGGCTTGTCCGCGACGCTTCGTTCGAGCGCCCACGCTTCGACCAACGCGATCCGCGGGTGGTCGTCGTCGAGCGCCCGCGCCCGAGCGAGCGCCTGCGCGAATCGACGGTCGTCGGAGGCGGCCAAAGCGCAGGCGGCCGCGAGCACCGCCGCTTCCGCGGCCGCGCGGCCCGTGAGCCCGATCGGAGCTTCGCGCCGCGCGCAGTCGCTCAAGCGCTTGTCGCCTCGACCGGCACCGAGCTGCGCGAGACGCAGGGCGGCGAAGTCGCGATAGTAGACGACGCCGGGTGAATCGCCGAGCCGGTCGAGGGCCGCCTGCGCCGCCTCGATGGCGCGCGCATCGGCCTGGTAATAGCCGTACTGCACGCGCGCGGCGAGGTCGAGCAACTCGGCCGAGACCTCGGCGCGCGCCGCGAGCGGCGCGAAGGCCAGGCACGCAAGCGTCGACGACCGGAATTTTGTCAAGCGCATGGCCGCCAGGTTAGCGGACACCGTTGCCCCGTTCGTCGCGCGTCGTCACAATCCGGCGCCAAATGCGCGAACTGGTCGACATCGGGGCGAACCTCACCCACGACAGCTTCGATCACGACCGCCGTGAAACGCTCGCGCGCGCCGCGGCGGCCGGCGTCGCCCGCCTCGTCCTCACCGGCACGTCGGTGACGAGCAGCGTGCAGGCGAACGCGCTCGCCGAGGAACACCCCGGCGCGCTGTTCGCCACGGCGGGCGTCCATCCGCATCACGCGAGCGAGTTCGATGCGCATACGGCGGCCGCGCTGCGGGCGCTGCTCGGCAACCCCGCCTGCGTGGCCGTCGGCGAGTGCGGACTCGACTTCTTTCGCGACTTTTCCCCACGCGCAGCGCAGCGCCACGCCTTCGCGGCGCAGCTCGAGCTGGCCGCTGCGTGCGGTAAGCCCGCATTCCTGCACCAGCGTGACGCGCACGAAGAGTTCGTCGCGATGCTGACGCCCGCGCGCGCAAGGCTCGTAGGCGGCGTCGCGCATTGCTTCACGGGCGGCCCCACGGAGCTCGCGGCCTATCTCGACCTCGATCTCTACATCGGCGTCACGGGTTGGGTCTGCGACGAGCGGCGCGGCGCAGAGCTGCGCGCGGCCGTGCCGCACATTCCGCTCGAGCGCTTGCTCGTCGAGACCGACGCCCCCTACCTGCTGCCTCGCGATCTCCACCCCAAGCCGCGCAGTCGACGCAACGAGCCCGCCCATCTCCCGCACATCGTCGAACGCGTCGCAGCGCTGCGGCGGGAGCCCAGCGACGTCGTGGCGCAAGCGACGACGGCGAACGCCGAGCGGCTGTTCGGACTACGGGCGAAACGCTAGCGCGCGCCGGGGGCCGGCTCGATCGCGGCCTTGACGCGATCCCAGTGCGGCGCGAACGCCACGAGCAACTGCTCGAGATCGGCTGCGTCGGGCCGCCGGTGGCGCACGAGCAGCTCGGCCGTCGACAGCACGTCGCGCGGCCGGCCTTTCGAGAAGTCGGCGCCGCCGTCGAACAGCACGTAGCCCGCGACGGGCACGTCGCGCACGAGTTGGCGCAGCGCGGCCACGCGATCGTAGAGAGTCCCGAGCGGATTCGGAAAGGTGAAGCGGCCGCGCTTGCCGATGACCGTCCACTCCGCCATGCGCTCGCTCGCGAAGATCGTGCCGGCGAACGATTTGGCGTCGATGACGACGAGACCCTGCCCCGTGAGCAACAGGTGCTCGATCTGTATGTGGCCGCCCATGCCGTCGGGCAGCAGCACGTTCTGGAGCCGGTCGAGGGCGACGGCCTCGAGCGCCTTGGCGAGCTCGGGTCCGCGGCTGCGGCGCCAGAGCCACCAGGCGACCAGCACCGCGAGCAACGCCAGGGCGGCTCCGCCGAGCAGTAAACGATAGTCAGGTGTCACGTTAGAGTAGTCTCTTAAGTTATTGTTATTAATATTCCCATGAGTCCAACTCTGCCGCGAAACCCGCCAACTGCGGAGCGAGCGGCGTGCGCGCCGTAGGCCGCGCGAGCAACGCCGCGAGCGTCGGTGGCACTTCCACGGCACGACCGATCACGGGCTCGACGATGGTGTCGAACTTGGCCGGGTGCGCGGTCGCGCTGACGATCCACGGCCGGCCGATCTTGCGCGCCGGCGGCAGGTGGTCGTAGACCCAAAAGCCCGTCGCCGTGTGCGGGCACCAGACGGCGCCGTAGCGCGCATGGTCCAAAGCGATCTGGGCGCGGATCTCAGCGTCGGCGACGGGATAGGCTTCGACACTCGAGCGCAGCTCGGCGAAATCGGGCAAGAGGTTGCGCAACCGTTCCATGTTGCTCGGGTTGCCGACGTCCATGGCCGACGCCAGCGTCGCGACGCTCGCGCGCGGCGCCCACTGCCCCGTGGCCAAGAAGTCGGGAATCGTGCGATTGGCGTTGACGGCGAGCACGATCTCGCGAATGGGTAAACCCATCGCCCGCGCCCAGACGCACGCCATGCCGTTGCCGAGGTTGCCGCTCGGAATGATGGAGCCAGCCGACCTGCCGTCCTGGCGCCAGTGCCAGAGACTGCCGGCCGCGTGATAGGCGACCTGCGGCAGGATCCGGCCGATGTTGATGCTGTTCGCGGCCGTGAGCCGATGACGACGCCGCAACCCTGAGTCCGTGAACGCTGCCTTGACGAGCGCCTGGCAGTCGTCGAAAGAGCCGCTGACCTCGAACGCGCGAATATTGTCGCCCCAGCACGTGAGCTGATGCTGCTGGCGAGGCGACACCTGCCCCTTGGGGAACAGCACGCCGACGCGAACCCCGCGCCGCCGATGGAACGCCGCGGCAACCGCACCGCCCGTATCGCCCGACGTCGCGACGAGGATCGTCAGCGGCCGCGAGTCGGTCGAGTGCGCGAGCGCCCGTTCCATGACCGCGGCGAGGAACCGCGCGCCGACGTCCTTGAACGCCGCCGTGGGGCCGTGGAAAAGCTCGAGCACCTCGAGATCGGTGGCAACGCGTTTCAGCGGCAGCGGGAAATCGAAGGCGTCGCGGCATATCGCCTCAAGATCGCGCTCGAGGCTCGATCCCAAGAAGAACGGCGTGAGCAGCTCCGTTGCTATCTCGGCGAGCGAGTTACCGCGGAAGTCCTGCGGTGCGAAGCGCGGCAGCTCCTCGGGCACGAACAGCCCGCCGTCGGCCGCGAGCCCGAGCAGCACGGCATCGACGAGCTCCGTCTCACCCCCACCGCGTGTGCTCTGATAGCGCATCGAAACTCAATTGTGATTGCCGGAGAGCATGCTGCAAAGGCGCAGCAGGTCGGCGAAGATGCCGCCCGCCGTGACGGCCGGCCCGGCGCCCGGGCCACGGATGATGAGCGGGTTGTCGCAATAACGGCCCGTCACGAACTGCACGATGTTGTCCGTGAGGCTGATGTTGGCGAACGGGTGCTGCGGCGCAAACGACTCGAGCCCGACCTTGGCCTTGCCTACCTGGACGTCGATCGCCGCCACGTAACGCAGCACCTGCCCGGCGCGGCGCGCGGCGGAGACACGCTCGGCCATCGGCGCGTCGAAATCCGGCAGGCGTTTCAAAAACTCCTCGACCGAGGCTCTACCGAGCGCGGGCGGCACCAGGCTCTCGACGGCGATGTCGTCGAGCTCGAGCGCGAGCCCGGCCTCGCGCGCGAGGATCACGGCCTTGCGGGCCACGTCCTTGCCCGACAGATCGTCGCGCGGATCGGGCTCGGTGTAACCCTTAGTCCTAGCGTCGCGCACGATCTCGGAGAACGGCCGCGTGCCGTCGAAGAGGTTGAACAGATAGGCGAGCGTGCCCGAGAAGATGCCGCTGATGTTGCGAATCTCGTCGCCCGTGGCGACGAGGTCCTTGAGCGTATGGATCACGGGCAGGCCCGCACCGACGGTCGCCTCGTAGAGGAAATGCGTTCGCGAGCCGCCGCTCAGCTTGAGCGTCTGGTAGTAGGCCATCGGCCCGCTGTGCGCGCGCTTGTTCGGCGTGATGATGTGAATGCCGCGCTCGAGCCATTCCACGTACCGATCGGCCACCTCTTGGTTGGCCGTGCAGTCGATGAGCACGGCGTGCGGCAGATAGTCCGCTTGCACGTGCGCGACGAGCTTGTCGACGTCCATGGGCACGCCGTTGCCGAGATTGGCGCGCCACCGGCCGAGATCGAGGCGCTGCTCGTCGAGCAGCATGCGCTTGCTGCTGCCGATCGCGCGCACGCGCAAATCCAGGTTGAATTTGTCGCGCAACGCGGGTGCCGCGCGCGCCAGCTGATCGAGCAACGTGCCGCCGACGAGCCCGGGGCCGAGCAAGCCGATCGACACCGTCTTGGCCGAGAGGTAGAAACTGCTGTGCACCGCGCGAATCGCGCGCGTCATGTCCTTGGCGTCGATGACCGCGGAGATGTTGCGCTCGGATGCGCCTTGAGCGATGGCGCGCACGTTGATGCCGGCCGAGCCCAAGGTGCCGAAGAACCGTCCTGCGCTGCCCGGCATGCCGGCCATGTCGTCGCCGACGACCGCGACGATCGCGCAGCCTTTCGTGACGCCGACGCGCTGCACCTGCCCTTCGCCGAGCTCGACGGCGAACGCGCGCTCGACGACGGTGCGGACCTGGTCGGCCGTGTCCTCGCGCACGGCGAAGCAGATCGAGTGCTCCGAGCTGCCCTGCGAGATCAGCATGACCGACACGCCCGCCTCGCGCAGGGCGCCGAACAGGCGATCGGCCGTGCCGGGAACACCGATCATGCCCGCGCCCTCGAGGTTCACGAGCGCGACCTTGTCGATGCCGCTGATGCCCTTGACGGCCGCGGCGCGCGAGCCCGACGACGTCGAAATCTTCGTGCCGGGATGCGTCGGGTTGAAGGTGTTACGGATCCACAGCGGAATGCCGCGGCCGACAGCGGGCGCCATCGTCTGCGGATGGATGACCTTGGCGCCGAAATATGCGAGCTCCATGGCTTCGCTGTAGGACATCTCGTCGATGATCGTCGCCTCGGGCACCTGGCGCGGATCGCCGCTCATGACGCCGTCGACGTCCGTCCAGATGTGCACCTCGTCGGCGTCGAGCAGCGCGCCGAAGATCGACGCCGAGTAGTCGCTGCCGTTGCGGCCGAGCGTCGTCGGCAGGCCGTCCTTGTCGGACGCGACGAAGCCCGTGATGACCACGATGCCGCAGAAGCCCGGCGGCAACGCGGCCTTGAGCTTGGGCCGCGACAGGTCCCAGGCCGTCACGGGCCCCATCTCGGTGTGCTCGATGACGAGCACGTCGCGGGCGTTCAAGAACAGCACGTCGTGCGACTTGCCGAGCGTCTGCTTGAAAAACGCGGCGATCTGCCGCGCCGACCAGATCTCGCCGTACCCGGCCACGAGATCGCGGCTGCGGTTCGACGCCGAGCGCACGAGCGTCAACGCCTTCAAAATCGAATCGATGTCGGCGAGATCCTTGTCGAACTCGGCCATGACGGTCTTCGCGGCCGCGGCGTCGAGCAGCTCGAGGTTGGCTTTCTCATGACGAGCGCGCAGCGCCTCGAGCGTGGGCTCGACGGGCTGGCGCTTCGAGGCTTTGTCCACGAGCCCGAGCAGATCGTCCGTGACACCCTTCATCGCCGAGACGACGACGGCCAGATGACCGCGCCGCTGGCCGCCGATGATGTCGGCCACGCGGCGAATACAACTCGCGTCGGCAACACTCGTGCCGCCGAACTTGTGCACGGTCCAAGTCATGACCTGAGTACTCTGGGGAAGCGTTTTTTGGCGGCCGCGAGCATAGCAGAACGCCCCCCCGCTGCGCGCGCCGCTTGGGTCACGGGCGGGCCGATCCCGCTACCGGCCGCCGGCGATCTCGCGCCGCATGGCGGCGATCGTCGCCGCGTAGTCGGCGGCGCCGAAGATGGCCGAGCCCGCGACGAACGTGTCGGCGCCGGCCGCCGCGATCCGGCCGATGTTCGCGACTTTGACGCCGCCGTCGACCTCGAGTCGCACGGCCCGACCGGAGCGGTCGATGAACGCACGCGCGGCCGCGATCTTCGGCAACGTCGATTCGATGAACTGTTGCCCGCCGAAACCGGGATTCACCGACATCAGCAGCACGAGGTCGACCTTGTCGAGCACGTGGTCTAGCCAGGTCAGCGGCGTGGCGGGATTGAAGACGAGGCCGCCCTTGCAGCCGCTCTCGCTAATGAGCTGCAGCGTGCGGTCGACGTGCTCGCTGGCCTCGGGATGGAAGGTGATGTAGGTGGCGCCGGCGGCAGCGAAATCCGGAATGATGCGGTCGACGGGCTTGACCATGAGGTGCACGTCGATCGGCGCCTTGACGCCGTGCTTGCGCAACGCCTCGCAGACGAGCGGCCCGATCGTGAGATTCGGGACGTAGTGGTTGTCCATGACGTCGAAGTGGATGAGGTTCGCCCCCGCCGCGAGCACCGCGTCGACTTCCTCGCCCAAACGCGCGAAGTCGGCCGACAGAATCGACGGGGCTATCCAACAGTCACGCATGATTCTTGCTCCGCGCCGCGGCCGGCGCTCAAGCTCGGGCGACCGGCTCGCGGCGGCCCATCACTCTACCCCGCAACGTGATGCTGAGCACCAGGGCCAACGCGCAGGCGACGGCCACCGCGAGCAGCGACTGCCGATAACCGGGCAAGGCATCGGCCGCGGATCCCACGACGCCGCCGATCATCGCGGCGCCGATGAGCTGCCCGACGCTTAAGGCAAGCGTCAGCATTCCCTGCCCCGCGCCGCGGCGTCCCTCCCCGGCTTCCTGCAGCACGATGTAGCGCAGCGGCGCGCCGAGCAACGCGGCCATTCCGCAGCCGACGAGCACGCCCGAGAGATAGAAGTTCTGCCAATCGAGCGGTCGCAGCGCAAACAGCAGCAGGCCGACGACCGTCAACGCGAGCCCGATCTGCACGACGGTGCGCGGCCCTGCGTGATCGAGCAGCCACCCCGCGAGCGGCGCGGCGACGGCGAGCGTCAGCACGAGCGGCAGCATCGCGAAGCTCGCCGTCGCCGCGTCGACGCCGAAGTTGCGCACGGCGATGTCGGGCAGGAACACCATGCCGGCTTCGACCGTGCCCGCGGCGAACGCGATCACGGCCACGACGCGCAGCTGCGGCAGGCGCAGCATCGCGGGGGGCAGCACGGGGTCGGCGGCGCGTTTCTCGACCGACCAGAGCAGCGGCACGAGGATCGCGATGAGCGCGAAGCACGGCCATACGCGTAGCGACTGCACGCTGGCCGCGAGCTCGCGCGTGTCGAGCTGGCCGATGCCGACGACCAGGCACCCAAGCACGGCGGCGAGCAGTGCGGCGCCGAGCGCGTCGAAGCGCGGCGGCTCGGAGTGCCGCCGCTGCGGCAGCAGCCGCGCGCCCGCAGCCATGAGCGCAAGCGCGACGGGCACGTTGACGAGGAACAGCCAGCGCCAACTGAAGGGCAGCAGCAGCCCGCCGAGCACCGGGCCGAGCAGGAATGCGAAGCCGAACACCGCGCCGATGAGACCGAGCGTCCGGCCGCGCCGCTCGAGCGGGACGGTTTCGGCGACGACCGCGGCCGCGACGGGCAACAGGCCGCCGGCGCCGAACGCCTGAACCGCACGCCCCGCGAGCAGCAGCGGGAACGACGTCGCCGCCGCCGCGAGCAGCGAGCCGACCGCGAACACGGCGAGGCTCTCGATGAACACGCGCCGGCGACCGTGCCGATCCGAGCGCTTGCCGAGCAGCGGCGTGCCGATGAGGTAGAACAGCACGTAGACGGTGAACGCGGCCGGCAACCAGCGCGCGCCGACGGCAAAGGTGTCCCGAATCGCCGGCAGCGCCGGCCCGACGATGGCGATGTCGAGCGCCGCGATCAGGACACCGACGAACAGCACGGCGAGCGTGACGGTCTCGCGAGCTCCGGGCATCTAGTGGGCCCGCAACAACAGACCCCGCAATGCGTCGCGGAACAGGGCCGCCGCGGCCGCGTGGCCATCGTAGACGCGCAGCAGTTGAACCGCGGTCCTCGCAATGACCTTGAGCGAGTACTGCGCGCTGCCGTTGCGCAGCAGATCGGCCCGCTCGACCGCGAGCAGCAGGTCGAGCAGCGCATCCTGGAGCGCCCGGTGCTGCTTCTCGAAATGCTTGAACGTCTCCTGGTCGACGAGCGGGATCAACAGCAACCCGTCGCGATGCGTGCACCAGAGCGCCCAGTAGACGTCGACGAGCCCGTCGACGGCTTCGGCAGGCGGCCGCTCCGCGAGCGCCCGGATCTGGCGCGTCGCCGTGTCGAATATCGGATTAAGTATGCCCTCTAACAGCCCGTATTTGCTGGAAAAGAACTCGTAGAACGTCGCGCGCGACACGTCCGCCTCTGCGATGAGCTCCGCGACGCTCACAGGCCCGACCCCGCGCGCGGCGAATTGCCGCGCTCCGGCGGCCAGCAGCGAAGCCTTCATGCGGTCGCGGCGCCGCTGGACGCGCGCAGTGGCGCGGGCTTGGGTATGCCCTGGCGACCTCGATTTCACGCCGAAATCATACACCGCTGTCTGTTCGTGAACACCGGTATCTGCGGGGTAGTTGATCGGGTATCGCAGGCAGTCGGGCCTCGAGGGCCGCGATGACGCAGCGGTTGGACCTCGAAGACCCCTCCCGAGACCGTCGGCGCACAGGGACGTGCGCCGACGAGCCCCAGGGACGGTCTTCCGGCGTGTCTCGGGAGGGGTCTTCGAGGGCCGACCGCGGAGGAGAACTAGTGGACGCGGAGAATTAGGCCTTTGAGGTAGTCGGCTTCGGGAAACTCGGTCGCGACAGGGTGATCCGGCGGCTGCGAAAGGCGTTCGAGGATCTGAGCGTCGCGGCGCGCATCGACGGCCGCGCCCGCGACGATTTTCTGGAACAGGGCGGCATCGACGTGCCCCGAGCACGAGAACGTCGCGAGCACGCCGCCGGGCCGCACGAGCGCGAGCCCGAGCATGTTGATGTCCTTGTAGCCGCGGCTACCGGCAGGAATCTGGTCGGCGGAGTGGACGAACTTCGGCGGGTCGAGCACGACGAGGTCGAACTGCGCCCCGCCCTCGCGCAGCACCCGCAGCTCGGCGAAGACATCGGCCGCGACGAAGCGGCAGCGCTCGCGCACGCCGTTCAAGCTCGTCTCGCGCTCGGCGACTGCCAGCGCCTCGTGCGACGAATCGATGAGCGTTGCGGCGCGCGCGCCGCGCTTCAAGCACGCGATCGCGAAGCCGCCCGTATAAGAGAAGGCGTCGAGCACGTCGCCGCCGTGCGCGTGCGCGGCTACGCGCAGGCGGTTCTGCTGCTGATCGAGATAGGCGCCCGTTTTTTGCCCGGCGAGGATCTCGACGAGCGAGCGCACCTCGCCGGCACGCACTTCGATCTCCGCGGGCGGTTCCTCGCCGGCGAGCACGCCGCGCCGCGACGGCAACGCCTCTTTGTGCCTCGCCCCGCCCTCGGAGCGCTCGTAGATACCGCGCGGAGCGCAGAGCTCGGCGAGCAGCTCGACGAGCGTGGCGCGCCAGGCCTCGGCGCCCGTCGCGAGCACTTGGCAGACGAGGTAATCGCCGTAGCGATCGACGATAAACCCCGGCAGGCCGTCCGATTCGGCGAAGACGAGCCGGCACGCCGTGTTCGCCTCGTCGAGAAGCCCCAAGCGCCGGCGCGACTCGACGGCACGAGTGAGGCGCCGCCGGAAGAACGCGGCATCGACGCGCTCACGGGCGTCGAACGTCCAGACGCGCGCCCGAATCTGCGACGCAGGCGAATAGGCCGCGTACGCGAGGAACTCGCCCGAAGCCGCGGCGAGCTCGATCGTCGCGCCGGGCTTAGGATCGCCGTCGCTGCGCTCGATCGCGCCCGAGAACACCCACGGATGGCGGCGGCGCAGCGATTTCTCGCGTCCCGGCTTGAGCCAGACCTTGAGATTGGTTTCGGCCATCGACGGTTCTTCATTCTCGCCGGTCGGGCGCCTCGGTGCGGCGAATTCTAGCGCGACGGCCTCGGGGCGCCGCCCGATCCGGCATAATCGCCGGGGGCACACCATCGTTCGGGAGTCGGCACATGGATCTCGGTCTCAAGGGCAAGAACGCGGCGATCACGGGCTCGAGTCAGGGCATCGGCTACGCCATCGCCACGGCGCTCGCGAAGGAAGGCTGCAACGTGGCCCTCTCCGCGCGCGGCGCCGAGCGGCTCGCGACGGCCGTCAACGACATGCAACGCCACGGTGTGAAAGCCGTAGGTCTAGTCGCGGACCTCGCGACCGAGCCCGGCTGCAAGGAATTCGTCGACAAGGCGGCCGCGGAGCTCGGCGGCCTCGACATCCTCGTCAACAACGTCGGCGGCATGATTCCCGGCACGCTGGAGAGCCTCACGGCCGAGATGTGGCAGAAGGCGCTCAACGTCAACCTCATGGCCGCCGTCTATGCCACGAAACACGCCCTGCCCGCGCTCAAGAAGAGCCGCATGGGCCGGATACTCAACGTCTCGGGCGTCACGGGCAAGCAGCTGCTCGCGGGCACGTTCACGACGACGATTCCGAACGCCGGCATCATCGCGTTCTCGAAGCTCATGGCCGGCGAGCTCGGCAGCCTCGGCATCACGGTCAACAACATCTGTCCGGGCTTCACGAAAGTCGAATCGTGGGGACCGCGCGCCGAGGCGATGGCGAAGGTGCGCAACGTCACGCCCGATCAGGTGCGCTTAGGGATAGCGAACCAGACGCTGCTCGGCCGGTGGGCCGAGCCCGAGGAGATCGGCAACGTCGCCGCGTTCTTGGTCTCGGACAAGAACAGCTACATGACGGGCACGACGGTCGAGGTTTGCGGCGGCTTCAACCGCTATATTTGACTCGGCCAGCTCCAGCCGGAGCGACGCCGTAGCTCGGTGAATGCGCGCGCCGCGTCGTCGATGACGTCGGCGACGTCGACGGTCGTCAGGCGCCCGCCCCGCTTCACGATGCGGCCGTCGATGAGGACCGTGTCGACGTTCGCGGGCTGCGCCGCCTCGACGAGCAGGTGCGCGGGCTCCGTGAGCACGGCGAGATTCAAGGCGCGCGTGTCGACCATGATGAGGTCCGCGCGTTTGCCCGGCGTCAGCGAGCCGATGCTGTCGGCCAGGCCCATCGACCGCGCACCCTCGATCGTCGCGAGCTCGAGCACGCGGCGCGCCGTGAGCCTGAATTCGTTCTGCGCCCGGCCGTTCTCGATGTTCTGAATCGCCTTCATGATCGCGAACATGTCCGCGTTGCCCGACAGCGCCGGCGTGTCCACGGAAAGCCCGACCCGCACGCCCGCCGCGAGCAGCTCCACCGTCAACGGCATGCCGAATCCGATCCGCATCTCCGTGTAGGGCGACAGGCTGACCGATGAGCCGCTCGCCGCGAGCGCGTCGATCTCGGCGGAGCTCACGTGAATCGCATGGATGACCTGCACGTCGGCCCCGAG